>CAWJGW010000017.1:0-8227 GCA_963842405.1 uncultured Isosphaeraceae bacterium | reverse complement strand
CCATAGTCCGCATTTCCCCAGTTGACTCCATAATTCCCCTTGGTCGGAAACCAGGGCAAGGGGGGAACGGCACCGCTGGTGGCGACCGAGAGCGCCACAAGACTGAACAACTGGTCGTTATCGCTGGGGCACTGGAAGGAGGCAATCTTGGTCGTATGGACCGTGCTGTTGACGAAATATCCCAGCAGCCTGGGCCCTTCGATGCCGATCGAGGCGTTGAAGGCGTTGTAGAGCGGTCCTTGATCGATATAGGGCAGCATCAGGACGAACCAGGGGGTCTGCTGGCAACCATCACCGAGGCCAAAACCTGAGCAGGGCGGATAGCCGACGCGAAAGACGACGGAGATCGGCAAGGTGTTATTGGCCGACTCGTAATTTCCCAGGGCCAGTCCGAACTGCTTGAGGTTGTTGGTGCACTGGGCGCGCCGCGCCGCTTCGCGGGCGGCCTGCACCGCGGGCAAGAGTAGGGCAATCAAGACGGCGATGATCGCGATGACGACCAGGAGCTCGATCAGCGTGAAACCACGATGTCGTTTTGACATGGCTTGATCCACTTCTTGTCAAGAGACCTGAGTCGAGGCCGGATGTCGCATTCTTCATCGACGACGCGATCGACGTCAGGATGCATCTGCGAATTCAAGACGAACTTCGTCCAAGGCCGGCAGAGTCTCGTACCGACTTCTCGATCGCCTCCAGGGCGGCCTCAGCGGTGTGAATCTGACTCGCCGCTTCGGGCAGTCCCAGTTGGCTCGCCAGCCGCCCGCGCTGGAGCAAGGACTCGGCGTCCTCGTAGCGGGCCTTCTGACCCTGCGCAACCGAGCAGCTCTTCTCCGCGTACTTCAACGCCTTCTTCACCTGCCCTCTCGCCGCGAGTTGTATGCTCAATTCGCGGAGCGAATAGGGATGATAAACGGGGAAGAATCGAGTAATCCTCACCGCCCATCGCGCCAACTTCAGCGCGCGCTGGCGCAGCCGTTGAGCGTGTCTCGGATCTTTGTGGTGGGTCGCGTCGGCGTGGAGCCGCAAGGCGGTCGCGAGGAGCGGCAGCGCCTCGGCCGTGTGGAAGTTGATCGTCAGGTGATGCTTGACCAGGTTGTACGCGCGCTGGAACGCCGCAAGCACCTCCTCGGTGCGGCCGTGGAACCGATGCCAGTAGCCTTCGGCCATCACCAGGTGATCGGTGGCGCAGATATCCTCCGGCAGGGGCCGTAAACACGTCCTCAGTTGGTCGAGCGGAAGGTTGCCGCGCGTGGCTTTCGCCCAGAGGTAGATCGCGCGTATGGGCTCGCGAGTCTTCACCGATGCGGATGCTCATCTCGAACGTCGTGCCGCGCCTCGGAGATCGCTCCGTCCAGATCCCCCAGGCCATAGTGGCAACAACCCTTGTGGAAGTGGACGAGGTTCGATTCCCAGAGGTCGCCGGTCTTGGCCAACAGCCGGATGGACTCAACCAGCGTGGCTAGCCCTTCTTCGTAACGAGCCGCCGCGAAGAGGCCGATCCCCTTGCAACACAAGCTCTGACCGATCCCCCATCGATCATCGAGCTGATGTCTCAGCTCGATGGAACGGGCAACATACCGTGATGCCCTCGAGTGCAAGCCAATCGCGTGCGACAACAGGCAGTGCTGCGAATAAGCGGATGCCAGGTCAGGGGATGGCGGGACTTGCTCGGCGCGATTCAAAGCCGACAACATCGCCCAGGAGGATTTCAGGGTGTTCTGGAACCAGTAGGAATAAGCAACCCTCATGAGGAGCCGGATCGTCAGCTCGTGCCGGGTGCTCGGCAATAGGCGGTGCAGGCGTTTGGGGAAGAAGGTGTGCCCGGACTGGATGAGCACCTGCCACAACGTCCCGAGCAAGAAGGCGGACCGGCTGCGCGGGACGCGATAACCCAGACGGCGCAGCCCACTCTCAAAGAATGCGACGCTCCTCTCGATCGATCCTTGCTTAAGGGCGACTTCACCCTGAAGGATTTCGATGCGTGCTTTCGTCTCGGGATCATCGACCAGGTCGAAGGCTCCGGCGAACTGCCTGGACGCGTCCTCGTATCGTCCCAGGCGCATGAGGGATTCGCCGAACCCCTCGGCGATCCGGCAGCGTCACGGAATCGGGGGCCTCCTCGGCGTTGCGCCCTGCAAGGGCGTACTGGTTCGCCGCGACCTCCAGGGCGAACTGGCGGCGTGCCTGTTCAGCGGCGTGAAGGCCGTAAACCCGGGCTTTGTTCGCTCTCGCCGGCAGCATCAAAATGGTACGCCAGGTCGTAGACTCGGGTCAGCACGAGGCCGGGGTTGTCCAACAGCATCCCTGCCTCGGTCGCGTCCACCCTCATGGCACGTTCGATGGTCTCGCCCAGCGCCCGGTGAAGCCGCCTCAGGGTCACGTCCTCCATCCGGCCGAGGACCGTCTCGCGAATCTTATCGTGGTAGGTATCGATCAGGGGTTGATCCTCCCGCCCGACCAATCGCACCAGGCGGCTCGGTTCGCATGCGGGTGATCGTCGAGACCGGGGGTGTCTCATGGCCGGCAGTACGGGCGACCTCCTCCAAAGTGATCGCCTGCCCGGAGACGGCGACCACGTCGAGCAGCCGTCCCGCCTCCGCGGGGAGGCGCTCCAACTTGTCTGCCAGCATCTCCTGGATCGGCAGCGGCCGGAACGAGTCGGTCTGGGGGTCGAAGCAACCGATCAGCTCGGTCAACAGGTAGGGGTTGCCGCCGGTCTCCTGCACGAATTCCAGGGCCCGACGGCGGATCGCCTCGTGACTCTGCCCCAGGAGCTGCACCGCAAGTTCCGTGCATTCCTCGGCCGTTAACGGCGCCAGCTTGATCTCGCGATCGGCGAACTCGGTGCTGTGCTTGCGCTGAAGCCCTTTCCACCTGGCGAGGAACGGGCTGTCTTCGACCTCATCGCTCCGGTAGGTGCCGATCAACAGCACCTGCGGGGCCTCGGGGGGTCGAAGCACCTCGAATAACACCTCGGCACTGTCGGCATCGCCCCATTGCAAATCGTCGATGAACCAGATCACCGGCGAGCGACGGCTGAGTCGAATCAGCAAGGAGCGCAAGGCCGCGAAGGCGCGTTGACGGACCTGCTGCTCGTCCAATGCTCGAGGCTCCTCGAGGCGACGACCTGGCCACGATCTCGACGCGCTGGAGGACCGGAAACACGCGGGCCAGGATGCCCACGTCATCGGGCATCAAGAGGGCTGCTTCGGTCTCAGGTAGGGCCCTGAGGTATCCGGCCAGGGCGTCGATCAGCGCATCCAGCGCTTTGAAGGGGACCGATTCCCGGTCGTAGCACCGGCCCGCCATGATCACCAATTGGGGATCCTGGTGAAGGGACGCGAGGAACTGCTCGCCCAGGGTCGTCTTGCCCTCGCCCGATCGGCCGACGATGAAAACCGTCTGCGGATCGCCATTGTGACGCACCGTCCGGTAGGCATCGTTCAACGCCGCCAGATGCGATTCCCGGCCCACCAGGTGACGGTCACGCGGGCTCGGCGAGACGGTCGAGGTTGGCCCGATGCCGGCGGAGATCCGCTTGACGATCTCGAAGGCATCCGGGCGCTGTTGCGGATCGCGGGCCAGGAGTTGCATGCTGAGCGAGGCCAACTCGGTGGGCGTCGTCGGTTCCGCCGTCAGCGGCGGCGGATCACGGGTCTGCTTCGCCTGGAGGATCTCCAGGAGCGAACCACGGAAGGGCAGGTCACCCGAGAGTGCCTGGTAGAGCATCACCCCCACGGCGTACCAATCGCACGCCGGCGTCACCGCCAGCCCGGCCGCTTGTTCCGGGGCCATGTAGGACGGGGTCCCCTCGATCCGGTCGAGGGACTGTGCGAGGGTCGGAAAGCTCCGTCTCGATCACCAGCCCGAAGTCCAGCAGGACGACTTGGCCGTCGCGCGCAACCATCACGTTCGAAGGCTTCAGGTCCCGATGGATGATGTGATTGCGATGCAACGCCATCACACCCGAGACCAGTTGCGATACGGCCGAGCTGAGCCGGTCCGCGTCGAGCCGACCGGCAGGTCGGACGTAATCGAGGAAATCGACCCCCTCGATCAGATCCATCGTGAAGAACCACTGGGCCCCGTCAACTTCCAGGCTATGCAGGCCGATCAGGTTGGGATGGCTGAGGTCGGCGGCGGAGCGAAACTCGCGCTTGAAACGGTACAGGCCGCGGACCATCCACTTGCGGCAGCATTTTCAAGGCGACGCGGTTGCCGCGCCGCACATGAACCGCCTCGAAAACGACCCCCATGCCGCCCCGCCCCAGCTCGCAGATCAGGCGATAGTCACCGAGCCTGCTGGCCGGCAACGGCTTGTGGTCCACCGGCTCGGTGGCCTACGCGACTCCGGTCGGCGAACGAGCGACGACACGGTCGCTTCCAGGAACACCTCACGGACAATACCGGAGAACTCCGGGAAGCGTTGGAAATAATCTTCGACTCGAGGACGCTCGCCCTGCTCGTGCAAGCGCCGGACTTCGCACACCAACAAGTTGTGGAATAGCGTGTCCTTCGAGCCGGCGGTCACGCGATCCAGATAGGACGGGATGTCGGGCCGCTGCCCCGAGTCCCATTCCTGGGTAAAGGTCTCGCACAGCGAGCCAACCTGCTCGAAGGGCAAGCCACCGTGCGAGCGGTCTCCACACGGGTTCTCGATTGCTTCGATCATTCCCCTGAGCCCCATTCAACGTCGAGCCGGGTTGGCCCGGCGTGCATGCGGCGTAAACGATGCAGGCAGCCCCTTCAACTCCAGGTCGATCAACCGCATGGTCGTAACCCGTTTACCTCTGGCGACCGCCGCGAACCACTCCTGGCATTCCCCGCGACACGGGAAGGTCCCTGTGTTCGTCGAATTCCCGGTGGGGACGTTGTTTTCATTCAGTTAGGGGCCTCCACGGGTACCGGAGGAGCAACTCCAATCCCACCCTACCGAAGCTAAGCGATCGGGGCGGACAGGACGAAAGGGCGTGACCGGTCTGTACCCATCGGCCGGGACGTTTCAAGAAGGGACCTCATGCCTCCTGGATCGCCTGCATTCGAGGCGATCTTGACCAGGTGGATGTAGGTGTTAGACGGTCTCTTGGCGGCTTGGTATGATGATATCCGCTGAATCGCCATAGACTGTGCGGAGACGAGCCTGCCGTCGCCGGGGACCCTCATGACCGATGATCAGACCGCGGCCCTCCAGCAGTTGATCGACCGCATCCAGCGGAGTGATGACGAGGCGCGGCTGGAGTTGATCGGCCGCGCGTACGATCGGCTGCGTCACCTCTCGGCCGTCATCCTCCGCCGGAGCTTCCCGCGGTTGAAGAAAGCCCCGGTCATGGTCGATACCACGGACGTTGCCAACGAGTCGGCCTATCGGCTCTACCAGGCCCTGGCGGAGATCCATCCGGCCACGGTCCGCGACTTCTTCCGCCTGGCGGCCCAGCGGATCCGCTGGCTCCTGCTCGACCTGGCCAAGCAGGCCGACCGCGGCGACCCGCGGGGACTCGACGATCCGCGGGCGGTCGAAGCCCAGGAGGACTCCTCGGCCTCCGGACCGCCCACGGCGCTGGCGGAGCTCTACCGGCAGATTGAACTCTTGCCCGAGAACGAGCGCGATGTGCTGGATCTCCTGTATTTCCACGGGCTAACCCAGGCCGAGGCGGCCGCCGCGCTCGGGGTGACCGATCGGACCGTCCGCCGCCACTGGACGGCGGCCCGAGCCCGCTTGTACGCGGCCCTGAAGGAGACCGCGCCGAGTGCGGTCGGGCTGGTCCCGATCGACCCGTACCGCGACGATCCCCGATGATGGTCGAGCGATCCCGCGCCGAAGCCGTTCCGCGCCGTCGCGCCGGGGCGATGATGTCCGAGATGACCGCAGCAAGGGAAGGTCCATGGTGATCGACGAGCGGTTGGTCGAGCTCCTCGTGAAGGCGGAAGAGTGGCTCGAGCAGGGCCGCGCCGTCACCGCCGAGAACCTGTGCCCGGAATCCCCGGAGCTCTGGCCGGCCCTGCAGGACTTCCTGTACGGACTCGGCGCGGTGGATCGGCTGTTGCCGTTTGCCGCTCGGGTGCGCGGACGCGACGGAGCACCCGTCGGACGCCGCCGCCGCTCCCGATGCCACCATGTCGCTCGGTATGGCCCCGAAGCTCGGTCGCTACCGGGTGATCGGACTCCTGGGCCATGGCGGTTTCGGCAGGGTCTATCTGGCTCAGGACGACGATCTCGACCGCCCCGTGGCGATCAAGGTGCCCAACCCGGATCGGATCCTCGGTAGCGAGGATGTCGAGACCTACCTGGCCGAGGCCCGCACCCTCGCCCGGCTCGACCACCCGGGCATCGTCCCCGTCCACGACGTGGGCCGGACCGACGACGGCCTCTGCTACATCGTCTCCAAGTACATCCAGGGGACCAACCTGGCAGAGCGGTTGAAGCGGCCCGGCCATCCTTCCGGGACTCGGCCGAGCTGGTGGCCCTGGTCGCCGAGGCGCTCCACCACGCGCATACGCGGGACCTGGTCCACCGGGACATCAAACCGGCCAACATCCTGATCGACACCCGGGGCAAGCCATACGTGGCCGACTTCGGGCTGGCCCTCAACGACGAGGACTTCGGCAAGGTGGACAGGGACGCCGGGACGTCCGCCTACATGAGTCCGGAGCAGGCCCGGGGCGAGGGGCACCGGGTCGACGGCCGGTCCGATGTCTTCAGCCTGGGTATCGTCTTCTACGAGCTCCTGACCGGCCGGAGGCCATTCCGGGGCAGCTCGCATCGAGAGGTCCGGGAGCGAATCATCCTTGCCGAACCGCGTCCACCCCGTCAGATCGACGACACCATCCCCAAGGAGCTGGAGCGGATCTGCCAGAAGGCGCTCGCGAAACGAACGTCGGAGCGTTACAGCACGGCCCGGGACCTGGCCGAAGACCTGCGCCAGTTCCTCGAGAGGGAGGCGGTCGTCCGGGTCACCGACGACTAGCCTGAGTACGGTCAGCTCGCTGTCCGGATCGAGCCGGGAGGCGAATTCGGCCCTGTAGCTCCTCGGCAAGGCTCGATTCCGACCCGCGACCCGCCAAGATCGTCCCCAAGGGCTTACGGTCGTTCGACCAGCACGACGCCGAGTTCTTCCTGGAGCTCTTGCCCGGCCCGCGCGACCGCGACGGCCTGCCCGAGATCCTCCGGTTCTGGAAGACCCGGATCGAATCCACCGACGCTGACGCCAGCTTTTCGGTTGGGCTGATCTACGGCCCTTCGGGCTGCGGCAAGTCGTCGATGGTCAAGGCGGGGTTGTTGCCCCGGCTGGCCCCGCACGTCCTGTCCGTCTACATCGAGGCGACCCCGGTCGAGACCGAGCGGCGCCTCCTCAAGGCGCTGCGCAAGGTGTGCCCCGAGTTGCCGCAGGGGATCGGCCTGGTCGACGCGCTCGCCGCCCCGCGTCGGGGACGGGTCCTGCACCGGGTCAGAAGATCCTGCTGGTGCTCGACCAGTTCGAGCAGTGGCTCTTCGCCCGGCGGGGTCGAGCCGAATACGGAACTGGTCGCCGCCTTGCGCCATTGCGACGGCGAGCACGTCCAGGCGGTCGTGATGGTCCGGGACGACTTCTGGATGGCCGCGACCCGCTTCATGAGGGACCTGGAGGTCCGCTTCCTCGATGGCGAGAACTCGGCGGCCGTCAACCTGTTCGATCTCCTGCACGCGCGCAGGGTCCTCACGGCGTTCGGTCGTGCCTATGGAGTCTTACCCGAGAAGACGTCCGACCTGACCGGCGAGCAGCGCGCGTTCCTGGAGCAGTCCGTCGCGGGACTGGCCCAGGACGGTAAGGTCATCTCGGTGCGGCTGGCGCTGTTCGCCGAGATGGTCAAGGGAAAACGGTGGACCCCGGCGACGCTGAGGGAGGTGGGCGGCACGGAAGGCGTCGGGTTGACCTTCCTCGAGGAAACCTTCAGCGCCGCGACCGCGCCCCCCGAGCATCGCCTGCACCAGACGGCCGCCCAGGCCGTCCTGAAGGCCCTCCTGCCCCAGGCCGGGACCGACATCAAGGGCCAGATGCGGTCGGAGGCCTCGCTCCGCGACGCGTCGGGCTACGCCAATCGCCCCGGGGATTTCGACGACCTGATCCACATCCTCGACCACGACCTGCGCCTGATCACCCCGACCGACCCTTCAGGGAAGGATGAAGGCGAAAGGACTTCTTCAGGAAGGATGAAGGGGGAAAACACGGCGGCCGAAGGGTCTGATTCA
>CAWJGW010000016.1:0-87487 GCA_963842405.1 uncultured Isosphaeraceae bacterium | reverse complement strand
AGTTGTATCCGGCGGGCCGGGGTAGGGCCTGGCCGGATCCCAGGCGGACTCGGCCCGCCGGATACAATCTCGTTGAACTGTGCCGCTTCGCGGTGGGCATTCACCCTTGCCCTTTGGTCTTTGAATCGACCGGCCGGTCCCTGACGGAGCGTGAGGCCGGCTTCATCCGGGTCCGTCACGCCTTTGCCGCGGCCATTTTACTCCCGAAGCCGCTTCCTCCGGCTCGGCGGATCGCCCCATCTTAACGGATTTTGCCCGGCTCTTGCCCTCCCGTCCGGGGAATCCCCGCCCCGCCTCTCACGACAGTCGCTCACCGCATCATTTCCTGAGGCTTGGTCCCCCTCCCGCTTACGAACTGTCGATCACCACACACACGTCTCTCCCCACGCTCGGACCGATCGGGGCAGCGTCGGCCCCCGGTGGCAACTCCCGAATCACGATCATCCGACCCGCTCCGCAAATCGGACATACCCGCGTCGGGATGATCGCTGATGGGGTCTCGCGCGGCTCCCGGGCCTGGTCCGGCACCTCGGGATCGGTCCCCACCGCCGTACCCAGCAACTCACGACACAACGCCAGCTTCGCCCGCCGATGGCAGTTGGCCAGGATGCCGTAATGCCGAATCCGCTGCAACCCCGTCGGCAGCACGTGCAACAGCAGACGGCGAATGAATTCCACCACCGACAACCTCAAGACCCGCTTCCGATTGCCGTGGGCGTAGTCCTTGTACCGAATGCGAACTTCGCCGTCCTCGAAGCCCAGCAGCCGGCTGTTGCTGATCGCCGCCCGATGCGTGTACCGCGCCAGGTATTTCAACACCGCTTCGGGTCCGCCGAAGGGGGGCTTGGCATAGACCACCCAGTCGGTGCGGACCGCCGCCGACACGGCCTGCTCGAAGGCGTCGGTCGCGAACCGGAGCCGGCCCTGGGCTCGCGCCGCGCGGAGCCCCGCCAGGAACTTGCCGCGGAACACCCGGCTCAGGACCCGCACCGGCAGGAAGAAATCGGGACGCGAGCCGACCCAGTGCGTCCCATCGGGAGACAATCCGCCACCCGGCACGACGCAATGGACGTGCGGGTGGAACTGGAGGGTTTGACCCCAGGTGTGCAGCACGGCCAACACGCCGGTCTGCGCACCCAGGTGATCGGGATTGGCAGCCACCTCGAGGATGGTCTCGGCGGCACACCGCAACAACAGGTCGTACACAACCCGGCGATTGGCCAGCGCGATCGGGTTGAGGGCATCCGGGAGCGTGAAGACCAGGTGGAAGTACGGTACCGGGAGCAACTCACCGGCGCGGGCGTCCAACCACCGGGCCGCCTCCGTGGCCTGGCAGGTGGGGCAATGGCGGTTGCCGCAGGAGTTGTAGGCAATCTGCTGATGCCCACACTCCGGACAACCCAGGACGTGACCGCCTAAGGCCGCGGTGCGGCAGGCGGTCAAGTCCTCCAACGCGCGGCGTTGCTCGGTCGTCAGGTCGGCTCCATATTTCTCCAGGAACTCATCGAGACCGCTGCGGATGACCTCGGCCACAGTGGGTCGAGTTCCGGTCATGAGGGTCGACCTCCGCGCGGGGTGAGGTCGAGGCGATCCAGCGGACTGCACGTGGAGGCCAAGGACGCCGTAGCGACGTGGACGTATCGCGCCGTGGTGTTGAAGCTGCGATGACCCATCAAGACCTGGATGGTCCGCAGGTCGGTGCCGGCTTCGAGCAAGTGGGTGGCGAAGCTGTGCCGCAAGGTGCGGACGGTGACGTGTTTGGCCAACCCGGCCCGCTCGCGGGCCCGGAGGCAGACCTTGCGGACCGACCCCGGGGTAATCGGCTTCTGGGGCACCGAGCCGGGGAAGAGATAGTCGGGTGGCCGCACGACCTTCCAATACTGGCGGAGGATCTGCAAGAGGCGCTGGGAGAGCATGACGTAACGGTCCTTGCGCCCTTGCCTTGATCGACGCGGATGACCATGCGCTGGCTGTCGATGTCGGCGACGCGGAGGTGGGTGACCTCGGAGATCCGCAAGCCGGCGGCGTAGGCGGTCATCAGGATGGCACGGTGCTTGAGGTTGGTGATGGCCTCGAAGAAGCGGACCACCTCGCTGGCGCTGAGGACCACCGGGAGGGTTCGGGGCTGCTTGGCCGGGGCGATGCTCCCGGCGACGCTGTCGCGGCCCAAAGTGACGTGGTAGAAGAAGCGCAAGGCGCAGCGGGTTTGGTTATAGTGGCTCATGGAGACGCGTCGCTCCTGGAGGAGATAGAGCAAGTAGGAGCGGACGTGTTCGGGGCCGAGGCGATCAGGCGGGCAATCGAAGTAGCGAGCAAAGCGGGCGACGGAGCGGGCATAGGCCCGGATGGTCGCCGGGGTGAAGTTGCGGAGGGTCATGTCCTCGATCATACGGCGACGCAGGGGTGTCATGTGAGGCTCCTTTGCAAGTGAACGGGAAGGAAGTGTGGAACCCGTTCATGATGCCGCATCGGAGCAGAGAAGGGGCGTGAGAAGATCCGCACCAGACCGGAGGGATTGTGCGAGGCAGGTGAGAGCGGCCGTCGTTCGGAACCGAGCGGTAACTCGTTCTTGCCCACCGCGAAGCGGTTTAGTTCAATTGGTCCCTCGACGAGCCGAGCGTGGGAGTCGAGCCGAGGATGCGTGACGCAAGTCAGCTACTAGCAATAGGTTGCGCACGCGTGATCGCTCGGACTACAGTTGTCAAGAATAGTTTGGCGACCTGCTTAGTCCAGGCTTTACATCGCGTTCTTGACGTAAGTCCTTAACGCAACGTCTCGTATTTCATTGATGCAACGGGGATATTCACCCTTTACACATTGGACTCGTGTAAATCACCCTGTATGCTAGTCGTCAGACGTTCACAGTTCAGACGATAACCACCGTCAACGATACCCGCGACCACACGGTTCGTCGCACCACCCCCGAATCCTGACGGCGGTGTCAATCGCCGGGCCGGAACGGGTCGGTCCCATGCCACCCGTCATGAACAGCAGGACGAACGGCTGATCTTCGACTGATCATTGAACTAAACCGCTTCGCGGTGGGCAAGAACGAGTTACCGCTCGGTTCCGAACGACGGCCGCTCTCACCTGCCTCGCACAATCCCTCCGGTCTGGTGCGGATCTTCTCACGCCCCTTCTCTGCTCCGATGCGGCATCATGAACGGGTTCCACACTTCCTTCCCGTTCACTTGCAAAGGAGCCTCACATGACACCCCTGCGTCGCCGTATGATCGAGGACATGACCCTCCGCAACTTCACCCCGGCGACCATCCGGGCCTATGCCCGCTCCGTCGCCCGCTTTGCTCGCTACTTCGATTGCCCGCCTGATCGCCTCGGCCCCGAACACGTCCGCTCCTACTTGCTCTATCTCCTCCAGGAGCAACGCGTCTCCATGAGCCACTATAACCAAACCCGCTCGCCTTGCACCTCTTCTACCACGTCACTTTGGGCCGCGACAGCGTCGCCGGGAGCATCGCCCCGGCCAAGCAGCCCCGAACCCTCCCGGTGGTCCTCAGCGCCAGCGAGGTGGTCCGCTTCTTCGAGGCCATCACCAACCTCAAGCACCGTGCCATCCTGATGACCGCCTACGCCGCCGGCTTGCGGATCTCCGAGGTCACCCACCTCCGCGTCGCCGACATCGACAGCCGCGCATGGTCATCCGCGTCGATCAAGGCAAGGGCGCAAGGACCGTTACGTCATGCTCTCCCAGCGCTTCTTGCAGATCCTCCGCCAGTATTGGAAGGTCGTGCGGCCACCCGACTATCTCTTCCCCGGCTCGGTGCCCCAGAAGCCGATTACCCCGGGGTCGGTCCGCAAGGTCTGCCTCCGGGCCCGCGAGCGGCCGGGTTGGCCAAACACGTCACCGTCCGCACCTTGCGGCACAGCTTCGCCACCCACTTGCTCGAAGCCGGCACCGACCTGCGGACCATCCAGGTCTTGATGGGTCATCGCAGCTTCAACACCACGGCGCGATACGTCCACGTCGCTACGGCGTCCTTGGCCTCCACGTGCAGTCCGCTGGATCGCCTCGACCTCACCCCGCGCGGAGGTCGACCCTCATGACCGGAACTCGACCCACTGTGGCCGAGGTCATCCGCAGCGGTCTCGATGAGTTCCTGGAGAAATATGGAGCCGACCTGACGACCGAGCAACGCCACGCGTTGGAGGACTTGACCGCCTGCCGCACCGCGGCCTTAGGCGGTCACGTCCTGGGTTGTCCGGAGTGTGGGCATCAGCAGATTGCCTACAACTCCTGCGGCAACCGCCATTGCCCCACCTGCCAGGCCACGGAGGCGGCCCGGTGGTTGGACGCCCGCGCGGTGAGTTGCTCCCGGTACCGTACTTCCACCTGGTCTTCACGCTCCCGGATGCCCTCGACCCAATCGCGCTGGCCAATCGCCGGGTTGTGTACGACCTGTTGTTGCGGTGTGCCGCCGAGACCATCCTCGAGGTGGCTGCCAATCCCGATCACCTGGGTGCGCCGACCGGCGTGTTGGCCGTGCTGCACACCTGGGGTCAAACCCTCCAGTTCCACCCGCACGTCCATTGCGTCGTGCCGGGTGGCGGATTGTCTCCCGATGGGACGCACTGGGTCGGCTCGTGTCCCGATTTCTTCCTGCCGGTGCGGGTCCTGAGCCGGGTGTTCCGCGGCAAGTTCCTGGCGGGGCTCCGCGCGGCGCGAGCCCAGGGCCGGCTCCGGTTCGCGACCGACGCCTTCGAGCAGGCCGTGTCGGCGGCGGTCCGCACCGACTGGGTGGTCTATGCCAAGCCCCCCTTCGGCGGACCGAAGCGGTGTTGAAATACCGGCGCGGTACACGCATCGGGCGGCGATCAGCAACAGCCGGCTGCTGGGCTTCGAGGACGGCGAAGTTCGCATTCGGTACAAGGACTACGCCCACGGCAATCGGAAGCGGGTCTTGAGGTTGTCGGTGGTGGAATTCATTCGCCGTCTGCTGTTGCACGTGCTGCCGACGGGGTTGCAGCGGATTCGGCATTACGGCATCCTGGCCAACTGCCATCGGCGGGCGAAGCTGGCGTTGTGTCGTGAGTTGCTGGGTACGGCGGTGGGGACCCATCCCGAGGTCGCCGACCACGCCCGGGAGCCGCGCGAGACCCCATGAGCGATCATCCCGACGCGGGTATGTCCGATTTGCGGAGCGGGTCGGATGATCGTGATTCGGGAGTTGCCACCGGGGGCCGACGCTGCCCCGATCGGTCCGAGCGTGGGGAGAGACGTGTGTGTGGTGATCGACAGTTCGTAAGCGGGAGGGGACCAAGCCTCAGGAAATGATGCGGTGAGCGACTGTCGTGAGAGGCGGGGCGGGGATTCCCCGGACGGGAGGGCAAGAGCCGGGCAATTGCCGTTAAGATGGGGCGATCCGCCGAGCCGGAGGAAGCGGCTTCGGGAGTAAAATGGCCGCGGCAAAGGCGTGACGGACCCGGATGAAGCCGGCCTCACGCTCCGTCAGGGACCGGCCGGTCGATTCAAAGACCAAAGGGCAAGGGTGAATGCCCACCGCGAAGCGGCACAGTTCACTATATTTATCCGGCGGGCCGAGTCCGCCTGGGTATCCGGCCAGGCCCTACCCCGGCCCGCCGGATACAACTTTCTTCATTTAGTCGAAGATCAGCCGTTCGTCCTGCTGTTCATGACGGGTGGCATGGGACCGACCCGTTCCGGCCCGGCGATTGACACCGCCGTCAGGATTCGGGGGTGGTGCGACGAACCGTGTGGCGCGGTATCGTTGACGGTGGTTATCGTCTGAACTGTGAACGTCTGACGACTAGCATACAGGGTGATTTACACGAGTCCAATGTGTAAAGGGTGAATATCCCCGTTGCATCAATGAAATACGAGACGTTGCGTTAGGACTTACGTCAAGAACGCGATGTAAAGCCTGGACTAAGCAGGTCGCCAAACTATTCTTGACAACTGTAGTCCGAGCGATCACGCGGCGCAACCTATTGCTAGTAGCTGACTTGCGTCACGCATCCTCGGCTCGACTCCCACGCTCGGCTCGTCGAGGACCAATTATCTCGGCTTGGGCCTGGTTTTCCAGGCGTTTTCTCGCCTCGCGGAAAACAATTCAACGAATTGTCATGGAATGGGCTCCTCCATGGTGGGACTTGACGAGAGCCTGATTTCCGGGGTGCGGAATACTGGCTAAGGAACGGGCCGGGATTAACTTCCCGCTTTTCCTGCGATACGATATCCGGCACTTCGCTCGGGGACTCGCATCCAGGAGGGGGATATGGTCGCGTATACACCAGAGATCGAACGGATGATGAAGCGCCTCTTTGACTCCCTGAGAGAGAACGATCGACGGCGTTATGCCGCCATCGAAGCGACCAAGTTGGGCCACGGCGGGGTCGAGTACATCGCCCGCATCCTGGGGTGCGACCCCAAGACCATCCGTCAAGGGCAGGCCGAGCTCCACGAAGAGGACGACTTGGACACCGAACGTGTCCGAAAAAAAGGGGTGGCCGCAAACGGTTGATCGAGTTCTCCCCTGCCCTTGAGGAGAACTTCTTCAAGGTTCTTCAGGACCACACCGCAGGCGACCCGATGCGCCCCGAGGTGAAGTGGACCAACTTGTCGCGCGGGCAGATCGCCATACGGATTACCGCACTGGGAACCCCGGTGAGTCGTCACGTGGTCTCTCAGCTACTCCGCAAACACAAGTACCGCAGGCGTAAGGCGTTGAAGAAGAAGACGATGGGTCCCCGCAATCCCAACCGCAACGCCCAGTTCGAGAACATCGCCCGTCTCAAGAAGAAGTATCTCAAGGCCGGGTTGCCCGTCATCAGCATGGACACGAAGAAGAAGGAGTTACTCGGCAATTTCTACCGCGACGGCGTGATCGATACCCAGGAGACCATCGAGACCAACGATCACGACTTCGGCAGCGCGGGCTCGGGGACGGTGATCCCCCATGGTCTCTACGATGTGGGCCAGAACAAAGGATTCATCCACCTGAACACCAGCCACGACACCAGCGAACTGGCCTGTGACAGCCTGGCGGCGTGGTGGGACCAACACGGCCGGGTCGACTATCCGCGGGCCAAGAAACTGCTGGTGTTGTGCGATGGTGGCGGCAGCAACAGCGCGAGCATGTATCTCTTCAAGGAAGACCTGCAGAAGCTGGCGACCCGACTGGGCATCGAGATCCGGGTGGCCCACTAGCCGCCGTACTGCTCGAAGTACAATCCGATTGAGCACCGCATGTTCCCGCACGTGACCCGGGCGTGCCGCGGCGTGATCTTCCTAACGCTGGAGACGGTTCGGTACTACATGGCCAAAGCCGAGACAACCACTGGGCTGGAGGTCAAGGTGAGCATCCTCGAGACGGTCTATGAGACCGGCCGGAAGTATGCCGCGGGATTCAAGGAGAGCATGAAGATCATCTTCGACAAGTTTCTCCCCAAGTGGAACTATCGAGCGGTTCCTCAACCCGTGTGAAATCGGGAAATCGGGAAGTTATTCCCGGCTCGTTCCTAAGGCGAACGGCAGGAATTCCTTGACCCGCGATACCGTTGTTCTCGGCTTGATCGTTGTCTTGTGATGGGTCACGTCGCCGAGCAGGGGACTCCGGCGTCCGGTGGCCGTTGGGCCCGCACAATCGATTGAGTCTGCATCATCGTGGCTTCGTTTTCGCGATTTCGATTACGGGTGATCTTGGGTTCGTTCGCGCAATTTCGATGTCGAATCCCGGTGGGGCGCCCCACGAACCTCCTCGGCTCGCGAGCCGCCGATGCGCAACCAGACTGCTCCGCCATGGAGTATGCCGCAGGTTTTGACTTCCGTCGCGCCGATCAGGAATTTCCTGAGCCTGTGTCGGCGGCGGGTCTCCGGGCACCCGACGAGTCGGTGCCGTGTTCTCAATTCGGGAAGGGGGCACAACGGCACAAACAACGAACCCCCGGCCATTTCCCCGATGAGGATTGCGGGGGTTCGTTGATCGGTGCCTGGACCAGCACTGGCTGGTCCTGGCCCGTGAGGGCCAGGGCGGTTTGCCGGACACCTGCGGCCAGGAGGTAAGCCCGGCGAGCCCGCGGTTCGGGCGTGACGTCCCGGCGGTAAGCGATGCTCACGAAGCTGTGCTTCTCATCCATTCCGCAGGGCCGGTGCGGTCATTTCCGCAGGTATAACCACACGAAGCCGGTCATTTCCTCTTGCATGAACTCGTGCGCGCGGCTGTAGACCCTGTTGAACTCTGCGTTCGCCTTTGCCTGGGCTTTCGCATCGCCGGCGGCCGAGAGTGCTGACGCCGCAGCCTGGGAGGCTGCCTGCCAGTCCGCAAACTTCTTTTTGAACTCGTCCTTGCTGAGACCTTTGGCCGGGGAGATGAGGGTGACGCTGTCGCCGAGAAGGAGGTCGAGTTTGCCGTCGGAATTCACGTCCGCGACCCAAACCCGGGTCGCGTGAGGGGGGCCCGTGAGCTCGGCTTCGGCGAGGGGCTTCCCGTACTCGATCGGAGGCCCCGGTTCGATCAGTGTGCGGAACGGGCCGAGTTCGGGCACCTTGCCCTTGCCCGCGTGGTTCTCCGCCCACTGGACACCGCCGTTGCTGGACCCGCTCAGCAAATCCAGGTCCCCGTCGCCATCCCAGTCGATGACGAACGGATCGCTGTGCGCGCCTGCAATTCTCAACGGCGAACCGCCGGCCTTGACCAGTTCCGGACTGGGCGAGAACTTTCCCTTGCCCTGCCCCTTGAACCAGTAGAACGTGCCTGAGAAGTTCCCCACGACCAGGTCCAGGTGGCCGTCGGCATCCCAATCGATGGCGAACGGACGCGTGCAGATGTTCTCGGTCATCTGGTCACGACCTTTAATGGGGATGATGAGCGGTTCGCCGTCCGTGCCCTTCAAGACTTCCGCCCGTCGAAACGTCCCGTCCGCCTTGCCGTACAGGACCTGGAACAATCCCGCCATGTCTTGCTGCATGCGAGAGTACGACCCGGAAAGAATGTCGCGATGACCGTCGCCGTCGATGTCCACGAACTGTGGAGTGGAGCTGGTGCATCACCATACACCGGGCACTTCGGCCACCTGGCCGTCCGCCTGCAACCAGACGCCCGCCGCGAGGTTCCCGTCGCCCAGATTCTTGTAGACTCGGATCTTTCCCTGATTGAACTGCCCGACGAGAAGGTCCTTCTTGCCATCGCCGTCAACGTCGGCCCAAC
Source organism: uncultured Isosphaeraceae bacterium (assembly GCA_963842405.1). Classification (GTDB taxonomy): domain Bacteria; phylum Planctomycetota; class Planctomycetia; order Isosphaerales; family Isosphaeraceae; genus CAVZRC01. The sequence continues at coordinate 78,302 of CAWJGW010000016.1, read as the reverse complement.
ACGGCGCCGCGTAGCCCGGGCTTTCAACACGGACGACCACCCCGCCCGCTTTGAGACGTACCGGACGTTCGAATTCCCCGGCGCTGCACCAGGCGGCGCCGCAGAAGGGCAAGAGTGCTGCGAGTAGTAGCTGCTTCATCGAAATGTCTCCGTTGCGTAGAAATGGAAGGGTTTGTGCTCCACGAGATGAGCCCACGTCCCCCTGACCAGCATACGACCTGGTTCACCCGACATCCCCGATGGCCCTCCTCTGGGGCCTCGGCTACGATACCAACGGCCGATGCTAACCCCCAGCAAGGTGGGGTTGCAAGGATTCCCCTGAACGACGTGCCGCCTGGATTCGCTCCGTCGAGGGGCGCGTCCGCTGCACGGGCATCTCCCGCGCGAGCTGGCGCGGGCCGCGTGGTCTACTCCCCATGGGACATCGACCGCGTCTTCTGGGAGATCCTGGCCGTTGATCACGAGGCCCTGCTCGCGCATCGCCGTCCATTGGGCGACGGACGAGAAGCCGCCGGTTGACGTCCAGGGCCCCGGTGTGCTCGACTTGACCGTCTGGCGACAGAAGGGCTCTACGACGGTCAACCCAGGGCGACGGGGTCAGGGCAACGGGGGTGACGGGGTTAGACGTATAACTATAAACATTTGTTCTACTCATCCACCTCATCTTCCGTCGTCGAGTAATTTGAGTTGATGATGGAGTGGACCCGAGACGATTGGAAGCGACTCGCTGGGGCAAGTCGGAAAGGATGGGGGATTCCCCTGGACGTCAACGCCCCCATTTGGCTCGCTCAGTTGCGAGAGGCGAGGGCCAAAGAAAGCTCAGGCAAGAGTGGGCGCGTCGAGCGAAAGCCGAAGCACCGGCGACGGGGCCCGCCCCGAGGCACGCACCATAGACTTGGTCGCGACAGCACAGCCAACCAGGCGACCCGTTAATACAGCCTGGCGATCTCCGGCGAGGACGTGAGGATCTTGCCTTCGTCATCGACCGTCAGAAAGAAACTGTCGGCAATCCGGGCCGAAGTGGCATACTTGCCCACGAAGACGTTCACCCTGTAGCGATCCGTCCCGAGTGGCCGGACTTGTACACTAAACAGGTCCGTCGGAGAGCCGAGGGATCGGACCACCTGTTTAGCGATGAAATCGTCCCGGGTGTCACGCGTTTGACGGTCTATTGGATGATCTCGGTCGGTTTGCTCAGGCGTTGTCATCGTCCCCTCCTGAGATCGCGCTGGATCAGGTCTGGCACTCATCGGCTTACCTCGTCTTTCTTGATGATAGCTTTCACCAGTGGGCGGCGTTGGTTCGGCGGAAGCGTCGGTCAGATACTGGGACGACAGCGGCGCCGGTCCTCGGTGGGACGTTGTGCGGACGACCCGAGGAGAACCCGGGAGGGAATCGCTGAGGAGGACATGAACTCGCTGTCGTCACCGATCCCACCGAAAGTGGAAAGCGGACCGACCACCTGGCTTGATCCCTCGACCTCTTATCGTCCGCAGTACAGGAGCACCTTCCGAAACATGTCGATCTACGTGATCGTCAGGGCCATCGGATTTCGCGTCGGCCGGGGCCGATTGGTCTTCACCTGCCTGCAACTGAGCGACAAATCTCCTCAAGTGCTCAGTCGGATGCGTTGAGGCTCGCCGGCGGGTACGCGGACGTCGGCGGGGGCCGACCGAGGCTCTGGCGTCGTGACACGGCGACGGACGTCGAGTTCGATCGCACCGAAGGTTTGCTCGTGTCGCTGGATTGTCATGCCGATGGCCGTCAAGAGCCGCTTGGTCGTGTAGGCGTTCATGACGATTCTCTGGCTCGCCTTGACGTCCTGGCGGCCGGTCGCGAAAGGCTGGGTATTCAGCCCGAAGTCGAGGATCATTTCTTCGGGGGTGGCGGTTACCCGGCAGAAGTTGGCGTACGTGGGCTGGGTACCCGTGTCGTTGACGACCACCTCGGTCGTCTGCTGGACCTGGGGAGTCTGATGCGGCTGTACTTGCGGGTGCATCCCTACGGACTGTTCTGGCTCGCTCACGTCGGTCTCCGTCTCGGTTGCTCCCCCACCTCAACGGCGAAGGACTGTTCGGGTCGTATGCTTTGAAATATTTGTATCAGATTCTGTCCTTGCCAGTCAAGACTTCAATTAGGCAGCATCCAAAAATACTATCGTATCAAATATATATTAATTACCGGAGTGATTAGATCGTATAGGCAGTCGGTCGGAGCCGGTTCCGCAGCAACCCGAACGCCGCGATGAGATACCGCTCGACTCTCTCCCCGATGCTGGGTTGCCGGCTCTCCCGGTTCCCAGCGACCATGAGCGTCGTGACCCGGGATGCCCGGATGAACTCGGCGAAGTGCCGGAGGGTCATCAGACCGGCTTGGATGTGGACCAAGGGTTTTCCTTGCTTCCAGCAATCTCGATCGAGACCGCGACTATCCGACGTCGTCAGGTCCCAGAAGATCAACGCGCCGTAGCAGACTTTGAGGCAACGTCGTCGTGCTCTGTAGCGCGCTCGGCCTCGGTCTCACCTTCCGTGGATTCGACCAGACCCCATTCGGCCAGCCAGGGGGCGGGGCCGGCTTCCGTTGACCAGCCGCGTGGCGCCCATCCGCCGGTCGGTCTGTCCGCCACTGATGACGCGCTCGAACCTGACGTTCCCCTCGGAGGGAAGCCGACCGCGACGCTTGGGTCAGGGTAGGCCGACCGGGCCGGGCGTCGGGTTTTTGGGAAGACAGGTCGGAAAAAGATGGTTTACGGCGGCAGGCCAAACCCCCCCGCCGTGGAGTCTGGGTGAGGAGTGATGCGTCCCGCTTCGTTGGCTGCGCAACCCGCCGAATCTTCCCGCCATTCGGAGCGTCCGGTGGTGATCTTCACCAGAAAGTTGAGCCGGCTGCAATGCAATTTCTTGCGCCAGTTGGGGATGGCAATGGTCTACGAGGTCTGACTCAGGATCCTGTCGGGATGCGAAGACATGAACGAGAAAAATGCAAAAAATCGGATAAAATAATGAAAGTTTCCATTATTTATGAATTGACAGACACGGAGCGGTTTGTCAAGATGAGTTGAAGGCCGCATGACCCATCTCGATCCGTCTGCCCCGGGCGGGTCTGGGCCGTGGAGTCCGGCAGGACCGTTGAGTTCCCGCTTCCTGGAGGTTTATTTAAATGATGACACTATTGATTGTTTTGTTTGGTTGGGTGTCGATCGGTACCGTGGTGGGGACCATCGCCACCCCGCATCACCCCGGTGGCGCCTCGATGGGAAGGATGGGCACCATGCTGGTGGGGATCACGGGTTCCCTGGTGGGTGGAGTCGGCACCTATCTCCTCGGGTATGGCGTCGCCCCGACTCAGGCAGCAGGATGGATCATGTCAACCGTCGGGGCCATCGCCTTTGTCTGCGTCCCGGCCTTCATGGGTCGTGATCGGAGAAGCGTCCCGACCCAAGCGATACGACGGTCCTGAAATCCGGGCCGATCTGTTCTTTTCCGCGGCACAAATTCGCGCGCCGCTCGAAAGCCGTCATTCCACCCCACCGATGGACGGGTCGTCCTCGACCCGGAACCCTCGCCGCATCGGACCCCTGCCCCGGCTGACGTTCGGGGCGATCCCTTTACCCGAAAGCGGAGTGATGAAAAAACTCAGCCTGCGTCCTTTGCCCGACCGAATCGCCTCTCCCTGTACGACAGTCGCGGTGGCGACAAGGCAAATGAGGGTTGGTTCTTCCTCAGTCCGACCGAATGGGACAAGTTCAAGGTCAACCTGGCGAACTCATCCGAGACGATTCGGGCCGGTCAACCTCAGAAATGGCACGACATCGACGTGTTCTCCACGGATGACTTCGATGCGACGATCAGGGATCTTCGGAGTCAGAGGTACCTCGGCGGTTGCATGATGGAGCCGCTTTGATTCTTGACCCACCTCTGGGAAGACAAAGAGGTGCTCTCGCCGAGCACTCATTACCACTCTCGGGCGGCGCGCCACCTGAGCAACAAACCTCCATGAGGCGTTGCTCGTCGATCAAAGAGCCAGCGCGGTCCCGAGTTTCGCGCGGACAGCGAGCCAGTCCTGGTCGGAGAGATGGCCCGCAACATGGTACACTGCCGTTCGAGGCAAGGTCACAAGGAAGCCGCGAAACAGTGAGGGAAGCCGTAGCCGGCCACGGACCAATCCGCGAGCGCGTGATCGGTCGAGCCGATTCAGCCTGCGACCTGGCTGGTGATCAGGCCAACGATCACGTCAGGCCGGGCGGAATGATACGCGTCGGAAGACACTATGAAGGCGGGTCTGCGTTTGATGCCCGTAACGCCGGGGAAGTTGACGACGACACGTCACCTGGTTTCAACAAGGTCGTCTTCCTCTGGGAATTCTGCGGTGAACCGCCGCGCGGAATAGGCGGAAATGTCCCGCATGTCTTCTTCATCCCAAGCGTCGCGGATGTCCACGACGCTTTGCGGCGGAATCTCGCTCAGAATGAGCGTCGCCAACCGGAACCGCTCCGAGGGCGCCAGCGGTTTGATGGATTCGTCGTAAATCTCTTCAATCGTCATTTCCGTCCGCCTCGCCAAGCGCAGGCACACAACGAAGTCCGTCCATTCACCACATTCTTGCGTTTCAGTCCCATCGAGCCAATCAGGCCCACCCGGCAATTTAACTGGCTCGGCGGTTCTTTATTATCAACGACCCGACACAGGGCTAGAACCATCGCCGGCGGGAACCGGGTCTAAGATCTTTGTAGGTCGGGCTTTCCGGCCTGACGCTTCCCCTGTCAGGCCGGAAAGCCCGACCTACGAAGACTCTGGGTTCTAGCTGTGTCACGGGTCGTTGATTTCATTCGGGAAGTTCGCCCCGGAGCTCGCGGATGGCCGGGACGCCGATGTTGAGCAGTGCGTGTTGACGATAGGTCTCTTCCCGCATCCTGTCCATCCGCTCGGCTGCCCTCCGCATCGCTTCGGGATCTCGCTGCGAGGACATGGCTTGCCGGACGGCCGCTTGAAACTCGGCTTCCAGTTCTGGGGTGATGGCCGATTTGTTCTCGGGATGAAGCATGGGTACCTCCAGAAGGATTCTAGATAACTCCACGCAAATAGGAAAGGAGTGGAGTCTTAGCACATCAGTCGCCGAGCGGGAGTTCGTTCTTGCCCACTGCGAACCGGTTTAGTTCAATAACACAGGCGCAGATCATTGCCGCGTTTGGCCCACACCACGTCTTAGCAAAGGACATCGATCGTGGATGGTTTCTGGTACTCCCCGTTGCGGAACGAGGTCTTGGTGCGGCTGGCCGCGACGGTTTTTTTGTTCCTTCTGGGCGTGGTGGCCGGCCGACTCTGGGCCATGTACCGGCGGCACCGTCAGTTGAAACTGGTGGAGCTCGGTGAATCTCATGATGTGGTCACGATTGAGAAGATCATCCTCGACCGTTGACCAGATGGGACCGAGATCCTGCGGATCCGGTCGTGTGGTCGTGACCCGATCGAGACGGTCTTTCCCAATCTGGCCGCTCGCGATGCGTTTCAACAGCGCACCGGCGCGACCACACGGGTTTCACCGTTGGTCTCCATGGCAGGGAAGATGGGTTCCTACCTGCTCCAGGAGCTGGCGATCTGGGTGGGCGGGCTACTGAGAGATCGAAACTTCCCGCATGACGTCTGGATCATGGCTCCGGTCTACGAACGAGGCACGCTGCATCTGGTTGAAGCTGAAGGGGGACACTTCATCTCGACCGTCTTGCTGATCCGTCGCGGTGATCTGGAACGGTTTGGCGACTGGACCACCTGCGCGGTGATCCAGGTGGAATACGCCAATCAGAGTGAGCGGATCCTGACCCTGATGGCCATGGCCAAGGAGTTTGAGCGGCAGGCCGCCGCCGTCGCGCAACGCCGCGCCGCAGGTCTCCGGACCAGCTACGAGGAGACGATGTTCATCCTCGACCTCGCCCTGGATACCGGGGCCGCCGATCTGCCCGCCAAGCCCGTGCCCTGGGACCGGCTTCAGACGACCTTGAAGCAACTGGGACTCGATACGAATGTGACACAGTCGGCTGGTCTGCGGAGCTGACCAGCGGTGCCTGAGGGGTGAATCGGGGGACAGGGGCGAACAAGAGACGCCGGGGTCAGCCCATTGGCCCTCGTGGCTAGAGCGTTTAACGGTTGAGTTGCTCATACAAGCCCGAAGCGCCAGCGAGTGCATGGTCTACTGATACGAGCCCGAAGCGCCAGCGAGTGCATTCCGGCGGGGACCAGCCACTCACTCGCTGGCGCTTTGGGCTCGAATCGTCGGTCTCCGCGCTGCCAGTGTTTCCGGGTGAGTTTCCACCCGCCGGTCGCCTTAGCACATCAGTCGTACCCTTCTTTTCTCTCTCGACACATCGGCCCGTTTGGACTAGAATGCAAAAAGGGATCCAGGATAGGAGTCAGCCGATGCACGACGCCATCGTCATTTGGGACCTGGACGACGATCCAGCGCGAACGTTGTCCACATCGTCGAACACGATCTGACGAAGGATGACGTGGTCGACGCCTTGAACGACCCGAACATGAGGACCGACGTCAGTCGAACCAGCGGCAACGCCATCTCGTTCGGCGAGACATCCGACGGTCGTTTCATCGCCGTCGTCTGGGAATTGGTCGAGGAAGATCCCCTGACGATCTATCCCCGGACGGCGTACGAAGTCCCCCGTCCCCGGTCGAGCTCGAAACGGAGATAGGCTATGCCGTTCCGCGGTGAAACCCGAAAGATCGATCGCACTCCGGAGGAACAGGCGCGAATCCAGGCCCTCCGGGATCGCTTCCAGAGCGAACGTCCGACGCATGAGGAATTGATCGCGTCCGGCGAATACGAAGGGCCGATTCCGCAAGGCTCGCTCGTCTCGTATTTCGCGACGGTCGCCAAGCTCAAACGCGAACGCCAGCGCCAGGGCTTGACTCTCAACGACGTCTCGGATCGCTCCGGGCTCGATGTCGGGTTGCTGTCTCGCCTGGAAAACGGCAAGGTCGTCAATCCGACGCTCACGACGCTCTGGCGTTACGCCGATGCCTTGGGTCGAACCGTCACCCTCGATGTGAGCGAACCGGCAACGGTCTGACCTTGTGCTCATGCGTCTTCCCGGTCCTTCGGCTGTCGTCCATGGACCAAGCCGCAATCGATCGGTCGCGCCGTCCCCTTCCGGGCAACCGAGGTCACCCGACACGGGCATAGGCGTTAACTGAGCGGCTGCCATTGCCGGTGAGGGCGCACCGGCCGAGCGTCGCCTTTCGCTCCGCGAAAGGGCGTCCCTCCTCTCGTGCCCCTACGGCCTCGAATCGCGCCGGCGACTGGCCCGTGCCGGCCCCGACTCCGCGTCCTTTCGCAGAGCGAAAGGCGACGAAACGCCGCGCCGGACACCGCAGCGCCTCCGCCCGATCGAACCCACTTCGTGGGCCGCTCAAAAGATTCGCACGCGCAGTTAACGTTATGCCCGACACGGGGCGGCGAACTGGACTCAGCCGCACTCTCCGAGAGAGGAAAAAGCTCTCGAATTCCGGCGGAACAGGATGTGCATCCTCTCGCACCGCAACACGACGCTCTCTTGGCAAATGAGACAATCCCCGTTGCTCACGCGGTCGCCCAGTTCTCGACCTGCAATCCCGGCACGGCGCTCAAATCGCCGTCCTTGGTGACGACCGTGCAGTTGCCCAAGGCGAACGCAATCGCGGCCAGTTGCATATCGACGACCGACATGACGCGGCCGCTGCGCCGGAGTTCGTGGCGGATTCGCCCAAAATGCTGAGCCGCCTCGTCTTCGAAAGGCCATTTGGGGATTCGGGCGAGCCCCCGAATCAGCCGGTCGCGATTGAGTTCCCTGGTCACGCTTCGCTCGACACCAAACCAAAGCTCGCCAACCACCGGCCAGCAGGTGCCAACGCGATCACCGCGAGTTCGCGCTTCGTCAACGCGCCCGGCTACTCCTCGGCGGCGATTGATGAAGTCCCCCATGATTCCGGTATCCAGAAGATAGCGCTTCACTCGAATATCCCTTCGATTCGTCGGTCGCGCTCGGCGGCATTCGCAATGTCAAACTCCTTCTGCATTTTTCGGTCCGCCTCCCAAGCAGCTTCCTCCTCCGGCGTCATCACGATGGGTTCCAAGCTATGATACCAACGAAGCCATGCTTGAATCTCCTCGGGAGTCTCGGGGCTTTCGTCGTCGTATTCTGACTGGCCGTTCAATCCGAGTTCAACACGCACGGGCGTCCCATCAGGCCAGTCCGGCGGGGCATCGACTTCAACTCGACCGTTCTTGACCACGCTCCGGATTGCGTTCATCTTTCCGCTCCCGATCAACAGTTTATGCTCCACCCAATCTTACCAGACCAGGGAATCATAAAGGATGCAACCGTTGAACAAGTACCCGGCGGGGCGTTCGAGTCCGAAGACCTACCAGACCCGCCGGGCCTGGGCTTCATTTGTCCGGGCAACCGAGGTCACCCGGCACGGGACGGCGTGCGTGCCTTTCCCCTTGCGGCAGGCGTAGCTGTCGAAGATGAACGACCGTTCGAAGATCGGCTCCAGAACCCCGGTCAAGGCGTGATGCACGACCCGATCGCGGAACGGGGCGGCGCTGATCTGCCGGGTCTTGCCCTCGTAAATCGTGAACGTGCGGTAGGGACCGGGACGGTAGGTCTTGCCGGCGAGCTCCTCGTGCAGCCGGAGCAACTGGCGTTCGAGATCGAAGACGAAACGGGCCACGCCGGGCTTGAACCGCTTGCCACGGGCGGCGGCGTGCGCCGCACGCAGCAGGTTCTCGAATGAGATCATCCCGTCCCAGAGATTGCCGTGGCGCTTCACGACTTCTCCTCTCCCTTGCTGCGGAGCCAGCCGCCCACCATCCGGCCGATCTCGTCGATCGACTTCGCGGCGAAGGCATAGCTCTCGACCTTCAGGCATTGCAGGTCCTTCGCCAGCCGCATCTGGAACCGCAGGATTTCCAGCGAGAGGTTCGCGTCTTCCAGGAGCCGCTGGCGGTCCTTGGTGTACTTGGCGGCGATCAGCGTTTCCAGCAGGCTGTAGAGATTGCGCTCGATCCGCTCTCCCAGCACGAAGCGGTGGTTGCGGGGGAACTTACTCGTGTGGTTGCACGACCAGAGAATCAGGTCGTACGTCTTGGTGATCACGATCAATTCCTGGTCTTTTTTCATTGACTTTTTCAGGGGACAAGATATAATTCAGTGAGTCGAATAGAGCGTTGAATTTCCCCACCTCGCTGCCAATACTTCAGTGCTCAAAACATCATCATACCCTCGGACTCACGGCACCACCGACTGCCAATTTGGCAGCCAGGTCCAGTTTTTCGAATCCGACCCGGCTGCGCCGGGTGGACTGTGTTTCATAAATAGAATCATGTCAGAATATAAAAACGTAAAAATTGTGGAATGAGTAAAGATATAAAGTAGATCAGTTGTAAGTCCTGGAGGGGCGGAAACCGGCGTACGAGTAACGGTCCGACGGGGTGTCCCAGCCAAGGATCGCCGAGCGGACGAGCGCCGGATAAACGGCGAACGACCCGCCCCGGATCCCACGAGGGCCTTTTTCATTAATAGATGAAGATGTGTTTATAATATCATGGAAAGATCCGTGTCGGCCGGGACGCGTGACGCCTAATTCGTCATGCACCCACTCACACTCGTTCCCGAGCATGTCGAATAGCCCCAGGTCGTTCGGCAAGAGACGCCCACACGCCCAGGCGTGATCGCGGCTGTTGCCCGCGTAGCGGGCGTAAAGCGAGAGGAGATCCGTCGAGGCGCCGTAGTAGCGGCTGGTGATCGTACCCGACCGACAAGCGTACTCCCACTCCGCATCGGTCGGCAGCCGGTAGCCCGTTCGCCGCAGCACATCGGCGGGGACCGTCATCCCCTCGTCGTAGCCCCCCTCCTCGGCGGGCAGGTAGCACCACTGGTCGCGCGGGAGGCCCTCCTGCTCGCTCAGCCAGTTGCAGTAGTGGGCCGCCGTGTACCAGTCGGGGGCGATCCAGGGGCCGTCCGGGTCCGGAGAGTTCTTGACGAGGTAGCTCGCCGGGACGTTGTAACGTGGGTTGGCGTTGGTTTTGAGGAACTTCTGGAATTGGGGGATCGTGACCTCGGTCACGGCGATCGCGTACCGGCGGGGGATGGTCATCCGCCGAGGAGATTGGTCGTTGGCGCCGCCGACGCGTTCCGGCTCATCGGCCGGCGCGCCCATGCGGAATTCGACCGGGCCGTCGATCACGGCGAAGGTCTGCCCCTGGCCGTTGACGTACCAGCGGCGGCCGCCGGGGTCCTTGAGCTTGCCCAGCTCGGCGTCGAGGGCGGCGAGCTTGTCGTTCAGGCCCCACTGGCGCAAGGTCCAGGCGGCCGCGCCGTGGACGCCCGCGTCGGGGTCGTCGCGGTAGACGGCCAGCAGCTTGGCGGCCAGCGGCTCGCGATCGCCGGGGGAGAGGCCCTCCGGGCCGTACGTCCCCAGCGCCAGGATCAAGGCCCGCCGCTGCGAGGTCTCGGGGTGGAAGAGGATGGCGTCCATCTTCTGGGTGGCCGGGTGGCGGGTGGTGGGCTGGCGGGAGAATTCCAATCGGTCAAGCTCGACAGCGACCGCGTGCGGGTCGGCGCCCAGCGGGTTGAGCCAGTTGACGATGAAGCTCCGCAGCCGTGGGTCGGGGCTGTGCCGCAGGAGGGGCCAGACCGACTCCGCCTGACCCAGGCGCACCAGGGCCACCGCCGCCCGCGCCTGGCGCTCGGCCAGCCGGTCCTTGGCCTCGGACGCGACCAGCGGCCGGTGCCAGACCGAGGCCGACAGCGGCGGGCCCTCGGGCGACGTGCGGCCGACCGACCATGCGACAGGGTCGATAGCCCTGCGAGGCCAGCTCCCGGCCGCGCCTCAGGTGCTCGGCGGGGTCGAGGGCGTCGAGGCTGGCCGCCTCGAACCGCGCCTCGGTCGACCAGACGCCGGCGAAGCGCCGTTCGGGGTGTCCGGCGTCGAGGAGCCTGGCGAACGCCGGATCGTCCCGGAGCGGGTCGAAGTACCAGGAGTCGTCGAGCAGGGCGAAGCTCAGGTCGTTGTCGCGGGCCCCTTCCTGGAGCAAGGCAAGCGCCCGCCCGGCCAGGGCGCGCGCCTTGGCGTGGTCGGCACGGTCGACGGCCTTCGAGGCGACCGCGAAGGCGCGGGCGGCGTCGTAACGCAGGTCGGCGTCCCCCGGCTCCTTCCGGAGCGCGGCTTCCAGGGCCGCGATCGCGGCGTCGGTCCCGTCGCCGAGCTCGGCCGCGACGATGGCGGCCAGGGCGAGCCGGGACCGTTCCGGCGCGTCCTTCTGATAACGGGCCAGGTCGGCGCGGGCGGGGTCCTTCTTGCCGAGCCTCGCCTGCGCGATCGCCCGGAGTTCGAGGGCGTTGAGGTCGTCCTTGCTCTTCGCGAGGACGGCGTTGAGGTCATCGAGGGCCTTGCCGTTGTCCCCGAGCCGGAGCCGAGCGAGGGCGCGGGCGTTGAGGGCGCTCAAGTCGTCGGGCTTGGCCTTGAGCGTCTTCTCCGCCCGCACCAATGCGGCCCGTGCCTGCTCGGGGACCGACAGCCGCTTGCCGGCCTCGGCGACCGCGACGTCGACGAGCACCCGGTCGCTGAACAGGGCCTGGTCCTCGGCGTAGTCCCACGCGAACAGGTCGCGGTAACCCTGGGTGGAGACGCCGGGCGACGGGGGCTTGCCCCAGATGCCGGAGTACCGCGTGCGGCCGTCGGGCGAGCAGGGCGTGGAGCGTGCGGGGGATCAGCTTGGCCTCGTCCAGGGGCTTCTGGGCCTCGGTCAGATCGTCTTCGGTCGCCGCGAGGTAGAGCCGGGCGTCGTCATCGCCGGATTTCTCGACCCAGATGGCGGCATAACGTTCTGCCGGCTTCCCATCCTTGTCGGTCGCGATGTACCCAGCAACATCGACCGGGAGAAAGCTCTCGGCTTTCGCCCCACGAGCTGTGTCGAGGTCTCCACTTGTTGTGTCACTTGTCTCGGTTGCTCCGGAGTCAGGAGACCTGCGGTCGGCCGTTCCGGCGGGGTCGGGAGACCCGCGCCGAACAGCGCGTTCCGGCGGGGTCGGGAGACCCGCGCCGAACCGCGCGGTTCTTCTCGTCCTGCTTGCGGACCTCGTCGGGTGTCTGTCCCGAGGCGAGCCGGAAATTCCGGCCGTCGCGGGCCCAGACGGCGGCGACGCGGGTGACCGTGCCGTCGGCATACGGGCGGAACCGCACGGGGCGGTATCCGGATTTGCGGAGGGCCTCGGCGGTCGCGACGAACTCGTCGAGGGGCATCGTCTGGCAGAAAGCGAAACGCTCGGCGAGAATCCCCTGCGCCGACTCGATCCGGCTCGCGAGAGTGACATCGGGCACTATCCACGAGGGATCGAGCGGCGGATCGTCCCAGGAGTACGTGGCTTTCCGGGCAAGCTCGGCCTGGAGAACAGGCAAGACCTGCTCCGCCCTCTTCTCAGCGACCGGGAAGAGGCTCAGATACGCCTTCGGGTCGGCGACCATGAGCAGTTCGGCAAGCCGGTCAGGGTCGTCGCTGGCGTAGTTAGCGAGGATGTTGGTCGCCAGTTTCCGTTCTGATTCGGAGCGATCCTTGTCCTGGAAGATCGTGGCGAGCGGGCCCGACAGCTTGCTCCGAACGGGACGCAGGGCTTCGATCCAGGAGCCGAGGAGGATGGCATCGACCGACACCAACGCCAGGGCCACCTTGCCGCCCACGGCCTGCCACCGGGCGTCATCCGGTGCGTAGCTCGCCAGGGCGCAGGCGGATGGAAGTAAACCGGCATCGCCCGGCTTCGACGACTCCAGGACGGCCCAAAGCCTCGGGGTCAGGGTCGAACGGTGGGGGTTCAGGGCATCACGCAGCACGGGAACTTCGCTGGGTGTGGATTTGAGAAGGCGGTTGAAGAGGTAGTCGACCTGAGTGGGATCGACCGGCAGGAGGGCGAGGCTGGCGTGAAGATGTTCCCGATCATCGTCACTTTGTACCGAACGCACTAACCGAGGATCCGCCCAGCGGCGGTAGCCCGAGAGTTGCTGGACGATGGCGGGAGCGTCTGGTGTGCTCACCTTCCGGAGTGATTCCACCAGGGCCGAAGCCCGTAGTGTGCCATAGCCCTCGATCCCTCCCCAGGTGACCAAGGCGGCCAGAACGATCAATCCCAGCGCCCTCGAACCATGCACCCTGGCCGCGCAGCTTCATCATCCGGCGCTGGGGCTCGGTCCAGTCCCGCTTCCTCGTCAGCAGCCGGATGTTCGCCCACTCCGCGGGAGACGGCAAATGACGGTTCTCGGGCCTGGCGTTCCACAGGGACGAACGTTCCGCCAGCCGCAGTTCGGCCCGCCCACGCCGTGTTTCACGCTGCTTGCGAGTCAGCCAGTCCCGCAGGGAGTGGACCAGGTAATCGTGTGCGAGCTGGTAGTAACGGGTGGCGGATGGCGGGTGGCGGGTGGCGGGATCTCCGAACCGATCGGCGACTGTCCGGGATTCATCGTTCACCCGCCATCGTCCTTCACCCGCCACCCCTTCCGGGTCGGTCGGCGTGATCAGGCGAAGTTCCGGGTCGAGGATGCGGATCAGGTCGTCGAAATCCCGCGGGCGGTTCGCATAACCCGACGCTTCGAGCAACTCCTGGCGGGACCTCATCTGCCCCTTGATGTCGGTGCCGCTCTCGGGAAGCAGGGCTTTCAACACCGCCTGGGCGGCTTTCTGGTGAAGGCGATGCTCGGGAGGGGCGGTCGAGGCGCTGAAGGTCTCTTCGAGGAACGTCAGACCGATTCCCTCCGTACCGCCCACCTCTTGGAACGTGGCGGCGTTCCAGGGCTTCCCTTTGACCATCTCGGCGAAGAGGGCCAGCCGGACCGAGATGATCTTCCCGTCCTGGGCAATCCCGGAGATCGATCGATCCAGGAAGGAATCTTGATCGCTGCTGAGATCGCCGCTGTTTTCGGGCAAGGCCCCGTAAGCCCGCCCGAAGGCCATCAGCACTTTCCTGGCATGACGGGGATCGAACAGATCCACGAGGGCGCTGTTATCTCCCTCGAGTCAATCGGATTTCCAGGTCTCGCATGAACCGGCTGGCGGCGAGCCAGAAATCGTCCCGCACCAGCACGACGGCCTGGAGATGCTCGCCGTCGCAGTGCCGGAGGGCGGCGACCAGTTCCGTGTCCTCCTCGCCCCGGCGGGCGTGGAGCCACTGCTCGAACTGGTCCAGGACCAGCAGCACCTTGCGCTCGGGCGGCAGGACGCGGCCCCTCCGCACGTTGGCCAGCGAATCGACCAGCCCCAAGCCTCGGGGCAGTTCGGGACAGACCTTGCGCAGACCCTTGAGCAACCGGGCTTCGGTCTCGTCCGGGGTCGCCTCGACGTAGACCGGAAGGACATGCTTGCCGAGCCGGGGCAGGAGGCCGGCCTTGACCAGCGACGACTTGCCGCAGCCCGAGGGACCGTAGATCAGCCCGACCTTGAAGGTCAGGTCGGGATCGATCGGCTCGATCTTCCGCTTCCAGAACCGGATGCTCTCAGGCAGTCCATCCCGATCCCGAGGTCCGGGCAAGATGTCAAGGAAGAAGTCGGCATCATGCTCATCGAACGATCGCAGCCCTCTGGGGACGATCTTGATCGGTCGATGGTCCGAGTCGGATTGCCGCGATGTGGCCGGGATCGGGGCGGATTCCAGGGTCGATCCCGGCGGGGCGATCGTCGGGACCGCGGGTGCGCCCGGCGAGAGGATGCCACCCGCGGCCTGGAGGAACATGCGAAGGTCTTCCGCCATGTCCCGGGCCGTCGTGTAGCGATCGTGGGCCCGCTTCGCCAGCGCCTTGAGGCCGATCCGTTCCAGTTCCCTGGGGATGGTGTCGTCGATCTGGCGGGGTGGACGAGGCTCGGTGGTCTTGATCGACTCCAGGACCTCCAGGAGCGAATCACCTCGGAATGGTTTCTTTGCGGTCAACAACTCGTAGAACACGACGCCCAGGCTGAAGATGTCGGATCGCCCATCAACCCGGTGACCCTCGCCCCTGGCCTGCTCGGGACTCATGTAGGCCGGCGTGCCCAGCGATCCCACCACCCTTGCCGAAATCCTCATCCTTGAGGGCGAGCCCGAAGTCCGCCACGCAGGGTTTGCCTGAGGCGTCGATCAGGATGTTGGCGGGCTTGATGTCCCGGTGGACCAGCCCTCGGGTGTGGGCGTAATGCAAGGCGTCGGCGACGGCGGCCACCAGTTCCGCCGAATCCCGGAAGGCCATGTCGAGCCTGTCCCATCCTGGCCGCCAGGTCGCTGCCTTCGATGAGCTTCGATACCACGAAGCAGAGTCCGTCTTCCGTGCGGCCCACATCGAAGACGGGCACGATGTGGGGATGGTCCAGCTTGGCGAGGATGCGGGCCTCGACAAGAAACGCCTCGACATCCTCGGCGCGCGTGATCCGATCCGCGTTCGGCACCTTGACGGCCACCGGGCGATCCAGATCATCGTCGTGTGCCAGATAGACGGTACCGAACCCGCCCTGACCGAGCCGATGAATGATCCGATACGCGCCCGACCCTGGGAGGACCTCCGTCCCGGGGCCCGCCCGAACTCTCGATGGGCGGTCGGGAGCCGGCCGTTCCCGACTGGCTCCTCGTCTCATCCGAGGAGTCGTTCGCAGCCTCGGCGGGCGTTTGAGGGGCGTCCGTCTCAGACAGGTTCTTCGTCTCATTCATCGTTCGATCCTTAACAACGACCGATCGCATTCATGACAGCCAAGCGGGGCCATTGTCTCATCCTGAGCCCGGGCAAAGAAGTGGGGCGAGGCGATCGGCGATTTCGGCGGAAAGGGACGACGGGGTCAGAAGGGACGACGGGATCAGACGTATAGCTATAAATCACCCGGTCTACTCATCCGCCTCATCTTCCGTCGTCGAGTAAGTTGAGTTGATCATCAGTGGACCCGAGACGATTTGAAATCACCTTGACTGCCTCCCCTGGGAATCGCCGATTCGAACCATCGAGCGGTCGAGCTGTTGCTGCAATGCGTCGCGCTGACGTCCGGTGGCTCGGCTCGGCCGAATCCGCCAGGTTGCGAAGTTCCCCTGGGTCGTCGACCAGGTGATATAGCTCGTCCTGGCCACCCGGCTCGAAATGGCGGATCAGCTTCCAGTCGGGCGTGCGGATCATCCGCATCCGCGCGACCTGGCTGTGGTGCATGTCGTACTGGCCGAAAAGCGTATCGTCCCAGGGAGGGTTCTGGCCACGCAGTAGGCGGACCAGGCTCCGGCCCCGGATGGCGAGGTTCTCGGGCACGCCCACCCCGGCCATCTCCAGGATCGTCGGGAACACGTCGAGGTTCGAGACGACGTCGCTCGATCGTCATCTCCGGCGCGACGACACCAGGCCAGCAAACCAGGAGCGGCACGCGAATCGCGTCGTCGAACATGTTCGGCCGGACGCCTTTCTTCCCATCCACCAGCCATTCGGCATTGCCTTTGTGCCAGAGGCCGTGCTCGCCGATCATGTACCCGTGGTCGCTGGTGAAGATCACGATGGTCCGGTCCGAAAGCCCCAGCGCCATCGAGTCGATCGAGCAACCTTCCGACGTTGCGGTCCACCGAGGTGACGCTCGCATAGTACGCGCGGCGGAGCTGCTTCACCCGATCCCGAGGAAGGCCGGGGAAATCGGGGATCGCCGGGTCGAGCTCGCGGTAGGGCGCGGAATCCTGGTCGGGCACCGGCCCATACGGCGTATGCGGCGCGCGGAAGTGGATCGAGAGCAGGAACGGGCCCGTTCTCCTGGCCTCGACGAATCGGATTCCGGCGTCCACCAACAAGTCGGGGAGCGATCCCTGGAGCTGACGGACCTGCCCGTCGACCTCGATCGTCGGGTCGATCGGCCGGTTGCTCCCATCGCGGAAGCCGAAGAAGGCAGTCGAACCCCTGGCGGGTGGGATGGAACTCGCCGCGCGTGCCAAGGTGCCACTTGCCCGCCAGCATCGTCGCGTAGCCGAACCCCTTGAGCAGCTCCGGCCAGGTGATCGCCGCCGGTGCCAGGCCCAGGTCCGGCTCGCTGCGAGGATCGATCCAATCCCTGATGCCCAGCTCGGTGCCGTATCGGCTGGTCATCAGGGCCGCCCGCGAGGGCGAGCAGACAGGCGTGACCGTGAAGGCGTTGCGGAAGATCGCACCCCGACGCGCCAGGCGGTCCAGGTTGGGCGTCCTGATGTCTCGGTTGCCGTACGCACCCATCGCCCAACGCGCCTGGTCGTCGGTGCAGAGAAACACGATGTTCGGACGCGATGCGGAAGCCTGGCGTCCAGGTTCGGTAACTTGCCCCTGCAATGAGCAGGTCGTCCCGGTCATCAGGAAGACCATCAGGCCCCACGCGATCCGAGTACCAGCGCCGGCGCCGCGTGTCATGGGCTCCCCGATCGTGAGAGCGGTTTTCGTTCGGATTGAGATCGCCGAACGGAGCCGGCTCATACACCAACCCGATCGCCGGGTCATACGGCTTCCTCCACCCCGCCATCACGCGCGTCGAGCACTTCAGGAGAGACGACACACTCGTTGGTCACGGATTCCGACCGGCCGTAGCCCGCTGCGCGGCCAGGACGTCACGGAAGGCCTTCTCTTTCTGTGCGACGTAGTTGCGGTAGCCCATCGGGTCAACGAACGGGTTCGTCGCGGCTCCCTTCTTGGTGCGTTCGTACTTCGCGATCATGTCGTAGTAGCCGCCGTGCGCCGCCGAGGAAAATGTCGCACGGGAGCGATTTGAGCGTCTGGAACGTCTTGACGAAATCGTCGGCGATCTCGGGATAATCCTTGTTGTTGACGAGCCGATAGCCGGGGTTGACGTTGGGGCTGCCGATGACCACGACGTCATAAGTCTTGCCACCGTCGTCGACGCGCCAGGTCCACGTCGTGCAGCCGCGGGTGTGGCCCGGCGTCCGGCGCACGACCAGCGTCACACCGCCGAGTTTCACCTCATCACCGTCCTCCAGCACGCGGTCGACCGGGCACGGCTTCCATCGGCTTGTGGTGTAGAAATACTGCCCCTTCCCGCCCGAGGCGATCACCGCGTCGTCTCCGCGCATCACGAAGACCTTGGCGCCGGTCAGCTCCTTCATCCGGGCGTGGCCGGCGACGTGATCGGAGTGGGCGTGGCTGGTCAGCAGGACTTTGATATCGGCCATCTTGTAGCCAAGCGACTCGACCGACTCGCGGATCAACGGGACGGTCCTCTCGAACCCGCTGTTGATGAGGATGTGCCCCTCGGGCGTCGCGATCAGGTAGCTGGCCAGGTCCTTCGAGCCGACGTAGTATACGTTGCCGATGACGCGGTGCGCGGGGAAGGACTCGTCGGCCGGCTGCTGGCCCACGACGGCCAATGCCAGCGCCAGAGCGGGGATCGTTGTCATGAGCATGAGGAGGAACCTCCACCAGACCTGTCATGTCTGGCTCGTTGCGCGATCTACCGTGGCACGATGCGTGTCGCAAGCCTCAGATCGGCCAACGACTCGGCCATCGATTCTATCCGGCGCGGATTCCACGAGGAAAGGAACGACCGCCGCGGGCCGGTCATTCCGCTTGCGGCGATCGTACTGCTCGCCGACAATGAAACCACCAACGCTTGACTCGTGGGGTAGAATCGTGTGACGCTGATAGTCTGGGTAATCTCCTCTTCCTCGGTGCGATCATGACCGTTCGTTGCCACCTCCGGCGCTCCTGGATCGTCTTCCTGGCGATCGTGGGGATGTCGTCGATGGCGGGCGACGCGATGGCCGGCCTGTCCGGAGGCGCCACCAAGGCCAGCGCGGAACTGCTGTGTCGGGCGTCGCTGCACGCCGGGTTGCTGCAAGCCTGCGGATCGTAGGTCCCCCTCTCGATTGGCGAGCGTTCAGTCGCTGACGGCGTTGGCGTCCGACCGCGGAGGACTCTCGGCGCCGGCAGGATCCTGTGAGTGCCGCACGAGCGAGCCGAATGCCCCGGCTTCGAAGTCCGAATCACGCTTCTCAGTGAGCCGCCCGGATCGGATTCTTGTTGATTCGGTCATCTCCACGATCGAGAGGCCCTCAGCCGAGGCGATGTTGGCCCGGCTCATCCCGCATACAAGCCAGTGCGCCCGAAGATCCACTCTACCTCCGCACGTCGCGGCTGCTGATCTGACACGCTCCCCAGTCTGTATGCGCAATTCTTGAATTCCTGTGCGCGGATCCTGGGGATCGCGAATTCCAAATCCCAACTATCAAGTTCGAGATTCCAAATCGGCATCCAGCCCGGAACCCAGATCCGAATCCGCAATCTGGAGTCTGGTCGCGGTGATGTCGTGTTAGGGAAGGGCCAGCATGTCTACTCACAGTCTCACGGGGCCGGCCGAGGCCGCCGGTGCCGACGCCCATCTCTGACGCGCCGGCAGAAGTTCTGGCTGGTCGTCAAGGTGGTCGAGGTCCGGCTCCGGTTCGTCGTGCTGATGGCAGCCACCGGGTTCGTGTTCGCGTACTGGGATACGATCTGGAGCCGATATGAAAAGTGGATGAGACCGGCCGTCGAGCGGCAGGTCGCGGCGTCGGGCATCGTGTTCTACTGCCCGATGCATCCTCACGTGGTGCAGGACGAGCCGGGCCATTGCCCCATCTGCGGCATGCCGCTGGCGAAGCGTCAGAGGGGTGAGACTCAGAGCCTGCCCGTCGGAGTGCTGACCCGCGTTCAGTTGGCCCCCACGCGGATGGCGCAGGCGGGGATCGCAACCGCCGAGGTGGCCTACGCCCCGCTGTCGCAGAGCGTGACGACCATCGGATACGTCGGGTTCGACGAGCGCCGGCTGGCGACGATTGTCTCCAAGGTCCCCGGCAAGACGCGGGTCGAGAAGCTCCACGCCAATTACACCGGCAAGGACGTCGAGGCGGGCGAAGCCCTGGCCGAGCTCTACAGCCCCGAGCTGGACCAGGCGTTTCAGGAGCTCTTGAGTGCGGCGCGGCGTGCGGAAGCGGATGCACGTCCGCTCCGGACGGCCGAGGCGCGGTCATTGCTCGGCGATCGCATGGAGCTCGTGCGGCTGGCGTCCGAGAAGCTCAAGCGGTGGGGGATCACCCAGGAGCAGGTCGACGAAGTCCTCAAGACCGGCAAGGCCGCCGCCACGGTCCCGGTCCTCTCGCCGATCGGCGGGCACCTGGTCAAGAAGAACGTCGTCGAGGGACAGGAGGTGCCGGAAAGTTTCCCCATGTTCGAGGTCGCCGACCTCCACACTGTCTGGGTCCAGGCCCAGGTCTACGAGCATCAACTGGGACTGGTCCGCGAGGGTCAAGCCGTGCGGGCGAGCGTTGACGCATTCCCCGGCCAGACCTTCCCGGGCAAGGTCGAGTTCGTCCAGCCGCACCTCGACCCGTTCAACGCGCACCGTTGAGGTCCGATACTCGCTGGACAACCCCGGCCATAAGCTCCGGCCCGGCATGTTCGCCACGGTGACGCTCCAGTCCCCGGTGGCCGAGCTGCCGGCCTTCCGGACGCGGCTGGCCGCGGCCCGGCCGGGGGCCGGTCGGATCACGCGGTTGAACCTCACCGTCGAAGAGCAACAAGACTGCCCCGTCACCAAGGCGAAGCTGGGTTCGATGGGCGATCCGCTGGCCGCCGATGTCGAAGGAGGGAAGGTCTGGACCTGTTGCAAAGCCTGTCCGCCGAAGCTGAAGGCGGCCCCGGCGAAATACCTGGACCGACACGCGGCTCCTCCTCGCGACGAGGTGCTCAGCGTCCCCGAGTCGGCCGTCATCGACACCGGCACGCGCAAGGTCGTCTACGTCGAGGCCCGGCCTGGCGTCTTCGAGGGCCGTCAGGTCGTCCTGGGACCTCGCATCGGCGACCGCTTCCCGGTGCTGGAGGGTCTCGAGCCCGGTGAGAAGGTCGCCGCCGCCGGCGCGTTCTTGATCGACGCCGAGAGCCGGCTCAACCTGAACGCGGCACCGGCGGAAACTCATCATCACTGAGAGCGTTTCGACCTCATTGCTGCGCCTGCTGGACCACCGGCATCAGGTCGTTCAGTTCCTCGATGCGGAGCATGCGAATGTCCCTGACCGAGGCCGCGAACCATGGGAGACTCCGGGCGAGATCCATCGCCGCCAGGACACACGTGACGGCGTTGATCTGTTCGCCGCCGAAATAGACGCTCCCCTGCTGCCACGTGAAACCATGCTTCTGGAGGATTCGTCGAATCTCGTAATAGGCGTTGTTGTAGGGATCACCATAGTTGTTCTTCAAGGACTCGATGTCCATGTTGAATGCAATGGCGTACACACGTCACCTCCTTGGAAGTGATGGCGGCGAATTCTTCGGCAGTCGGGAGACCACTGCCTGTAGTGCCGCCAATCGGAGATCCGGATCGCCTGCCGCTCGGGCTGCTTGGACGGTCCTGGGGCGAAGATGACTTGCAGCAGTCTCCGGGCATCAGGCAGCGTCAGGCCGTTCTTGGTTTTTTTTTCCCATCCGCCGCGTCTGCAGGACCAAGAACCACATCGCCAACATGACCAAAGTCATGTGGTGGTGAAAGCCGCGCCAGCCCCGGACCTCATAGTCGTCCAGCCCCAGTTCCTGTTTGCCACGCAGAAAACTGTCCTCGATGGGCCAGCGGGTATGCCCGGCATGCGCCAACTCCAAGAGCGGGCAACTCGGGCTGGCGTTGCTCAGGTAGTACTTGATGTACGGGGTTTGATCGCAACTGCGCTCGATCACCAACCACAGCTCCGGCCCCGGCAGATCGTTCCGTTCGACCACCCAGCGGACCGCGGCGAAGTGCGCCACTTGAATCCCTTTGGTCCCTTCGCGAAAACTCAGCCGCTTCCAGGCGCCAGACGGCAACGCCGCCGCGATCTCCTCGGCCGTTTGCGGCTTGGGTTGATCCGGTGCGACGCGCCGTTTGGTCCGGCGTCGGCCGCCCCGCCGCCCCTCGGGCGGCTCTTCCACCTCGGGGCGGTGCAACCAGCCGCGGCAGGTCTTGGGGACTTCGCCGATATAACGTTCGCCCAGTTCCTCCAGACCACTGAGGAATTCGGGATCCTTGCCGTAGCCTTCGTCGAAGGTCACCCAACCATGGCGGATCTTCGGTCCGGCGTGGCGAATCAACTCGAAGGCCAACTCCGGCTTGGTGCGAAAGACGACGTCTTCGGGCACGCCGGCTTCTTTGCGGCGGGGGACATCCTTGGCCCATTCCTCTTCCGGAAGATACAACCGTTCGTCCAGCAGGGTATGACCCGCCGCACTGGCGTAGGCCAGGTAAACGGCCACCTGGCAGTTATCGATTTTGCCGGTCGCTCCGCAGTACTGCCGGGCCACTCCCACGCTCTTGTCGCCGCACTTGGGGATCGCCGACTCATCCACGATCAGCGTGCCGCCGCCACTGCCGAGTTCCTGGTCCACCCAGCCAACCAGTTCCTCACGGAGCGGTTCGTCCGCCCAGGCCGACTGTCCCAGGAACACTTGGGTCATCCGCACTTGCGACGGATCGCGATGCACGTTCAGGGCGATGGCTTCCGCCGTTTTGGTGCTTTCGGCATCCAGGAGCAAACCGCGGAGATACGCCTTGGCCCGCTCTTTGCGACTCGCCGTTCGCTCGTCTTCCACCAGCAACGGCGTGAACCGCTCCGTGAATTCCTCGAACAGGGGCAACGCCTGCCGCAGGTCTTTCGGGGTCATCGACTGCATCCCTTGTCGGCGAGTCACCAATTCCATCGGGCTCCGAGGACCGCCCACCCTACCCAAAACACCCTAAGGAGTCTGATTGAGAGCGACTTGAGTGGCCGACTTCAGCAACATGACACTATCAGACGGTAGAACATTACGCCAATCCGGGAAAGTCACTTCCATGATCGAGTCGGTCATCGAATGGTCGATCCGCAACCGGTTCCTGGTGATCCTGGCCTCGCTCTGCTGGGCGTGGCGGGCGTCCGCGCGATGCTGACGACGCCCGTCGACGCGATCCCCGACCTGTCGGAGAACCAGGTGATCGTCTTCGCCGACTGGATGGGCCGGAGCCCACAGGAGATCGAGGACCAGGTGACCTATCCGCTGTCGTCGAAGCTTCAGGGCCTGGCGGGTGTGAAGGTGGTGCGGTCGTCGAGCGAGTTCAACTTCGCGATGATCGCGATCATCTTCGACGACGCGACCGATTACTACTTCGCCCGCCAGCGGGTCCTGGAGCGGCTGGCTACGATCGCTCCGGAGATGCCGGCGGGGGTCGTCCCCTACATGGCCCCCGACGCCACGGCCGTGGGCCAGATCTTCTGGTACACCGTCGAAGGGGACGGCAAGGACCTCGCCGAGCTGCGGTCGATCCAGGACTGGTACGTCCGATACCAGCTCAACAGCGTGCCGGGCGTGGCCGAGGTCGCTTCGGTCGGCGGTGCGCCGAAGGAGTACCAGATCGATCTCGACCCGAACAAGCTTCGGGCCTACGGCATCAGCCTGGGCGAGGTCGACGCGGCCGTCGCCCGGTCGAACTCCGCGGTCGGCGGCCGGGTCATCCATCAGGGGAAGGCCGAATTCCTGATCCGATCCGTGGGCTGGATCGAGAAGCTCGACGACATTCGCGACACGGTCGTCGCCCGACGCAACCAGGGCACGCCGATCAAGGTGGGCGACCTCGGCACCGTCCAGGCCGGCCCCGCCTTCCGCCGCGGCGTGCTCGAGAAGGACGGCAAGGAGGTGGTCGGCGGCGTGGTGCTGATGCGATATGGCGAGAACCCGCTCGAGGTCACCCGACGGGTCAAGGAGAAGATCGCGACCCTCCAGGCCGGACTGCCCGAGGGCGTGCGGATCATCCCGTTCTACGACCGCACCCCGCTGATCCACAAGGCGATCGAGACCGTCAGCGGGACCGTGAAGGAGGAGCTCGATCGTCTGCACGGTGGCGATCCTGCTGGTGATGGGGCACATCGGCAACGCCTTCGTCGTCGCCGTGACGCTGCCGATGGCAATCCTCTTCAGCTTCGTGATGATGCGGCGTCTTCGGCCTCTCGTCGAACATCATGAGCCTGGCCGGGATCTCGATCTCGGTCGGCATCCTGATCGACCAGGCGGTGGTCATGGGCGAGAACGCCGCGCACCACCTCACGCGACACTTCGGGCGCGAGCGCGTCACCGGCGACACGACTGAGATCGCGATCGCGGCGTGTCGCACCGTGGGCCGGCCGATCTTCTTCTCGGTGCTGATCACGATCGTGTCGTTCCTGCCGGTCTTCGCCCTGACGGGCCGCGAGGGGAAGATGTTCCACCCGCTGGCCTACACCAAGACGTTCGCCCTCGTCGGTGTGGCGTTGCTGTCGATCACGCTCGTCCCGGCATTGATCCCGATCTTCCTCCGGGGTCGGATCAAGTCGGAGAATGAGAACTGGCTGGTCCGGACGATGATCGAGATCTTCCGGCCGATGCTGGCTTTCCTGATGGATCGGCCGAAGCTGGTTTGCTGGCTGTTCGCCGTGATCGTCGGCCTGGGCTACGTGGCCTCGACGAAGCTGGGCCGCGAGTTCATGCCCGACCTGGACGAGCAGAGCATCATGGACATGCCGACGACCGTGCCCCGGGCATCGATCGCGGAAGTCGCCGACGACTTGAAGGTCCGCGACGAAGTCCTGCGGGGGTTCCCCGAGGTCTGGCAAGTCGTGGGCAAGGCGGGCCGTGCCGAGACGCCGACCGATACGGCGCCGCTCGATATGATCGAGACCGTCATCAACCTGCGCGACCGCGCCGTCTGGCCCAGGCGGAAGCTCCGGTTCGAAGATGCTCTCGACCAGACGCGGACCGCGCTCGCGGCACTCGAAGCGAAGGGCCTGATCCCGGCCCCGACCTCGGCCGAGGAACGCGACAGGCTGATCAATTCGGCGGCGATGAGTGTCGCCGTCCAGGTCGACAAGGTCCTCCGCGAACTGGCCCTGCTCCGGCTGTCGGAGTTTCGCCCGGAGCTGGGGCGCGGGCTGGCCGGCGAGGCGGTGAACGCCCTGCTCGACCGGGTTAAGCCGGACGCGGTCATCCGTCAGGCGACGCCCGCCGACTGGGAGGCCGTGACCGAGCCCCTGGCCAGGACGTACGGCGACCGCCTGGCCACGAATGTCCTCCCCGATGATGTGATCGCACTCGTACGCGAGGCCGCTCGCCGGCTCGTGTCGCAAGGCATCCTCCGCGATCGCCCCGACCTGCTCGCGCCACCCCCTTCCCGGCTGGAACAGGCCGCCGAGGCGGCTGGCGACCTGCTCGGCTTCGTCCGGCCGACCCTCTTCACCCGGGTTGCCGACCACCTCGCCGCCGAGCACACGAGGCGCCTGGAGGAGCGTGTGAAGTCGCTCAACTGGGAGCTCCTCGACACGCGCCGCGGGCGCAACGACCTGGGCGGCCCTCGATGAGTTGTCGAAGCCAGGGCGCGAGCAAAAGCCGGCCGCCCGCAATGCAACTCCGGGCGAGCTGAGGTCCATCCGCGCCGCGCTGGAGAAGCCGTTCGCCGACCGGCTCCTGCTCGGGAAGAAGACGAAGAGCGACCTGGTCGAGGAGATGAGCACGGCGTTGCAGATGCCCGGCTGGGGCAACAGCTTCACCCAGCCGATCGCCAACCGGATCGAGATGCTCTCGACCGGCGTCCGGCTGCCGGTGGCGGTGAAGGTGTTCGGCTCGAAGCTTGACGAGATTCAGCGCGTCGTCCAGGAGATCGCCGGCGTGCTCCGCACGGTGCGAGGGGCGGCGGATGTGTTCCCCGATCAGGTCACCGGCAAGGGGTACGTCGAGATCAAGATCGATCGCGCCGGGCTGCGCGCTACGGGATCAATGTCGGCGACGTCCAGGACGTCGTCGAGACGGCGATGGGGGGCAAGGCCGTGACGCAGACCGTCGAGGGCGCGAGCGTTACCCGGTCCGCATCCGCTATGCACGCGATTATCGAGACGACGTCGAAGCCCTGAAGAACATCCTCGTTTCGGCCGGCGGCATGGCCGCCGACGCCGGGCCGGCGGGCGGGATGGGCTCCATGAGCGTCGGGGCCGCCGCGGGCCAGGCTCGATCCTCGGCTCCGGTGCCGCTGGCCGCGGTGGCCGACGTTCGCGTGGTCGAGGGCCCGTCGATGATCAAGAGCGAGAACGGAATGCTCCGGGCCTATATCCAGCTCCGGGTCCGCGAGGAGCGCGACGAGGTCGGCTTTGTCGAGGAGGCGCGGCGGGTCGTGGCCGATCGGGTCAAGCTCCCGCCCGGGATGTATCTCGAATGGTCGGGCACCTTCGAGCACCAGGTCCGCGCCCAGAAGACGTTGCGCGATCGTCTTCCCCGCGGTCATTGCCACGATCCTGATCATCCTCTACCTGACGCACAAGAGCTGGATCGACGCCCTGCTCTTGATGACCAGCGTGCTGGGGGCACTGGCCGGCGGAGCCATCTTCCAGTGGCTCTTCGGCTTCAAATTCAGCGTGGCCGTGCAGGTTGGCTACATCGCCTGCTTCGGCATGGCGGTCGAGACGGGCGTCGTCATGCTGGTCTACCTCCGCGAGGCGATCGCCGACCGCGGGGGCCTCGCCGGGATCGGCACGATCGCCGAGCTGCGGCAAGCGATCCTGGAGGGGGCCATCCACCGGCTGCGGCCCAAGCTCTTGACCGAGGGAGCCGCGATCATCGCGATCGCGCCGATGCTCTGGGCCAGCGGCGTCGGGTCCGAGGTGATCCGCCCGATGGCCGCGCCGGTGCTCGGCGGCCTGCTGATCGCCGACGAGGTGATCGACGTGTTCCTGCCCGTCCTCTACTTCGCCGTGCAGAAGCGGCGATGGGCCAAGGTCCACGGCCTGAGCTTGTGGGACCGGCTGACCGGAGACGACCGACGACGTTTGGTCTCGGTCCCTGTGCCGCGGATTGAAACCCTGCCCGGGACGGATCACGGCCCGGCCGAGCGTTGATCGATACGATTATCGGCCTCGTGGATCTACGATTCGAAACGGCTTGCCGGCCTTGTACAAGGCCAGCCGGTCCTCGACAACACCCGGAGCCGCCATGCCACCAAAGTGCGGAGGCAGATCGTTTCAGGAAGTCTTGCTCCAACTCCACGCCGCGTTGTTCCCAACGCACGGCGCTGGCGAAATCGCCAGCCTCGGCGTACGCGGCGGCAAGCGTCCGGAGGATGTTCCAGTCCTTCCAGTTGGTCAGCTCCGCCGCGTGCGTGGCCGCCGCGACGGCGAGCTTGCCATCGCGAATCTTGGCATCGGGGCAAGTCGCCAGGATCCAGGCGCGTTGTTCGTGTGCCCAGGCCAGGTCGGGGTAGAGCCGGATCAGCTCGTCGAATTCGGCGAGTGCCTCCGCGTATTTCCCCGGCACTATCACTACCGCCCTGATAGGGCTGTTGCTGTTCGCTGAGGGGCGGTGGATCGGGCGGTACGTACGTCGGGAGATCGGCGGCGGCCCGCTCATATTTCCGCCTCAACTCGGCGTAGTAGGCAGCCTCGCGGGAGGCGTGCTGGGATTCCCGTTGCCATAGGTCGCGGGAATAGGCCCTCTGTGCGGCCCGTGCGGCCGGCGTCCGGGAATCCTCCGCCAACGCCGGGGCTTCCCTGTCGAGCCCGGCAAGCTGAAGCTCCGATTGAAGGATCCCATCCCTCCAGTGGGCCTCCGACCGGCCGTAAGACCCAGCCTGGCCGAGGTACTTTTGGCGCAGCCGCCAGCTCCGCCATGCGACGATCTCCCAGCCGAGGTCCAGGCCCAGGATGGCGATCAGGACCATCGCTGTCCGGACCCGTATCCCGATCCGCGGGAGTCGGTGCAGAGAGACCGGCCTGGTCCACCAAGACCCGGTCTGTTGATTTCGCCACTGAGTCGGGAGCATGACCAGGAGGATGCAAAGGGCGGTGAGCAAGGCGGCGAGGATGAGGAGATCGAAAAGAGGGAAGAGGGTGATGAACCCAATCGGGGTCATCGGGGCGAGACGGTCGTCGGCCCAGGCCCGGAGGATCGAAAGCGGGGTGCTGAAGTTGCTCAGCTCCGCCGAGCCCAGCCATTCCGAGAATGGCGACGGCCGGATCGTCCAGATCACCAGCGCGACGAAGATCATGATGATCGACATCGCGATGATCCACCGCTTCGCGAGAAATCGGGGCCGTTGCATCGGTCGTATCTCCTCGTCGTGCGAGCGCGTCAGGGAATGCCGGACAGATGAAACACCCGCGGAAGGTTTACCGCCCCATTCGATACGGCTTGCCGGCCTTGTACAGCTCCAGGGCGGGATCGGCACCGCTGGGTGCTGCCATGCCGCCGTTGTTGGGCGGAGGAAATCGTTTATAGAACTCCTGCACCACCTCCCGGCTGCGTTGCTGCCAGCGCACGGCACTGGCGAAATCGCCGGTCTCGGCATAGGCGGCGGCGAGTGCCCTGAGGACATCGGCATCATTCCAGTTAGTCAGCTCGGCCGCGCGCGTGGCCTCCGTGACGGCGCGCTTGCCGTCGCGGAGCTTTGCATCGGGGCAAGTCGCCAGGATCCAGGCACGTTGCCGGCGAGGCCAGGGATGGTCGGGGTAGCGCCGGATTACCTCGTCGCAATCGGCGAGGGCCCGTGCGTATGGTCCCTGAATGAATAAGCCCGGGGGGGCCTGCCAGTCGGGCGGCGCCGGATCGGGTGGCATTTGCGGTGGGAGCTCGATAGCGGCCCGCTCATATCTCTGCCTCAATTCGGCGTAGAAGGCGAGCTGCCCGGAGGCATGGTCCAGTTGGTAACGCCAGAGGTCGTGGTCGTGGGCCCTGGCCGCGGCCCGTGCGGCGGGCGTCCAGGAATCCCTCTCCGGCCCCATCGTTGCATCGGCGTCGGACTTGGCAAGCCGGACCTCGTAATTATGCCGCGTGTTCCTCCAGGAGGCCTCCGACTCGTCGAACTTATGAGCCTGGCCCAGGTATCCCACGCGTAGCTTCCAGTTCCTCCATGCGACGATCTCCAGCCCGAGTCCCAGGCCCAGGATGGCGATCAGGACCATCGCTGTCCGGACCCGAACGCCGACCCGAGGGAGACGGAAAAGCGGGATCGACCGGGTCAACAAGGACCCGGTCCATCGATCTCGCCACTGGGCCGCGAGCAGGAAAAGGAGGATGCCCAGGGCGACGAGCAAGGCGAGGAGGCTGAGGAGATCAGCTATCGGGAACAGGGTCGTGAACCCGGACGGGGTCATCGGCGCGAGACCGCCACTGGCCCATTCCCGGAGGATCGACAGCGGCGTTCTGAAGTTAGTCGGCCATGCCGATCCCAGCCATTCGTTGAACGGTCCCGGTCGGATCGTCCAGATCACCAGCGCGAGGAGGATCATCACGATCGACAGCGCAAGGATCCATCGTCTCGAAGGCAACCGGGGCCGTTGCATCGGTCGCGTCTCCTCGTCCGGCAAGCGGGTCAGTGAATGCCGCGCAGGCCGAGCGCGACGGCCTCGGGGTTGGTCGCCAGCCGCATGGCCTCGGTGCCGGAGATGATCTTCTGGTTGTACAGATCGATCAGGTGCTGGTCGAACCGCTGCATCCCGATCTCGCGCGTGTTGATGTAATCGCTGAGCTCGCCCAGCCGGTTCTCCAGGATGTACTTCGAGGTCACGGGCCCGCCCCGGAGGATCTCCATCACCGCGCGGCGGTTGTTGTCCCGCGTCACCGCAAGGCGCTGGGAGATGACAGCCACGAGCGACCCGGCGAGCTGGGACGTGGCGATCCCACGCTCCTCGGGCGGGATCATCGCCATGACGCGCTCGATCGTCTGGGCGGCATTCGAGCTGTGGACCGTGGTGAAGACCTGATGGCCGGTATCGGCGGCCCGGAGGGCCATGCGCATCGTCTCGCTATCGCGCACCTCGCCGACCAGGATCACGTCCGGGTCCTGTCGTAACGCCTGCCGCAGCCCGTGTTCGAACGAGGGCGTATCCTGGCCGATCTCGAGCTGCGAGATCATGGCCTTCTGGTTCGTGTGGGCGTATTCGATCGGGTCCTCGATGGTGATGATCTTGCATCGGTATGTGTGATTGATCAGGTCGACCATGGCCGCCAGGGTCGTGGTCTTGCCGCTGCCGGTCGTCCCCGTGACGAGAGTCAGTCCGCGCATCGACAGAGCGATGTCGCGAATCACGGGGGGGAGCAGCAGCTCTTCGAGCGTACGAACCTTGAGCTGGATCGTCCGCATGACCATCGCGGGCGTGCCCATCTGGCTATAGATATTGCAGCGAAACCGGCAGAGTCCGGGGATCGCATAGGAGAAGTCGAAGCCCTGGACCATCGTCTCGCCCAGCGATTCGGCGTTCAGCCCGGGATGGATCGACAGGATGAACTGGCGGAGCTCCTGGTCGGAGACCGGCGGCGATTCCACGGTGCGGATCAGGCCGTTGATGCGTAACAGCGGCGCGGCGCCGGTCTGGAAGTGGAGGTCCGACGCACCTTGTTCCACGGCAAACCTGATGAGTTGCTCGAAATTCATGACTGAGCCGCTCCCCGGAGATCGGCAAATGATGAGAACCAGACTGTAGCACAAAGTTATTCCGGCCCCAAGACTCCCGCGGCTCAGGGGCTGGTCTCGGCCTCGGGTTCAGCCTCGGCCTGGTTGTCGGACTCGGGGGGCAGTTCGAGCCCCAGGAGGTATCGTGCGGCGAGAATGCGGCGCTGGGCGGAGCTCAGCATGGCGCGCTCGCGGCGAATGCGGATTGCCTCCTCGGGCGCGTTGGTGACGAGGCCGCCGACGCCGCGCTCGATCAGCCGGACCATGGTCCCGGGGTCGTCGACCGTCCAGGCATAGAGGAGCTTGCCGCGTCGTCGCAGGGCGCGGATCAGCCTGTCCGTGAGCACCTTGGTATTGACGCTCAACCCCTCGACGTCGAGCCGGCCGGGGTCGCCGACGGCGTAGGTCACGAGCGCCACGACGGTGAGCCGGGGGTTGTGCCGCTTGGCCGCCATCAGGCCGTCATAGTTCGAGGGAAGTCACCTCGCATTCGGCTTCGAAGCCCTCGCGGCGGATCAGCTCGGCGACCTTGGCGGCCAGTCCGCGGTCCTTGCCGTAGTACTTCAGCTCGATCTGAAGCTTGATCTTGCCGCGGGCCAGCGCGATCACCTCGGCCAGGGTCGGAATCCGCTCGCCGGCGAATTCCGGGCTGAATCGGCGGCCGAGATCCATCTTTCGCGCTTCATCGAACGTGAGATCGGTGATCCGGCGGGGATCGCCGACGAGCCGCATCAGGTCGCGATCGTGGTACACGACCATGACGCCGTCGGTGGTCTCCTGCACGTCGAGCTCGGCGAAGTCGGCCCCGATCTCGATGGCCTTGCGGAACGCGCTCAGGGTGTTCTCCGGGGCAAGCCGCTCGCAGCCGCGATGGGCGACGACCACGATCGGCACGTCGGCGACCAGCCGGCCCGGGACGCTGAAGCCAAGGTATCCGACAAAACCGAGCAGCGCCACGGCGATCGCCACCCTGAGACGGAGGAACCTCCGGAATCGAGGCCCGGCGGCGTTGACGATCTTCATGGCCCGGGTCGCGATCGGCCAGGGTGCGCTGGCGGCCCAGGCGTTGAGTGTCCCACCCCGCTCGAGATAGAGCCGGAGGATCAGCAGGCAATGAATCACCACCAGCAGAAACGACAGCGCCGCGACCAGGATCGCCTGGACCGCCAGGAGGCCGGCCACCAGCGGAACCAGGACGATCGGCCGCGCCTCGGCCGGCGCGAGCAAGAACGCGCAGGACCGGCCGAACCCCCAGACGATCGCCACGCTCGAGAGCGTTCCAGCGGCCTGCCAGCCCAGCAGGATGGTCCCGATCCGGAGCCGAGCCCCGGCGGCCAGCGCGCGACTCTCCTCGATCGCCGCTCGGCCCCGCCGCTCCCCGAACAAGAGGATCGGCATCACGAAGATCAGATCCACGTACAATCTCGCCAGCAACGCCGCCATCGCCGCGAGGAGAATCCCGCCGATCCCCAGCGCCACATACCATCGAGGTGGGTGGTCCGCCAGGTAGTAGTTGATGTCCTGTCGCGAGAGCAAAGCGAGGTACGCCAGGCCGCCCAGGACCACGAACGGGGCGCAGAGGAATGCCAGCGTTGTCAAGCTTCGGAGCCCGAACGTGAGCAGCCGGAAGAAGACCGCCCCCACGTCTGCCAGCGTACCCGAGAGGGTAACTCCCTGCCCCCGGAGCTGGGCCGCGGCAATGGCGATCACGCCGACGTGCTCGATCAAGGTCGCCAGCATCAGCGAAAGCGCGATCAGGACCAGGTACAGCAGCCCTGACGGTGAGAGCAGGAACTGCGCGATCTCGGTGTTGGTCACCGCGGATCGACCGCTGCTCGCGATCAGAGGGGCGATCACCCAGCCGGCGCCGATGACACCAACCAGGAACACCACAGCCTTGAACGTCGCTTCGAAAACGACCAGCGGCACGAGGGCACGCCAGATGTCGCGCCCGACATCCCGGGCCAGCCGGCACACGCTCGGCGGATGAACTGCGCCCGTCTCGCGATCTTGTATCGTGGTGTTGTTCATGGGATTTCCTGTCCGGGGATGATACCACCTTCCAGTCGCGGAGGCGAGGTGCGACGTCGATTTGGCGGTCCCGGACCGGGCTGCGTGCTTGCGGAAGTCGGCTGGATTGGTGACGATGCGCGATCTCAGAGCGAGTGAAATCCACCACAATCACACAACCTTTCACGACGTGATCGGGAATGAGCGCATCACAACGCCTGATGTCAGGTCATCGAGAGGATGTGACAGCCCCATGGCCGAGCCCCGCACTATCGACATCGCCGCGCTGGAGCCACGGTTGCACCGGGCGTTCGACTTCGCGGCCGGGCAGGTGCGCGCCACCATCGAGCGCTACCCGGACTATTTCCCGATCTATACCGAAGGGGGCTGCTGGAAGCATGCCGGCGAGCTCTGGACCGACTGGTGCGCGGGGTTCCACGCGGGGATGATGTGGCTGATCGCCGAGCGGACCGGCGACGCCTGGTGGCGGGAGGCGGCCGAGCACTACTCGCGGCTGCTGGAGCCCCGCCAGCACGACCGCGACGTCCACGACCTGGGATTCATCTTCCTCAACACGTATCTCCCCTGGTATCGGCTGACCGGTGAGGAGCGATCTCCACCAGGTCCTGATCGCGGCCGGCCGGACCCTGGCCCTGCGGTTCAACCCACAGGGGCGATATCTCCGCTCGTTCGTGGCGCCGGAGAGCCTGTTCATCGACATCATGATGAACGTGCCCTTGATCTTCTATGCCGCGCGGGAGGCCGGCGACCACGTCCTGTACGAGCTGGCGGTCGCGCATTGCCGCACCACCGAGCAGACGCTCGTGCGCCCGGACGGCTCGACGGCGCACGAGGGGATCTTCGACCCGGAGACCGGCGTATTCCTGCGGCAGTCGACCCAGCAGGGGGTGCGCGCCGATTCGACCTGGGCGCGCGGCCTGGCCTGGTCGCTCTACGGCTTCGCCACGGTGTTCACCTACACCAACGACCCGGCCGACCTGGAGGTCGCGCGCCGCAACGCCGACTGCTTCCTCGATCGATGTCCCGATGGCCTGGTCCCTCCCTGGGACTTCGACGTGCCCGACGGCCCCGACCGGATCGACGACAGCTCCGCCGCCGCGATTGCCGCATCGGGCCTGTGGGACCTTGCCAGGCTGACCGACCCGGGCGACCCGGCGCGAGCCCAACGATACCGTGATGCCACGCTGACCATCCTCGACTCGCTCTGCTCGGATCGCTACCTGGCCTGGTCCTCCCCTGGCTGGGAAGGGGTCCTGAAACACGGCGTCTATCACTTCCACAAGAAACTGGGCGTCGACGAGTCCGTGATGTGGGGCGATTTCTTCTTCCTGGAGGCCGTTGACAAGGTCCTTCGCTCCGGGTAGACGAAGACGATGGGTCGCAACG
This sequence comes from uncultured Isosphaeraceae bacterium, assembly GCA_963842405.1. GTDB lineage: Bacteria > Planctomycetota > Planctomycetia > Isosphaerales > Isosphaeraceae > CAVZRC01. The sequence continues at coordinate 44,444 of CAWJGW010000016.1, read as the reverse complement.
TGGAAGGGGAGGTGCTAGACTGAGCATCCCCCGGAGAGGAGCCGGCCGATCGCGCCGCGGGAGCAAGCCGGGGAGGAGGACTTCGACAATGCGTCCCAATCAAAACTCGGATCACGACGAGGATGAAGAGAAGGCCGGAGCGGTCAGGCGGCAGCCTGAGTTCAACCTGCCAATCTACGACCCTGAGGACGCTGATGCCGATCCCGATGCCATGGCTTCGACGACATCGAGGACGACGACATCGAGGACGACGACGATGGAGACGAAGGGGAGGCTGGGCTCGATGACGATCTGCTCGCCCAGGAGATCGAGGCGGAGCCCAGGACCGTTTTGATCACCGGCGCCTGCGGCAACATCGGCCGCAAGCTCCGAGCCGCCTGGACCGACGTCTATGACCTGGTCCTGATCGACAAGGACGCCGGGGAGGACGATCCCGAGATCATCGAGGCGGACCTGGCGATCCTGGACGACGACTGGATCACCCACTTCCACGGCGTCGATACCGTCGTCCATCTGGCGGCCAATCCTGACGACCTGGCCCCCTGGGAAGACCTGATCGGTCCCGAACCTCGATGCCATGGCCAACGTGTTCCACGCCGCGGCCCTGGCTGGAGTCGAGCGGCTCATCTTCGCCAGCTCCAACCATGTCATGGGGGGATACAAGCACCTCGGTGACGCGCCGATCACCGTGGACCTGGAGCCCCTGCCGGATGGCCCTTACGGCGTGACGAAACTGGTCGGCGAGCGGCTGGGCCAGAGCCTGGCGCGGGCGTTCGACCTGACGTTCATCGGGCTGCGGCTGGGCTGGATCCAGCAGGGGAGGAATCGAGCCGAGACGCTCCCCGACGACTGGTCCCGCAAGTTGTGGCTGTCGAACTCCGACCTGATCCGCCTGTTCGACTGCGCCGTCGAGGCCGAGATCGAGGACCGCTCGTTCGTCGTGCTCAACGGCATGTCGCGCAACCACGGCATGCGCTGGGACCTCTCCGACACCGCCGAGTTGCTCGGGTACCTCCCCGTGGACGACGCCTTCGCGGCGCTCCAGCCGAGCGAGCTGGCTGAGGAGGCTGAATCATAAGAACCGCCGATTCGACACGGGCAGCAAATGCGTCCTAGAATTCCCATGGGCACGGTGAGATTCGCCCGCCAATTCGCCCGGGGTTTGCCGTGCGCATCGCCACTGGCGACGTCGCCACGGTCTGATGCCGGCTGGGGAATTGTCTTTCTCGCGTCCTCGCCGGCCACTCGCGAATCTGCTGGAACGGACATGTAACAAGTCGGAGGTGGTGGATCATGCAATTGCGTCGATGGGTACTCGGCTTGGTGATCACCATGATGTTGATCGATTCCTGGGCGGAGCGGGCCGAAGCGACATTCGATCGAATCCGCCCCTACCTCAGCGGCCCGCCAGTAACCCAGCATTCGGCCTGTTGTCTCGCCCATGGGTCGCGGATGGCCTGATCCGGTCGTTTCTCTCGACCGGACGGGCGGGCAAGGGAAGCGGGTGCGAGTCATTCCTGGCGTTCGCGGCTCGCGCCCGGTAGAGTAAACGCACGACGAGGCCACTCGGCATCCTCCTGCACTCCGAGCAGAGCGTCCGGATCGGGGCATGCGGTCGCCTCTCGCGAGGATGACATGCCCATCAAGGTGATCGGAGCCGGCCTCGGCCGGACGGGGACCCTCTCGCTGAAGATGGCCCTGGAGGAGCTGGGGTTCCTCAAGTGCTATCACATGTCCGAGGTGCTCGCAAACCTCGAACATGCACGCGTCTGGGACGCCGCGGCGCGCGGCGAGCCCACCGATTGGGAGGCCCTCTTCCAGGGCTACCAGGCGACCGTCGATTGGCCCGGCTGCACCTTCTATGCGGAGCTGATGCGCCGATATCCCGAGGCGAAGGTCGTGCTCTCCGTGCGCGACCCCGAGCGGTGGTACGACAGCGCCCGGCAGACGATCTACTACGTGCGACAGACCTTCCCTCGCTGGTTGCCTCTGTTCTTCCGCCGAATGAGTGACTTCCACCGCATGCTCGACCGGCTGGTCTGGGACGGGATGTTCCAGGGCCGGTTCGAGGACAAGGCGTTCGCCATCGAGGTCTTCAACCGGTACAACGAGCAGGTCCGCCGCGACGTTCCACCCGATCGGCTGCTGGTCTACGAGGTCCGGGAGGGCTGGCAGCCCCTCTGCGCGTTCCTCGGCGTACCGGTCCCGGAGGGCAAGCCGTTCCCTCATGTCAATGATACGGCCAAGTTCCGCTCGCGGATCCAGCGAGCTGCCCGAATCATGCGAATGGCCGGCTACTGCATTCTCGGTATCGTGGTCTTGATCCTCGTGTGGCTGGCGTCCCGGATCTTGTCGTGATCTCAGGTCGGGCTATGCGAATAGTTCAGGCCCTCCGACTCATACAGATCCTTGCGGAGCTTCAACGCCGCCAGCACCTCGATGGTCAAGAAGAGCGGCGCGTTGAAAATCTGGAGGATGTTGTCGGCCAGCGCCGGACGCCGGCCCTCGATCGCGTGGCCGATGAGCTGGATGATCCACCCGAGTACGAATGTGGCCAGGAATACGGAGAAGGACCAGCCGAACGACAGCCGCGCGACCCAGTCCGAGACCAACAAAAGTGTCAGCGTGACCGGGAGCTGCATCAGCGCGACAGACCAGTCCAGCCGCAGATAATAGATCACGACGCCCACGTAGAAGATGGTGGCCGCTGTGATCGGGAGGACGTCAGGATGGACGAACCGGAACCAACCCAGAACGAGGAACAGCGAGAACGTCACCAGCGGGACGCCCACGAAGTGGGTCAGCTTGTTCCGCGGGTCCTTGTGATAGGCCCCGTAGCTTTGCATCTGCTGTTTCAAGGACAACATGGCCAATTCCCCCTTATCCAGCATGTCCGGATGCGACGTTGCGGCCCGGGACGAGTTCCAGACTCCAAACATCGTCTTCTCATGGTTCATCGTCGCTGTTCGCTCCGATTGGAGGCCTGGATGGTCGAACGAGCGTCATCCGGAATCCGGAACCTGGAATCTGGAATTCTGGGATCATAACATCCCCTTCCGGGTTGCGCACCATGTCGTGGCGACAAGTCGTGAGCCCGCCGGTCTCAACTCTTCGGTCGCGCTTCTGCCGCGAGGCAGGCTTGGGCGGCGACGCGCCGTTCGTGGAGATCGAGGTAAAAGCGGATTTCCAGCCGGTTGGACCGCAGCGCCTCGAGCGCTTCCAGGACCAGGTTGACACTGGCGAAGAGGAGCAGTGCGACGCCGCCGATCGCCAGGCCCACGGGCAAGGCGACGAGCCGGTTCTGAACCCAGGCGTCGAGTGCCAGGGTCAGACTCGTTCCCACGAAGAGTGCGAAAGCGACGTAGAGCGCGATCAAGGCGAACCGGATGCGGTCGCCCCTCGATCCCAGCCGGCGAAATTGATCCTGGAGATGGGCCATTCGCTCCGCGATGTAGTCGAGGTCAGTCTTCCCGCAGTCGAGCTTATCCACCAGGTCGTTGAGGACGCGGATCCGGTCCACGACCCGCGACATCCGGTTCGAGGTCGAGATGATCAGCGACGCGTTGGCGGTCAGGAAGATCGCCGGCGTGATCATGGCCGAGAGGGTTTCGTACTGCGACGGTGCGGTGATCGGCATCGGGGCGAATCTCCTGCGTATTCTTCGAGAGCGGTCAGACGTTGATCGGATCCGAAGCCCCCGGGACCACCCAGGCCCTCGACGCTTCCAGGTCCTCTGGAGGCGGTATCCACGAAAACGAACAGGTTTCCGGCGTCCCGGTCCCGGGCTACCATGTCTTCAACCTGATGATTGGCACGCAGACCTGGCCAGTAATCGAGATCGATGCCCTCGGATTTTTCAACGAGGATGACGACATCAACGGGCAACGGACTCTCAGGCCCGAATCGCTGAGCCAGGTAAGTCGCGGAGATCCGCTCAAGATCTCGAACCGAGTCAGTGCGAACGTGATCTTGGGGCATCTTGTGCAAGAGATGGTTCTTAGTTCTACAGCGGCAGGAGAAATCGTGTTCACGGGAAGCCAGAGGCGGCCTGAAGGGCCGCCGGAGCCCAGCCCAGGGTGCAACCCTGGGGACCGGGATGGCCGGCCCCTCTGCGGTGCACCCTGAAGGGGTGCAGGAGCGGGCGCCACCTGCGGCCCTTCAGGCCGCGGGAGGATTCGGATGGCCGTTGCTTCCCGGGGTTTCACCCCGGGCTGTGCTCCCGCGGCCCTTCAGGCCGCCAGGAACCTCTGGTCAACACGAGAACTCCTTCCGCTGTAGAATTAGTATGGTGTTTGCCATTTTCTCAAGTTCTCGGGGGGGCGGGGATGGGCCGGCGCGATCGGTGCCGTTTGGACGTCCATCGATGGGACTCCCGAGTTTCGCCGCCTGCCGGGACGATCCGCGCGCCTTTGCATGGACTTCCATCTCGATCGTGCCAGGCGAGATCCGCGATGGCCCCGCCAATCTTAGGGGATGGCGTGGGTTCGTGTTGACTGGCATTGGACGCTTGGAGGGCCGTTGCATACGATGGGTACGGCAAAATGGAATGACCCCGCGCCACGGGAGAGTGGTCGCCGGTCGTTTCGACAATGGGAGGCGATCTTCGATCGGAATTCATGGCGGTCGGGCGATATCGAATGCTGGCGCTGGATGTAGACGGGACGCTACTCGACCCTGACGGGACGTTGCGGCCCCGGACTGCGGAGGCGGTGGCCAGGGCGGTGCGGGCGGGCATCCGGCCGGTCCTCTGCACGGGCCGACGTTATCGGCGCGCCTGTCCGGTCGCCGAGCAGCTCGGCCTGGACGCTCCACTCGTGTGCAACTCGGGGGCGATCATCAAGGCCCCAGCCGACCATCGCACACTCTGGCGCGCCGACTTCGACCCCGAGCTGGCCGCCGACGTCTTCGATCTGTTCCGCATTCAGGATCAGCCTTCCGTCGTCTACACCGATCGCGATCCGGACGACTTCGACTTCATTGTCCCGGCGTTCCCCACGGGCCGGCAGGCGTTCGACGACTATGTCGCCAAGAACCGCGAGCACGCCGAGATCGACTCCAACGGACCCCGGCGGACGGCCGCGCCGGATTGCCTTCTTGTCGGGACGCGGAACGATGAGCCCTTGTTTCACGTCTGCGCGATCGGCACGCTGGCCCAGATGCTTGCGTTCGAGCAAGCGACTCTTGACCGGATGGCCGGCCGCGTCCAGACGTTCGTGCTCCGCACTTCACGCTACGTCGGAACCATGTGCGAGATCTTGCGCGTCGATGCCAGCAAGTGGACTGCCGTGCTCCACCTGGCTGAACTCTGGGGCATCGAGGCCCGTGAGATCTGCGCCGTGGGGGATGACGCCAATGATATCCCAATGCTCCGCAACGCCGGACTGGGCGTGGCAATGGGACACGCCCATCCCGACGTCCAGGCGGCCGCCGATCTTGTCACCGGCGACCATGACGAAGACGGGGTGGCTATGCTCCTCGATGAGGTCTTACTATCTCCATGATTCCACTGCTCCCGCTTGCTCCCGCTCTATTGGCCTTCGCACTCATCGCCGCTCATGGACCGGGCTCTCCGACCGAATCGGCCGCTCAGAAGGACGACTACGCGCGCTATGCCAGGGCGATGCGCGGAGATGCGGCCCGGGGTCGCGCGGTCTTCGACGACAAGAACGTGGCGGCATGCATCCGCTGCCATCGCGTACGGGGCGCGGGGGGTGAGGTCGGGCCTGACCTGTCGAACATTGGCGGCAAGTTCGCCCGGGAGCACCTGATCGAGTCGGTCCTCGAACCCTCCCGTCAGATCGTGGAGGGCTACCGGCCGACGATCATCGCCACCGAGGACGGCCAAGTGCTGACCGGGCTTGTGAAAGGGGAGACGGCCGACCGGTTGACCCTGGTGGACGCCGAGGTCCGCGAGCAGCGCGTCCGGAAGAGCGACGTGGTGCAGCGGAAGTTCGCCGATGTCTCGATCATGCCGGAGGGATTGGCCGCCAAGCTGTCCCGGCCCCAGTTCGCCGACCTGATTGCTTACCTGGAGAGCCTGCGTTCCCCGGATCAACCGACGCCCGGCAGTGGGACCGTCGGGCCGTTGAAACTGCCGGCGGGATTTACGATGGCCAAGGTCGTTGGTGGGCTGACCGCGGCCACCGCGATGGCCGTTGCTCCGGACGGCCGCGTCTTCGTCTGCGAACAGACCGGCGCCCTCCGGATCGTCAAGGACGGTCAACTGCGACCGGAGCCTTTCCTCACGCTCTCGGTTGACAGCCATTGGGAGCGCGGGCTGATCGGCGTGACACTCGACCCGGCCTTCGCATCCAACGGTTATGTTTACTTAACATATGTGAAATCCGATCCGTACCCCCACCATCGGATCAGCCGCTTCACCGCGAAGGGAGACGTGGCCGCGCTGGGGAGTGAGCTCATGCTGATAGAGGGAGACGACCAGCGCAAGCTCGGCGGCCCGGTGCCGGCCGGCCACCAGGGTGGGGCGCTGCACTTCGGCAAGGACGGAAAGCTCTACATCGCCATCGGCGAGCAGACGGCCCGCCAGCCGGCCCAGCGGCTCGACACCTTCCAGGGCAAGCTGCTGCGGATCAATGCCGATGGTACCATCCCCAGGGACAACCCTTTCTTCAAGAAGGCAAAGGGGAAATATCGCGCCGTCTGGGCGAGAGGCCTGCGCAACCCCTTCACCTTCGCCGTGCAGCCCGGCACCGGGCGGATCTTCATCAACGATGTGGGTGATAACCGTTGGGAAGAGGTTGACGAGGGTTTCGCCGGTGCCAACTACGGATGGCCCGAGTCCGAGGGCGCGACGACCGACCGGCGGTTCCGCGGTCCGATCCACACCTATCCCGTGGCGTCGGTCGCTGGCGGGGCATTTTGTCCGACAGACCGGGGCACGGTATTCCCGCCCGATTACCGGGGGAAGTACTTCTTCATGGATTTCGTCCATGGCTGGATCAAGCTGCCCTCGATCCCGACCGCCCGGCCAGGGCCGAGCCTTTCGCCGCGGGGCTGAGCCGCCCGTGCGACCTGGCCTTCGCGCCCGATGGGAGCCTCTTCGTCCTGCTCCGAGATGCCTGGGTCATCGACGAGAAGTTCCGGCCGCATACCGGCTCGCTGCTCAAGATCCGCTATGCCCCGCGGTCCCCCACAGACTCCAAGCGTTCAAAGACCGGCGCAAAGCCTAAACCGGGATCCTGCCCTTCGCCCCTCAATGCGGCCCTGACTTCCGGCAACCCAAAGTAGGCTCGCAGCAGGTTGTCCATCGCCCTCGATTGGATGAGGGCCCCCGTCTCCCAACGGGAAAGCGTCGCCTCTGCAACCCCCAAGCGATTGGATAAGTCTCGCTGAGTCAGGTCTAAAGCCTTCCTCGATCTTCGAATCTGATCGGGGGTAAGAAGATGAAGGTAATCGCGGAGTGCGGCGCGTGACTTGCTCGTCCGCGTTGTCATTGAAGACTAACTCGCCACATGCATCGCATTTGGGAATTTCCAGGGCCGGAATCGCAATTTCGTAGATCCGCCCATCCTGCTTGACTTTCGCAGTGTAAGGGACGATCGCGAGCCGGACCTCCTTCTTCTTGCAATTCGAGCAACGCCACGGAAATGGCCTTCGGTGAGCGTTTGCGGGTACCGGTTCACTTAGCACTTCGGGAAGACACATGTTCGTTGGGCCTCTTACCAGTGGACGTTGACCACCGGGGTGAGCTCGGAGACCTGTCCTTGGTTGCGAGGAAACCGGGAAGTGCTTCCCGGCCCGTTCCATTATTGTGGACATCGGGCTCGTTGACCAGAAGCTGCGGCCGCATGCCGGCTTGATGCTGAAAAACGCCTATACTCATGAGGGACTTGAGCGACCGCCTCGCCGCCGCTCGGTGAATGGCTCTGCGCATCAGGGCGACTGGTATTCGCCATCGGCTCTCAACAGCGTCCAATTGGAGGAGTACGATCATGAAGTGCAGAGCGATCGTGGTTCCGGTCGTGGTGTTCTTGATCGGTGTCGGCAGCCTGCCACGCCGAGTGTTGGCTCAGGGTGTTGGAACCACGAGCCAAACGCCTGCCGGCACAACCACGCCCAAGCCCTCTGTGTCGGCGTACATCGAAGTCCGCTCGGTCATGCGGGACGACCAGGTACAGGCAGCCGACGAGAAGCCGGCGGCCCCACGAGTGGTGCGCGAGAAATCCCCGCGCCTGAGAACAAAGCGAAAGCGGCCCTCAAGAATGCGCGGCAGGTCATCTCCTACGGTTTGAAGTACGCCGACTACGACCGGCTCATGGAAATGATACCGGGGATCCGCGAGGTGGTGGCAATCCGAGAAATCCGCACGCCGATTCGATATCGCAACCAGACCATCGACGGCCGGGTCGTCGGTACGACGACCTCCTACGGTAAGATCAACCACCTGGAGATTGAGCGAGGCCGCTTCCTCACCGACGACGATCATGACAAGTACCAGAACTACTCCGTCATCGGCTCGGAAGTCGCCAGGACCCTGTTCCCTTCCCAGGACCCGATTGGCGAGTCGGTCAAGCTCGGGACCGACTATTACACGATCGTCGGCGTCGTCAAGGAGCGAGCCAACACGTCGGTCATCAGCGGCCGCTTCGAGAGGCACGATTTGAACAAAGACGTATACATCCCTTTGAACACATGCAAACTCCGGTTCGGCGAACGAATCACCATCGTCGGGCCGGGGCAGGCGCCCCGAATTGAGCAGTATCAACTCTCGCGGCTTACTCTGCAATTGCGCGATGACGTGAATGTCGAGGAGACAGCCGCGCGGATCAGATCCACCCTCAAGCCGTTCCATCCGAAAGACGACGTCGCGGTGATCATCTACAGGATTCAGGGCAAATCCCGGTAGGTGGACGATGCGCGGCGCGCGGGAGAGACCGCCGGTCCCCCCGACCGCGCAGCGAGCGGCGGGATCGCTCCCCCGCACCCGGCAGAGCGCTCACCCCGCAGAGGCATCAGGCGACGGTCTAGGACTCGTAGAAGATGTTGTTGCCGGCTGTGGACGCGGAGTTGCCGACGACCTGACTGTTCTTGAGCGTGGTGATGGCGCCGGTGGCGATGTAGAGCCCGCCGCCGTAGCCCGAGCCGCCGCCCGAGCCGCCGACGGCCGCGTTGAGCGAGATCAAGACGCCGGTGAAACTGGCCGTGCCGGAGTTGGCCACGCCGCCGCCTTCGCCGTCGCCGCCGCCCGAGCCGCCGGTGGCACTGTTGCCGACGATTGCCCCGCCGGTGACCTGGAGCGACGCGCCGGAGGACGAGTCGCTCCGGATGCCGCCCCCGACGGCGTTGCCACCGCCGGCGCCGCCGGTGGCGGTATTGCCGGAGATGGTGCTGCCGGTGACCGTGAGGGTATCCGCCTCACTGTCGATCGCGCCGCCAAAGCCGCTGCCCCCGTCGAGGCCGCCCTGGGCCGTGTTATGCGTGAAGGTGCTGCTCTTGATCGTCAGCGTCCCTGGCACGTAGCCGCCCTGGCTGTTGAACTCGATCGCCCCGCCGGATGCGTTGCCCCCCGAGGAACTGCCGACGGCCTGGTTGCCCGTGAACAGACAGCCGGTGATCGTGCCCTGCGACAACGCGACAAGGTCCATCGCACCGCCGTCGGCGGAGGCAGGGCCGTTGGCCGTGTTGCCAACGAACGAGCTGCCGGTCGCCGAGAGGGACGCGTAGGGCCCGGTGTAGATCGCCCCGCCGCCGCCGGCCTTGTTGCCCGTGAAGGTGGTGCCAGTGATGGTCAGGGCGTTGACCTCCGACGTGGGGGAATAGAACGAGCCCTGCATGGCGATGCCGCCGCCCAGGGCCGAGAAGCCCCCTGGAGATTGCGCCGTGTTGTCGGTGATCGCGCTGCCGCTGACGGTCACGTTGGCCGTGGCGGCGAAGATGCCGCCACCGTAGTACGCGGCGGAGTTGCCCGAGATGGTGCTGCCGGTGACGGTCAACGTTGGGATCGGCCCGGGAAAGTAGGGTGTCCCATAGATCCCAATGCCACCGCCGATGTTGCCGCTGACCGTGCAGGCGGTCAGGCTCACGCTGCCGGTGCTTTCGATGCCGCCCCTGCCGAAGGCCGAGTCGTTGTTCGAGACCGTCGAGCCGGTGAGCGCCACCAGGCCGCCCTCGCTGTCGATGCCGCCGCCCGACTGGGCCGAGTTGCCCGAGATCGTCGAGCTGGTGACCGTCACCGGGCCGCCGAGGTCGTCGATCCCGCCGCCGGAGTACGCCGAGTTGCCCGCGATCGTCGAGCCGGTGACCGTCACCGGGCCCGGGTTGAAGCCGCCGTTGCCGAATCCGCCGGCCGCGATGCCGCTGCCCGAGTTGCCCGAGATCGTCGAGCCGGTGACCGTCAGCGAGCCCGTGGAGTTGGCGACGCCGCCACCGTAGCCCGAGTTGCCCGAGATCGTCGAACCGATGATCGTCACCGGGGCCCCGAGGCTGGCGACGCCGCCGCCCACGAACGCCGAGTTGCCCGAGATCGTCGAACCGGTGATCGTCACCGGGCCGTCGGCCAGGACGCCGCCGCCGTTGCCGACCAGATTGCCGGAAGGTCCGACGTGGCCCAAGGCCGAGTTGCCCGTGATCGCGTCGCCGGAGAGCGTCAGGTTGCCGTAGTTGGCGATCCCGCCCCCGCCGTTGCTGGCCGGGAGGTCGGACAGGCCGCCGGTGACGGTCAGGCCCGAGATGGTGGCCGTCACGCCGCCCTGGACCTCGAAGACTGTCGACTGGTCGTCGCCGCTGACGGTGACCTTTTTGGCCCCCGGGCCATTGATATTGACGCTGCTGGCGACCTGGAGCGAACCGCTGGTCAGGTTGATGGTCCCGTAGGCACTGGGGGCGAAGTTGATGGTGTCGCCCGCATGTGCTGCAGCGAGCTCGGCGCGGAGCGAACCGGTGCCGCTGTCGTTGTCATTGGTGACGGTGAGCGTGCTCAACAGGGCGCGGGCCTCGAGGGCCAGCAGGTTGGGCCTGAACTTCTGGCGGGGCCGCCTGCGCCGCTTGCCGCCGTTGACCGACGACGAGACAGGCGGACGAACCGAGAACGGGCGGGAATTCGAGATCGACATCGATACCTCCTTGCTGCGTAGTCATGGTTGGGAACGCGAACCCACCCGGTGATCGACGCCATGTCGCGGTGCGCACCACGAACGGGACCGCGGCCTGCTGGACCTTGGAACCGGCGTGAACCCCGATCGCGGCCGCACGACCCGTGCGACCCATTTATGGATTCGGAGAGAAGTGTATGAGAAGAGGCCGATCCTTGTCAACCAATCGATCCGAGATCGCGCGATATCCCTCGCCGTGATGATTGGCGTATTCACGAACCGTCCCGATGGGTCGCCCTGCGCAACGATCCGGACCTGTCGCGGAGACCGCGCGACTCGCCCGAGCGCCCAGCCCTGTGGGGTTCCGATCGGCATTGGCGCCATCGCCCCACGATCGGGCGCGCCGACCGAAAGAATCGTCGCCCAAGACAGGAAACTCACGGCGATTACCGTCGGCTTCAACGCGCCGCTCAACCCCTCCTCGGCAATAAACACCGCCTTCTACGGTGTGTTCGCTCCCGTGAAGAAGCATAGAAAGATGGTCTACAGCAAAGTGGTACCCATCAGGAGCGCGAGCCTCGGCGCAAACGGTCAAACGGCACTCGATCCCTGAACGGCCCGGGGCCCCCGTCGTTGGATTCCGTAGGGACGGAACGACGCGTGCCCGCTCGGAAGGCGCCGTGACGGACCTTCCGAGCGGGGGCCCTGACCCCCCGCGTCGGGAACCGACCATGACTCGGCAACGGTTCGCTAGTTCGACCATAGTGCGACGAACGTCGCGGCGCGGTATCTTTGGAGGCTGACGAGCGTCCGAATCGTGAACGTCTGACAACTGCCCGAGGAGCTGACTTACAACTGTCCGATGTGTAAAGCCTGATTATCCCTCTCGTACCAACGAAATCCGAGGCGTCGCGCAAGGACTTACGTCAAATTCTCGGTGTAAAGCCTGGATTAGTATCGAGGCTTTACGGTCCAGCCCGGCTCCTGAGAATTGTTACGGCCCGCTCCAATGAACAAGATCCGTTTCGAGTTATCGCCCACCACCGCCGACCCACCGGATGCCGGTGTCGGCATCTGGATCGATGGCGAGAGCTTGATCGGCGGCATATGCAGGCTCGAAGCCTCGTGGTGGGAGAGGCGGGGGTGGTCTCAGCCAGAGGGGCAATACGTCTGGGTGCCGGCTCGTGCGGCTCTCCTGCCTGCTCGACACCTGCTCGGAGATCCCGCAATCCATTGGTGCGACGAGTTCAGTGCCGTCGTCGTCTGCAATTGCGGTGAGCCCGCCTGTAGGGCCTACGCAGTCAGGATCGAGGTGTCTGAGGATCAGGTCGAATGGGCGGCATGGCGGGAGGTCCCGCCGCAAGAGAGTCGTCTGGGTGACGCCCTCCGCCCGCTGAGATTTGAGCGCCGCCAGTACATCGACGAGTTACGGCGGGTGTCCGATGAATACCGACGGCTTGATTGACGCGGCGTTCCATTCGGGGCGGGAGTGGAAGCTCTGAACCATAGTTGGCGCGGACGGTCGGGCGCGGGACGATGACCCAACGTGTAACGGGTAATCCAGTAACCAGACTTGTCAATCCGACGAAACGCTCCACAGGTGAACTCCATGTCTACCCCGGAAGAAGATCTGCTGTCGGCATTCGACGGACACCACGTCGAAGGCGTCCGTGCCGCCTTGCGGGCGGGAGCCGATCCGTGTTCACCGATCCGAGGCAAGACGCCGATCTACTGGCTGCTCGAGGAGCACGTGCGATCTGAACGCCTCGGCGACTGCCTCCGCTTGCTTCTCGAGCGAGGAGCCAAGCTCGAAGATCCAGTCGTCGCGCCTGTGCTACTGGACGACGCCGACGCGGTCGGATCTGCCGTTACCGCAGCGCCGTCCTTACTCGAACATCGAACGACTTTGATCTCCGCATTTACATCCCTCGCCGGTGTCTCCTTGCTCCACGTCGCCGCAGAATTCGGAAACCTGAGAGCGGCACGCGCCTTGATCGAAGCCGGAGCCGATGTGAACGCAACGGCGGCCCTCGATGAGTTCGGCCTTAACGGTCACACGCCCATCTTCCACACCGTGAACTCGATCGGGAACCGGTCGGAGCCGATCATGCGCCTGCTCCTGTCCACAGGCGCGAGGACCGACGTCCATCTCAGAGGACTTACATGGGGCAAGGGTTACCAGTGGGAGACAACGTTCTTCGATGTGACGCCTATCTCCTTCACCCAGATGGGACTGCTTCCCCAGGTCCACCGGAGCGAGCGTGATATCTACTCCAACATCAAAGTCTTGCTCGAAGCCGCGGGGCGACAGGTCCCGCGGCTCGACAACGTGCCCAACCGCTATCTTGCGTAGAGAATGATCGGAAGCACGGCACGCCCAGTCCTATCGCCGTAACGGGTCGATTATCGTTGCGACCTGACGCTCGGTCCCCGGCGCGGCAGAAAAGCGTAAAGGGTGATCCAGTATCCAGAGTTGACAGGCTGGTAACTCATGCGAAGCAGACCTGATGCTCTCGACCGATTGCCGGGGATCAGCCCCGGCCACGAGATCGACGACCGGCCCGGGCCGGGTCGCTTTGCCATCAGGTTGCCCCGCGTGCGGTTCACCCTGGGCCGGCTGATGATCACGGTGGCGGTCGTCGCCATAGCCCTCGGCCTGGCGGCGACCGCTTACCGTCGGAAACAACGCTGTTTACGCCTTGCGACTCATCACCAGGACCAGGCCCTGGCCGACTCCGATAAGGCATGGAAGTTCTACAAGGACGGGTGTCTTATGGGACTTGAAGGACTTACGGAAGAGAAGCACATCGAAATGTGGACCCGCGACTATGGTCCTGCGGCGGGGCTGGTGCTGAGGAAAGCGTATAACCACAGGCATCTGAGCGAAGCCTACCGCAGAGCTGCGGATCGCCCCTGGACCGCGTTCATCCTCCGTTCGTCTGAGCCCGAGTGAGCCGGTTCGGTCTAGCCTTCGGTCATGCGGAAGGCTGGAAAGGGTGAACCATAGTTGACCCGGACAGGTGGGAACGGGACGACGTGGAAAGCAGAAGCGGATGATCAGGAGGCGCCGGCGATGCGACTGCCCCGGATGACGACGCGGCGGTGGATGACCGTGGTAGGGTTCGTGGCGCTACTACTCTTCCTCCGGCCCTATGCCCTGCGGGCACCTGCTCACTGGAGATTGTGCCGGTACATGGCTGGGAACCATGCCCAGAGGGAGGCCGTGAGCCTCCGCTGCCTCGCCGAGGCCGAAGCCGACCTCCGCTCTCGCGAAGAAGCAAAGTCTTTCGATCGTTTCTGGGCCGTTCTCACCGAGGACGTCCCAAGTTACCGCCGGCAGGCCGACTATCACCGCCACATGCGCCGGCACTGGTACTTGGTGAGTTATCAGACTTGGCTCAGTCTCCAGGCCGAGTTGGCCGCCGACATCGCGCAACAGCCCGCCGATGTAATATGGCGAACGATTCGCTACGGCTTCCCTGCGGGACTGGATGAACCAGATTACTAACGGCTAGTGCGGAACCAACGTCGCTACGAGGTACGACTCGAACAAGTGGTAGCCCAGCACGCCGACCGCCAGGATGGCGGCCCAAGCCCACCAGCGGTATGAGCCCGCTGTCAAGACAACGACCGCGACCGAGGCGATGACCATGGTTCCCAGATGGGCCAGGATGAGCCTTTCCAGCACGCGGGCGACCCAACGATCGTAGACCCGATCGCCTCGACGTAGTTGTGCATGGCCAGACTGAATTGCCAGCACGCGGGCGACCCAACGATCGTAGTGCCGATGGCCTAGAAGTAGTTGTGCATGGCCAGGCTGACTTTCCAGCAAGCGGGCGACCCAACGATCGTAGACCGGCGGGCCACCGTGTACATACACGGTGTCGAGCACGGCCATCGCGATGGGGCAAGCGGCTAGCCCGAGCGACCAGACAGCCCAAGGGCCCCACCGCCGTACGCCACCCCCGCTCGTCACGAGGGGCGGATGGATGCCGTCCAGCCCGAGGACACCGAAGACCGCGACCACGAGCGGAATCGACAAGAACCAGGGCAGGGAAGCGAAGGCGATGCCGAGCCCGCGATTGCACCCATGATGCGTCTCAGCGTCAAGCGATTCGAGGGGGGCAATGATGACCTGACGTCGGACGACATAGTTACCTCTGTGCCCTACAGGAGAGAGTTGTGGGTGACCAGCGTGCAACCGTTTGCCAGGGCGATGGCCGCAATTAGCAGGTCGTTGGGGCCGATCAATTGCCCTCGGGCGGCCAGGTCGGCTCGGATTTGGCCGTACACATCCGCCGCACGGTCGTCGAACGGGACCGAAGTGTACGTTCCTCGGAGCTGCGCGACCAAGGCGAGGTTCGCGGCCCGGTGCGTCGGTCCGCTCCGTTCGGCGCCGTAGATCAGTTCCCCGATCACGACCGAACACAGCGCCAGGTCGCTGGCCGCCGCCTGCTGGATGCGCTGGACGAGCTGCGGTTGGTTCTGCCGGAGCCATCCAACCCAGGCGTTCGTGTCCAGCAGGTATTTCATCCGAGCGGCTCCCGGTGCTCGTACTCGCCCTGCGGTGGGCGCTCGAAGTCGCCTTGCCAGGCGCCGGCCATCGACCGCACCCAGGTGGCGTATTCGGCCGGCGTCAGTGGCTTGGCCACGGATTCGATGACGACCTGAACCTCGCGTCCAGCTTGCTCGGGACCGAGCGGAACGTCCAGATGAAGCGTGCCATCAGGGCCGGCCTTCGCATGCACAACGATATGACTCATGACGGTTCCTCCGGTTGCGGTCTTTCTGCATTGTCACGAATGTCAATCTCCACGGCTGGTGGTAACTCTCCTTGTGGGGGTCGGCCGAGCGTCTCGTCGTCGATGGAACCGATGAGGTCGAAGTAGCCAGGCGGCAGCACGATTCCACCCGGCTTCTTCGCCCGCACCACCACTTCCACCTTGAACTCGGTGTTGGGGGAGCCGACGGGAACTTCCAGGTGCAGTTTCACGTCCGGCCCGCTCGTCGTGTTAAGCACGATACTCGTCATGGCTGATGCTCCTTTCCGGTCCATCATACCTCATCGCAGCGGCTCCCGTGCTTCCAGCGGGAGCTGGGGCGGTCGCTCGAACGTCGGATCGGTGATGCTCCCCGCCACCGATTGCACGTAGGCCGCCCATTCCTCCGCCGTCATCGCCTTGCGTGGCGATTCCTACACGAGCGCCCGTCTCTATTGAAGACGACCGCCCCTTGTTGTATCAGGTGGGCCGCTGAATTGCTCATCCCAATTTGGGAGCATGCCACTTGGGGACCGTACCGATTGACCGATATGAGGCGAGTTACGGGATTTTCGAGTCCCGACTCATCCGATGCCGCTTGAAGAAGTCCACCATCTCGCGGAACTCCTGGTCTCTGGGATCATCGTGCTTGGGGAAATCCTTGGAATGGCGGACGAGGCATTCGACGCCGAGCGGGTCGAGCTTGGCCTTCGAGCGCCGCGCCGAAGCGGGGGTGGTGGATCCCCTGCCCCGGCTTGGCGTCGGCGGGGAGGGGTTCGTCCGGCTCGGCGTAGAAGAGGATGACCGGCGGGTCGCCGGCCGTGGCGTAGTTGATCGGCGACGCCTCCTCGTAGAGCTTGTGAGCCCTGGGCGTATCGAGCTCCGAATCGGATAAGCCGTAGAACTGCTTGAGCGCCGAGTGCTCGTGCGCGCGGCCGCCGACGATCTTCTTGATGAACCGAGGGTCGTATGAGGTCTGGGCGCCGTTCGACGCCGAGGCAGGCGACCCGAGTGCTCTGGCGAGCGATCGGGTCGGGACTGCGGGGATCGGCCAGGTCGTCATGGAGCCCGATCCAGAGGGCGATCCCCGCGCCGGCCGAGCTGCCCGACGCGGCGATCCGTCTCGGGTCGATCCCGAGTTCCTTCGCGTGGAAGCGGAGGTACTGAATCGCCCGCGCTCCGTCGAGCATCGGGGCGGGGAACGCGGCCGTGTCCGACAGCCGGTAGTTCGCCGAGGCCACCGAGATCCCCGCGTCCAGGCACTTCACGACCAGCCAACCGGGTACGCTCGACTTGTCGCCGAGACGGAACCCGCCGCCGTGGAAGAACACGACTACCGGCGGCGGACCGACCTTCCCGGACTGTGGTTTCGCCTTCCACAGGTCCAGTACGTTCCGTTCGTGCGGACCGTATCGGATGTTCGGAAAGTCCGGCTCGGGTTTGGGCGGCCCCGGATGGGCGGGCGGTTGAGCCCAGCTCCGCCAGCACACCAGGACCAACCCGACCACGATGCCCAGCTCCGCCAGTCGGCGGAGTGCTTGGGGACGAATTATCATCGAAGCACCTCAAGGTGAGAATCATCGTCCAGAGCGCTTCACGTTTGGGTTGCTCACGCGCCCAGGCCGATGCGAATGCACCACCCCGAACCCCCCCCTTCGCAAGGGGGGGAAAAGAACACCATTCCCCCTTACGAAGGAAGGGCCAGGAGGGTTCCCCGCGTGCCCAATCCCATCGTCAAGTGCTCTCGCCGGAGCGCGGGACACGGGTTCGGGCGATTTTGACGCTACGCATCGTGGGCGGTATCAGGTATTGATCGGCCCGGGACCGCGATTGCGCCGGTGTCCGGGAGAGGCTTGAACGGTGACCAGGAAGGCAGATCGAGCCCTTGCCCTTGCACTGCCGTCTGAGGAGACCGTTCGGACCCGAAGAACCTCAAGTGGGCATCGTCGTATTGGTCTGGATCGTGCTGTTGTAAGTCCCATAGGCGATGTCAACCCCGCTGACGCTGCCGCCGGCGCGGATGTTCGCATCGATCAGGCCCCCCTTCCCGCTGACGCCGCTGAGGATCGTCAGCCCAGAGAGGTCCAAACCGACGCCCAGGTCGATTGCCGAAGGGTTGATGGTTCCACCCTGCCCCTGGAAGTAGCCGTTGACCGTCAAATCGTTGAGCTCACCATTGACGGCGATCCCGCTGCCGCTGGGATTGACGATCAGGTTGCCGTTGACCGTGAGATTATTCAGGTTGCGCCCGACCAGGATCTGGCCGCCGGACTCGAGTACCAGTGAGCCCCCGACGGTGAACGAGCTGTCTTCGTCCCGGCCGATCGAAAACTGGCCGTCCTGGCTGATCGTGAGATTGCCCTGGATCGTGATGGGCAGTGTCGAGTCGGCGCCAATCGCGAATCGCCCACCGTTCAAGCTCATGGTACCGATCGTGACGGCGCCGAGCGTGAGCAAGCCCGACTGGCCCGTAGTCGGGGTGGTGGCATTGATGCCGTCAGCGACCGAGACATGTCCGGTCGGGCCCAGGACGATGCTCGAGGCGCTCAACTCGCCGAGACCGCCTTCGATGTTGATCTGAGCCTTGGGGCCCAACGCGCCGAAATCCAGGTTTGTCACGGAATTGGTCAAGGATGTCATCCTGCCGTTGAGCTGGGCCGGCGCGGCCGACAGTCCTCCGAGCTGCCCGGACCGGACGACCAGGCTCTGGATCGCCAGGAGTTGGTTAGGGAAGTGGTAACGCGGCCGGGGCTGGGTGATGGTAATGGTCGTGGCGGTGGTTGTGCCGTAGGCCGTCAGGTCGATCGCCCCGTCACCGGCGGGTTGAAACTTCACCACGCCCGGACCAGTGACCTGGACCAGGAACTCTCCCCCGGCCGTTACCACCGGGAGTTTGGCCGCCGGGCCAGCGTAGACCGAGAGGAGCCGCCGGGACTCGAGAGTTTCCAGGATCGGCGCCTGGGATCGAAGCGGCCGCGACGACGCCGGAATCCTGAAGGAGTCCTCGGTCCGAATTCGCGCCCATCCCCGCGTATTGCGAATCATCGACAGGGCTCCTCCCGCTTTCCCGACCCGGAAATCCGCTTCCTCCGGGCGTCATCGCGCAACCCGCGCATCGCCATCTCCTCGAAGTCTCCCGGCTGCGCGCGATCATCGTCTTCGACCTCGCAATCATATGTCGGCCGCGAGTCGCCCCCAACTTTCTCCGAATCGAATCCGCACGATGGCTTCGCGGGCCGATGAGGACGAGAGACCGGATCATGCCGGACTCCACCACGCAGTCGTTCCCGCGCCTGGCGATCCGGGCGCCGTGCCATGGCCCGACCCGAATGCCCCTTGCAAGCCGACAGTACATCGTGTATGATCCCAAGGATGATATTATTGGTGCCGCATCGCCGTGCAGAAGGTCATCGAGGACCGCCAGCGGTCGCGTCCATGGGTGTCGGTCAGTTGTTGATGCGTCGGGTCATGTTCGACCGCCGCGCGGCAGCCTCCCGCGGTCGTCCGGGGGCGGATTTGACACCGGAAACCGGGTCGGAGAGCGAAAACCGGAACCACGGTCAAGGGGACCGCTCCCCAACCTGAATAATTAATCTGTCGGAAAAAACCCAACAGATGAACGGTCGGTTCACACCGCTTGAAATAGTGTAGCACACGGCAATCCACACAAGAGGATTTCCCGATTTACGTAACAGCGCGGTCGTTCTGAGCTATCTTTTATCTCTAGAGGTCGAGAACTCCGCTGTCGTGCGGCTGCGCCGGGGCGATCGACTCCGTGGAAGAACCAAGACTCGCCTGGCGCGGCGTGGCAGGGAGGATGACGATTCGCGCGGGGCCGAATCCCTCAAGGACCGATTCGCCCATGTCCCTCACACCCTGCCGGCATCTCATGCCCGATTCGGTCCATTCGTTCGCGCGTTGGGCTCGCCGCGCCCGGTCACGCCCGGGCCGGGTTGTGACCGGGCTCGAGATGCTGGAGTCGCGCCAGCTACTGGCGACGTTCCTCGTGATCAACACGGCGGATAATGGGAGCAATTCGAGTCCCACACCGGGCTCACTGCGCGCGGCGATCATCGCTTCCAACAACGATGCCCCCGGTCCCAACAACATCGACTTCGACATCCCCGCCTCCACGGCCCCCAACCTCGATGTGCCGGTCCCGGGCTTCGACCCGGCGACCCAGGACTGGACGATCACGCTCGCCAGCGCCCTGCCGCCCATCACCACCACGGTCGACATCGATGGATACACTCAGGCGTATCTCGGGGTCCCCTACCGCTATCCCGCCGATTTCTCGTCGCAATCTGACACGCTGGCCGTCGATCCCTCCGTGACCGGGGGGACCTACCAACTGTCCATCGCATCGTACACCGATCGAAGCGGCGTCGTACGGAGCGGCACGACTGCTGACATTCCTTACAATGCCACGGCGGCATTCGTCCAGACCCAGCTCGAAGGAATCGTCGGGAGTGGCAACGTCGCGGTCACCGGTCAAACCCAGTCCATTGGTCCGGGCTACTACGGGATCACTTTTCAAGGAGACTCGACCGGCCTCGACATCGACATGCAGGTCGTCAACTCGAACCTGACGGGCACCAATCCCGTCGCAACGATCGAGGTAGACGGCCAGGGGGGGATTCCGTCGCCGGTCCCCAATGAGATCATCTCCGCGCCGAACACTGTCCAGGCGATCGATGGCAACAACGCGCAGGTCCGCGTGATCGTCGAAGGCAGTCAGACGGGCGGGGCCACCGGCTTTGTGCTCGACACGTCGAGCGCGATATTGCGAGGCCTGGCGATCGACGGCTTCGGCGTTGCCGTCTCGGTGCCCGAGGCAACCAACTCCGGCAACCTGATCCAGGGAGATGATCTCGGGAAGTATCTCGTCTACCCGGTGGATCCGAGTACTGGCGACCCGATCCCCTGCGCCGAACTCGGAATACGTCGGCGGAACGGGCAACTCGCCATCGGGCACGGGTCAGCCGGTCGTCGACATCTACGGGACGAACACGACGGTCGGCGGCGCCTCACCGCAGGACGACAACGTCATCGCGGGAAATGGGGTGCCGGGCGTGACCCAGGGCGTGGTGCCGGGCGTGATGCTCGAGACGGGGGCGGAGGGTGGCCAGGCCCTGGGCAACCAGATCGGCATCATCGGACCGTCCCTTGAGGGGGTCTACTTTCCCGAGCCGAACGATGGCCCGGGCGTCCTGGTCGAGTCGTCGAGCAACCGGATCGGTGCGTCCGGGGCCGGGAACCTGATCTCGACCAACCTCGGCGACGGCGTGGAGATCGTCGGGACTGCCGCGACTCAGAACGCGGTCGCCGGCAACTACATCGGCGTGGGCCCCGGCGGCGGCTACCTGTTCGGGACCGGGGACCCGGGCAACAAGGGCGACGGCGTTGATATCCAGGACGCCCCGTTCAACTCGATCGGCGGCACCACCGGCGGCGCCGGCAACGTGATCTCGGACAACGCCATGGCCGGCGTCTCGATCACCGGCAGCACGGCCGTAGGCAACGTCATCGCGGGCAACACCATCGGCCTGACCTTCGGTGGCACCGCGGAGCTCGGCAATGGCCTGCAAGGCGTGGCGGTCTATACGTCCGACACCCAGGTCGGCCCCGGCAACGTGATCTCGGCCAACGAGGTCGGCGTTCTGATCTCGGGCTCGACCGTCACGGGCGTCACCATCATCGGCAACCTGATCGGCACCGACGGAACCGGCGAGAACGACCTCGGCAATGAATTCCAGGGCGTGCTCATCGATGGGGCCAGCGGCGTCACGATCCAGGGGAATGCGGCCGGCTCACAGGTCATCTCGGGCAACAACATCGGGATCGAGATCGAGGGCGCGACGGCCACCGGAAACCTGATCGAAGGTAGCTTGATCGGCACCGACGAGGCCGGCGCGCTCCCACTGCCCAATGCCCAGCAAGGCATCCTGATCGACCAGGGCTCCGGGGACAACACAATCGGCGGCTCCACCGCGACGGACCAGAACCTCATCTCGGCCAATCACTGGGGCATCGAGATCGACGGTGGCCCCGCCGATGCCGCCAACTGGGTGCTCGGCAACCGCATCGGCACGGACATCACCGGTCTCTTGCCGCTGGGCAACGAGATCGACGGCGTGAAGATCTCCGCCTCATCGGGCAACACGATCGGCGGCCCCGTCGCCGCCCAGGGCAACACCATCGGGTTCAACACCGACGATGGCGTTGACGTGCTCTCGGGCACCGGCGACGCCATCCTCTCCAACGACATCTTCTCCAACGGTAACATCGGGATCAATCTCAACGGCACGGCCAACGATTCGATCGTGTTCCCAACGCTCACCCTCGCGCTCTCCGACTCGGTCCTCAACTCCACCGAGATCGACGGGACCTACACGGCGCCATCCGTCGCGACCTTCCTGATCCAGTTCTTCAGCAACGTGGCCGCCGATCCCTCCGGCAACTACGAGGGCCAGACATTCATCGGTTCGACGACCGTCAAGACGAATCCCTTCGGCAACCCGCTCGGGACCTTTTCGGTGGACCTGCCGCTGGTCGCGGCGGGCTCGTGGATCACCGCCACCGCGACCTACTTGTTGCCGACGCCTCCCACCCTCAGCTTGAATGTCGGCGATACCTCGCAATTCTCCGGCGCCGTCGAGGCGATCAATCCCTTCCTGGTCACCAGCACTGCGGATACGGCGACCAGCCCGGCCCTGGGAACGCTCCGTTATGCGATCAACTATTCCAACGCCCATCCGAGCCCCAGCGGGTTGACGCCCAATCCGATCACGTTCCAGATCCCGGCGGCAAGCTTGCAGACGATCGAGCTCCAAGCTGCGCTCCCGCCGGTCACCGTGCCCGTGACCATCGACGGCTACAGCCAGCCGGGTTCGCACGACAATGATTCGAGCCAGGAGATCGGGGTCTTCGTGACCGACGACCAGGAGACCGACATCGCGACGATCCTCATCCAGATCGATGGCTCCCAGATCAGTGGCACCGGCATCGACGGTCTGACCCTCAACGTGCCGGCGTGCACGATCGACGGCCTGATCATCACCGGCTTCAGCGGCGCGGCGATCGCGCTGGCGCCCCAGACGGGCAACTCCACGATCGGCGGCTCGCTCGGCGACACGGTCTGGGGCAACTTCATCGGCGTGTCCCAGTTCAATCCCAAGACCTTCAACCCCGTCAATCCGTCCCGAAACCCCAATGCCAACGGCGTCGGGCTCTTGATCGACAGCTCGAACAACCTGATCGGCGGCACCACGCCACCGGACCGCAACGTGATCGAGGGCAACAGCGGCGACGGCGTAATCTTCTACGGCAGCCAGGGGACGCGGAACACGCTCGCGTCCAACTTCATCCTCGACAACGGCGGTGATGGCGTGCTGGCCATGTCGGCCAACAACCAGATCGGCGAAGCGACGGCCCAGGGGCCGTCCGGGGCGGGGAACGTCATCTCGGGGAACCAGGGGAACGGGGTCTACATCCTCGGCCCGTCGGCCCGGGGCAACGTCGTGGTCAGCGACGAGATCGGCACCCAGGTCGGCCTGTCGGGATTAATCGTCCCGATTCGCGGGACTCAGCCCCGCCCCAACGCGGGGGACGGCGTGCTCATCGAGAACGCGCCCGTCAACGTCATCGGCGGCCAGGTCCCCTTCGCGGGCAACGTCATCGGCGGCAACAGCCTCGATGGTGTGGTCATCGAGAACTACGCCAACGGCATAGTCCCCCCCCCGGTCCCGCCGTCGGCCGACATCGTCGTGAACGATCCCGTCACCGCCGCAACCGGCAACCAGGTGCAAGGTAACGACATTGGGTTCAACGATCGCAACCTCCAGATCTATCCGATCCCGAACCGCAACGGCGTGTTCATCTCCTCGGCGAGCAACCTGGTCGGCGGCGACACGACGGCGGCGCAGAACATCATCGTGGACAATGACCGCAATGGTGTGACGATCTCGGCCGATCAGCTCGACAGTCAGAACAACGCGCTGGGGCCCATCCTGAATGCCCAGCCCAGGTCGAACACCGTCGAAGGCAACTACATCGGAACCCAGGCGGGCAATAACGAGAACGGCAATACGCTCGACGGCATCCTGATCGAGGGCGGCAGCAACAACACGATCGGCGGCACGAGCGGCGGGGCGGCCAACGTCATTTCGGGCAACAATTCCGGAGTGGTGATCCAGGCGAACACCGCGACCGGCAACCTCGTCGCGGGGAACCTGATCGGCGTCACGGCCGACGGCTCGGCGCCGCTGGGTAATGCGACCGACGGCGTCGCGATCCTGAATGCATCCGCGAACATCATCGGCGGCACGGCCGCCGGCGCGGCGAACGTGATCGCGGGCAATGGCAACGGCGTGCACCTCAGCGGTTCGGACCACGTTCGCGAATACCCTCTGGGGCAACTTCATCGGCACGAATTCGCAGAGCGCGGACCTGCTCGGCAATTCCGGGGACGGCGTCGCGATCGACAGCGCCGCCTCGAGCAACACGATCGGCGGCACGATCGCCGGTGTGGCGAACACCATCGCATTCAACGGCGGCTCGGGAATCGGGATCAGCTCGGGCACGGGCAACTCGATCCTCTCGAACTCGATCTTCTCCAACGCCCAGAAGGGAATCGTCCTGAGCGGGTTGGCCAACAATGGGCAAGCGGCCCCGACCCTCTCGGCGGCCGTCCCCGCCACCACGACCCTGATCGACGGCACCCTCTACTCCGTCGCCGCCACTTCGTTCCTGATCCAGATTTTCAGCAACACCACGGCCGACCCCTCCGGCTATGGGCAAGGACAGACGCTGGTCGGCTCGACCGTCGTGACGACCGATTCTAGCGGGTTCGCGTCCATCAACCTGACCTTGTCGAGCGCCCTCGCGACCGGCCTGGCGATCTCCGCCACGGCCACGAACCTGTCCACCGGCGATACCTCGCAATTCTCGAACGACGTGCTCGCCGCGCCGGTCGACGTGCAGTTCACCACCGCGGCGTACACGGTCGGCGAGGCGGGCGGGTCGGCCACGATCTCTGTGAGCCGCGGCGGCAACCTCGGCGCGGCGTTCTCCGTCGCCTATGCCACCGGCGGGGGCACGGCCACCCCGGGCGTCAACTACACCGCGACTCAAGGGACCCTGCTCTTCAACCCTGGGCAAACCACCGAGACCTTCACGATCCCGATCGATGCGACCGCGTTTCCATCCGGTGATCTGACCGTCGGCCTGAGCCTGAGCAACCCGACCGGCGGGGCTACCCTGGGGACCCCGAGCACGGCCGTGCTGACCATCGTCGACAACCGGCCGATATTGGTCCAGTTCGGCGCGTCGGCCTACACGGACGACGAGTCGGCCGGTTCGGCGGTCATCACCGTGATCCGGAATTCGCCGTTGGGCAGCACCTCGGTGGCGTACGCCACCGGCGGCGGCACGGCCGTGCCGGGCGTCGAGTACACGGCGACTTCCGGCACGATCACGTTCAGCTCCGGGCAGATGGACGCGACCTTCACCGTGCCGCTCGAAGGCGTGTCGAGCCAGGCCGGGCAGTGGACCGTCGGCCTGACGCTGAGCAGTCCGCAGGGAGCGAGCTCTGGGCACCCCCTCCGCGGCGACGTTAACCCTCACCGCCACGGCCGGGACCCTCGCACTCGGCGCGGCCGCGGTCGTGGTACCCGAGTCCGCCGGCAATGCCGTGATCACGGTCGATCGGGTGGGCGGAGCCAGCGGCACGGTCGGCGTCAGCTACACAACGGCCGCCCTCACCGCGATCCCAGGCGTTGACTTCACCCCCGTCTCGGGCACCCTGACCTTCGCGCCGGGTGTGATGCAACAATCCTTCACCCTCCCGGTGGTCACCAACAGTACGAATCCCAACGACGCGACGGTCTCGATCAGCCTGAGCGGCCCGACCGGCGGGGCCGTGCTGGGCAGCCCCAGTATCGAGACCGTGACGATCGACAAGCCGCTGATCATCACCTCGGAGCAGCTCTCGGTCAGCAGGGCCGGGATCACGGCCGTCACGTTTTCCTTCAACAAGCCGCTCGATTCGACCGAGGCGCAGAACCTGGCCAACTACGGTTCCTTCGTCATCAAAGCCAGTCGTACCGGCATTTTCTACCCCGGCGCCACTGGCTCGACTCCGATTGGCTCGGCGAGCTACGACCCCTCGAACCTGACCGTGACCCTGGTCCCCCGCGCCGCATTGAAACGGAACCATCTCTACCGGATCGTGATCAACGGGCAGGCGACCGCGCTGCTGAACAACGGCCTGACCGACGTCAACGACAACCTCCTCGCCGGCTCGAACGGAGTCGTCGGCACGCCGTTCGTGGCGACGGTCGGCGTCGGGACCCGGCTGGCCTACTCCGACGGCACGGGCAACGTCGTGTCGCTCCAGTTGAGCCGGGGCGGGCTGATGGAGCTATTCCAGGCACCCGATGGCAATATCCAGCAGTTGGATCTGGTCGGGACCGTTCCCAGGAAGAGCACTTTAACCGGCTCGGTGCGCCACGGACTCCGCGCGGGCCGGACCGCCTTGCCCCCGATCACAGGGGCGACGGCGGGCGTCCGCATCCGCCTCAAACCTCCGGCGTTTATCGCGCCCAAGTCCGTTTCTTCCGCGATCGCGGTGAAGGCCGAACCCTCCACCCTGACCGTCCGCCCTGCCATGGAAACGCCCCGGCCCTTCTCGCGGCGACGATGGCGGCGGTGACTCAACTCGACTATAATTCATTAATCCTGGTGTCATTGTCCCTAATCTGAACTTGCAACGAGGTTCGAGATGAGTGAGGCCGTGCACGAGATTCTCCATAGAATCGAACAACTCCCCGAGGAGGATCGGCTACTCTCGACGAGCGACTGGCCGAGTTGGCTGAGGCCGAGTGGAAGCGCGAGGCCGAGTCCGCGCGCCGGATCGCCCGCGAACGAGGTTTGGATCAAGCGGCGATCGACCAGGCCATCAATGATTTGCGTTATTCTTCATGAAGGTTTTCTTCGACACGAATGTCTATGTCGCAGAAGCCCTCCTCGGCGAGGTTGCGGAACACGACTACCTTCAGTTGCTCCGCGATGAAGGTCACTTGCGGGGATAAAACCAGGCCATCCCCCGCCCGGATCGTTTGCCCGGGGCCGACACTCCCCGGCCCTTCTTGCGGCGACGCTGGCATCGCTGAGCCGTCATGTCACCCTGCCAACCTCTCGACGACCTTTCCCTCCCCGGTCACTCCCTTCTTTGAATCATCGCGTCCATCGGGGATAATGCCGGTTGAGGTCGAAGGGCCACCGCATGCCGGTCCCCTCGTGCCCGGAGTCATCATCGACATCTCGATCCGTTCATCCCGTCTTGCGCGAGCCGCGCTGGAGTCATCCCATGAGGCTCGGTCCCATATGCCCTTATCCGCAGTCTATGCCTTCGATCAAGCATGCCGCTGTTTCTCGGCCTGACGATGCTCCTGGCTGCATGCGCCTTGCGGCTGCGCGGACGATGCCAAGATCGATTCGCACAACTCTTGCCAGGGGCCCACAAATCGCCAAGCGAGGCCCCGGCCGCGGCCGCGGCCACGCCCAAAGCTAACGCGGCTCCTGCCCTCATCCAACGGAAGATCATCTACGACGCCCGCATCGATCTCCTCGTCAAGAGCCTGGACGCCACCGAGCGGGCGGTCCTCGAACTGATCAAGGACCACAACGGATTCCTGGCCGAGTCCAACATCGCCGCTCAGACCGGCACCCACGCGCGATGCGACCTGGCGGGTCCGCGTTCCGGTCGACCATTTTGATTCGTTCGTGAGTGCTGTCAGCAAGCTCGGCGAGGTGCGGACCAACCACGTCGGCTCCCAGGACGTCACCGAGGAGTTTGCCGACCTCGAAGCCCGGATTCGCAACAAGCAGGAGGAGGAGAAGCGGCTGCTCAAGCACCTCGCCGAATCGACCGGCAAGCTCGAGGACATCCTGAGCGTCGAGCGCGAGCTGAGCCGGGTCCGCGGTGAGATCGAGCAGATGCAGGGCCGGCTCCGCTTCCTCGCCAACCGGGCGGAACTGAGCACCGTCACGATCACGGCGACCGAGTGGAAGGACTACACCCCCCCTGCCCCGATGACCTTCCAGGCCCAGCTCAGCCATACCTTCTTCCGTTCCCTCGATGGCCTCGTCTCATTCGGCAAGACCATCCTCCTGCTGCTGGTCGCGCTCGTCCCCTGGACCCCCTTGATCGTGATCGGTCTGTTCGTCCTACTATGGCTGATCCGTTCGGAGCGACGGGCGACCGCGAGGCGATCGACGGGTGTCCTCGTCGTGAGTGAAGCCGACATGGGTGGTGCGGCGTCCGCCGCCCATCAGAAAACGAAGTGATCGACTGAGGATTCACAATCGAGAAAGGCCGTGTTCATGAAGCGCTGCTTGATGTTGGGGGCGATCGCGGTTTTCATTCTCACGGTGTCATCAGATGCACCCGCCCAGACCGCCAGCGAGGCGATCGGGACCTTCGAGGGCCATGGCGACGTGGGCACGGTTCGGCATCCCGGGTCCGTCATTTACGACGCGACCGCGCGGAGCTACACCGTCGCCGGCAGCGGCATCAACATGTGGGCGACTCGCGACGCGTTCCAGTATGCCTGGAAGAAGGCGACCGGCGACCTCGCGCTGACGGCCGACGTCTCCTTTCCCGCGGCCGGCACCGAGCCGCATCGCAAGGCGTGCCTGCTGATCCGGCAGAGCCTCGACGCCGACTCGGCCTATGTCGACGCCGCGCTGCACGGCGACGGGCTGACCTCGCTCCAGTTCCGCGAGGCCAAGGGCGCCGCCACGCACGAGGTGCAGGCGAACGTCTCGGCACCGAAGCGGCTGCGCATCGAGAAGAAAGGGAAATATGTCCGGATGTACCTGTCCTCCGGGGGGAACCTGGAATTTTCGGGGGCGGCCGTGCGGATCAGCTTCGAGGAGCCGTTCTACGTCGGCATCGGCGTCTGCGCACACAACGACGCCGTGACGGAGAAGGCGGTGTTCGCGAATGTGGAGCTGACGACGGCGTTCCCGGCTCCGTCGGGTCGGCCGGTCGTGTATAGCACCCTCGAGACGCAGACCATGTCCTCGACGGATCGACGCGTGGTCTACGTCACCCCGACCCGGATCGAGGCGCCCAACTGGCTGCACGACGGCCGTTCGCTGATCTACAACAGCGGCGGCCGGATCGTCCGCATCCCCGCGGCCGGCGGCGAGCCCACTACGATCGACACCGGCTTCGCCACCCGATGCAACAACGACCACGGGGTCTCTCCCGACGGGACCCTGCTGGCGATCAGCGACCAGTCGCAGGGGAGCCGGCGATCGCTCATCTACACCTTGCCGATCGCCGGCGGGACTCCCAAACTGATCACGCCGACGGGTCCTTCTTACTGGCACGGCTGGTCGCCCGACGGCAAGACCCTGGCCTTCTGCGGCGAGCGCAACGGCGAGTTCGACATCTACACCGTTCCAGCCGCGGGCGGCGCCGAGACGCGCCTCACGACGGCCAAGGGCCTGGACGACGGCCCGGAGTATTCTCCCGACGGCCGCTCGATCTACTTCAACTCCGTCCGGACCGGCACGATGCAGATCTGGCGGATGAGGCCCGACGGCACCGAGCAGGAGCAACTCACGGCCGACGACTTCAACAACTGGTTCCCCCACCTTTCGCCCGACGGCCGCTCCATGGTGTTCCTCTCGTTCGAGAAGGAGGTCACCGGCCACCCGGCCAACAAGGACGTGACCCTGCGCAGGATGGTGCTCGCGAGCAAGAAAATCGACGTGCTGGGCCAATTCTTTGGAGGCCAGGGTACAATCAACGTCCCGTGCTGGTCGCCCGACGGCCGGAAGATCGCGTTCGTGACCTACCAGATGATTCCGTAAGGCGAAGAATGGTGAGCACGCCTCCCGATTGCAAACCGGAGCAGGAACTCATCCGGCGACTGCGCCGGCTTGGTCTGGGGCGAGCACCGCTGGACGTCGAGCGAATCGCGGGGGGCATCACGAACCACAACTTCGTGGTCCGGACCGGCGAACCCACTCAAAGCTACGTCGCGCGGCTGTGCGAGCCTCGTCCGCTGCTGGGCATCGACCGCCGCAACGAGTTGGTCTGCCAGGAGGCCGCCAGCGCCTGGGGGCTCGCGCCGGAGGTCGTTCACCACGAGGATGGTCTACTGATCACCCGTTTCATCCAAGGGCGGACGCTGACGGCCGCCGACCTCCGCGAGCCCGCGGTCCTGGATCGCCTGGCCGCTCTGCTCCGCCGCCTGCACGAGTCATGGGACGCGATGACCGGAGAAGTCCTGTACTTCTGCCCGTTCCAGGTCATCCGCACCTATGCGCACACGGCCGCGCCGTCTCGGGGCCGAGCTGCCCGATGACCTGGACGCCACGCTGGAGGACACCCGGCGGTTGTCGTGGCGGATCGTGCCGTTCCGGCCGGTCCTCTGCCACAACGACCTGCTCCCGGCCAACCTGATCGAGGACGGCGATCGGCTCTGGCTGGTCAACTGGGAATATGCCGGCATCGGCCACCCCTTGTTCGACCTGGCCAACGTCTCGGCCAACGCCGCGCTGGCTGAGGACCAGGAAGCCGGCCTGCTGGCGGCATATCGCGAGTCCGTGGCGGCCGACCCACATGACCTCGCCGAGCTACGCATTTTCAAGGCCGCCTCGCTGCTCCGCGAGGCCCTCTGGGGGGCGATTCAGTCGGTCGCGTCCGACATCGAATTCGACTTCCGTCGATATGCCTCCGAGAATCTGGCGGCCTATCGATCGGCAGCAGGTTCCGCCTGAAGGAGGTACTTGAGTGGGGACGCCGCATTGGGGATTGGAGTCCCGACTCGGGGCGGTCCTTACGAAATCATGGCGGACCGATCCTTGCCGGCTGACATGGTCTCAGGCACCCCGAAAGCGGTACTTGGCTGTTTACATTCTTCTGGCAAGCTTAACATAATATTCGTCGCAAAGACACGCACCGTATCCCACTCGGTTTGCGACCGTCGCGGAGGCAGGGCCCTCCGGGCGATCCTCGCAGCCTTCTGATTGAGCCCAGGCATCCCATGACGACCACGCAATCGGCCCCGGCCGCGCCTTCGAAGTTCGACAACAACGGCCAGTACAGCCGGACCTCGATCCTGAGATACGAGAAGATCTTCG
Source organism: uncultured Isosphaeraceae bacterium (assembly GCA_963842405.1). Classification (GTDB taxonomy): domain Bacteria; phylum Planctomycetota; class Planctomycetia; order Isosphaerales; family Isosphaeraceae; genus CAVZRC01. The sequence goes on along the minus strand of CAWJGW010000016.1, from coordinate 13,474 downwards.
GCGAGGGTTACATCAGCACCGGCGGCCACGCCACGACCGAGGACCTCTGCGTCCGGCTGGGCCCATCGCTGCGGCCCGGCGTCCGGGTCCTCGACGTGGGCAGCGGCATCGGCGGCGCCATGTTCCACCTGGCCAGGGCCTACGGGGCCAAGGTCACGGGGATCGATCTGGCCGAGGAAATGATCGCCATCGCCGAGGAAAAGGCCGCCGAGCGCGGGATGGGCGACTCGGTCACGTCCATCCTTGGCGACGTGCTCGAGACGTCGTTCCCCGAGCCGTTCGACATCATCTGGAGCCGGGATGCGTTCATGCACATCCCGGACAAGGCCCGGCTCTTCTCCCGGCTCTATCAGCTCATGGCCCCCGGCGGCCGGCTGGTGATCACCGACTACGCTCGGGGCAAGACGCCCGGCTCTCCCGAATTCGAGCGCTACATCGAGAAGACCGGCTACAGCGTGGTCGAGCCGGAGCAATACGGCGAGCTGATCAAGGCCGCCGGGTTCGTGGACGTCGTCGTGGACGACGCCACCGCGAAATTCGTCGAGATCCTGCGGACCGAGGCCGACAGCCTGGTCGCCAGGCGGGCCGAGTTCCTCGCCTCGTTCTCGGAGGCCGACCTGAATTACCTGGTCGACCGCTGGGCGATGAAGATCGGCTTCTGCCAGGCCGGCGACATGAAGTGGGGCATCTACCTGGCGACCAAGAAAAGCTAACTCGGGTAACGAGTGGCGCGCTGGCAGGTGACAGGAGACGGTCGACAGTGCGGATCGCATTTTGTCACACTCACCGCCCGCGATGTCTCGGAGGAAGGTGATGAGTGACTCGTGGCGGGACGAAAAGTCGGTTCCGCGGATCGCGTTTTCCCGCCACCCGCCACCCGCCACCCGCCACCTTCCGCAGACGATAGCCAGGACCTGGCGGCCTTCGGCTACAAGCCGGAGCTCGACCGCACGCTCGGCAGCTTCTCGTCGTTCGCCGCGGGATTCTCGTATATCTCGATCCTGACCGGCGTGTTTCAGATGTTCTATATGGGCTACGGCGCGGGTGGTCCGGCCTTCTTCTGGACCTGGCCGGCGGTCTTCCTGGGGCAATTGATGGTGGCGCTCTGCTTCGCCGAGCTGGCGGTCGCAATATCCCTTGTCCGGCGGCATCTACCAGTGGTCGCGACGGACCGGCGGTCGCGCCGTCGGCTGGATGGCCGGCTGGGTCTACCTGTGCGGCTCGATCATCTCGCTGGCCGCCGTCGCCCTGGCGCCGCAGGCCACGCTCCCCCAGATCTCGCCGGTGTTCCAACTGGTCGGCGATCCGGCGGTGAAGGCGGACACGGCCCGCAACGCGGTGATCCTGGGCTGCGTGCTGATCGCGGCGACGACGGCGATCAACACGGCCGGCGTCCGGCTCATGGCGCGGATCAACAACGTCGGGGTCATCGCCGAGCTGGTGGGGGTCGTGCTGCTGATCGGGCTCCTGGCTGCGAGGGTCTGCCGCAGCCCGTCCGTCTTGTTCGACACCCAGGGTCGGGGCGTCGGTCGAGCCGATGGGTTATCTCGGGCCGTTCCTGGCCGCCGCGCTGATGGCGTCGTACGTCCTTTATGGCTTCGATACGGCGGGCACTCTGGCCGAGGAGACGGACCAACCGCGTCGCCGCGCGCCCTGGGCCATCCTCCAGGCCGTTGGCGTGGCCACCCTGGCCGGCGCGCTGCTGATCCTGTTCGGCATCCTCGCCGTCAGCGACCCGGCCAGCCCCGAGCTGGGCCGGATCACCGGCGGCCTCGGCGTTCCTCGTGAAGGATGTCCTGGGATCCGGCCTCGGCAGCCTGTTCCTGGCCGATGTCGTCTTCGCCGTGTTCGTCTGTGCCCTGGCCGTCCATGCGGGGACGGTCCGGCTCGTCTTCGCGATGGCCCGGGACAATAATCTCCCGTTCGCGCACGCTGCTCGGCCACGTGGGCGAGCGGACGAAGGCCCCGATCCTCCCCCCGCTCCTGATCGGCGTCCTGGCCGCGGCCCTGCTGGTCCTGAACATCAACCTGCCCCACGTGATCGAGACCCTGTGCGCGGTCGCCATCGTCTGGGTGAACCTGGCGTACCTCCTGGTCACGTTCCCCATGCTGATGGCTCGGCTCCGTCGCCGAGGAGCCTACTCGCCGTCTCGGCTCAACGCGGACGGCCGCAACGGCGCCGAGACGACCGGCCGGGGATACTTCTCGATGGGACGGTTCGGCCTGGCGGTCAACGCAATCGCGGTCGTCTGGGGCGTTTTCATGGTGGTCAATATCAGTTGGCCGCGGACGGCTGTCTACGGCCCGGACCGCTGGGGCCGCTTCGCAGCTCCGTTGGCGACCCTCGCCCTGCTCGCCTCGGTGCGATCTATTATCGGTTCGTCCAGCGACGGCAGAGGGGAATCCTCGCTGAGCACGCTGCGTCACCGTGGTCATTAGTCAGTGGTCAGTGGCCGGTCTGGGAACGGTAGGCAGTGAGTCGTGAGAAGGGCACCGCATTATGGTCGGTAGCCCGTCCTCGAGAAAACGGAGCCGGTATCACGGCACATCGATTCATTGACTCATGACCGAATGACCAAGTGAGGAGGCGTCGATGGTCAAGATGCTAGTGCGAAGACGGCGGAAGTCGGCGAAACCGCCGCGCGAGCGGCGGGCACCCGGGCGGCTCCAGCAGTTCCTGGGCTGGTGCGTGCACGGCTACACCGGCCCTGGGGCTCGTGATCGCCGGCAATCATCGCGGTGTTGCTCGTGGAGGGCGGCCCCGGCGCGTTCCGGTTGTCATTCCTGCTGATGCTGGTGGCCACGCTGGTCGACTCGACCGACGGCACCCTGGCGCGCAAGGTCCGGATCAAGGAGGCGGTGCCCAGCTTCGACGGCCGTCGTCTGGATGACATCATCGACTTCCTGACCTACACGTTCCTCCCCTTGCTGCTGATCTATCGGCGCAGATCCTCCCGGCGGGTTACGAGGCCTGCCTCCTGATCCCGCTGGTGGCCAGCGTCTACGGCTTCTGCCAGGTCCAGGCCAAGACCGACGACGGCTATTTCCTGGGCTTCCCCTCGCTCTGGAACGTCGTCGCCGTGTATCTCTACGCCCTGCCGTTCGGAAGCTGGGCGTCGCTGGCGATCGTGGTGGTGCTGGCGCTGCTGACCTTCGTGCCGTCCCGATACCTGTATCCCTCGCTGCCGGGCAAGTTCAATCGGGTCATGACGATCCTCAGCATCCCGTGGACGATCGCCCTGGTCTGGATCATCTGGACTCTGCCCGACACGACCTCACAGCGCGACCCGATGATGGTGCGCGTAGCCTGGCTGTCGCTGATCTACCCCGTGCTCTACCTCGGCGCGTCGTGGGTGATCACCCTGAAGCACTGGCAAAAGCGCCCGCCGGCCTCGGCGGAGCCGGTCCATTGAGCAACCGCGATCCAGCGATCAGTTCCATTCGAGGTCGAGATCGGTCTTGGCGGGCTTGGCACCGGCCTCCTCCTCGCGAGCAATGCGCTGGCCCTCCGGGACGTCCACCATCGCCAGCAGACCCGCCGCCGATGACGAAGAAGGCGATGACCGCGATGATCGCCCCGCGGCTGGAGCCGGTCAGGACGTTGACCACGGCGAAGGTCGCGGGGCCGAGGATGCCGGCGAACTTCTCGACGGTCCCGAAGAACCCGAAGAACTCGCCCGACTTATCGCGCGGGATCAGGCTGGCGAAGAGCGACCGGCTCAGGGCCTGCGTCCCCCCCTGCACGGTCCCGACAAGAACGGCCAGGAGCAGGAAGTGGGTGCCGGTGGTCATGAAGTAGCCGACGATGCAGATCCCCACGTAGACCACCAGCCCGAGCGCAATCGATGGCTTGGCGCCGATCCGGCCGGCCAGCATCCCGAAGAGGAACGCGAAGGGGATGCCGACGAACTGCACGATCAGGATCGACGCGATGGTGATGCCCTGATCGATCTTCAACTCGTTCGCATAGATGGTGGCCATCCGCATGATGGTGCCGATGCCGTCGTTGAAGATCAGGAAGGCCAGGAGCATCAGGAACGCCTGGCGATAGCGGCGCAGGGAGCGGCCCGTCTCGACGAGCCGGGCGATGGCGGCCCGGATCGGCAGGAGGGTCTCATCCTCATATCCCGGCGGCAGCCCGGTACCGGGAGGATCCGGCACGCGACGGAATAGCGGGATCGAGAAGACCACCCACCAGATCGCCACGGACAGGAACGACAACCGCGCGGGGAGCGTGGCCTGGGCCATCGACAGGTTCTTGCCCGACGGCAGCCCGAACCACTCCGGCTTCTGGATCCAGGCCAGGTTCAGGGCCAGCAGCACGCCCCCGCCGAGGTATCCCAGGCGCATAGCCGGCCGTCGAGACCCGGTCGACCTCGTCGTCGCGGGCGATGTGGGGCAAGAGGGCATCGTAGAAGACGAAGCTGCCGTTCGCCCCGATGTTGGCCAGGATGAACAGGACCGAGGCCAGGATCCAGTCGCCCTTGTAGATGAAGAACATCGCGGCGACCGATCCCGCACCGAGCAGCCAGGAAGCCGCCGAGCATCCGCTTCTTCCGGCCGTTGAAATCGGCCATGGTTCCCAGGATGGGCGAGATCACGGCGATGATGACCATCGCCGAAGGTGGTCGCGATCGCGAACCATCGGGTCGCTTCTTCTTCCTTCATCACCCCGCCGCAGGCGACGCTGGAATAATAGATCGGAAACACGGCGGTGATGATCGTGCACACCATCGCCGAGTTCGCCCAGTCGTACATCGCCCAGGCCCGGAGCTCCGGCCGGTCCAGCCCCAGCTTCTTCAGCCAGTCGTTCATGGTGCGCGATGACTCCTCGCGGCGGATCGGTTCCTTTCCTGGTAAGATCCCGATTCCGCGATCCGCGTCAAGTGCGGAACGCCGTGGGGAGTAATGGCTACCGAGCGACACCGTCTCGCCAGGACGTTTCCGGCAGCGCATGGTTGAGCTTCTCCCAGGTCGCGACGTGGTGCGAGGAACCGTACGGCGCGGTATCTTGAGTGGGAGGACATTGGTTGAATGGTTGGGTCGAGAACAGACTTCCGCGTCAATCGGGCCAGATGATAGGAGCCCTTCCCATGGAAACCTGGCGCTGTCCGAAATGCGATGCCTCGACCGTCATCCCCGGTCATACCGTCATCCCCGGTCACTACCCGAATTTCGAGGCAACAGCACCCGCCTTCGTCCCGAACGGTGTCGGCCACCGCAGGAGCGTGGGCATCTCGCTGACTTCCGCCTTCTTTGCTTGCGGCTCGTGCGGCCACATTTGGTCGAGTCTGTCAGCGAGGCAACTGCTTGCCTATATTGAGACGTTCGGGGATGAAATGACCAAGCAACAGCTCAAGATTTCCATGAACGGTCGGTATGAGGGATTGCCGGACATTCCCGAGGCTCGCAAAGCGGCTGATGGCGTGGCGGAGATCGATGGGCTGGTATTGTGGTACAGGGATGCCGAGGCGAACCGGCGCTACCGCGAATTGACGAATGCGACCTGGGATCAGGCTCTCGCGGCTGTCGCTCGTTGGCGCGGCCTCAAACGGGCACAGAAGCTGGCCCTGTTCGGCTGGCATCCCAAGGAGAAGTCCCAGCCCGATGAGCCGGCCCTGCGAGACCATCCGATGTGAGATCGTTTATTAGACGGTTGACCGGTCGATCCCGGCGCATCGCTTCATCACGAGGAGACACTTTCCGGCGATGTCCTCCCCATTTGACCGACGCTGGGTTGTCCGTCCCGGGCTCGGCCTGAGAGATCTCCCGTTCGGTTCGTCGTTCGACGATGTGAAGTACGAACTCGGCGAGCCGGAGGATGTCTCGGAAGACCTGCTTGGAGTCTATCCAACGATCGCCTGGTATTTCTGGGACCTGGGTCTCAGCGCCCATTTCGACGCCGAGGATGACTTCCGCCTCGGGTCATTTCAAATCGAGCGGGAGGATGCGGATCTCTTCGGGCATCGTCTCATCGGACTGCCGGAGTCCGAAAGCCCGAGCAATCCTCGGCCGCCTCAAACTCGGCCCCAGTGAGCTCGACGTGTTGAGGTTCTCGGACAGGGCTGTCCGGTTAAGGTCGATGTTGCTCGTTGCAACTCATTGTTATTTCCGAGGTTGCGCTTGACATCAATTGTCTTCGATCTGAACGCCAAGGTAACCTTGAGCCATTTCCCACTCGCCGCAACACGTCGGGAGCTGGCTCATGCTCAACGATCGCTACGTCTTTTCTCAACTGATCGACTCGCTGCCCAAACACGAGTTCGACCGTTGTGTCGCGCGCTATCACGGCAATCGCCGGATTCGCCACTTCTCCTGTTTCGATCAATTCCTCTGCATGGCCTTCGCTCAACTGACCTATCGCGAGAGCCTGCGAGACATCGAAATCTGCCTCCATGCCCTTCACAAGAAGCTTCACCACGCCGGCTTTCGCGGCGTCATCGCTCGGAGCACGCTCGCCGATGCCAACGAACACCGCGACTGGCGCATCTACGCGGACTTCGCTCAGGTCTTGATCGCCCGGGCACGGCGGCTGTACCAGGCCGATGGCTTCGGCGCTGAACTCGAGCAAACCGCCTACGCGCTGGATTCCACGACCATCGAACTCTGCCTGACGCTCTTTCCCTGGGCGCATTTCCGTCGCCGCAAGGGAGCGATCAAGCTGCACACGCTCCTCGACCTGCGCGGGAATATCCCTTGTTTCGTGCGGATTACCCACGGCAAGACCCACGACGTCATCGTCCTGGACACCTTGCCGATCGAGCCCGGCACCTTCTACGTGGTGGACCGGGGCTATCTCGACTTCGGCCGACTCTATCGCTTGAAGTCGGGCTTGGCGTTCTTCGTGATTCGGGCCAAGAGCAACCTCGTCTTCCGCCGACGCTCGTCCCGTCGCGTGGACAGGACCACGGGATTGCGCAGTGATTAGCGACAACTAGAATTCCCTGCCGCATTGACTCACCGATTCTGTTACCGAGAATTAGCTGTTGCCTCACCAGGATGTTACCAACTTCTGGAGGTGCAGCATGCTCGGCAAGATCAGCAAGCAGACGAAACACGAGGTGCTTGAAGCTCTCCGTGAACGCTATCAGGTGGCATCGAAGTTCGAGAAAGCCCGAATCTTGGATGAATTCGTTGCTCTCGCCGACTGTCATCGCAAGCATGCAATTCGACTGCTCGCCGGGGTCGATCCCGCAGTCCACGAGCCATCGACTTCGTCTCGGCGGATCTATTCCGAGGCGGTTCGCGAGGCGCTCATCGTTCTCTGGGAAGCGGCGGATCGCATCTGCGGAAAGCGCCTCAAAGCCATCCTGCCCGGACTCATCTCGGCGATGGAACGTCATGGCCATCTGGCGCTCGATGAGACCGTCCGGCAATCACCTTCTCACGATCAGCGCGGCGACCATCGACCGACTCCTGACGCCGATCCGCGACACAGCCGGTCAACGGCGGAAGCGAAAGCCGGCCACGAAGTCTAGCCGGCAGATACCCATCCGGACCTTCGCGGACTGGAACGAGCCGGGGCCTGGGTTCCTGGAGGTGGACTTCGTCGCTCACTGCGGCGATTCCATGCAAGGGACTTTCTTGTGGAGCCTGGTGGCAACCGATGTCTGTTCGGGGTGGACCGAGGCCGTCGCCTTGGTCGCCCGAGAGCAATCTCTGGTCATCGAAGGGCTGGAAGTCATTCGTCGCCAGATGCCGGTACCGATCTGTGGGATCGACACCGACAATGACAGTGCCTTCATCAACGAGACCCTCCTGAGCTATTGCCAGGAACGACATCTCGAGTTCACGCGGCTCGCGGGCCTACCAGAAGAACGATCAAGCCTGGATCGAGCAGAAGAACGGGTCGGTCATTCGGCGGTTCGTGGGCTACCGGCGGTTCTCCGGATTGGTCGCGGGTCAGTGTCTGGCCCGCCTGTATGGAATGGTTCGCTTGTATGTGAATTTTTTCCAGCCATCGTTCAAACTTCGGTCCAAGACCCGAGAGGGAGCCAAGGTCAAGAAGCAGTATCACAAGCCGGCGACCCCTTGCGACCGCCTGTTGGCTCATCCGTCGGTCTCGACCGCGGCCAAAGAAGCCCTTCAAGCGAAGCGCGCCACGCTGGATCCGTTGGAGATCTTGCATCAGATCCGGGAAGGCCAATCCGCCTTGGTTGCGCTCAGCTCGGGCGACCTGGGCCATGGTCCGGAGCGAGAAAGCCTGGAGGCGTTTCTCGCCAAACTTCCCGAGTTGTGGCGTGAAGGAGAAGTTCGTCCGACGCATCGGAGTGAGCCCTCAACACCGCACTGTTGGCGAACGCGGAAAGATCCCTTCGAGACGGTTTGGCCGGAGATCCTCCTGTGGCTCCAAGCGGAGCCCGAGTCGACCGCCAAGGTGCTGATGGAACGCTTGCAGCGGGCCTATCCCGGCCAGTTTCCCGAGGGGCAACTGCGGACCTTGGAGCGGCGGATTCGGGAGTGGCGTCGCGTGATGGCCCGGACGCTGGTGGAGGCGTGCCTGGACGGGAGTGAAGCGAATGATCAACCGGTGGTGATAGGAGCGGCGAGGCCAGAGTGAAGAGGAGAAGCGAATCCCAGTGCGACCAATCATAATTTTATAATAATATCTTTAAATAAATATTAAATATAAATTATAAATGTTTTTGTCATTTCCGCGGAGGCGGGAATCTAGTCTCACTGCTGGTTCTGGATTCTGTAGCATGATTAAATATATTATATATATTAATTATGTATGATTATTAATTGTCTAATAATGTGTTTGATATATTCAGATTGCCGGCTGCTGGATCTTTCAGATGCCGCTCAGGAGAAGACAACACAATCTCGTTTGAGAGGAGACAGACGCTCATTGCGAAGAAAGAACTGATCGAGGATCGGTTTGATCCTGAATTCAACCAGTCATGCTGACAGGAGAGAGCATGAGCGTTGTGGTCCAAGTGAGATCCAGCAGGAGATCGTGACCCGCCAAGTTCATGCGTGGATGCCCAGCGAAGGGCCGTTTGGGGAGGGCCTGAGTGGGGCCGCGCCGCCCCCAAGGGGGCGGTTCTTGGTAACATTTTGCGATGAGGCAACACGGCAGGGAATTCTAATTGTCGCTGATCACACCCGCAGACCGGCGCGGCACGCCGCCAGGCCCAAGGCCACCGCGACGTGCGTCTTGCCTGTCCCCTGGCTCCCGACCAGGCAACAATTGGTCTTCTGCTGAATCCATTCACACCGGGACAGCTCCAGAATCTTGGGCTTGGACAGCCCGGGCATGACGCTGAAGTCGTAGGTGTCGAAGTCCTTCAACACGGGGAATCCCGCTTGCTTGATCCGGGTCGCGATCGCTTTGGCGTCGCGGGTTGCCAGCTCCAGCTCGGTCAGGCGGAGCAAGAACTGGACGAAGGTTTGATTGGTGGCGGCGGCGTCCCGCGCCAGTTTCTCGAACTCCGCTCCCATGGTCGGCAACCGCAACTGCCGGAAATGGGTCTTGAGCAAGTCGATCGTCACATCGGCCATCAGTCCGTTCCTCCCCATGAGATTCCCAGAGACAGGACGATCCGGGCCCGACGATCGAGCCCGGCCACGATGACGTCGCAGCCGGTCAGGCGTAGAAGACGCCGACCGAATCCGCAGCGCACATATCATAACATGTTCGTATAATTGTTTTACTATGAGAATCGCACCGGCTCGCGCCACCGCCCAGGAGTTGGTCGAACCGGCTCAGGTCCGGCAGCGGCACCTGGACCGCCACCGTCGTCGTGGACGACGAGAGGAGCGGTGGTGCCGGGTCACGTGTCATCGACTCGATCACGGCGAGTGACCGCGTCCGCTGGATGACGGCTTCAGAATTGATGAGATGTTCGCGTTCGCATTCTTCAACGGCTTGGCGCACGCGGGACAGGGGATGCTCGCCCAGGAGTTGCAAGACCCGCACGAACCGCCGGCGCCGGCCGTGGCGCCGTGGAGTCCCTCCAGCGCCCTGCGGAAGTCGGCGAAGCAGGCCGGTAGCGACCAGTCGCGAAACGTCGGCGGTGGTCGAGTGCGTCGGGCTTGCGGCCCAAGGTCGCCAGATAGTGGATCGGATCTAATATCACCACCTGTTTCATCATACTGCGAGTGTGCGTCGCGACGGCCTGGCCGTCGGCCACGATCACGACCCGGTCGACGTAGCCCTTGACGGTCACCATCCGGAACGCGAACGGCCGGGGCACGCTGTACCGGTTGGCGTCGAAGGCGACCGTCTGGTACTTGTCCACGGCGACTGCGGGGTGGATCGCGCAGGGATCGAACCGATGCTTGGGGAGGGGATGGCCGCGGCGAGGTCCTCGGCCAGGCGGTCCTGGATCGTGAAGGGGCCGAAGAGCGAATGCACCACGCGTTGCGCGCTCCGCCTCGCAATGCGCTGCGAAAGAACGTGTTCAATTCATCGAGGTCGGCGACCCGGGGCACCGGCGTGGCGAATCGGCGCTGGACGGCCTTGACGGTCCCCTCGGCGTCGGGCTTCTCGTTGCCGCGGGCCGGCATGCAGAAGAGGGGATCGAAGAGGTGATGGCTGGCCAGCGCGGCGTAACGCGGATGGAGCTGCCGTCGCGCCCGGGAGGATCAGGGTGGCGACGGTCCTGGGGTTGTCCCACCAGACCTCCTTGGGCACGCCGCCGAAGAACTCGAAGGCCGCGACCATGCCCTCGAGGATGGCCTCGGTGCGCTCGAAGGGGAACGCCCGCACGAAGGGGGCGTTCGAGTAGGCCCAGGCCGTCACGAGGAAGGGGACTAGCCGGCGACCGTCGGGGAAGTCGACGTGGATATGACCGAAATCGGCCTCGAGGCGTTGGCCCGCGAGGTGTCCCAGAGGGATGAACGTCTCCTGATGCCGACGTCGGTGTTTGAGCAGGTAGCGTTGGACCTGGGCATACCCGCCGCAGTAGCCATGATCGTCGCGGAGGCGTCGGAAGACCTGAGCGGCGGTGTGCCGCTGCTTGGGCGGGGCGACCTCGTCGTCGATCAGGATCTGGTCGATGACCGCCTCGACCGGCCCCAGGAGTGGGGCGAACCGATCCCGGGTCGAAGGGATGGGGGTCGGCTCGGCTTGTTTGAGGATCTTGCGGATGGTGTGTGAGCGTCCGGTGGAGTACATCTTTAAAACCAGGCGAGCCTCCCCGATCATTCCATGAGCGGTCTATCCGCCCTGGGGAGATCACGCCATGGCTACTTCGAAACCGGGTACCCCTTCCTGGCCGAATCTCATCGCCCACTGGAGGCTCAGCGGCCTGACCCAGGCCGAGTTCTGCGCCCGACGCGGCCTCTCACTGCCCACCTTCCGCTATCACCTCTACAAGCCCGGCCGCCGCTCCGGCCCGCCACGCCCTTCGCTGCGACCCACACCGCCGACGCGCCACTCTTTCTCCCCGTCGTCTGCTCCGAAGCACCGCAACCCAGTCCCGTCCCATCCGCCGCCTCGCCCATCGAAGTCATTCTCGCCGACGGACTCCGCATCGCCGTCGCACCGGGATTCGATCCCCAGACCCTCCGACGCCTCGTCGACGCCTTGAGGCAACCCCCATGCTGACCCTACACCCCTCCGTCCGCATTTTCGTTTGCACCGTGCCCACTGACATGCGTCGCGGCTTCGACGGCCTGGCGCAGATGGCCCAGGACATCGTCCGCCAGGACCCCCTTTCCGGGCATTTCTTCGTCTTCCTCAATCGCCGTCGCGACCGCGTCAAGATCCTCTACTGGGACCACGACGGCTATGCCGTGTGGGCCAAGCGGCTGGAAGCCGGCACGTTCCGCCTGCCCGAGGCCAACGGTCCCCACGTCGAACTCCGGCACGCCGAGCTCGCCATGCTCCTGGGCGGTATCGATCCGGCCGGCTCACGCCGCCGGGTGCGATTCGCTCTCCCCCAGGCCAACCCTGTCTCCTCCTGACCGGTCGGCTCACGATCGTGATCGACCACCGCCGCGCCGGCGAGCCGCCGCGCCGCGTCACTCCCTGCGCCGCGCGGCGTCAAGCCACCGGCCTCCCCAGGCGATCCGCCCAGCCAGTCGGCGCGGCCGCCCGGACGAGGACGCGGCTTCTTCACCAGATTTATGAAAATGATCAAACAAAACAGCGCCATGTAACGTATTTATAATTATGGAAGACCCGACCATCGAGCTCCCCACCGATCTGGACGCCTGCCACAGCCTCATCCGAGAGCTGCTCGAAACCCTGCGCCAGCAAGGACTCCTCATCGGCCACATGCAGCACCAGCTCGAACGGTTGCTCCGCCAGCGGTTCGGCCGATCCAGCGAGAAGATCGACCCCGACCAACTCCTGCTGTTCGCCGCCGACATCCTCGCCGAGGTCAACGCGACCCAGGCGACCGAGCCTCCGCCGGATCCCGCCGATGACGCACCACCGCCACCGGCAGCCGCGGCCAAGCCCAAACGCAAGGGCCACGGCCGCAAACCGCTGCCCGCGCACCTCGAACGCCGGCGGGTCGTGCACGACGTTCCCGCCGACCAGCTCACCTGCCCGGATTGTGGGGCCCGTCGGCACGCCTTTGGCGAGGAGATCCGCGAGCAACTCGACTACATCCCCGCGAGCCTGATCGTCATCCAACATGTCCGACCCAAATACGCCTGCAAGGCGTGCCAGGCCAACGTCATCATCGCCGACCGCCTCCCTGAGCCCATCGAGAAGGGACTGCCCGGGCCCGGTTTGCTGGCTCAGGTGATCGTCAGCAAGTACGCCGATCATCTGCCCCTGTACCGCCAAGAGCGCATCCTCGCCCGCGAGGGCGTCGCGATCTCGCGGCAGACGATGTGCGGCTGGATGGCCCGCTGCGCCGCCCTGCTCAAGCCGATCTATGACGCGATGGTCAAGGCGGTCCTCCAGTCGAAGGCGATCCAGACCGATGACACCCCGGTGGACGTGCTCGATCCGGGCCGTGAAGGAACCCGGACAGGCCGGATCTGGATCGCCATCGGCGACCGCGACCATCGCTATTGGGTGTACGACTTCACGCCCGACCGGGGCGGGGATGGGCCGGCGCGGTTCTTCCGGGACTACGAGGGCTACCTCCAGGCCGACGCGTACTCCGGGTACGATGCGCTGTTCAAGGATGGGAAGGTCATCGAGGTCGGCTGCTGGGCGCATGCCCGCCGGAAGTTCCACGAGGCGCGGACGACCGACCCGCAACGCTCGCACCGGGCGTTGGCCTACATCCGACGGCTGTACGTCGTGGAGGCCGACGCCAAGGCGGCGAAGCTGGACGATGACGCGCGTCGCGCGCTGCGTCAGGAGCGGTCGGTGCCGATCCTGGAAGAGTTGTTCGCGTGGCTCGAGGGGGTGCGTGGGCAGGTGCTGCCCAAGAGCCCGATGGGCGGGGCGATCGGGTATGCGCTGAACCACAAGGCCGCGCTGCTGCGGTACACCGAGCAAGGATTCCTGGAGATCGACAACAATGCGTCGGAGCGTGGGGAGAAGACGATCGCCATCGGTCGC
>CAWJGW010000015.1:0-31035 GCA_963842405.1 uncultured Isosphaeraceae bacterium | reverse complement strand
GGACCGTAGTGCCCTACAGAAACCTCCTGTAACATCTCCCCCAGCCCCCGCCGCAACCCCGGGCGAAGCCCGGGGTTGCGGCGGGGCTTGTCCGAGAGGAGACATTTTATTTTGGCATGCACATATCCTGGGGCTGATGCCCCAGGCTACAGGAATGCCGCCCCCGTCCGGGGGCTGAAAACCGCCTTTCGGAACAGACTCTCAATGCCAATTGGACCTGGACTTGGCGGGCAGAATTCCATAAGCGGGCTGCTTGCCGTCGGAGGGCAGGCCAGGGAAGTCACAGGCAGAAGGATGGCGCGCGCGCACCGGCGTTGGCCCGTCGCGGGATTGCGGTGCAGGCGGCGCCCGGCCGACAAGGGCCGAGACCGCGTCCCGCCGAGTCCGTGTCGTGCGGTCACACGGTCAGGTCGTGGCCGAGGGCCGGGCGGCGAGGTGGATGGAAGATCGAGGAAGGATGGTCGACGGGAACGAGGCGCGCGCCCCTTGGCCGGGCGGGCGATCGATCCGGGTTCGGCGAGGACGGGGGGATGAAGGGAGATGGCCCAGTCGCCATCGCCCTCGGTCATGACGGGCGGCACGGTCGAAAGCGGCACGGCCGGGTTTCCGAGAAGAGCGCGCCGGAGGGCGTCGGCCGCGACGGCGGTGTCTCGTCGTGGGGTGGGAGCACCGACCCGCTCAGGATCAGTGGGTCCAGGGCGAATGTCTCCGCGGCGGCTTGCGTCCGCGAAGTGAGGTAGTTTGCCGACAGGCCGGCTCGGGCCGGGGGGGGCCGGGACGCAGAGGAGCATGAGGAGCGATAGGATCGCCCCGAGCCTCAGAGGCACCGCGGTTCCTTGGGCCGAGGATTGCATTATACACCGGAGTCGGGCAGACGCAACGAGTCGGATGGGGAACGAGAGATCCGATGACGGCGACTGACATCGGTCTGCTCGATCGACCAACCAGCCTATCGAAGTGATTGCCGGGATCAAGGACCTTCGATGGAAAAAAGGTCGGTCCGGCGGGGCGTTCGGCCCGCTACCGACGATGGCGTTTCATGATGGTCCATCAGGAGGACATTCGCCTCGCGGTCCAGCGTGACCTCGGCCAAGTCACCCTGACTTGCATCGAATTCGTAATTCAGGTGGTTCAAGGGCGGCGTCTTCGCGACCATTCCAAGAATTCTGAACGCATTCTCCATCAGCACCGCCAGGCCAGCCAGTCTCGCTTCATCCAGAGACGGAGAGACGCCCCGGCCAGACCAAAGCCGGGACGAACGTGGAATGACTTCCAGGCGCGGTTTTCAGACGGATGTGTGCTCTGGTAAGATCAGAATCGCATGGGGGACACGGGAGCCGGTACGCTTGCTCGACCCGGCTCGATGCCGATGAGAGCCGGGCCTGGTTCCCCGTTAACGAACCGGCTGCCTCTCCCTTTGAGACACCCTTGCCAGAGAACCGTGACCATGGCCGATCTGCCGACCGCCCCCCACGAAGAAGAAGCTCTATATCGAGACGGTCGGCTGCCAGATGAACTTGCTCGACAGCGAGCTGGTCGTGGCCAAGCTGCGGAACGAAGGCTACGAGCTGACCGACGACCTCAACCAGGCCGACGCCATCCTCTATAATACCTGCTCGGTCCGCCAGCATGCCGAAGACAAGATCTATAGCGCGCTGGGCCGCATCAAGCGGCTCAAGGAGCGTAAGCCGGAGTTGACGATCGGCGTGCTCGGCTGCATGGCGCAAAAAGACCAGGAAGCGATCTTCCGGCGCGCCCCGCACGTCGACATCGTCGTCGGCCCCGGGCAGCTCGCCAAGGTGCCCGAGCTGCTCGCGAAGGCGGGCGACGACAGGTGCCCGAGCTCGCCGTAAGTCGAGCCCGGAACGATGGTTCGCTCGACGTCGTCACGGCCAGCTTCGAGAACTACGACGCCGATCGCGAGCCGGCGATGCGGCCCAGCCCGTTTCAGGCGTTCGTCCGGGTCATGATGGGCTGCGACAAGTTTTGCACCTACTGCATCGTGCCCTCGGTGCGCGGGCCCGAGCAAAGCCGCCCGCCCGCGGCGATCATGGCGGAAGCCCGGCTGCTCGCCGATCAGGGCGTCAAGGAAATCACCCTCCTGGGTCAGACCGTCAACAGCTACAAGTATCACGAACCCGATGGGCGGCCCTGCCGCCTCTCCGATCTGCTCGAACGAATTCACGACATCGCCGGCATCGAGCGGATCAAGTTCATCACCAATTTCCCCAACGACATGACCGACGACCTGCTCCAGGCCGTCCGCGACCTCCCCAAGGTCAGCCGCTACCTTCACGTGCCGGCACAGAGCGGCTGCGACGACGATCCTCAAACGCATGAAACGCATGTACACGGTCGCGTTTTATGAGGAGATGCTGGCCCGGGTTCGCGAGACGATTCCGGACGTGGCGGTCTCGAGTGATTTCATCGTCGGCTTTTGTGGTGAAGACGAGGCGGCGTTCGAGCGGACGGTCGGGCTGGTCGAGCGGTCTCGGTTCAAGAACTGCTTCATCTTCAAGTACAGTGCCCGGCAGGGGACGAAGGCCGACGGGCTGCATGCCGACGACGTGCCCGAGGAGGTCAAAAAGCGGCGGAACAACGATTTGCTGGCCTTGCAGAATGCGATTAGCCTGGAGGACAATCGCCGCTGGGTCGGGCGAACGGTCGAGGTGCTGGTGGAAGGGACCAGTCGCAAGGCGGCTCGTCGTGAGGGTTGGGATGGAGTCGACCAGTTGACCGGGCGGACCGCGTGCGACCGGATCGCGGTGTTCGCCGGGGCGGAGCGGCTGATTGGCCGGTTCGTGCGGATTGTGGTCGACGACGCGAGCGCGGTCACTCTTTTCGGACGGGTGGAAACGTCCGAGCGAATCGCGACTTCGGCGTGAAGGATGATTCGATGGCTGCTCCGCTCGGGGAGCTTGTGGAATGCTGGATGGCCTGGGGTGGGATCGATCCGCACCTGGCTCGCCGATCTGGATGCGCTGGAGTCGGGGTTCGCGGCCGGCCGCGGACCCCTGCCGGCCCGGTGCCGACCCGCGAATCGATCTGCGACTGGGAACAGCGGCACGGCTATCGCTTGCCGCCGGGCCTGCGGGCCTGGCTGATGCTCTCGAACGGCCTGTTTCGCTCCGGGCCGCTCATCCATCCGATCTCGGCGATCGGCCCGATGATTCCGTTTGCCCGCGTGCCCGAATGATCGTTCAGCCGGAGAGCTGGTTCGAGCTGGGCAATCCCAACCTCCAGACCGTTTGCGTCGACCTGGCCTATCGTCTGCCCGACGGCGGCTCGCCGATTTTCACTTCGGGCGACGACGCCTCGCGCAGTCCGCCCCGCATCATCGCCCGCAGCTTCGAAGAGTGGTTTCTCGAGCTGTTGCGGCAGGGGGGCCGAGAATACTGGTTCGACCCGGATTCGTCGACTTCGGCGACCCCTGGCAGTCGCACCGCCGACACGTGCCGAGCCCGGCGTTGTGCGATTGGCTCCGGCCCTATGCCGAGCGGGTCGGGTCCTGCTGACGCCGGGCCGATGAACGGGACATCGCCACCGGGCTGGCTGAGCCGGCCTGACGTCGAGTCAATCTTCCGCCATCTTCACCATGTTGGGGCAGTGACATCACCGACGAACAACAGGTAGGAGTGACTCTGCGCCTCTGGCCGTCTGAATTGCAACTGCCGATTCGAGAGTCTAAGATTCAAAAAGAAAAGAAAGATTCCTCATCTGAACATTTGAATCTCGCATCCGTCTTTCATGGCCGCTCCGCCGCGTGAGGCAAGACACCTGCACTGAAGAACGAGGGCGTGGATGACCTCCGGTTGGTTCTTGACCTATCACGAGATCCCTGAGCTGGTGCAGCGCTGGCTGGCCGGGCTGGGCGTTCGCGACCCGGAGCGGGGGGCACGCGACCTCGACGACCTGACCCGCCGTGCCGGCCCGGAGCGGCTGGATCACGTCGCCCGGATCGCCGTCCAGCTCGACGCCGTCCTGCCGCGATGCCCCGATCCCGGCATGGCCCTGACCAATCTCGAACGGTTCCTCGCCGCCGTCCCCCGGCTCGACGAGACGCTCGACGAACTGGCCGCCGACGCGCGGACGACCGAGATCCTGTTGCAAGTCTTCAGCACCAGCCAGCACTACGGCGAGGTCCTGATCCGCGACCCCGAGCTGTTCGACTGGCTCCAGGCCGGTGCCGAACGCCGGGACCGCGCGGTCCTGGTCGATGGGCTCTGGAACACGATCGCCGCCCTGCCCACCGAGGACGAGCAGAAGCTGGCCCTGCGACGATTCCGACAGCGCGAGAGCCTCCGGATCGGCTATAACGACATCGTCCGGGGCTTCCCGCTGGAGGTGATCACCCAGGACCTCTCGCACCTGGCCGACGCCTGCGTCGAGGCGCGCCGTGCGGCTGGCCCGGGCGCACGCCGAGGCACGGTTCGGAGTGCCGACAACGCCGCGGGGCTCCCCGCCCGCTTCGTCGTGCTGGGCCTGGGCAAGCTGGGAGGCGAGGAGCTCAATTACAGCTCCGACATCGATCTCGATCTTCCTCTACGATGATGAAGGGCAGACGACCGGCCCGAAGGTCGTTTCCAACGCCGAGCTGTTTGCCCGGATGGGGAGCGAGATCGTCCGGCTGCTGGCACGAGCACACCGCGCTGGGGATGGCCTATCGGGTCGACATGCGGTTGCGTCCGGACGGGGAACAAGGCGCGATGGCCCGGTCGCTCGAGCTCGACGCGTGGGCTACTACGTGACCCGCGGCCGGACCTGGGAACGCCAGGCGCTGATCAAGTGCCGGCCGATCGCCGGCGACCTGGCGCTGGGCCGGACCTTTCAGGAGGCGATCACCCCGTTCGTCTATCGACGATACCTCGCCGCCGCGGAGATCGCCGAGATCAAGGCCCTCAAGCGTCGGATCGAGCAGCGCACCGTCTCGGCCGGGACGGCCGAGGTCGAGGTCAAGACCGGCCGCGGCGGGATCCGCGACGTCGAGTTCGTCGTCCAGTTCCTCCAGCTCCTCCACGGCGGCGAGTACCCCGATGTGCGCGGCGGCAACACGCTCCACGCCATCGCGCAGCTCGAGCGGGTGGGATGCCTCAGCGCCGAGGAGCGGTACATCATGGACGACACTTACCGGTTCCTCCGGCGGGTCGAACACCGGCTCCAGATCGTCTTCGACCGGCAGACGCACGAGATGCCGCGCGACATGGAGTCGGTGCGCACGCTGGCCCTGCGGATGGGCTACGCGCCGGCGAGCGATTGGGAGTCGCGGAGCGGCCCGGCGACCCGGTTCCTCGGCGACTACCGCGGCAAGACCGAGTTGAACCGTCGGATCCTCAATCACCTGCTGCACGACGCCTTCCGGGGCGACGACGGCGCGGCGGTCGACCCGATCGTCGACCTGGTGCTCGACCCCGACCCGGCCCCCGAGCTGATCTCGGAGGTGCTGGGCTCATACCCGTTCCGCGACCGGGCGACGGCCCACCAGAACCTGCTGGCCCTGGCCCGCGAGGACTTCCCGTTCCTCTCCCAGGCCCGTTGCCGGCACTTCCTGGCCGCGATCGCGCCCGGCTGCTGGAGGCCGTCGGCCGCACGCCCGATCCCGACATGACGCTGACCAACCTGGAGAAGGTCTCGGCGTCGCTGGGGGCCAAGGCGGTCCTGTGGGAGCTGTTCAACTTCAACCCGCCGAGCCTGCGCCTCTACGTCGAGCTGTGCGCGACGAGCCAGTTCCTCTCCGAGATCCTGATCAACAATCCGGGGATGATCGACGACCTGGTCGACTCGCTGGTGGTGGATCGCCCGTCGTCGGGATCGGCGATCAAGGCGGAGCTGGCGGAGCTCTGCGAGGGGGCGGAGGACCCGTATCCGATCATCTGGAGCTTCCGGAACAAGGAATGGATCCGGATCGGCACGCGCGACATCCTGGGCCGGGAGCCGGTGCGGGAGGTGACCCGGGAGCTGGCGGACGTCGCCGAGGCGGTCGTTGACTCAGGTGGCGCGCGACCAGTGGGATCGGCGTCGCGTCGCGATACGGGACGCCCCGGTCCGCGACCGGCCGCCGTCACGACCGCTGGGCGATCCTCGGGCTGGGGAAATGCGGCGGTCGCGAGCTGAACTACCACAGCGACCTGGACCTGGTCTTCCTCCACGAGTCCGACGGGATGACCGCGGGCGGTCCCGGCGTCGATCTCGAACGACCAGTTCGTGACCGAGGTGGTGCAGCGGGTGCTCAAGGCCCTGGGGAGCGGCTCGGCCACCGGCCCGCTGTACGCCGTGGACGCCCGGCTCCGGCCCCACGGCGCCTCCGGACCGCTGGTCATGACCCTCGACGCCTTCCGCGACTACCTGGACCGCTCGACGCAGCCCTGGGAGCGGATGGCGTTCACCCGGGCCCGGGTGGTCTTCGCCACGGGCGGGTTCGGCCGGAAGGTGACCGAGGCCATCCGGACGATGCTGGCCGCCCCGACCGATCCCGTGCAACTGGCCGCGCAGGCGCTGGCGATGCGCCGACGGCTCGAGGCCTCGCGCCCGCGACAGCACCTCAAGCGCGGGTTCGGCGGCGTCGCCGACATCGAGTTCATCGTCCAGTACCTCCAGCTCGTCCATGCCGCGCAGCCGGCCGGACCTGCTCCGCCCCAATCTCTGGGACGCGCTCGACGCACTGCGGCGCCACGGCATCATCGGCCCGCGAGACCCACGCCGAGCTGCGCGACGCCTACGACTTCCTCCGCGCGGTCGAGGGCCGGCTGCGGCTCATCCAGAATCGCAACGTCGGCGCGCTGCCCGAGGCTCCCCGCCGAGCTGGAGCGCCTCGCTCGCCGGCTCAACTACGACTCGGCGGACCCCGCCCGATCCGTCGCCGCGTTCCTCGCCGATGTCGAACGCTTCGACCCATCGCACCCGGGCGATCTTCGACCAGATCATCACCGCCCAGGCCCAGAGCTCCCGACACTCCGCCGCGAGCCTGGGGTGACTCGATAGAGCACGTGACGCCGGAGCGGATGTCCGTCCGGAAAGGCCGGATGATCGAAATCATCGGCGGGCGCGCGGGTCATGCCGATGCGCTCCATCACGCGTCGCGATCGCAGGTTCGCCGGCACGGTAAACGACACGATTTCCGGGAGCGCGAGCTGTTGGAAGCCAAAGTCGAGAACCTCGCGGGCCGCCTCGGTGGCGTACCCGCAATCCCAGTGCGCATGGGCAAGCCGCCAGCCGATCTCCACACACGGCGTGAAGTGCGCTCGTAGGTCGGCACGGACAGGCCGACGTAGCCGATGAAGTCGGCAACGCCCGGCACCTCCACCGCCCAGAGTCCAAAACCACGGCGCACGAAATGGTCGCGGATCCGGGTCGCCATGGCATCGCTCTCCGCTCGGTCGAGCGGCTTCGGATAGAATTCCATGACGCGCGGGTCGGCATTCATCGCCGCGAAGACGGGGAGGTCCTCATCGCGCCAGCGGCGGAGTTGGAGTCGGGATGTGTGGAGCGTCAACGCGTTGGTCATGAGTCATGCGCTCCCGTTTTCCGCTCTTGCCTCGGGCGGCATCGAAGAGGCTCGTCTCGGGTGCGTGAGCCTCCCGACGCCGTCCCGGGGCGTGGTCAGAACCGGTTACGGGTTCCCTCCCGGCGGTCGCAGATTCCCAAGAATCGGCACGAGCCCCTTGTTCACGACCGTCCCGACGCTGCTGGGGATCACGAGGTGAAACTCGTAACCCACCGGCGGCCGAGGGGTGAGAGACATGCCCAGGAAGGCGGGTTCCTTCGGCATGTCGTCGCCGACCTTCAGGTCCGGGTTCTTGAGCATCTCTGCGAAGAACTTGACATACCACCGGATGAGGCTCTGACTATCGAGCATGATGAGCAGGCTGGCCTGCTCGGGCAATTCGGAGCGAACGGCTTTGAATCCCGGGGCCTTTCCGATGCCGGCCCCTCCGTTCAAGTAGCCGTCGATCTGGGTCTTGACGGACTCCCAGGTCGGTCCCATCGCCTGGACCAGGCGCTTGCCGTCGGTCCCATACCAGTAGGTGAACGTATCTCCGCCATACATCGATTTCGCCATCGATTTCATCGCCTCGAGCTGGGCCGGATTGTTCCCACCGAACTGGGCGAGTTTGTCGAGGTCGAATGTGGCGACGATGCGACTGAACTTCAGTCCCTGGTAAGTCTGAATGTCGTGATCGACCTTGACGTCCTTGTAGAGGTTCAACTGGCCGTCGCCCCCCTTCATGGCCTGGAGCATGGCTTCCTGGGCGGCCACGTACTTCTTGGGATCGGATACGCTGATGTCATTGAACATCTTCATGCCATTGACAAAGGAAATGCTGGCGAGTGACTCGATCCGGCCCAGGCCGTGGAAGTCCGCCATGGCCTTCTCCAACTCGGGTGAAGGCTTGCCCGAGGCGATCATGCGGAGGCTCATGCCCTGGAGTCTTTCGAAGGTCTTGGATTCCATGTTCATGTAGAGGTAAGCCATCGCGCCGGTGGGGAAGTTGCCCAGCGTCGTGGCCGGGCTGGTGTGGATGTCGTTGATCGACCTGGCGGCGGGTGCTTCCGGTTTGACATTCAAGACGCCGGTCAGGTGGAAGCCCTTGTCGGCGACGTCGAGGCTCATGGTATAGCGAGTCGGCGTTCTTGATCGAGTCGAAGAGGCCGCCGTAGAAGTCCTTGGCGAACTTCATCACGGCCTCGTTGCCCTGCTGCTGGGCGGCCTGGTCCAGGACGCCCATGAACATCTGGCGGCCTTGCTCGATCTGATCCGCGAACCGAGTCGCCAAGGCCGCCGCGTTGACGTACACGCCGACATCTCCGGACAGGAATGGCCTGGCGGCGGAATCCTTCAGGACGCTGTCGAGCGTCTTCCCACCCGGCTTGGCGATCGAGGCGATCAGGGCCTTCGACGGCCCGAAGGCGACGATTCCCGCCCCCTTCGCCGCATACCATGTCCCCTGCCCTTCCGGTCCATCGAAGGCGTCGTAACCGCCGTCCTGGGGCTTGACCTCGGCATCCTTGCCGCCGACGAGTTCCTTGAGCACCTCCCGGTAGTTGTTCGATCCGACCAGGATGGCGAAGGGCATGCCGCCTTCCGCCTCATCGCCCAGACGAATCAGGCCGACCCACGGGCTCTTCACGGCATGCTCGCCATGCTTCCGGCCGATCTCCGCCAGATGGGGAGCCATGCCGTCTTCGGCCATCCCGGCCCAGGCCGGGTTCATCGCCTTGAGCATGGCGAGGAAGTCATCCCGCGTTGCTTCGAGACCGCGCGTGCGGATCGCCACGTCCACATCGGCCGGGATCGCTTTCAACCAGGCCGTCTCCGTGCGGCGCTTGACTCAAGGTCGCGATCAGAATCCAGTGCGATAACTGGGCCAGCATCTCCGGATCTCCTCCATTGAAACTTGTTGATCGGCCTTAAAATAAGGAGATGTCCAGGAGGGCGAGGCTCCGTCCGGGCCGCGTTTCTCCAGGTTTCGAACGGAGCCTCGCCCTCCCAATCCTCGCCAAACTTTACGGCCTCTTATGACGATCCCCTGCACGTCTCGATAACGAGCGGCCTCCATGGCCATGGCACCCTAACCTGACACGTTATAGGAAGTCGCTGGACACTGCAAGGAATTCAACTCATGCCAGTTCGAACAACAAGACTTCCGACGGCGTCTCGGCCCGGATTTGCAGCCCGGATTCACGAGTCAGCGCAGCCCCGTCACCGTGCGCGAGGACGTTCCCGTTCAGCGCGACCTCTCCGCGCAGGACTTGCAGCCAGGCATGGCGAGCTCGATCGAGTCCGTGCGTGATCTCCGTGTCCGGGTCGATCGAGGCCAGGAACAGCCGCGCATCCTGGCGGATGATCAACGATCCGTCCTCCCCACCCGGGGAAGCCACCACGCGAAGTCGATTCCGGCGCTCACCCTCCGCGAACGCTTTCTGTTCGTAAGACGGTTCCAGGCCCGGCCGCTCCGGCAAGATCCAGATCTGATAAAGGTGGACCGGCTCGGTCTCGGATGCGTTGAACTCGCTGTGGGTGATTCCCGTGCCCGCCGTCATCCGCTGGAGCTCGCCCGGCCCGAGGACTCCGCCCGAGCCCAGGCTGTCCCGATGCGCCAGGGAGCCCTCCAGGACGTACGTCACGATTTCCATGTCACGGTGACCATGAGTCCCGAACCCTTGCCCAGGCTCAATCCGATCCTCATTGATCACCCGAAGGGCGCGGAAGCCCATCTGCTCGCGGATCGAAATAGCGACCGAACGAAAACGTGTGCTGTGTGTCGAGCCAGCCGTGGTCGAAATGGCCCCGATCGGCGGCCCTGCGAACCCGGATCACTGCCGTCTCCTTTTGAATTCACGGAAATGGTTGTCGTCTCGTGTCGAAAATCCCACGAAGGATTCCTCGACACACTGATAGTTTACATGTAAACCAAATTCGGGTCAAGAGACCGTGGCCCCGGAATCGGCGGCCCGTCGCGAGAGGATCACCCGTTTTACCTGAAAAGCCGGGCTGGCTATAATCGAAGTGCATGCGCGTTGACGGGAGTCGATGACGTGGGAGTGCTCGGGCGGAGATTTGCCGAGGATGATTGCATCAATGGAGGTGGCCTTCTCATGGCGTCATTGCGGATGATCGAAGGCGATCGGCCCGGTACGGTGTACCGCCTGGAAAAAGACGAGACGCTCATCGGCAAAGCCGGGGACTGCGACATTCCGCTCTCCGACGTGCACGTTTCCAAGGCGCACGCGAAAATCATTCGAAGGACGGACGGCTTCTTTCTCGTCGACCTCGACAGCACGAACCATACGAAGCTCGGGAGCGAGCGATTGCCCGCCATGCAACCCCGCCGTCTTCTCGACGGCGATACCATCAAAATATGCAGATTTACATTTCTTTATGGTGTTGGGGACCTGACTGGGGAAGGAACGCCGACGATCCTGGAGACGATCGACGTCTTGTCGGCCAGTGGCCGGCCGATGGCCAAGGCGAAGGCTGAGGAAAAGCTCCGGATCGTGATCGAAATCGTCAGGGTCCTGGTCGGTGTGCTGGAACTCTCGGCGGTGCTGGAGAAGGTGCTGGAGGCGTTGTTCCAGATCTTTCCCCAGGCCGAGCGGGGTTTCGTGCTGTTCCTCGAGCCGCAGACCGATGAGTTGGTGATCAAGGCGAGCAAGTTCCGGCATGCCGCGACCGAGCGATCGGCGCCCAGCCGCACGGTTTACAATCATGTCACGAAGGAGGGCCAGGCGATCTTGTGCGAGGACGTCCCCGCCGACAGCCGGTTCGGCTCGATCATGAGCCTCGAGATGTACCAGGTTCGGACGATGTTGTGCGTCCCTCTCTGGGACCATCAGCACCGGGCGATCGGTGCGCTTCAGGTGGATACACGCGATGGGCGGAGCCGGTTTACTCAGGACGACCTCGATTTCGTCGTCGCGCTGGCCAGCACGATCAGCATGGCCGTCGAGAACGCCCAGCTCCACGAATGGGAAGTCATCATGGAGCGTCGCAAGCAGGAGGCTCGGGATGCGCGGTCGGTGCAGTTGTCGTTGATTCCCATTCGGCCCCCGGACCTGCCGGGTTATGCGTTCTGGCACGACTACGAGCCGGCCGAATTCGTGGGCGGTGATTACTTCGATTACCATCTGCTTCCCGGCCCGGATCCGGCGGCACCGGCGAAACGTTGGGCCATTGCCGTTGGCGACGTCGCGGGCAAGGGAATGCCGGCCGCGCTGATGATGGCCCGCCTTTCCGCCGAGGTACGTCTCCTCTTGCAGGCGGAGCCCGATCTCACTCCGGCTGGTCAGCCGGCTGAACCGGAACTTGTGTGAGGTCGGGAGCGAAAAGTTCGTCACCTTCCTTCTTGTGATGGTCGACGGGGAGCGTCACGAACTGACGGTGATCAACGCGGGCCACCCGTCGCCGATGATCCGTCGGGCGGACGGGCGCCTCGAGCTTGTCCGCGCGACCGCGGTCTCAATGCCCCTCGGGGTGAAGGACGACGAGACCTACAAAGCGGCCACAACCCCTCTCGGTCCGCGTGACGTCGTCGTGCTTTTCACCGACGGTGTCGAGACCATGAGTCTGGATGGCGAGCTTCTGGGCATGGAAAGACTGAAGCGAATCATCGTCGAGGCACCGCCGGGTGTTGCGTCGGTTGGCGAGGCCATCCGGGAGACGGTCCGACTCCATTCCGCGGGCCGAAGCCAGTTCGACGACATCACCATCCTCTGCTTCGGGCGGGACTGAACCCGAGTCGGTTCGATCTGGCCCTCGGGCATCCGGCCGGGGACTCCGCGATTTCAACATGGAATACACGACGTTGATTCACGTCCTGGCCGTGCTCTTTCTCGCCACGCTGATCCGCTCGGCATTCGGATTTGGCGAGGCCCTGGTGGCCGTACCCCTGCTGGCCCTGACGATCCCGGTCGAAGTGGCCGCGCCGCTGGCGACTCTCGTCTCGATCACGGTCGCGGGGGCGATCATCGTCCAGGACTGGCGAGAGATCCATGCCCGTAGTGCCTGGAGGCTCGTGGCCTCGACCTTCCTCGGCATCCCGCTGGGCCTCTTGATGTTGAAGACGGTCCCCGAGCCGATCGTCAAGATGCTCCTGGCCGTGGTGATCGTGGCGTTTTCGATGGATTGCCTCGTGCGCCGGCAGCACGCCGAATTGACGGACGATCGATGGGCGTGGTGCTTCGGCTTCGGCGCTGGGATTCTGGGGGGTGCTTATGGTATGAATGGGCCGCCCCTGGTGGTTTACGGCACCCTGCGACGCTGGTCGCCCCAGCACTTCCGTGCCACGCTCCAGGGTTATTTCCTGCCCGCCAGCCTGGCCGGACTCGCCGGCTACTGGTTCGCCGACTTCTGGGTCCCGGCCGTGACGGAGTATTACCTGATCTCCTTGCCGATCGTGCTGGCCGCCATCGTCCTGGGCCGCATCGTCAACCAGAGGTTCCAGGGCCCCTCGTTCATCACTATCATTCATATCGGACTCGTCGTGATTGGAGTCATCTTGTTGACCCAATCGTTGACGGGTTTGCTGTAAGATGTCCCCAGCTCGTTCCGACCGAATCCGCGGGATCGCGTTCCCGTCGCGGCCGGAGTGCTCCGCCTAATTGAAGAGAGGTCGATCCCGTGAAGCGAGTTCCCCCGACCGTTCTGATCGTGTTGTTGACGCTGATTCCGACCCCAACGTTCGCGGACAGTTCCGCGCCGCTGCCCAGGCTGGCGACGCGCGTGGCCTTCCCGAACCTGTCCGTTCGACCGGCCGGTGGCGATGGCCTATCCCGATGACGGCAGTCATCGTCTGTTCGTCGTCGAGCAGCACACGGCCAGGATCATGGTCGTTCCCCGACAAGCACGAGACACGTTCGAAGCGACTGTTCTTCCAGCTCCGCGCCCCCATCAACCGGGGAAACGAGGAGGGCCTGCTCGGGCTGGCCTTCCACCCCAAGTTCAAGGAGAACCCGCAGTTCTTCGTCTACTATTCGGCCAACGATCGAGGGATCCGGCATTCGGTGGTCTCGCGGTTCTCGATGGCTTCGCTCGGACGACCGGCTCGCCGACCCGAGCGAGCGAGCAGCGGATCTGGGTCTCGGCCAAGGACCCGTTCGAGAATCACAACGGCGGCACCATCGCCTTCGGTCCCGACGGGTATCTCTACATCACGCTCGGGGACAGCGGAGCCGCGGATGATCCGCTCCTGAGCGGGCAGAATCCCCGCGATTGGTTCGCCTCGATCCTGCGGATCGACGTCGATCATCCGGAGGGCGGCAAAGCCTACGGCATCCCGAAGGACAATCCGGCGCAACGCGACCCGAAGTACGCCCACTGGGCGCCCGAGGTGTATTGCATCGGGCTGAGGAACGTCTGGAAATTCAGCTTCGATCGCAAGACCGGCGACTTGTGGGCCGGCGACGTCGGGCAGAACCTCTGGGAGATGGTCCACCGGATCGAGAATGGCGGGAACTACGGCTGGAGCATCCGGGAAGGGTTCCACCCGTTCCATCCCGAACGGCGTCAGCGGCCGGACCCGGCCGCGACCCATCCGGCCGCCGATCGTCGAGTATCCCCACGCGCCGACCGCGCGAACGGCCCGACAGCGGCTTGAGCATCACCGGCGGCTACGTCTACCGAGGCAAGCAGATCCCCGAGCTGGCCGGCGTCTACGTCTACGGCGACTTCGATACCGGCCGGATCTGGGGACTCCGCTACGAGAACGGCAAGGTCGTCGCGAACGGCGAGCTGATCGACGTCGACCCGCGGCAGCAAGCTCAACATCGCCTCATTCGGCGAGGACGCGGAGGGAGAGCTCTACATCCTGGCGTTCGATGGCAAGATCCACGAGCTGGTGCCGCGAGGTAAGGCCTCGGCGGGTCGCGCAGTGGGCCTTGAATCATCAACTCCCATCGAGTGCATCGAGCGCCCCGAGGAATTCCTGCCAGAGGTCGGCCGGCTCCTCCAAGCCCGACCGAGATGCGAATCGTGCCTTCCGTGAGGCCCTGGTGCGCCAGCAGGGCCGCGTCCTGACCGCGATGACTGGTGGTCGCCGGATGGCTGAGTGTCGTCTGGACGTCACCCAGGCTCGGTGCGAACGGGATCGACGCGGCCAGGCCACGGATCAAGGCCTCGGCCTTCGCCCGGGTGCGCAGGTCGATCGTCACGATCGTGCCGCCGCCGTCCTGGAGCAGACGCGAGGCCAGTGCGAAATCGGGATGCGAAGCGAGTAGCGGGTAGTACACGCGATCGACCTGGGCGTGCGACTCGAAGCGTCGTGCCAACTCGAGGCGCCGTGGCACAGGCCCGGCTCATCCGCAGGCTGAGGGTCGAGAGACCACGGAGTGCCAGCCAGCTTTCAAACGGATTGCCGGTCTGGCCCAGCGTCGAGGCCACGGTCCGGGCCTCCTCGACGTATCGGCGGTGGCCGATGAGCGCTCCCAGGGTCAGGTCGCTATGGCCGCCGATCATCTTCGTCACCGAGTGCGCCACGAGGCTTGCTCCGTGCTCGAGCGGCCGGCAGATCACGGGAGCGAAGGTGTTGTCGACGACCAGCGGGATCTCGGCCTCCCGGGCGATCGCCGCCAGCCCGGGCAGGTCGGCGACCCGGAGCAACGGGTTGGAGATCGTCTCGACGAAGATCAGACGTGTCCTCGGATTCAGGAGCGATTTCGCCTCGAGCGGGTTGGCCGAGTCGAAGATGCTGTGGCTGATCCCCCACCGCGTGAGCTGCCGGGTGACCAGAGCGTTCGTCCGGCCATAGAGCCCCTCGGAGATCAGCGCATGGTCGCCCTGGCTGAGAAGTGTCAGCAAGGACGCGGCGATCGCCCCCATGCCCGAGGCGCAGATCACGGCCGCCTCACCGCCCTCGAGCTGCGCCAGCTTCACAGCGAGCTGGGCCGCGTTGGGGTGGCCGTCGCGTGCGTAGATGAAACCCTGGGCGGAGCCGTTGTACAGTGCGTCGATGTGATCCAGATCATCCGGGCAGTAAACGACGCTCAGGTCGATGGACGGAACCAGAGGCCGGCTGGTCGACTCGGCAGATCCGGGGCCGCGCGCACAGAGTCGAGGTATGAACGGCAGGATGGGTCGTACGACATCATAAGTCCTTGGTAGTTACAGGCCTAAATAAGATGCTGAGAATCGCCCGAAAGCCAATGGGCGTCGCATTATTGGGATCACATCGAATGTGCAACTCTTCTCCAGATTCAACAATCTCCTCAAATCCATCAATCACCGTCAAGATTCCGGTTGATTCTCGGTCCTTGTTTTCTTCTCCCCGCGTGAGGACGGCCGCGGGCAATCTCTCCTAATCGAGACCGTGGTAGCATGTGCGGTCGAAGCCATGCCCGCCACGTCGAAGAAGAATCAGGGATGATCCGCAGTTTTTTTATTGGACATGGACAGGTTCAACTCATAAAGTCTTACGGACAACGAGGGGACGGAAGGAAGATCGGCGTATGGAACCGGAAAGCTCTCTCCAGCCGACCGCGTCAGTCCGCTCGTTCTGAATCATTCCTGCCAGTCGGGAAAAAGGCCGTGCAGTTGGTGGGCTGAGACGTCCGCCCTACTGAGTACGAGCCCTGGGCTGTACCCAGTGGGGGCCTTCGTGCCCGCGTCTTTTCCCCGTCGAGAGTCGTGATTCAGGCCCTCCACGCGGTGGGGCTCAATCCCACCAGGACCAGGGCAAGGCCTCGCATTGACGCATTCCAGGGCTAACAGGGGGGCAAGATGGCGCAGGCTCAAACGATGGATCCGGCGACAGCCGGGGGATTCGGCGCGACGGAGCGAAGCGATCAGTGGTGGGTCGGGCCCCTGGCGACGGGACTGGGATTGGTGCCTTCTTCTCATCTACGCACCTTTCCGGCGTTCTACAACGCCGATTACCAGCTCGGGATGGGGACGGCGGGTTCCTCCAAGACCATTCCTACATGATCTCCCCGTTCTATTCTCCGCTGATCGTGCTGCCCTCCTGGTTGCCCGCGTGGATCTCGCCCGCGTTCCTGATCCTCTGGGCGCCCGCCGGCTTCCGGGTCACCTGCTACTACTACCGCAAGGCGTACTACCGGGCCTTCTTCCTCGACCCGGTCGCCTGCGCCGTGGGGGAACCCTCGAGTTCTGCGGCTTCCGGCGCGGGCAGGATTACAAGGGCGAGACGAGGCTGCTGATCTTCCAGAACCTGCACCGCTACTTCCTCTACCTGGCGTTGCTCTTCCTGGCCCTCCTGGCGTATCGACGTGGTCCATGACCTGCCGCTGGCCCGACGGGTTCGGCCTGAGCGTCGGCGACGCTCGTGATGGCCGTCAACGTCGCGCTCCTGACCCTCTACACCACCTCGTGCCACTCGTTCCGCCACATCGTCGGAGGGCGCCGCGACGTCTTCTCGCGCTCCGCCTTCGGCCAGCTCTCGCTACCGGCTTGTGGACGTGGGCGATCGGCCCTGAACGAGCACCACATGCTCTGGGCCTGGTCCAGCCTGTTCTCGGTCGGGTTCGCCGACTTCTACGTCTGGCTGGTCGCCTCGGGCACGATCACGGACTTTCGACTCATCTAAGACCATGAATAAATACGAACAGCACGATTACGACGTCGTGGTCGTCGGCGCCGGCGGGGCGGGGCTCCGGGCCGCGATCGAGGCCTCCGCGCGGGGGGCGAAGACGGCCCTGGTCTGCAAGTCGCTCCTGGGCAAGGCCCACACGGTCATGGCCGAGGGCGGGGTCGCGGCCGCCCTGGCCAGCGCCGACTCCCGCGATAGCTGGCAGGTCCACTTCCGCGACACGATGCGCGGGGGCAAGTTCCTCAACCAGTGGCGGATGGCCCAGTTGCACGCCCAGGAGGCGCCCGACCGGGTCCGCGAGCTGCAGGAATGGGGGGCGGTCTTCGACCGCACCAAGGAGGGCGGCATCCTCCAGCGCAACTTCGGCGGACACACCTATCCCCGGCTCGCCCACGTCGGCGACCGGACCGGCCTGGAGATGATCCGCACGCTCCAGGACCGCGGCGTCCACCAGGGCATCGACGTCTTCATGGAATGCACCCTCCGCGCGCTCCTCAAGGACGGCGACCGGATCGCCGGCGGCTTCGGCTACTGGCGGGAGTCGGGCCGGTTCGTCCTGTTCCGGGCCAAGGCCGTGGTGCTGGCCACGGGCGGGATCGGCCGATGCTGGGACGATCAGCTCGAACTCGTGGGAATACACCGCCGACGGCCACGCCATGGCCCTCTGGGCCGGCGCCGACCTGATCGACATGGAGTTCGTCCAGTTCCACCCGACCGGCATGGTCTGGCCGCCCAGCGTCCGGGGCACCCTGATCACCGAAGGGGTCCGCGGCGAGGGCGGCGTGCTCAAGAACAAGGACGGCGAGCGGTTCATGTTCCGCTACGTCCCCGACATGTTCAAGGGCGACTTCGCCGAGACCGAGGAGGAGGCCGACCGCTGGGTCGCCAGCGTCGTCGCCGGCAAGCGCGCCCGACGCCCGCCGGCCGCCGGAACTGCTCACGCGCGACGTCGTCGCCCGGGCCATCCGCCGCGAGGTCAACGAAGGCCGGGGCTCGCCCCACGGCGGCGTCTTCCTCGACATCGCCTCGCAGCGCACGCCCGAGGAGATCATCCGCAAGCTGCCCGGCATGTATCACCAGTTCAAGGAGCTGGCGGACGTGGACATCACCAAGGACCCGATGGAGGTCGGCCCCACCTGCCACTACATGATGGGCGGCGTCCGGGTCCACCCCGAGACCCAGGAATCGACCGTCCCCGGCCTGTTCGCCGCCGGCGAGGTCTCCGGCGGGATGCACGGGGCCAACCGCCTGGGCGGGAACTCGCTCTCGGACCTCCTCGTCTTCGGCAAGCGGGCCGGCGAGTTCGCGGCGATCCACGCCAGGGAACGGGCGGCGCTCCCCACGATCAACCAGGACGAGGTGGACGCCCTCGCCCGCGAGGCCCTGGCCCCGTTCGACCCGACCGAGGGCGAGAACCCTTACGCGATCCACGAAGACCTCCGGACGATGATGCAGCGACGGGTGGGGATCGTCCGGTCGGACGAAGACCTCAAGATCGCCCTCGAGGAGCTGGGAAAGCTCCGCGCCAGGGCCGCCAGGTCAAGGCGGGCGGCAACATCCAGTACAACCCCGGATGGCACCTCGCGCTCGACCTCAAGAACATGATCGACATCAGCGAGGCCGTCACCCGGGCGGCCCTGACGCGGACCGAGAGCCGGGGCGGCCACACCCGCGAGGACTTCCCGGATTCGGACAAGGAGTGGGGCAAACGCAACCTGGTCATCCGCAAGGAGGGCGATGGCCTGAGTGGCCGAGGAACCCCTTCCCGAGATGCCCGACGAGTTGAAAGCGATTGTGACCTCGGCATCAGATTTCAGGATTCAGACTGATGGACGTCAGGACCGGGTCGAAGCTCAGTCACTGAGCCTCGACGACCGAGTCCTGCTCGAGGAGACATTGCATGGCCGACGAAGTGACCCTCAGCATCCACCGCGGGACCCGGGAATCGGGGACCATGGTCGAATATACGGTGCCCCGCCAGCCCGGCATGGTCGTCCTCGACGCCATCCACAGCGTGCAGGCCCTGCACGCGCCGGACCTGGCCTGCCGATGGAACTGCAAGGCGGGCAAGTGCGGCTCGTGCAGCGGCGAGGTCAACGGCAAGCCTCGGCTGATGTGCATGGACCGCATCGACAATTATCCCGTCGGCGAGACGATCAGCGTCCGGCCCATGAAGACCTTCCCGGTCATCAAGGACCTGGTCTGCGACGTCTCCTGGAACTACGAGGTCAACAAGAAGATCCCCGCGTTCAAGCCGCAGGAAGGACACCGACTGGCTGTTCTCCCAGGAGGAGGCCGACCGGGTCCAGGAATTCCGCAAGTGCATCGAGTGCTTCCTCTGCCAGGACGTCTGCCACGTCCTCCGCGACCACTCGAAGAAGGACCAGTTCGGCGGCCCTCGCTTCTTCGTCCGCGTCGCCGCGCTGGAGATGCACCCCCTCGACGACGAGGACCGGATCGACCTCGTCCGCAAGGAACTCGGGATCGGCCTCTGCAACATCACCAAATGCTGCACCGAGGTCTGCCCGGAGCACATCAAGATCACCGACAACGCCATCATCCCGCTCAAGGAGCGCGTCGTCGACCGGCATTACGATCCGGTCCTCTGGCTCTGGCGCAAGCTGACCGGCGCGAAGTGATCCCAACGGGCATTCACGTCGGAACGCTCTTGCGGTGGAACCGCGCACCCAGGCCCAGCAGCGAGATGATCTCACCGAGCTTGCGGAGCGTCACCCAGGCGTTCTTCGCGGCGCGGGCATCGGCTTCCTGGCGGCGGAGCGTGGCCAGGAGCGTCCAGTCGATCGACCAGGCCTGTTCGATCGCTTGCTCCTGTGCGGACCGGCTCAGATCGTGAAGCCGGGCGATCAAATCCTCGTCGATCGGACATTCCGCCGTCCGGTAGGGATGGTCCTCGACCACGGGGGTCGCGTTGGACCGTCGCCCTTTGAAGAAACCAGAGAACCGCTTTCGCCATCCCACGGAATCCCGGCCGCCGAGTCCGATCTTCGGCCCAGGCTGCTGCTGAACCTCGGTCGAATCGGGATCGATCCAGGCGCCGATCCGGACGACCAGGACCGTGATATTGTCGAGCCCCCCGCGCAGGTTCGCCAGGTTGACGAGGTACCGGCAGGCGTCGCTCGGATGGAAGTTCCCCGCAAAGGCGCCGAGCTCGGCGTCCTCGACGGGGCCGGAAAGACCGTCCGAACACAGGAGAAAGACGTCGCCGACCTCGATGGCCAGCGGGCCCTCGATGTTGACCTCGATCTCGACCTCCGGTCCGAGGCTGCGGGTGATGACGTTCTTGGGGACCGACACCCTGGCCTGTTCCGAGGTCAGATGGTTGCGGCGAACCAGCTCCCAGACCAGGCTGTGATCGAACGAAAGCTGATCGATCCGCGGTCCTCGGACGCGATAGACCCGGGAATCGCCGACATGAGCGATCAGAGCGCCTTCCGGCAGCAACAGCAGCGCCGAGGAGGTCGTGCCCATCCCCTGGAACTCGCGATTGGCCGACGCCCGGCTGTGGATCCGGGCGCTGACGTCGCGAAACGTCTTGACGATCGCCTCGGACGGCGTCCCGGCCCGCGTCTTCATGTAATTGTGAGGGATCAGATCGCAGGACATCTTGCTGGCCAGCTCCCCGACGGCATGGGCCCCCATCCCGTCCGCGACCAGGAAGACATGCCCGCGCTGCCGCCAAGCCTCCTCGTGCGGGGCCCGGACCATCGTGTAGCTGTCTTGATTATTCGAGCGACGCATCCCGGTGTCTGTCGCGGCTGCGTCGATGATCACGTCGTCCCAGTTCACGATCCGACCCTGCTCTCGTATGTCAGCGGCTGCACGATTCCCCACGTTCTTCCGTGCCCACGCGGCCGACCTTATCACGGAATCCCATGATCGGGCCTGACCTGCCCCGACTCAAGAGCTTTCCCCCGGTTCTGATGCTCTTGACGAATCTGACGGTCGGATCGCGGGCCAGAATCCCTCGTCGCTCGGACTCACCTTTTAATTGTATCGTCAGTCTTTCCTAAAGAAGAGCACTCCTGGAGAATGTTCGCAGCTTCAACAGGTCCCAAACCGACTCCAGGACCGCTCTTAACTCGAACCGGCTCCGGCCGGGCCGGTGCGCGCGGGGTCCACACAAAAAGAGAAATGGTCTCGCGAATCAGGCTGGTTTCTCATCATACTGAAACGCCCGGACTCCTGTGACGAAGACTCGGTTGACCAAATTCCTACTCCCGCCGGTTCTCCCATGATCGACTCGACGACCCTGCACGCCTTGCGTTTTACCAAAACCACTCTGAAAAATGGCCTGGACGTCATCGTTCGCCACCAGCCGCAACTCCCGATCGTGGCCATAAACTTATGGTACCACGTGGGTTCCAAGAACGAGGAGCGCAGCCAGCGCGGCTTCACCCACCTCTTCGAACACTTGATGTTCGAGGGGTCCAAACATTACCCCGGTGATTTTTTTAAGCACCTTCAGCCGCTGGGTGGCAACATCAATGGCTCGACCTCATCGGACCGCACCAATTACTTCGTTGACCTGCCGACGGCCCATGCCGAGCTCGCCATGGCCATGGAGTCGGATCGGATGGCCCATCTCCTGGCGCACTCGATGAGGAGAAACTCCGGATCCAGAAGGACGTCGTCAAGAATGAGTACCGGCAGAACTACGCGAACCGGCCCTACGGCATGGTCTGGTCCATTGTGGCGGAAGCCCTGTATCCTCCCCAGCATCCCTACAGTTGGTTGACGATCGGCATCATGGAAGACATCGATCGTGCGAGCATGGATGATGTCTCGGCGT
This sequence comes from uncultured Isosphaeraceae bacterium, assembly GCA_963842405.1. Taxonomy (GTDB): domain Bacteria; phylum Planctomycetota; class Planctomycetia; order Isosphaerales; family Isosphaeraceae; genus CAVZRC01. The sequence continues at coordinate 9,192 of CAWJGW010000015.1, read as the reverse complement.
TCTTTCGGCGGTTCTATGTCCCGAGCAACGCGAGCCTGTCGGTTGTCGGGGACCTCGAGGAATCCCGAGCGATCGAACTGGCGGAGCGTTATTTCGGTCCGATCGCGGGGGGGACGCCGGCGCTGCGACCCTGGGCGTCGGCTCCGATGCTGGAGGAAAGCCGCACGATTGTCGTCCACGATCGGGTCGAGCTGGACCGCCTCTACCTGACCTGGCCGACGGTCCCCCACTTTCACGACGACGACGCCCCCTTGATCCTTCTTGGCGACATCCTGGCCCGAGGGCGAGCGAGCCGGCTCTATCGGAAGCTGGTCATCGAGGAACAGATCGCCCAGGATGTCAGCGCGCTACCAATCGGGCCGAGAGCTGGCCGGGGCCTTCGGTGTTGTCGTGACCTTGCGGCCATCGCGGTCGATCCGGCAGGCCGAGGACCTGGTGGATGCCGAGCTCGGTCGATTGGAATCCTCGGAGGTCGGCGAGGAGGAGCTCCACCGGGCCCAGAACATGCGGATTGCGAGCTTTTACTACGCACTGGAGCATATCGGTGGCTTCGGTGGCGTCGCGGATCGCCTCAATGCCTACAACGTCTTTCGCGGCGATCCAGGACTGATCGGGAGCGATGTCCGGCGGTTCCAGGCGGTTACCGCCGGTCAGTTGCGTGAGGTGGCCGTGCGGTATCTTGCAGGCCGTCCGCGCCTCGGGCTCTCGGTGCTCGGCCGGAAGGAAACGGCCCGGGTCACATCGCTCGACCGTACGGCGGCCCCGCCGCGATCGGTATCGGCGGCCTACCGCGCACCCGTACCGCAGATCCTGCGGCTGCGATGCGGCCTTCCGCTCTGGGTTTTCCCGCACAGCGACTTACCCACCGTCGCGGGATCGATCGTCATCTCCGGGGGAGCCAGTCTCCAGCCTTCGGCCTTGCCCGGCTTGAGCCAACTGACCGCCGACATGCTCGACGAGGGGACCATGACGCGGACGGCGGCACAGATCGCCATGGCTGTCGAGGCGATCGGGGTCGCCCTGTCGGCGAGCTGCGGTTGGGACGGTTCTTACGTCGGGTTCAAATGCCTGGCGGACGATCTGGGGACGACGCTGGACTTGGCCGCCGACATTTTGATCAATCCCACGTTCCCCGCGGTGGAATGGCAGCGATTGCATGGACAGACTCTCGCGGCGCTTCGTGCCGAGCGCGACAGTGCCGAGTCGCGCGCCTATCGGGCGCTGCTCCAGGCTCTCTATGCCTCGGATCATCCCTACCGGTTCCCCCTGGCGGGGACCGATGAGACCGTCCGCGCGATCGCCCTGGAGGACTTGAAAGCATTCCACGCGTGCAGCATGGTGCCGGCCCAGGCCGCGATCGTCGTCGCCGGTGACGTCGCGCCGGAGGCTCTGGCCGATGAGCTGGACCGGCGGCTATCCGGTTGGTCGGGGCCGGCCATGACCCTCCCTGATATCCCCGCCGCAGCACACGGGTCACAACCCCGGATCCTGGTGCTGGACCGTCCCGCGGCTCCCTCAGGCGGTCGGTGCCGGGCGGGTCATCTCGGCATCGAACGGCGGAATTCCAGCTTCGAGCCGATGCTGCTCTTCAACCAGGTCCTGGGCGGACAATTCACGTCCCGACTCAACGCCAAGCTGCGTGAGGAACGCGGGTTCACTTACGGAGTGCGTAGCGGCTTCGAGTGTCCGACGGGGCGCCGGACCGTTCTCGATCGGGACGTCCGTCCAGAGCGACCGGCTCGCCGAGGCACTCGACGACATCCGACACGAGCTCACGGCGTTCGTGACCGGCCGGCCTCCCACCCAGGACGAGTTGGACGACGCCCGTCGGTGCTGGTCGAAGGCCAGCCGCGCCACTTCGAGACCCCCTCGGCGCTGGTGAGCCGGTATGCCAACCTCCTGATCCACGGCTTGCCCGCCGATCACGAGGCCGGCTTCGCGGACCGGCTCCATCAGATCGACCGCGACTCGTTGATCCATGCCGCTCGCAGCCTGATCCATCCGGATGCCCTGGTCGTCGTGGTCGTCGCCGACGTCAGCCAGGTCATGGACAACCTGAAACGACTGGATTGGGCCGAACCGGAGCTCATCGAGGAATAATGGAATCGTGTCAGGGACTGGAGAGATGTCAGGGGCCCATTGACTTCCTGTCAACGGCGGGTGGGCGCCGCGAATTCTGAGAAAATGAGATCGGGATAGAGACGATCGCGCGGCCTTCGCACTTAAGAATGTATGAGCGATTTTCAGGACCAGGAAGCCAGTGACGTCGCGGAGCTGCTCCGTCGTGCCGGCCAGGGCGACCAGGACGCGGCTGCGCGACCTGTTTTCTCGCTACCGCGACCGGCTCAAGCGGATGGTCCACCTGCGGCTCAGCCGCCGCCTGGCGGGCCGGGTCGATGATTCGGACGTGCTCCAGGAGGCGTTTCTGGACGATCGCCCGGCGGCTCGATGATTACCTGAAGGAACCCTCGCTGCCGTTTTTCCTCTGGCTGCGGCACATGACCGGCCTTAAGCTGGCCGAGGTCCACCGCCGCCACCTGGGTACCCAACTGCGCGACGCCGACCGCGAGGTGACGTTGCACCGCGGCGGCTTGCCGATGGCCGATTCGGTCGTCGCTGGCCGCACAACTCCTGGGCACCCTGACCACGCCCTCGCAGGCGGCCATCAAGGCCGAGACCCGCCTCCTGGTGCAGGAGGCGCTCAACAGCATGGACCCGATCGACCGCGAGGTGCTGGCACTCAAGCACTTCGAGCAGCTCAGCACGAGTGAGATCGCCGAGGTACTTGGGCCTCTCCAAGGCCGGAGCGGGCAGCCGTTACCTGCGCGCGATCAAGCGGCTGCGGGAGATCCTGTCGCGGATTCCCGGGTTCGAGGCATTCTGAACCGAGGTGCGCCCATGGACTCTTCCGAATCCCGATCGGCGATCGTCCTGGAGCTGGCCGAGGAGTTCCTCGACCGCTATCGCCAGGGCCAGCGCCCGGCCCTGAAGGAGTACATCGACCGCCATCCCGAGCTGGCCGACGAGATCCGCGAAGTTTTCCCGGCGATGGCGATGATGGAGAACATCGCCATCCGCGATGAGTCTCTCGACGGCGACCCGACCGGGGACGCTCCCCGGCCCGCCGCCGCGCGTCTGGAGCAACTGGGCGACTACCGGATCATCCGCGAGGTCGGCCATGGCGGCATGGGGGTCGTCTACGAGGCCGAGCAGGTCTCGCTGGGCCGGCATGTCGCCTTGAAGGTCCTGCCGCGGTCGATGGTCCGCAACGCCAAGCAGCTCCAGCGGTTCGAGCGCGAGGCCAAGGCGGCGGCCCGGCTGCACCACACCAACATCGTGCCCGTCTTCGGCGTCGGGCGAGCAGGACGGCACCGCCTACTACGTGATGCAGTTCATCGCGGGCCTGGGCCTCGACGAGGTGTTCGAGGAGCTGAAGCGGCTGGTGGCCGGCAAGGCGGGCGCCCAGAGCTTCCCGCCGGGGGACAGATCCACGTCGAGCGCCGAGAGTTGACGGCGGCCGACATGGCCCGCTCGCTCCTGACCGGCCGGCTAGCGCGGTCGATGACCGGCGAGGTCCCCGTGGAGGACCGGCTGGCGGCGCTGGCGGAGGGCACCGCCGCCCCCGAACCGTCCTCGACCGCCGGCCCTAGCCAGACGCTTGCCCCCGAAATCCAGGCGGTCCCCGAGGCTCAGGTCGCTTCTGGCGGCCGGCTCTCCGACTCATTCACGGTATCGGCCTCCTCGGCCGTCCTGCCCGGCAAGAGCGGCGACGGGCGATCGTCGCGGTCTCGGTCGACGACCTACTGGCAGAGCGTCGCTCAGATCGGCATCCAGGTCGGCCAGGCGCTCGATTACGCCCACAAGCAGGGAATCCTCCACCGCGACATCAAGCCGTCGAACCTGCTGCTGGACACCGACGGCACCGTCTGGATCACGGACTTCGGCCTGGCCAAGGCCGACGACCACCTCAACCTGACCGACACCGGCGACATCCTGGGCACGCTCCGCTACATGCCGCCGGAGGCGTTCGAGGGAAAGGCCGACGCGCGGGGCGACGTGTACTGCGCTGGGGCTGACCCTCTACGAGCTGCTGGCGCTGCGGCCGGCCTTCGACGAGAAGGACCGGGGCAAGCTGATCATGCAGGTGACCCACGAGGAGCCGGCCCGGCTGGCCCAGCTCAACCGCGACGTGCCCCGCGACCTCGAAACGATCGTGCACAAGGCGATCGACCGCGATCCGGACCATCGCTATGCCACGGCCGGCGCAGCTGACCGCCGACTTGCAGCGGTTCCTCGACGACGAGCCGATCCAGGCGCGGCGGACCACGCCGATCGAGCATTGCGCGCGATGGTCCGGCGCAACCGGCTGGTGGCTGGGCTGGCGGCGTCCCTGATCGGGCTCCTGACCGCAGCGACGCTCGGTTCTCTGATCGGGCTGGCCGCGGCTATGAGCCGGATGGCCGATGGCGAGCGTGCGGCCCGGCTGGTTGCCACCGAGGAACAGGTCGCGGCCGAGCACGCGCGGGCGCCAGGCCGAATCGCGGCCCTGCCAGGACGCCCGAGGCGCAGCGCCAGCGCGCCGAGGCCAACTTCGCCAAGGCCCGCGCCGCCGTGGACGATTACCTCACCAGGGTCAGCGAGAGCCAGCTCCTCCAGGTCCCGGGCCTCCAGCCGTTGCGGCACGAGTTGCTCCAGTCGGCCTTGGGCTTCTATCAAGCCTTCCTCAAGGAACGCGGCGACGACCCGACCATCCGCGCCGGACTGGCCGCCGCCCAGTTGCGCAAGGGCAAAGTCCTCCAGGAACTCGACGCAGAGACGAGGCGAGGGCCACGCTCCTCCAGGGGCGGGAAGCCTACCGGGCGTGTCGCAACAGGTTCCCGACGACCGCGAGGCCCGGAACGGTCTGGCCGAGAGCTTCTCCGCGCCCTGGGACAGTATTCCGAGGCCATCGCCGCGTGGGAGGGGCTGCCCATGCCGACCCCGACAATCTCCGCTACCAGCAGGCCCTTGCCAAAGCCTACAACGACTCTGCCGGCTACCAGGCCCGACCGATCAGAAGCTCGAACTGGTCCGCAAAGCCCTGGCTTTCGCGAGGCCATGGTCCGACGCGCTCGGAGGATGCTCGGGCTCATGACGAGCTGGGAGCCATCCTCAACCACCTGGGGAACCTGTTGGCGGACCAACGTCAATTCCGCGAAGCGCTGACCCTGTATAAACGGGCCGCCGAGCATTACCGCCTGGCCTACGACAAGGCCCCTCAGATCGTCCGATACGGTTCGGCTCTGGCGCTCAACGACAGCCACGCGGCATGGATGCACAAGAACCTCGGCGAGAAGGAAGCCGCCCTGTCCTGGTTCCAGGCGAGCAACTATATCTGGAAACGGCTCGCGACCGAGAACCCCTCGATCCCCTCACTCCAAAGCGCGGCCTACTGGCAACTCCTTGTGGCTGAGCTCCCATCTGCGCGAGCTTGGCAAGGTGGAGGAAGCCGCGGCGCTGGGGCGTCAAGCGCGCGCCGTTCTGGAGCGGCTCCCCTCGTCGTTCACGGCGGACGACCTTTACCATCTCGCCTGCGTCCGGTCCCTCTGCGCGGCACCACCCGCTCACCAAGGGGATGATCGGGACTTCGAGGATTCGGAGGACGGCCGCATGGCCGAGTCCGCTGTCACGGCCCTGAAAACGGCGATCGACGCCGGGTTCAAGGACCTGGACAAGATCGGGGCGGACGATGACCTCAAAGCCATCCGCGACCGCGACTACTTCCGCAAGCTGTTGGCCAGCTTGGACGTGAAGTCACGAATCAAGAAGGCCGAGGAGATGGCCTCGGCGCCGGCTGCCAGCCCGCGACTGCGGCTCGGGGCCAGCCGGCAGGCCCTCGTGCTCCGCAAGCAGCTCGCCGAGGCCGATCCGAAGAACCGACGGTTCCGGCGACGTCGCCGCCAGCTTGCACGCGATCAGCGTGATTCAGCTTGGCCTGAACCAACTCGACGAGGCAGGGACCTCACTCGAGCAAGCCCGCACCCTCCGCGAGCAGCTCTCGAAGGAAGACCCCAAGAACGCCCGGTATCGGGCCGACCTGGCTTCGACGATCCTGGCGCAGAGCGAACTGAAATGGAATTCGGGCCAACGAGCCGAAGCGGCCCGCGATTGGGATAAGGCTGCCAAGCACATCGAGGTGGTTGCCGGGCAGGATGTGCTCTCGTCGGCGGATGAAGACGGCTTGGCCTCAAAGGAGTACCAGATCGCGCGAACTGCGCCGAGCTGGGCCTCTGGGACGAAGCCGCGACCCACTTCGTCCGCATGTTCCGGCTCCGGGAGCCGCTCTCCTACGATCAGTCGTGGTATGAGCATGCCCTGACGCTTCTGCTCGCTCACGACATTCCGGGCTATCGGCAGCTCACGAAGCGAATGGCCGGCGACGCGCCGAACAGCAATCTCGTCGAGTTCGTTCGGACCCAGACGCTCGGCCCCGATTCCGCCGTGGATCCCTCCGAACTGGTCCGGCCGACTGAGGGAGTGTCGCGCCTTCCCAGTTACGATCCGTTCTGGGGCCCCATCAACATCGCCTTTGCCCGGTATCGGGCTGGTCAACTCGACCAGGACCTTTTCGTCGGCGCTGGCATCGAGATCGACTATCTGCCACAACTCATGCCGTTTCGGGCCATGGCGGCCTTCCGCCTGGGCCGCGTCGCCGAGGCCCGTGCTAGGATGCAGAAAGCCGACCAGTGGTTCCTGGCGTTGATGCGGCGCGGCTGGAATCGCGGACCGATCTCCGGCTCCCCGTTCGTCGGTGGCAACACTTCGCCCACTTCCAGCTCTGGCGTTCCGAGGCTCAGACCTTGCTCAGCGCCCCCTCAACGCTCGCCGACGCCCTGTTCCACATCCACCGCAGCCGGGTCTACCTCAGGCTCGAGCGGAGGACAAGGCCGAGTCCGAATTCCGCGCGGCCCTGGCGGCCTGTCCCGACGACCCCGAGGTCTGGCTGGCCCTCGCCCGCCAGGCCCCGGGCAGGCCAGGAAGGCTCGCGAATGGCTCCAGAAGAGCCGGGTCATCATCGACGACCGATTCGTCTGTTCGGATCGAGCCGAGCGGTTCCACCAAGACTCGCAGGAGGCGCAACGCGACCGTAGCCTCCTCCGTGAGGCCGAGGCGCGGATTCTCTCGAATCCGTCTTCCCCGCCGACCCGTTTGTGCCCTGAGGTTCGTTCACCCGGACCAGGACGGGATCACCTCAAATCCGGGTTCGGCGATCGCCCGCTGGCGGATTGGCTTCGCGTTGATTTATAATAGGAATGAATTCGTTCTTCGGAAGGCGACCCGCTTTCGATCATCTCTGAATGAGGGTCTGCCGATGGCTACAGGCTGGCCGGTCAATTCGCTGAGCCAAGGAATCCGCAATCGGTGGGACCAGCTCCGCCAGGGCGAATACGATTCGGGAACCCTCCGATCGGTCCCCTCCTGGGGACTCAGCGTGTTGATGCATGCACTGTTCCTCCTGATCCTGGCCTTGATGATCCAGTGGGGGCGGAACGGTCCCTCAGCCGCCGATCGAGGGGGCGGTCGTGGACACTCAGCTCGGCGACGTGACTTCGCTGGTCCCCGCGGATCGCGCCGGTGACCCGTTTACCCTGACCGACAGTCCCGACCCACCCTCACTCGGTGTGGGGCCGGAGGATCCGGCCTTGAAGCTGGTGGGACAGCCGGAGATCGCCTCGCTCAGCCACTATGCGCCGGTCCTCGCCGGGCCGACGCCGATCGCCGACATCCGGGGGCACTCGGCGGTCCCGGTGCGACCCCCGGGATTATCCGTGACGATCTCGGCGCCCTTCTCAGGCCGGCAAGGCTTGACCCGCGCCAAGCTCGTGCAACGCGAAGGGGGCACCGCTCGCTCCGAGAAGTCGGTCGAGGACGGCATCGACTGGCTCGTCCGGCATCAGCGGCCCGACGGGTCCTGGAGCCTGAACTACTTGGAACAGTGCCAGGCCGGAGGATCTCCCACCACCAGGTCATGGATTCTGACACCGCCGCGACCGGTTTGGCCCTCTTGCCACTGCTGGGCGCCGGCTACATCCACACCGTCAAGAGCCGGCATCAGGATTCCGTCCGGCGCGGCATCGCCTGGCTGATCGATCACCAGGACGCCGACGGCAACTATACATCGGACCACGAGGCATGGCGTTCATGTACAGCCATGCCATCGGCACAATGGTCGTCTGTGAAGCGTACGGGCTGTCCCAGGATCCCCGGCTGAAGAAACCGGCGCAACTGGCCATCCAGTTCATTATCAACGCACAGAGTGCGAATACGGGCGGATGGCGTTATTCCCCGGGCCAGGATGGAGATACGTCCGTTTTCGGCTGGCAAATCTTTGCCCTGCGCAGCCCACATCGCCCGGATCACCATACCGAAGCACATCCTCAAAGCCTGCTCCCGATACCTCGACCTGGCGGCCGTCGATCAGCATCGGATCGGTTATTCCTATCAACCCGGCCGCGCCTTCTCGTACGTCATGACAGCCGAAGGCTTGCTGAGCCGGCAAATGCTGGGCTGGCCGCGGAACTACCCTCCGCTGGTCAAGGGGGCCGCTCAGATCGCGGCACACCTCCAGACGTTCGACGAACGGAACATCTATTACTGGTACTACGCGACCCAGCTCCTGCACAACATGAAGAACGAGGACTGGGAAAGCTGGAACCCGAAGGTGCGCGAGGCGTTGATCAGCATGCAGGTCAAGCAGGACGGCTGCGCCCCTGGGTAGCTGGGACCCCGACCTGCCCGCGTCCAACCACTGGGGACGATCGGCGGGACGACTCTATGTCACGTCGCTGTCTATCCTGACGCTTGAGGTACCCTATCGGTATCTGCCGCTTTATCGGGGATATGATGACGACCAGGGGAACGATGATCCCTTGCTGAAGAGCGATCCTCTGATGAAGGACAATCCCACCAAAGATGAACCCAGACCGAAGGGCGTTCGCTAATGTGCGGTCAACCTTCGTTTGATGGGTTGGAGTTTCGCCTTCAGGCGGAAAAGGACCGGTTAAAGCCGGGACTGCACCCGTCGTCCAGATTGACGCGACATGAGAGCGATTAACGGTTGAAACGCGCCAACGCTTGCAGAGGCCCGAGCTGGCCTAGCAATACGTAATCTTCTTCCGCGTACCTCTTCGTTCAGGTTGGTCTTGCTCCCCC
>CAWJGW010000014.1:0-89691 GCA_963842405.1 uncultured Isosphaeraceae bacterium | reverse complement strand
GTTATACGCGCCGTTAAGCGGCGTGATTTCTTATCTCTCCGAATTCTCCCCGGACTTCGCGTCCGGTTGGTGAGCTTCATCAAGCGGCCAAACTCGATGGCCGTTTTGCGGGTCCAGTCCGTCCAGTTGCCGAAGATACATTTGGCCGAGCTCCTTGGTGCGCTCAGTCACGCGCTGGACATGGTGGAAGGGCAGCCGGCCGGACACTGCGTTCGTTGCTGCTGGATCGGCATCCACGTCGGCTGGGAGATCGGTCTCGGCGAACCGAGATCTGGGAACTTTATTACACACTGCTGCTGAAAGATCTCGGCTGCAGCAGCAATGCCGCGCGAATCTGCCAGCTCTACATGACCGACGATATCACGTTCAAACGCGATTTCATGACGGTCAATGGCAGCCTGCCGCAGGTGCTTCGCTTTGTCCTGTCCCACACCGGAATGAAGGCGGGGCTGGCGGAGCGATTTCGCGCCCTGGTCCACATCTTCCAGAACGGCGGGCAGATCGCCCAGGAATTGATGGAAACGCGCTGCGACCGCGGCGCGGAGATCGCGCGGAAAATGCGCTTTTCGGAAGCCGTCGCCCAGGCATTCGGCATCTCGACGAACACTGGGATGGCGGCGGCATGCCAGACTGTCTGCGCGGCGACGCCATTCCGATCTACTCCCGCATCGCCTTGCTGGCGCAGATTGTCGACGTCTTCCAAGTCGCCAACGGCATTGACGCCGCCAGGCTCGAAATCCGGCACCGAACCGGAACCTGGTTCGAGCCGCGATTGGCGGCGGCGTTCGAGCGGGTCGCGCCGGCCCGGATTCTGGGAGACACTGCACTCGGTCGACTTGCGGCAGGCGATCTTCGAGCTGGAGCCGGCGCAGAGAGCTCCATCGTCGATGAGGATTATCTCGACGATATCGCCGCCGCCTTCGCCCAGGTCATGGACCCAAGAGCCCCTATACCAGCGGACACAGCGAGCGGGTCACGCTGTTCACGGACCTGATTGCAAAACAAATGGAGCTTTCGGCGAACAGCGCCGCTGGCTCAAGCGCGCGGCGTTGCTGCACGACATCGGCAAGCTTGGCGTCAGCAATTCCATTCTCGACAAGCCGGGCAAGCTTGATCCGGACGAATGGGAAGCCATGAAAATGCACGCGGCCCATACCGAGACAATTCTGTCGCGCATCGCGGCCTTCAGCGAGCTTGCATCGATCGCCGCCGCCCATCACGAGCGACTGGACGGCAAAGGCTATCCGCGCGGCCTCCATGGCGATCAAATCGCGCTCGAAACGCGCATCATTACCACCGCGGACATATTCGACGCGTTGACCGCCGAACGGCCCTATCGGGCGGCGATGCCGGTCGACAAAGCTTTGGCGTTGATGTCGGACATGGTCGGTACCGCGCTCGACGGCGATTGTTTTGGCGCGCTGCGGGCGGCCATGGCAAACGTCGACGCCTCTTTGGCGGCGTGAGGGCTCGCTGAGGAAATGCGACTTCAGCCGATCGCGCGCGGCGAGCGCGCGCGGAGATCGAAGCCGTTGACGACGGCGAGACGGAAGCCGCCCGGCGGCATGGCATGCGCTCGGGCGCGCAATCTTCGTGGAAGGTGATCTGCACGCTGGTAACGCCCGGCATGCGCTTGATCTCCTCGACCAAGGCCGCAGGCGGGTGCCGGTAGCGCACGCCGTTCGGCCCGAACAGCACCACGCTGTAACCGTCGCGGCGATCGGCATCGGCGAAACTGCCATACGCCGGTCGTAGAGCCGACCACCGCATCGACCCAGCCCGGCGCCGTAAAGATCGGGCCATTGGTCGGCGAAGCGCAGATGCGCCTCGATGATGGTGCCGCCGATGGTCTCGAGATTGAGCATGCCGGTATAGCCGGCGAGTTGCTCCGCACCCAGGCGCCGCAGCGCGCCTCGATCTCGGCATCTGGCTCGGCATGGATGGTCCAGTAATCGAAGGTCCCTCGCCCGCGGGTTTGCCGGGACGTGGCGCCACCAGCCGGCACGCCATCGACCACGGCGAGGTCGACGAGACATGGCGGCCTTCGAGCAGCGTCATCCAGAAATGGCCGGGCGCGTATGCCGCTCGTAATCCGCGGCCGACGCAGCACGCGGCTGCCGACGCCCATGCCCTTGAGATTGACGATCGGCTTGGAGAAGACCGGATAGCACGGCGGCGGCGCGCCGTGGGGGCCGGCCTCGAGCTCCTGGCTCAAGCGCCACCACAAGCTTGTCATAGACCCAGCGGTGCGCCGGGTACCGTTGTCTGACCATCGGCCCATGGCGCGCCACCAGGGCGGCAAAAGCCTGTTCCGCTTCCCCGCCTTGGCGGGTCGCGAATCTGCGTTAGCAATTGAGCGTCAGTGAATCCCGTCGTGGATCCCTCGTCGAAAAGCGTCCGGAGTAGACCCACGACGCCAGTTCGCCTCGTCACCATGCTCTGATGTCCTCGGCAAGCCACTCGTTTCAGTCATACAGGCCGCTCGAAGGCAGACCCTTGCATTTTTCCGAAAAAACTCTCCTGACTACCCTACCCGCGATCTGGAGTGCATAACAGTTGGCTTGCACACACGAGGACGGCCTTGATTTGGATACGAGCCCGACGTGCCAGCGAGTGCATTCCGGCGGGAATCATCCATGCACTCGCTGGCGCTTTGGGCTCAAAGGCAAGCCTCTGGTGCCATGAGACTTGGCTCACCAAGAGAGACGAAGCTCCAGGGACCAGCCCTGAGCCTCTCATTGAGCTTCATTGTTCCGTTTCAAGACGAGCCTGCCCAGCCGTCCGGGAGACAGCAGCCATGTCGCCAGGTGGAAGATGCGGCGTCATTCCTTCGTCTTTGGTACCTGGTATCCGAGCATTCGCGACCTCTCGACGGGCGCGCCCGACTCGAGCCAGGTGACGGCCTGTTCGTCGCCTGTGTTCGGATTCACCCAGCAGATCGACTGCACTTCAGGCAAATTGGAGAGATGGTCCTGGAGATGCTTTCGCATGTGGTCGTCGAGCGAGACCACTCGCTCTTCGGTCACCAGCGCCGCCTCGATCAGGCGGCGATCTTTCTCCATGACGGCGGCGATCGCCTCATCTGACTCGACCCGTGTGATCCGTCGTTCAAGAGAGAGGTGGGCAGCAATCTCGACGAATACAACTTTTCGCCGCGCCATCATCGAGGTTTGCCACTGACGGGCAAATCGGGACTGATGCCTCTTCCACTCCTCCCTGATCGGATCGGTCATGACCATGCGATGACAAACCTTGAGAACCGTCAGGAGGAATTCACGACAGTTGCGGGAGGTCGGGTGCATCGAGACCTCACCCGCCGCCATGGCGATCGAGGCGTCGATGACGAGCATGCGAGAACGGACCTTCGCCACCAGGATCACCCCTTTGCAAGCCGACTCTCGGCAGCAGAAAGATAGCGATTCTCGGCTTCGAGGGCCACCTCGTCGAAGTCCTCGGGCCAGTCGCCGAACCGGCCGGCCTCGTCGAGCTCGGCCGTCTGGATCCGTGTCGTCCCATCCTTCTCGCTACGAATGAACCAGTTCAGTCCGACGAGGCTGGGATCGATCTTTCCCTCGGCGACGAGAGTCTGGACGGCGAGCAAAAGCAGCGAGCTGTGCGTCTCGGCCACGACACGTACGCCCCGATTCGCCGCGTTGACCAGGAGCCGCGCCATCGCGACCTGCGCCTGCGGATGCAGGTGAATCTCGGGCTGTTCAATATAAACGAGCTTCCCCGGATTCGCGGCTCGGAGAGCCACCACGACGGGCAGGGTCTGCGAGACTCCGAACCCGACGTCGGCGATGCTGACGAGGTCGTGGGCGCCGCCCTGCTTCGGACGCGGCAGGCGCCGACGCGAAGCTCGACTTGGGTGTCATTGATCCGGTTTGCCTCGATCTTCCAGGTCAAGCCCAGCAACTCGAGATCGGCACTCAATTCTTTGACCTTCTCCGGCGACTCAGAACTCCAGTGGGCGACCAAGCTCGCCACGTAACTCTCAAAAGTGCCGGGAAACATCGGGCCGATCGCTGTGATCGGGTAGGTTCGTTCCGGATTGCCACGCAAACCCGGCAAATGGATCACATTGAGAATGAGGCGAGCGATCGTCTCTCGAAACTGAAGGAGATGGAAACCGATGCGGGAGATGACTTGCGCTCCGTCGATTATATTGAAAAAGAATTTCTCTCTCTCGAACTTGAAGACCGAATCTGTGAAGTATGTTCTCTGCACTCTTAACGATACGAGGAGGAAACAGGGGTCGCAAGAACTCGACAAATTCACTCAACGTCAGATTTTCGTCAAATTTTATATTGCTCTCTCTGAGTTTATTAATGTTGAAGTCAGAAAGGATTCCTTTGTGGCCTGCTCCCATCGGAAGCCTGCCGTGAACTCTGTTTCATCCGAAGTGCCTATCTGGACCACGAACCTCGTCGAGCGATTCGCTCTTGCTGCCGCAGGGTAGAACTGTCTTGCCGAGGTAAACCTGACGTTGGGTCCGTTCAGGAGGAGCGGCCCCGGATCATACGGCGCTTCCAACGTCTGCTTGAGCAGCAGCAACGGCTGCATCATGCTCGATTTGCCGGAACTGTTGGCGCCGGCGAGAAGCGTCAAGGGCCGAACCTCGATCGTCTGCTCGTTGACGATCGACTTGAAGCCCGAGACTGAAAGCGACGTGATGGCAGACGGAGTCTCCGCCAAGCCTCCGGAGGCCCCGTTCGATTTCGACATGCTTCGGCGAGCCTTTCCTGCGGTAGAGTGTGGCATCCCATGACGCATTATCGCAGGAACCCGCCGGACCTGGAAGCGGTTCCAGACCTGATGGGATTATTCGGCACCTCTCGGTGATCACCGTCGCGTGACTACGGTCGTGAGACCGTGGTTCGGACGGGACGAATGTCCTCCAACCTCGGGCGTCAGCCCGATTCGCCGGCTGTGCTCATCGCTCTCACGTGCGAGATTGGAGGTTCCCCGTCTGAACCACGTACTCACGTGCGATGGTAACGGGTCGCGATCTCGCTCGGTTTGATGGTGCTCAGCGAGGAGTCTTCTTTATGATGGATCAGGTGAGCGCGAACCATCCCGCTCGTGCTTGTAGGGGTAGTGGGGCGGGGGTATGTCCCGTCCGCGCAAAATTCGCGTGAGGGAGGCCCTCGATTCGAACACTACATGAAGGAGACCAAACACCGACGATCGCGGAGGGGAGTCCGACATGGCGGGCGTGGGCAGGGCATCGGGCGGGTGGCTCCGGCAGGTGTGCGGGCTGTTCCGCCTGGGGACGGTCGGCGGACTGTCGGACGGACAGCTTCTCGACCGGTTCGTTTCCCGAGAGGGCGAAGACTCCGAGGCGGCGTTCGAGGCGCTGATGCACCGGCACGGGCCGATGGTGCTGCGCGTCTGCCGGCGGGTGCTCCGCGATTCGCAGGATGCGGAGGACGCGTTCCAGGCCACGTTCCTCGTGCTGGCGCATCGGGCCGGCTCGATCCGGCGGCGGGACTCGGTGGCGAGCTGGCTCTTCGGCGTCTCGCAACGGGTCGCCGCACAGGCCCGGCTCCGCGCCGCGCGTCGACGCAACGGTGAACGAGTCGCTGCCGAGCAAACGCCCGAGGCTTACTTGCCGATCGAGGCCGGCGATGAGCCGGAGGCCCTCCTCGAGGAGATCGATCGCTTGCCGGACCGGCTCCGCACGTGGTGGTGCTCTGCTATCTGGAAGGCTTGACGTACGACGCGGCGGGGCAGCGGCTGGGCCTTTCGGAAGGCTCGGTTCGGGGCCGGTTGGCTCGGGCGCGAGACCTGTTGCGCCGGCGGCTGACCCGCCGCGGCGTGACGATCCCCGCCGGACTCCTGGCCGCCGGCACGATCGCCCAAGGGCACGCTCAGGCCGCACTGTCGGTTCCTGTGCCCGTCTCACTGGTCGATTCCACGATTCGCATGACGCTCGGGTTCAAGGCTGGCGAGGCGGCCGCGGCCCTGGCTCGGGGCGTTTTGAAATCCATGCTCATCAGCAAGCTGAAAACGGCCGTGGCCGTGCTTGTGGCTCGTCCTGGGGAGCAGTCTCATGGCCTGGCATACCTTCGCGGCGCGCGACGATGGCAAGGCTCAATCGGCACCGAAACCCCAGCCGCCTCGCGCGGCATCCGCGCCGAAAGCCAAACCGCAAGCCGATGACCCCGAACCTCAAGTACGCCGTGACCGGCTCGGTAGCGCGTCGAGGGGACCGGCGAGCCGGTCCCGGGCGCCAGAGTCAACGTTGTTCTTCGTCCCACGTGGGGGAATCCGATCTTCGACGGGGATCAGGACGCGATCCGAACCGTCGAGACCGGGCCTGATGGCCGGTTCCGCACGGATCTTCCGGCCGGGCATGCGGCAGTCGGTCTGGGCAAGCTTCCTCCGGGCTACTTCCAGGTATCCGATCGGCAGACGGTGGCAGTTTTACCTTCTCTCGCGAGTCCCCGGTGTTCCAACAGGACTTCGTCGTCCGGCGGGGCGACCTCTGGGCGTTTCAGGTGCGCGCAGGAGTCCGGCGAGCCGCTAGAAGGGGCCAGGGTCTACTTCATGAACCTATCCGTGGTCGAGGATTTCGCCGCCAAAACGGACCGATCGGGCAAAGCGTTCGTGACGCTTCCCGCCGAAGGGAGAAAGCTCACGGGACGTGTTCAGAAGACCAGTATCTAGGTCCCTCGCAAAGTTAATTTGGAATGGGAATCGGGTTTTCACCCGGACGAGGTCCGAGTCGTTTCGTGCGGGCCGCAGGGGAAACCGGGCCGGTTCCGTCTCACCGACGGGAACGGGAAATCGGCAACGATCGATGCTCCGTCGGGTGTCGAGCCCGCGATCGAGCAAGGGAAACTCGTGATCCGGGTGGGATTGTCCGAACCCAAGAGCGCGGAGCTCGGCGAGCTGACCGGACAGGTCCTCGATGAGCAGGGGCGGCCGGTCGCCGGGGCGCGGGTCGGGCTGGGGTTCGCCTGGGATCTACGAGAGGGAGCCAGGGCGAGCTCTCGCGACGCACGGCATTGGACGACGAGCGATCCGCAGGGGCGGTTTCACATCGGTTCCATCCCGCGCCGGTATGCCGACGGCAACCCCATGAATCTCCAGGTCGTGGTGGCGAAGGACGGGTTTGCTCGCGCGAATTCGGAGTCGTTCGTCTTCGAACCAGGCGAAAAGGCCGTCCTCAGGTCGTCGCCCCCATTCGGCTCGATCGCGGCGTGACGTTGAGTGGGACCGTCGTCGATCCCCAGGGGCGACCCGTGGAAGGGGCCTGGGTCCAGCCCAACCCCCGCGGCGCTTCGAGAGCGAGCTCCAGGTCGTCCGGACCGACAACAAGGGCCATTTCACGCTGCGACTCTCCAAGGGAATGGTCCCCATCTCCTTCCTTTACGGCGATCTCGTCGCGGGGAAGAAGTACCTGGCTGATGGTGCTCCTGAAGAAATCCTGGTCCAGCTTCACCCCAGGCCCAAACCCGGCGCTCGGCAGCACGGCCGCTGCCGCCCCGCCGCCGCGGCCCAAACCGCTCGCGGTCGGACAACCCGCACCCGAGTGGCAGGTTGGCGCGTGGTCAGACGGCCAACCCCGCAAGCTCGCCGATCTCAAGGGCAAGGTCGTCTTCCTCGACTTCTGGGGCATCTGGTGCGGCCCTTGCATCTCATCCCTGCCGGTGCTGGCCAAGCTCAAGAGCGAGTTCGAACCGCGCGGGGTGGTATTCCTGTCGATCCATACCCCGGGAGAGAGCGACCAAACGATTCGACGGTTGCTCGAGTTTCACAAAGTGCCGCTGCTCTTTGCCGTCGATCAGGACCGGCACGCCGATGACAACGATCCGCGCGGGCGTCACGGCCGAGCGCTATCGCATCGGCGGTTTCCCCAGCATGTTCCTGATCGACCGCGCGGGCAAGATCGCCCTCAGTCCCGGTGATCCGAACCTCGGTCCCAAGGTCCAGGCGATCGCCAAGGAGGCGGGGATCGAGGTGGGCTCGAAGACGATCACCGAGGAGCAGTCCCACCTGTTGCTCTACAGGCTATTCAAGCAAGAGATTGAAAACATCTTGAGAGTTAAGTAAATCTTCGCGATAGGGAAAGTGGATGACTCCAGGGTGACGTCTTGAGAAGCGTGTCAAGACCGGATGGATTTCGCCCCGAAGGGGCCGCGACAAGAAAGCCCGGGGCATCGCCCCAGGAAGAGAACCTCCCACCAGCGGCAAGCCCTGAAAGGGCGGTACAGACGCAGGCCCTGGCCCGGTCTGTCTCGCCCTTTCAGGGCTCGGTCTGGGGTGGACGTCGCGTCCCCGGGGCGGTGCCCCGGGCTGGTTTGTTTCGGCCCCTTCGGGGCGAGGGAAAGCTCACCGAGCAACCTACACGTCAACCATATTTCACAAGGTCTTGAGAAACGCGACGAGGTCGGCAATCTCCCGGGGCGTCAGCGCGAGGCCCCGGGGATGCCGCTCTTTCTGGAACACCTCTTCGAGCGATCGGGCGCGGCCGTCGTGGAGCAGGGCGTCGCGCCGGCTGACGCCTTGCAGGGAAGGGGGGTTGAACTCGTGGTTCGCCCACCTCGTTGACCAGCCCCACGTCGTAACGCTCCGGTGACGTGTACTCGGGCGGGACGTGGCAGGCGGCGCACTTCCGCGATTGGAAGACCTCGCGTCCGCGCTCCACGGCGGTCGCGTCGCGATCGGTGTCCCAGAGCCGCGGTGAGGGCGGTGCCAGTGTATTCAGATAGGCGGTCAGGTCGGCGACCTGGGCGTCGGTCGGCTTCGGCCCGTGCATGGTCGTCGTGATCGACTTGCGGACCTGGTCCTCGAGCCGGGCCATGGAGCCGGTCCAGGTCCAGGGGCCAGTCGCGGCGACGCCCAGGAGTGATGGCACGCGCTTGGCCGCGCCGTACGAGCCGTCGCCCAGGGTGTCGCTCAGGAGATTATTCGTGTGGCCGTCGGTGTGACAGCTATGACAGCTCATCCAGCCGTCGTGCGAGACCTTCGCACTGTAATAAAGCCGCTCGCCCCGGTCGGCCGCGGTCGGCTCGGGCCGAGGTCCCAGGCTCGATCGTCGCGGGCCGCTGGCCCGTCGCGGTCGCGACGACCGAGATCGTGTCGTCCAGGCTGTCGGCGACGTAGAGGAACTCCCCGTCCGGACTGGCCGCCACGGCGGCCGGCCGCCGTCCCACGACGATCCGGCGCGGGCCCTGGCCCACTCCGGCGGAAATGGCGACCTCGTCGGCGCCCGACAGCGCGACGATCAGGTTGCCGCGTCGGTCGATGGCGATCGGTCCCGGGTCGCCCGCCGCGTAGCCGACGTCCCCCAGGTCGAACAGCCGGCCGCCGTCGAGGAGTGCGGTATCCGAGCCGGCCTTCAGCAGGGCTTCGGTCCGCAAGACCCGCAGGTGGTTGCGGATCAGCAGGCCCCAGTGGACGTCATCGAAGCTGGACTGCGCCAGGCGGTTGAGCACCTGGTGCGCCATCAGCAGCGCCCGGCCGTCGGGGGAGAAGGCCAGCCCGCGGATGTTGTGCGCGGGCAGCGAACGGACCGAATCGATCGCCCGGCGCCGGAGGTCGACGACCGCGAGCCGGCCGCCGAAGGCATCGGCGATGACCAGCTTCGAGCCGTCAGGGAACGCGGCCAGTTCCCGCGGACAGAACGGCAAGTCGAGGCTCCCGGCGATCGAAAGCCCGGGGTGTTTGTCCTCCGGCGCGTGAGATGTCAGGCCGACGAACGTCAGCCGTCGCGACCAGAGCGAGGCCACGACGCATGACAATCCGTCGGCCGAGACGACCAGGCTGACGGGGTCGGGGCCGACCCTCCGCCTTTCGAGGACCTGTATCGAACTGTCTTGATAGGACAGCAATAAGAGATCGTCCGCGGCTTGATCGACGGCGAGGAGATAGCGGCCGTCGGGCAGGACGGCGAGGTCGGCCAGGCCGCGGCCGACGTCGTGCTCGGCCACCACGCGCCGGGATGCGGCGTCGATGACCGAAATGCTCCCGCTCCGCCGGTTGGCCACGAGGATCGTCTTGCCGCCGTCAGCGATGGCCATCGCGACCGGCTGGCGCACTCGTTCCGAGCCAGCTTGCTCGCCGCAACGGGCTCTTCACCGCGGCCGACTTCCTGCGAGAGAAGCAGCAGCGCAGCCGCCAGGGAGACCGGTCCGGCTATCTGACGGAATGACGATTTTCTCATGTTTCCCGCCCCGATCCGGCATCCCACGGTTCAGTTCTTCTTCAGCGATTCCCGCAGTAACTGGATGGCCTTCTCAATCGACGGGTCGTCGTGAAAACCGAGTTCCGGAGAGGTCGCCTGGGCCCTGGCACTCGCCAGTTCTTGAGTCCTGGCACGCTGCCGATCGGCGGGACCGGTTTGGTCGCGATCCCGTGATCCGGTTTCACTCCGGTCTTGATCTCCTGGGGCTTCACGGGTTGTAAGCGGATTTCCGGAGGGGTGTCGGTCGTGTCCTCGTACGGGCGGCTCAGGGCACGCCCGTCGCCGCGCGGCGAGATAGCCGGTTGTCAACTCAATCGACCACGAACCGTCGCCGACGGATACCCTCGACCGGACTCCTGTTCTCTGCTGAGGCATTGGCATGACCGAACCTCTGACCACGTCGTATCGAGCCCTGGGTCGGCGTTCCGACGATCGTGGCCCGGTGGTTGTCCTGGAGGCCGGCCGCGAGCCACTCCGCAGTCCCCGACGTTGTGTGCGTCCACGAGCACGGCGATCGGCCAACCGCGGAAGAGGGCATCGGAATCGGCCTGATAGGTCGTCTCACCTCGAGCGGTCCGGACGCAACCGATCGGTCCTTGGTCCAGCAGGCAGTCGGCCAGCATCACGGCCGGGTGGACCGCGTGCGTGCGACCGGCATTGCGCAGGTCGAGGATGAGTGCCCGAGCTCCCTGCGTTTCGAGTTGCTGCGCCAGCTTGCGAAGCTCGTGCGGAGTGCTCGCCTCGATGCTGGCTGACCTTCAGGTAGCCGATCGGGTCGGGAAGGCCATCGAACCGGAGGTCCCAGTCGCCATTCGGCCGCTTGCGGATACCCTGGATCGTCGCGTGCGGGAGCTGGCCGCGGGTGATCGTCATCGTCCGGGACTTCGTCTCCTTCGGTTGCCGGACCTTGATCGTGACGTCGGTTCCCTCCTCGCCGCGCAGTCGTTCGACGACATCGCGAAGTGGCATGCCCTTGGTGGCGACCCCGTCGATCTCCTCGATCAGGTCGTCCTTCTTGACTCCCGCTCGATCCGCGGGCCCTCCGGGGAAGACGTCGTGAATATTCGATAACTTCTCTTTGTCGTTCATGGACAGGGCAATGTGGATGCCGACGTATCGGTTGCCCTCGAACTGCTCGATGACCTTGCGTTCCTTGGCCGAGATCAATTCGGCTCCGCCGGGGACGACGGCGAGCAGACCATTGAACAAGGCTTCCTCGAGCGTCTGCACCGCGACGGGCTTGGCCATCGTCTTCGGCCAGGCATCCGCGAGGATCGCCGCGAGCTGATCGGGTCGTCGCCACCGCCGAGACGCGGCCGGCCAATCCGGAGCGGGACCGGCATGCCGGCCGTCCGGTACAGTGCCTTGATCCCCGAGAGAATCATCTGCTGTCGTGCGGGGGGATCGATGTGGTTCTCCAGCACGGCGTCGGTGATCTCCTGGACCCACTTCGCCAGGTCGGGCGGTGGCTTGGGCCGCGGCTGCGGATGGCGTCGGCGAGGGATCGTCCGCGATCGCCCCTGGATGGAGGCGAGTCAGGCGATCGAGATCGCGACGATGATGACGCCTAACAGGCCCTTCGAGACCTGTCTAGTCTTCACGGTCATGCCTCCATTCTTCGATCAGCGGGTCAATAGGCTTGCGCTAGTCGTCCAGGACGCAACTCGATTCTTCCGAAAGTCTACCCGCGAGAACGCGAGACTGTCACGCTGGGTAAAGTGATGCGACTCGAATCGGTCGACGAGGATATCCGGATCGGCTGACGACGACTCGTCCTCCCGGATGCGTCATGCCCTACTTCCTGATCAACCACACCTCGGCCACCTGGCAGCCGCGGCCGTTGCCGCCGCGGCCCGGCTCGACGGTCCAGGTCAGGGTGAGGGCTGCCGTTGCGCGTCGCCTCGCGGGGGATGTCGAACTCCACCGGCGTCATGTCCCTCGGCTTGGTCAGGAACGGGTGCACCTCGATCGAATCGTTGGCCGACCAGCCGCACCTTCACCTGGAACATGTCGCCGGTGTAGACGATCTTGACCTTGTACGACGCGGTCCGGTCGAGCCCGGTGTAGCGCCGCCTCGAGCGGCTCGCCGAAGATCGTGCCGGCGTGCCGGCACCAGGCGCCGCGCCACGAGGGCTCCTGGTCGAAGGCGGTCATCGGGCCGTGGAAGGAGGCGGGGTCCTTCGCGTACGACGAGCCGGCGACCAGGTGGGGCCGTCGGAGCGGGTTGCCGAGATCATCGTAGAACCCGCCGGGCCCGGGGTTCGTCCACTCGACGGTCGCCTCGATCTCGCGGAGCCGCGCCGGCTCCGTGTCGAGCTGGCGCACGGCCTGGAACCGTCGCTTCAGCCAGAGCCGGTCGTTCAAGACCTGGTCGATCGTGTCGAGGTTCGCGCCCCGGCCCACGGAGATCGCCTTGTAGCGCGGGACGCTCAGTTGCATGCGAATGCTCTGGAACAGCGCCTCGCCCAGCTCGAAGACCCGCGCGCGGAGGTCGCCCGCGACCGGCTGCGTGATGGCCCGGTCGAGGATCGCCTCGGCCTGGTCCATCGCGACGATCGAGCCCATGCGAGCCGGCCTGGCGCAACCGGGCGCATCGCCTGCTCCTGGAGGTCGGTCTCGAAGATGAGGCGGCTGCGCACGTAGGCGTCGTAATAGGCGCGGTAGAGGGCCTGCTGGAACCGCCAGTTGGCCAGGACGCGCGGCCCGGCCCGACGCTCCAGCGTGCGGAACTGCTGGAGCGTCGTCTCGACCGAGCTATTGGTCAGGAGCGGCCCGCGCCAGTTCTGCTCCAGGGCCAGGAGTCCCTGGGCAAAGCCTTCGGCGTCGCGGTCGGGCATGCCGGCCAGGTACCGAGCGTAATCTCGCAGGACGTCGAGGACGTCGGCCTCCGGGTCCCAGCCCAGGGCGACTCCAGACGATCTTGTTGACGTCGTCGTTGCAGCCCTCGGAATACGTGATGAAGCCGATGGTCTGGTCGGCGAACGCGTGGAAGATCGTGGCCTCGTCCCGAGGGCGGGGATTGATGACCTCGCGCCCTTCGGTCAGCGCATAGGCGACGTCCCAGTCGGGGACCGGGTACTGGCATCGCAGGCTGTGCGTGATGTCGGGGTAGTCGCGGATCGGGTACTTCGACGGGATGGCCTTCCTCAGCTCGGGGAGGCTCACCCGCACCTGCGGGCCGAATACCACGCCGCTGAGCCAGGCCGGCTCGGCCTTCATCAAGCGCGATGAACTCGTCGAGCCACTCCCGGGAGAAGCTCTGCGGCGAGACCCACATCTGCGCGCTCGGGGTGGTAGCGGCGGAGGTTGGCGGCCTGCTTCTCCAGGAGTGCCATCAGGAACCTGGGCCGGGTGTGGCCGGGGTCGCCGCCCGGCACGAAGACCGCGTCGATCCGGGGCAGCTTCTTGAACACCTCGCCCCACTCCTTGAGCGCGTGCTCGACCGTCCCGGGATCGGAGTAATCGGCGTCCATCGCCGGGTACCAGATCCAGACGTCCAGGCCGTAGTCGGCGCAGAGCCCGGACATACCGGCCATCATCTCCAGGGGCGGCAGGGGGAAATGGGGGCTGTCGGCATCATCGTCGGATCGGGGTGGGATCAGCTCGATCGCGTTCGTCCCGAAGACGGCCAGCTCGCGGATGTAACGCTCCCACTGCGGCAGGTCCCAGGCGTCGTAGGAATTCGTCTTGGGGCGATAGCCCAGTTGGTGGCCGCGGAGCGGGTACTTCGGTGCCGAGGTCAGGTTGAGGCCCTCCGGCAGCGACACCTTCCCCGGTCTCATATGCAGTCCGCGCAAGAGCCGGCCGACGCCGAAGAGCACGCCGCGGGCGTCATTGCCGGCGACGAGCACCGCCGGCGTGCCTCGCGGGCCCGCTCCATGGTGCGGATCCGGAAGCCCTCCCGGGCATCCCCGGCCGGCGGTTGCGGGTGGATGTGCTCCCGGATCGGGCTGGTATCCGCCCGCAGGAGACGATCCGGCCCGATCGCGATGATCGGTACCGCACGTGCTCGGCCATCGCAGCGACACGTCCCAGGTGATCCCCGTCCGCGCCCGCACTTCCTCGACCAGGAGCCGCACCGCCTTGTTCTCCGGCCCCGACATCCCGTCCGGGACGACGACCATGGCGTGGCTCAGGTCGATCTCCGCGGCGCTCGCCGGGCCTCGGCCTTCGAGGATGACGACGAGGGCGATCGCGATCGTCAGTCGGGAGGCAAGCGATCTCATCGGATGCATCGACGAATCCTCGGGTTTGGTGGATCGTGCTCTTCGGGAGGTCGCGGTGAGGGCGACGCCCTGGTTGCCGTGGCGTCCGTCGTTGAAGTTACGCAAGGGCGACGCGATATCGGTGAGGAGGGAACAGTAGCAGGACTTCGCCATACTCGCGGCCCAGGATCAGGTCGTAATGGCCGAGGATGTCGCGGCCGAGGATGCTCAGGTCGCTCGTCCGCGGTGTCGGTGAAAGCGGCGAACTGGCCGTTGATCTTGGACGTTGTTCCATCGTCGCGGGGCAATTCCACGACGGTTTTCACCACCACGAATCTCACAACTCCGCCGACCCCCTCGAGGCTCATGCCTGCCGGCGTCGGGATTGGAAGTAGATTCAAGTTACCCAAGAGGTATGCACTGAAGACGGTGCGGTCGGCACCGCAGTCGATCAGGAACATCACCAGGTTGCAAGGTCCCGTCAACGGCCCGCACCTTAGCCCGTACGACAGGGCGTTTCACACCATCCGTCACCGACAAGCCATTCACCCACGATACGCATATATGCGAGGCCCTTGCTTGGGGGAGATGTAATGGCAGAAGGCGCCGTCGTCCTCCGGATGTGCGGCCCTGGCCATGGCCCAGGCATCCTCGCACTGATCGGCGACGAAGGGTTCCTCTCCAGCCACGACGACATACTTTCCCATGCCTGGGGCAAGAGGTCACCCCAGTGGGTTTGCAGCCAGTCGAGCTGTTGCGCTTGAACCGCTCGTCCTGGGTCCGAGCCTGCGCGTCCACGAGCGGGTCGTCGTCCGAGATGAATGACCGTCAGGTTATCGGCCAGACGCTGGTCGCGGGCCGAGCACCCGTGTAAACCAGGCCCTCATCCTCGGGGTGTGCGGCCTGGGCCTTGGCCCGGGCCTCCTCATCCGTGTCGGCGATGAAGGCTTCCTGCCCGGCCACGGCCACGGATTTCCCCCGCGCCTGGGGGAGAATCTCCTCCCAGTGGGCTCGGAGCCACTGTCGTTGCGATCGGCCTGCTCGTCCAGGTACTGCTCGCCGCTCCCGAGTCCGCGCGGCCAGGTCGTCCACCACTTCCATCGTTCCAACGTTTTCCGCTCATGGTTCACCTCCATTCGGTTTTCGTTTCTCCCTCTCATCGTAGCCGGATCGACCGGGTCACTCAAGCCGAGGGGATTGTCTACCGCGACACGTATGCCGCCACGGGGCGCGGGTCGAAATCCACGAAGGCCCGCGTTTGACAACCGTCGGAATGTCCTGAAACAATCAATACACGGATCGATGCGAAGAATCGGGAGCCGAGGGATTCTTGCTCCGGGAGGCTTCGCCGTGCACCTGCGATTGGGACCGGGACCGGTCTTCGTCTACGAGTGGCTGACGACCACGCGACGGTGGCAGCTCTACGCTTTGCGCACCCTGTTTGTGGGCACGATGCTCGTCGGGATGATGATCGTCTGGCATAATACGACTCATAACAATCGGCCGGACCAAACCGTCTCGATCCAGCAGATGGCGAACTACGGCGAGGCCTTGTACCTCACGGTCGTCACCATCGAGCTGACGCTGGTGCTGCTGGCGGCGCCGGCGGCCACCGCGGGTGCTGTCTGCCTGGACAAGGCGCGGGGCACGCTCGACCACATGTTGGCGACCGACCTGTCGAACGCCGAGATCGTCCTGGGCAAGCTGGGCGTGCGGCTGGTGCCGGTGCTGAGCCTGATCGCCTGCGTCTTGCCGATCACGGCGCTGGCGGGCCTGCTCGGTGGGATCGACCCGACTGGCGCTGGGCGGCTCGTTCCTCGCGACCATCGGCTGCGGCGTGCTGGGTTGCTCGCTGGCGATGACCCTGTCGGTCTGGGGCCGCAAGACCCATGAAGTGCTGATGCTCACGTATTTGATCCTGATCTTCTGGCTGTGCAGCCCGGTCGTGGGTGGCCATCGCGTCGTTCTCCCTTCGATCAGCACCTCCTCCGGCCGCGACGCCGTTCCTCTGGA
Organism: uncultured Isosphaeraceae bacterium; assembly: GCA_963842405.1. Lineage (GTDB taxonomy): Bacteria > Planctomycetota > Planctomycetia > Isosphaerales > Isosphaeraceae > CAVZRC01. Next base: position 73,281 of record CAWJGW010000014.1, on the reverse strand, counting down.
ACTGCGCGATCTTCTCGAACCCTTACTACCTCGCCTACGCACCCTACATGGACCCCGGCAAGGTCGGCTGGACGGCCTATCTGGGGTTGTTGGGCGGTTGCCTCATCGTCTCCGGGTTGCTCGCGGGGCTGGCGACCTTGCGGATCCGAGGGGTGGCCATGAAGCAGGCCGGCCGGTCGGGGACAACGCCCCGCCGCGGTCGTTTCGCGTTCCGTTTCCCGCGACTGCCCGGCTCCCCGGCTTCCCGGCCCGTCGCTGGACGGCAACCCGGTCCTGTGGCGGGAGTGGCACCGGTCGAAGCCGTCGCGTTTCTTGCGCGTGGCCTGGCTGCTGTACTCGGGCTTCGGTGTGCTCTGGATCGTGCTGTCGCTGCAACTCATGGCCAAGTCGCGACTGGACGCGGGGCTGGTCGCGGCGATGAACGTGTTCCAGGTCGCCGTGGGCCTGCTGCTCCTGAGCGTGAGCGCCGCGACCAGCCTGGCCGAGGAGCGCACGCGCGGGAGCCTCGACGTGCTCCTCACCACCCCGCTCTCGACGCGATCGATCCTGGCCGGGAAGTGGTGGGGCGCCTTCCGGCAGGTCCGTCACATCCTGGTCTGGCCGGCCGTGACGGCCGGTCTCCTGGTCCCGGGAAGTGGCCGCATCTTCGCTTACATCGGACTGCTCGGGCTGATCTCGGCCTATGGCGCGGCGATTACCAGCCTGGGCCTGTGCTGGCGACCTGGGTGAGCCGGCTGGGACGAGCCGTCGCCCTCTGCGTCGCCGCGTATGTCGTGTTCTCGATCGGTTGGGTGATCCTGATCTTCCTCTTGTTCGATGGGAGGAGAGCCGAACAACGATCGATTTCGCTCATGCCCGCCGTCATGGGGAGCCCGCTCTACGGCGTGGCCTTCGCCACGATGGCCGTCGGGTCCGAACTACACATCGGGCCAGGCAGTCGCGGAGGGCGTTTGGATCGGGACCTTCTTCTGGATCGTGGTCCACGGGGGGATCGCCGCGGCCCTGTTCGCGATCGCGGTCGCCACCTTCGATCGCTGCCTGGGACGGGTCTCGGAGACGCCGGGACTCCCCGTCTCCGGCGAGAAGAAGAAGCCGGTCGCCGAGCTCGAGCCGGACTATTGAGGTTTGCTCACCCGCATCGAGCCAGTGTCTTCCGCCGGCGCCGACGCGCTCGGCCCATGGATCGCCTTCACGGATCGCTACTGCAACGGCTTTTGACCAAAGGCTTCCCTGGGCGGCTCCGCCGGGACTTTCAGCTCCGCTCTCAGGCGTTCGAGCTTGTCCTTCATGTCGTCCAGCACGGCTCGATAAGCGGGCTCGTAGTACACGTTGCGCAGCTCGTGCGGGTCCGTCGCGAGGTCGAAGAGCTCCCAGCTGTCCACGTCGGGCCGGTCGAAGCGGACGAGCTTGTAGCGGTCGGTCACGACGCCGTAATGCGGGCGGACGTGGTGCGGTACGGGATATTCATAATATTGATAGTAGAACGCGATCCTCCAGTCCGCGGGCGTCTGGCCCTTGAGCAGCGGGACGAGGCTCCGGCCCTGCATCTCGGCCGGGACCGGCAGCGCCGGCCGCGTCGAGGAAGGTCTCGGCGAAGTCGATGTTCGAGACCAGGCTCTTGCTGGTGCCGCCGGCCTTCACCACGCCGGGCCACCGCACCAGGAGCGGCGTCCGCGAGCGATTCCTCGAAGATCCATCGCTTATCGAACCAGCCGTGCTCGCCGAGGTAGAAGCCCTGATCGGCCGTGTAGACCACGATGGTGTTCTCGGCGAGCCCCTCGTCGTCGAGGAACTTCAGCAGCCGTCCGACCGACTCGTCCACCGCCTTGATGCAGCCGAGGTAGTCGTGCATATATCGCTGATACTTCCAGCGGACGAGGTCCTTGCCCTGAGGTTGGGCTTTGCGGAAGGCGGCGTTGCGCGGCTCGTAGTAGGCGTCCCAGGCCTTGCGCTGCTCGGGCGTCAGGATCTTGGGGGGCGTCAGCTTCAGATCGACGTCGTTCATCGTCTTGGCGATCGTCATGTCCTGGTCGTGCTCGGCCTTGCCGCGACCGGAATAGTCGTCGAAGAGCGTGGGCGGCTCGGGGTAGGAGCGATCCTTGTCGTGGCCCAGGTGGCGGAGCGCCGGCAGCCACTCGCGGTGGGGTGCCTTGTGCTGGCACATCAGCAAGAACGGCTTCGATTTGTCGCGACTTCTTCAGCCACGCGATGCTCGAATCCGTGATGATGTCGGTGGTATAGCCCTGGTGTTGCACCTTCTGACCGTTATGGATCATGGGCGGGTTGTAGTACACGCCCTGGCCCGGCAGGATGTGCCACTCGTCGAAGCCGGTCGGGTCGGTGACGAGGTGCCACTTGCCGACGATCGCCGTCTGGTAGCCGGCGCCGTGCAGCAGCTTGGGGAACGTGGCTTGCGAGCCGTCGAACCGGCTGTTGGTGTTGTTGTAGAAGCCGTTGCGGTGGGAGTATTTCCCGGTCAGCACCGAGGCCCGGCTGGGCCCGCAGATGGAATTCGGCACGACGCAGCGGTCGAAGCGCATCCCTTCCCTGGCCAGGCGATCGATGTGCGGCGTCTCGATCAGCCGGCGCGGGTCATTGTAGGCACTGATGGCCTGATAGGCATGGTCGTCGCTGAAGATGAAGAGGATGTTCGGGGGCTTTCGACTGGTTGCCGGATTCTGCGCGATGGCGACAGGCGGGAAACATCCCAGTCCGCAGGCAATCAGGATCATCAAGCGCGCAAGAGTATGCGACGTAATGGTTCATCGATGGTGCCTCCCCGGATTCTTCTCGACCCCGCATGAGTGCGTTGACAAGGCGCGGAACATCGTAGGAGTCGAGAAGAATCAGCATGAAGCACAGCACCGGTCGACGCAAGCGTCTTCCTCGCCATCGGCTGCGATCCTGGTCGTACCATGGCGCGACCGAGGTTTCAGGCTTTCGCCCGCGTGTTGGCCAGGGCGAGCAGCGCGAATGAGGTCACGATATGCGGATCGCCTTCCATGAAGCGGTCATCCCGGTTGACCCAACTGCCGTTGGCGGTCTGACGCTTGGCCAGGGCCGCGACGAGCTCGGCCCGCCAGTTGTGCTCCTTGCCCTGAGCGTCCACGAGCGTCGGCTTGCCGAGGAGGGCCATGGCCTTGGCGAACGTCTGGTAGTAGTAATAGAGCCCGCGCTGGCCCTGACCGGGGTTCTCATCCAGGGTGTAGTTCTTCTTGATGTAGTCGATGGCCGCCTTGACGCGGGGGTCGTCCTGGGTGAGGCCCGCGTAGATCATGCTCTTGAGGCCCGCGTAGGTCATTCCCGCGTAGGAGCGGAGGCCGGTATCGGCGGCCTTGGCGGCCTTGCCCCGGCCGCCTCCGCGTCCTCCCGCTCCGCCCTCACTCCCGGCGGCGGGGTTATAGACGAAGCCGCCGTCGTTGACCTTGCCGGCCCGCGGCTGGTCGTTGAACTCGCTCTTGAGGTTCTGGCATCGCGACACGAAGATCAGCGCCTTCTGGAGGCGCCGGATCGTCGGGAGGCAGGCCGGAGTCGCGAAGGGCCTCGATGAAGAACGCGGTGTTCGAGAGGTCCGGGCGACTGTTGCCGCCGCCGTAGCCCAGGCCGCCATAGGCCGGGTCGTCCCGGCCTTTGCCTTCTCCCTCGTCGGTCTGGGTCGTCTTGAGGAACTCCTGGCTTCCTTTGATGATGCGATCGTAACGCCCGCCGCGATTGGCCTCGTGGAAGGCCATGAGTGCGACCGAGGTCGTGTAGACCGAGTGAGGTGCCTCCGACAGCCCGCCTTTCGGGCCGATGTACTTCTCGAGGAAGGTCAGCCCCTTGATGACGGCCGGATCGTCGGGCGTGATCCGTCCGGACCGCAGCATCGCCGTCACGACGAGCGCCGTGATGCCCGGTTCCCGTTCGCCGGACCAGCTTCCATCGCTCCCCTGGCGGGGCCGGAGGAAGCCGACCGCCTTGCCGGCCAGTTCGGCGGCGTCCGGCCCTTCGCCTGCGACCGGCAAAGGCCCGGGCGGGCCACGTTGCCAGGCCAATGAGGCCCGCGCCCTGAATGCCTCGGGCCAGGAACGTCCGCCGCGAACGTGAGACTGATCATCAGTTAAGCTCCTCGATCGATGAACCGGGTGCAGGCTCTGTGTCCGCCTCGGTGCCGTGGGTGCCCATGGAGCAACTGCTGCGCCGAAGCGAACGAGATGTCCAAGTCCCTGTTTGCGCATGACGTTAGAGGATTGTTTTCCATCGCCGCATGGAGGCTCGTGGCGGAACTTTGATCGGCGCTGGACAATTCCTGTCCGGGAATCTCGGATCGGGAAAGAATGTGGGAACCATCGGGCGGCTTCGCGGCATTACAGGGGTCTCGTGGCAGAGCCGTCCGGAGATCCATCTCATGGCGATCGAACAGAACAGCAGTGTCTTGCGGTACATCCGTGCGATCTTCAGCGAGGGCGTGGCCGCCGAGCTGACGGACCATCAGCTTCTGGAGCGGTTCACGAACCGGTCCGGGTCGGGATGATTCCGCCGAGCTGGCGTTCGCGGCCTTGGTCGAGCGGCACGGACCGATGGTGCTGCGCGTCTGCCGCGCGGCGCTGCGCGACGAGCACGACGCCCAGGATGCCTTCCAGGCCGTCTTCCTCGTCCTGGTCCACAAGGCGAGATTGCTGCGGGTGCGGGATTCGCTCGGTCCGTGGCTCCATGCCGTGGCTTTGCGGGTCTCGACTCATGCCCGGGCCCTGGCCATGAAGCGGCGCGTCCACGAGCGCAAGAGCGCCGAGATGTCGACGCGATCCGAGGGCGAGATCGGGCGGAGTCCCCGACGAGCGGGACGTCGCGATCCACGAGGAAGTCGGCCGACTTGCCGGAAGCCTTTCGCAAGGCCGTGGTGCTCTGCGACCTGGAGGGCCTGACCCATGAGGAGGCCGCCCGTCGACTCGGCTGGCCGGTCGGGACCGTCAAGAGCCGGCAGTCGCGAGGGCGCGAGCGGCTGCGAGGCCGGTTGATCCGTCGCGGGCTGGCACCGGTCTCCGGAGGAATGGCCGCCGCGCTGTCGGCGAGTTCCGCGCGGGCGGCGATCGCCGAATCTCTGCTCACTTCCACGGTCAAGATGGCGGTGCTGGTCGCCCGCGGCAGCGCCGCGGCCGGCACGATCTCCGCGCTGACGCTCACCTCGACTCAAGGAGTTCTCCGAGCCATGTGGCTGACCCGATTGCGGATCGCGGCGGGCGTCGTCCTGTTCCTCGGTACGGTCGTCACGGCGGCCGGCCTGGCGATTCATCCCGGAGGTGCCGCAGGGCTCCCGCAAGCCCCGGAAGCCGGTCGCGCCGATAGGCCGCGGTGCCAAGGCGGAAGCGCCGCGGTCGCCGCTCGATGCGTTGCGAGCCGAGGATATCCCGCGCGACAAGCGGATCGACGGCCTGCCCAAGAACGTCGTGGCCGTCCTCGGCGAGGTGCGGGGCCGGCATGCCGGCGAGGTGCGCGGCCTGGCGCTCAGCCGCGACGGTAAGCTCCTGGCCACCGTCGCGGATCAAGATCAGAAGGTCCGCCTCTGGGATGCTGCAGACCCTTCAACCGCTCGGAGCTCTGGCCGGACATCGTGCGTTCGTCAACTGCGTCGCGCTCTCGCCCGACGGTCATTGGCTGGCCTCCGGCGGTGCGTATGGAGACTTCTTCCTCTGGGACATGAGTCTCACGCCGCCGAAAGGGCCGACCCTCCTGCCGACCCACGGCACGGTCAACAAGTTCAACAACCGCATCCACGCGACGGCCTTCTCGCCCGATGGAAAGATGCTCGCCGTGGCCGGCGATGCCGGGAGCGTCGAGCTCTTCGACATGTCCGGCGCCCAGCCGGCCTCGATCGCGGCGTGTTGCCGGGCATCAACCAGCAGGTCCGTTCGCTGACGTTCTCGCCCGATGGCAAGATCCTCGCCCTGGCCGGCCTGGAGGACGGGTCCGCCCGGCTCTGGGACCTGACCGGCGCCGCACCGCGGGAGAAGGCTGTGCTCAAGCAGTCCGAGGCCGCCGACGTCGCTCCCCTGCCGCCCGTTCGGCTCGGGGGCGGTCCGAACCAGCCGGTGCACCAACCTCCGATGATGGCTCAGCCACGGCATGGCCTGATCTCGGTCGCGTTCTCCCCGGACGGCAAGACCCTGGCGGCCCTCGAACAGGACGGCGATGTTCGCCTCTGGGACCTGTCCCGGTCCGAACCGGCGGATCGGGGCCGACTCGAGGTTCGGCCCGCCGGCAAGACCTGCCCGGGAAGCGGCCCGGTGCCGCGATGTACGGCCTCAGGGAGCGTGCCATGGTGGCCTTCAGCCCGGACGGCAAGACGCTCGCCGCGGCCCAGCCCGGCGGGTGGATCCGCCTCTGGGACCTGAAGGGCGGCGAGCCGGCGGAGCGAGCGGCCTTCCCGGCGCACGAGGGGCCGGTCACCGGCGTGCTGGGCTTCAGCCCGGACGGCAAGACGCTCTTCTCCGGCGGCGGCGACCACCTGGTCCGGACCTGGGACCTCACGGCTGCCGAGCCTGCGGGAGAGGCTCAAGCCGAATGGTCCGATCGGCGGCCTGGGCGGCATTGCCTTCTCTCCCGACGGGACCAAGCTCGCGGTCAGCGACGCCGAGTTCGTACGGATCTGGGACCTGTCCGACGCCCGAAATCTCTCGCGTCTCCACGCGCCCAGGACCAAGATCGACGTCGGCCCGACCGGTTCGTTGACCTTCAATCCGAGTGGCAAGATGCTCATCTGTGGCGGCGACATCAATACAGCACCCTCGATGTGGGACGTCAGCGGCCTCGAGCCGGCTCGCCTTGGAGATCTCCACTCCGCAGGCGTTCCAGGGGATCCGGTCGATGTCCTTCGCATCCGACGGCGAGACCCTGGCCGCGGGTTACAACGATCACAAGGTCCGGGTCTGGGACATGCGGGGTCCCGAGCCCAAGGAACGGCTGGTGCTCGATGGTGACGAGCAGTGGTTCGCCGTGGCGGCGATCTCTCCCAACGGCGCTCACCTGGCCTTCAGCGGCCCGAGACACTCGATCCGGCTCTGGGTCCTGGCCGGCCTCGAGCCCCGCGAGCGGGCCGTCATCCCGGGCACCGGCTGGCCGGTTTCCTCGGTCGCCTTCTCGCCGAACGGCAAGATCCTGGCCGCGGGGACCAACGGGGGGACTCAGTTGTGGGACATCTCCGGCGCGAAGCCCAGGGCCTTGCATCCGACCCGGAACCTCCTCGGCTTCTCGACCGAGCGCATCCGATCAACGATTGCCTGGGATTCTCGATGGTTTTTACGCCTGATGGGAAGCGGCTGATCGCGGCCGACCAGATCTTCGACAAGGCCGGGCGGCTGCCGTCGCGGCCGGCGGTGTGCGTTTACGACGTCGTTTCGGGCGATCGGCTGCACGAGTGGGACCTCTCGGCGCCGTGCTGGGCGATCGCCCTGGCGCCGGACGGCCGCCATGTGGCGGTCGCCCAGCAGGATGGCATCGCACTCATCCTCCGCCTGCCCGACGGCCCGGCCGTTGAGGCCGGTCGTCGGACCTGGATTCGTGACGCGCGGGATTCTGAGGAATCGTGGTGGGAGGGGGATTCTCACTCCTCCTCCAGATAATAGTGGAACCGCCGACCCATTGCGGCGCGGATGGTTCGTGTCATCCTGGCAACGAGGATCATCCCCAGGACCATTCCGAAGATCTCGGACGTCATGCCTTTCACCAGGCGATTCAGGAAGGGGAAGAGTCGGTCACTGATCAGGGACGTATCTACATACACGCTCCCGAGGAGTGCCGAGGCCGCCGGACGCAACAGGGGGAGCATGAGGCAGGCAGCCATACCGACGACGAAATAAACCAGGCTGATGAGGAACAAGATAACGTAGAGTCCTCCCTCGTTTTTCAATTTCGGCCCCGCAACGGATATCGATAGGCTTGTCCTTCCTCGACGTGGACGTTTCGTGTGACTTCGATCGGCCGCCCCCACGTTCGTGAGCCACACGCGGATTACTCGCTCACCCGGCCTGAGGGACGATCGTCCTGGGCCGCCCGCCTATGAGTAAGGCCACGCGTCGCTCATCCAGGTAGACCACTCCACAAGAAGAGTAGGACCATCCCGGCACGTCGGCCCTCCGGATCGTGATGCGTAGGACGCGGGGCCATGCGGAAACCCTCCAGACTTGGAAGACCAGAGGTCCGTTGCGGCTCGATTCCTGGAAATCCAAGGACTTTGGCATGGGGCCCTCGATTCATCTCTCATGCACCGGCGGCGCGAGGTGGGCCGCCAGGATGTGGCCCAGGATCTGCTCTCCGCGGATGTTGGCGTGGATCGGGTCGCGCTTGAACCAATCCAGGGCCTTGCCGGATTCCCGGATGTAGCGCCCCCAGATTCCCGTCATGTCCAGGAAGCCTGTCTTCTCCTCGTCCGCTAGCCGTTTCAGCCGGGCGCGGTAATCGGTCCCTTTCGGGTCGATTTCGGACCGCCATTGCTTATCGTCGCGCGGATCGATCGTCCCGAACGCTCCGGTCATCAACAGGATGTCGCAGCGACGGGCTTTGCGGACGCCGTGGATCACGTCGCGGATCGAGTCGACGTCGTCCTTGTGGCTGATGCCGCCGATGATCAGCAAGTCCGGGTTGAGGTCCAGGACGTACCGCTTCAGCCGCGCCGGCTCCTTGAACCACCAGCAACCGGTCCCGCCTCGCACGCAGGTCGTCCGATCGATCCGGCAGTTCGGATAGGCTTTCCGGAGCAGGTCGTCCCAACGCGACCGGCTGGTGTCGTTGACGATGCTGTCGCCGAGCATCACGATTCGTAACGTCCCTTCGCCCTTGCCCAGCACCGAGGCCGCGATCGGCAGGTTCTTCCAGCGGTCCACGGGCGGGTGATACTCGACGGGGGGCATCTCGGCATAGGCTTTCTCGACCTCTTGCAGTGTATGCTCCGGATCCCTCAGCACGTAAACATCATTCTCGTCCGGCCCGGCGAACGCGGGAAAGACAAGGATCAGCCAGGCGGCCGCGCATTGCGCAGGAATTCGGCTCATGACTTCTTCTCCGGTTGCTGGGCTGCCTCAATCAATTGGAAACGTTCTGCAAGGTGAGGGCAGACCGCCGGGCGAATGCTACGGGCAACGCCTTCATGCCGTGCAGCACCAGCCCTGGCCGCCATTGCAGTCGGTCCACCGGGACGGCCAGCCGCAAGTCGGGCACTCGTCGCAGCAGCGTGTTGATGGCGATCTGCCCTTCCAGCCGGGCGAGCGGTGCGCCCAGGCAGTAATGCACGCCCAGCCCGAAGGCGAGATGCCGGTTCGGCTCCCGCTCGAGGTCCAGCTCATCCGGACGATCGAACTGCCGATCGTCCCGGTTGGCCGACGCAACCCCGGCGAAGACCATCTCGCCACGGGGGATGGTGACCCCGGCGATGGTCACGTCCTCGCTTGCGAACCGCTCAGTCGCGGTCTCCAGCGGGCCATTGTAGCGCAGCAGCTCCTCGACGGCTGACTTGATCAGGGTCGGGTCGTTCCGCAGTTGATCCATCGATTCCGGGTGTTCGAGCAAGGCCAGTACCCCGTTGCCGATCAGGTTGACGGTCGTCTCATGGCCGGCGATCAGCAGCAGGGAGATCATCCCCACCAGCTCATCCTCGCTGAAGCGGTCGCCGGCCTCGTGCGTCTGCACCAGCGCGCTGGTCAGATCATCGCCAGGAACCGAGCGGCGGACTCGGATGAGTTTTCGGATGTAACGCAGGAATGCGTACAGGGACGGCAGGGTTCTCAAGAGTCCCCATGTGGTCGGCATCGCCGTCACGATCGTGTTGGACCAGCGCTGGAACTTCGTCCGCTCCCGGGCCGGTACGCCCAGCATCTCGGCGATGATGGTCGTCGGCAGCGGCAGCGCATAGTCGCGGATCAAGTCCATGTGCCCACGACTCTGAGCGGCGTCAAGGAGCCGGTCCGTCAGCGTCTGCACGCGATCGCGCAGGTTCTCGATCATTTGCGGTGTGAACGCCTTGTGCACCAGGCCCCGCAACCGCGTATGATCGGGCGGGTCGAGATCGAGCATGTTGCGCTCCATCGGCTTGAGCATGCCGGGGATCCACGGGTCCCGGGCCGCCTGTTCCGGCGACATCACTTTCCGCTTCTCCTTGATGAACCGGCCGTCCTTGAGCACCGCGACCACGTCGTCGTACCGTGTCACCAGCCAGGCGGGCCGCTTGTCTGGCAGGGTCACTCGGAAAACCGGCGCCTCGGCGCGTAGGCGGGCGTAGAACGGATACGGGTTGGCCTTGAACGCCGGACTGGCGATGTCAACATTCTCGATCCGCATCATGGGAAGTCACCTGATTTCTCGCTAGGCCGTTCACCGATCGGTCGCTTTATCCGATAGAATGGGAGATCTCCCAAGAGCATGGTCCGGGTTTCGAACCGGCCTTGCAAGCCGGAGATCGATCGAGGATACCTGGAAGGAAGTGGGAGCTGGACGATGCCTCGTCTGTACAATCCGGAAGACCTGTGGAATGACGAGGATCCGGAGTACCCGGAATATGACGACGACGAGGAGCCGACCATCTCCTGCCCGCATTGTCGTCGCGAGATCCATGAGGATTCCGAGCGGTGCCCATATTGCGAGCGGTACATCTCAAAGGAGGATGCGCCGGCGGCCCCCAAGCCGTGGTGGTTGATCATCGGTGTTGTCGCGTGCCTCTATGTGGTCTATCGGTGGAATATCTGGTGGTGACACCATGTGTTTCCTTTCCCCCCTTGTGGGGGAAGGTGGCCCAGAGGAACGCTGACGAAATAACTTCCCGATTTCCCCGTCACTCGCTCTACGTTTCAAGGCTTGAAAAGCGTTTGGCATGGGAGTTATTTCGTCAGCGTTCCAAGGGCCGGATGGGGGGCTGCATTCACTCGCACCCCAACCCTCCCCCATCAAGAGGAGGGAGGCCAGTTTCTCAGATCCGAGGTTATCATGATCCCCACGCAAGTCGAACAGTATCGACGCTGGTTTGAGTATGAGAAGGACAGCCATCGCAAGGTCCTGGCGTCGTTCGAGACCGTGCCGGAGGAAGGGCGTCGCTCGGAGCCCTTTCAGAAGGCGATGAACCTGATGAGTCACATAATCGCCGCGCGTCAGGCCTGGCTCAATCGCTTCGGCGCCCCGGTCGATCGGCCCGCGAACCTCTTCCCGACGGATGCGACATACGACGGTCTCCTGGCCGAGCTCGAGGTCATGGAGCGGAACTGGTCGGACTACTTCGCGCGCCTGGACGAGCCGGAGCTGGAGCGAGCCTTCGACTACCTGACGAGCGAAGGCACGCGGTTCCGCAACGTGGTCGTTGACGTCCTCGCCCACATCTACGGCCACTCGTTCTACCATCGGGGCCAGATCGCCTCTCTGGTGCGTGCGGCCGGCGGCGAGCCTGCCAAGACCGACTTCATCTTCTGGACTCGCGAATTGATCGCTCCGCCAACTCCGTAACCCGTCCCATCCCAGCATCCCCCCGCAGACCGGGAGCGGCGCGATCGGCCGCCGCCGCGCCGCGCTCGTTGTCGATCGTGTAAATCCAAGGAAATACATAATATAATTTCGCAAAGCCTTTATGTTAATATTTTGCAACATTGTTGCCATTGCGCCCGGAACCTTTACAATACTGTCCCGCGAGGCATGGACGCGGGCTTGCGTGGGAGAGCCTGCGAGAATGGTCCGGGGCCGCACGGCCACCGCGACCCGGCTTCGTCGCACCCAAGGGTGGTCGCGTCGGACGATGATCGGTCCTCGCCGCCGATCGGATTTGACTTCACCGACAATGGGAGATCGCAACATGAGAGCATTAAGGATTCGATTCGGGATTATGATGGCCGTGATGGCATTCGTAGCAACGTGCACGGGGCAATTGTTTGCCGAGCCAATCATCACCGAGACTGTGACCGGTACGTCCGGCGACTACACTCTTGACTTCTCCGTGACCAACAACCTCAACGGCATCAATAGCATTTATTTCTTCGGCGTCATGATGGATAGCGGAAACACCATCGCTGGAAGCCCGGCGGGATTCGACACTCACTTCGACGCTTGGAGCAATGCCCCCTACGGGGGATCTTCCCTGGTCTATAACCTCACCTGGATCGATAATAACACCTTCCCGATACCGTTCGGCACAACGCAGGACGGCTTCCTTGTTCATTCCACGGATACGACGCTGCCCACGTCGATCCCTTGGTTCGCCTATGGGGAACAGGGCACTTACACGGGGACTGACAATTTCAACATCCAGTCCAATCCCGGATTCGAGGGTCTCGTAAGCCCCCAGTCTGTCCCGGAACCATCGAATCTCTTGGTCGGCCTCCTCGGCGCGCTCGGAGGATTTGCGTACTTCCGCCGGACGAAGTCTCGGACGGCTCGTCAAGAGACTCGTCAGAACATGGGGTCAGGCGAGGCAGATGCAGACGTGCTCGCCTGACACTAACCCCTGTAGTGAGATAGGTAAACGGCGGTCTTGTCGGGACAGGTTCGGTCGTAAACGCCCAGTGGGCCTCTCGATCCCGCCGATTGTTCGGCGCCGCCCTACGACCGATCGCGGCGCGGCCGCGTCATACTTCACGCGGCCATGGGTGAGACATCCTTAAATTGCTGGGAGTCGAGCGTCAACGGCGTCTACACGCCCGCGGCGATGCCGGTCAATGTCCCGTTTACGCGGCTGTCGGTCCCCGAACCCTCCAGCCTGGTGATGCTCGGCATGGCGATCCTGGGTGGCGCGATCGTCGATCACCGCCAGCGCCGGTCGCACGGGGCGGCCTGTCTTGCCGGGCGTTGAGGGTCCGCCGTTTCCGGAGATCATCCCGTCGGCTTCCGTGCTCGGCGCATGTCCCAGACCCCGCTGAGACGGCGGCCGCGGGTCTCCGGCCGAAGCACCTTTCGTTTCGAGTCCGGCTCGATCGAGCTCCGCCACGACCATCGCATGAACGTCGAGCCGAGGGACGACGACGCTCGGCCCGCCGGGCGTGGGCTCGACCTTCAGGTCTCGCCCTTCGGGCTCGAGGTGGACCCGGCCCAATCGATAACCCGGCGCGAACGTGACCCGGATGTCGTGGATCGGCACGACCTCCTCGCGGAGGGGCACGTCGTCGTCGGGCATCGCGTGGAAGGCCGTCGTATTCAGGTCGCTGTAAAGGTGGACGATGAGCCGCTCCGACCCGCCCTTCGATTGCCGCATCAGGGTCGAATGCACGCACATCGGCGCCTCGACAGTGATCGGCGCAGGGCCGGAAGCCGCCCAGTCGATCGCGTTGGCCAGCAGCAGGCGCTGGTAAGGATACGCATAAAGATAGTACGCGGCGTCGAATCCGCCCGCGAAGTAGACGACGCGTCCCCGGCCGAACGTGTGGGCGACCACGCCCGGGACCTCGGCGGTCCCCGCACCCTCGTCCGACTTCAGCCGCAGGGTGCCGACCACCTGGGCCGTCGCGCTTGTCGGGACGACCCGCACGGCGGGTCCCTTGAAGGTGACGCTCTGCGAGCCCACGTAGGTCGGCATGCGGCCCCGGTTGAGGAACGAGCCGACGTCCTGCTTGAAGTCAAACACGTTCTTGCGCTTTTCCCAGTAGTCCGGCCCGATGGACTTGAGGAAGTTGACGTCGAGCTCTTCGCGGCGGCCCGACGCGGCGATCGGCCCGCGGTGCTCGACCCCGAAGACGCGGGCCAGCGCGAAGTTCGGTCGCGGGTTGCCGGATTCGTCGAACAGCGAGGCATCGAGGCTGGCCACCAGGCCGCCGCCGCGCTCGACGAATTGCGCAATCGCGGCGGCCTGGGCGTCGTCGAGGCATGCGGTGTTGGCCAGGATCGAGCACCTTGTACGGCGCGAGGTCCGTGGGGTTCAGGTTCCAGTCGTTGATCACGTTGAGCACCCGATGCTCCTCGACCCCGGCGCGGAAGGCGCCGAAGACGTTCGCCATGTAACGCTCCTCGACCCGGCCCGCCTCGCGTCCGTAGAAGTTGCGGGTGTTGTCGCTCATGACCAGCGCCGCCCAGGGCTCGGGCTTCTTGTGCGTGAGCCAGGGCTTGCGCCGCTGCACCTCGTCGAGACAGGCGTAGAGCTCGTCCTGCAGGTTGGGCGGCTGACCGACGGCGATGCTGGGCTCTGCGCCGTAGGTGAGGGTCAGCAGCATGCGGCGGAGGATCTCCTGCGGCGGGAAGCTATCCTTGCCGTAGGGATTGCCGTGGCTGAGGATATAGGGCTCGCTGAAGGCCGTCCGGTGGTTGGTGGTCGCCCAGATATACGCATTGGCGAACGCCGGCACGATGGTCGTGCCCCGGTTGGTCTCGTCGAGCCAGAACTCCTGGTCGGGCGCATCGAGCAGGAGGTTCATCCGCGCGGGCATGTTCCGCGGGATCGAGAGGAAATGGCCGAACCGGCCGGCGTTGGTCGTCCAGGTGACGAGGGCGACGTCGGGCTTGATCCTCTTGAGCCGTTTCTGCATCCGGCGGACCAGGTCTTCCATGCGGCGGTCGGCCCAGTGCTGATAGCGGCGAAAGGCGGGGTCGTTCATGTCGGTCTTGGGGATCTCGGCACCGGTGGCCTTGCGGTAATTGGCCCGGCAGTGCTGGCAATAGCAGACGCCGCCGTAGTGCAGCCCATCGAAGCTGAAGGCGTCGACGTCGGGATACTTCGTGAGGATCTCCGCGAGGACGTCGATGAAGAAATCGCCGTAGGGGCCGAGCAGGCAGAGCATCCCGCCGTGTGGATACTTCTTCATGTCGATCTGGGGGATCTCGGTGGTATTGGTCGCGATCCGGCGCCAGTCGGGATGGTCCTCATAAACCTCGCCCTGAAGGCACGGCGGATAGACGCCCAGGATGCGGACGCCCAGCTTCTGATATTCGGCGATGTCCTTCTCGAGCCGGCCGAGCGGGACATGCGGACTGCGCTTCTTGAGGAGCTTGCTGTCGTAATAGGGATAGAACGGGTCGACGAAGCCCATCTCGCTGATCGTCACGCCGTGCGCGGCGGCCGCGGCCCGCGCCTTGGTATCCATCCCCGAGAGGGTATAGCCGCAGCCGATGGTCTCCTGCACCCAGGCCGGGACCCGGATCTGCCGGAACGGCGCTGTGTCGAACGGCTGACTCATGATGACCTCGCCCCAGATCGACGGCTCTTCGCCTCGCGCGAGGCCCGACGAGCAACCGGCCAGCATGAGCCAGGCGAGCGAGGACAATCCGAGGGATGACGGTCGTCTCATCGGTGCAGCCTCCAGGCGGAGAATCGGCATTTTCGCTGTGGCCCCCATGATTGTCATGTCGAGACATTTCTGCCTAGATTGCCGCCAGGTTCGTTTGCTCGGTTTTTGAATCTCCGGAGTTCTCCTGCGTTCGGGTGGACATTGGACGGCAAGCTCGACCTGATCCTTATAATCGTGGCTTCGTTTGCGCGATTCTTCGCTAGGGCGCTTCGAAGACTCCCGGTTTTTCGATCTTATCCTCATGTGTGTCATTTTCAGAATAGTGTACCCAGGTTGCCGCTGGGTTCGTTTGCTCGGTTTTTGAATCTCCGAGTTTCTCCTTGATTTGGGTGGACCTTGGCCGGCAAGATTGACCTGATCCCTATAATCGTGGCTTCGTTCGCGCGATTCTTCCTTCGGACGCTCTCGGAGATCCAGTTTTTCGCCCTTGTCCTTATATGTGTCATTTTCAGTATACTTTGCCCGGATTGCCGCTGGGTTCGTTTGCTCGGTTTTTGAATCTCCGACCTTCTCTCGCGGTCTGGTGGGAACTGGCCGGCAAGGTCTGCCTGATCCCTGTAATCGTGGCTTCATTTCATCAGTTTTTGTATTCGAGGTCTTTGTGGCCCTGTGTGCGGTGGTTACTGACCGACTGAGGTTGAATGCCGCGCCAGGCACTCCGCGTGCAGAATCTCTCCCAGAAGAATCTCTCCATAAAGATTCTGGTACGTTCTGGTGATCGCGGCAACAAAAGTAGCATGGAATTCATGAGTGAATTCCATCCGGCAGATCTGCTTCTTGGCGATGGTGACGGCTTGCTTGCTGACAGTGGCGCCTTTCCAGGTTGTCAGTCCCATGTTCGGGAGGGAACGGCCAGCGCGTTGGGCGATCAACTCGGCGGCGACGCACAAGCGGTTCGAACATTCGCTCGGCGTCATGGAACTGGCGGGCAGAGTCTTCGACGTCGTCACCAACCCCGCGAACGTCAGCGACGAGGTCCGAAAGATTCTCCCCGAGGTCGGCCAACCGCATCAGCTCCAATACTAGCGTCGGGCACTGCGGATGGCCGCGCTGTGCCACGACATGGGCCACCTGCCTTTCTCTCACGCGGCGGAGAAGGAACTCCTCCCCGAGGGCTGGGATCACGAACGTCTGACCCGGGAAATCATCCTGAGCCCGGAGATGGCAAGCATCTGGATGGCAATGACTCCGCCCCTCCGGCCGATGGATGTCGTCAAGCTCTCCATCGGCCCCCGGAAGGCCAAGGACATCGCGTTCTCTTCCTGGGAATCCATCCTGGCCGAGATCATCGTTGGCGATGCCTTCGGAGCCGACCGGATGGATTATCTGCTCCGCGACTCCTATCACGCGGGGGTCGCCTATGGGCGATTCGATCACTTCCGCTTGATCGATACGCTGCGCATCATCCCTTTGCATTCCAACATCGATCAGGGCACGGTCGCCGACCCCACCCTGGGCGTC
Organism: uncultured Isosphaeraceae bacterium; assembly: GCA_963842405.1. GTDB lineage: Bacteria > Planctomycetota > Planctomycetia > Isosphaerales > Isosphaeraceae > CAVZRC01. The sequence continues at coordinate 56,602 of CAWJGW010000014.1, read as the reverse complement.
GAAGAAGGCGGCGTCCATTCCGCCGAGGCGCTGCTGCTGGCTCGCTATTACATGTACTCCCAGGTGTACTTTCACCCGATCCGCCGGATTTACGATATCCATCTCAAGGACTACCTCTCCGCCGAGTTGCCCGGCGGAAAATTTCAGACGGATCTTGAGTCGCACCTTCAAATGACCGACAATGAAGTGAACTCCCGTATCCTGGCAGCGGCGAGGGACTCGTCGCAGGCGGGCCATGCCGCCGCCCGACGGATCGCAAACCACGACCACTTCAAGATCCTCTATCAGCGCCATCCGGAGGACGTGAAAATGAATCCCGAGGCGGGCCGAGCCGTGTTCAAGGGGGCGAAGAACGAGTTTGGCGAGGAGAACGTCCGGTACGACAAGTACACGCAGAAACGAGAGGCGTCGGTCTTCCCGGTCCTGCTCAGGGATGGGAGAATCGCTTCGGCGGAAAAGCTCTCCGAGGTGTTACAACACCTCCCCGTGGTCGCCGTCGATTACGTTTTCATCAGGGCGGACATGCTCAAAGACGCAAACCATTGGCTGACCGTCAACCGGGATCAACTCATCCAGGCCCGCAAGAAGACCTGATTCATGGAACGCCTTCAGAGAGCCGCCATCCTCACCGAACTGGCCGATCAGCTACGTACGCGAAGGAAGCTGGTGCGGCCATACCCATATGCAGAAGGCGACCTACTTCTTGCAGGACTTGCTCGAAGTGCCGACCGGGTATGAGTTCATCCTGTACAAGCACGGCCCCTACTCGTTCGACCTGAGCGACGAGATGACCGCCCTCCGGGCGGATTACTTGATCGAGTTCGATCACAAGTCACCCGGTTACGGTCCGGGGCTGGTGCCCACCCCGACGAGCCAGGCCCTGCGTCGCGATACCCCGTCACCCTGGCGAAGCACGCCCGCGAGATCGCGTTCGTCGCGCGGGCCTTCGGGCTCGAAAGGCGTGACCGATCTGGAGAAACTGGCCACGGCACTCTATGTGACCCGGGAGAACGGCGGTATCCGAGGCGTTGATGAGCGCGCCCAGCGGCTCGTCGAGTTGAAACCTCATGTTCCGCTCGACCAGGCTATTGATGCGGTTCGCGAGTTCGACCGGATCGCCCGAGAGGTCGTGGCCGTGAGCGACGTCGTTACCAACGAGGCGTCATAGACTGTCTCAGCCCCGCGGAATTCGCAAGGGATCGGTGAGGCGACAAATCGCCTCATAGGCAAGGTTCGCCAAGCGATCATCGGGATGATCGAGGTACGGGGCGATATATTGCTGATCGTTTGAAACTCCGAATCGTCCGAGCAGCGCCACCAAGCGAGCGAGATCATCGCTATCATCAGTTGAAGCGAATCGTAGCCTCAATTCGCGGGCGACCAACGGCGAGGAAAGGCGTTCCAACTGCTCGACCGAGACATGTCGAAATCGAGCGCGATCCTTCTCGGACAATGCCAGATCGACGGCAGTCTCTACGACCGAATCATCCGAGCGATCCAGGAGACTTCAGATACGCCAGGTAAGAAAACCTAAGGCCGTCATTCTCTCTGACAATAATGTCACGATGCGTACCTCGACGCCCCGCCCATTCTCTCAACAGTCCGCGTACCAAATCACCATCGACTCGCTCGACAGTACGGAGGAATTTCTGCATTTCGTTCGGCTGATAAAGACGCTCACCAGATCTCAGGTAGGGAATGAGTTCGACGAGGTGGATGTGATGATAATAGGTCCCGAATCGATAACCACGCTTGGAAAACGCCCAGTGCAGCCGGTCTGCTAGCCATTTCGGACCGTCGTCCTTCCGGCTGGCTAGTTCGATAGCCTTCGATACCGCTGACGGACTACCATGAAACAGCATGCGCACTTGCGACTTCTTTTTCATCGATCCCGTTGACTAATAGTCGGTTTAAGGCCGACTCCGCCTCGGGGGTACCGATCTCTCCGAGGCTGTGGAGAGCGTACCTTGAGAGATGAGATGTCGATGAGATGACTTTCTCCAAAAAAGGCACAGCCCTCTGGTCACGGAGTAGACCGAGCGAACTTTCGGCACCGGCCCTCTCCCATTCCCCTATCGAAGCGGACTCGTCTGCAACAATACTTCGCAATCGGTTGACGGCGCGATAGCTGCCTAGACCGCCCAATTGACGAGCGGCGTATCCACGTAATTCAGGGACGTCGAGACATTCAATCAGCTTCTCTTCGACGCGAACATCAGCAATAATCTGATTTAAATATAATAAATTCTTGCGGATATCAAATTGGGGATTCACTTCCCACCAATGGAGCCAAGTCTCTGGATCGATTGCTCTCTCCAACCGATTCAAGCTCCACGACAGGGACTCTGATCGACAGAGTGGCGATCGCATCGTTTCGTACATCAGCACCGGAAACTGACTCGTCCTGGCAACGTCGATAGCGAGCCTCGAAACCTCCTCGTCTCGATCGTGGATGAGGTCGACGAGCGTCTGTGCGAACTCCGGTGTCATCAGGTACTCAATATCCGCCGTATGGTGCGAGACCGTAGGGAAAAGCTGCTCGCGAGCGTGGTACCTGTCCTTCTCAACGGGAATCTCTCGGATTCGAGAAGCAACGATCCTGACCGATCGGGCAAATACCTTTGCAGCGTCCTTCGTACCCAGGGCGATCAGAGCGTGGTTTTCGTAAGCGTAAAGGATGCCGATTACATCCAGGCGTTCTCGGAGATGATCCGCCAAGCGATCATCCGCGAGGTACCCGAGCAGGCAGGCCGCTCGCCAATGGCCGTCTGTGCCGCTCTCACAATTCAAGGCCGATACCGCTTGGTCCCCCAGAGCAACCCTGAAGTCTGGGCGTGCTCCACGGAGAAGCGACAACATGTCCCTGAAGAAGTAACAAGTCTCCTGGCGCATGCCACCAAGCCCGGGTAACTCGTATATCAGTTGAAGTCCTTCTATGAGTCCAAGTTTGGCGACTGCGACTCCCCCCACAACTCTCAAGTGAGGCGGGCACTTCGTCAGGGGAAGGAGTCGTTCCAGGAGAAGCGCGTGGGACTCCGGGCAGTCGAGGATGCTGAGCAACTCGACGCCGAAGATGTTCACCGCCTTGTAACGACTTTCAAGTTCCTGCCGCAATCCATCGACAATTCTCTTCTTCAACGATGGATCGTAAGCATCCGGCTTGGCAGAAAGAACGACCGCTGCTTTTGCCGGATTCCGGTCTGCTAACCCGCCGACGAATTCATGTCGACATCCATCTCTACTAATCTTCCGACCAATCTGAGATAACCGTGTGTACTCATCTGAGAAAGTTCCGCCGTATGAATCCAATACAGTTTCGAGAGGACCGGAGGCAATTTTCGCGACATCGTTGTCCGCAACGAAGTAATCCAGAACAGCCTCGGAAGAGAATCGAATCATACTCGAATCTTCCCGCGACGTCTGGAGGATACCGGCCGAAATGAGCCGTTTGACCACGGCCCCAGGCGGATGGCACCGGTCGAAACGAGGGATACCTTCCAGGTCATCGACTGCGATCCAGCCCGAATTAGCTCGGTTGATCTTGGATGCGAGCAAGCAGAGTGCTTTCTTGTAAAGTGCTCCGGTTACATGGTCGCCTTCGTCAACTTCGAGTTCCAGACGTCGGTTCAACCAGGCTTCCAGAATGTCTGCTCGGGTCTGAAGGCGTAGGTCAATTACAGAGCCGGCGGTCAAATCGAGATACGACCGCAACGTAAAAGGATGGCGGAGTTCCTCGAGAATCCTGGGTTTCAGCGGAAGAGTTCGTGTCTCGAACGACCGGTGAGGGTCCAGGCCTGTTCAAGTTCCGGTTCGCTGAACTGGTTCGGTAGCTTCACTCCCAGCATCGGGTCAAAGCTCATCTCTCGCGTGCGATCAGCCGCTCGAGTTGGCTGCCGGTCCAATTCAAGAGGCTTCGGCATCCATTGCTGCCACCTCTTATCGATTCCACAGATTCTCCAGAACTCTGGTCTTGAGGAAATGATCAAGATACTGGCTTGACCGAGCTTCGACCTCAACCAGAACGATATAGCCTTTCTCACCGCCTCCGGATTCTTGCTTTCGTCCAGCCCGTCCAGAATCACTGTCACCGGCGTCCGTTCATTGAGTGTGCGGACAATCTCTGCTTCCTCTCCTCGCCGCAAGGCGGGATCGAGCATACCCTGAAGGGCATGGACAACATGCTTGACCAGGCTGTCGTCTCCCTCGAAACTGAGATTGTGTGCTTCGACAAGAAGGACAGGGAGCACCTGGCAGGTGGACTCAACGAACGAGCAGAGGAGGCTGGTCTTCCCGACACCGGAATCATTTACCAGAGCGACTAGCCTTATCGTTCCTTTGGGTGATGTTATGCCGGCATACGCAGCATATGCCTGTTGCCAAATTTGATAGAGGTCTCGGTCGGCAGTCCTCTTGACATACCGGTCGGGGTCATAACGGCCGATCCACTTCAGATCCTCAAGCGTCCTCAGACTCGCGGCTCGGCTGCTCTCCATGATGCCCTGACGGCTCAGGCGGGAATAAGGGATTTTAAGATATCTGAAGCGAAGGTCCAGTCGGTCGGTGTCCAGGTGATTGGCGAGAGTGCGGCCGTGAAACGTTGTGAGAATAGCTCCGCCGGCAGCATCCTTGGCATCGCCAAGCCAGTCGGCGGGACGGCGTTTCGGCCCTTCCCGGTCCACGTCACGCGGAGTGGCGACGACAATCTCTTCGACCAGCGGGCAAGCTTGGGCTACGTCTCGGACGTCTCGGATGATCTTGTTCCACCAGTCATCGGACTCTGTCGAATACTCGAACGCGATTCGGCAGGTAGTCGCGGAAGCTCCGATGTAAGAGTCGGGTTTTCCCTTGATGCTCTTACCCTCGGGGTTGAGACCGTGAGGTGTCAATCCGGCATAACGTGGCTCCAATCTCTCGAGGAGTTCGTCGCAGAGACGATGAAACTCGGTGTCGGATAATTGCTGCAAGGCAGCAAGGGTGGACATACTCGCGATCCCAGGGGAACCTTCTACGATTTACTTTGAATTGCCCAACTATCCACTCATACACTTGTCCCTTGGCCGTCGCAAGACGTCTTGGGAGAAAAATGCCGTAATTGCCCGGTTGCCAGAGATTTGTGTCTTGAGCCGTTTCGCGTCATACGCAGAATCATGTCGGGAACGCACCGGGAGACTGTTGTCCGGCGGTGGAAAGGCGGAGAATGGCGACTGCGACGGCTATGACGCAAGCGGCAGACTCCGGCCCGAAAGACTCCTCGATCGGCCCCTGCGTCTTCAGCCCGGCGCAGGGGGAGACGGTCCGCGTCCTTGATGTGGAGACCGTCTGGGACCATACCGTTTGCCATGTTTGGGTTCCCCGGAAATACACGGTCGATTGCCTAGCTGCCGAGGCCCTGCCCTCACGGGCAGCCCCGGGGGTTGCCCTCGGCCGCTTCATCTAAACCGCCGCTTGCAACGGCGCCCGACGATGTCCAAGAGGCGAATCAGGTTTGCATCCCGATCATCAAGGGGCTGGACGATGTACCTCGAAATGCTCATCCTGGAGAAGGTTCGGACTTTCCAGAGAACCAATCTGATCTTCGTTCATCCTGATCGGACTTATCCTCGATTTGATCCTGACGATCCGAGTTTGGAGGAACTCCTGCCTCGAATTCCCCTCGAAGATGCGATGCGAGGGGAAGTACTCCCTCGGAGCCGCTACCCGAATGTGAACCTGCTCCTGGGAGATAATGGCTCGGGCAAGAGCACGATCCTGCGGTCGATTGCCCTGGTAGCTCTGGGACCGGCGGTTAGTCGATCGTTCCTGCAAGCGATCGGGATGATTCGTCGTGGTGAGGACACGGCGGATATCACTTCAAGCGTGAGATTACACCGACAGGCAACCTACCGGCCAAAAAAGTTCCCCCTGTAGGGCCATTTCAAAACGTGGTCACCTCGTCAGTCAATCTCAGCCAACGGGGAGACCTGGAGATCTATGACTTCACCAGCTCGGTAACCGATGTATGGGATTCGGTCTACAAAACCAACAACGAATCTTTCTTCGTGGTCGGCTACGGTGCCACTCGCCGCGTCGAGCGCCCGAGAATCTGGACATGGGGGCGAGGCTAAAATCCCGTTTCGGACGATTCCAGCGGATACAGAGCCTGTTCGAGGACTCGTTCTCGCTCATCCCCTTGACATACTGGCTGCCGAAACTGAAGGATTCCGAACCGCGAACACTACAAGCAGGTCGTCAATCTGCTCGACGCGTTCTTGAAGCCGGCGCGGTACACGTTCAGCGGGCAGGTGGAAAAGGGCGATTACCTGTTTGAGCGGGGCGGCAACCGAGTGCCGTTCCTGTCGATGTCGGACGGGTACCGCGCCTTCATCGGCTGGGTGGCCGACCTCCTCTATCACATCTGTTCGAGTTGTTCGTCGGGCAAGGATCTGGTGGAGAGCCAAGGAATCGTCATGGTTGATGAGATCGACCTACATCTCCACCCCAAGTGGCAGATGACTGTCATCAGGGCCGTGGCCAGGGCTCTTCCTCGGATGCAATTCATCTTTACATCGCACAGTCCACTCGTCGCCGGCAGTCTGGAATGGATGAACATTATCACCTTGAAGCTTTCAAGTAAAACCAATCGGACGATCGCAAAACGCCTGAAGGAAAGCATCCACGGCCTCGATGCCGACCAGGTGCTGCTCTCAGACTTTTTCGGTCTGAAGACGACCCGAGCACCGGGGAAGGTTAGCCAGCTCGAGGAGCTGGAGCGGAAAGCGCGGCATGGAGATCAGGAGGCTGCACGAAAGATCATCCTCGCCATGAGCCGGGGGATGGAGGAGAAGCCATGATCCGGTATGACACCCCACTGGGCTCCCTCCGTGCCCAGATTCGGGCGATCAGCCCGACCTGGTTTGATCGCGCAAGTCCACCTCGATCGGCTTCCGACACGCCCCAACTCGGGGGATTTTCAGGCCCTATGGGGTGAGATCAAGGACATTTACATCGAACTTCAGCACGCGAAGTGCGCATTCTGCGAGAAGCCGCTCGAAGGACGAATCGAACAGGATGTTGAGCATTTCCGGCCCAAGACCCAGGTTGAGCCATGGTCGGTGCCTCCCGACCTCGTCCCGGATTTCATCAAAGCCGGCGTGAGTGTCGCTCAACCGGAAGACGGTTCGAAGGAGCTGGGGTATCGATTCCTTGCCTACCATCCGTTCAACTACGCGGTGGCGTGCAAGCCGTGCAATTCGGTGCTCAAGAGGAATTTCTTCCCGGTGGCCAAGCCCCGTAAGACCGAAGCCAAGAAGCCGCCCTCATTGGCCGCTGAACAACCATTGCTGATCTATCCAATAGGCTCGATCGACGCTGATCCCGAGACACTGATCACGTTTGTTGCAGGGGTCGTCCCCCAGCCGGCAATGCGGTCGGGATTCGGCCGATTGCGAGCCCTGGTGACCATCGCCATCTTCCGGTTGGGCGATCCCATCGAAAGGAAGGTGTTCTTTCAAGGTCGCGCCAAGGCGATCCAGTACTTGTATCTCAACCTGAATGCCGTTCGAATCGATCCGGATCCGATGACCGTGGCCGCAGCCAGGAAGAATGTGGCACGGATGCTGAGGCCCACAGAGCCCTATGCAAATTGTCTGCGCTGTTTCCACCGACTATTCCAGGACTCGCCGGACGAGGCTCGCGAAGTGTTTTCCGGGATCGCGGAATTCCTCGACAAGAACTCGCCGTAGTTCCGGGTGTGCCGGCCGGGATCGGCCCGAGATCTCACAATCCCGTGCAGTCCAGAATCTGGGATAGGGACCATCGGTGGCCCGTGTCTCAATGGATGCCGGGTCATCAGGGTAGGAGAGTGGACGTGCTTCCTCGTCGAGTTGCCCGTTCGTCCAAAAATGGAGGGAGTCAGCGAGGCGCATCATGAGGCGCATGAAGAACTGTCGGCAACCGAGGTCAGCGTCCTCCGATTCGTCGCCGGCCAGTCCAGGAACCGCCGGGAGATCGCGGAACACCTTGGGCTCAAGAGCCGCAGTGGGCATTTCTACAAGGTGATTGGTTCCCTGCGGAACCTCGGGCTGATCGAGCTGACCATCCCCGACAAGCCCCAGAGCAAGAACCAAAGGATGAGAATCACGCCGCCAAGGGCGGGCCTGGCTAGGCAGTCAAAACCAACACCAATGAGCGGCTTCGGCGCCGAAGGGAGCGATAGGGGACCAATGATAGCTGAGTTGTCTGGTAGGGCGAGACTCCGTCCGAGCCGCGTTTTCCCAGGCTCGGACGGAACCTCGCTCTACCGATCCCTTCCAAGATTTAGGGACTCTTATGACCGCACCGAAGACCCTGACCCTGCCCGAACTTCTGCGCCTGATCGCCGAGTGTCAGGGTGAATGGGAACACATCGAGTTCAAGAAGTTGACCAGCGAACTCCAAGGGGGCATGGAGTCGCTCTGCGGTTTTCTCAACGGCTCGGGGGGCAAGGTGTTTTTCGGGGTCACCAACGCGGCCCGAGTTCAGGGTCAGGATTTCACCGATCCGACCTTTCAGGAAGTGGCGAATGCGATCCGCAAGTTTGAGCCCCCCGCGTTGATCGAACAGATTCGAGTTGTTGTGGGCGGGACGAAGGAAGTCCTGATTCTCGAAACGACGCATCTTGCGGACGGCCCGTACACCTACGACGGCCGACCTTACCTTCGGATCGGTAACACAACCTCCCGGATGCCGCAGGCCGACTACGAGAGGCGTCTCTTGGCCAGGACCAAGAACCAGCAGCGGTGGGAGGGGGAGGTCGTTGATGGGTATTCGCTGGACAGCCTCGACACAAAAGAGATCAAAAGGACTCTTCGGGCTGCCGTCGAGGCGGGCCGCCTCGAGTCCACGGTGACAACACCCCCCGGAGCGATTGATCGGTTCCATTTGCGGGCTGGTGGGAAGCTGCTGAGGGCCGCCATGGTGCTCTTCGGTTCAACAGATGCTCCCGGACTTTCCGCAATGCAGCTTACGGATGGCTCGCTTCCGCGGCACTACCAAGACCGAGTTTCTAGACCAGAGACAGCTCGACGGCCATGCCTTCTTGCTCCTGGAAGAGGCCGACTTATTCTTGCGACGTCACTTGCCGGTAGCAGGCCGCATCGAGCCCGGGGTGCTGGAGCGGAGGGACCAGCCTCTGTATCCTCCGCTCGCCCTGCGGGAGGCCCTGGTCAATGCCCTGTGCCACAGGGACTACTCGATTCCAGGTGGGGCAGTCAACGTTGCTATCTTCGACGATCGCCTGGAAATCATCAGCTCGGGCTTGCTGCCTTCCGGGATCACGATCGCCGACCTTAAGAGGGAACACGTTTCGCGGCCGCGCAATCCGTTGATTGCGGAGGTCTTCTACCGCCGTGGCCTGATCGAGCGCTGGGGCCGAGGGACGCAACGGATCGTGGAACTCTGCCGGGTCGCGGGCCAGCCCGAGCCGGACTTCGAGGAGCAATCGGGCAATGTCGTGGTTCGGTTCAGCCTCAGCCAATACACACCGCCCTTGCGAGTAAGCCACAACCTGAGCGACCGGCAGCGTCGCATCCTACTGACGCTCGCTGGCGGCGAGAAACGGAGCTTCGGACAGATCTACCTGCGTTTGCCGGACGAACCGCCGAAGCGGACAGTCCAAGCCGATCTCCGCCTCTTGCGTGACCTGGGACTGGTGGCGTCGAGCGGACGTGGCGTGTCGGCGCGCTGGTGGCTCATGGATGGAGGGCAATAGCGCAGAATAGCGCAGAATTGCGACGCGCTATTCTGCGCAATGGGCAGAGCAATGACGTAAATCCCGGATTCCCGAGAACTTGTGTCGTGAGTCATCGCGACTCATAGCGCAGAATCACGTCAGAAAAGGATCGGGAGACTTGCGGTCAGGCGGTGGAAAGGCGGAGAGAGGCGGAGAAAGGCGGCGCGATCCTGCGCAATGGGCGGAACAATGACATAATTCCCGGGCTGCCGGGAACTTGCGTCGTGAGTCATCGGGCATCATGGCGAGATTTGATCGCTTCACGATCGGATTGAGAAAGCGGAAAATGGGGACAGTGACTCAGCCCGCGTTCGCTTTGCCCGAAATCGATGGGTTAACTTAGGGCTGGGGACCGGTCCCCTTTTGCCGCTTGCCGTTTGTCGCTCCGTCAATCTCTCCTTCTTCGTAGAGTGCTTCGCGATGTTACAGATTCTGGTCTACGGTGACTCCCTCTCCTGGGGCATCATCCCGAATACGCGGCGGCGGTTGTCGTTCGAGGACCGGTGGCCGGGCGTCATGGAACTCGCCCTTGGGGCGGCCGGCGTTCGGGTCCGCGTGATCGAAGACTGTCTCAACGGGCGTCGGACGGCCTGGGATGATCCTTTCAAGCCCGGCCGGAACGGGTTGATTGGTCTCGAACAGCGGATCGAGATCCACTCGCCGCTGGCGATGGTCATCGTCATGCTCGGGACCAACGACTTCCAGTCCATGCACACGAATAACGCCCAGCTCTCGGCGTTCGGGATGGCCGCGATCGTGCGGGCCATCCGTCGGGCTCCGATCGAGCCGGGAATGCCCACTCCGGAGATCCTGGTCGTGGCACCGCCGCCGATCGGGGCGGCCAAGGGACCCGTCGCCCCCAAGTTTCTCGGGGCCGAGGAGAAGTGCGTCGGACTCGCGAAAGCGTTCGAGCAGGTCGCGGCGGAGGAAGGGTGTCACTTCTTCGACGCTGGGAGCGTGATCGGGTCGAGCGTCGGCGATGGTGTACACCTCGATGTCGATCAGCATCCCGTCCTCGGGCGAGCGACTCGCCGAGGTCGTCCGTTCCGTGCTGGGGAGCCGGGAAGCGTGACCGAGTTGAGCGGACTTTTTCCTTCCAATCTTCGATCAACATCGAGGCCCGACGATGCGGACGATCATCCTGGCAGGACTCTTGTTCGGAATCGTGCTCACCTCGGCCCAGGGAGCGGAAGTGGCCGGGCGGCCCAACGTGATCCTGATCATCGCCGACGACATGGCGTGGGACGACTGCGGGGCATACGGACACCCGGGGGTCAAGACGCCTCACATCGACGCCCTGGCCCGGGGCGGGATGCGGTTCGACCGGGCCTTCGTGACGGCCAGCTCGTGCAGTCCCAGCCGGTCCAGCATCCTCACGGGTCGGTACCCGCATAACACCGGCGCCGAGGAGCTGCATCAGCCGCTGCCGGCCGAGCAAATCACCTTCGTCGAGAAGTTGAAGGCGTCCGGCTACTGGACCGCCGCGGCGGGGAAGTGGCACCTGGGCGACGCCGTCAAGGGGCGGTTCGACCTGGTGCGAGAGGCCGGGGCGTCGGGGTTCCAGCTCCCCACGGGACCGGCCTCCAAGGCGCCCATGGTGGCCCAGGGTGCGGGGGCGGTGCAGAGCGGGTGCGACCAGTGGGTGCCCGTGCTCCGCGACCGGCCCCGCGATCGGCCCTTCTTCCTCTGGCTGGCCGCCCTGGACCCCCACCGGGACTACCAGGAGGGGACCATCCCCCGGCCGCACCGGCCGGAGGACGCGGTTGTCCCGCCTTATCTCCCGGATCTCCCCGAGGTCCGCAAGGACCTGGCACGGTACTACGACGAGATCGCCCGGCTGGATCACTACGTCGGCGAGGTGATGGCGGAACTGGAGCGGCAGGGCGAGGCCGGGAACACGTTGATCCTGTTCCTCAGCGACAACGGCCGCCCCTTCCCGCGCTGCAAGACGACCCTGTATGACAGCGGGATCCGGACGCCCTGGATCGTCCGATGGCCGGGGCATGTCGAGCCCGGAAGCCGTTGCGCGAGCCTGGTCAGCACCGTCGACATCGCCCCGACATTCCTGAAGCTGGCTGGCGTCGAGCCGGGGCCGAGCTTTCAGGGCAAGGACTTCTCACCCCTGTTGAAGGACCCGAGGTCGAAGGTCCGCGACCTGGTCTTCGCCGAGCGGAACTGGCACGACTTCGCCGCGAGAGGCCGGGCGGTTCGCTCCGAGCGGTTCGAGTACATCCGGAACGATGACCACACTCTGCCCCTGACGCCGCCCGCCGATGCGGTGCGGAGCCCAACTTTCCGGGCAATGCGACGGCTCCGCGATGAAGGGAGTCTGACCCCGGCACAACGGGCGTGTTTTGTGCATCCTCGGCCCGGCGAGGAACTCTATGATGTGGAGGCCGACCCGCACGAGCTGCACAACCTCGCCGGAGACCCGAAGGTCGCCGAGGTGCTCGGCCCGATGCGGCAGGCGCTGGAGCGTTGGGAGCGTGAGACGACCGACCGCGCGACCGGCAAGCTCAGCCCCGATGAGTTCGACCGGGAGACGGGTGAGCCGCTGCCGAATCGAGCTCCGTCCGAGACCCGCGAAGAAAGCGTCGTAGTCGGCGGGTGGTTCAGGACGGTGATCTTCGGGGAGATCGTGTGGACTATCGGGGTAAGCCCTCGGGGGTTGTCTGCCCCTGGAACTGGCTGGGGTTGGGCCGGGCAACGCCTTTTACTTCCTCGACGATGAGTTGGGCGATCGGCATTCCCGGCCGGAGGATGATGCTCGTCGGGCCGAGGTTGATCATCTCCAGGGTCAGGTTTCCCTCGAAGCCGGGGTGGACCGTAGGGGCGGTGAAGTGGATCAGAAGCCCGATCCGGGCGCGGCTACTCTTCCCCTCGATCCGCGCTGCCAGGCAAGATTCGGTGTTGTCGGCGTGCTCGATCGGTAACCCCACGCGTTCGAGCGTCTGCGCCAGGATAAAAGTGTGGCGATCCAGGATGTAGCTTGTCCCCTCATCGAGCCGAACCCGCTTGGAGTTTCGCGACAGGAATGGGCTGAGGGATGCCGACGGCACCAGGTCGAATGCGTAGGTCCCCGGCAATGGAATCACGAGGTCGCAACCGAGCGTCAGGTCAATCGAGTGCGTGTCGTACGGGCAGTACAACGTCGGGTCGGCCGGGTCCGGCGTCCGGGGTCGAGGTTCGGGGCTGATGATCAGCCGACCACGGTCCAGGGCGCGATGCAACTCCAGGTTCGAGAGGATCATCCGGACCTCCGCGCAATCAAACGGATGCGACCTCGTGATCGAAGCGCAATTGATCGTGGCGGACGGCGAGGTACGATCCGCTCTCGAGCGTGGTTTGCGGGAGCAGGACGAGGAAGTTGTTTCCCTTGCGCTCGAGGAGCTTGACCTTCAGCCAGCCGGTAGACGGATCGTCCAGGCTCGGTTCGCGTTCGCACTGGACGTCTTCACGCGAGGTGAAGAGCGACAAGTCTCGCCCGTTGAACGATTCGACGACCACGGCGTACTCGTTACTGAATTGACCGGGGTAAACTTGGCATCGAAGTTCGGCAGTCATCATGGATCGTCCGTGTGGTGTCTGGGTCATACTCGGGATTGGCCCTCACTCTTATTATCGGAAATGGCGGGCTGGTTCGCCACAACCCACTGGTGGATTTTCGTGCAGATGCTGGCGAGCTTGTTCGAGTGAAGATTGCGCTCGAAAGCGGGACTCCAGCGGAAACCGGGGGATTCCGGGGTTGGAGTCCCGGCTTGAGCCGGTCGGCTGATCGCCCGGAAGGTGGAGTCGGTCCCGCCGCGTCGTCGTCGCGGCCCTCGGCGTGGTGGCCGCGATCAGAGGCGGCTCGGCCGACGAGCCTCGCAAGAGCACCTCCAGTGAAAGTCGCCAGCGCTTGTTCGTTTGCGGCATCGCTTGTCCCGGAGGGGGTTGTCGGATAGAGTTCATCGAAGAAGAACCAGCAGTATCGAGGGTTAGAGCCATGACAAAGGAAGAAGAGTTCGAGCGGCGGCTCGCCGCGATTGAGCAAGCGGTCGCCGAGATTCAACAGCGGCTCGCCACGATGCCCGATCCCGATAACTGGTTGGACAGAGTGATTGGGTCCGTCACCGATGTGGAAGCCTTCGAAGAGGCTCTCAAGTACGGTCGCGCGTTTCGCTATTCGGATCGACCACTGGATGAGGACATCGATCTTGGGAGGTTGGCACGATCATGAGCAAGAGCCAGGCAACATCAAAGGATCCGCGTAATCGCCGGAGAGCCGAGGGCGACGAGAACGAAGTGCCCCAGTCCATGCCTCTGGAACTGGCGGGCCGCTGGGTGGCCTGGTCGTCAGACGGCCTGCGGATCATCGGCTCGGGGAAAACGCTGGAGGAGGCCGAAGCGGCCGCAGCCGCGGCTGGCGAGGACGATCCCATGTTCGAGGTCGCCCCGGGGGGACTCCGGCGGTGAAGTTTCCGTTCCGGCCTTTTGACGTCGAACCCAGTCCGGCCCATCCCTTTCCCACGATCTGGCGTCCCGTGGTTCCGATCCGGGTCTCAGGGCCCGCGGGGACGAGCAGGTTATTGGGTTTGCTCGATACGGGCGCGGACGAGACGACGATACCGATGAACGTGGCCGCTCACCTCGGGATCGAGCTCGATCCTCGTGAACTCGCTCGATTCAAAGGCACAGGAGGTCAGCAAGCCAAAGGTTTCTATGGCAAGGATGTCGGCTTCGAGTTCCGGCAAGGAAAGAAGTCGTACCGATGGGTCGTCCCAAAGGTCGCCTTCCTGTACCCACCGCTGGCAGCGAACGGTGAGGAGACGATCACCATCACCCTCGGGCAAATCGGCTGCCTTCGCTATTTCACGGTGACGTTCGATAACCAGCGAGCCCGGGTCGAGATCCGGCCGAATGGACTGTTCCCGCAGCGCCGGACGTGAGATCCTGGTTGGTGCAGCCCGTCCAGATCCTCAACATCGAGCGCTTCGACGAAGTCCTCAAGTACGGTCGCGGGTTTCGCGATTCGGATCGTCCTGCCGAGGAAGAGGATGTTCGCCACTGCCGAGGCCGATCTCGCGGCCCTCGGCGGCCGGGTAGATGGGACTCAAGACACCCGCCGCATCGGCCGGCGCCAGGGCGTCGAGCAGTCGCCGCACGCGGCCGACGATCCCGGGGGCCTTGGTAATCGCCCGGGCGGCGCGGAACGCCGCGATGGCCTCGGCCGCGCGATGGCCGCCTTCGAGCACCGCCAGGCCGGCCAGGGCCAATCCCTTGGCATCCAGGGCATCGTAATTCTGATCGCAACGCTCGAGCATCACGTCGGCATGCGCGATCGCCGCCGAAAACGCTTCGGCGGCCGCGCCGCGATCGCCCTGGCGCAGCGCGATCAGGCCCAGGAGCGCCAGGACGTTGTGGTTGTTCACCGGGACATCGTGAACGCGGGCGGCTTCCGCCGCGCGCGAGCTTCGGGCAAGTCCCCGACGCAGAGATGGGCACAGGGCCAGGTTCTCGTTGCCGGAGCTGATGATCTTCGGGGCACCCGTCTCCTCGCCGATCCGCACGGCTTCGATCGCCTGCCGGATCGCGTCCATATATCCTCCCTCATCAATGGACAACCGCGCAAGGCGAAGGAGAGCGATAGCCCTCGCCGCGGCGGTTGCCGACTTCGCGTGCGATGGCCAGGGCCTGCTCGATGGTAGTCGATGGCCCGAACCGTCTGGCCCAGGTCGCTGTAGCAGTCGCCCAGGTTGCCGAGGTCGATCCCCTCGCCACGCCGGTCGCCGACCTCGCGGCGATGGCCAAGGCCTGCTCGTGGTAGTCGATGGCGCGGGTCATCTGGCCCAGGTGCAGTAGCAGGTGGCCAGGTTGCCGAAACTGATCCCCTCGCCGCGTCGGTCACCGACCTCGCGCATGATGGCCAGGGACTGCTCGTAAATGATCGATGGCGCGGGCTATCTGTCCTCAGGTCACTGTAGCAGATACCCAGGTTGCCGAGGTGCTCGCCCTCATCGCGTCGGTCGCCGACCTCGCGCATGATGGCCAGGGACTGCTCGTAATGGTCGATGGCGCGGGCTATCTGGCCCAACTCGTTGTAGCAGATAGCCCAGATTGCCGAGGGCGGCCCCCTCGTTGCGTCGGTCGCCGACCTCGCGCATCGATGGCCAGGGCTTGCTCGTGGTAGCCGATGGCTTGCTTCGCCTGACCCAGATTGAGATACGCATGGCCCTGGTTGGCCAGAGTGATCGATTTGAGCCGTGGAATCTTCGAGTTTGCCGAGCAAACGCTCATTCAGCTCGACCACACGGCGGTTCCAGCCCCAGAGCATCAGGTAGTTGAAGCTGATCTCCGCCAGCACATCCGCGGCCGTCTCGTAATCCTGGCCCTCGCAGCGGAGGTCGAACTCCGCCAGTTGCGGCGCGAGGTCCTCGATCGTCTTCCAGTTCTCGCGGGGCAGGCGGGCCTGCTTGAAATACTCCGCGGCGCGGTGCCGGAGGCCGTAGAGGGTGAAGGCCGGCTCGTTGGCCCTGCGATCCGAGACCTCGCCCGGCGCGAGCCGCGCAAGCGCGTATTCCCGATCGACCGGGTGCAGGTAGAATCGGCCCGCCTCCTTGCGCGCGAAGTGCATGTTGACCAGCCGGCTGAGGACCGGTGCGCTGTCCACGCCGGGCTGGTGGGGCTGGAGCAGGTAATCGACGGCCGCGGGCGGCACCGGGCGGCCATAGACGGCCAGGGCCTGCATGACCCGCTGCTGGGTGGGATCGAGCCGGCTGAATGCCTCGCCGACCAGGTCCACGGTCACGTTCTCGGGCAGCGGGCCGGCCAGGATTTCCTCCAGGGTCGTGTCGCGGTCGGCCGAGAGGATCGCGAAGAGGGCCTCCAGCGCACGGGGGAAGCCGCGGGTCCGCTCGCGGGCCAGGGCCAGCCGCTCGGCCGGGGCGGACTTGAGCCCGAGCTTGCCGTCGGCGTCCATCTCGCGCAGGATGTTCTCGGCGTAGGGCGATTCCAGGCCGCCGTCCAGGTCGAGTCGCATCTGCCGGCCCGGCTGCACCAGGTTCAGGGCGCGGGGGGCGACGCGGGTCGTCAGGATCACCTTGACCCCGTGGTGGGGCAGCTTCACCAGTGCGCGGAGCGCCTCGTCGAGCTCGGCGTCGGTGAGGTTGTGCGTCGCGGGATCGATCACGTCCTCGAAGTTGTCGAGGAGCACCACCGTGCGGCCGGCGGGGAAGGCCTCGAGCAGGGCGCGCATCTTGGTCTCGGTGGTGGTCTTCGAGTCCCGCACGATCGGCTCGACCCGCCGGGCCAGATCCGCGGGCAAGAGCTTGAGCAAGTCCTCGTAGAGGTTCGGCGCGTTGACCCGTCGCGAGCCGATGGCGCTCAGGTAGATGATGCCATCGACCTCGAGCGGCCCGAGGTCTTCGGGCAGGAAGCCCCGCTCCAGCGCCTTCAGGACGCGGCAGACCGTCGCCGTCTTGCCGATCCCGGCGCGGCCGACCACCGTCATCAGCCGCTTCGACTCGTCCTTCAGGAAGTCGCCGATCAGTTGCGTCTCGACGTGGCGGTCCTGGAAGTAGCTCGGGGCGAGGGCCGGCGGCGGGTTGAGGAACTTCGTCCGAGAGATACCCCCGACCGGCTGCGACGGCTGCCGCTCCCGCTCCAGGCCCCGGGCGATGCTCTCCTCGGTTCGCTTCTTCGCCGCTTCGGGGTCGGCGACGATTCGCCGCTGGGACTCGATTTGAGCCTCCAACTGGGCGATGTCATCCCGGACGCGCGCCTCCTGTTCGGGACCCTCGGCGCGGCGGAGGTCGCGTTTCGCGTCCGCCAGGCGATCCTCCAGCGCCTGGAGCATACCGGCGGGCGACACGAGATGGTTGAGATGGTTGCGCAATTTCGCCAGGGCCTGGTCGAACGATCCGGTGAAATCGATGTGCTGGCGGCTCTCGAGCCGGAACGGTGGGATGGCGCCGCGGTGGTAGAGGAGCGGTACGATCGGCTTCTTATATCGCAGCGCCCGAGACCACTCCTGTTTGCAGACCGACCGATCTTCCACGCTGTCTTCCGACAGGACGAACAGCAGGCTTGTGCAATCGCGGATCCCTTCTCGATCTCCGCGTCCCAATCCTGGCCCGGCGTGATGTCCCGCCGGTCGAGCCAGGCCGGTACGTGGGGCGGTCCCGCCTCCAGCGCATCATGGAGCTTGAAGGCGAAGTCCCGCGCGTCGGCCCCGGAATAACTGATGAAGTGGTGACCGGCCATCGTCCGTCCTTCTTCGGAACAGAGCGACTCTCGAACTCCGCGGGCGATCTGACCATGATCGAGCGGTTTCTGAAATCCACCGGAATGAATCCGCCGCCGATTTCCCTGATGGCTTCCAGTCTATCGGGATGTTCGGTGGGGTCCAATGGCGCAGGGAAGTCGAGCCATCTGTTCAGGAAGTTCTTTCGTCGCGCAGAGGGGGATGACACGAGCATGGACCGCGGTGTTTCCCGCACTTCGAGAGACTCGGCCGTGGCGGCGAGTCCTCGCTTCAATGAATCGAGGCTCGACACCACTCTACGTCAGTACGACGGCCTTCTCCTACACGCGATATGTGACAGCCGAATGTCCAGGCGTCAGGCTGGAAAGCCTGACCTACGGAAACGCTCATCAGCGTATACTCGCACGGGCGTGATGGAGCGGCCGTGGCTCATTTCTCTCCCGGGCTCTTGGTGGAAGCCGATTGCTCCTGGGCGAGGACGTCGAGACTGCCGATCAGGACGTGCTCGGTGCCGTCGAAGTTCGGCCAGGCGTTGGTGTTGGCGAGGGGTGGGTTGTTGGATGCGCCGGGGACGTACTTCTTGATCACCTCGGTATGCGTGTCGTCGGAGGGGCCGACGATCACCGGCGTGCGGACCGGCTTGCCGTCGATCTGGAGGTAGACGAAGTAGTCCTGCCCCCCCTGGAAGTTGATGGCGTTGGAGGGGAGGGCCCAGACCTGCTTGCGGTCGATCGCGATGGTGACCGTGACGTACCAGCCGGGGTGGAGGTGGTTGTCGGAGTTCGGGAGATCGATCTCGGCCTGGAGGGTGCGCGTGGACGGGTTCAGGGAGAAGCCCGAGCGGACGACCTTGCCCTCGCGGGTGACGCCCGGGATCGCCTGAAAGCGAATGAGGGCCGTGTCCTGGTCGTGGACGAAGTAGGAGGCCAGCTCGGGGACGCCGACGAAGACGCGGACCGGGTCGATCTGCTCGAGGACGAACAGCGGCCGGCCGTTGGTGCCGCCGCCGGGCTCGAGGTAGTCGCCCGGGCTGACGTTGCGCTGGGTGATCACGCCGTTGTAGGGGGCCTTGATCTGGCCGTATTCGACGTTGACCCGGGCCTCGCCGCTCGTCGGCCTGGGCGACGACCAGCGCGGCGCGCGCGGCATCGACGTCGGACCGGGCCCGGTCGAGGTCGGCCTTCGCCTGGTCGCGCGCGGATTTCGTCTCGGAGACCATCGCGTTGGCCTGGTCGCGCACCGCGACGGCCTCCTCGAACTGGCGATAGGTCTCGTCGCGGACCTGGACGTCGAGCACGCGCTGGGTGACGAGCTGCTCGAGTCGCTTGTACTCCGACTCCCAGCGGGTATAGCTGGCCTGCGCCCGCTTGACCCCGGCCTTGGCCGAGACGATCCGGGCCTTGGCCGTCTCGAGCTTCGCCTCGGCGGCCCGCAGCGCGCTCTGGGCGACCTCGATCTGGACCTGGGCCCGGTTCACTGCCGCCGTCCTCTGGGCGAGCTGCGCGTCCAGGTCGGGAATCCACATATCGATGAGGACATCATCCTTCTTGACCAGGTCGCCGATGTTGTATCGGTACTTCTGAACGTAGCCCGAGATCCGCGAATAGATCGGGGTCGTCTCGAACGCCTGGATCGTCCCCGGCTGGACGACCGTCATCCGGATGTCCCGCTTCTCGGGCCGCACGACCCGGATCCCCGCGGTGCTCCCCTCCTCGCTCTTGGCCTGAGGCGGCTTTCGATCCGGTCGACGCTCGCCCTGGTCGGAGTGCTTGCAGCCGGACGCACAGGAGCAGGGCCAGGACGATGAGCGACAAAGTCGGCCTTGGTTTGGAAAATCCCCTTCGCCCCTGGGGGGTAAGGTGGCCCGGAGGGCCGGATGAGGGGGACGCTGCCAGGGCGTGATCGGTCCGTGGGGTAACGAATCTGCCTCTGCGAAGACTCCTCACCCGCCCTTCGGGCACCCTCTCCCCACTGTCGCGGGGCGAGGGAGTTGCGATGCGCGACCTCACTCGTTGGCGTCGGCATGGCCTGTGGTCTCCGGTGGTGGGGGTGGCCCCTGTGCGTGCGTCGGGTGGATGGGGTCATAGTGGGTACTCTCCGGGTCGTCCGGGTCGAGCGAGGGCGATTGGTTCGAGGCACGGCCCAGCAACAGGGTGAACACGGCCGGCAGGACCAGGAGCGTGGCGAAGGTCGCCAGGGCCATGCCGCCGATCACGGCCCGGCCGAGCGGGGCGTTCTGCTCGCTCCCCTCCTCGATCCCCAGCGACATCGGGATCATCCCGGCGATCATGGCGCAGCCGGTCATGATGATCGGGCGGAGCCGTCCCTTGGCCGCGGTGATCACGGCGCGGTCGGCCGGCATCCCGTCCTCGCGGCGGTGACGGTCGCCGAAGCTGACCAGCATGATCGCGTTGGAGACCGCCACGCCGACGGCCATGATCGCCCCCATGAACGACTCGATGTTCAGCGTCGTCCGGGTGATCCAGAGCGCCAGCACGACCCCGCAGAGGACCGCCGGCACCGAGGCCACGGCCGTGAGGGCCAGCCGGGGTGCCTGGAAGTAGGCGGTCAGCATGATCAGGATCACCAGGACGGCCACGGCCAGGCCGATGGCCAGGCTACTGGAACATCTCCTTCATCGGCCGGACCTGGCCGCGGAGCTCGACCTCGGTCCCCTTGGGCGGCTGGCCGGCGCGGGCGATCGCCGCGTCGAGCCGGTCGATGACCCGGCCGAGGTCCTCCCCCTCGACGTTGGCCGTCAGGCTGAGGAATCGCCTCATGTTGTAGCGGTCGACCTCGCCGGGCATCTCGCTGCGCATGACGCGGGCGACGTCGCGGACCAGGAGCGGCGGCGTGGGGTTGGAGGGGGAATCGGCGACCTTCGCCGCCTGCTGGCGATTGGCCTGCGTGGTCAGCGGCACGAGCTCGACGTCGGTCGCCTCGGTCATCCGCGGCGGCGGGACCTCGACCTGGACCTGGTAGGAGTTGCCGCTGACGTCGTCGCGCCAGAAATTGCGCGAGGTGTATCGGCTGGAGTAGGTGGCCGCGATCAGCGATTGGCCGATGTCGCGGGCGGTCACGCCGCTGAGCCCGGCCCGCTGGCGGTCGAGGGTGACCTGGATGCTCGGGTAGTGGAGCGACTGCTGGATCTGGACGTCGCGGAGTGAGTCGATCTTGTCGAACTGCGCGCGGAGCTTGTCCATGAAGGCGCTGGAGTCGGCCATGTTCCGCCCGCTGACCACCACCTCGATGGGCGCGGGGGCGCCCAGGCTCATCGTCTCGGAGATCAGGTCGCCGGGCTCGAAGGCGAAGATGAAGTCCTGGAGTCGCTGGTCCACCTGCCGAGCGGTGAGGCCCAGTTTCAACAGCTCCTGGCGGTACCACGCGCCGACCTTCTCGGGCAACACCTTCCGCAGCTTCTCTTGCAGCTCGAAGATCCCGATTCCGCTCCCCTCGCGGAGGCCGACGCGGAGCAGGCTGTCATCCGGGCCGCGGCTCCAGAGGTAGGCCATGTTGATGGTGAACTGGGGCGGGTTCGCGCCGGCGTAACCCATGGTGATGTCGACGTTCTTCGGCCCGACCTCCTCGGCGATCACGTCGAGCGTCTTCTGCGCGATCTTGCTGGTCAGCTCGAACTGGGTCCCTTGCGGCGGCCGGACGCGGAGCTGGAATTGACCCGTGTCCACCCTCGGGAAGAGCTCGCGGCCCAGTTGGCTGCCCGACGAGGACCACGACGGCACCGGTGGCCAGCAGGTAGGCCAGCACGACCTTGCGGCGGTGGGTGACCGTCCAGTTGACGACCCCTTCAAATCGGTTCTGCAACCGCACGAAGAACCCCGGCTTCGCCTCGGCCTTGTCGCCGTGGCCGTGGGTCCCGTGGCGATTCTCGAGCAGCCAGACGCTCAGGACCGGCACGAACGTGCTGGAGAGCAGGTACGACGTGATCATCGCCCCGCCGACGGCCAGCGACAGCGGCACGAACAGCGATCGCACCGGCCCCTCCATGATGAACGACGGGATGAACACCGAGAGGATGCACAGGAGGGCCAGCAGGCGAGGGACCGCCGTCTCCATGTTCCCTTGCCGCACGGCGCGGGACATCGACGGCGTGTGCTCCATCTGGGTGTGGATGTTCTCGATCTCGACGGTCGCCTCATCCACCAGGATGCCGATGGCCAGGGCCAGCCCGCCCAGGGTCATGATGTTGATCGTAGTTGCCCGTCAGGTCCAGGATGACGATCGACCCCAGCAGCGCCAGCGGGATATTCAGGACGACGATGATCACGGCCCGCAGGTCGCGGAGGAACAGCAGGACCATCAGCCCGGTCAGGCCGGCGCCCAGGGCACCCTCGACGCCCACGCTCTCGATGGCGCGATAGACGATCGGCGACTCGTCGAACTCGTAGGAGACCTTGACGTCGTCGGGCAATGCCGCCTGGAATCGCGCGAGATTCTCCTTGACCGAGTTGACCACGGTCAGCGTCGATGCGGAAGCCGCCTTGACCACCGGAAGGTAGACCGACTTGCGACCATTCACCAGCGCGTAGCCGACGGGGATATCCGTCGCGTCGGCCACCGTGCCGACGTCGCGGATATAGACGTTCTCCCCCAGCTTGAGCGGGATGTTGCGCAGCTCCTGGGGGTCGAGGACCATCGTATTGGTCGGCACGATCGCCATCTGGTCCTTGATCGTCACGTTGCCGGATGGACTGATGAAGTTGCCGCGGTCGATCGCGTCGACGACGTCCTGGGGCGAGAGGTTGTACGAGCGGAGGCGGTCGGGGTCGACGTTGACGACGATTGCCCGGATGTTGCCGCCGAACGGCGGCGGCGACGAGATGCCCGGCAGAGTCGAGAACATCGACCGGATCCGGTACAACGCCATGTCCTGGAGCTCGCCGACGGAGCGGCTCTCGCTCTCGAAGACCAGGTAGCCGACCGGCAGGCTGCCCGCGTCGAGCCGGACCACGTACGGCGGCAGCGAGCCGTTCGGCATCACCGACAGGGCGCGGTTGCTGTAGGCGACGGTCTGGGCCGTCGCCTCGGCCATGTCGGTCCCCGGCTGGAAGAACAGCTTGAGCATCACCATGCTCTGGATCGACCGCGACTCGACGTGCTCCACGCCGTTGATGTACTGGAAGAACAGCTCGTAGACGTTGGTGATCAGGCCCTCGATCTGCTTGGGGTCCATCCCGCCGTAGTTGTGGATGACGTAGAGCTGCGGCTGGTTGAGCGCCGGGAAGATGTCCTTCTGCATCCGGACGATGCTGAACATGCCGCCCAGGCCCAGGGCGAGCACCAGCATCATCACGGTGATCGGCCGGCGGAGCGCGAAGACGATGGGGTTCATGGGGCAGTCGCTTGCAAGGCTGAGAGATCAATCACGATGGATGTCTGTAACGCTTTGGAACCCGGTGGCTACGGTGCAACTGCGGCGGCAGCCAACACCCCGTCGCGTTGCAACTCCTCGACGAACTCGAGCAATTCCCGCACCGGCGATTCGGTCCGCAGGGCCGCGACGTCGGCATCGTCCAGCTCCTTCATGATGTTGAGCGAGACCTGGTCGAGCGAACTGTTCGGGTCCAACTTGATCAGGGCGTCCCGAGGGCTGATCAGGCCCACCTCCAACACGTGTTCGGAGACCGGCCCGTACGCCCGCGCGATGGCGTCGGGCCTCCGGAACAAGAGCGCCTCCACCGCCGGCACGGCGATCAGGATCCGGAACGGTGCCCGCCAGATGCTGTCCCCCATGACCTCCTCGATGCCCTGCCGGATCCAGGCCGCCGTCCTCGGATAGGTCGATTCGGCGTTCTGCACCACGGCCACTGGTTCCCTCCGCACGAGCAGAAACGCCTTGGCCGAACCGGTCATGGACGATGGCTCGGGGTAAGATAGAATCTTGACCAGGCCGGCCTGTTGCTCGGATTGCAGCACCTTGGCCAGGAGCAAGGCTGGGATGTTCAATTCGACCAGGATGTGCAGCATCATAAGACTCCCATGTCAGCGACATCGGCGTCGTGAGAACCTTCCTCGACGCACAAGCCGTATTTGAATTCTAGCAAGGGCACGATCCGCTTGCGATCGATGGCCAGCTCGAGCTCGTTGGGAAACCAGAGGAGGATCGTCTGGCTGCCCAGGTAGCCAATCAGCACCTTGGCTGGCTCGGTGTAGCCCGACATGGAGAAGATCATACCGAGGCTGGCCGCCGGCCGCCGCTGGAGCTGGTTGCGCATCTTCGCCACCGGTGCGATGGCCAGTGGCTCCTTCTGGTCCTTGCACTCGAGCAAGCCGTGCAGGCCGGCGACCTTGACCGCTCCGTCGATCTGCTCGACGACTTGCCCGTGCAGCTGAACTTCGTAGGGCCAGCGTACGATGGCCCCGTCCAGCTCGAAGAGGCGGGGGACGAGGTATTCGAACGCCCTGCCAGGATCCCAACCCGGGTGTGTCGCGGGCCTCGATCTGAGCGAATAGCTCGCGCAACTCGACCCAGCCAAGGCCCCGGATCTTTTCCTTGCACTCGTCATTTGTCACGGCGGATCATCCGATTGTCGGAGCAAACCGGCGGGTGGCTCCCACGCGATCCTCAGCCATTCTATCGTCTCCGAACCGGGGCGGCTATGACGGGCCTTCCGGATCACGCTCTTACACATGAAAGGTCGTACTCGCGGATCTTGTCGAAGAGCTGGCGGCGGCTGATGCCGAGTCGTTCGGCGGTCTTGGTGCGATTGCCCCCGCAGGCCAGCAAGGCGCGATGGATCGCCCGACGCTCGACCTCGGCCAGCAGGGCGCGGAGCGGGATGGGCTCCGACGTGTCTCCGGCGGCGGGGAATGCCGGGTCGAGCGACTCGTCGACGTCGAGGTGTTCGGGCAGGATCGTCCGGCCCCTCGCGAGCGATCACGGCCCGCGCCAGGGTGTTCTCCAACTGCCGGACGTTGCCCGGCCAGGGTCGCTCCTGGATGGCCAGGAGGGCCTCGGGAGAGAGCGAAAGCTCGCCCCAGCCGTGCCTCCGCTCCACGCGACGCAGGATGTGCTCGGCCAGGGGCGGGATGTCCTCGGGGCGGTCGCGGAGCGGCGGGATCACGATCCGCGCGACGTTCAGGCGGTAGTACAGGTCTTCGCGGAACCGGCCGGCGGCCACCTCCTTGGCCAGGTCGCGGTGGGTGGCCGAGATGACGCGGGCGTCGGTGTGGAGGGTCTCGGTGCCGCCGACGCGCTCGAACTCCCGCTGCTGGAGGACGCGGAGGATCTTGGCCTGGGCCGGCTGCGGCAGCTCGCCGACCTCGTCGAGGAAGATCGTGCCGCCGGCGGCACGCTCGAACCGGCCGGGCTTCTGCCGGTCGGCGCCGGTGAAGGCGCCGCGCTCGTGGCCGAACAGCTCGCTCTCGATCAGGCCCTCGGGCAGCGCCCCGCAATTGACCCGGACGAACGGGCCGGCGGCGCGATCGGAGTGGCGGTGCAACGCGGCGGCGACCAGCTCCTTGCCGGTGCCGCTCTCGCCGACGATCAGGACGGCGGCGTCGGTCGCGGCCGCGCGGCCGATCGCCTTGAAGACCTCGCGCATCGCGGCGCTCTGGCCGACCAGCTCGGGCTCGGTGTCGGCCTGCGAGTCGGACGAGTCGCTCGCCTCGTCGTCGGTCCGCGCCCGCAGTGCCTTGACCTCGAAGGCCAGGGCGCGCTGCCGCAGCGCCCGCTTGAGGGTCAGCAGGACCTCGTCGAGGTCGAACGGCTTGGTCAGGTAGTCGTAGGCCCCGCGTCGCATCGCCTCGATCGCCGCGGCCGAGCCGCCGAAGGCGGTGACGACGATCACCGGCAGGTCGGCCAGCGCCGGGCCGAGCTCGTCGAGCACGTCCAGGCCGTCGCGGCCGGGCATCTTGAGGTCGAGCAGCACGGCGTCGGGTGCGTCCGCAGCGATGCGCGCCAGGGCCTCGTCGCCGTCGGCCGCCTCCAGGGCCTGGTAGCCCTCGGACTCGGAGCAGCAGGACGAGATTGCGGCGGATCGTGCGGTCGTCGTCGGCCACCAGGACCGTGGCGGGGACGTCCGTCATCGGGCTCCTCCGTTGTTCTCGGACGCGGCGGCCGGGAGGGTGAGCGTGAAGACGGCGCCGGTGCCCTCGGCCCGGTTGGCGGCCCGGAGGTCGCCGCGGTGGGCCAGGGCGATCTCGCGGGCGATGGCCAGTCCCAGCCCGGTCCCCTCGGCCTTGGTCGTGAAGAATGGCTCGAAGAGGTGCTTGAGCGCCTCGGGTGTCAGGCCCGGGCCGGTGTCCGTCACGCTGGCCAGGATCGCGTGGTGCGAGCCGGTCCCGGCGGGTCGTCAGGCGGAGGGTGCCGCCCGGCGTCATGGCCTGGATGGCGTTGGTCGTCAGGTTGCGGAAGACTTGCAGCAGGGCCGGCGGGGCCATCGCGACCGGCGGCAAGTGCGGGTCGAGGTCGACCTCGACCCGGACCCCCTTCGCCTCGGCGGGCCCGAGGCCAGTCGGGCGGCCTCGGCCAGGACGGCGTTCAGGTCGCCGGGGGCCAGGTCCTGGGCGTCGGCTCGCGAGAACTGGAGGAGGCGCGAGACGATCTCTTCGAGGCGATCGACCTCGTGGACCAGCCCGCCGAGCGACTCGTCGTCGAGCCCGACGACGCCGCGCTGCCAGAGCTGGGCCGTCGAGCGGATGCCGGCCAGCGGGTTGCGGACCTCGTGGGCGACGCCGGCCAGCAGCTTGCCCAGGGCCGCCAGCCGCTCGCTGCGCCGCAGGTCGGTCTGGAGCCGGTCCCGCTCGGCCGCCTGCCGGCGGACGGTCCGCGCCAGGCCCGCGGTCAGCGCGAACGCCAGCGCGATCCCCCCCAGGGCCAGTCCCGCGGCCAGCCGGTAGCCCTGGAGCGAGCGGTCGACGAACAGCGGGTCGACCAGCCGGGTCATCACCCAGGTGGCGCCGACCACGCGCCCGTCGACCGATCACCGGCGCGGTGCGGATCGCCACCGTGACCGGCCGCACGTCCGTCAGCTCCTCGACGGAGAACAGCACCTGTTTCTTGCGGATCGCGGCGTCGACCTGGATGTCGATCAGGTCGGCCTCGAGCGGTGGCAGGCTCGACTCGCCTCGCCGTCGGGCCGGCGGCTCGGACTTCGTCTCCGATTCCTCGACGGCCTTGTCCGCCGGATTGGGCTTCAAGAGAACGGTGCCGAGGAAGCTCTTGAACCGGCTTGACCAGTAGCCGCCCTCGATGCCCTCGCGGTGGGAGATGCACGGCGGTGGCCTCGGTCGAAAGCTTGCGGTCGAGCTCGACGCGAGCGTGCTCGTCGGGGAATTCCGAGGAACTCGCCCGCCTGGGCGATGAACTGACGCCCCCGGCGGCGAGGTCGTTGCCCGCCTGGTCGAGCAGGCCCTTGGCCTCCGACCGGCGGCGCTCCCGGCCACGACCGAGGCGCCGGTCGTCCAGAGCACCACCAGCGCCGCGACGAACAAGGCCGCGACCACGCCGACCTGGACCCCGATCGGCACCCGGAACTGGAACAGAGCGCGTGACATTGACGGATCCCGTATGAATACATGCGACTCGAACGGGCTGAGAGCTCGGTGGGTCTGCTCATCGCAAAGCCCACGCCAGCGGTCACTGCCTTCATTTTGACGGAAACTCGCCCGAGCCGGCCAGGGCCCGTTCGCGGTCCTCGTCGCGAGCTGGGCGGAATCCCCCCGACCGTCGCGGGGACCTTGTGCCCACTGCGTTGGTCCTGAGGCGGAAAAAGGGGCAAAACGCGTCTGTTTCGTCTTGGCATCGCCTGTGCGTTATCCCCGGGACAGCCCGCCGGTGTCGGCGGATCGACACCGACTCCGTTCTACGACGGAATTCGAAAGGAGAACGACATGCTCAAATCTGTGGCCATGACTATCGACAGTCCTGGTCAGCCTCGGGTTGGCCTCCTTGCTTCCTGCACAACCGCCGCCGCGCGACGGCCTGCCGATTCCCAAGGCCAAAGGAAAGGGGACGGCGAAGAAGAAAGGCGAGCGTGAGCCCGGGGGCGACCTGAGGAAGGCCTACGACCTGCTCCGCCGCCTCCGTGCTGACGATGGCGCCGCGGGCCGTCCCGAGCAGCGGCTGCGCGAGTGGACCGATCGAGCCGCCTCGCTTTACCGCGAGGGTCTGAAGGCTCAGACCGCCGGCGAGATGTTCCGCGCCCGCGAATACGGGACCGCCGCCCATGACCTGGCGCGGGCCGTCGACCACGGCCGCAACGCCTCGCGGTTCGACCGGCCGGACCCCGACCTGCCGCCGCCATCCGATGACTTCGGCCTCGAGGACACCAGGGATCGGGCCCGACGCGATCTGCATCCGCGCCTATGAACGACTGGAATGGCTCGGGACCTGGCGAGCGGCCCCGGGCCCGAGGAATACATCAAGGCGGCCCGCGACCTCTACAGCGCCGCGAGGCGCGACCTCGAGGCCGGCCGCGATGAGCGCGCCGGCGAGCTTGCCCGCGCCGCGGAGGCAATGACCCATGTGCCGGAGCATCTCGCCGAGGTCGACGCGGATCGGGACCGGATTGAAGCCCGTCCTGCTCCCCCGCCGCCCGAGCCCAAGGCGAAGCGTTCTGTGGAGCCTGGAGATCGCCGCGACGTCGAGCTTCCCCCGATCTTACCGCCGGGTTGAGCGGCATTCCGTCGGGGAGGTGCCGCGGTTAGCGGCGCCTCCCCATTTTTCCTGGAGACTCTCGCCGAAGACCGCGGCGCAGACCCCCTCACTATGTCTCGATGAACATGACTTCGGCAACACAGTAGCTCAGGCATTCCAGACTGGCATGGAACCTCGGAGGTATCCCCGCCCGTGACCACACCCTCGGCCTCGATCCCCCTGGTCTCGACGATCTTCGGCCTGACCTACCTCGCGCTGGCGCTCGGCAAGATTCCCGGCCTGCGGATCGACCGGGCCGGGATCGCCCTGGTCGGAGCGGCGGCCATGCTCGCCTGCGGCGTGCTCTCGATGCGACGACGCGGCCAGGGCCGTCGATTACGAGACGATCGTCCTGCTCTTCGGCATGATGGTGGTGGTGTCATACCTCCGCCTGGCCGGGTTCTTCGCCCTGGCGACGGAGCAGATCGCCGCCCGGTTCTCCGGACCGTTCACCCTGCTGGCCGTCACGATCGCCCTCTCGGGCGTCCTCTCGGCGTTCCTGGTCAACGACGTCGTCTGCGTCGCCTTGACGCCGCTGGTGCTCCACCTCTGCCAGCGATTGAAGCGGCCGCCGATCCCGTACCTGGTCGGCCTGGCGACGGCCTCGAACATCGGTTCGGTCGCCACGATCACGGGCAACCCGCAGAACATCATCATCGGATCGCTCTCGCATATCTCCTACCTGCGATTCGCCGCGCGGCTGGCCCCGGTCGCCTTGATCGGCCTGGTCCTGAACTTCGCCGTCGTGGCGCTGGTCTACCGCAAGACGCTGGGCGCAGGCGGGGCAGGCCGCTCCGCCGGCCGACGAGTCGTCGACGCCCCGGGTCCATCGCGGCCTGCTCACCAAGAGCATCGCGGTGACCGCTGGTCACCGTCGCGTTGTTCTTCGCGGGGCAGCCGATCGCCCTGGTGGCGCTCGTCGCGGCGGGGGTGCTGATGCTGGACCGCGTTCGCCCCGAGAAGGTCTACCGGTCGGTCGACTGGCCGCTGCTGGTCATGTTCGCCGGCCTGTTCGTCGTGGTCCACGCCTTCGAGGTGAACGTCGTCCACACCTGGGGGCTGGAGCGGTGGCACGCCCTGCTCGAGTCGCCGGTGGTGCTGGTCAGCGGGCTGTCGGTGTTGCTGTCGAACCTGGTGTCGAACGTCCCGGCGGTGCTGCTGTTCAAGCCGCTCATGGAGGTCATGCCGCAGAAGGAGCTGGCGTGGCTGGCCCTGTCGATGTCGAGCACGCTGGCCGGGAACCTGACGGTGCTCGGCTCGGTGGCGAACCTCATCGTCGTCGAGAACGCACGCCGCGCGGGGACCGAGCTGAGCTTCCTGGAATACCTCAAGGTCGGCGTCCCGCTGACGGTGCTGACGACCCTCGTCGGCGTCGCCTGGCTGGCGCTGGTCCACTATTGAATACGGAAGAGCCGAACTCATGTCCGACACCGATGCATCGAGGCGCGATGCCCAGGAGCGAAACCCGATCGAAGACGAGCATCCGTGCGCTCGACGGCCTGAACGTCTTCCTCGCGGACGTGCGGGACGGGATGGGGCCATTCCTGGGCACGTTCCTGCGGGACAACATCAATGGGACGCGGGCCGGGTCGGGATCGCGCTGGCGGCGTCGCAGATCGGTACGGTGCTGGCCCAGACCCCGGCCGGTGCCCTCATCGACGGCATTCGGTGGAAGCGACTGGCGGTCGCGATCGCGGCGGTGGTGGTCGCCGCGGGCTGCGTCGTGCTCTACCTGGTGCCGACGCTCGCGGTGGTCGTCGCGGCCCAGGCGGCGATCGGGGCGGCGGCGGCGATCTTCCCACCGGCCGTGGCGGCCCTGACGCTGGGCCTGGTCGGCCGGGCGGCGATGCCGCGACAGACGGGGCGGAACGAGGCGTTCAACCACGGCGGCAACGTCGTCGCGGCGGCCCTCGCGGGGGGCTTTGCCTACCTGCTCGGCTACGGGGCGTTGTTCGTCCTCGTCGCCGGCATGGCGGCCGCCAGCGCCGTCGCCGTCCTGCTGATCCGCGAGGCGGACATCGACCACGACCTCGCCCGGGGAGCCGACGACGGCGGGGGGAAGGGTCATGAGGCCGTCGGCATCGTCGAGCTGTTCAAGGATCGTCGGATCGCGATCTTCGCCGCCTCGGTCGTGCTCTTCCACTTCGCCAACGCGGCGATGCTGCCGCTGGTCGGCCAGAAGTCGAGCGACGGCCTGAAGGAGGGGGCGGCGGTCTTGATGTCGGCCTGCATCATCGCGGCCCAGGTCGTGATGGTGCCGGTGGCCCTCGCCGCCAGCCGACTGGCGGCGACCTGGGGCCGCAAGCCGGTCTTCCTGATCGGCTTCGCGGTCCTGCCCGTTCGCGGCCTGCTCTACTGCCTGAGCGTCAACCCGTATTACCTCGTCGGCGTCCAGCTCCTCGACGGCATCGGCGCGGGGATCTTCGGGGTCGTCTCGGTGCTGGTCGTGGCCGACCTGACGAAGGGGACCGGCCGGTTCAACCTGACGCAAGGGGCCCTCGCCACGGCGACCGGGATCGGTGCCGGCCTGAGCAACCTCCTGGCGGGCTTCGTGGTCAAGGCGGCCGGCTTCGACGCCGGCTTCGTCACGCTCGCGGCGATCGCCGCGGCCGCGGCGATCTTCTACGCCCTGGCCATGCCCGAGACTCGCGATTCGCTCGGGCGTCCCGGCAGAATCCCCGTCGGTCCATGCCCTGCCCGCAATCACCGGTCCCGATTTTTCTTGATACTGAGGAGAAGCGTTCGCCATGACCCATACGGATCACCCTGTCGTCGTCGTGGTTCCCGGAGACCTGCACCTGACCGAGCCCGACCTCGACAACGCCCGGGTCGCCTTTCAGGTGATGGAAGACGTCAACAGGCTGATCCGGCCGGATTTCGTCCAGTTCATCGGGGACAACGTCCAGGATGCGACCGAGGCGCAATTCCGCCTCTTCGACGAGATCCGCGGCCGGCTCGAGGTCCCCCACTTCGCCATGATCGGCGACCACGACGTGAAACGAGCTGTTGGCCTTCCTGGAGGGTCTCTGATTATGCCGCGTCAGGCTCTTAAGGTCTTGCGATAGCAGCCGGACAATATCCAACAGTTGGTGGTGACCGTCGGATCAGAATTGCACTTCTGCCTAAAAGAAGGCACCAGTCTGTAACGTCTCGTTTATGATCGACCCGTTGCGCCGACGAACGCATCGACTAAAGGTGGCGGATGGGAATAGAGCCTCCCGTCAGCCCAATGGTGATCCTTTCAGCCGCAGCCCCAGCCACAAATCCTGTCGGCCTTGTCTGCCTTTAGAGTTCGGGGCCGGGTATCGCAGTTCACCGGACATGCTCGGCCTTTTCCACCAGGTCCCGGACTAGTGATTCCAATCGATCGTGGCCGACCTGTCCGATCATGGTCCCATCCCGATCGATCACGAAGAGGCTGGGAAAACTCGTGACGCTGTATCGACTGATCGTCGTTCCGGTCCCTTCCCCGCCGAGGTCGTCGTGATTATCAGGATCGGGTTGGTCGAGCAATACACGAAAGGGTAGGTCGCGCCCGCCCCACAGCCGCTCGCGCACCGTGCCGATCTTGCGGTCGTAGGCGGCGCGCGACTGCACCGACTGGTCGTGAATGGCGAGGATCGCCAGCGGCCGGCCCGCGAATTTGCGGTCAAGCTCCACGAGGTTCGGCATCTTCACGATGCACACGCCGCACCAGTAGCCCCAGAAATCGACGACGACCACCTTGCCGCGGAAGTCGGCCAGCCTGACCGGTCGGCCGGTGTCGAGCCCGATCGCGGCGATCTCCGGTGCCGGCTTGCCGACCAGCTTCTGGTCCTCCGTCGGCTCGAGGGCGAGCGGAGGCAGGACGAGCGGGCCTTCGCCTTGGGGTACGATGATCTCTCTGCGCACCTGGCCAAGGGTCTCGGAGGAGTTCTCGTCGATGAGGGCAACCTCGAATTGATAGGTCCCCTCGGGCAGATATTCTTCGAGTACCGTTTCGGCTGTCACCGTCGAGGATTCTCCCGTGGGCTTGACAGAGCGATTGCTCAGCAAGAAATCGTAATGAGGGATATCCTTGCGGAGAGTGATGAATACCGTCGATTCGTATTCCGTCTTGCGTTTTGACGTGACAAACCCTCGCGAGATCGGGATTCGGACCCGCCGCGATGGCTTGAGCGACACCGTCATCGGCTCGACCGGTCGGCCCTGGTCGAAGACCTGATAGGAGGTGCGGATGGGCTGGTTCGGGCGAAAGAGGAGCCAGCCCTCGCTACGGTAGCTCGGGTCGGCGAAGCAAAGGGCGCCGACTTTGGGTGCTGGCGGCGACGCGCCGAAGCCAAGCTTCAGCTTGGGGGCGATCACGAAATTTCCGTCGCGGTCGGTGAGGGCCACCGCGCCGTCAAAGAATCGCAGCATTTCCCCCGTGCCGTCAGCGTCGAAAGTCAGCCAGCGGCCGACGGCCGTGTTGGGCACCGGGCGACCTTCGGTGTCGATCACGCGGCCGCGGATTGGCGGCAGGACCGGGAGCGAGATCGAGGCCGGGACCTCCTTCCCTCCATTGAATAATGCGTCGATCGGGCGGGCATCCTTGGGTTCGGCCGAAAGTTCCATCCACAGGTCACGCGCCGTCCCAATCCGACAGCTCCCAAGAGT
The DNA here is from genome assembly GCA_963842405.1 of uncultured Isosphaeraceae bacterium. GTDB lineage: Bacteria > Planctomycetota > Planctomycetia > Isosphaerales > Isosphaeraceae > CAVZRC01. The sequence continues at coordinate 23,320 of CAWJGW010000014.1, read as the reverse complement.
ATCGGTCTTGTAGCCGTAAAGACCACCCTGCCCACGCGAGCATGTGATCTCTACACCGGCGACTGGCCTGCCGGAGCTATCTTCCATCCGGACCCGGGTCTCTTGCCAGGGCTCCGCCACCAGCTCGAAGTTGGCCGTCGCCGTTCCCGTGCCAGCCTCGATCTTCCTGTCAGGGGCCTTGTAGCCCGGTGCCAAGACGAGGGCACGGATAGTGCCGGTCAACCACGGGAACTTGACCAGATCGGCGTGGTATCGGCCTTGGGCATCCGTCGTGGCCGTCGCTCCCTCGACAAATTCCATGCCGCGCCCAGTTCGCCGAACAGGACCCTCGCACCCTCGACCGGCTTGCTCCCGGCCGCAACGATTTTCCCCTCAACGACTCGACCGCTCGCCTTGGTTCGCCGTCGGCTCGTCGGTCTGGGCTTCGGCGATGCCGACCGTGAATCCGAGTAGAAAAATCAGAGCAAGGTTAGTCACACGGTAAATCACAGGTCACCTTTCCTTAATGGGGTAGACCCAACAGTCGTGTCACCAGCCGCCATTTGGCGCTGACATCCGTGGTCGGAGCGTGCTGACCTTCCCGTAGTCAGGTTAGTATGTCCGGATCGACCGAACTCCCTTCCTACAGCGAGACATCGATCTCGAGGCGCTGCTGCGAGCTTCCTTCCCGCGCCCCGGTGACGCGGCGAAGGTACCGCGCCATGCTAATCAGCGACCTGGGACAAGACCGCCTTGGTGTCAACGTGGCTCGCCGGGAGACCGGCATCTGCATCTCGTATCCGATCGCTCTGGTCGTCGGGGAGGTCCGCAGGAGATGAAGCTCTTCTATCATATTTTGGCCTCCGGGTTTATCCTGAAGGTTGGTCGTCCGCGCCCTCATGGCCATCTTGCCGCTGTTCAGTCGAGGCAATGGCGTTTCGGCGTCGGTCGTGACCGTGATACGAGCGGATGGCCTGGGACGACCGTCCGCCATGACTGAAGTGACCCGGATCCTCGCGGCAATCGAACAGGGCGACCCCCAGGTGGCCGAGCAACTGCTCCCCCTGGTCTACACTGAGCTTCGCCGCCTTGCCACCCGGAAGCTCTCCCATGAGACACCCGGCCAGACACTCCAGGCGACAGGCCTGGTGCATGAGGCGTACTTGCGCCTGGTTGACGTTGACAAGGCCCAGCACTGGAACAGCCGGGGACACTTCTTCGCCGCCGCGGCAGAGGCCATGCGGCGAATTCTTGTGGAACAAGCGCAGTCGCAAGAGACGATTGAAACGGGGCGGCCACAAGGAACGCGTTGACCTCGAGGAGGTGGAAATCGCGTTCGTGGGACCGGCCGACGACATTGTTGCCCTTGACGATGCCCTGGCTCGACTCGCTCAGAAACATCCGGAGAAGGCCGAATTGGTCAAGCTTCGTTACTTTGCCGGCCTCACGGTGAACGAAGCAGCCGAGGTGCTCGGTGTTTCCACGTCAACGGCAGACCGACACTGGACTTACGCCCGCGCCTGGCTTTTTCGCGAACTGTCGCCGGAAGACGAAGTTTAGCCGAGACGGAAATCCCTCGCGAGTTCTTTTTGGCTCCCGTGAGGTCGTTTGCGCACAAAGGCGCACTGACTTATAGAGTGGCGTGCAACAAAGGGCCACCAGAGGGGTGACCGGATGAACGAAGAATCGATTTTCATGGATGCTGTCCAGAAGCCGACGCCCGAAGAACGCGCCTGCTTACTTGGATGAGGTTTGTGCCAACAACGCCGAGCTGCGCCATAGCGTGGAATTGCTGCTCAAAGCGCACGACAGGGCGGGGCATTTCCTCCAGGCTGTTCCCCGGAACGACCCGACCATGGATCAACCCGATCGTCAAGGCCCAGGTACGGTCATCGGCCCGTACAAGCTCCTCCAGCCGATCGGCGAGGGCGGCATGGGCACCGTCTACATGGCCGAGCAGACGCGAGCCGGTGCGGCGGACGGTCGCGCTCAAGCTCATCAAGGCCGGCATGGACTCGCCGGCAGGTGCTCGCCCGGTTCGAGGCCGAACGGCAGGCCCTGGCCCTGATGGACCACCCCAACATCGCCAAGGTCTTCGACGCCGGCACCACCGACACGGGCCGCCCCTACTTCGTCATGGAGCTGGTCAAGGGCATCCCGATCACCAAGTATCTGCGACCAGCGCCGGCTGACGCTCCGCGAGCGGCTGGAGCTGTTCGTCCCGGTCTGCCAGGCCGTGCAGCACGCCCACCAGAAGGGGATCATCCACCGCGACCTCAAGCCGTCCAACGTCCTGATCGCCCTGTACGACGGCAAGCCGGTGCCCAAGGTCATCGACTTCGGCGTGGCCAAGGCGACCGGTCCGCGGCTGACCGACCAGACGCTGTACACCGAGTTCGGGGCGGTCGTCGGCACGCTCGAGTACATGAGCCCCGAGCAGGCGGAGCTCAACCAGCTCGACATCGACACCCGCAGCGACATCTACAGCCTGGGCGTGCTGCTGTACGAGCTCCTGACCGGCTCGACGCCGCTGGAGCAGCAAGCGGCTGAAGGAGGCGGCTTCCTGGAGATGCTGCCGAATGATCCGCGAGGAGGAGCCGCCGCGGCCGAGCACGCGGCTCTCGACGACCGAGGAGCTGCCGTCGATCGCGGCATGCCGGCACGTCGAGCCGCGGAAGCTGAGCGGGCTGGTGCGGGGCGAGCTGGACTGGATCGTGATGAAGGCGCTGGAGAAGGACCGCAACCGGCGGTACGAGACGGCCAACGGCCTGGCGGCCGACCTGCGGCGGTACCTGGACGACGAGCCGGTGCAGGCCTGCCCGCCGTCGGCGTGGTACCGGCTGTCGGCAAGTTCGCGAGCGGAACAAAGGGCCGGTGCTGGCCGGCGCGGTTGTCTTGCTGGTACTGATCGGCGGCATCATCGGCACGACGTGGGGCTTTGTGCCGCGAGCGGGCACGGCAGTCCGAGGCCGAACAGCGCAAATTGGCACAAGCCAATGAGCAGAAGGCCCTGGCCGCCGCGGCGGCCGAAAAGGAGGCGAAGGAGACGGCCCAGGAGCGAGAAGCCGAGACGAAGGCGGTGCTCGACTTCGTGGAGAACAAGGTCTTCGCCGCCGCCCGGCCGCGAAGGGCCAGGACGGAGGGCTGGGCCACGAAGTCACCCTTCGCGAGGCCGTCGAAGCCGCCCTGCCGTTCGTGGAGAAGAGCTTCACCAACCAGCCGCTCATCGAAGCCCGGCTGCGGATGACGCTGGGAATATCGTTCCTTGGACCTCGGCAAGCCGCAGATCGCGGCCGAGCAATTCCAGGCGGCTCGACCTCTACACCCAGCACCGCGGCCCCGACCACCCCGACACGCTCGGGAGCATGAACAACCTGGCCATCAGCTACGACGTGCCTCGGCCGGCACGCCGAGGCCCTCAAGCTCAGCGAGGAGACGCTGGCGCTGCGGAAGGCCAAGCTCGGCCCCGACCACCCCGACACGCTCAAAGCATGAATAACCTGGCCATCAGCTACCAGACCTCGGCCGGTACGCCGACGCCCTCAAGCTCAGCGAGGAGACGCTGGCACTGATGAAGGCCAAGCTCGGCCCCGACCACCCCGACACGCTTGATAGCATGTACAACCTGGCCGGCAGCTACGCTGCCTCGGCCGGTACGCCGAGGCCCTCAAGCTCTACGAGGAGACGCTCGCCCTAACGAAGGCCAAGCTCGGCCCCGACCACCCCGACACGCTCTGCGAGCATGAAGAACCTGGCCACGAACTACTACTACCTCGGCCGGAACGCCGACGCCCTCAAGCTCTACGAGGAGACGCTGGCGCTGATGAAGGCCAAGCTCGGCCCAGACCACCCCGACACGCTCAGCAGCATGGCGTTGCTTACAGCTACGATGCCCTCGGCCGGCACGCCGAGGCTCTCATGCTCCACCAGGAAATGCTGGCGCTGCGAAGGCCAAGTTCGGCCCCGACCACCCCGATACGCTCAGGGGCATGAACAACCTGGCCAACAGCTACAAAGATCTCGGCCGGTACGCCGAGGCTCTCAAGCTCTACGAAGAAACGCTGGCACTTCTGAAGGCCAAGCTCGGCCCCGACCACCCCGATACGCTCGGGAGCATGGACAACCTGGCCGACAGCTACGCCGACCTCGGCCGGCCCGCGGACGCCCTCAAACTCCTCGCGAGGAGACGCTGGCGCTGATGAAAGCCAAGCTCGGCCCCGACCATCTCTTAACGCTGATAGGCATGAACAACGTGATCGATTGCTACGCCGCCCTCGGCCGATACGCCGACGCCCTCACGCTCGGGGAAAAGACACTGGGACTTTACAGAATCAAGGTCGGCCCCGACCACCCCGAAACGCTCGTGAGCATAATGACCCTGGCCGAGAGGTACGCCGACCTCGGCCGGCCTGCGGACGCCCTCAAGCTCCTCCAAGAGACGCTGCCGCTGATGAAAGCCAAGCTCGGCCCCGACCATCGCTTGACGCTTATAGGCATGAACAGCCTGGCCGCCAGCTACTCCGCCCTTTGCCAGCCCGCGGACGCCCTCAAGCTTTATGAGGAGACGCTGGCACTGACGAAGGCCAAGCTTGGCCCCGATCATCCCGTCGCGCTTGAGAGCATGCACGGTCTAGCCAACACCTACGCCTTCCTCGGCCGGCAGGCCGAGGCTTGCAAGCTTCACCAGGAGACGCTGGCGCTCGAAAGCCAAGCTCGGCCCAGACCATCCCGACACGCTCAGGAGCATGCACGGTCTAGCCAGCATCTACGCAGACCTCGACCGTCGCGTCGATGCCCTCAAGCTCCACCATGAGACGCTGGCGCTGCGCAAGGCCAAGCTCGGCCCCGACCACCCCGATACGCTCAGGAGCATGTGGGGCGTGGCAGCAAGCCTCGCGAACCTCGATCGTAGTGCGGAGGCCGTGCCGATCATCGACGACTGCGTCCAGCGGGCCGCGGGAAAAGTCGTCGATCCGGGCCTGATCCCGGCAGTGATCGACCTTCGCCTACGGCACTTCGCAAAGGCCAAGGACGGTGCCGGCTGCCGGGCGACGGCCGAGATGTGGGAGAAGCTGAAGGGCACCGACGCCGGAAGCCTGTACCACGCCGCGTGTTTTCGTGCCGTCGCCGCCGCGGCCCTCCGTGCCGGCGATCAAGCCGAAGCCACGGCGAAGGCCGCCGAGGCCGACCGGGCAATGGGCTGGCTCAAGCAATCCGTCGCCGCCGGGTACAACGACGCCGCCCACATGGCCAAGGACAAGGACCTCGACCCCCTGCGTGACCGCGAGGATTTCAAGAAACTGGTCGCTGAGCTGCAGGCCCGCCACGAGAAGGACAAGAAAAACTAAGGGACTGTCAAAGAATAACTTGAACCCACTATCCTCCGATTCGCCTGGAAACAGGTGGACTACAGTATGCTGTACGTGCAAGTTATTCTTTGACAGCTCCTAACCCGTAAGGCACCAAGAGCAGAGTTCAAGATCCCATCGAACTTCCCGTCATCTCCGTGTGCCGGATGCCTCCGGATTTCCCCTGATTCAGAGAAGAGCGGCCGGTGAGGCGCTGCGTTCACGCAGTGCCCTCACCGCCCCGGCGCCCGGTCTGCGCGCCGCGGGCGACAGCCAGGTTCCTTGCAACGCAGACCAGGAGGAAGGGTCGAGGACCACGCCATGAGACTCCCAATGAATCGATTCGCGTTGAGCAAGTCCCACGGTCGCAATTCCCGTCTGGATCACGCACATCGGCCCCTTTTGACGTGGAAGGTAGGAACCATGGCTTCATCGAGTTCGTCCGCCGGACCGACACTGGACCTTGGCCGCCCCAATCTGGAGGACCCGACGCTGTTGCGGGCGGTCCACACGACGAACTTCCCCGCGCTGTTGCGGCGGCTCGGGGCGTCACTCCTGGTCACCACCTATCAGGCGGGCAAGCTCGTGCTGGTTCGCGATGAGGGAGACCACCTCAATACCCACTTCCGCACCTTCCAGGCCCCGATGGGCATGGCCTTGGCCGGCGACCGGCTGGCCGTCGGCACCAAGTTCCAGGTCTGGGAGTACGTCGACGTCCCGGCCGTGACCGCCAAGCTCGAGCCGCCCGGCCGGCACGACGCGTGCTTCCTGCCCCGGTCCAGCCACGTCACGGGCAACATCCAGATCCACGAGATGGCCTGGGGTGTCGGCGGGGAGTTGTGGGTTGTCAACACCCGGTTCTCCTGCCTCTGCACGATCGACGGCTCGGCCAGCTTCGCACCGAAGTGGCGTCCGCCGTTTGTGTCGGCACTCGAGCCCACCGACCGCTGCCACCTGAACGGCCTGGGGATGGTCGAGGGCCGCCCGCGCTACGTGACGGCACTGGGCGAGACCGACGCACCGGTCGGTTGGCGGGCGAATAAGGCTAGTGGGGGCATTCTAATCGACGTGACCTCCGGCGAGGTGATCACGCGCGGGTTGTCGATGCCCCACTCGCCGCGGTGGTACGCCGGGCGGCTCTGGGTCTGCGAGTCGGGCGCGGGGACGTTCGGCTGCATCGATCCCACCACCCAGAAGTACGAGCCGATTGCCGAGGTGCCGGGCTTCACCCGCGGCGTCGATTTCGCCGGCAACCTCGCCTTCGTCGGCCTTTCGCAGGTGCGCGAGAGTGCCGTGTTCAGCGGCATCCCGATCACCGAACGGCTCACGGCGGAAGAGCGGACCTGCGGCGTCTGCGTGATCGACCTGACGACCGGGCAGGTGGTCTCGCTCCTGCGGTTCGAGACCGCCGTGCAAGAGGTCTTCGCCGTCACGGTGCTGCCGGGCCGGAGGTACCCAGACCTGATCAACGACGACGACACGTTGCTGGAGAACTCGTTCGTGGTGCCCGACGCGGCGCTGGCCGACGTGTCGGCGGCGCTGCGGGCGCCGGCCGACCCGAGCCGTGGCGCGGACGAGGAACGGGAGTGCGCCGCGCGGGGCGTTCGTGAGGGCGTGAGAGAGGTTGTTCATCACATGAGGTCGTTCATCACCAGAGGAGCAACAGAGCCGTGAGTCACAACGAAGTGAGAGATCATCGCAAGGGCGGGCGGGGGACGGTCGAGGCCCGGAGACGGCGGCGGATGCGGCCGACGTTGATGGCGCTAGAGGATCGCCGGCTGCTATCAACGTTCACCGTCACCAGCACGCTTGACGACGGAAGCGTCGGCACCCTGCGCTGGGCGGTCGGCCAGGCGAATTCGGCCGGGGGTGCCGAGACCGTCAACTTTGACAAGCAGGTGTTCAAGACGCCGCAGACGATCACACTCCTGGGCACCCAGCTCGAACTGAGCGACACGACGGGGACGGAAACGATCACCGGCCCCAAAGCGGACGTGACCGTCAGCGGCGGCGGGGCCAGCCGGGTCTTCCAGGTGGATGGCGGGGTGACGGCCAACTTCAGTGGCCTGACCATAATGGGCGGCACGACCGCGAATGCTGGCGGCGGCCTGAACGTCAACGGAGGCACGGCGACGCTGACCAACTGCACGATCAGCGGCAACTCCTCCGGGGTGGGCAGCTCCTACGGCGGCTACGGCGGCGGCCTCAGCAACAAGGGCGGCAACGTGACGCTGAAGGACTGCACAATCAGCGGCAACACCGTCGAAGACGGCAGCGGCGGCGGCGGCCTGGCCACTCTGACCGGAGGCACGACCGAGCTGACCGACTGTACGATCAGCGACAACGCGGCTATCGCTCGAACACTTGCCGCCGGCGGGGGCCTTATAGAATTCGGCGCGAATGCGCAGACCAAGCTGACCCACTGCACCATCAGCGGTAACTTCGCCGCCAGCAGCGGCGGCGGCTTGGCCACCTACTCGAGCGACACGGCCATACTGACGGACTGCACCATCCGTGGCAACTCCGCCGGCGGCGGCTCCCGCGGCGGAGGCGGAGTGTCGAGCCTCTATGGCACCACAACGCTGAATGGCTGCACTGTCAGCGGCAACTCCGCCGCGAACGGCGGCGGCGTGGACCTCCTGGGCGGCACGAACACGCTGAATGGCTGCAAAATCAGCGGCAACTCGGCCACCGGCCTCGGCGGCGGCGAGGCTCCTCGGCGGCACGAACACGCTGAATGGCTGCAACATCAGTGGTAACGACGCCGCCGGCAATGGCGGCGGCCTCTACAGTTCTAGCACGACCAAGCTGACCAACTGCACAGTCAGTGGCAATTCCGCCGCCGGCAATGGCGGCGGCCTGTACAACTATTATGGCACGATCACTCTGACCAAATGCACCGTCAGCGGCAACTCCGCCGCGGGCAATGGCGGGGGCGTGTACAACACGGGCATTACCTCCAACGGCGTGAATTATTTCGGATCGGCCACACTCAACAACTGCACCGTCAGCGGCAACTCCGCCGCCGGCAATGGCGGCGGCCTTTACAACTCATCCTCCGGTTCGACCACGCTGAGTGGCACCCAACTTAATTATAACTCCGCCGTCGTTGGCGGCGGCATTGCCAACCAGGGCACCTTGATCGTTCGACTCCAGCAATATCAGCAAGAACCAGGCGACGTCCAAGGGTGGCGGCATCAGCACGACCGCTGGCAGCGCGACCGTCACCGATTCCGCCATCCGCAGCAACCAGGCCAGCTCATCCGGCACCTCCGCGGGCGGCGGGATCTTCAGTGAAAACAGCCTTCTGTCGCTGACCAACTGCTCAATCAATTCCAACCAGGCGAACGGCGCGACTGCCCTCGGAGGGGGGATCTACGTCCTCGATAGTACGGTGAACCTGCAGAGTTGCACGGTCACGAGCAACCAGGCCAATGGCACCACCCTGGGCGAGGGGGGCGGGATCTATAGCTACGGCAGCGTTTTGACTCTCGTGACCAGTACCGTGAAAGGCAACAAAGCCACGACCGGCGGTGCCGATATTTTCGTCCACCCGTGAGGTTTCCGTGGCCAGGAAGTGGGCGAGGTTTCTCCGGTCGCGATGTGCTGGACGGCCAGTCCACTGAGGGTGTCTGCCTGGTACCGGCTGATTCAACCCGCGGCGCGACGGGTTCGGCCGGGAGCGGGAGCGAAGCGCGCGCGGAGTTCGTGAAGGCGTGAGAGAAGCTGTCCATCACTCGAGGTTGTTCGGCACAAGAGGAGCAACAGAACAATGATTATCCACTTAGCGAGGGATCAGCGGAGAGGCGGGGGCAAGACCTTCGAGGCCCGGAAACGGCGGCGGATGACGCCGACATTGACGGCGCTCGAAAACCGCCGGCTGCTGTCAACTTTCACGGTCAACAGCACGCTCGACAACGGCAGCGCCGGCACCCTGCGCTGGGCGGTCGGCCAGGCGAATTCAGCCGGAGGGGCCGAGACAATCGCCTTTGACCAAAAGGTGTTCAAGTCGCCCCAGAAGATCACCCTGACGGGCACTCAGCTCGAGCTGAGCGACACGAGCGGGACCGAGACGATCAACGGCCCGAAGGTGGGCGTGACGGTCAGCGGCGGCGGGCTGAGCCGGGTGTTCCAGGTCGACCCCGGTGCGACGGCGTCGATCTCGGGACTGACGATCAGCGGGGGAAACGCCGGCAACTTCGACAAGGGCGGCGGCCTGTTCAACGACGGCACGGCCACGCTGAACAACTGCACGGTCAGCGGTAACTCCGCCTTCGCGGGCGGCGGCCTGTTCAACGACGGCACGACCACGCTGACCAACTGCACCATCAGCGGCAACTCCGCCCAGTTCGGCGGCGGTGTGTACAACCGCGCCACGGCCACGTTCACCAACTGTACTGTCAGTGGGAACTCCGCCACCGCCAGCGGCGGCGGCGTGGACAACCGCGCCACGGCCACGTTCACCAACTGTACTGTCAGTGGAAACTCCGCCACCGCCAGCGGCGGCGGCGTGGACAACCGCGCCACGGCCACGTTCACCAACTGCACCATCAGTGGAAACTCCGCCACAGCGGCGGTCGGCCATGGCGGCGGCCTGTACAACTACCTGGCGCGGCCACGCTGACCAACTGCACCGTCAGCGGCAATTCCGCTAACGGCAGTGTTGGAGGTGGCGGACGTGGCGGCGGACTAGACCTCGAGGGCGGCACGGCCACGCTGACCAACTGCAGCGTCAGCGGTAACTCCGCCTACATCGCCGGAGGCGGCCTGGCCATCCAATCCACACTATCTGGCATCACCTCCACGGTCACGCTGAACAATTGCTCCGTCCGCGGAAATTACTCCCCCTACGGCGGCGGCATGTACATCCAGGGCAGCACGGCCACGCTGAACAACTGCAGTGTCAGCGGTAACTCCGCCTACGACGGCGGCGGGCTGTTTAATTCCAGCCGCGGCACGGCCATACTGAACAACTGCACCGTAAACGGCAACACCGCCGGCGATAGCGGCGGCGGTGAACAGAACTACTACGGCACAACCACTCTGACCAACTGCACCGTCAGCGGAAACTCCGCCGGTAGCAATGGCGGCGGTGTCGACAACCTCGGCGGTACGGCGACGCTGACCAACTGCACTGTCAGCGGCAACTCCGCCACTGTCAGCGGCGGCGGTCTGTTCAACGCCAACGTTAACGCCTACTACATCGGCACGGCGACGCTGACCAACTGCACTGTCAGCGGCAACTCCGCCAGTGACGGCGGGGGCATTTCCAACGAGGGCACGCTGATCGTCTCCTCCTCGAATATCACCAAGAACAAGGCGACGTCCGAGGGGGGTGGCATCGATACGACTTCTGGCAGCGCGACGATCACCACTTCTACCATCAACAGCAACCAGGTCAACTCCAGCGGAACCGCCCTGGGCGGCGGGATCTCCAGTGAAGACAGCCTTCTATCGCTGACGAACTGCACGGTCAACGCCAACCGGGCCAACGGCGCGACGGCCCTAGGGGGTGGGATCTATGCCCTCGATAGCACCGTGGACTTGCAGTGTAGCACAGTCAACGCCAACGAGGCGAATGGCACGGTGCTGGGCGAAGGCGGTGGCATCTCTAGCGATGGCAGCATCCTCACTCTCGTGGCCAGTACCGTGAAAGGCAATAAAGCCACAACGGTCGGTGACAACATCTTCGTCCACCCGTGAGGTTTCCTCTGCCACACCAAGAAAACCCCCGAGCGGCCCACGCCGCAACCGAGAAGCGACCTCGCGAGAAGTGGGGCCGCCTTCCACTCTAATGCGCACCCGATGACAACCCGCAAGCCAACCAACAGTACCCTTGACAAGGAGAACATACAATGTTGCGAAAACGCGTTTCCACCCGCCGGCGCCTTGGCCTCGAATTCCTGGAAGACCGCCTCTGCCTTTCGACAATGCCGGTCGGCACCTCGACCACCGTGCCCGATGCCGCCACGCAGGCTCATCTGAGTGCAGCCTACGGCCAGCTCCCGCTGAGCTTCCAGATCAACAAGGGCCAGACCGATCCCCGGGTCAACTTCCTGACCCAGGGCGCCGGCTACACGGCGTTCCTGACTCCCACCAGCGCCGTCATGGAACTGCAACAAGGCAATGGCGGCAACGTCGTCGCCATGAAGATCGTCGGGGCGAACCCCGGCTCCCACGCCGTCGGTCTCGACAAGCAGGCCGGCGTGAGCAATGATTTCGTCGGCCACGACCACTCGAAGTGGCACACCAACATCGCCAACTACGCCGATGTGGCTTACCAGGGCGTCTACCGCGGCATCGACATGGTCTACCACGGCGACCAGCAGCAGCTCGAGTACGACTTCGTGGTCCAGCCCGGCGCCAGCCCCGGCGCCATCCGGCTGGCGTTTGGGGGCGTCACGGGGAAATCGCTTGATGCCCAGGGCAACCTCGTCTTGCACACCTCGGGCGGAGACATGGTCGAACACGCCCCGGTCGCCTACCAGGTCGTCGACGGCGTCCAGCACGCGGTGGCCAGCCGGTTTGTGATCGGACCCGGCGGCCAGGTGGGGTTCCAGGTCGGGCACTATGACCACACGAAGTCGCTGGTGATCGACCCGGTCATGAGCCTGAGCTACTCGACCTACCTCGGCCCCAGCAAGGGCACCAGCCTGACCGAGGCTCAGGGTGGTATCGCCGTGGACGCCGCTGGGGACGCTTACATCGCGGGCTATACCCAGTCACCCAAGTTCCCAACCACGGTCGGGGCCTTTCAGACATCCGGGGCGTTTATCAACACGATCGGGTTCGGCGCCTTCGTGACGAAGTTCAATGCCACAGGCTCGGCGCTCGTCTACTCCACGTTTCTCGGCGGCATCAGCCCCACGGGCTTCGCGGTCGATTCCGCCGGCGACGCCTACGTCACGGGTGCGACGTACGATGTCCCGCCCTTGAAGAACGCCTTCCAGGCCACGGCCGGCGGCGGGGGCGATGCCTTCGTGACCAAACTCAATGCCGCGGGCTCCAAACTCGTCTACTCCACCTATCTCGGCGGCAGCGGGCAGGACTATACCACAGGCATCGCGGTGGACGGCCTGGGCGACGCCTACGTGACGGGCTACACAGCTTCGACCAACTTTCCGACGACCCCGGGCGCGTTGCAGACCACCCTCGGCGCCGGGTCGGCCTTCGTGACCGAGCTTAATCCCGCTGGATCGGCTCTGGTGTATTCGACTTACCTCCCCGGCGCCTATGCCCACGGCATCGCCGTGGACGGCTCCGGTAACGCCTATGTGACGGGTTTCGGGGGCTTCCCGACGACCCCAGGGGCCTACCTGTCCGGTTCCCAAGGCGGCGCCTTCGTGGCGAAGTTGGATGCCAAGGGATCAGCACTGGTCTATGTCGCCCAGCTCGGAGGCGGAGGCCGCTATGGTTCTGACGATGGCTATCGCATCGCGGTGGACGCCTCGGGGAATGCCTATGTGATGGGCGAAGCCCTTTCGCCTGACTTCCCCACGACCCCGGGTGCTGACCAGACCACCTTCGGCGGCTTCGAGGATGCCTTCGTGACGGAGTTGAATCCCTCCGGAACGGCGCTCGTTTACTCCACCTTCCTGGGTGGCAGTGGCGCTGAGAACAACTATCCAGACAACAGCGGCGGCGGCATCGCTGTGGATAGTCACGGGAATATCTACGTGACCGGGACGACGTGGGGAACCAATTCTCCCAACAACCCGACGGATAACTTCCCGACAAAGAACGCCGTACAGGCCACTTACGGCGGAGGTCAATTTGACGCCTTCGTGGCCGAGATCAATCCTTCGCAAGTCGGAGCCGCGTCGCTCGTTTACTCGACCTATCTCGGCGGCAGCGACCAGGATGCAAGCTATGGCATTGCCGTGGACGGCTCGGGCAATGCATACGTCACAGGGTTCACGTATTCGTTGGACTTCCCCACCAAGAACGCCTATCAACCGCAAAGGACTCCACAGACGACCCTGCACGCCGGAATCTCGAATGCGTTCGTGACGAAGATCTCGTTCAACTGAAGTTGAACGCCGACCAGTCATCACTGAGCCTTCAACGAGAGCGACTGCTCCTGGCTCTGTGGTCGCTGGACTCTCGAGGATCACCGGCGTCCCGCCGCATTCAGCCCGAGCGGCGGACACCGGTCTCTCTTCACGCCTCGCCTCAGTGAGAGATGCGAGTCCCTACGGGTCAACTCCAGATTCCTTCAAAGCGGCTCCCGGCGATGCGAGTGTAATGGACGGTATGTCGGGGATCCCGGTGGCCAAGGTAATCCTGGATCAACCGGAGATCGTAGCCTCGATTCGCGAGAGCGAAGCCGCAGGAGTGGCGCAGCATGTGAGGATGAACCGGTGGCAAGCCGGCACGCTTCGCCGCGGCCGCGATCAGGTAATTGACGGACTGACGAGTGAACGACTGGCCGCGCACCGAGACGAAGAGCCAGGGGAGGCGGTCCCAAGGGGTTGCCAGATACCGCTTGATCGCGCGGAGTTCGTCGCCCGTGATCGGCTGTTCGACAGCCAGCCCGTTCTTGAGGCGCCGAAACCAGAGGCGGGCCTGATCGAGGTCAACGCGCTGCGGCGGGCGATCGCCGTCGTGACCAACGGCACGTTGCACGCCCGCAACCCGGCCATCTGGGGCGATGGGACGACGGCCTGCGCGTCCGATTCCAAGCACTTCGGCGCCTGGGACCAGAACCTCACGACGCAGTGGCACGTCCGATACGGCGGCCGCGGCATCATGATCTACTGGCACGTCGAACGAAAGTCGCTGTGCATTCACTCCCAGCTCAAATCGCCTTCCTCGTCCGAGGTCGCGTCCATGATCGAGGGCGTGGTCCACCACTGCACAGAGATGGAGGTCGATCGCCAGTACTTCGATTCCCACGGCCAGAGCACGGTGGCATTCGCGTCCTGTCGGTTGCTCGGATTCCAGCTCCTGCCGCGGCTCAAGGCGATCCACAGGCAGAAGCTGTCCCGGCCGGACGTCGGCCAACCCGACGCCTACAAGAACCTCCAGGCAGTGCTGACGAAGCCGATCAACTGGGAGCTGATCCGCCAGCAGTACGACCAGGTGGTCAAGTACGCGACGGCGGTGCGCCTCGGCGCGACCGAGACGGAGGCGATCCTGCGGCGATTCGCGCAACAACGTGCAGCACCCGACGTACAAGGCGTTCGCGGAACTCGGCAAGGCGGTCAAGACCGTCTTCCTGTGCCGCTACCTTCACGACGAGGGGCTGCGCCGCGAGATCTACGAAGGGCTGAACGTCATCGAGCAGTGGAACTGGGCCAACGACTTCGTGTTCTTCGCCCGCCGAGGCGAGTTGGTCAGCAACCGTCGTGAAGACCACGAGGTCAGCATGCTGGCCCTGCACTTGCTCCAGAACTGCATGATCTACGTCAACACGCTCATGCTCCAGCAGGTGCTGGCGCATCCGGACTGGAGACAGAAGCTGGAGCCCCGCGACCTGAGCGCGTTGACGCCGCTGATCTGGGAGCACGTGAACCCGTACGGCCGCTTCGAGCTGGACATGAACGCCCGAATACCACTCGACTGACCCAAATGGCGGCTGGTGACACAACTGTTGGGTCTACCCCTTAATATCTTGCACTCGACGAGGTAACTGCCGCCGATGGAATTGATCAACCGCGCCTGCTCGCCCGCGCCGCTGAGAAACTGTCAACTCTCGATTCTAGTCCAGGCTTTACACCGGAAATATGACGTAAGTCCTTAACCCTCGTCTCGGATGCCGTCGATGCGAGGGGGATATTCACCCTTTACACATTGGAAAACCGCACGAGCGTCCCCTAAGTGATCGATTGATGGTCAAAGTTCCAGCACGGCCCATCCTCTCAATGATAGCGTTCCGCGACGCTCTTTGCATCACTCTCAATCCCGTGGATGGCACCGTATATTAGAGCGCTTCACGGATGGGTTACGCATACGAGCCGAAGCGTCCGCTCGTGAATGGCGGATTCCCGCCGGAATGCACTCGCTGGCGCTTCGAGCTGGTATTCAATCCCGCCGGTCCGCCCTCATCAGCCCTGGTTGACTGCCCCATTTGACGCCGAACGCGCACTTCTGAAGAATGGCAACAGCAGCCCCATTCTCACGACCCATGATCCAAGGAGAGCGCATGCGTTCCTGCCCACGTGTTCGCGACAATCGCGCTGGCACTGTCGATGGCTTCGACCGGCTCCCACGCCCAGGATACGCCGCCGGGATTCAAGGTCCCGGATGACGTCACGTTCCGCACGGCCGACATCATGAGCGAAGGCACGCGCATGGCCGCGGAGGTGTTCGCTCCCAAGAATCCCAGGACCGAGAAGCTGCCGACGATCGTCATGAGCCACGGCTGGGGCGGCACCGCGGCGTTGCTCCGGCCCGACGGCATCGCGTTCGCCAGGGCCGGTTACCTGGTCGTCACCTTCGACTATCGCGGCTGGGGCAAGAGCGACTCGCGGCTGATCCTGGCGGGCAAGCCGATCGAAAAGAAAGACGGCAAGCGGGTCGCCGAGGTCAAGGAGGTCCGCGAGGTGGTCGACCCGATCGACCAGACGACCGACATCCTGAACGCGATCCACTGGGTCGTGGGCGAGAAACAATGCGACCCGCAACGCATCGGCCTGTGGGGGTCGTCGTACTCGGGCGGCCACGTCGTCTACGTCGCGGCCCGCGACCCGCGGGTCAAGGCGTTCGTCAGCCAGGTCGGCGCGATGGACTCGCGCTGGGTCCTCGCCAACCCGCAGATCAAAGCCTACACCTTCAGCCAGGCCACCGCGCGCACCCACGGGAAGCTCGACTATCCCAAACCCGGCGCGAAGTTCGGCACCCTGACCGGACAGCCGGTCATGGAGAAGCTCGCGGTCTACGCGCCCATCGAAGACATCGGCCGATGCAAGGACTGCGCGAAGCTGTTCATCATCGCCGAGAACGAAGAACTGTTCGACAACAAGGACCACGCGATCCTGGCTCACGAACGGGCCACGGGGGTCAAGAAACTCGTGACCGTCAAGGGGATCAAGCACTACGGCATCTACAACGAAGCCCGCGACCGGGCCCAGAAAGAAGCCATTTCCTGGTTCGACGAGCACCTGAAACGGTAGGGCCCGTCGTCCTGGTGACATATTACGCTGACATGGAAGAAGGTCATATGCGAGCCTCGAGGCGCCAGCGAGTGACATGGATGGTTCCCGCCGGAGAATCCAACTCCTGGCAAATCGCGGCTCGATGAGGCAGCAGTGCCGCGTCGTCCTTGCCGGGATAATATCCTCGCGATCGGGCGAATATTCGGCGACGAGTAGCGAATTCCTCTTGTCGAGAATGATCGTCGCCGATATATTCGGTGACGGATATTCGAGACCGGAGGATCACCCATGGCGAAGTCGAAAGGGCCGTCGAACCCGCTGGCGCTGGCGGTGCTCGTGCTGTTGTTCGAACGGCCGATGCACCCGTATGAGATCGCGGCGACGCTCCGGATCCGGAACAAGGGGGGAGCATCAAGATCCGGTACGGCTCGCTGTACACGGTGATCGAGGGCCTCCAGCGCGAGGGCCTGATCGCGGTGAAGGAGACGGTCCGCGAGGGGCGGCGGCCGGAGCGGACGATCTACGCGATCGAGCCGGCCGGGCTGGAGCGGATGCGGAGCTGGCTCCGCGAGCTGCTCGGGACGCCGATGAAGGAATATCCGCAGTTCGAGGCGGCGCTGTCGCTCCTGCCGGCGGTCCCGCCGGCCGAGGCGGTCGCCTTGCTCGAAGGCCGATTGCGGCGCCTGGGCACGATGGCGGAGGAGATTCGCGCCGGGATCGAAATCGCGACGAAACGCGTCGAGCCGTTGCACCTGGTCGAGTGGGATTATCGGCTCGCGATGGTCGAGGCCGAGCGGCAGTTCGTCGAGGACCTCCTCGTGCGGATCGCGGAGGACGAGGCGTACACGCGGACCTGGAAGGGATTCCACGCCGACCCCGGCCGAGGTGCGTCGGAGCCGGGTCCGGTCCCGTCGTGACCGGCCCCGGATCCGTGTCGATCAACTATTTCTTCGAATGATGAAAGGGTCATACTGATGAGACTGAACCACCTCAACCTGACCGTCCCGGATGTCTCCCAGTCCCGGGAATTCTTCGAGACCTACTTCGGTCTCCGGTGCGTCGTGGAGCGGGGCCGCAATGCCCTCGCCGTACTGGTCGACGAATCGGGGTTCGTCTTCACCCTGAACAACTTCGAGAAGGCGACCGAAGTCGAGTACCCCGGCGCGTTCCACATCGGTTTCATGCAGGAGAGCCAGGAGCGGGTGGACGAGATCTATCAACGATTGAAGGCCGACGGATACGACATGAAGCCGCCGCAGGAATTCCACGGGGCCTGGACGTTCTACTTCCAGGCACCGGGCGGCTTCCTCGTCGAGGTCGGGTACCAACACCAGGGCGGCCCCTGATGGGAAGCTTTCGGGTACGCGACCGACGGATTTACCGCTGGCGAAGTCAGAGGCTCGACCCGAGACATCCACGTGATGATTGTACCGGAGGGATCATGATTACCAACGACCAGCAGCTCCAAACGACTCTGGAGCGGATCGCCTGGTTCCAGGGCCAGGCGGCTCATCTGCGCAAGACCGAGACGAACCCCGTGACTTACCGGGCGGCCGTATCCGGCTTCCTGGCCGAGATCGACCGCATGCAACTCGAGGTCCGGGAATACTTCAGGTTCCTTCCCACCGAGACAGTCGGGACGAGCCGATCAAACGCGACCGGGTAGAGATCGACAAAGCTCCTTCGTGGTCCGCACGACCGATCGCGCTACGGAGACTCGCCCAGTTCCTCGCGGAGCCGCCGGAGCACCCGCGACTTCGCCACCCGCACGGCACCGGGACTCATCCGCAGGTCGACCGCGACCTCCTTGGCGTCTCGACCCTCGACGGTGGTCTCCCAGAACGCCTTCCAGGTGCGATCCTCGAACTCGCCACGGATCAGGTCGAGGCCGCGATTGAGCAGGAGCCGCTCCGCGGTCTCCTCGTGGGCATCCTCGTCATCAGCCGGTCCGGCTTCCGGCAGGCTCATGAGCCGGACCTGAGCGTCGGTCCCGCCAACGCCTGCCGGCTCCTGGCCCAGCCTGCGAAAATGGTCCTGGACCTTGTTGTGCGCGATCGTCCGGAGCCAACCGCGAAACGTATCGCCGGCCTGCTCCCTGCGGAACGTCGCGATGTGAGTGGACACCGCCTGGAAGACCTCCTGGAGGATGTCGGCGATGTCCTGGTCGCGGAGGTCCCAGCGGCGGCACCATCGGTACACCATCGGGGCATAGAGGATAACCAACCGGTCCCACGCTTCCGGGTCATCCGCCTTGAGCCGGTCCAGCAAGCCCTGAGAGGTTGCGGTGGAGGGGTGAGGCCCGCTGCGATCCGGGATGGGCTCGAAGGCGTCACTCATAACAAGGCCGCCGATCGGTTGCCGACTGTGGTCAAGAGCAGACAATCCAACGATAATGATTATTGGTCCCACTGACGAGAGCAAGGAGGACCAGAGACGAAAGCAGGACGTGTAACACCGCCGCGTTAAATCCTCAGGAAGCGGATGGAAGATTCCAGATTGCGAATTGCGAATTCATAAATGCCTTTGAAATCAGGCTTTATATCCATTCGCAATTCGGAATTTGGGCCTGGTTCAAACCTGGGTAACACTTTCCGGCGTAAAGCCTGGGAGCAGTGTGGCGATAGATCCTTGCCTGTTCACGCTTTACGCCAGGACCAACGCCGGCATCCCCCAACAAAAGTGTTACCCTGCCTCATGGCGATTTGAACCAGGCCGGAATTTGTCATCCGGAATCGATTTCTTCACATCCTCAGCTCACTTGCCGGGCGAGAGGTCGAACCATGGGTATGACAGACTGTCCCGATCGAACCGAGCTGGAAGGATTCGCGGTCGGGAGTCTTCCCGGTCCGCGGTTTGCGTGGGTCGCCGCTCACGTCGAGGGTTGCGTCGACTGCGGATCGGCCTTGCAGGCCCTCGATCCGCTCGCCGACCCCCTGGTGTCCCAGTTGCGTCGGTTGAGCGAGCCGGATGGCTCGGAGGCCGAGCCGGTGCCCCGCGAGCTGATCGAGGCGGCGCGGTCGGCCCGCGCTCACGGCGGTGGCGCGTCGGCCTGGTACGCGGTCGAACCCTGTCACCACCGTCTGGGGAAGTTCGAGTTGGTGGAGCGGCTCGGGGCCGGCTCTTATGGCTTTGTGTTTCGGCGCGTGACCTCGAGCTGGGCCGGATGGTGGCGATCAAGGTCCCGAGAGCGGGCAGCCTGGCCAGCAAGGAAGATGCCGAACGGTTCCTCCGCGAGGCCCGGAGCGCGGCCCAGCTCAAACACCCCGGCATCGTCTCGCTTCACGAGACCGGCCAGGCCGACGACGGGACGTTCTACCTCGTCGAGGAGTTCGTCCCCGGGACGACCTTGGCGAGCGTCCTCGGCGAACCCGATCGCCGGCTCACGTTCCGCCAGGCGGCCGAACTGATCGCCGCGGTGGCCGACGCACTCGACTATGCCCACCGGCACGGCGTGATCCACCGGGACATCAAGCCCTCCAACATCCTGCTCGATGCGGAGGGGCAACCCCACTTGATGGACTTCGGCCTGGCCAAGCGGGAGGCGGAAGAGACCTCGATGACCGAGGAGGGCCAGGTGCTGGGCACGCCGGCCTACATGTCCCCCGAGCAGGCGCGGGGCGAGTCGCGCCGGGTCGACGCCCGGAGCGATATCTTCAGCCTCGGGGTCGTCTTCTACGAGCTGCTCACCAGCGATCGCCCCTTCCGGGGTAACCGGCGCATGCTGATCCTCCAGGTCCTCGAAGACGAGCCGCGCCCGCCGCGGCAGCTCAACGACAAGATCCCGCGCGACCTGGAAACGATCTGCCTGAAGGCGATGGCCAAGTCGCCCGCCCGCCGCTACGCCACGGCGAGAGAACTGGCCGAAGACCTGCGGCGCTACCTGGGCGGCGAGCCGATCCGCGCACGCCCGATCGGGCGGATCGAACGGCTCCGGCACTGGTGCCGGCGCAACCCCGTGGCGGCGAGTCTCCTGATTGCCGTCTCGCTGGGGTCGGCGGTCGGGCTCTGGCACCTGTCGCGACTCTCCGAGCAACTGGTGCAATCGACGGCCCTGGAGAGCGCGGCCCAGCAAGCCGAGATGCTCGACATCGTCAATGCGCTCTATACCTCCCAGGTCGTCGAGCGCGTGCAGGCCCATGGCATCATCGTCACGCACGACTACGCGAGCAAGAAAGGGGCAATCCCGCTGCCCGCGAGGTTCACCATCGAGTTCGGGGAGCTGCTCGGCGAACGGAGCCAGACCGGGATGCAGTTCCGCCTCTACAGCGATACTCCGTTCCGCTCCCGGCAAAACGGCGGCCCGCACGACGACTTCGAGCGCGTTGCGCTGGCGGACCTGAGGCGAAACCCCGACGCTCCGGTCTCTCGGTTCGAGGTGTTCCACGGCCGCCCGTCGCTGCGGTATGCGACGGCGCGGCGGATGCAGGCCGATTGCATCGGCTGCCACAACAACGACGCGAACAGCACCAAGCGGGACTGGAAGGTGGGGGACGTCGGGGGCGTCCTGGAGATCATCCGCCCCCTGGACCGCGACATCGCCCGGACTCGCGAAGGGCTGCGCGGGACCTTCCTGCTGATGGCGGTCGTCTCCGGGGCCTTGCTGGGGCTCTCCGGACTCGTCCTCATCGTGCGGCCGCGGCGGCTCAAGTGACCCCACCGTTCGAATCCGGAAGAAATCGTGTAACATCCCCCCGTTCGAAGTAGTATAAGAGGGATCGTCCCGACCTTAGCTCGGGACGGCTGCGGACAGGATCGTGTGTCGCGGGAGGATGGTTCTCATTCCAACAGACGCATCGCGCCAGGGAGAAAGATCATGAGTCGCTATCACCGTCGTGAGTTCCTCGCGGACGTGGGCCGGGGCATGCTGGTCGCCAGCGTGGGCTCGGGGATGGCCCAGGACCTGGGCCTGGCCCCGGCCGCCCTGGCCGGCGAAGGCGGCGAACGCTTGACGTTCGGGCCGATGGAGCCGCTGGTGGCCTTGATGCAGGAGACGCCCGCCGATCGGCTCTTGCCGGTCGTCGTGGAGCGGATGAAGGCCGGGACGGACCTCCGCCAACTGGTGGCCGCCGCCGCGCTGGCCAACGCCCGCAGCTTCGGCGGCCAGGACTACGATGGCTACCACGCGATCATGGCGCTGGTGCCGTCGTACCAGATGGCGTGCGAGTTGCCCGAGGCGCAGCGGGCGCTGCCGGTCCTGAAAGTCCTCTACCGCAACACGAACCACATTCAAAAAATGGGCGGCTCGAACCACGAGGCCCTCCATCACGTCGAGCCGGCCGCCGTGCACGCGGGCATCCGAGGGGCGGAAGCCCTGCGCGAGGCGACCCGTCGGCAAGACATGGACGCGGCCGAGCGGACCTTCGCCGCGCTGGCGCAAGGGCCACTCAACGAGGCCTACAACGACCTCCAGCTCGTCGTCCAGGATTATGTCGACGTCCATCGGGTCGTGCTGGCCTGGCGATCCTGGGCCCTGCTCGACTTCACGGGCAAGGAACACGCCCACACGCTGCTCCGCCAGTCGGTGCGGTTCTGCGTGGACGAGGAGAAGAATATTCATCGGTACAAGAACCAGGGCGAGGAAGTGCTGCGGGCCCTCCTGCCCAAGCTGCTCGACCGCCGTGGCCTGGCGAGCCGCTCCCCGGGAGACCGCCGGCCGGACGACGCCTGGATCGAGAAGATGAGCCAGACGATCTACGCCTCGCGCCGGGACCAGGCCGCCGAGGCGGTGGCGGAGGCCCTCGCCGATGGGGTCGCGCCCGAAGTCGTTGGCGAGGCGATCTCGCTGGCCGCGAACCAGCTCGTGCTCCACGACCCCGGCCGGCGCAGGGCGGACTCGCCCGCGAAGCCCGATCGGCAGCGTCCATGGCGCGTCGGTTGGCGTGCATGCTTCCGACGCCGCCAACGCCTGGCGGAACATCGCCCGGGTCAGCGATCGCCGCAACACTTACGCGAGCCTGATCGTCGGGGCCTATCACACGGCCGGCCAGACGGGAGGGCTCAATGCCAAGGCGTACCCGTTCGACGAACACCGCGAGAAGGTCCGCAACGTGAAGCCCGAGGCCCTGCTCGCCGAGGCGGCGAGACGCCATCGAGGCGAAGGACCAGGTCCGCGCCTGCGCGCTGGTCCACCGCTACGGCGAGCTCGGCCGGCCCGAGCGGCCCGTCTTCGACATGCTGCTCGGCTACGCGATCAGCGAAGACGGTGCCCTCCACGCCGAGAAGTACTACCGCACCGTGAGCGAGGAGTTCGCCACGACGCGACCGGCCTTCCGATGGCGGCAACTGGCCGCCCTGGCCCGCGTCACCGCCAGCGAGTACGGATTCCCGGCGCCGGGCGTCGAGGAGGCGCGCCGGCTGCTCAAGGCCAAGGCCATCGGTTAACGCGGTTCAAAGTCCGGTGGCACAAGTATCACATCAACCCGAAACGCCAGCGGGGGATTCATGGACGATCCCCCGCTGGCGTTTCGGGTTGATGTAAGAAGCCGCCTTGCGCCGTCCCGGATAACCCGGGAAAGCCACTCGCGTTCACCATCCCGGCCCATGAGCCATCCTTACTATCCCAATTAGGGTGACTTTCTGTGCTATAATCGAGGAGCGCGGAAAAACCGAGTTGGCCGGTTCGATTGGGCACAGGATTTGATAACCTGGAATCGATCGCTGTGATGCGCGCGGTAGGAAAGACAGGAGTCGGCGCATCAGTTAGCGTGTGGGTTCGGCGATGGATTGACCGCTCCGCGAGAGCGGCGTGACCCTGGTTGACGTCCCAAATTGCCGAATTCGCGAACCGTACCGGCTGATTGTGTTGTGAATGCGTTCTGAGCGTCGCCTCTGGGCCGGGCAACTCGCATCGAGGAGCATCACTCGTGGCTGCCGAATCCACGAAGAAATCGAGTGGCG
>CAWJGW010000013.1:0-17991 GCA_963842405.1 uncultured Isosphaeraceae bacterium | reverse complement strand
AGCCTAACATCGGCGACAATTGTAGGCGAGAGGGCTCAACCGGCCGCTTGGCCGGGACGGTTGCACGCCTCGGCTTCGATCGCCGACGGCGATCGCGTTATAGACCCTGGGTTTGTCAACGAATTGTTGGCGATCGGGGTGCCGTGATCGGGCATCCGTCCCAGGCATCGCTCGAATGTCCGGACGGTCAATTCCGGAGCACGATCGCCACGACCGCGACCAGGAGGTCCCAGAGCATCACGCCCACATGTAGCTCCGGACATGTGAAGTTCGAAGAGCGAGGGCGTTGACAAACTCCACCGTCACCATGAAGGGACTCAGGGCTGCGGCGGGTGCGTGGGGCCCCGTTGGCGTGTCGGTCGCGTTGAAGAGGAAGAAGGGCCGCCGACGGAGACGAGCAGGAAGAAGGTGGCGCTGGTCGCAATGCTCGCGCTGCCGCCGCATCCGGTGGCCGCCGGCAGACCGGCGCTGGCGATGGCCGCTCCGTGATGAGGATGGTGGCGACGAACAGGCCGACACCGTAGAGTCGCTCGAAGATCGACACTTCATCCGCCGGAAACGCCGGGCCTGGACGTTGACCCGTCGCAATCGCCAGGAGTGCGAGCCCGGGACCGAGGGCCAGCCAGGGGACCCGTCGAAAGGCCCCCATCCATTTGCCCATCACGATCGTCCGCCGCAAGAGCGGTGCGCCATGAGGACATCCAGGCTGCCCCGGTGTCGCTCCTCGGCGAGCACCATCGGCGCCACGACGGAGAACAACAGCAAACCGAAGACGACCTGAACTAAGTCGGACCAGAGCCCCGCGTAAACGCTGGTGCTTCCCCCGCCGGGTTTGACCCTTCGCGCACAAGGTTATTGCCCCCACAAGACAGCCCACCGTGGTGGTGCCGATGGTCAGGCCCACAGGGATGCTCATCCAGAGCGAGGGCCGCGAGCGATGCCATTCGCCCCACAGGACCGGATTGCGATCGAGCGATGGGGCCGGCAGCATGCGGCCCAGTCTTCCAGGAGTCCGAGCCGGGGCGTCTTCTGGCCACGACTATGCACCGAATAGTGACCGGCCGCATCCGCCACACGGCCAGGAGGGCCAGGGTGACCGAGCCAGCGATTGTCGCAAGAAAGAATCCCGCGTAGTCCCACCAGTCGGTCGAGTTCGGGGCGAGGTAGGGTGAGTAGGCCAGGTAAAAGGGGTTGGCGACCAGGAGCCACGACGGAGGTCTCCCGATCGCCCTCGACCTGGCCATTCCAAGCCAGGCCGGATACGCAACCAGGATGACGGCCCAGAGCGTGTAAATAACCATGACGACCTCGTGGGGCCTTCTGGCCCAGACGGAAAGCGCCGCGCCATCGTACAACCGAACACCCCCACGGCCACGATGATCGCGATTGCCATGACAAGCCGACGGGGTCGATCCCGCCCAGCAGCGAGCTGATCGCCATCACCGGCCAGGAGCAGGCGACCAGGCCCAGGACCGGCAGCAGCCGCGAGGCCAGCTTGCCCAGGACGATCTCCGGGTCCGAGAGGTCGGTCGCCAGGATGTGATCGAGCGTGCCGCGCGCACCGATCCACGCAGATCGCTCCCGCCGTCGCCGCCGGAGCGGCCAGCATGACGATCGCCAGCTCGACACCGATCAAGCCGTAGAAATAGAACTCGCCGAGGCCGGCGTAGCGGGGCTGTATTCCCCGCGAGGTCCGACGGCACGTTCCATGCGATCACGGCCATGACGGTCAGGAGGGCAGCCACCATGAACGACCGTCCGGCGTAAACCTGCCACCGCCGCACGCCGGCCACCCGCTCGTAGGCGAAGACCGGCCCTGTGCCGAAGCACATGCCTTCCCTCCTGTCCGGTTGCGTCCCGGCCCGGGGCCTCTCGCCCCGTCGGCCGACAATTCTCCAATAAAATAATTCGATGCACCGGGAGAAGTATTAACGCGCGATCGTCGGGGTGCAGGAACGCTAATGATTTTTCACGCAGCGATGGGTGCTTGCGTGTCGCGACCTGGCCGCGCGTAGGGATGACCTGGCCGGTTGCGAATCTGGTCGATGAATTCCTCGTCGTCGTTGAGCCAAGCCGCGCGGAGGTTGAGCACGGCCTCGGGGTTGGCGTTGTTGTTCCAGAATTTCTCGCTCCCTTTGGCGCCTGGTTGAGCTGCTTGACCCACGATTCCACCGGGCTGCTGGTGATGGGTAATCCGACCCGGCGGTAGCGCGGGTAGTCCATGCGCGACTGATTATTCTCCGTAGCCGCGCTCGCGATCGAGCACGCACCAGGGATGGTCGGGGTCGTCTTGGGATTCGTCGGTGGATCGATCCGGCTTTGGTGATCGGCGATCTCGCCCAGGACGTCCCCGACGCGACCTTCCCAGCACGACTCCGCCCAGTGCCGGCCCAACTCAACGCCTTGGCCAGTGGCCTTGGCCGCGGCGTGCACGTGTTCCGCGGCGTGGACGAAATCCAGGATCGGCTCGAAGTCGGCGAAGTGACGACGCTGGATCGACCAGTTATACGGCAGGCCGTCGCTGACGAAGGCCTTGGCCGTGGCGGTGAAGAAGCCGCGCCGGTCCGCGGCGGCAGCCGCCATCCAACCGAACGTCTCGCTGTCATTCAAGGTGGCCAGCCCGGAGCGGACCACCGGGACCGGTCTCCAGTCCGGTTTCTCGGCCGGGGTCGCCGATTCACTCGCCGGTGGCAGCTCGACAGCCGATCCCAGAGGTCCAGCAAAGCACGTGGGGAGGTTCGGCTGTGGATCGACGTCGGATACCTGACGCTTCATCCGCAGCAGGACGGCCGTCTTGGTCTCCCTCCAAGCCGGCTCGTGGACCCCCGGCCCGTGGTCGGGTTGGCGCAGCCTGAATACGACCGCCATCGATCATGACGGCGGCCAACTCGATCGGCGGATTCGCGGCCGTCGTCGGCGTCATCAACGGGCGATCTTTATAGGCCGTCGTCCGCTCGGTTTGCTCATCGACTCCGATGCCTCCCTGTTCCTGGCAGAGCGTCTGGAGGTGGCGGGGTGAGATCTTCAGTTCCGCAGCGATGCCGGCCAATTTCGCGGCCTCGGCGAACGAGCGGGCGGCGATGGCCATCGCGACCAGGATTGCCCGCATCGTCGGGCTATAGCCGCGGTGATCCAAGCCCTGGCGCGGTCTATTGGGGGAAAAAGACCCGCCGGCATCGCGGGCAAGAGTGCCGTGCCTCTTTGAGGGAGATCGGCCCGTCGCGGGTCTCCAGCGGTCGCTCTTGGATGGTTCCGGCGCAAGCCTGGCCGCAACCGGGACAGGGTTGCTCGTGCTCGGCGGACTCGGCGCATTGAGACGCGGTTTGCTCGCAGAGCAGGCGTGCCACCTTGCGACCGGCTTCGTGAGCGCGTTGCTCGATGGTGGCGAAGTCGAGCCCCGCACCCGTCTGATCAACCGCGAAGAATTCTTCCTTGACCATCCCGAGAAGTCGCTGAAGACGGGCATCCTGGGCCGAATCGGTAGGCGAGCCGCGAAACATGACGATCCTCCATGATCAAGCTATCTTGCCCCAACGTCCTTCCACCCTATCAAAATTCGTCGAGTTCTCCTATTGACGTTTGGCTACACCCGGATGTGGCGACATTAGCGTTCCTGCTCCCACCTGAGAAAAAGTAGCCGGACCGTTCTTGTCCGACGCAAGAATAGTCATTACTATAAAGGCGAAGGAAGTGGACTGACTGGTCAGTCCGAAATTTCGAGAGGCGTTCAGTGGGGTGGAGAACATTTCTTGGAGCGGGCACCGATGAAACGGGACTGGTCGCTGAAACCCAATTTGTTGGAATGCATGCTGGAACGGCGAATCGTGCCGGCGATCGCGAATCTGGGGGCGATCGTGCTCACGAATAATGGATACTCGCTGGTGACTCCATTTCCGGGCGCTCGAATTCCGCCTCGGGTTCACTGGGCGCTAACAGTAGCGGCGGCTCTTCTGCAGCAGGCGTCAGTGGCGCGGCGGTCCCGACGAGCTTCTATATCACCGGGAATCGCGGGATCTCGACCTTCCTGCCGGGGAATTTCACGGGCAACCCGGCCGTCGGCCTCGGAGGGGCAACCGGTGGGTCCGGTGGTGTGGGCCTCTCGATTCAGGTCGGCTCGGGCTCCGATCAGGCAGGCGCATCGGGGTCCACGACCTCGGCATCGTCGCGAACAAATCCCGCACCCGACGGCCGGAACGCACCGATCATGGCTTATATCGGCATGCCGACGACGGAAAGCGATACACCAGCGCTTTCCGCCGCCCAGACCGCGGCGAAGGCCCCAGTGCCGGCCCTACCGCCATTAGGCCAGGTGATCGCCGGCTCACCGATGGGGACTTCGACCGTCGGCATGTTTCCGAACAATCCCCTCAATCCGCAGGCAGGCGCCCCGACGTTCAAACCCGGCATGACGAGCCTGGTAAGGCCGTTGCCAGGCAGTCTCCAGATCCAGGGCGGTTTGCTCTCCCCCAGTTCGAGCCCGAGTAACTGAGCAGGGCCCGCAACACATGGGGCCGACGGCTCATTTTCTCAACGAACCGTGGCGAGGGATCGTCGATCACGCCATCCCTGCGGCGGATTGTGGATCGATGCCACCCAAAAGCCCTAAAAAAGATCGTGGACGAGGCGGAAGGGCCTATCGTCAGGCGCGGGGACTTGAGTATACTATGCCACGTCGGAATACGAAGGAGCCTGCGACGTCGATCCTTCGGGACTCTACTCTCGCCTGCCTCACTCGCCTTCCCACCGGCAGGGCCGCCCGCGTCGGCCCCGATTTGTTCAGACCCCAGTAACGCGAGAAGGGTCACCAACCTCATCTTGGAGCGGACGGTGGGCAAGAAACTGTATGTCGGGAACCTGGCTTATCAGGTCGGCGATGCTGATCTGGAGCAGTTGTTCTCCGAGTTCGGGACCGTGCAGAGCACGCAGGTCATTCAGGACCGGGATACGGGCCGCAGCAAGGGCTTCGGCTTCGTGGAGATGGGCAGCGATGCTGAGGCCCAGGCGGCCATTCAGGGACTGCACGATCAGGAGGTCAACGGCCGTCAACTCACGGTGAACGAGGCTCGGCCTCGTGAGCCAAGGAGCGGTGGCGGCGGCGGCGGTGGCTACGGCGGCGGCGGTGGCTACGGCGGCGGCGGCGGCGGTGGTGGTCGCGGTCGCGGAGGGCATGGCGGCGGTCGTTATTGATCGTCCGTCCCTGATTTCCTCCTCGTTTTTCTTAGACGGGGCTTTCTCTTGAGGTCGGCGGCCTTCGTGCTGACGATGACCGCCGCCTTCGTTTGTCACAAGGAACGCTCACGGCGTTCGCTCCGCGCCCTGAGGTCGTCCTGCGAAATCCTTGGTGAGGCTCCCTCTGCGTGCGGGTTCACGCAGTGGGAGTAATTTTCGATCTACTTCCGTCTCACCGAAGTGGGACCCAGTTGCAGCGTGCCGCTCGACGACGAGCGTCTCGATCAAGTGCATGCCATTCACGTGGTGAAGGGCCGTCTCCTGCCCATTGAGCAGGCAGACCACATTCGCGGGATGCCGAACCTCGCACACCGTTCGGCGTTGTTCGCGCGTCGAAATCGTCGCTGCGGAAAACCAAACGGAGTTGGCAACTCCTGTCGCGTTGTGACATCTCGTCTTGCGAGTACACCCAATTGGATTCGAACCAGCAACCTTCGGTTCGGTAGGCCTGTGACGATTCTGAGAAGTCTAATGGACAATAGGATGCAATTCTTGTTCGAGTAAAGACTTCCGCACGAAACACTTCCCGGGCCTGGCTCTTGCCACTACCAGAATTTGCAGGCTTTCCGGTCGGTTACAAGGGATTCTCGGATTAATAATTCATATTCAGACTTATCATATCTTTACTTGAAGTCTTTGACGTCAATTCCGGAAAGCTTGACCATTGCTTCGCAGAGCGCTTTATACCGCCGGTATTGGTCGTCTGGCTCAGGGTTCGTGTTGGCGTTGACCGCGTGATACCTGCCCCTCTCTACGCCCTCGACGACGTAGCCGGCACCGTCCGCGATACCGTTCGTCCATAATCTGGTTGGCATCGACCAGAACTTTGCATCATTCAAGTAACGTCTCAATTCAGCCCACTGATCTCGAGATAGCTTGATACTCTTGCGATTTACTGGCTTCCCACCCAAGTATCCGCTGCTAGCGTCGAGTAGGACCGCATAGAGAGTCGCTCCCTCGCCGGAAGCGATGACGCGAATGGCTAGCGGGCGACGGAAGCTCGGGAGCCAGGTGAAGCGATAAGCGACAGCCTTGGGATCCTTCTGGGAGAGCAACCACAGAGACGGTTCCCTCATTGCGAACAAATCCTCCGAATACCATTGGGCGAGAGAGTCATCCTCTCCGGGGTTGTCAATCACACCGTCGGGAAAGTACCTCGAGTCCCGGGGGCGCAGAGAGACGTACCCGAGAATCGATGTACCGCGATGCCGGGTGAGATGCCACGCAGGGCCCCGAGAGCTAGGTTCGCTCATGGGGCACCTCTGATGGATGTGAATTCGAGCGCACAATTCGGCGATCAGCTCATTCTCGGACTGACGATTGTGACGGAAACTAAGGGCAGATTTAACTTTAGGTTCCGCAACACACGAACTTCACGGACACAGGATGAGCCACGGCAGAGGAGGGATTGACTCAAGTCAGTACACCCGACTGGATTCGAACCAGTAACCTTCGGTTCCGTAGACCGATGCTCTATCCAGTTGAGCTACGGGTGCGGGTCGATCAAGCGAGCATTACCTCCGCTATCGTAACCACTGAGCGCCCCGCGGGCAAGCGTGAGGTTCGGCACGGAATTCAGACCGAGAGGCTGCGACCTTCCTCGGCCGCGCGATAGGCCGTCCAGATGACATCCATCGTTTTAAGATTGTCGGAAGCCCGGGTCTCGTGCTCGGTGGCCGCGATGAGGCCGTTGATGAAATGCCGTTGCGTGGCGGCATAGCCTTCGACGTAGACCTGGTCGTCCGGCGGAAGCGCGACGACCCGGACCTGCCGGTTTCCGTCGGGACCGGTCCATTCAATCGACCCGTTGATCAGGAGTCGCAAGGTCCCATCGGTCCCCTCGACCACGGTCGGGTTGAGCGCCAGTCCGGCCGCGCCTGGTCCGGGGCCGTGCACCAACTCATGTCGAGAGAACCCAGCGCACCGCCGGCAAACGAGACCGTCAGCATCGCCAGATCCTCGCCCACATTGCGTCGTCCGAACCGACCGATCGTCGCCATGACCGTCTCGATCTCTCCGAGCAGGTAGCGCGCCGTGTCAACCAGATGACAACCGACATCCATCAGGATCAATCGGGGCATCGCTGCGAGATAAGGTTGATTGACGAAACCGTCGGGCCGCAGCGCTCGGGTGTCGTGGTGAGCGATCCGCAGCCGGATCGGCCGGCCAATCACACCGGAGTCGATCATCGCACGGATTGCACGATACCATGGGCGGAATCGCCAGTTCTCATGGATCATCAGCCGCACGCCGGCCGCGCTGCAGGTCTCGATCATGGCGCAGAAGTCCGAGCGATCCAGCGCCGCCGGCTTCTGACAGAGGATGTGGGCCCTATACCCGGCCGCGCGAGCGACCAACTCGCGGTGTGGCTCCGGCGGGGTGCAAATCTCCACGAAATCGAGGCCCGCCTCTCGGTCGAACATCTCGGCCGCCTCGGTGTAGCGGCGGGCCTGCGGCATTCGCGCACCGGCTTGTTCCAGGCGCTCCTGGTTCGTGTCGCACAGCGCCACGAGTTCGGAATGCAATACGCGCGACCAGGCTGTCAGGTGGAAGCCGGAGACATAACCGCAGCCGATCAGCGCGCCGCGTAACGGAGGCTTGGTGGTTCGCATGGCCGTTCCTCGGCGGGATCCTGGAACTCAGCACGTCCGGCGATCCGAACGAGCTTCGCGTCTCGACCAAGTTACCACCGACGAATGGGCGCCGACTATGGATTCCAGACGGTTGCGTCGCCGGACCGGTCTGCGCATAATGAACACATTCTGCCAGCCTTTCGTACTCTTGGTGAGAGGGCTGCGCACCTTGCCCTTACGGGTGGGGTTACACCGTATCGTTCGGTGGTCCCCGCCTCCATCGTGCCAGTGACAACGGATGCACGCACAGGGACGGGAACCTCGGGCACGGGATCATCGTCAGAGATACAGCGGAGGATTTCGCCGGTATGTCCACGCCCGTCATGATCGAAGCCGATGGGCTCTGCAAACAGTTCGGGTCGTTTCTGGCGGTTCGAGACGTCTCGTTCACGATTCCCAAAGGGCAAGTGGTCGCCTTCCTCGGTCCTAACGGCGCCGGGAAGACGACGACGATGCGGCTCCTGACCGGGTTCGTCGCGCCCACGCACGGCATGGCCCGGATCGCCGGCATCGACGTTCAGCACGATCGGATCGCCGCCGCCCAGCATTTGGGCTACCTGCCGGAGAACGGGCCGCTCTATTCCGACATGACCCCGATCGCCTTGCTCCGGTTCTTTGGCGCCGCGCGCGGAATGTCGCACGCCCGTCTACACGGCCGGGTGGACGCCGTCATCGGTCAATGTTCCCTGGAAACCGTCGCCCACAAAGCCATCGGTAAGCTCTCCAAGGGGTATCGCCAGCGGGTCTCGATGGCACAGGCACTGCTGCACGACCCCCAGGTCCTTATCATGGACGAGCCGACCAGCGGGCTGGACCCCAACCAGATTCGCGGCGTCCGCCAGTTGATCCGGGACCTCGGCCAGTCGAAGACCGTGCTGGTCTCCACCCACATCCTCCAGGAGGTCGAGCCGGTCGCCGATCGCGTCCTGTTCATCCACGACGGAAAGATCGTCTTCGACGGCCAGCCGGGGCAATTGGCTCACCAGAATGGGAACCTCGAACAGGCCTTCTACAAGCTGACCGCGCAGCCGGTCTGATCTGACCGGTGAACAACGTTGTGAATGTACATCAGTTTTGCGAACTGCTGACAACCTCCGTTTTCAGCAACCGTGGACCAATGACTCCCGCGAGCCACGGAACGCCGGATACGGAACACTGCTCCAAGAGAGGATGATCCGCGGTGACCACGCTTGAAACCCAACCGACCAGCAACAAAGAGCGGGCTCCGTCGAGCCCCCGCGCCGACCGGCCGAAGCCGTTCCGCCCTCACGTGATCTGGGCGGTCTTCAAGCGGAACTTCCTGAGCTATTTCAGCAACCCGGCCGGCTACGTCTTCATCACCCTGTTCGTCTTCATCAGCTCGTGCGTGGCCTTCTGGCAAGATGTGTTCTTCACCAACAATCTGGCGAGCCTCGATCAGCTCAACCGGTACATGCCGTACCTGCTCTTGTTCTTCATCCCGGCGATCACCATGAGCTCATGGGCCGACGAACGCCGGCAGGGTACCGACGAGCTGCTCCTGACGCTCCCCGCGCACGACCTCGACGTCGTCCTCGGCAAGTACCTCGCGGCGCTGGGAATCTACTCGGTGGCCTTGTTCTTCTGCCTCTCGCACGTAGTGATCCTTCGAACACTGGGCGAGCCCGATTACGGCGTTCTGTTCGCAACCTATCTCGGCTACTGGCTCATGGGCGTCCTGCTGATCGCCGTTGGGATGGTTGCTTCGCTGCTGTCCTCGAACGTCACCGTGGCGTTCATCCTGGGCGCCGTGTTCTGCGCGATACCGATCTTCCTCGGGTTGATGGGCTCGCCCACCGTGGAGTTCCTCCTCAGGAGCCGCGGCCTGCAATTCGTGGCGACGACGTTCCTGGGGGCCTCCGGCCCGGAGGCGGGCGCCGCGGTGGGGCGGCTGGTCGAAGGCTGGTCGGTCCCCTCGCAGTTCCAGGAGTTCGGCACCGGCGTGATCACCGTCCCGGGGATCCTGTATTTCACCGGCGTGGCGGCGGCAATGCTCTATCTGAACATGATGCTGCTGGGTCGCCGGCACTGGGCGGGCGGCGAGGCCAGTCGCGGGCGCTGGCTCCATTCGGTGATTCGGTTCGCGGCCGTGATCCTCGCCCTGTTCAGCCTCGACATCATCCTGGAACAGGTGAATCTCCCCTTGGTGGGCCCGCTCCGAGCCGACGCCAGTGCCGAGCGGCTGCACACCCTGTCGCGCGGGTCGCTCGAACCTGTCAAGCAGATCCCCGACGATCGGCTGGTGCTCATCCAGGCCTACTACAGTCCGGAAGTCCCTCGCGAGTTCGTCGAGACCAAGGCCGACGTGCTTGAGCTCCTCAAGGAATACGCGGCGGACAGCGGCGGCAAGATCCAGTTGAATCTCGTCCCCACCGAGCTCTATTCCGACGAGGCCCGCGAGGCGGAGAAACAGTTCGGGATCCAGCCGCGCCGCGTTTTCACGGCCGACCTCGGGAAGAATGTGTCAACGAGATCTTCCTGGGCGTGGCGTTCACCTCGGGCCTCGAGGAAGTCGTCATCCCGTTTTTCGACCGCGGTCTGCCGGTGGAATACGAGTTGACGCGATCCATCCGCGTCGTCTCGCGGAGCGGTGCAAGAAAGTCGGCATCCTCAGTACCGACGCCAAGATGCTGGGCGGGTTCGACACGCGGAGCTTCAGCCAGAACCCGGAGTGGTCGATCGTCACCGAGCTGAAGAAGCAATTCGATGTCAGCACGGTCTCGCCCGACGGTCCGATCTCCAGCGACATCAACGTCCTGCTGGTCGCCCAGCCCTCCTCGCTGACGCAGAAGCAGATCGACAACCTGACCGAATATGTGAAAAAGGGCGGGGCCACGCTGCTGTTCCTCGACCCGTTCCCCTACGAGAACCCGTCGATTTCGCCCGAGATGCCCAAGATGCCGCCGGGCGGTCCCTTCGGCGGCGGCCAGCCGCCGGAGCCCAAGGGCAACATCCGGCCACTCCTCGACCTGGTCGGCCTCGATTGGCCCTCCTCCGAGATCGTCTGGAACGCGTACAATCCTCATCCCCAGCTCGAGCTGCCCCGGGAGATCGTCTTCATCGGCAAGGGAAGCGGCGAGACCGATGCGTTCAATGCCGACCAGATCGCCAGCGCGGGGCTCCAGGAGATCGTCACCATCTTCCCCGGCCTGCTCCGCTCCCGGCCGGCGGGCCGCGGCACCGAATTCACCCCGCTGCTCCGCACCAGCCGTTCGGGCGGCGTCCTGTTCTGGAACGACATCGCCCAGCAGAGCTTCATGGGCTTCTCCGGACTCAGCCCCCGCCGCCGTTATATCCCCTCGGGCGAATCCTACACGCTGGCCGCCCGCATTACCGGCAGTTGCCGGCCGAGGCCGAACCGGCCAAGGAGAAGGCTGCGGCCAAGAAGGATGAGGCGAAGAAAAACGAGAAGCCGGCGGCCAAGATCAACGTCATCGCGATCGCCGACCTGGACATGATCGGCGAGCAATTCTTCCAGATGCGGCGGAACAAGATCGAGAACCTCGATTTCGATAACGTCCCGTTCGTACTCAACTGCGTCGACGTCCTGGCGGGCGACGAGTCCTTCGTCAGCCTGAGGAAGAAGCGCCTCAAGCACCGCACTCTCATCAAGGTGGAGGAGCAGGCCAACACGTTCAAGAAGCAGCTCCTGAAAGAGACCAAGGACGCCGAGGAGGAGGCCAAGACCGAGCTGAAGGAAGCTCAGGAGGCCTTTTCCAAGCAGGTCGATCAGGTCCAGAGCCGCACCGACCTGGACGATAGGACCAAGGACATCCAACTGGACAACCTCAAGGAAGTCGCCCAGCGCCGGCTCGACGTCAAGAAGGCGGTCATCGAGGACGCGAAGGAAGCCAAGATCCGCGAGAGCAAGGCCGAGACCGAGCGGAAGGCGCGACAGATCCAGAATGCCGTGCGCTTCAGGGCCGCGGCCTTGCCCCCGCTGCCGCCGCTGATCCTCGGCCTCATCGTCTGGATCGTCCGGGTCCGCCGCGAGAATCTCGGTGCCACGCCCACGCGGCTGGCCTAGCCGGCCGTGGTCAGTGGTCGGTGCTCAGAAGAATCCAGGGACCATTCCTCACCTCATCCACTCGGCTCTCGATCGTCGGGTGAGGGAGGATAAGCCCCGGCGGCGTCCGACGCCTTCTTCGCCGACCACAGTCCACAGACCATATATGGAGACGAGCGTTATGAACGAGCTGCTGAAGACCTCGATTTTCGTCGCCGTGGCCCTGCTCTTACCGGTGCGGCGTTCGTCAGCACACGGGACCGACTCAGAAGAAGCCGACCGGTTCAACGACCAGGGGAAGCCTTCTTCCCGGAGTTCAAGGACCCGCTGGCGTGCACGGACCTGGAAGTGGTGAGCTTCGACCCCTCGACCGCGACGGCGACGCGGTTCCGGGTGATGTTCAAGGATAAGAAGTGGGTGATCCCCTCGCACAACGATTATCCGGCCGATGCGAGCGACCGGCTCTCGAAGACCGCCGCCGCGGTCATGGACCTGACCAAGGATACGATCCGCAGCGACGACGCGAGGATCAGGAGGCGATGGGGGTCATCGACCCGCTCGACGCCAAGACCACGACCCTTCAGGGTCGGGGCAAGCGGGTGACTTTGCGGGATTCGTCGGAGAAAGTCCTGGCGGATTTCATCATCGGCACCGAGATCAAGGGGGCGGATCGGAAAGAAGGGAAGCTCCCATTATGTACGGGTACCCGACCAGAAGCGGACCTACGGAGTCAACGTCAAGGCCGACCTCTCCACCCGGTTCGCCGACTGGATCGAGACCAACCTGCTCAAGCTCGACACCGGCAAGGTCCGCCGCATCGTCTTCGACAATTACAGGCTCCAGGAAGACCGGGATGCCCAGGGCTCCTTCTTGAAGCGCGCGCAGGGGGATAAGATCACCATCGAACGCAAGGATTCGACCGGCCCATGGTCGAAAGTGACCATCGAGCGGCCGGACGACGGCCGTTGACCTTCGCCGGTATTCCCCCGGACAAGGAGGTCAACGAGGATCGCTTGTGTTCGCTCACCGACGCGCTGGGGGACCTCAAGATCGTCGGCGTCCGGCCCAAGCCGCCGGGCCTGAAGGATCCGAACGAACCGGGACGCGAGATCCTCGAGCAGATCAAGCTCGTCGAGAGCAACTCGAGTTCGGAGCCAAACGACCCCTGAGCTCGTCGAGAAGGTCACGCAGCTCAATCAGGGCATCATTGGCTTCGGAACAAGGGTTCTACCTCCTCCGTGAGGGCCTCTTCTCCGATCAAGGCGATGTGATCGTCACGACCGATGAAGGCGTCGTCTACACCCTCCGTTACGGCGGGCCGGTCTTCGCCACGGGCGATGAGCTGACCGCCGGGACGCCCGACACCGCCGAGAAGAAGGAGGAGACGAAGAAGGACACCGCCAAGAAATCCGAGGGGACCCAGGAGAGCCGCTACTTGATGGTGACGGTCGCTTCGACCCGACGATCATCCCCAAGCCGGAGAAGGACGGGGCAAGGCCGCGGCACCGCCGATCCGTCCGTCATCCCCGATATCCCTTCGCGCCGACCCCAAGGACCCCAAGTATCTGGCCGATCAGAAGGCCGCCGAAGAGAAGGCCAAGCGCGACCAGGCCGACTACGAGAAGAAGCTCGCCGACGGCCAGAAACGCGTCAAGGAACTCACGGATCGGTTCGGCCCCTGGTACTACGTGACCCCCGTCGAGAGCTTCAACCAGATCAACCTCGATCACGTCCTCCTCAAGCCCAAGGGGCCTGCGGCGGGCCCGACGCCGCCCGGCGGGATTCCCGGCCTCAATCCTGCGTTCCCGCAGAATCAACCGTAACGTCTTCAGGATGAGCCAGCCGGAGTCAGGCGGAATCGGGGACGGAGCCCCTTCCTGCAGGAATTGGAGGGGAGGGGCATGTCGGTCCAATCCGATTCGGGGCGTAGGCGTCACTTGCTGTCGGCGCTGGTGCAGAACCGGCCCGGCGTGCTGGCGCACGTCTCGGGGATGTTCGCGTCGAGGGGATTCAACATCGATAGCCTGGCCGTCGGGGAGACCGAAGATCCCAATCTCTCCCGGATCACGGTGGTCGTCATGGGCGACGACCGGCACCTGGATCAGGTGCGCAAGCAGCTCGAGAAGATCGTGACGGTCGTGAAGGTCCACGACATCTCGAGCGAAGACTACGTCGAGCGGGACCTGATGCTGATCAAGATCAATGCACCGCCGACCCTCCGAGCGGAGATCCAGGCGCTGGTGCAGATCTTCCGCGGCCGGATCGTGGACGTCAGTCCCGACCAGTTGATGATCGAGATCTCGGGCCAGGAGAAGAAGATCGAGGCGTTTATCGAGCAGGTCCGGCCGTACGGGATCCGCGAGGTTGCCCGGACGGGCCGGATCGCCCTGGTGCGCGGGGACAGGCCGCTCGAGGGTGAGCGAGATGAGGGCTCCGAAATGCCAACCGGTGTCGCCGTCCACGCAGAGCCGGAAGTCACGGGCCATTCCGATTTGAGGGTCTCTGTGAGCACCTCTCCTCAGGTCTCCGGCTCATCCGGTGCTCACAGACCACTACGACGACACCGCCAACTGTGAATGGAAAGAGGACACGCCGATGCCGGCCAAGATGTACTACGACCAGGATGCCGACCTGTCGCTGCTCAAGGGGAAGACGATCGCGGTGATCGGCTATGGCAGCCAGGGCCATGCGCAGGCCCAGAACCTGCGCGATTCGGGCTGCACGGTCGTGGTCGGCCAGCGGCCGGGCTCGCCGAACTACGACCCCGCCGTGCGCGACGGCTTCAAGCCCGTCTCGGCCGCCGAGGCCGCCGAGGCCGGCGACCTGGTCAACATCCTGCTGCCCGACGAGGTGCAGGGCGACATCTACGCGCGCGAGATCAAGCCGCACCTCCGCCCCGGCGACCTTCTGCTCTGCTCGCACGGGTTCAACATCCACTTCGGCCAGGTTGTCCCGCCCGAGGGGGTCGAGCGCCCTGGTCGCTCCCAAGGGGCCCGGCCACCTGGTGCGCAGCGAGTTCGTCAAGGGCGGCGGCGTTCCCTGCCTGATCGCCACCGGGGAGAGCTGCTCGCCGGGCGGGAAGGCCCTGGCGCTGGCCTACGCGAAGGGGATCGGCGGCACCCGCGCCGGCGTCCTGCAGACGACCTTCGCCGAGGAGACCGAGACCGACCTCTTCGGCGAACAGGTCGTCCTTTGCGGCGGCGTCAGTGCCCTGGTGAAGATGGCCTTCGAAACCCTGATCGAGGCCGGCTATCAGCCCGAGAGCGCCTACTTCGAGTGCCTGCACGAGCTGAAGCTGATCGTCGACCTGATGTATCAGGGCGGCCTCAACTACATGCGTTACAGCATCTCGAACACCGCCGAGTACGGCGACTACACGCGCGGCCCTCGCATCGTTAACGAGCAGACCCGCGCCGAGATGCAAAAGATCCTCAAGGAGATCCAGACGGGCCAGTTCGCCCGCGAGTGGATCCTCGAGAACCGCGCCAATCGCCCCGTCTTCAACGCCACCAAGCGCCTTGAGCGCGAACACCCGGTCGAGCAGGTCGGCAAGCGGCTGCGGAGCCTCATGCCCTGGATCGACGCGAAGGATGCCTGAGGGGGGGGGGAAGCGCGAACCGCTCTCCTCATCCGCCCGACTCCTGCTGGGAAAATCCCAGGACTGGGCTGACACGCATCGGTCGCGAAACCGGAGTCGACCGATGACGATAGGCCGACCTCGTCTTCTCTCTTGTTGATTGCGTGCCTGATTGCAGCCGCTTTTTCTCTGCGGGAATCGAACGGACTGGCGGCCAAACGCCGACGGGAGACCCCGAACCGGCAAAAGCGACCCGAGCCGGCGACAGCGGGCAAGGAATTACCGAAGAGCCGCGTCCATCCGGCCGAGGACGGAACCTCGCCCGGGCGTGGATCTTTCGAGGATTGTCCGTCTGGTGCTCCAGGCCAACCCGATGCTCGGCCCGTGGTGGCCTGTTCCATCGTCACGCTTGGCTACGTGCTGGAGTGCGCCATGGACTTACGCCGGGATCGGGTAATTCCTCAGGAGTTCGCGAACGGTTCCTCGAGCGGCTCTCCACTGGGAAGCTCGACCGGGAGCGAGCCCTGGAACTTTGCCGGGCGCATGACCCACCGCTGGCGTGATCCTCGCGATGGTGGTCGACGCCTGGGGGCAGCCCGGCGTGACGATCCGCCATATCCTCTAGCTACGACGCCGCCGGTGAGGTCCTCGAGCTGAAGTGCATCCTCCGGGTCCCGAGATCGCCACTGCGACGCTCGGGCCACTGCTCGGCCTGCTGGGCACCGTCGTCGGGATCATGCATTCGTTCGATGCTCTGGGTGGCCGCGTGGGACCGGCCCAGGGGAGTGCTGGCCCAGGGAATCAGCCTGGCCTTGTTCGCCACCGCGTTCGGTCTGGCTGTCGCGGTGGTCTCGGTTGCATTCGATTACGTCTTCCTCAATCGGGTGGACGTCCTGATCCGCGAGTGGGATGACCTCGCACGGCAGGTCATCGAGCTCGGTCTCCACCGAAGCCCAGCGACACGTCGCTCCGGATCGACGGCATCTGCCGCTGTCCCTGCCCGATCCACTCCGCCAGGAGTCCCGGTTGTTGTGAACACGGCAACCGAAAATCGTGCCTGCCGGCCCGGCCCTGGGTGACCCATCGAGTTCGGGCCAAGCGTCCGCGGGCCGGATGCCGCTCCCCATTTTCCACGAGGTCGCCCTCGCATGACGCTCTGAAAGGAACTTCTCGATGCTTGCCAGCCGGTCACAGGCCGACGAGCTACCGGTAATCAACATGACGCCGATGGTGGACGTGGTCCTCGGCCTCCTCGTGTTCTTCATGGCGGCCACGCGTCTGTACGACTGGGACGAACGCGAATTCGCGGTGAACGTCCCGGAGGTCGCCGACGCGCTGCCGTTGACCGCGGCACCCGACGCCCTGGCCCTGACGACGGTCAAGCCCGGGGTTGTCGCGGTGGGCGAGGCGACGTACGCCTCGCCGGGCCTGGTCAAGTCGCTTCGGGAGGCCTAGGCCCGTTATGGGTCAACCAGGGCGTCGTGACCGGGGGGATGCCTCGCTGATCTACCAGGATCTCGCCGATGTCCTTTCGACCTGTGATGTGGCCGGAATCCGCAATGTGCGCTTGCCGGTTCGATTGCGCGATGAGGCACTCACCCAGCCGGTTACCCCGTGAATTCCCGTTTTCCGGATCGATGGCAACGACGTCGAGTCCCCGCCTCGCTCGGAATTCCCATCCTGTCCTGCCGCGTTCCCAGTCGCGGTCCCGATGGAATCCCGGATGGAATTGATCCAGCAGCTCTTCGAAATGTTCCTCCATCTGAATCCCTCGAAGATCAACCAATTGGCCGTCGCTGGGAGCGGGCTCTCTTACGCCGTTCTCTTCCTGATCATCTTCGCGGAAACGGGGCTCGTGGTTATCCCGTTCTTGCCCGGCGATTCGTTGTTCTTCGCCGTCGGCGCGGTGACGGCTTATTCCGGTTCGCCGATCCGTCTCTCCTGGACGGTGGGCCTGCTGATTCTGGCCGCGATCCTCGGCGACGCGATCAACTACAGCAGCGGCTACTATGTCGGCCCCGCGTTTTCAAACGCGAACACTCACGGCTGTTGAACAAGACGATCTTAATGAGGGCACACGAGTTTTACGAGAAGCACGGCGGCAACACCATCATCCTGGCGCGGTTCATCCCGATCATCCGCACGTTCGCCCCGTTCGTCGCGGGCATCGGCAAGACGAACTACTTCCGCTTCGCGATCTACAACGTGATAGGCGGGGGCGGCCTGGGTCTATTCTGTTCCTGGTCGCGGGTTGGTGGTTTGGCGGACGGGAGATTGTACAGAAGAACTTCCATCTGGTGATTTTCGCTATCATCGGCATCTCGATCCTTCCCCCCCTGATCGAGGCGGTTCGCGTGCGAATGAGCCGCAGTGGGGGTTCCGTATCGAGACTTGAGCGATATCGAGGCGGTATCCGCATGGGAGCCCGAAAGGATCCCCGATTCCCGGGGGTTCGAGGCCGAGCTTTCCCTGGTGTTGAGGGCCTTTTGAAGGTCGTCTAGGGAGACGGCGGTGAGGCTGCCGCCCAG
>CAWJGW010000012.1:0-231253 GCA_963842405.1 uncultured Isosphaeraceae bacterium | reverse complement strand
GAACCGAGAGCTCGAGATAGACCCGCCGGTCGCCACAGAGATGTCGCGCACACGCGCCGCGGCCGTTGGTCGTAGAAGGTGCGAGATCCTCGCCCGCACACCCCACAGCGTTTTTTTCGGCGGCGGCGGAGCGTGATGACCACCGCCCACGGGTCACCGAAGACGCCTCGAACTCCGGCCAGTGGGACGAAGCCGGGGAACCTGTAAACATCCTGAAGTCTCTGTGAGTTTTCTCATCCGTTCATCGTGACGAGTTTCCGGCGGTCAGGGAAGGGCGTTCTGCCCGGTGAAAACAGGGTCTCGCCAAGAGCTCAAGGGCCCAAAGTTACCCACACGATTCCGCGAAGAGCCCTCATTCTTTGTTACTTCCGTTGCATTGATGCAAGGGCTTGGGCCACGTCCCAGACACGTACGCAGCCATTTAGTACCACCCGTTGGGCACTCAGGCCATCGTCCGAGAAGGCAACCGATTGAAGGCCCCTCTCACTAGCCCGTAGTGCCCCCAACCAGCGGGCCTCTGTGACCCCCCAAGGCGCAGTTGTCCCATCCTCCCCGGCCATGGCTAGCAGCATCCCATCGGGTGAGAACGCGAGTGCTCTCACGCCCAAGGCCGTCCTCGGAAGCGTGCTATTACGTACACGTTCGGCCAGGTTCCACAGCCGGACGGGGCACCTCGGGTAACTGGCCATGAGCGAGCAGTGCCCCGTCTGGGGAGAACGCCATTGCCGTAACCCCGTTCCCGGGCTCGTGTGCCAGGGCTTACGACCAGCCTGGGATGTCTGGGTGCTCTGGGAAAAGGGCGGTTCGCTTCTGTTGTACCTTACTTTCCGCACATCCCGGGCGGATTATCTCGAATTTCCCACGGCCACCTCGATCAGTTGTCGTAGACCATTCGCATGCCGAGCAACCTCAGAATTCGGCGTTGTGCAGCCGACTCAGCTTGGTCGTCATGTCCACCCGGCGGTTTCTTGCCAACGACCAAGCGGTGGCGTTGTACATTCTCGAACACATCGATCAGTCGTGGCGTCGTCGGGCACCGGCAGGCTCGGCCCTCCGGATACATCGCCAAGCTCTCCGCCTCCGGGCCATCGCACGCCGCAACTCCCGCTCCAACAACCCCCTGCACCAGCAGGACCAGGAAGTACAGGCATAACAGGGCCTGGATTCGCGTCACCTCCTTGGGGTGCACCGGCGCTACCGCAAACTCGGTCTTCAACTGCGAGAACCGCCGCTCGATCACGGGCTGGCCCTTGTACGCCAGCAACAACGCCTGTTCCGTGAGCTCCCGATCGTTGGTGATCAGCGGGAAGACTCCGTCATTGACTACCTCTGCCGCCAACGCGGCCTGGTTCAGCTCGTACCTCAGTTCGTACCGCGTGTACACCTCGCGGCCAGATCTGGTGCTTGGGGGTCGGGCCGGCCCGGCCGCTCTTGGTGAAAGACTTCTTGCTCGTGCTCGTCGATCGCCACGACCACCCACGGTGTCGTCCCACGAGCCTGGAGGATCGCCTCCACGGCCTCGGTCACCTTCGCGCGCACGCGGTAGCGGGTCCGGGGCGACGTCAGCTTCTGCTGGAGCTCCGCCAGATCCCCCCAGGTCCGCTCCAGTTGCCGCAAGCCAGGGCCAAGGCGTCGAGCTCGGCCTTGCACCCACTGTGGTACCACACCAGGCGATAGCCTTCGGCACTGGTGGTCGCCGGCTCGCTGACGCGGTAGCGATCGATGAGGTCGCCCTTCTCATCGTACTTGTCGTGAACGCACCACCACCGGACCCGGCCGCCGGCCAAGGCCGCGCAGGAAGAGGCGGTCCTCAGACCGGGTGCTGGGCCACACGGTCAGGAACCGGCCACCAGAGCCCGTGCACGTAGCCCATGTTCTCGGTGCTGGCTAGCTTGCAGTCGGCGACGTAGAGGAAATCGCGGCGTCCGGCCAGGGTGCAGAGGAGGTCCCAGGTGTCGCGGTGGGTCAGATCGTCGGCGGTGTTGCCGCTCTTGGCCTGGAATAGA
The DNA here is from genome assembly GCA_963842405.1 of uncultured Isosphaeraceae bacterium. Classification (GTDB taxonomy): domain Bacteria; phylum Planctomycetota; class Planctomycetia; order Isosphaerales; family Isosphaeraceae; genus CAVZRC01. Next base: position 229,247 of record CAWJGW010000012.1, on the reverse strand, counting down.
CGGGGATTCCCCCGTCCTTGCTGATGGTGAGGATGAAGAGGAATTGTTTGAGGTCGGGGCGGTGATCCTTGTTTGGCCCCAGGTGATCGCGAGCCGGGTCTGATCCTTCGACGTTTCTCCTTGCCTTGTCCGCTTCTTGTATTCGCCGTGGAAGGTGATGGTGGTGGAGTCGTTGTGGAGCTCTTCGAGAGCGACAGCGAACTCGCGGATGGCGTGTGTAGCGACGGTCAAGGCGAGGGAGCCACAGTCGCTCTGAAAGAGCCGGTCGAGAGCAGCGCGATGCGATCATCGTTGAGGGAGACGATCTGTTGGTGTGAGAGTCCCAGAGGTCGGGAGGATGGTCATCAGCGGCCCACTCGCCCACTCCGTAGAGTGGCTCGCGGGAAAGGAGAAGATTTCTGAGCAGGACGATCCGGGCTGGCGCGGATCGATGCGGCAGCGTCGATCGGCGCGGGGGAGATAGTCGCGAAGGAAGTGTTCGAGTCGCAAGCGTCGGAGGATGCGATTGAGGATGGGGAGGAGTCCGACGCGGTAGGAGAGGAGAGTCCGACCGGGGGCTCGGGCGGTGTCGCCCAGTGGCGTGGTCTTGGGGCGTGGTCGTGGCACGGGTGTGGCTCCTGTCGAAGTTCCGGTGGCCGGGGCGGGGGTCGTTCGCGGTCGTCGGCTGGTCGGAGAGGGGCCGCCGACTGGTGGCGATTTCTCTGGGCATGATGGTGGCGAACCGGAAATCGTCAAGAGGTGAAAAATTTTTCGTGAGGTGTAACGTCAAGACGTTTTGACGTAAGTCGAGCGGCCCGCGACTGAGGCGATGCTTCGAAAAACGATTGTCGGATTCCGTTGCCGATGAGGGTTGTGGGAATGTGGAAAAAACCCCGGAGAATGGGGGGTGTTCCACGACCAGTGTCGATTCTTTCCGGCACGGCCGCAACTTGTCAAAGGGCGCAGGCACCCACAACTTACGTCGAGGGCGTAACACAGGCGAACACGAGGGGGAAAAAGTCCGACCACGGTCGCTGGACATTGACAAGGGATAGGACAGGAGCGAAGGATGTGGTGTCGGGGATGCGAAATCGAAGGGGATATCAGACCGGGAGGGAGACGGTCGCTAGGCCGGGCGGATCGCCCCGGGGACCGTCCGCAGAAAGGAGGATTGCCGGTCGAGGGCTACCGCCAACTGAGGTGAGAAGAAACTCAGAGAAATCTACTCGGCGATGTGCGGAAAGTAGGTTGTACAGTCCAACTGGCCGAGAATCGGACATCTTTTGTCCCATCGATCGGCAGGATAACTCGACCTCTTCAGGGACGTCCACACCATGATCCTCGGCTCCGACTCGACCACTGCAAACCCGGCCCACGACCCGGTCTCGATCCTCGACCATTTTGCGGACTTGCCCAATCCCCCACCGCGAACAGGGGCGAATCCACCGACTCGACGAGATCGTCTTCATGGCCACCTGCGCCGTGTTCTGCGGCGCCGACAACTGGGTGCAGATCGCGGACTATGCCCACTCCAAGAGCGACTGGCTCGAGACCTTCCTCGAATTGCCCGGCGGCATTCCCTCGCACGACACCTTCCGCCGGGTCTTCTGCCTGCTGAACCCGCTGGCCTTTCAGAAGGGCTTCTCCTCCTGGATCACGGCACTGATGGAGCGAAAGGGATTGACTGCCGTCGCTACCGATTCGCCCGAGCTGACGCCGATCGCCATCGACGGCAAGGCCCAACGCGGCTCGGCGCAGCACACCGTCGGCCAATCGGCCCTCCATGTCGTCAGCACCTGGGCGGTCGCGAATCACTTGACCTTGGGGCAGGTGGCCACCGACGCCAAATCCAACGAGATTACGGCCATTCCCGAGCTGCTCGAGCACCTGGACCTCAAGGGGGCCGTAGTGACCATCGACGCCATGGGTTGTCAGAAAGACATTGCCGCCAAGGTCATCGCTGGCGGGTGTGGCGAGAGCGTGCTGGCGGTCAAGGAGAACCAGCGGCATCTCTACGAGGACATCGCGAGGGCCTTCGACGAAGCGTTGGATCAGGGCGAGCCCGGGGTGGACTTCACCGAGTGCCAGACCGAAGGGGTCAGGGCTTTCGCTTTTTCGGGGTTTAATGGGCCAGTACAGATGAATTCTAGGGGATTTGGGCCAATACCTCCAAGAGATAGTCGTTCTTCCAGCCCGCAACCAGACGGCGAGTGGCAATACTCTTTCCCTTGCTGTTCTTCTCCGCCTTGAGCAGACACAACGCCAACTTGCGGAGCCACCCCAATTCTTGGCGCTGTTGCCGGCCCAGTGCCGTTGGTCGTCCTCGCGGAAGCAGACGTCCAGCACCCAGTGCAGCGCGTTTTCATCCCCAATGACCCCGCACCCAACCCAGGTACCCCTCCGCCGGCTTCGACACGCTGCCGATGAAGTAGCGGGTCTCGCTGCTGGCCTCACCATTGACCACCCGATGGCTGATCACCATCACGATCGCTCTCAGACCGGCCCAAAGGCCCGCGTTGTGAACCCCTTGGGGTCGGTGATCACACAGCAATTGCGGGTCTCCTGACGACCGCTACGAACCCCTTCGGCAGGGCCTACGCATCACAATAGCAAATTTGGGAGGGATGGAGAATGACATATTGGGGTCCGTTTCGGAGCATTTTCGCAATTGATGGTTATTTGGCCAGACTTTTGCGTGTATTTACGACCACTATTATAAATACAACTCATATGATATTGTGACGATTAACACGATAACCGCCAAAAACCCGGGAGAAACTGGTGCGTAAGCCCTGGAGTGACTCAGTATTACGGGAAACTGCTGGATCGTCGGAACTATGTACCCTCAAGACCTCCAACCCAATCCGCGGCCGGGTCACGCGCCCTCGGGGTGCTCTCAATCAAGGAATTACGGAAAAGCCATCAAACGTTACGGTCATCAACGATTTTTTTGGGATCTGGAGAGGTAAGGTGGATTAAGCTGCCCTGCGCGCCAGGAGCAAAGGGGCATGTGGGGATTGTTTTGGATAGGTTCGATTGGTAGAGACAGGATCACTTCAGGATGGTCGGAAAAGGGTGCCGAAGACGACACAGCCACGGGCCTGCTCTTGAAGAGTCTCGCGCTGAACCAGCTCCTGGAGCAATCGGCGTTCGGCATCGGGCAGGGCGTAATCTGGGTGACGCGTATCCCGGTCAGGGCCGGGTCGATCCGCCAGCGCCGAGTCGTTTTGGGATGTCGGCGGCTCGCGGGCTGTGCCCTTCTTGAGCAGACCGGCGATGGTCGTGAGTTCCCCCCTGATGCAGTCCCGAGCCTGGTTGCGCATCGCTTGCGTGCGGAATCGTCAAGGGGGAGTTCGCCTCTGCCAAGACCGCAGCCGGCCAGAGCCGCGACACGAGCGGCTTGGAAGCGATTATCGGCCCCCATGTCGTCGGCGAGCCCGGGTTGCGTGGCGAACACTTCGGACCAAAGACGGGCCGAGGTTGCGTAGACTTGTCTGGAAGAGCAGAGCTGGGCGAACCCGGCGCGTTCTGTGGCGTCGGCAGGCCGGTCCTCGCCGCGTAAGAGGGCGGGGAGCCGGGCCTCCAGGGCCAGCAGTCGCTTGGCTTTACGGGATACTGCAGCCGGGTCGAGGTTGCGCTCCGGCGAAGGCGTGATGCCGGCGACCCGGCCGACCGCGTCCAAGGCCGCACCAAGGTTCGCCCTTGGCCAGTAGCGCCCGACCCAGGCCGAGGGACGCCGGCCAGAACCGCGGGGCGCGGCGAATCGCCTCACGAAACGTACCCACGGCCTCGTCGGTGCGGCCGGCACCCAGGAGAGAGAAACCCAGGTTGTTGTGGACGAATCGAAGAGAGGGTCCCAGCCACCACCTCGCGGCGCCCTCGACGGCCGCATCCCAGTTGCCCCAGTCCGACCAAGCGTTGGCGATGAGGTCTGGACCATCCAGTCGTGAGACTTCAGACGCTTGGCTTCTCGGAACGCGGTTTTCGCTGCTTGAAAGTCGCACAACTTCATCATCAGCACGGATCCGAGCGAGACGTGAGCATGGGCATCGTTGTGTCGGAGCGTGATCAGCCGGCGGCAGGTGTCGGCCGCTTCCACGAGTTGACCGCTCTGGCTGGTGAAGTGCCGATCCGAGGCTCCCGAGTGCGAGGGCGGATTGGAGTTGTCGTCCCGGCGCGGTCTCGAACCGGACCGTGGCCAGGCTCTGGACCTGATCGTCGCGGCGCAGGGGCTCCAGAACACGCTGGAGGCTGCGCAAGGGGGCGACCAAACCCCGCGCGGTCAGTTCTTGCTGGACGACGACCGCGTTTCCACTGGCGACGATCCGGTAGAGGTGCTGGGCCAGTTGGACCAGCTCGAGGCTGAGGCGGCGCGCATTGGGCTGGGGATGGGGTCCCGGATCGGCACCGCGGAGATAGCGTCGTACCGTATTGGGAGCGAGGTCGAGTTGTCGCGCGATGGCTTTGATGCCGACTCCCGCGTCGGCCACGGTCCGGATCTGGAGGATCAGTTCGAGTTCCATGGTAGTCAGTCCCTCCTGCAGAGTTTGCAGGGGGTCCATGGCAACCTCGGAACAATCGTTCAAGCCTGAACAATCCATTCACCCCTCCATGGAAGGGGTTCAGAATTAGTGTCGTTTGGGGGGGTCATTTTTAGTGTCGCCCGACACCCAACTCCGATCGAAGATCCGGTCCGGTGTCAACTCATGGGCCGGCTCGCAGGAATACCGGCGTTCGGCGTCGAAAGATCAAATGATAGGACCGGCCGGCCTCCCCACGTTTACGGGCATTCGTCTGGTCGCGGAGGATGGCGAGGCGACGGGCACAGAGGGTGCGATCGCTCTGGTGCCAGGGTTTTCGGCACTTTTCCTCTGGTTTTCGTCCTTGACCCGGCTTGAGTCAGCCACCTCGGGAGGAGGATCTCTTGAATGTTGAGCGCCTCTCCTGTGAAGTGACAGTGTCTAACACGCTCTGTCCCCACAACCGGAAAGGCCGCCTCGATGGACCATGCTACGTCCTCCCGACTCCTGCTGGCAACGCACTTCGCCACGTCCTTGCTCCCGTTGACCGCCCGCCTGGTCCCGGTGATCACCGAACTCGGTCGCCTCATCGTCTCGTTCCGCCGGGCCGACCCCACGCCCCAGGCCTGCCATCGCTTCGAGACCGGCTTGCAGGAATCGCTCCGCGAACTCGGTCGGATCATCGTCGAATGGACCTTCAACCACCTCGAGCCGCACGATCGCAAGGACATGCCCGGCCAGATCGAGTCGGGCGGGACCTGGTATCGCCGCCGCTCCAAGACGCCCAATCGCTCGGTGGCCACCCTCTTCGGCACGATCACCCTCTGGCGGATGCTCTACCAGGACGTCCACGCCGTCGAGCCGTCGATCTTCCCGCTGGAGATCCGCTTGGGGCTGGAGTCCGGCCGGGCCACGCCGGCCCTGGCCGAGCGCGCCGCCCGGGCGGCGGTGACGTCCCCCCAGGACGCGGTCCTGGCGACGTCGCGCCACGATCATGCGGTGCGGTGGTCGGCTGAGACCTTGCGGGCGGTGATCGCCGGAGTGGCCGCCGGCATGGAAGCTCACCGCCACCAGGCCCAGGTGGGCCGTCTGTGCGCGTGGCTGGAGCAGGCCGATCGGTCCTCGGGCGACCGCAAGCCGGGCCTGGCCGTGGGGCGCGACGGGCTGATGTTGCCGATCCGTGGCCAGGCGTGTTATCGGGAAGGGGCCACGGCGACCGTGTCGGTCCACGACCGGGGGGACAGCGATTGGGGACGGTCTACCTCGGGAGGATGCCCGAGCCGGGTCAGGGGACCTTGTCGCGGCAGTTGACGGCCTTGATCGAGGCGGTGCTGCGGGGCTGGGCCGGGCCCTCGCCGCGGTTGGCCTACATCACCGATGGGGGGAACCACCAGACCCAGTATTACCGCCGGGTGCTCCGGCGGATGAGCGACCCCCATCATCCCGGCCGGCGACTGCAGTGGCACTGGGTGATCGATTATTATCACGCCTGCGAATCCCTCACGAAGCTGTCCGAGGCGTTGTTCTCCGACCCGCGGGCGGGAGCGAGTTGGTGCGGAAGATGCGCCGGTGGTTGAAGGAGAAGCCCCGGGGGATCTACCGGGTGTTGCACTGGGCGGCGGCCCTGCGCCGGCGGCGGATCATCGCGTCGGCGGCCCAGCGGGATCAATACCGCAGTGCCTACGCCTATCTGCGGAAGCGAATGCGCTGGTGGGATTACCGGGGCTATCGCCGGGACCATCTGCCGATCGGCAGCGGGGTGACGGCGGCGGCGTGCAAGACGGTGTTCACCCAGCGGCTGAAGCAGTCGGGGATGACGTGGAAAGTGGAAAGTGGCCAGGGGATCGTTGACCTTCGAGTGATCCACTTGAGCGGGGTCTGGAGCGAGGTGTATCAATCCTACCTGGGATCGAAAGCGACACTCCGAATGGGGACTCAAGGGACTACAGCGAAGAGGAAGACCTCGAATGCCGCATAATCGCTGGCACTGGTGCGATTCCACCCGGCACAGACGGTCCGCAGGAACGCGCGGAAGCGACCCCGTTCGGAGTCAGCCTTGGCGAGTAATTCTCCCTCGAGGACATAGGCGAAAAAGTCCTGGGCTTGCTCGACGGGGTGACCGCGGCGCCGGATGAAGGCGTAGTTGGGATTCCAGTAGGCTTTGCAAAGGGTAGCGAGTGCTTCCCGGGCTTCGGGCGCGTCCCCGGTTGCTGGCCGCGACCACACGGCTCCAATGAGTCGTTGGGAATTGCCCCGGGAATCGTCGATCGGGAGGTGGCTGTGGTGCGGTCATTTGGTTATAGCCGATTCCAAGCTCAGTTCGACCGCCGGATGAATAACCCACGCTCTATTTGAAGCCGAGCGATCTGGGCTTTTCGATCATTCCCCCTACCTGTGCAGGGAAATGCAGAACGGACAAGATTCCCAGAGCCAAGGTTTGGCCATCGCCAACATGTCCATGCACACTATCACTAATCGTCATTCAGACCCAATTGCTCGTTCGGGAATGGCCGTCCCTTTTCCGTTCAGCACGGCCCGGTTCCTACCGTTCTTTATGAGGTAAAGCCCCACTCACGGCGATCGGACACGAGAGTTTGTACCGAATTGCGAGTGCAGTGTACGCAAAATTATTTTTTTGGAAAAAATTTTCTCCTAATAGAGATTGGGCTTAGAGCGACGAAGGTCGAGAATTCATAGTCGTTGCGTTAATGAAATTTCAATTCTGCGGCATTCTAATAGTAGAGGATCGGAGACGACAAGACGCGAGGGGCCGAAAGGTTGACGATGATGTTGATCACACCAGCACCGGCTGATGTCCAGGAATCGTCCAGGGGAGAAGTTCCCGATCACAGGGAAGGGGATTACCCCCTTAACGAGAATAATTCCCGGATGCGCGGCAGACAAGACAATCGGCAGATCGGGATACGACCCCGGTTCGATCGTTCGATGTCGTTGGTGGCAGCGGCGAGAGAGTACATTTGGTTGTACGATTTTAATCACGGAATCAGCGTCAACGAGATCGCGGCTCGTGAGGGGCTGACCGTCGGTCGGGTACGATTTGGTGTAGCGCGGGCTCGGGGACTGGATAAGAAATCCTCCCAGAATTTCCTGAACATGCCCATAAGTTGGAATGGTGACGTCGCCCACAGTCCTCGGCTAATTCCCCTGTTCCCGATCGGAGCTTACACACCGCAATCAGACTGCCCGCACCGTGAGCCGATCGGGCAGGGCTCCGCCTTCTGCTGCATGGTCTGTCACTGTTCTGGCATGGACGACCATCCCACACTGCAACGCGACCCCCGAACGGACCCCGCTCCCGAATCCAAGACCGAACCGGCCCCCCAACTTGCCCTTCAACCCAAGGCCAGCGAGTCGCTCGAGACTCGCAAACAACGTCGGCGTCGAAAGTTCGCTCAACAATCAGCAACAGCCGAAGGATGCTCAGACGAGAGCAGGGCCGATGACGTCCGATCTTCATGACCCACCAATGGCCGCTTGCTTCTTGCTTCTCCACCGAGGTGCTCGACGATGTTGATCAATCAAATCTGGGCCATGATCCCGAGGCGGAGCACGCTCGCGACCGTCGCGTTTTCGAGCCTGCTGGGCGGGGTACTGGCAATCGGTATCTCGACCTGGCTGCGATCGCCTGTCGGACCGCCTCCGGGCCCCGTGCCGCCACATGACCCGCAATTTGTCCATTTGGGCCGGAGCTATCTCCCCGAACTCGGGAAGGCCTATGCCACGGCCTGGGACGAGGGGGCCAAGGGACTCGAGACCGGCCAGAACCTCTCCAGCGCGCTGAGTGCCGTAGCCAAGGCATGGGACGCGAACCGGATCCAACTCTTCGACCAGATAGCCACTCCGGAATTCCGCAAACTGATCGCGGAGACGAAGAAAGACGCCGACGTCACCCCCCAAGAACGCGCGGCCATGGCGGCGGCCTGGCGAGGGTTCGCCCTCGGCCTGAGGAAGTGAGGAACTGGTCGAGAATCACTTGAACGTTTTTGACCCGGTGATGCAAGTGTCCCACCTGCATTCCCCCCATGCAGGCGGGACGCCTGAACCACTCTTGTCCACGCGATTCCCAACCGGATCCAATGTAGGCGTTAAAGCGGTCGTCAAGTCGATCACGACCTCCGCGGCCTTCGCGACTCCCGATCGCGGCGATCTGCCGACGGTCCCCGTTCATCCGACGCATCTGGGCTCCTTGAATGCTTCCGCCGAGAGGACGACGATCGCCTCACGCGACAGACTCTCGCCCTGCAAGGTCTCCTGAACACCATCGACTGAGGAATCACGAATGGCAGATGATACAACATACTTGTCTCTTTGTGGTTGGAGGGGTATCGATGCCATCCAACAAACCTTCGCCAGCCAGTTTCCGACGCTGGTCCAGGCCGCCCCGCACCTGATTGGCGTGCCGACACCGACGGGACCGATCCTCCTGTACAAGGCATGGCGCGACGTCCTTGGGCGAGATCCGGCATACCCGGCGCAGCAGATCGGTGACTGCGTCTCCTTCGGCCACGGGCACGGCAACGACCTGATGCAGTGCATCGAGATCAGTCTGGGCGAGCCGGCGGTATTTCAGGAAACAGATACGGAATTCATCTACGCAACGTCGCGTGAGGTTGCTGGCATCCTGGGGCGCCAGGACGGCTCGTATGGCGCTGCGGCGGTCAAGGCCATGACGACGATCGGGATGGTCAGTCGCAAGATGCTGGGTACGGACGGCACTTATAGCGGCGAGCGTGCCAAGGATTGGGGATGGCACGGCGCACCGGCATCGGTGAAGAGCGAAGCCAGCCCTTTCAAGCTCGGCGCGGCTGCCCAGGTCTCGACCTGGGATGAACTGGTCGCGGCCCTGAACAATGGGTATCCCGTCACGATTTGCACCGGCCAGGGATTCACCCTGACCCGCGACAACGACGGCTTCTGTCAGGCGAGTGGGAGCTGGGGCCACTGTATGTTCATCGCGGGCGTACGATTCGATCGGCCAGGGGCCTGCATCATCCAGAGTTGGGGACCGGACTGTCCCACGGGCCCCACAGCGCTCGACCAGCCCAGCTTCTCGTTCTGGGCCGAACAGGACGTCATCGAGCGGATCCTCGGTCAAGGCGATAGCTGGGCGCTCTCGAAATCGCCCGCATTCGAGGAGCGCGAGCTGCCGCCCGCGTGGAAGTATCACGACGCGGCGTGATCGACCCTCACAATGGCACGGGCATCAGGACTACCCCCGAGAACTCGGCGGCAGATGATGGGAGCAAATCGAACCATCCGGACGATGGGTCGCCCCTACGAGCTTGCCATACGGCAGGTTGGTTCCCAGGGCGACGTCGCCGCTTGCAGGCCAAGCGATGACAGGATTACCTCATGTTTCTCAACTGGGTCTTCGAGTTGTTCGATGCGTCGGGTTTCCTGACCCTCGGGAATTGCGGCTCGTGGTCGGCGTCGCTGAAACAGGCGTACATCGCGTCCAATGCGTTGATAGCCCTGGCCTATTTCCTGATCCCGATTTCCCTGTTCGTTCTGTGGAAGAATCAACGTCGCGATATCAGTCGTCCCGGGATCTTCCTGGGATTCGCGGTCTTCATCGCTTCCAGTGGTCTGACCCATGTGTGCGATGTTGTGGTGTTCTGGTGGCCCGCCTACCGACTCTACACATTGATCGACGCCTTCACAGCGGTCTCATCGATCGGCACGGCGCTGATCCTGCCCTCGGTCGTACACCTCCTCCTACGAGTGCCGACCCCTGACCAAATCCGACGCGTCCATGACGAGTTGCGAGGGACATGTGCAATGAAGGATCGGGCGATCAAGAAGCTGAACGAGACGATTGACGCGCTTCAGCGCCAGGTCGAGCACCTTGAGAGAATGCGTCAGACGGGCCTGTGGTTCGCGGATCAGGCGGCAGACCTCCACGAACTCAAGGCAATCTTGCAGTCTTCATTCGCAGGAGAGGAAGCATGAAGAGCGGTCTGTCCGTCCTGGCCCAAGCCGCAGGCGCCGTTGATCCGAACACGATCGGTGTCTCGATCACGAGCCTGATCGGCTCGCTAGGGGCGGCCGGCGCTGCAGTCGCGGTCACCTACTACTTCCTTGGGTTCCTTCGCACCGAGGGTGAGAAGCAAAACCGTGTCTTCGGAGAGTTCCGGGATTACCATGCCGAGTCCCAGAGGAAGTTCCAGGACCAGTTGGAACGCCTGACCGATCGGCATGAACAACTTCAGCGCGCCTTCCAAGACCAGATCTCCCGGATGACCGAGATCCAGAACTCGCTACTCCGCGATGCCATCCTGGCGATGAAATCGGTCGAGAAGACCCTGGAGAGCTCGGTCCAGACCGTCCACGGCATGGAAAAGACGATCGCCTCCCTCCAATTCTCCGTGAGCAACATCGACCTTATCGTTCGTCGAATGACCGACACCGGAAAGGTACCCAGGAAGTCGTCTCCGCCTTCATCCGTCGAGGAGAACGCATCGTGAATCGAGTCGATCGAGGCCCGCTGTTGCTGATCTTGGCCGGGATACTGCTCCTCCTGGCACTCGTCGCCTATCTGATCAGCGACGCGGAAGAGAACCTGAAACGGAAGGAAGCGACCCTACACGATCGGGAAGCATTGCGCGTCCAGAAGGAGCAGGCGATCAAGGATCTCAAGACCTACCAGGCCGAGAGCAATCGAATCAACAAGGAACAAGCAGAGTTGCTTTCTCAGCAAGATGCGATCATCAAGTCTCTCAAGCGGATCGAAAAGTCGCTGGAGGCGGCTAACCCGACCAATTCCAGTCGTTGACTGATCGCAAGGCCACAATCTACCGACCGCGTCCGTGGGTCGTTGCCGATACCTCAGGCGATCCGATCGGTCAACGTGTTTTATTATAACAAATAATAAAACTGTTCGGTTTCCCGGCCGACCTCGCCACCCTTCAATGCCGGGCCAAATGGCATCCCGAATCAATCGATTGGAGTCCCTCTTCAGGGCCTTGATCAGCAACCGGCCGGCGACTTGCAAGAGGGAACGACTTGCAAGCTGGTCGCCCGGAGATTGGCCCGCACTGGCCTTGTTTCTCGCCATGGGAACGTTCTTGTTCTGCCACGTGAATGTTTGCACCTGATTCGGCTGGAGATTCGTGGCGGACTCGCCGGTCGCCGAGTGAGCCTTCTCGGATCTCGTCGCGACCTGGCGAGCCTTCCGCCGTTCGAGTCCTAGTGGTCGGAGAACACTCCATCATGACCACGATTCTTAAGGGTATTTCACCATGAAGTTTGCCGCTTTCCTGCTAGTGCTCATTAATGGTTACAAGACATATGCCTCAGTGATCCTCGCGGTCGTCACGGGGCTTGGGATGATCCTTTCCAAGAATTATGGGGGGGGCCTCGGAGATCTTCCAGGCGCTGACCCTCATCTTCGGTGCTACGAGCATCGTCGGATTGAGGCATGCCGTGTACAAGCTCGAGTGTTGCTGCAAGGTGGGCCTGAGGCACGCTGTGGCCGATGGCACCTGCCCCAGCAGCACGGGCGAGGATACTAACTGACAGCTCGAGTGTTCTTCAACATCTGCGGGCCTGATCGGCCGTCCGGGCAGTTACGCAATGAAGCCCACTGCCCCTGGACCGCTCATCTCAGAACAGAGTTCCGGCTGGTGATCCGTCGCAAGTCGGAGCAAGGTGGTAGAACGTGACACGAACGGCGGCTCAAAGTCCTAGCAAAGCGAAACGAGACGAGAATCGGCAGGTTGCAAAGCCCGGCGATTCGACCCCCTGGCCGCCTGTCCTCTCACAGGACTACGCTCATCTCAGCCTGAAAGACTTATTGCAGCGGCGTCTCTCCCAGGTCGATCTTGGTACGCAAAAGACCTGGGCACAGCGGTTGATCGAGGCATGGATCGGGGAGGCACTGGGAGGGAACTTCCGGGCACTCCAGGAAATCGTCGAACGAATTGACGGCAATTCGACTAGCGAGTCGGCGACTCCCGCTCCGGCCGCTCGATGAACACACGGCCCGTAAGATCCTCGAGATTCTCTGTGACCCCAATGACGACCTACCGAGCGACTGAGTGGGTCGAGTCGGCCATGGACCACCGGCCGACGACCCGATCCACCCTGGCACGCTGGGTGCGTGCATTGACAGGCGTTCAGATTTCTCACCGGGCAGTCTGCCGAGGCCACGCCGCCCCATTCGATCTCTTCGCCCGTCAGGTACTCGAACGCCCTCCCTTGGCCTTCTGGCATGGGCCGCGCGGCAGCGGCAAGTCGTACCTCTCGGCGATTGACACGCACCTCGCCAGTCGATTCAACCCCCGTCATGGCACGCGGATTCTGGGAGGCTCGCTGGCCCAATCCGAGCAGACCTACAGGGCGCTCAAGGAGTCGATTCTGGACAGCCGTGGGCCGAAGGGTCAGTTCGACTATCATGCGGGATTCCGCTTCCTCAAGAACGAGATTCATTACGCCAATGGCAGTCACGTCTCGATCCTGGCGGCGTCGCCGACCTCGGTCCGCGGGCCGCACGTGCCGTCGCTGAAGCTCGACGAAGTCGATGAGATCGAGTCGGACATCCGCGAGGCCGCCATAGGGATGGCCATGGAGGTCCGAGGGTGCAAGGCCAGCGTGCTCATGACCTCGACCTGGCACCGTGTCGATGGACCGATGGCCGAACTCATCGACAGGGGGCGAGCTGGTGGTTTCCCGGTGGACACGTTCTGCGTGTTCGAGGTCCTGGAGCGGTGCCCTGATGACCGTAGCGGCCCTCGTCTGGAGAACTGCCCGAGCTGTCCTCTTCTGGCTTGGTGTCATTCTGATCGTGATGCTCATCCTTCTGGTCTGCCGAAGGCGAAGCGGTGCTCCGGACACTACACGATCGACTCACTGATCCAGAAAGTCAAGGCGGTTAGTCTCCGCGTCTTCGAGTCGGATTACCTGTGCCTACGACCCAGGTCCGCGGGAGTCTGGTTCAGTGCGTTTGACGAGCCGAGCCATGTCACCACGACGGCGGATTACAACCCCGGGCTGGCCGTGCATCTGGCCGTCGATCCGGGTGTCCACACCGGGGCCATCTGGTTCCAGCTCCGGCAGCGGCTCGACGGCAGCGGGCACATCGTCAACGTCTTCGCCGACTATTTCGCCGAGGGGGTCTCCGCCGAGGCCAACGGCCGAAACATCCGGGAACGGACCCGCAAACTCTGCGGCGAAGGCATGCAGAGATTGAGGGTCTCGATGGACCCGGCCGGCTCGGCGCGGACGGCTGTCGGCCCGACGGTCCGCGGCGAGTACGAGCGGGCAGGGCTCCAGGGCCGGAACGGCCTGGAGAACTGGCCGATGAGCCCCAAGGCTGATGGATTACAGCTCGTCGAGGCACTACTGCGTTCAGCCGATGGTACCGTCAACCTCACGATCCATCCCCGGTGCCGCCGACTGATCACGGCCCTGCAATGCTATACCCGGGCGTCGACGAGCCGGTCAGTGGATGGATTACCCCGAGGACCCGCAGCATCCCCACGAGGATCTCGTCAACCCGCTGTGCGGCGGCCTCAAGCTGGAACTTCCCGAGGGCCGGACGCCGCCGCCTGACCTGCGTAGAGTTGGTGCTGGCTGGGCAGTCTGATCTTCCTCGTCCGTGGTCCGTTGTCCTTGGTCCATGGTTCGCTCCGTGTGCGACGGGACCGGGACAAGTCGGACGCTCGACAACGGACAACTGACCACGAACCACGGACAAAACGATGCGACTTCGATACTCCTGGTTAGACCTGGTGACATACCCAATCGCATTCGTGCTCCTGGCTCCGTTGGCCTGGCATCTGGTCCAAATCGTAATCTCCTTCGCAGCGGCGAGTAACGAGTAGCGAGCGGAGTCATCGCTGGCCGGACTACTCGGCCCGTCTTCTTCTCTCTCGCAACCTGTAACTTGCCACTCGCCACCGAAGTGAAGCGACTTATGCCCCTCGACTGGCTGAAGAAATCGACCTCCCCTCCGCCGGGGCGCGGCACCGGCTGCGACGGCAGATTTGTGGTCAACACGGACTCGCCCCGATCGGGGCTCAAGTCCGGCAAGATCCTCGACGGCAAGCTCGTCGTTCAGCGCCGGCACGTGGACTGGCTCGAGCACCAGATTCGATGGCGGTGGCTCCTCGACAGCTTCGAGGGGGGCGACCGTTACCGCAACGCAGTGTACGGCCCAGACCGCCGCGGCCTGCCGGCCCGGAACATGTTCCGGCACAAGCGAGAGTACCCTGACCCGCAGATGTATCCCAATATCTACCAGGGGTTCGCCGGGTTCCTGGGGAGCGTCAACGCTCAGACACAGGATGTCGGTTACGGGCCCTATCCCGGCATGCTCGGTGCCGACCCGGGAGCGACGGCGCAGGACGACGACTTCGAGTACCGCCGCAGCCGGACGCCGGTACCCGAGTTTGTCGCCGAGGCCATCGAGATCCATCTGGCCAAGGTGTACGACCAGGAGGTTTTGCGGGACGGGCCCGACGACCTGAAGGCGTGGTGGCGCGACGTGGACGGCCGCGGCACGCCGATCGACGATTGGATGAGGGAGACGCTCGCCCCGTTGCTTCTAGTCCTGGGCTGCATCGATGTCTGTCTCGACCATCCCAAGGCGCCGCCGGGAGAGACCGTGTCCACTCGGGCCGACGAGCTGCGGCTGGGGCTCGACCAATGCATCGCCAGCTACATCCTCCCCGAGAACATGGTCTGGTGGCGCAACGACTCGGCCGGGCGTTACATCGAATGCCTGGTCCGCGAGTACACGGATCCCTCGGACCGCGTGGACTACGACAAGAACGGCAACGCCATCGACCCGGCGGACCCGGGCAACATCGGCGAAGCGTGGCGGCGGAACTACGTGCGGTACCGACTCTGGCGGCCGGACGAGTCGATCCTCTTCAGTTACGATGGCGACACGATCCTGGAACGGGTTCCGCACCCGTTCGGCCGGGTCCCGATCGTTCGGCTCGTCGACCTCCCCCGGCACCGGACCCCGCATATCGGCAAGTCGCGGTACGAAGTGATCGCCGAGTACCAGCGTGAGTATTACAACCGGGACAGCGAGTTGATCCTCTCCGACACCTTGCAGGCGCACCCGTTCCTGTCTGGGGCGGAAGACTTCTGCAAGAGCGACAACACCTTGTCAGTCGGCCCGGGCTACATCCTGCCGATGAAGAAGAACCCGGAGTCGGGCTCATACCAGGGGTGGGAGTTCGTCAGTCCGCCCAAGGATCCGGCCGAGTCGCTAAGACGGAACAAGGCCGACATTGTTGAGATGAAGGACCGCCGGGCTTGCCTCATGAAACCGGCGGGCTCCACGGGCTCTGGTGGTTCCACGGTCGGCCAGTCCGGGATCTCGAAGCAGCTCGATGCAGTCAACGGTCATAAGCTGTTGGCCTCGATTGCAAAGTCAATCGCGAAGGCCGAGCGCCAGCTCGCCGAGTACGCCGCCATGGTGCTCCGGAACACGCCGATCAAGCGAGAAGAACGGGAGCAGATCCGGGTGGTCTACCCGGCACGGTTCGAGCTGTTCGCCGCCGCAGAGTTGATCGACAACCTCACCAAGCTTCAGGTCACGCTGAAGCACGCCGGCGAGGCGCCGAACACCGAGCGCGAGATCCTCCAGGCGATCGTGCGCCAGACCCTCCTCGGCCTGACCGACCCGGAGTACGACCGGCTCGATGCTGAGATCGAGCTCATGGTCCAGACCAAGTCGAGGCTGAACGAGCCGGTACAGGAGATGGCTGATGCCGGCATCACGTCGCATGTCGAGGCGATGGAAGGCGAGGGTTCTGCCGAACAGGCTGCGGGCGAGGACCCCACCGGCCAGTCCGGTGGGACGCTGGTCAGCAACATGATTCCAAGTGTGATGTGAGCATCTAATAAAGCGGTGGCGAGCGAAGACCGGAGACTCTCACCAAACCACTGGCCTCTCGGCTCCCGAGCGTAGAAAGAACCCATGCCCAACCTCAGCCCGGTCCAAGCCCAATGGCTGACACTGACGTTTGTCGTGGCGGTCACCATCGTGGTCGTTGGCTTCGATATCCTGGCGATCCGCGCCTGGGGACTTGAGGCATCGATCTCGCGAGTGCTCCGCCGGCTTTTCATAGTCTACCCCACGCTGTTCGTCGCGTTCGTCTTCTGGCTCGGGATCCTGGTTGGGCACATCGGGCTGCCGACGGAGTAATCGACTGATGCTCGTACCGCCGACCCTCGCCTTGGCAATCTGGCTCGGATGGCCGCGGATGGCGCCGACGCTCGCCGACCTGGAATTCGTGATGGCGGTCGAGGAGTCCGTCATGGCCGAACCGGGCACGACCCCTCCCGAGCCCTACAAGGGCCTGATCGAACGCCAGGGCTCGGATTGCTACCAGTGTCGCGAGATTGCCTCTCGAAAACTCAAGGCGGCCTCGTGGTTCAACCAGCAGTGGCTGTTCTGGGGGAGGAAACATCGCGACCCCGAGGTGCGGCTACGGTCGAACTCGATCCTCCGCCGGATCAACCCATGCCCGTCCTGCGGCGGAAGCGGAGCATCGCGCCACTATCGGGAAGATCCGTGCTGGGATTGTCGGGGGCTCGGGAGTGTCTGGGGATGGTCGGCGTGGGATTAAAGAACGACATTTACAGGGCGATGGAGTCGAAGCAGTCATGACGTACCAGCAAATCACCGCCCTAGCCGTGATAGTGGTGGTCTTCATCCTGTCGATTTTCGACATCGTGATGGCCTACTTATCCGGGGGAGATGCGACCATATCGTGGTGTATTTACCAATGGTCGTTGAAGTACCCGGTCATTGCGTTCGCTTTCGGTTTCTTGATGGGACACTTGTTCGCCCAGATGTACAAGACTGGCGATTAACCGATCAGGGTTGAATGGTTTATGCACATCGAAGCCGTGACCGTTTGCGTGGGCTATGGTGATTTCTTGGCCGAGACCGTCCGGGAGAATCAGCACCTCCTTGACGACTGGGTGATCGTCACATCTCCGGACGACGACGAGACGCGTGCGGTGTGCCATCGGCACTCGCTACGACACGTCCTGAGCGAAGATCATCGACGAGGCGGCCCGTTCAACAAGGCCCGGCTGATCCAGCGGGGATTCGATCAGATCGGCGCCCAGGCTGGGTGTTGCACATCGACGGCGACATCGTTCTCCCGCGACAGTTCCGATCGCTGCTGGAGATGGCACACCCTGACGAAAGGGCAATCTACGGTGCCGACCGCTGTAATATCGTCGGCTATGAAGCATGGCGGCGGATCAAGCGTGAGCGTGGCTCCTGGGATAATCACGCCTACCACTCTTCGGTCCGGTTCGAGGAAGGAGCGACGGTCGGCACGCGATGGGCATCGAAGTTCCACGGATACGTGCCCATCGGGTTCTTCCAGTTCTTCCACGGCTCGGCGATGGTCCAGGGCGGCCACCATGTTCGCCACTACCCTTATCACCACGGCGACGCCGCTAGGACCGATGTTCAGTTCGCCTTGCAGTGGGACCGGCGTTATCGCCGGCTATTACCCGAGGTCGTCGTGCTCCATCTGGAGAGCGAGCCGGCACGCCTCGGGGCCAACTGGTGTGGCCGGACGACGGCTCGCTTCGGTCCACCGAATAGAAAGCCGCCGGTCGCCGGGAGCGTGAGCTAACGTTCTCGATCTCACCTCAGACCAGGGATTGCTGTCACTCGCCCGGGGTATCCGGATCGTGCAACGTCTCACGGCGAGTCGTCGTCATAACGCTTCACCGGATTCCCCATAGACACCACCACCGCGGAGCATAGCATGGCCGAAGAGATAACCTCGACATCGGCGACACCGGCATCAACTGCCCAGCCCCCAGCGCCGACGCTATCGTCGGCGACTGCGACGACCCAGCAGACCGTGACAATCCCCTTGGAGCAGGTCCAGGCGTTCACAACCATGCAGGCCCGGCTGGCGCAGCTCGAGAGCGAGCAGCGGAGCCGCGAGCAGGCCACTCAGCAGGAACAGGCCCGCATCCATGGCCCAAAAGGGCGAGGTGGAAGAGGCGCTGCGGATCCTCCGCGAGCAGTCGGAGCAGCAGGTGCAGGCTGAACGGGCGCGGTTCACGCAGGTCGAGGAGCGGGCCAAGAGGTACGCCCTGGACGGCGAGCTTTCCCGCGCCCTGGCCGCCTGCAACCTGGTCCCCGGCGGCGCGGAGCAACTCACCCAGCTCTGGCGAAATCAGTTCCTGGTCGACGCGCAGGGCGACTCCTTCGCGGTCCGCACTCCGACATTCCAGTCGGTCGGCGATTTCGTGCACCAGCAGCTCGCAAGGCCCGAATACGCCCATTTCGTCCGTGCCCAGAACCCGGGCGGCGGTACCGGCGGAGTTCCAGCCGTCGGCCCAGTCGCTGCCGAGCACACCGGCGAACCTGTCGCAGACGCCGCAGCCGAAGAACATGGGCGAGGCTGTCATCCTCCACATGCAGAACATGCAGAAGGCCCAGGGCGATCCCAGGGCCAATATCAGCCTCCCCATGGGGCTGAAAGCAGTCAGGTAGTAGGTAGTGGGCAGTAGGCAGAAGAGCACAATACGGGCTACTGCCTACCGCTGACCAAAGACCAGCCCTTCGAGGGCATGCCGGCCGTGGGAGCAGCACCACGAGAACCGCGAGCGCTGCATCAAAGGAGAGGCGTGTAGCCGTGAGTCAGAGGTCATTTTTTGACCGCCTACTGCCTACCGCCTACTGCCTACTACGAGAATGGCCGACTTCCTTCAAGGTTTCTTGGGAACACAGCAGGCGGGTGTAGAAGCCCGCAACGATGTCACCGTTGCCATCCGCAACTGGTTCGCCAACCGAAACCCGCTCGTGACCCGATTGCCGTACGTCCCGGTCGAGCGGGTTGATTTCCTGATGTACACCCACAAGTACCGGGCGCGGTCCACCACGCTCGGCACGGCGGTGGCTAGCAGCAGCCAGACGAGCCTGACGCTGGCTGACGCCACGTTCCTGATGAACCACGACGTACTCGAGCTGGTCGACTCCGTCACGGGGAACGTCGAGCGGGTGCAGATCAGCGGCGACCCGACCAGCTCGACGACGGTCAACGTCACGCGAGGGCTCTGGTCTGAGGTCTCGGGCACCCAGGGGACCACGGCGTTGTCCTCGGTCACCAACGGATCGACGGTCAACCTGATCGGCAACAGCCGGACCGGCGCCGAGGTCCAGCAGACGGGTTTGACCACGATCGGTGTGGCCCGCACCCAGTATTGCCAGACCTTCCAGTTCCCCGTGCAGATCGGCGGGTCGGCCCAGACGGCCCGGGCGCAGGTGCTGCCGGGCGGTATCCAGACGCCGTTCGACTTCAACATGACCGTCCAGCTCCAGAACATGGTGGACGACATCGAGAACTCAGTGCTACTACGGCATCGCCCAGGCCCCGAACGACAGTGCGCGGCGTCACGGCCAAGATGAACGGGCTGCGGTCGATCTTCGTGACCAACAACATCTCGGCCCTCACGAACACCACGCCGGTCAACGCCGCGGCCTACGGCTCGACGGACCTGATCCGCGACACCCTCCAGGCGTGCCGCCAGGGCGGCGGCGAGCCCGACCTCCTGGTCGTCTCGACCAACTTCATGAGCGGGTTCGCGACCTGGGGCCAGGCCATCCAGCGCGTCCCGGCCGGCGAGACGGTCTTTGGCACGCCGATCAACGTGCTGGAGGCCCCCTTCCTCCACGGCGTCACCATCGTCGAGGCTCCGCTCTTGCGGCCCTACACGGCGATCGCGCTGACGAGCTCGGAGGTCTACATCCGCAACAAGCGGAACCCGTTCTGGCAGCTCCGCGGCAGCCGCGGCGACATGGTCGAGGGCGACTGGCTCGCGGAAATGGCGATCGAGGTCGTCAACGAGTCCCATCACGCGTGGGTCGAAGGCATCACGGCCTTCTCGGCGAACTAGCGTTCGCCTCGGTATGGTCCTGGCTAGGTTCGCTTGCAGGCTGGCAGGCCAGTCGAGAGTGCGGGGCGCTATCATTCTCTACCTACTACCTACTACCTACTACCTACTACCTACTGGAGCGAAGCGAAGCATGTGGCGATTCCGGGGAAGCCCGCACTACATCGACCAGCAGGGGGACCGCCTGGGGGTCTCCAAGATCCTGACCGACCAGGCGAGGCACAACCAGGAAATGTACCGGGTCTCGGTCCTAGTCGGTCAGCTCTGCGAGCGGTACTACCGGACCCCGAAGGACGGTGGCCGCGCGATCGTGTTCCCGGCCGAGTTGGCGCAGGTCCAGGGCACGCTCGGCCAGTGCGAGCAGGAATTGGAGAAACTCCACGTCCTGGCGGCCGCTGCCCAGGCGATCATCGACGAGGCCCACCGGGCCTTCGGGATCGCCCCCCCGAGCCGTCAATTTCCGGGTCCGTTGCAACTTCGACGACCTGGCCGATGCGGCCGAACTCGCCCCCGAAGAGGCACATTCCACCCTGGTCTCCCCTGGTAAAGGGGAGGGGGCTCGCGCGCCGACTTCCGATCCCACCCCTCACGCGAAACCGAAACACGCGAAGGCACGATAATGGCCTACATCAGCCCCTCGATTACCGCCAGCGGCACGACGTTCGCCCAGTTCCAGGCGGGCGGCGCGTCAAGGCACCTGGAAAACCTGATCGCGGCGAACCTGAACGGCACCCAGCCGCCTTCGTCCGCCCCGACCGTCTCGGTCTCAGGCACCGGAGGTCTGCTCGCCGCGGGCACGTACTATCTCAGGATCACCGAGACCAATGGCCTCGGCGAGACGACGGCGAGCCCCGAGTCGGCCCAGTTCACCGTGACCGCGGGCCAGGTCCCGACGGTCACATTCCCGACGCTCCAAGCCGGCAACACGGCCCGTAACGTGTACCTTACGCCTGCGGGCGGCGCCGGCGGCAGCGAGGTCCTCTACGCGGACGGCATCACGACCGGGACATACAGCCTGTCCGCGGTCGCGCCGTCGAACTCCTTTGCGGTCGCGCCGCCAACGACCAATACCACCGGGCTGACGAACTCCAAGCTCCAGCTCCTTCGGTACGCGAAGACCGGCCAGTTCGAGAAGGTGTGGAACTTCCTCCACCAAGTCATCTCCATTTTCAATCAGGGCGAGCCGGCGACTTATCAGGACATCGTGATGAAGCTCCGCGACGCCCACTCCACCTTTCGCCCTGATGGCCCAGCTCTGTGCCGAGGCCGGCTCCCTGATCGACGCCAATCCCGGCCACTTCGCAAGAATCTCGACGGGCATCGGCGGGACAAAGACTCAACGAACGTGGCCCTGACCTCAAGCGGACAGTGGGTGATGCAGACGGAAGAAAACATGAGCGACACGCGGATCCTCCGCATCGGACAAGAAGCCGTGTCCAATCTCGTCATCGTCGTGAAATGTCGTAAGATGTTCAAACTCCGCTTCCGACTGGCGATGTGTCTGATGCGCATCGCCGGCCGAATCGGCGGATTCAAGTCAGTCAAGGTGATCCGAGAGAAGTGAGGAATCCCATGGCAAGGACACCGGTCCCCGGCGGCGTCGAGCATGGCGTCGTACGTCCCCCTAACCAGCCCAGCGCGGCCGGCAACGGCGCCAACAACAGCTACCTGCCCCTGTCCCGCGGGACTGGCGGCGTCAAGCCCTCAAATTACGGAGCCGGCGGCGACCGTCGCGACGGATCCATGCCGCTAAACGCTCTGCCATCGCCAGTCCAACCGCCCAATCATCGCTTCGACGTCGGCATGGCCAAGATGCCCCAGCCCCCGTCGGTGATCGAGCCGGGCAAGGGGGCGGTGCCGGTAAACCCGTGGAATGACTCGGGCCAGCCGAATCGGGCGATTTCCAGAGCCGGACACCGCCCGGCAGCCTCGCAAATGAACCGGGCCGAGCCACGACACGATGACAAAAACAAAACCCTCGCCAACGCCCTGGATACCTGGTCGATACGGGCGAGACATCTCGTCACCATGCGGCTCGCCGCCGCACGGGCACACGCGGAAGCAGGACAGCTGGATGCGGCCCAGCGATGCCTGATCGAGCTTCGCGTCGGACTCGTCGGCAGACACCCGGATGACGCGAAAGGGCTCCTCGGCAACGCGCGGGCCGCGTTTTATCGGCAGAACCTCGGCACGCCACCGACCTTGCCGTGACCGCGTGGCAGTCCCGTCGGCCCACGGCGAGACCGCAGCACAGTTGATGTCAATAGCCGACCGCAATAACTGGCTACAGGCGTCGCAGCTCTGCGGCCAAGCGATCGCGGAACTCCGCGTCGCCGTGATCTTGGATATGGACACTTCGCCGCGAAGCCGCTCCGCCGCGATGGCGGCTTGGGAGACGCGACACCGGGACCGAGTCGGTCGATGGATACGGACAGTGCTAGGGCCGACCGAGTCCTCGATGGATCACGCCCTCGAGAGGAATCCTGCAGATCGGACGTTTCCTAGTCCCCCTTTCCTCACAAAGATCAGGAACGACTGGCCAAGTTGACCGTTGTCACCGAGCTGCTGCGGCTTCTCTTCGCCCCATTCCTACCGAAGAGATGTCGCGCCAGTGCAGATCACAGAGCAGCCGGCGATCGAATTGATCGCCGAGGCTTTACCCAGACTCAAGAGAAAGGACAATTCGATGGCCAAGAAATCGGCTCCTGAAGGCAAGTCAACGGTCCCGAGCGGCGGCCCCAAGCCGGCCGGCATGAGAAAACCATCCAACGGTCAGTCGAAGATGGTCGGCTCGAAAGCCAAGGTCGGCAAGAAGGGACGCTGAACCACGAGTGGTGAGTGACTGGGTATCGGCCATACCCAAAGGCGTCGGCTCTGAGCCTCGATCGATTGGCGGCTCGCGCAATCTCCGCTGCACCGACGTTGCCCG
The DNA here is from genome assembly GCA_963842405.1 of uncultured Isosphaeraceae bacterium. GTDB lineage: Bacteria > Planctomycetota > Planctomycetia > Isosphaerales > Isosphaeraceae > CAVZRC01. Next base: position 205,910 of record CAWJGW010000012.1, on the reverse strand, counting down.
ACAGCATCTCCGACGAACTGCGGATCCTCGAACATCACTACTCGTGATCCCTTACCGGCGATCGTGGCATTTCATTCGAGCCGAAAGCCCGCGAGACAAAGAAGTCGGGCGGCAACTTGAAGTACGGATCGATCACATTCCAACCCAGCTTCTCAGGAGCTCCCGCTGAAAAAGGCGGCCGAGGGCGTCTCATGACCCTCAGTGCATCCCTACCCGAACAGACCATTCCGGTCTATTGCACGGACGAGGACATCCTCGTTCGCGCCGGTGGCGACTTCATCATGCTCTGCCCGCCCTGGCAGCAGATGGCCGCCGGCACCGACGGAGTCTTTGCCCCAGGCAACCCGTGGGTGCTGAACTCGGCCTCGGTAAACTTTGCTGCTAATGGAGTGAGCTCGAACCAGGTCGCCTGGCTGACGGCTCCCAAGACGCAGTACCCCGGCGGGGGCCAGCTCCTGGCGATTGACAGCATCTCGGGGAATTCCATCACGCTCCGTCGGCCGCACAAGGACCTCTACGTTGGCCAGCCGCCGGCCCCCTCCGCCGGCCTGACCGGGGTCACATTCACGATCAACACCCTCGACCCCCAATCCGAGGAAGCCAGCTTCGATATCAAACGACGGTTCGGGATCGACGAGAACATTACCGATCGAACCAGTTCGTGGATCTACGACCTCCGCGACCTCCGGATGGCCACGGTACTCTCGGTCCTCTACGACCGCTACATGCAGGAGAATCGAGCCGAGCAGGGTGACTTCCAGAACAAGATCCGGCGGATTCGCCAGCAGCTCGACGACGTGCTGGCCCGCGTCCAGGTCCGTTGGGGACCATTCGGCAACTCAGCCGAGCCCTCGACGCTCTTCGGTTGCAAGCTCTCGCGATAATGGCTAGTCGCTGGCAGAAGGAAGTGCAGACTTGATGTGTCCCTGGCCGCCGCCCTCCTTAATCTCTATTGGCGGGCTCGTCTCCATTGACCAGTTCGATGTCACCGTCTCTTTGGCCCCACTCACCGCTCGTGGCCAGGAGTGTGAGTCAATACCGTCGAGGTTCCGAATTGTGTTCCCCAAAACCATCCTCCCTCAATTCGATGAGTGACTTTCCATGGCCTACAACCAGTTCGACGTGGCCGCCGAGACCGTCCCGCTGACCGCGACCACCACCCAGACCGTCGTCGGCCTCCAGGCGGCCAGCAACATCTGTGTGAAGGTGACCGAGGCGTCGATTTCCTTCGACGGCACGGCCTCCAGCAACGCCCCTGCGGTCTGCGAATTCGACCAGATCACATTCGCGACAAACGCCCCTGGGACGAATTCAACCTCCGTCACGCCGTCCAAGAGAGATACGGGCCGGGGCGAGACTATCCAGGCGATTGCCGCCAAGCACTGGACCGTCCAGCCGACCGTCATCACACTTCAGTGGTGCATCGACGTGGGGCAATTCAACGGGCTTTACCACTTCATCCATCCGTTCGCGTCGCCTTTCATCTGCATCGGCGGCAAGGGATGCGGCATCACGATCACCAGCCCGAACGCGGTCAATTACAGTGGAAAGCTAACGGGAGAAGAGTAAGGCGATTTTCGTGTGCTGTCGCGATCAAGTAAGAGGGAACATCAGAGGAATTCTCCCCGTGAGCCAAGAACTCCTGCAACGGGCCAACGCAATCCGTGCTCGCAACAAAGTGCTGGAATCCGTTCCGGGTAGCGGATACCACGACAACGACAAGGACCATCTCGGCCGAGTCTGTGCCCCACAGCTAAGGGGCCTCCCGCTGATCAGCGATCATATCGTGCCGTTCTACGGCACGCGGGAGGTTCATTTCGTCGGCCCCGACGCCGAGCGGGCGATGGCTGCTTTCCGGACTTGGTACGACCGCCACAAGACCACTGACGCGGCGGTCTTTTCATCTTACACGGGAACAGACCGGAAGTTGCTCACGGTCATCCCCAAGCTAGCCGTTCACGAGGTGGATGGACTCCCGCGTTTGACCCTCTGGAAGGACGAGTGGAACGACTTCCTTCACGCTCTTTACTCTCAGGGTATCGGCCTCTCCGGTGCTCCCCTGGAACCCTGATTCATGCCTCTCACACCCGGCCTTGACTTCGACCGGAGCGGATCAATCGAGATCCCGGTATCCACTGATGCCACCTCGTGCATCGCCCGATACTTCTATCTGATCAAGGAAGATGATTTCGTGACCGAGTTCTGCGTCGCCGGGGCGGTCGGGCCGAATTCTGTCGAAACCCTTGCTCCCGACGGCTCATTCCAGCGATGGCCAAGCTTCTGGCGAAATGGACTGCTTGTGTTCCGCGCTCCTGATGGGTATGTAGGCGGCCAAGGACTCTGCTGGAGCTACGACAAGCGGCTCCAGCGCGGCGAGCCGATGCCTCGTCCTGAGTTGGAGCGGCGGGCACTGGGGATGCGGGTGAGCGTCAGCCTCCCTTCGAAAGCTGAAGTTTAAGGCCGATTAGGGCGCTGCCCCCGTCTTGTCTCACCGCACCGTAACTCATTTACTCGACCCGGGAATCTGACGCCCGATGCTCGGAAACCGCTGGCCGCACAAACCGCCGCATGGTTACGAAATTGACCTCGAGCATCCGCTTGCGCAGGGGCTCGTTGCGGTGTGGATTTTCAATGAAGGGACTGGCACCCCGACCGAACTTCTGGGCTGCAATCCAACCTCGGCCTCGAATGCGTTTTCGTGGGGCCCGAACGGCGCCGGCCTCATCGGCGTCTTCAACGGATCATCGACCGACCTCACGTACAGCGCCGTACCGGCAGTTGGCCCGGCGATGAGCGTGTGCGCCGGCGTGATGATGACAGCGATCAGCGGCAATCAATTCTTCGTGGAGCGCTCGAATGTCAACGCGACGTGGGGTCTGTTTTACTACAACTCGAACGTCAACTGGCGAGGCGGTAACAGCACAACGCGCAACAAGTTCTCCGGTTCGCTCCTCACTGCGGGCCTCCCATTTAATGTTGCCGTCACCGACACGGGCGTCGGCACCGGGGCCTCCAACGGCTCGACGATGTATCTGAACGGCAACGCGCAGGCGGCGGGCGGTGCCAGCGGCAACGCGCTGCCGGTAGCCAACACCAATGCGATCCATCTGGGCAATTACGATGGGTCCGGTTACTTTCTTGGCGGCCAGATTAATTACATATACCTCTACAATTATGCCCTCCCGGCATCCAATGTGGCAGCGATTGCAGCCAACCCCTGGCAGATCTTCGAACCGCGACGTATTCAGACCTATATTGGACCGCTTGCGGTGATGACCTCGCCGGCCGGGATCAAGCGGATCGTAGCTGAGACAACGCCCCCAGAGCCGGGCAACGTCATCGCGGTCCTTCGCTCGACTCCAGCACCTGTCGTCGCCACCACGATCGTTCTGACGGCATCCGAGGCGCCCCAGCCCTACTCCGGGATGAGTCTTGCGGAGGGTGGCCAGAGGGCCGCGATCCCCCAATTCAATAATCCACCCGTTGTGGCGTCAGCCTGGGCGGAGTCACCTGGAATTGAATCAGGCGGGGGCCTGGCTAGATGCACTCGAACGCAAGCCGGGGCGGTGTCAACTCCGCCAGGCCGGATGACGACGGCCGAAGCTCCCGCGCCCTACCCAGGGTCGGTCCTTTCCACTGCCGAACGGCCCCTTGCGGTGCCCTCATTCAACCCGCACGCGATGGCAGTCATCGTTGCGGCCGAGCCGCAGCCCTCATATCCCGGCTCCGTACTAGATAGTCGAAAGTCTGAACTGTTAATCGGGAGTGGATACCACGTCTACTCCAACACGGGTTCGGGCGACCCGATCAATTACACGACCCTGGTGGCCACTACATTGACCAGCGACACCACCTGGACCAGCACGGCTCTCGCAGCTCCTGGGGCCTGGAAGTTTGGCGTCCGAGCCTTCAACTTCTACGGCGAGGAGCAAAACCTCGACTGCTCCGTGACGATTGTGCTGGATGCTTTTGGAAACGACATCACAAACCAGCCTTTGCCCCCCATCGGGCTCCGGGCCTTTGCGACGCCCAGAGGATCAATCCGAGTCGAGTGGTACTACCCCTTGACACGGGGGCCGACGGTACCCATCGGGTTTAATGTCTATCTTGGCACCGGGGGTACCCCGAGCTACGCGACCCCCGCCGCGACGGTGCTGTACTCCGCTGGGCTATTCAATGTCTTCGTGGCGAACATCGCTGGGCTCAGCGATGGAACGACTTATTCCGTTGGGGTTCGGGCCTACAACGGATCGGGTGCGGAACAAAACACCATCGCGGTCTCAGTAACGGCCGACGCGATCGGGCCGGCCGCCGTCGATTCTCTCTTGGCAACCGCAATCGTCTGAGGATGACCCATGGCAGCTCCCGTCTATTCCGCCGGCACGCCCGGCAATTTGATCAATGGCGTTACGGTTACGCACGGCGCTGCGGCGATCGCGGCGTTCCTAGATCTCTCGACATCGATCGAGGGGCAGTTGACCTGCGAGGTCATTACCGGATCGAACGCCCCGACGAGCATCTCGACCGTATCGGCCTACAAGGCCTATGCGGCTGGCGCGTCAGCGCCCATTACGTTCAGTGCGCCGGCCACGGCTGGGGCAACCAGCCTCAGCGTGTCAAGCAAGACGGGACTGTCAGTCGGACAGACCGTGTGTCTCCAGCAGGCAAGCGGGTCCAAACTTGGCGAACTATCGAAGATCACGGCGATTAGTGGTTCCAGTTCGCCTTACACGCTCACGGTCGTGCGCCACGATCAACAGTTATTCGTCTAGCGACAACGTGTACCTGATGGCCCAAACGGCATCTTTCGTCGTGAGCCCGGCGAGCAGCACCGGCACTTACGGCGTCAACAGCGACTACTCCGCGGAGCTATTCCTCGGCCCCGGCCAGTGGATTATCGCGGCCTTGAACGGCGACTCTGCGAATAACGTGACAGCCAATGTCACTGTTGACAAGATAAACTCCATAGTTTGATACACGGTTCTCTAGACACTTACCGTCACAGGACTGCACACTACGGCGATTGTGTGTCAACAAGTCACAGCTAATTACTTGACGCCATAAACTATTATGAAAATCCTGGCAGTTGACGGCAGAACCATCCAGATCCGCGTCGCCATGCAGGGCGTTAGCCCCGTCACTACCTATACCTTGACGGGGCCATCCGCGGGGACCGAGGGGCAGCCGTCCAGCAATTTCACCGTGACAGCCGGCTCCGGGACGATCGCTGGCACGATCGTCATTACCGCCAACGACTCCAGTGCAGGTGGTTCATTCTCGGGGACAGTTAGCCTGACCAACTCCAACCGCTCGGGCACGTTCACCTATACGGCGGCCACGACCGGGGCGATCACGATCAGGACCACGAACAACGGCGGTCTGACCAATCCCGGTTCGATCGCCTATACCTCCAGCGGCAGCGCGGTCACGACGTACACTCTGACGGGGCCATCCGCGGGGACCGAGGAGCAGCCGTCCAGCAATTTCACCGTGACAGCCGGCTCCGGGACGATCGCTGGCACGATCGTCATTACCGCCAACGACTCCAGTGCAGGTGGTTCATTCTCGGGGACAGTTAGCCTGACCAACTCCAACCGCTCGGGCACGTTCACCTATACGGCGGCCACGACCGGGGCGATCACGATCAGGACCACGAACAACGGCGGTCTGACCAATCCCGGTTCGATCGCCTATACCTCCAGCGGCAGCGCGGTCACGACGTACACTCTGACGGGGCCATCCGGGGGACCGAGGAGCAGCCGTCCAGCAATTTCACCGTGACAGCCGGCTCCGGGACGATCGCTGGCACGATCGTCATTACCGCCAACGACTCCAGTGCAGGTGGTTCATTCTCGGGGACAGTTAGCCTGACCAACTCCAACCGCTCGGGCACGTTCACCTATACGGCGGCCACGACCGGGGCGATCACGATCAGGACCACGAACAACGGCGGTCTGACCAATCCCGGTTCGATCGCCTATACCTCCAGCGGCAGCGCGGTCACGACGTACACTCTGACGGGGCCATCCGCGGGGACCGAGGGGCAGCCGTCCAGCAATTTCACCGTGACAGCCGGCTCCGGGACGATCGCTGGCACGATCGTCATTACCGCCAACGACTCCAGTGCAGGTGGTTCATTCTCGGGGACGGTTAGCCTGACCAACTCCAACCGATCGGGCACGTTCACCTATACGGCGGCCACGACCGGGGCGATCACGATCGGGACCACGAACAATGGCAGCCTGACCAACCCGAGTTCGCTCTCCTACACGTCCGGTTCGGCCGGTTCGCTGCCGGTCGCGCAGGCGTTCGACTCGGCGTCACCAGGTCCCCTGAGCACCCAGATTTCGAGTTGGTCGTCTGAATGCGCCGGTCACTCAAGCCCAGATCGTAGCGACCGGCTCGGGCCCGACCCCGACCAGCGGTCTCAATTGCGTATCGCTCACGCCGAGCACGACGGTCAACGCCTGGGCCTGGTATAACGCCGCGCAGTTCGGCGATGCGGTCACCAGCATCTCCTACTGGATGCCGTCCAGCGACACCGGCGCCGGGGCGATCGCACGCGGGTCTGGTCTTTCTGGTTCGTCGCCCACCTACTATGCGCTGACATATAATGTGACCGGGGGTACGCTCAACTTGCTCAAGGTCGTCGCGGGCGTCTCCACGACGCTCGCGACCACGACGCTGCTGAGCACAACGACGCTCAACCTGCCGGCCTGGACGCGGCTCACGCTGTCCTGCACGACGGTCGGCGGCAACATCCAGCTCCTGGGTCAGTTCTACTATCAGTCGTCGGGCTATGTACCGGCCCAAGGCAGTTACCTCACGGCCGGCGGCGACTTCCTGCCGGTCCAGAGCTGGGCGGTCTCCTATACGGACTCGTCGGCCCCGATTACCAGCGCGGGTTACTACGGCATCCTGAAACTGGCCGGCACGGCGACGGCCCGTTACTTCGACGATTGGGCCGCGTGCGACGGGACCACCAGCGCCACGGCCGCGATCACCAACTCCGGGCTCTCGTTCACCACTACGACCAGCCACGCGGCCGGCATCGCCCGCGTGGAATACTGGGTGGATTCCGAACAGCACTTCATCGCGTATTCCCCGCCCTTCACCTATCCGGGCGGACCGACGGGCCTCTCGGGAGTCGGCGTGTCCTTGACCAATGGCGTCACCTGGACCAACGGCAGCCATACCGTCGAGGCCAGGGCGTTCAGTTTTGCCTCCGAAGCCACGCCGGGCACTTCCAGCACGACCGCCACGGTCTCGAATTCGCCCGCCGTCCCGCTGGTCACGCTACCTCGCAGCGTCGCCAGTACCTGGATTCGTCAGGCGACGGCCGGTCCCGAGACGATGTTCCCATCGAGCACGACCGGCCCTACCCTCGGGACCGGCTCGTTCGAGGACTATCTGCTCGCGAACTTTACCGACCTGGCAGCACAAGGGGCAACCTACGCCACTTACATCAGCGGTCTCAACCCCAATGTTCAGTTAGCGATCTACAACAACTTCACGAACCTGTACGCCAACGCCTACACCGGGACGACCCCCACGCCGGGCACGCCGACGCCGGGGACCTCGAACCTCCTGGACTGGCTGGCCTACGCGGACGCCAACAGTTACGCTCGCGAAGGCGCCTTCTGGCACGCGGCCTCCGCTCAAGCCTGGGCTTCCAGCGGCAACGGCGGTACGCCAATTCAATATTTCTGGGTCGCGTTCCTCGATACGAACGGCGGCACTGTCACCGATTACACGGCAGCGTCCCAGACCGGAACGACGGCCGACACCACGCTGGGCACCGGGACCGGCGATTGCTTCTATGCCGGCTTTCCGGACCCGTTCCGCGAGATCGACATCACGCTCGGGACCGCCGGTTCGGGCTGGACGTTCGTGGTCGAATACCCATCGGCCGTCAGTGCGCCCAGTACGCCGGCGTCCGCCGATGTTCCGGTCAGTACGCCGGTCACCTGGACCGCCGTGTCCAACCAGGCCGACGGTACGTCGGGCGGCACGACCGGCGGCAGCATCACCTGGGACGCCACCTTGACGGGTGGCTCCGCATGGCTGACGTGCTTCCCGACGAACATCGCGGGCGTTTCGTCGCTCCTGACTTCGAAGTGGGTGACTTGCCTGCAACTGGACGGGGCCACTCCGTTCCCGATGCATTTCGTTCGCGTCCGGACTACGGGCGGCACTCCGCCGATAGCCGCCAAGGTCTTGGGCCGCAACTTCACGCTGGCGGCATCGCCCACGGCGACGAGCGGGACGATCCTGTATTTCAACTCCTCCCTCGATGTCGATGCCGACAATTACCTCGACTCGCCGGAGTATTTCACGAGCGGCGCCGGGACGATCGGCATCACCAACGGCTCGACCGCCGTCACGTTCTCGGCGAGCCAATCGGGACTGGCCAAGGCGTTCATCCAGGTGACCGGCGACGCCACCAACGGCCTCTACCAGATCGCCAGCGGGTCCGGCACCTCCTGGACCCTGACGGCGGCTTACACGGGCACGACGCAAGCGGCGGCGGCCTGGAACTACGGCAGTGGGGCCATGTTCCTCTACGAATCGCGGCTCCCGTCCCTGTACGGTCCAGGACGCACCTTGACCAATTGCGGCAATGCGGACTTCCAGGCATGGGCGATCGACTACACCACCCGGCGAATGTCGGTCAATACCGGGGCGACCGTGGTCTTCTCGGACAACGCGGCTGGCGATCCCCCGATCGGGACGCCCCTCGAATCCACGGCATCGACCTACTCCGACTGCGGCGCCTTGCACGCGGGCATCTGGCGGTCCTTGCCCAGCGACCAGTTCGTCTATTGCAACACGGACGGCGAGTCCAAGGCCAATGGGCTGGTCGCGTTGTCGCCGGCCGCTCAGGAGGAATCGTTCATTGCGCCGATGGCCGATTCGTGGTCGGTCCTCCAGCAACGCGAGGCCCTGATCGCGAGCCGATGGGGCATGAGCCTCGCCGTCGCCGCTGGTCATCGTCGATGTCTCTCCGCTGCCCTACTCCCAGGTCCATCCCCGGACCAATCTGGGGGCCATGGCGTATTACTACCTGCTGGCCAACTCGCGGAGCATGCTCGGGCTCTGGCAGGGGTACGCGCCGGGGAGCCGCTGGTCCTGCACTGGTGTCCGGCGGCGGCGACCGACCTGGGGACGCCACTCGGCCGTTACCAGCTCTGGCAGACCGGCAATGATCCCACCCCCACGGTGCAGGCCGCGATCAACGCCGCGCTGGCGACCGAATACACGACCGGGCAACTCACGGCGGCCGTGACGGGCAACGGCAGCGGTCCCTGGACGGTCGCGTTCTCGGGCTCGGACACGGCCGACCTCCTGGGGCCCATGACGTTCAGCAACGCGGGACTGCAGCCCGCGTACAACGACCCTTACTTCGCATTGCTCTGCGCCGGGTCCTCGACGCTCAACACCTACTACGTGCTCGACTGGTCGGCGAACCATACGACCCTCCAGCCCACGAGCGGCACGTTCACGCTCGGCGTCACGACGTCCGGCGGCGGGACCCAGACCACCGGGGCCATCACGTACAGCACGAACACCGCCACGCTGGCGGGCCGTATTCAGGCGGCCCTGGCGGCGCTCTCCAACGTGGAGGGCGACACGACCAACAGTAAGACCAGTAACGTGGTCGTGGTCCCAGGGGAGAACGCCGGGACCTTCGTCATTGCGTTCCAGCAGGGCCTGGGGCTGACAAATGGTCCAACAGGCATGGCGGTCGTATCGACATCCAGCTTGTCCGGTACGCTTCCGGGACTTTCGGTTGCAGGATCGAGTCCCTATACAACCCAGGTCGTTTCGACGGTTTCTCCCAAGCCCTTATGGGGCACCTTCACTCTGACGGTCCCGACCACGGCGGGCCCACTCACAACCGAGTCGATCTCCAGCGCCGCGGCGGCCAGCTCGCCATTCCAGTACCGGGTCTATCTCCGGTGGTTCACCGACGCGCTCGTACTCTTCCGCCCCCTGTCGTACGCCAAGAGCTACACAGGACCAATCGACGACAATACCAGCGTCACCTTCACGCTGCCGCCCTCCGGCAACACCTACTATCCCCTGGCCGCTGACGGCTCCGTCGGATCGTCCGTGACGACGATCGCGCTCTGCGGCGGCGAGGGCGCGATCTTCCTGTTTGCACCATAAGTGGATTTCAATATCAATGGCTTACACCGAATTCTACTGCATCCAGACCGGCAATAACCTGAACGCCGGCTCTTCCCCCTACGCCAGCGCCGACTTCAGTTACGCGGGCGGGACCTGGGACGGGACCTCGACGTTCACGGTCGGCTCGGGCGACCCGGCCACGGACACCAACGGCAACACCAGCGCAACGGGTGTTGCGGTCGGTGCGTTCGCGTCGATCTATACGACCAGCGGCGCGACGGTGGCCGTCTATGTCGCCCGCGTGGCGTCCGTCACGGGGACCACGATCGTGCTGTCCACGACGGCCTTTTCCGGCACCGTGGGCACCCCGAGCACCACGTCGGGGGCCACGACCTGCAAGGTCGGTGGCGCCTGGGGCGGCCCATCGTCCGGGAACATTGCCCCGGCGTTCACCTTCCCGGCCGCCACCATGACCGACCCTAACGGCGACGTGCCCCGGATCAACATCCAGGGCGGCACGAACTGGGCGACCACGGCGGTCATCACGCGATCGACCGCCGGCCCGGTCCACTTCGAGGGCTACACGACCAGTCCCGGCGACGGCGGCGGCTGCGTGGTCCAGGGGGCGTCCAGCGGCACGTCGTACAACCTCATCAACACGACCGGGCACGGCAATTCCTATTCGTATATCACGGCCACGAGGAACGGCTCGTCTGGCGGCGCCGATGGTTTCTCCGGCACCGGCCGCTCCATCTATTACCGCTGTCGCGCCACGGGACTCCGTACCAACGGGTTCTCCAACACCACGTCTGTCTATATCGAGTGTGGAGCGGACACATGCAATGGGCAGGCGACAACCGGCGTGGCGGGATTCAACGGCGGCAGTTCGAGCGCGGTAATTCTTGTTCGTTGTGTCTCGCACGACCATTCGTCCGGGACCTGCCACGGGTTCCTGCTAGGCACAAGTAGCACCCTGTTTCGCTGCATCGCGGATCGATGCAGCGGCAGCGGATTCTACACGGACGGGACCGGCCCCATCGCGATCGTCAACTGCGACGCCTACAACTGCTCCGTGGACGGCATCCAGCAGGCCAGTGCTACCAATCCGGTGATCTACGCCGAATCGACCAACGCGGTATCGAATACGGATTATGGGTCCGGGACATCGGCCGCATCGTTACTGATGTGGCTCAACAAGTGCGGCCAGTACGGTAATGGTACGGCGTTTCTGGATTCGACAACCAGCGTGACCGCCAACCAGATCGGCATCCTGGCATATGGCAGCAGCCCGTACACATCAGTCGCGGCGACCGGCACGCCGCACGCCGGCAATTTCCAGGTGACAGCCGCCAGCGGCGCCATGGCCGCCGGGCTAGGGTTCTTTCTCCAGAACTCCACCAATTATTCCTCGACCACCACGGCTTATCCCGACCTCGGGGTCGGGCAAGCCATCGATACGTCATCCCGCGGTGGACGGCAACCCAAGCTCGCCAAGATGGGGGGGTAAGTCGTGCTTCTCAAAAATGTCAGCGGCCAAGGGGTGTATTTCTACAGCTACGACACCGTGAATCAGGTGCCAAAGACCGGTGACGCCTCCAATACCACAGGGGACATCTCGAAGGATGGTGGGAGTGCGGCAGCCTTCGGTACCTCCACTCCCACCGAGATCGGGGGTGGGGTCTACTGGCAGCCCTTGGCACAGTCCGAGACCAACGCCAATGCCTTGGCGATGTACTGGTCGAGCACTACGACCGGCATCCAGATCGACCCCGTATTGGTCTTAACGACCGGAGTGAGCCTCCCCACGGCAGCTCCTGCGACATCCGGCGGATTGCCGACTGTCGGGACCGGAGCGGGCCAGATCAATCCGGACGGCACCGGCTCTGTTCCGGTCGCGTTTGGTACTTCGCTGCCCAGCAGTCCGATGGTCAACACGGTCGGAGAGGCTCTGTTCTTCGCCGACCTGATGGGCGGGAGGGTCAACACGGCGCAAGGCGGCACCTCGACGACGATCACGCTGGATTCCGGGGCGTCGAGCGATGTCGGGGCCTATGTCGGCGATGACATCTATCTCTATGGCGGCACCGGCGGCGGCGTCCGGGGCACAGGCCAGCGGCGCACGATCGTCGCATACAACACGTGAACCAAGGTCGCGACGGTGCAGCGAGCGTGGGACACGACGCCCGACAGCACCACGAAGTTCATCACGCTACCGCAGGCCCAGGCGAACGTTGGGCTCATCGGCGGCACGTCGGTTGTTCTCGATGGCAACGGCTACCTCGGGGTCAACATCGTGGATGTGGCCGGTTCGGCGGCGTCCTACTACACCGGGACCGCACAGGCCGGCGCCAACACTTCGATCACGCTGGCGTCCGGCGAGACATCGAACCCACTCTGGCGGCAGATTTCTCTGGTTGGGGGCACCGGGGCCGGACAGGCCGCGATCTGCACGGCCTACAATAACTCCACCAAGGTCGCGACGATCTCCTGTCCACAGGGCACCGGCGGCAACTGGGCTGTTAATCCCAATTCGACCACCCTCTATGCGATCGACAACCTGCTGCCGCTGATCGATTCCGCAGGCACCGTCAGGCTTTCCGGCCCGTACAAAATTGACACGGCCGCCGGATTCGAGTTTCCGATGTTCTTGAGCGGCGGCAGTTCGACGGGGTACACGGGTGGTTCGGTATCGGGCACGCGATCCGTGGCAGGCGGGGCTGATACAGCAGTCTCGGGCACCATCACCCAGATTGGAGCAACGAATCGCTACTATTTCAGTGGCGCCGCGGCCGACTTTAACGGCACCAACATTACGTTCACGTTCACAGCTACGGGCGCAGGTCCGACCCTGGTCTCGATCGACACGACGCCCTGATGGTGCTGGGGATCCGTCATTACCTTGGCGGACGCCCGGAAATAACGTGCCCGATCCATCGCCGAGAATTCCCGAAAGCCCCCAAGAACCCCTGGAAAACCGAGTTTGTTCGGCGAAACAGGCAAGTTATTTCCGGGCGTCCGCTTAGTATCACCATGACCTCTGGGACCTAACCGCTCATGCTCGGAAACCGCTGGCCGCACAAACCGCCACTAGGATACGGCATCGACTTCGAGCACCCGCTCGCGCAGGGCCTGGTCGCCGCATGGGCGTTCAATGCGGGGACGGGCACGCCGATCGAACTCGTCGGCGGCAGCCCGGCGTCGGCCTCGACGGCGTTCTCGTGGGGCTCGAACGCCGCCGGCATCACCGGCGTCTTCAACGGGTCATCGACCAACCTCACGTACAGCGACGTTCCGGCGGTCGGGCCGGCGATGTCGGTGTGCGCCGGCGTGACGATCACGTCGTTCGGTGCGAGCACCCAGGCCCTCATCGAGCGATCGAGCGTCAATGCGACCTGGGACCTGTTCTACTATAGTTCCCTCATGATCTGGCGCGGCGGCAATAACACGAACCGCAACGCCATCGGCGCCTCGTCCTTCACCGCGGGCGTGCCATTCACCCTGGCTGTTACCGATACGGGCACCGGCACCGGGGCCTCCAACGGCTCGACGATGTATCTCAACGGCAAAGCCCAGGCCGCAGGAGGAAGCAGCGGCAACGCGGCGCCGGTCGCCAACACCAACGCGATCCACCTCGGCAACTACGACGGCACGGGGTACTTTCTCGGCGGCCAGATCAGTTATATTTACCTATATAACTACGCCCTCCCCGCCGCCAACGTCGCCGCGATCAATCGCAATCCCTGGCAACTCTTCGAGCCGCGGCGCCTCCAGACGGTCTTCGCGCTCACGGCGCTGGGCACGCGTACACACTCACCGGGCCGTCGGGCGGCTTCGTGACCGATCCGTCCAGTTATTTCACTCTCACTCCCAGCGTGGTCATCAGCTCGGCTACGGTCACGTTCTCCGACGGCGGCGTGGGCGGCGCAGTTCGCGCCGACCTCACTGACCTTCACCAGCTCGGCGACGCCGCAGACCTTCCGCTACACTCCGGCCACAACCGGCGCGATCACGCTCACGCTCGCCAGCGGGGGCTCGATCCTGATCGCGGGCTCCCCCTGGTCGTACACCTCGATCCCGCTGCCCACGCCGTACACATTGACCGGCCCCACATCCGCCGTCGCCGGGTCGCCCTCGATTTACACGCTGACACCGGGCGGGACGGTCGGCTCGGACACGGTCACGCTCTCCGACGGCGCAGGCGGCACGTTCGCGCCTTCGTGTTTGACCTTCACATCGTCGGCCGCGGCGCAGACGTTCCGGTATACCCCCGCGACGGCCAGCGCGAAATCGATCACTGCGACCTCCACTGACACCGGCGTCGTCACCGGCTCGCCGCTGGCGGTCTCGGTCACCGCGATCAGCTACACGCTCACCGGGCCATCGGGCGGCATAGGCGGTTCCCCTTCGGCCGCGTTTACGCTGACACCGCTCGGCGCCACAACCGACCTGGTCGCGCTCTCCGACGGCGCAGGCGGCACGTTCACGCCTTCGTGTTTGACCTTCACATCGTCGGCCGCGGCGCAGACCTTCACCTACATACCGGCTGCTCCTGGCGTCAAGGCGCTGACACTCACCTCCGCCGACGGCGCGACGATCGCGGGCTCGCCGTGGAGCTACACGCCGACGCCACCCTTCGGCTCGATCCGGTTCTTTAACCAGTGCAACTTCTCGACCGGCACGAATTCCCTGCTCTCGAACCAGTCCCAGGCCACGATCTCTTTCCGCTTCCAGTTCAACACGCTGGGCGGCAGCGGCATGGTGACCTCTAACCTCGTCAACAAGGCTGGCGGGTTCCCGCCGATCTGCCAACTCTCCGGCACCTCGTCGAACCTGGGCAAGATCACGCTGGGCATGGTGGGGAGTTCGACCTCAATCAGCACGAACCAGGCGATTCCGGTCGGTGTCCCCTGCCATTGCGTGGTCTCCTGGAATTCGTCCGGGACCACGGCGGTCTACCTGAACGGGACCGCCGTGGATCGCGCCACGATCGCCAATTCGACGGCCGCCTACAGCGGGGCCTGGACGATCGGCGCCACGGGCGCCGGCAGCCCCGTGGATTTCCAGATCGGAGACGTCGCGGTCTGGAACGGCTACGCCGCGACGCAGGCCGACGTCCTGGACCTCTACGCGGGCATCGATTCGCCGCTCACACTCGGAACTCCCGCTACAGCGTGGTTCCCGTTGGGTGGCGTGCTCGGCGCGACGCCCGCATACACCGACGCGGGATTCGATGACTGGACGGGCAACGGCTACAACTTCACCAGCACCGCCGGGACGGCCTCGAACGCCAAGTATGCCGGGCCGCTCGGCTACGCGCCGCCCCTGGTCACCGAAGCGTACGTGACGAAGTCGGGCAAGCTGGCGCTGTTCTTCCCGGTCTCGACGATTCCGGCTTCCAACGGCTACTACGCGCCGCAACCCGTCACGAGCGTCCCGTCGAACCCGACGATCACCTGGAATGGCAACATCATCCAGGCGGACGGCCCGACCTGGACGTCGTCCAGCTTCATCTGCCCGTTCGTCGCCTACCGGCTCCAGTGCGGCTCGGTGGAATCGGTGGGGATTGTCTCGGGGGGCTCGGGGTACGTCTGCGCCGGTCGTCTCGGTCCAGAGTGGGGAGTACATCTCGGAGCGTCGGCCCAGGCGGCGCCGGACGATCGTCCAGGATTCCAAGGCGGGCAATAGCTCACTGCCCGTCTTCGGGACGCCGGTCCTGGCGACCGGCGTAACGTCGTGCGCGGTCTCCGCAGTGACCTACGGGTCGGCCCCGACCCTCACGATGACGGGCGGCACGTACACGACGGCGCCGAGCTATCGCGTCGTCTTCAGTGCCGGTACGGTCACCGTGGTCCCGACTGTCGGCGGGACCATGGGATGCGGCTCAGGAGTCACGGTCGCACCGACGTTCACGCTCTCGGGCGGCTCCCCGGTCGGCGGTACGCAGGCCACGGTCACACCGACGCTCGGCACGTACATCGCGTCGGTGCCGGTGCTCTCAGGAGGATCGGGGTTCATCTCGCTGCCCACGCTCGCTGTGACCGACTCCGAGGGCACGGGTGCCGTCCTGGTCGCGGTGATGTCCGGCGTGTCCCCCGGCGACGTGCTCAGCTACACGGCATCGTGGGGCTGGATGACGACCGCCATCGGCGGCGCGGTCTCATCGCCGCAGCCGGGGAGTTTGACACCCGCATCGATCACAAACTTCTCCGGTCAGATCGAAGGTCCCGTCGGGCTCCTGGCCGGGTTCCCGACGAAGAAAACCTTGAAGTTCGGTGTCAATGCAGAGTCCGAGCCGACGAGCTACGAGTCGCCGGGCTCGTTATTCGCGAACTATGCTCAGCGTATCACCGGGCCTGCCAACGGCCACGGCTGGCAGATCAGCGGCGCCACTATCCCCGAGTCGATGTATACAGTAGACGGCATCCCGACGGGATGGTATCCGACCTATGCGGCTGACTCGACCCTGTCCGCGATCTTCTACACACCTAATGCGACCAACCCGTTCGACGCCAAACTCTCACCGTCGCTGGTCGGGACCTGGACGATCGTCTACGACGACCCTAACGTCAAGACCGGAAACGCGGCCATACTGGGATTAACCAGCCTCTCGTCGGCCACGATCACGGGTCCGACGACCACGATCTTAGGGACCACGGTGACCATGGCCTATACGGTCGCGGCCGATTCCGCGATCTCATGGGACATCAAGCTCAGCGTCACCTACAGCCAGCCGGGAGGCGAGTGGACGATCTCCAACCTGTGGATCATCCCGCCGAACAACCCGATCTCGCGGGCCAACCCGCTGGCGATCGACGCCAACTACCGGGCGCTGGTGACCAGCTCCAAGGGCGCGGTCCCCGCGGTGATCCGCACGATGGACGCCTGCGCCTATGACGCGGGTTACTCGAACTACATCGACGCCTCCGACCTGCTCGCGGTCTCGTCGTTCTCCTGGGGCGGCGCCGATCCCCGCGCAAGCACCTGGCGGCCTGGATCCGCTGGGCAACCCGCAGCCATCGGGCACGATCACCTGGAGCGGTTACCGGCCTTACAACACGAACCCGGGCGACGAGACCTATGCCTGGTCGTCGCCGAACATTTATTCCGAGGCGTGGGGATTGACGGGCACGGACGGCTTCGGCCCCTACCTGACGCTGCCCGCGACCGACAACGGCCAGTTCCTGGTCGGCGTGGGCATCCCGGCCCAGGATTATGTCGCGATCGAGCTGGTCACGACCCAGGCCGGCGGCCACGGGCTCAAGAGCGGGCAGTTCATCGCGACCGGGTCGGGCAACGGCTGCCGGCACGATCGCGATTGCCGGCACCGCGACCCTGGCCTCGATCGCGGGGTTCCTCTTCCCGGTGTGGGTGACCGGACCGGACACGGTCGTCATCCTGGTCTACTGGGGCATCGGGAGCGGGACGACCCTCGCGCGAGTCGCCGGCACCAGCGAGGTCTCGTTCACCGCCCCTGGTGTCTCTTCGACACTCCAGGTCCCCTATGGATCACCGATGCCGTTCGAGATGGCGGCCTCACTGGCGTCGCAACTGCGGACCAACCTCTGGGTCTCAATCCCGGCCCACGCCACCGACGCCTGCTCGGCGGCCATCGCGTCACGGGTGGCGAGCTACCTCACGCCAGGCCTCAAGGTCTATGTCGAATACTCGAACGAGACATGGAACTCGGGCGGCTATGCGGTGAACTTCACGTCGGTGAACACGATTGGCACCCTGATGGGCTACGTGCCGACCGGAACGGCCTTCGGTCCTTATTTCACCGCGACCAACGGCGTCTCGCAAAATAGCGACGCCGCGTTCGTGTTCCAGTCGGCGCGGCACCACGCGACCTGGCACGACACGTTCGCGGCGATGGGGAGGGGAAGCGACGTCGTCCGGGTCTTCGGCGGCCGGCTGGGCGGGATCGGCGGAAACACCGCACAGCGGGTCGCGATCGCGACCCAGTATGGCATCCCCATGGACGCGGTCACCTGCGCCCCTTACTACACGATGCCCGGCGACCCGCCCCTGGTGGCAGCCGCCACGGCGGCCGGCGGACCCGGCACGCCCGGCAACTTCCCGGTCGACGCCTGGATTGACCTGCTGCGACACCTGGCCTACTACGAGGTCGGCGCCTGGGCCCCCTTCACTGGCGGCCCGCAGCCGACGCGGACCGGGTTCTGGGGCGACTACCTGCAGGGCGCTCAGTACGTCGCCAACTGGGGCCAGCCCGTGCTGCCGATCACACTCGCCGCGGGGCCATCCTCGGGCGGCTCGCTGGCCGCGGGGAGCTACTGGGGTTATTGCACGTTCGTCGATCCGTCGGGCCGTGAGACGACCGTGGGCAACTCCTGGTCGGGGGCCGGCGGCGCCGCACCGTTTGCGGTCTCGGCCGGGCACGTCATGATTGCCTCGCTGCCGGCACTGCCGGTGTGGGCGGCCTCGATGAACCTCTACCTGACGCCGGTCAACGGTCTGCCGGGCACGGAGGTCCTGTATGCATCGGGCATCACCGAGGGCGGCGGCACGACGGCGACGGCGACGGCGACCCTCACGAGCGAGGCGGTGTCCGCGATCGCGGTGGCCGTGGCCGGGGCCGGCTACAGCGTGGCGCCGATCGTGACGATCTCGGGCGGCGGCGGCTCGGGCGCGACGGCGACGGCGACGATCTCCGGGGGCGCCGTCACCGGGTTCACCGTGACCGCGGGCGGCTCGGGCTACACCTCGACTCCCAACGTCGCCGTGGGGGCGCCGGGCTACGCCTGTACCGTTGCGGTGCCGACGACGGGCCTGGTCTACCCACCCGCGGTCAACCAGGTGCCGCTCTCGCATCCGGTTCCGCAGTGGATCGGCTACGAGGGGGCTTTGAGTGAGATCGTGCCACCGGCCACACCGTTCGCGACCGCGTCTCGGCCGACATCTTCTACCACCCGGACTACTACGACCTCTTGAACGCCTTCCTTTACGCCGTGCAATCGGGCAATCCCGCGGTGCCGGGGAGCGGGCTTTCGACGATCTGCTACTTCACGACCGTCAATCCCTGGAACGTGGGTGGCCAGCTCAACGACCAGATCTGGTCGCTGGCGATCTCGACCGCGCAGCGGGCCGGCCGCGGGGCCTCCAACACCTTCGGCACGGTGCAGGGCGGCTCGCCGGCCGACGGCCTGGCGCACGATGCGGCCAACCAGCTCCCCGGGCTGCAGGCGGCGCAGGACTGGCTGGACGCCCTGTCGCCAGCCGGACCGACGGCGGCGGCGTCCCCGCGGCGCGGGCGGTACTTCGGCGGCCTGTTTCGTCGCTTGGCCCGGGTTTGATCGTTTTTCTTATCGATAAGATGTAAGTAATATGTCGGTGACCGCACTGCAATTAAACTGGCCGGGGGTCGAGTTCGCCTCGACGAACCTGACCAGCATCACGAGCGCCATGTTCGCCCAGGGCGGCCAGCTCCTGCCGTTCTTCGGCGACAACAAGTACCCCCGTGGTCATCGCGACCCAGAGCGTCTCCCCCAAGTGCTCAATCACCTCGAGCGATGTCGCGACCGTCATGGGGATCGAGCCGGGACGGGCGGCACAATCGTGGCGACCCAGGTTGACGCACTGAATTACCAATTCGGTCGTCGCCATTTTTAATGAGGCAATCGAGTCAAGCAGCTTGAACTCCACAATCGAGCCGACTTCCGGTGGCTCAAACGTCAACGGGACGATCTCCCTCGACGGTACCGATAAGATTGGATCGTTTGTTCCACAGAATCCCTTCAATTACTCAACTGAGCACATGGGAAGCATTTCGGCAACAGGTACCAATGGCGTCGCGATGTCGCCGGTATATACTTGGTCCTGGACAACGAACGGTGCACCCCTGAGTGTCACGGCTACGACTCCTTCTGCGAATGCTACCGCAGTTCCAGTTGCCAATTCGATCGTCGCCACTTTCAGTGAGGCGATCCAGTCGGGTAGTTTGGATTTCACAATCGCACCTACCTCGGGGGATTCCAACGTCAGCGGAAGGGTCTCCCTCGACGATATCACAACGATTGCGACTTTTTTTCCACAGAAGCCCTTCAGTTATCGAACGGGGTACACGGCAAGCATCTCGGCGACAGGCACGGATGGCACCGCGATGCCATCGCCTTACACCTGGTCCTGGACAGCGATCGAGATGCCGCCCTCGGGCTCACTGGGGATTCCGGCGTTCACTTTCACCTTCACCACCGCCATCGTGTCGACTGGCTTGACCATAACTGCGACGGTGAACGGGTCGGATTTCCCCGGCGTTACCACCTACAATTCCACCAGCCATGCCGCAACTTTCACTCCGATGACTCCGTTCGTCGCGGGGACAAAGTACCTCTTGACGATCTCCGGCGTCATGTCGGCTGATGGGACGCCGATGGCTACTCGTGAGAATTCCCTTCACTCCTTCGGCTGCGACGATCGGCAAGACCTGGTACGGTGGCCTTGGAAAACCGATAGCGAGGGTTGGCCCATGAGTCGCGAACGAGACGTCCGCAACGCCATCCAGGACTGCTCTGGTGGCCACGGGAGCCTTCTCCGACGTGTGGATCACCGGACTGCCCGAGCACTACGGGCAGGGAGCCAGCGACCTCACGGCCGCGGCCATCGAGCCGACTGGGACCAACTTCACCACCGGCTGGGATGCCTCCTTGCAAGGCGGACTGGACTACACCGCGACCTGTACCGTCACGGTGCTGGCGCGGCACCCAGACGCACAACTCCGCGACGAACTGGCCGAGCAGCTCCTGGACTACTTGGCCAACGCGGTCAATGGGCAATCGCTTGCGGGATTCACGCTTGCCGCAGAAGACGATCGTAACAGGGTGGCGCTGGCAGCCCGCAGCGCCGCCCGAGCGTCGGATCGCGGCGACGGTCAGCTTTGCGTACCTCGTGACGTGGGACTCGTTCGACACCAGCCAATAGGACCCAGCCATGTCCGCCACTGCACTCCAACTGAACTGGACATCGGTCGAGTTCGCCTCGACGAATTTGACGCATGTCACGAGCGTGATGTTCTCCCAGGGAGGCAAGCTCATCGAATTCTCCGGGGACAACAACCGCTATCCGGTAGTGATCGCGAACAACATCAACCGGCCTCGGTGCTCGATCACGACGAGCGACGTCGCGACCCTGATGGGGATCGCACCAGGCACTTCCGGTACGATCCAGGCTACCCAGGTTGACGCCCTCCAGGCAACGGGCGGCGCGATCAACTGGACCCTGATCAACGCCGTCCACGAGAACACCGACGACACCGGGCAATGGGGCCAGTTCGCCACAGCTACCGCGACGTTTCTGGCTTATTCCTCTGACGGGACGACGAATCCTCTCAGCTTCACGCGGTCGTGATTCTTGATTCTGGATTGAATCCATCGTTGCCGGAGTTTCCTGGATGCATGACGAAATCCAACATCGGCAATGCAAAATCCAAGATCCGAGCGTTCCTGACGCCCTCTTCGTTCCCGAGAGCATGAAGCGGGGCCGCACGCTCTGGGAGCGCATGAATTCGATCCTCGACATCGCGGAGCCGATGCTCGGCGTGGACCGCTCGAAGGGAGATCGGGCCTACATCCGCCGTCAGGACGATGGTTGGCTGTTCATCACCAAGGACCCGGAAGACACGATCTATTACCCGCTCCGAACGCCACTTCAAAGACAGCCGAGGTATGTCTGGATCGACGGCCCAGACGGTATCCGGCGCGGATACCTTCAAGCGGCGAACGACCGGTGAGGAAGGGCGAGCGAGAGGATAGACGGTCTCATCCTGAAACTCAGGCAATCATCCCGCCCTCCTCTCCAGATCGGCGGGCGGAGAAGTCTGTTCCGGCGCCGTCAACGATGGGAGGAAACTGTGCTTGACGAGAAGTCCCGGCGAAAAGAGAGCTTCGATCAGCGGAATTCCGTCCCCGTCGTGCTGGCCGACGGTCAGGTGTGGCACCTGCCCAAGCCGTGGCTGGAGGTGCATCCGAGTCTTTCGAGACGGGAAAGCGCATTCGTCATATCCCGTCCTGACGTACGGCCCGGAACTCGATGCCCTAGTCAAGGCGATGGGGGAATGCGACGACAACTCGGCGCTCCTGATCGGCGCCGCCTCTTTGGGGGCCTACTTACTTTCACAGAACTACCATCTGTCCGACGCCGACCTCGACCAGCTCTTCGTGTTCCGCATCGGCGACTCGTTATCGCGAGATTGGGCCATGGCGGTCATGCAGGTAGCGACAGGGCAATCCGGCCCAAAAGTCTCGAGCGGTGGCGCAAGCTGACTCTCTTGGCCAATAGCTCGCCACCGCTAATCCTGCTCGAAGACGCCGTCGACCTGGTCGACTTCTATGAGGCGACGGGGCGGACCATCCCCCGCACGAGGTGGGCCGTCGAGTCGATCGCCGCAGTCCAGCGGCGCAACCTTGAGGCGATCTTCTGATGTCCGCGAACCCTGAGCTTGTCATCCCTCCTGCACTAGCGCGGACGCCGCGTTGCAGCAGCCCCACCAGTTCGGTGGGCAGGACCAGCAGCGCGACAAAATTCCAGAGGCTGGAAAAGAGATCGCCCCGGTCACACACTCAACGAAAGATCTCGGCGACAAACTCACCGAATTAGTCAGGGACCAGAACAGCCTGCAAGGAATCCAGTCACTCGCCAGCATGGTCTCCGACCGCTTCGGGAGCACGACCGACTATCTGAAGCAAGCTACCTCAGAGTTCAGCACTCTCCGAGAGCGATCCGCGCAAGTCGCCAAGCTCAACGACTGGCCGAATTCGACCCCGTTCACTCTCCAGCAAACTCCAGAGCCTGCACGAGCCGGCCTCACGCTCGAGGGCGGGGTTGACTCCCGTGAGGAATCCGCGGCGCGAGCGGCGCCGGCTTGGAAGTTAACCAGCAGCGGCTCAATATACAACAGTCTGGGCAGTTCCAGCAAGCGATCGCCGAGTTCACCCGGGCAAGAGACATCTCGAAGCCCGAAGCCGTCCCGATCGAGAGTGAACTGCGACAACCGTTGAGCGTCCCGCAGGACGTCAGCCGGCAACTGGACCCTTACGTCGAGGTCCTCAAAACGCTGGAAGGCGCGGCGACGCCAGGTAGCCAAATCCTGCCGCAGATTGAATCGGCTCATGAGCCAGGCGGTATTCCCCGAGGAGGCGAAGAAGCCCCTGCACCCGCATGTCCAAAGCAATCCCTGGCGAAGAGGGACCCTCAATCATCGATGTCATAAAGGCCAGAACCAGCACGCAGATGACGGGCAGGGAAGAGGCTGCGAGTCTGAACGAAGGCTTGACGCCAAGCAATCGATCGAGAGGGCACCCCTTCGACTCCAGGACGGAGTTACGAATGGCGACATCTCGATGCGATGCTGAAGGAATTCGCTTCGAGTATCCGCGACGTGCAGGGGCTCCGCGGTTTCGTCGACCGCAGTGTGAACGGCGGTAGATTTGAAAGAGTGAGCGATTTCGCCTTGAAGACACCGGCCGATCCTCTCCAGCAAGCAATTGAGGATTATCAGCAATTCTCAAGCCGGCGAACAGACTCGGCTCATTGCCGGAGAGCCCCTGGCCGCGCACGGAATGGGTCGAAGTCAACGCGAACCTCGAGCACCTTCGCCAGCAAGCCAAGGCTCAAGCCGGGGCATGAGAGCCGTTTCGAAGCTCCCGCCCCACTCCTACGCCGAACGTAACACGCCGAGCACGGTGACGGAGGCGAGGGACTGGGAGCCAGTCGCTAACGAGCGAGAGAGGGCCCCGGTATGGCAGATGTCCAGACTGCTGCAATCGCGGTCCTCTCATCCCTGGAGCCGCCGTCTCCGATGTTTGATTACGAGATCCGGCGAATCCTTGAGCAGGGAACTCGGCTCATGGAAGAGGCTGCCAAGCCGGGCTCCACGCGCCTCCTCGCCTCGCCGCTCCCGAATCCCCGGACGAGAATGTGAATTGGCTAGTGCCCGAGAGCGGAATCCGGCGCGATCGACATCTGTGAATTTCGAAGGCCAGATCCCCGAACCCGTGTTTGCCATGGCGAACGAGGTAGTGGCCGATTACACGCGACGGATTAGGATGAGGTGGTCCGTGGGCATCGAATCTTTCGGCGGTGTGGACATCTTCGGCGCGGCCGTCCATATCCAGCACATCCCCTGCGCCAATGCTCATCAGGTCAACTCGTTCTTCGGGGTTGACGGCAACGTGACGCTCTTCGGGGGCACGCGCGGCCGGATCTTCGAGGTCACAGGCGTCCTGGTCGGAGTGGATATACCGGGCCTGCTGGCCGCCGAGTCGCTCCTCCTCTCCTATGCCGATGGCATCGCTCGGACCCTCGTCGACCCGATCGGGCGCACGTTCCCGAACGTCTACTTCCAGGGAGAGTACGTGCCGTCCCCAGAAGGTCCGAAGTGGACGGATCAGGGGGTCTGCCTTCCGTACCGTGCGGTGTTCTACGGATTGACCTAGGCACGCACTGTGCCCACCCAACAACGCGTGAAGACAGGCGAAAGACAGCAGAGTTCTCTCTCTCGTTTGTCAGAGGAATCATCTCCGTCGTCAAGGGGAGCCTCGGTCAGTTGCGCGATCAGCGGGTCAGCGAGATTCGAGCCAAACGACGGAAGCCGCGTAGCCGACCACTGAGCACGAATTCCATGGCTTTCTCCCAGTCGACGATCACTCAGGTCTTTCCTCCCCAGCTCCGGGGAGGCCAGGTGTACCTGTCCTGGTCTGCGTCCAGCCCGACCGGGACGTGGTTCCAGGTCTATATCAACCAACAGCTCGCCTGGTCCGGTCAAGCGCCTCTGGGCCTGGGTCCCGATCCCCTCAGGCCCGGTGCGGATCGACATCGGCACCGTCGATTCGGGCGAGGAGCAGACGAGCTTCGTCGGTTCGTTGCCCTCGGCGCCGACGCGGCGGGTACAGCTCACCTGGCAGTCGGGGACCTACAAGGGAATCGACCTGGCGGGCTACCGCGTATACGGTGAGCCCACCCCGGGTGGTGGGATCGATTTCACCTCGCCGCTGTCTGACCTCACTGCCTATCCGGCGGGGATTCTTACCGACGGCTTCGGCCTCGGGGGATTCGGTGCGGGTGGTTGGGGACAGGCAGCCAGTACTCTCTCCTGGACTAGCGATCCGCTCGCCGGTGGATCCTGGCAGTTTGCCGTCGTTCCCTACGACGATGCCGGTAACGAAGGGGCGGCTCAGACCGCGACGGTCGCCATAAGCGCCCCGCCCCGGGCGCCTGCTCCGTTCACAGGTACCACGACGCGACTCCAGTACAGCCTGCTCGCCTATGGACAGATACCGTTCGGCCAGGGAGGATTCGGCCTACCCCAGGCGGCCCTCGCCTGGAACCCATCACCCCAGTAGGCAGCAGGTGGCCATGAAATAGCACAACGTCCGAGCGATCACCCTGGAGTCTTCCGCCTATCTTCGCCATCCAACTGTGCACGGCTTCTGGTGTCCTTTTCTTCATCGCTTACTGACTACTGCCTACTATGTCCAACACCTACACGTCCAACATCAAGCTGGCGATGCCGGCGATCGGCGACACCGGCTGGTCGATACCGGTAAACGCAAACTGCACCACGCTCGACGGGTTTACTGCCGTCGGCGCCCTCGCGGTCTCGACGACAGAGGTGCCAAGTGCCTCCCTGAACGTCGCCGTTGCTCCTGGCCCCTATATCCAGCAAGACGGCACGATCGGTACGTACGCCGGGACCGGCTCCCAGGCGATGACCGCCTCGTCCACACAGGTACTCTACCTCGACCTGACGAACTCCGGTTCCCTGGCCATCGCGGCGAGCTACCCGACCACGCCGCATGTCCGCCTGGCGACCGTCGTCGCCGGCAGCTCCACGATCAGCTCAATCACCGATAATCGGCAGTGCTTCAACGTCGTGGGTTCGTGGGCCGACAACGTCAACATCACTCTGGGAACCGCGATCGGAACCCAGATCGGGACCGCGAGTAACCAGAAGCTGGGATTCTTCGGCAAGACCCCGACCACACAGCCGACGATGGGCGCGGCGACCGCCGGCTCCTCGTACACGAGTAATGAGCAGGCGATGTTGAACGCAGTGTATGCGGCCGTGCGCGCGCTGGGGCTGGGATCATAAGAGGGATCTGGCAGCGGGCAGGTGAAGGGCAAGCGTCAGGCTTTAGAGTTCGCTGTGGAATCCTACGATTGTCCCAATCACTCGTTGCTCACCGCCTCCCGTCTTCGGCACCCAACCGCCAACGGCCTACTCCGGAGCGAAGCGGCACATGCCCGGCTCTTTCGATCTCGACAACACGACCCCGCCCCTGTACGGCGACGCCTTGGCAATCAGCGTCTACCTCTACGAGCCGGACGCGGAGGCTGGTCCCTACTCGGTGCTCCCGAACGTTCGGTGCCTGTGCATCGACACTCGCGAAGGACCGGAGCCCTCACTCGCGAGATTCGAGTACATCATGGACGACTCGCTGGCCCTGAACTTCGGCTGGCCCAGCCAGTTCGAGCAGGTCTGGCCGATCGATGCCCAGGGGCCCTACGTCGTCAACCCTGACGACCGACTCGTCGTGATGGGCCAGAACCCTGACGGCTCACCGCTCATCCTGTTCGACGGCTTCGCACAGGTTCCGCAGGTGGACATGACGCCACGGTCCCAACGTGTGACCTTCGCCGCCGTGGGGACTGCGGTGCGGTGCTACGACACCCGGATCACGGGACGCATCCAACGCGACGCGGACACGCCAACCATCGCAGATGGTTCGGCCGATGTGCAGACGGACCTACCGTGCCGATTCAATCCGTCCGACAACTCGGTCGGCGGCATGGGCGGCATCCTCGGCAACTCGACACCGACCGACTATTACACGCAAGACGATGAACTCGGCGATTACCCTGTCTTCATTGACCCGCTCTTGGCCGAGCGTGCGCAGTCGGAAGGAGTGGACTATACTGCCCCTTGGTGCATCCCTGACGCAATCAAGTACCTCCTGGCGACTGAGACATCCGACGAAGAGTACGTCTCATGGCCGACCTTCTCGACACTCGATAGCCTCCTGGATGTCCAGTACCCGAGCCAGGGTTACGCGACCTTTGATCCCGGATCGGCCAGCGCGTCCACTGCGAATATACCGATCCGGGATTACGATGCCAGCAACAAGCCGCTCCCGGAGGTCTTGGCCGACTTCCTCGGATATGCCGGGTTCGTCCTGAGTTGGCAGACGGATGCTGACGAAGACGGTTACCCCGAGACCTACCTCAAAATCTACCGTCGGGATGCCGCAGCGGCGCAAGCCCCCAAGCTCGTCTACCTCGCTCCGGCTCGGACGTCCACGCTGGACCCTTCGGCGAATAATCTCGCCAAGCTCCACCTGGCCCGGGACGCCAACCAGATCCTCAATGCCTGGCAGGTGGAGACTCAGCAGCGGCAGGTCGAGGTCACCGTCATCCTGGCGCCGCTCTTCGAGCCGCAGTCCGGAGATCAGGAGTCGTCGAACCGCAAGCAATTCTTCGCATCATCATTCACTCCCTTCGACACCGGCGGCCACGCGGCGGAAGTACCGGTGGTACGGTGCCGACGAGTGCGGAGACGGGCACTACAACGCCACCACCGGGCAGTGGTCGAGTACGTCCCTTGATCTCTCACCG
Source organism: uncultured Isosphaeraceae bacterium (assembly GCA_963842405.1). GTDB lineage: Bacteria > Planctomycetota > Planctomycetia > Isosphaerales > Isosphaeraceae > CAVZRC01. Next base: position 178,157 of record CAWJGW010000012.1, on the reverse strand, counting down.
GTATTTCCGAACACTGACACCAATACCAAGATCCTACGTCACTCGCTACCGGCCTGGGTCTCAGACTGTGATCGCCACCGACAGCGAAGGACGGCCGCTCCGTGCGACACTGGAGATCCTCTTCGGATCTTCCTCCGGCGACCCCTACGTGCAATCCGAGATGAGTAGCTCAAGCTGGCAGCTCGTGACCGGCGGCTGGCGGCTGCTCCCGGACCGCCTTGGCATCGAGGTGACCGTCGAAGACCCCGAGCAGTGGAACGGCGGCAAGTCGGTCGGCGACATCCGGGGCGTCACCTGGCAGGCCGCGCCGCCGAGCGGGAAGCAATTCATCCTGCGCTTGACGACCGTCATCGAGGATGACCTCCGCCTGCCGATCTCAGCCCCCAGCCGGATCGCCTCGCCGACCCAGTTCACCCGTTGGGGATCGGCCGACGCACGCGACCACTTCCAGTACGCGAGTGTCTCGCCGGGCAGCCGAAATTACCAGGCGATGGACGGAGATGGCACCGACCCCGTCGTGGTCCGCGACGATACGTCGCTCGCAATGGCGCACGCCTATCAACTTCGCTCGGCGCACGAGTTCCCGCGCCTTGTCGGATCGCTCGTGATCCCCTACATCACGACCTACTATCAGGTCGGGGATCGCATCCAAGGAATCGACGGCCGGAACGCCTCGCTCCAGACCAACGTGGGAATCGACCAAGGTGAAGCCCCGAGCTACCCGTGGGTCGTCGGCGTGTCCTGGACATTCGAGGGCGATCGCCAGCAGACCGTACTCCAGCTCTCGGACAGGCAGCGGGAGGTGGCGGACCCATGAACGACCTGCGAGTGATCCTCGACAAACACCAGGCCGAGCGGCGGAACCTGGATCGTGAAACAGGCCTGATCCGTGACCGCCACCAGGCCGAGCAGCGGAACCTGGATCGCGAAGCAGGCCGAGCCCCGGAAGGGGCTGCGGCCCTGCTCGCGCAGACGACGACCGTCTCCACCTATCCCAAGACCGCCTCGGCCTTCTTCGCCTGCCTCCCAACGGATATCGACGGCAACGAGACCGAGGGGGCATCGGCGACGTACGTGCAAGAGAGCTCAACGGTTTTCTACGCCTGGAACGCCGGCACACAGGTCCCCCCTGCCGGGACAGCGATCGTCTGCCACGCCGTCGGCGGCCGATGGGTGTTCCGCTACGATGCTTGACCTCCGTGACGTTCGGCATCGGTGGACCCGCTCGACCCTCCTCGTCCTGCGTCCGTCCGGCGACAATCCCGGCCTTCACGCCTCACTTCGCGACGATCCGAGAACCACGAATGACCCATGGCTGATTACCAAGAACTAAGGATTCTCCGCAACCGCCAGGCTGCGTTGGGCCGGGCGATCGATCGCGCGGTGGAGGCTTCGCCGCTCATCACGGCCCGGATGCTCGTGCAGGTCTACAACGGCGGCGCGATGCCGACATCCCCGGACAAGGTCTATCTCACCCATCCGGTAGAGCTGGACGGGACAGAAATCCGAGGGTGGCTCCGCGACCCCGAACGTGGACACCTCGACGACGATCCCCGTCGTGGTGCTCTGGGGCGCACCCCAGGCCGGGGACCTCCTAACAGCCTATGCGGTCGGCGGCCGGTGGGTCGCCGAGCGGGCGGTACCATCGGGCCAGACAGGCTACCCTTGCGGCCAGTGTCAAATCCCGCAGAAGAACCTCACCGTCTCGTGGACCAACCTGATTCTTGGAAATGGGTCGACCACGCTAGTCTACTCGGGCAGTCCCAACAACGCAATGGATCTCCGCATGCACGAATCAGCTCCTGTATGAGCTGGTTTGTACTCAGAACCAAGTCGAGTTCCGAGTTTACTACTTCCTGTCGGGCTCCTGCCCGAGCGGCCAGAGTCAGTTTTGCTCAACGATACGGTCGAACCCTTCGAGCTTGACCCAGACCAACCTCACGTGCAGCCCTTTCCTTCTCACGTGCACGGTGACCTCGGCGAGCTGCCCGAACCTTGCGACCTACGGTTACACCGGCTTCACGGTCTCGCAATGAGTGAAATGGTAGCGGAGAGTGAAGACATGGAGAGTGAGTAACCACGAATCAAGTCAGTTCGGCCCAGGCTCGTCCGGATCTTCTCGCCTCACCCTCCACTCCAGGCATTCTCCCCGCTCCCCACTCCCGCCCGAAGCAGTGTGCCCATTGCCCGATAACTGAGGGACTGTCCTGTCAGGGCGAAGACGCACACCGGCTTTGCATGTTGGTCAACCCGGGGCATCCCGACTACACCCCGGAGTATGTCGCGACGATACGGGGTTTGGCACGGCCGAGAGGAACGGACGAGAGCATCCCTCGCTGAACGGCCCGACCTCGCCGAGGCATTATCTCTGCTCGGAGCCATGAAGGCCTGCCCATTCCGCTCGGTCGATACGGTCTGCGGATGTGCCGGGGCGAGATGTGGCTTACGCCAAGGCTCGATCGTGTCCTATCCCGAGTGTTTTGATTGCCTGCGACAGTATGGGGGCAACCATGAAGCCTGACGAATTCGTGCCGACCATTCCCGCCCCTCGGACAGACCCCTCCGCTTCCAGAGGCGAAGGCCGCAGGGGGTAATCCGGTGGGGGGGCCGTCCGACGATATGACTCGCGGCCCCGAGAAACTCGGAGAGACTCTCTACACTGATACCGGGGACGCCCTCCTCGCCGAGCCGACGGCGGACGAATTGATCCAGGCCGCACTGGATGAAGAATCGCAGAAGCGGCTCTGGCTCCGAGCAATCATCCCACTCCTACAACTTCGCTCTCACGACTCTGACCCCTCCGGCCGCGTGCAGCTCGCCTTCGACCTGATGCATATCGCGGCCTGTGAACGCGCCTCCCGCCTCCTCCGTAGCGATCTGACATCCGATGGCGATTTGCGACATGCCAGAGCATCGCTGAATGAGGCTTGGCGTCCGATTCCCAGAGAAGGAGCAGCAATTCGATGCGTCGCATGAGAGGAATCGTGGTATACGCAGCGAACCACGGGATGGATCCCGTTTCTTGGAAAAACGAAATATAAGTGAAAATTCATGCAACTGAAGACGCCCTCTGTGCAGATCATTTTGGGTGTACGGTACCGAGGAAGTCGCGACGCGGATGGAAATGCTAGCTCGAGCAGGCTTTCCTGAGTTCTCGTCGGTTCGTTCGATCAACTTTGACAAGACAACACCAGTTGGAGGGCATTTTGACCATGCGTAAACACACACTGTTCGACAGCCTGGTCTCCCTTGAGAGGCTCGATCTGCGGCTCAGCCCGAGTTCGCTGTTTTCGGGTGCCGCTGTGGCGGCAACGGCAGCCTATCATGTTCGGGCTTATGACGATGATCCGCTGCCAGACCCGGAGCCCTCTCCCGGTCCCTATCCGGGTTCCGATCCCCCGATCACTCATCCGGAGCTTCCGCCGACGGGACCGGTCGGACCCGGTTCCTCCTCGTGAGACCCGGTTCGCTCGACCGTAGTCGTCCGCCGTGACCGAGGTCCCGTGCGTGCCCTTCGGCCAGTGCGACTTCGGTCCGCGACAGCCATGCTAGGCCGGGATGCGTGTCCCGGTCGCTCGGAGTATTGTTGCTCACGCGGGCGGACGACCGCGGGACTCATTCGGTTCCCGCTTCGCCGGGACCGATATGCCCGGGCCCTGGGCCCTCCGATCGCCTTCCGGAACTCACCCTCGATTCTGGCGTAACCGGCAATGGCATCGTGCCCGGTAATCCATGAAAGGATGATCGCGATCTCGGCCCATCGAGGTCGGGCGACTCCTTCCAAAACCCAACTCGGTCGTGGATCGATGCGCCGCGGCCGTCGTCCCACTCCCCGGTCCGAACTAATTTGTAGGACGTCTCTCACAACAGGGGTGGCGCTTCGAGGGCATTGCTCCCTTGGCGGCCACCCCGAGTCCTCCAATAGTGTTCGCCACACTAGAAACCCACAGAGCATAGGCATGCCGATCTACTCGATTTTACACCGCTGGACGCGAAGCACGGTCGCTGTCATCGAGGCCCCGACTTACGCCCGTGCCCTGGAATGGGCCACTCGACGCGGTATGAGCCTGATCGACGTTGATCTCGAAGGGTTGGTGCTTCGCAGCGCATTCTTGGCCCGTGCGGACCTTCGCGGGGCCGGGATGAGCGGCGCCGACCTGGCGGGCTGCTACCTCCGCAAGGCCGACCTCCGCGGGGCCGACCTCCGCGGAACTCGATTGGTTCATGCCTTCCTGGGAGGAACCGACTTGCGACAAGCGGACCTCCGCGAAGCGGTTTTATCTCGTGCCGACCTCCGCGGGGCCAAGCTTGTTGGCGCCGACCTGCGGGGCACTATCATCACCGGAGCTCGACTCGCCGGAGCGATCTGCGACTGGCGATGGAGCGTTATCCCCGCCGAGCTGCTCCGCCAGCATCCGGGCGCGACGGGCAAAGACTCGCAGCTAGTTATCGAGATGGCCTTTTACGAAGATCAGAGACCTTGGGGCTGGCTCAAGCTCCTTTCCGGCTCTGGCAGGCGGGTCGACTGGGCTCTCGGCGCGTTGGCGGAATCGGTGCGGGATGGCGACAATGCCCCTGAATTGCTGCGATGTCTGGCTGCCGATGCATCTGGGTCGATTGCGGCGGCCGCAGGCTTCGGGCTCCGACGCCGGGAATCCGGTTTGGCCGGAGGGCGACGGAGCCCTCGACCTAGATCGTCATTCGCCAGCGCCGGCCGACGTTCCGTCAGCCCCCAGAATGTTGTGGACATGCAGACGTACTCAAGTCCTCGGCACTACCCGAACTCCGGCGGAACCCTGATCGCACGCAACGCCACCGAAACCCCGCCCCGTCGTCACGACACGGGCCGGGTCGCGATGATCGCTGCACAAATTACACCACGGCCACGTTGATGTCCTTTTCGTGGGTGCGGCGCGCGGCCTCTCCGCGCCGACTCTTCTGCACTCGATCCATCGATTACGGGAGTTGGCATCCAATGACAATGATTTTGCCTCGACCTTTCCCAGCCGATGCGGCAGCCAGACACCTCGGCAGAAGCACTCGACTCGCGCGTCGCTCCACTCACGAGGCCAGGCCAGGCGGTACAACCGAGGAGAGAGATGCCCATCAACCCGAGAAATCCGGCCCCTCATAGCAGATCCATACACGCGCTGGCGATGCTGACCCGGCAGTCGGTGTTCGCCGCATCTCTTCCCCGTTTCCACGTTAAACCCAGGTGGGTCAACGGCACTCTGCTCGTGCACGACCGGGCATCGGACGAGCAATTCAAGGTTTATACGCCGCGATTCCTCTCCCAATTCCGCGCTGGACACCGTTCTGGACTCTGGTATCTGCGGCCTGCGCGAGATCTCGGATTTGCACCTCAAAGTTACGGCTTTCCAACGGCACGCGACGCCATCGAAGCCCTCCGCTCCAGCTACTGGAGTCCATCGCCCTCGCCTGCGAACCGGCTCCGCAACCGCTGCCGAGTCCTCTGGTCCTAGTGCGATGGTCCACCGTCAATCCCAGGGTGAATTCCTCGGATCACTCGTTGTCGAGACCCGAAAGGCCAAAGATACGCTCTATGACCATGGAGGAATGACCATGAATTCGAATCACACCGTCGTGACCCCGCCCCTCGGCGAACCGTCAACCTCTGAGAGGACCACGATCCTCGAAAATGACAACGGCCATATCCGTTCTCCAAACGATCGAGGTCGGCTCCGTGGCCATTCCCAACTCTCTCGGCGATCTTCGAATGCCAGTTGGGACGCATCGGCCGATTCCGCGCGAGATCCGAGTCTCCTCTCGGCCACGGAGGAGCGTGTACTGGCCGAGCGCATCAAGCGGGGGGACACAGCCGCCAGGAAGCAACTGATCTTGGCAAACCTACGCCTGGTGATCAGCATCGCCCGGAAATACAAGAGCAGCAATCTCTCCTTCGACGACTTGGTCCAGGAGGGGAACCTCGGGCTGATCCGGGCTAGTCAGGACTTCGATCCGTCGATCCGCGACTCCCGATTTTCGACGTATGCCAAGCTATGGATCAAAGCCTTTGTCCACCGAGCCCTTATCACCAACGATTCGTTGATCCGTGTCCCGGAGCACCTCTTCGAGCTCCGCAAGCGGTATTGCCAGGCGATTGACCGCGCTCGGCGAGCCGGATTGCACGGACGACCACGGGCGGGACCTGCCGAGCATCGAGCAGCTCGCCAGGGAGCTAGGGATCACGACGCGTCAACTCAAGCCATCGAGACTGGCCCCGATCGAACGAGAGACGCGAAGTACGACGGACGAGGAGGGCGACACGGTTGCGATCACCGAGGTGCTGGTCGATTGCCGACAGCCCGACGATGAAGCGGCCAACCAAGAAGAACGTCTGTTGTTGGAGGCCGCTCTGCAACAATTGAACCCGGTTGAAGCCTGGGTCCTCCGGGAGCGTTATGGCCTATCAACCTTGATAGCCGGCCAGGACAATCGGTCCACCTCGAATCCGCAAGCCGCTCCACCTGACGACGACGATCGCACCTCGGCCGCCCATTCGAATCCGCCCGGACAGTGTCGAACCTACTTTCACCGCACTTACCAGGAGCTCGAACAGGACTGCGGATTGAGTAGCCATCGCATTCATCAGGTGGAGCGGATCGCTCTCGACAAGTTGCGCGACGCCTTGGGACGTCGGTTGGTCTAAGCTGTCTAAATTGAGTGAACCGTAATACTTGGATCGCTTCTTTTTTCGTAGCAAACGTCCAGTGTGAATTGATAACACCTCAGTTTACAATATTTAGTAATATTATAATATAAAAATTACATGATATCACGGGTCGGACGTCCTTCGCTCTGCACCGACGTTTTCCCCGAAGAACTTCATTGGAGAGCGACCATGGACGCCACCCTCGAATTGACCCACGAACGGCTCGATGACGTGCCTCTACTTTTGGGCCTCTTGATCAAACGCCGGCTCTCTGATACCATCGACCGCCATCCACCAAGGTCTCTCGAACGGCTAGCTCGTCACTGGCTGGATCGCTAACATCCTCTCTCAGACCGACCACCGCAGGTCCCACATTCAGGAGTGGGTCGAAAGCCTCCAGCACACCCTCGAGAACCTCGTCGGCCAGCCCATTCGGCCCGTCGAGTTCGGCGACGACCGCCTCACCTTGGTCCTGAAACGCCTCGGTAATCTGCCGATCTGGCACGATCTGGGACCCGGCCTCTGGCACGTCCAATGCGAGGTCTACGCCCTGCCACTGGTCGAGCGGGTCCGCCTCGACACCACCACCAGCTACGGCTACCAGGCCCTCGACGACGACGGCCTGATGCAATTGGGGCAAGGCAAACGTCACCGCCCCGACTTGCCCCAGATCAAGCTTATGGCCACCGCCGAGCCGAGCGGGTTGTTCCTGGCCGGCGATGTCCATCCCGGCAATGCCGCCGACGACCCGTTGTACTTGCCGCTGTATCGGCGGGTCCGCCAGCTGCTGGGCCAGACCGGGCTGCTCTACGCCGGCGACTGCTAGTTCGCGACCGTGGAGACGCGGCCCGAGATCGCCGTCAATGGGGATTTCTACCTGACCCGGCTGCCGATGACCGGCGAGGTCTCGGCCCGGTTCGCAGCCTGGGTGGAGGCGGCGCTGACCGGCGACCTGGCGGCGAACTTGGTCAAGGTTTGCGTCGAGGACGAACTCATCGCCCGGGGATACGAGTTCAAGCGGTCGCAACCCGCCGTCATGAGCCAGACAGTCCACACATGGAGTGAACATGTGCAGCTCATCCGCTACGATGCCTTGGCCCAGACCTAAGCCGTGGCGCTGGAGCGGCGGATGGACCTGGCTCTCAGCGCGTAGATCAGCGCGACGGTCACGCTTACCGAACCCAGGACCGTGATGAGGAACACGTTCGCCAGGAGCGCGGCCTCGGCGCGGTTCCTTGGCACGACCGCCAGGTCCGCACGACGTGACCCACCGGTCGGGTCGTGATCGGTTCGCCCGCCAGGTAGTGCCGCAGATCCTCCCCCAAGCTGCCGCTGAGGAATACCGCCTGCCTTGTTCTTTCTCCAGGCACTTCAGACAGGTCGTCTCCACGTCCGGAGGGATCGACGGGTTCAGCCGTCGGGGTGGCACGGGCTCATCGCTGATGACCTGGAGTACCATGTCCATCACCGTGGCCGCCTGGAACGGGGGCCGGCCGGTGATCAGTGCACGGAGTGTCGCGCCCAAAGCATAGACATCGGAGACCGGTCCGACGTCACGCCGTTTGCCCCCGGCTTGTTCAGGCGGCATGTAGGTGGGCGTGCCCATGATCGGGCCCGAGCCGGTCAGTCCGCTGTCCCCCTCCCGCTTCTTCGCCAGGCCGAAGTCCGTGACCCGCGGATTGCCGGCCTGGTCGAGAAGGACGTTGGCCGGCTTCAAGTCGCGGTGGATCACGCCCCGTTGATGGGCGTACTCGATCGCCTCGGCGACTTTCACCATCAGCTCGGCGGCCTGACGAGGCGGCAGCGGGCCGGCGGTCAGGAGTCCCTAGAGGCTTCCATCCTTGACGAAGCCCATGCTGAAATAGTGCTGGCCCTCGTGCTCGCCGACCTCGTAGATCGGCACGATGCCCAGATGGTCGAGGTTGGCTGCGGCCTCGGCCTCGGTGTAGAAGCGTTTGACGTCGGTGTCATTGGCGAGCTGTCCGGCGAGGATCAACTTCAGGGCCAGGGGCCGGTTGAGGCTCACCTGCCGGGCCTGGAAGACGACGCCCATGCCGCCGCGGGCCAGCTCCCGGACGATCTCGTAGTCGCCGAAGTAACGGATGCGGGCTGGTAATGTGGCCTCAGGTTGTGCCGGTTCGGCTGGGCCGAGGTCCACGGTGGCCTCATCGCGGGGCGGCAGAGTGGCCTCCTCGTGGACTGAGGACGTCGCCAGGCCCGCGATGGGGATTGTGGGCGGGCTCCCCGGCGCGACGGTCGGTGCCTCGGCGATCGTGGACGGCGGTGGCGCGGCCTCGGATCGTGCCGCCGGTCGCCTCTGATGCACGTAGCTCGCGCTCCAGCGCCGCCAACTCGGCTCGCAGAACCGATCGCCCCTGATCGGAGAGATCAGCCAGGTAGTCGCCGATCGGCGGCCGGTTTCCCGCACGCCAGTCGGCCTCGAATCGGCGGCAGACCGTATCGATGAGACGGGCGAGGTCGGGGTCCAGGTCATCGAAACGGGGACTCGTCGGCTCGTTCATCGGATGTCCAATCGCTGGCACGGAGTTAGGGCGACGCAACTGACGGTGCCCAAAGCACCCGACGAGCTCTCAACGATCGCGTCGGGACGGTGCGTGCTGAGCACCCTACCGGGAAATGTCCACTTGCCGCAGTCTTGTGACAGGCATCTCCGCACGCCGCCAATTGAGAGGGGATTGCCGCCGGGAAAGCCTGGCCTCCAGAAGTCATGTCGCCTTATCCTCCGTCTTGCGTGCGGGAGCGACGTCCCCGAGGCGGAAGGGGAGCTCACCGACCCACTCGCGATCCTTGCCAAAAACGGCGCGGGACGCGGACCCGCCAGATGACCTTGACGATCAGGCCGTCGTAACTCAACTGGCTTCGAGGCAGGAGCACCTCGAACTCCCGCCACTGGTCCGGATTGGGCACGCCTCCCTCCGGCTCGAACATCGCGATGACGTGGCGGCCACGATCCTCGGTTCCGAGCCCCTCGGTTGACCACTCGATCGACCACTCCAAGGCCCGGACCTCCGGCGTCAACTCCGACAGGTTCAGGCGATAACGGCCCGAGATCGCCTGGCCGGGGCGGAAGAATTTCGGATGCTCATCGAGCTCGATGACTATGCTAGAATGTTCTCGGATCATTTCTCGACCTCTGTCTGCGGCCGGACGACGATCGGAAACTCGCGGTAGAAGTCGGGCCAGCCGGCGATGTCCCCCTGGACGAGCAACTTCCACCGCACCTGATTGTTCATCGCCTCGAACGAGTGCATCGCCCCCGCGGGGACGCGCAGCTCGCCACTTACCTCAACCGGGCAACCGGGTTGGACCTCGAACCCTTCCTTTGCGACGACCTCCTCTTCGACGACGCGTCGTGTCGTCCCCTTGGCGATCTCCTCACAGACGAGGAGCACCCGCAAACGGTTGACCTTCAATCACCCCGCCTGCGAGAGGAATAGATCGTAACGCCTCCCCGGCACCAGGGGATGATCCGAGAGCTCGACGGTCGTCGGCCGCACGCCCAGCGTGGCGAGCAACTCCGCGGCAGCGAAATAGAGCGCGAGCAGTCCGACGAGAACAAGTGGGACCAGCAGGAGCCCATCGGACCACGACGTCGCGGGCCCTAAGTCCAGCCTTGCGGGATCGTGGCGCCACAAGTGGCCGGTGAAGAATGCGATGGTCAGGACTGCCACGATCCCATTCCAGAAGAGGGTGAAGACCAGGCAACCGTACAGGTTCCCCTGGTCCGTGAACAGACGATACGCCAGGGTGTGCCCCGAGCTCCGCGACAAGTCCAGCACCGGTAGGGTGGGCCAATCGGGATCGCCCGAGACGGCTGTCCCGACCGCGGGCAACGCCCGCTTCCCGAGGGGGCGCTGTTGGGTCCTCATCGGGTTCCTTCGGGAGCGATTGGTCTCCCGGCCGGCGGATGACTGAAAGGTCGGCCTACAAGACAGGCACGTTGAGTTCGATGGCTTCGGATTCTGACCCGCTCGGGGCATCGTGTCGATCGGGCCGTTCCTCCTCGACGGCCGGGCCTGCTTTCCGATCATCGGAAGCGGCGGGCTGGAAGAGTCCTTCTTGCCGCTCCTCGCGCGGATGTTGCCGCTCTCGACCAAGCCATTCCTGCTGCCCCTCGATCCAGGGGGCGATACGACCGCGCGTTCGGGAATCGCACGCTCGTCGCCCCCAAGAGCAACAAGGCCACGCCCAAGGCGATCGGGTCCTTGACAAGCTCGTAGGCGACCGCCGCGAGGGATGCCGCGCACCAAGTTGAAGGCCGCGCCAAGCACAAGCTGCGTTCCATAGACAAAAGCGAGCTGGCCGGTTTCGGACTGGATCGTCTCAGGGTCAACAAAGAGGTTGATCGTCGTCCGCGCCGACGGAGGAGACCAGAACCCTTCGGCGATCCGCCGGCGGCTCCGGCGGACGATCCGCCAGGGGACCAGGAACGACAGGGTCATCGCCACCGCGGCGACGACGACCGTGACCTGGGCGAGTGTTTCGCTGACGACCACCGAGCGCGTCGGGCGCCGAGGGACTGCGTTGTCTCGCGCCATCTCGCCCACGGCGGCGCCGGGACCCGCCCGCGGCTGGTCATTGGGCTGCTGGACGATTACGGAGTGGGTCGCTTGATAAATCGAGAACGTCAGGAAGACCGTCGCCCTCATGAGGAAAGAGGCGAACACGGACCGGATGCGCCGAGTCGCCGAATCAATCACGTCGAAATCGTCGATCTTCGACATCTGGCTCTCCTCTCCCGCTATGGACTCCAAAGGCACGCCCGTCGCGGCGGCACCAACCGCGCCGATCCGTCCAACCCGTTCGATATCGAGGCCATCGAGGTTGCCGCGTCGTCGCTCGCTCATTTTCATAACTGGTTCTTGGTTCCAAGTCGAGCCTTTACTTCCCACGTCGCCAGGCGTCCAGACATTCGACGAGACCATCTGACGAAGACCTTTTTTCCGTTCCGGGAAGGTGTCGGTTGGGCGCACGATTGTGAAAGCAAGTTCGCGATCGGGGAGTCCTCGGGTCGTATCGGTTTATCGGTTTCCTCGGCCGCCTCACACTCATCCCGGGAGCACGGACTCGGCCGATCAAGGATCGTTCTCACCGTTCCGCGGGACCTGCCGCGACTCCCAATCATCATTCCGAGAGGTCCCCGAGATGCGCCCTCAATCTGAGGCTGGGCCGGGTTTCGCCGGCTCGGCGTCCAGTGGCCGGGCGTCCCAGACCTTCACCGTCCCATCGTTACTGGCGGAAGCGAGCCGCCGGCCATCGGGGCTGAACGCCACACTATCGACCTGGCTGGTGTGCCCGCTGAGGGTGAGGGTTTCCTGGCCGGTCGCGGCGTTCCACACCTTCACCGTCCCATCCTGACCGGCGGAGGCGAGCCGCTGACCATCCGGGCTGAACGCCACGCACTGGACCGGCCCGGAATGCCCGTTGAGGGTGCGGATCTCCTGTCCGGTCGCAGCGTCCCAAACCTTCACCGTCGCATCCCAACCGGCTGAGACGAGTTTCTGGCCGTCGGGGCTGAACGCCACGCTGTGGGCCTGGAAGCCGCGCGCCTTGAAGGCGCGGATTTCCTGCCCGGTCCCGGCATCCCAGACCGTCACCGACCCGTCCGCGCCGACGGAGGCGATCCGCTGGCCGTCGGGGCGGAATGCCACGCTCGATGCGAGGTTCGTGCGTCCCTTGACGGTGAAGTACCCCGAAGACATTTTTCTTTGCCAGTAGAACCATTCGAAACCTCGGCGATCGATGCCGCCCTGGTTGACCGGAAGCTGCTCGGCGAGTCCTTGGCGCAAGCGGATGCCGTTATAGTCCTCCCAGTACCGCTGGATCAGGTTCATTCGAACGCCGTACAGACGTTGCTCGGCCAGTTGGGTCTGTTCCCTTTCCTTGGCTTGGGCCTTGAGAGCGTCTTGCAGTCGTTGCTCGGCCAGCTCGGTCTGGGCCTTCGCCCGCTCACTTTCCCGCTCGGCGTCGTGGCGGGCCTGGAGCGCGTCTTGCTCGCGAGCCTGAGCATCGTTGCGGGCCTGGACCGCCGCACGCCATTGCCAGAACACACCCCCGAGCCCCAGCGCCGTCACTAGCCTGGATTCCCATGAGACCAAATTCGGCTAACAAGTCGGCTTGCTATCGAGCGGGAAACTCCTTAAAATCCAGCGATATCCGCCATCGCCTTTGTTCTTCGGAATCCAAGAACGATCGACCGGTTATCCAAAACGTCAGCCCAAGCATGCGAGTCATGTAGATTCGTTTCCGAATGTCGTTTTCCCGCTCAATTCCAAGGGTTTTTCCGATATCCATTGACGTATCAAGGAACGACTCGAGACCAGGATGACACCGTGGCATCATGGACGATAATTCTAGAGATCGCCTAACACTGGCCCGCCGCTTCTTGGAGCCCGCCAACTCCACACATCGACAATACGAAGCCCTCCGAGCCTTCTTCGTCGAGGGTGTCCCCTCCGCCGAGGTGGCCACTCGATTCGGTTACACGCCCGGCAGCTTCCGCGTCCTGGTGCATGAGTTTCGCAATCAGACCCGAACGCGACTTCTTCGTCCGAGTCCGCAGGCGTCGGTCGACCTCCCGGCAAGCAGAATCGGCTGCGGGAACAGGTCATCGCGCTGCGGAAGCAGAACCTCTCCGTCCACGACATCAGCCGCGCCCTCGCCCGTGACGGCGAGTCGTTGAGTCCGGCGGCCATCGCCGCGATCTTGAAGGCGGAAGGCTTCGCCAAGCTGCCGCGGCGGTTTGACGACGAGCGGCCCGACCAGTCCCGCCCCATGGTTGCCGAAATGGCCGACGTCCGCGAGCTCGACCTGACGCCGCGCAATTTCCGCACCAAGTTCGGCGGCCTGTTCCTGTTCCTCCCATGGCTGAGGTCCGCCGGCCTGGACAAGCTCCTCGCCCGGGCTGGATTCCCCGGGTCGAAGATGGTCCCGGCCGCGTGCGCGGTACGATCGCTGTTGGCACTGAAGCTCTTCGGGAACGCACGCCACAGTCACGTGATGAGCTCCGTGCTCGACGAGGGCTTGGCCCTGTTCGCCGGTCTGAATGTCATTCCGAAACGGTCGTTCCTGACCGAATACAGTTGCCGGATCGAACCGGCGTGCTATCCGATCTTGATGCGCGACTGGTTCGACACGGTCAGCCGGTTGGGCCTGAAATGGGGGACGTCGTTCGACCTCGACTTCCACACGATCCCCTTCCACGGCGACGATGCCCTGGTCGAGAAGCACTATGTCTCCAAGCGGAGCCGCAGGCAGAAGGGAATGCTGGCGTTCCTGGCCCAGGATGCCGACACCCGCGTCTTCTGCTACGCCAACGGGGAGTTGGGCAAGGACGAGCAGAACGATGAGATCCTCCGCTTCGTCGAGTTCTGGAAGCAACGGACCGGCCATCTGCCCGAGGAACTCATCTTCGACTCCAAGCTGACGACCTACGCCAACCTGCAACAAGCTGAACCGGATGGGAATCCAGTTCATCACGTTGCGGCGACGATCCAAGAAGCTCCTCGACGCGACGGCGCAGACACCGGCGTCGGCCTGGCGACGGATCGAACTGGAGAGCGCCTCCCGGGCGTACAAGACTCCGCGCGTCCTGGACCAGCGGATCACGCTGAACGACTACGACGGCCCGCTCCGTCAATTGACCATCGCCGAACTGGGGCACGAGGAACCGACCCTGCTTCTGACCAACCAACTCAGCCGATCCGCTCCCCACCTCATCGGACGCTACGCTCAGCGGATGCTCATCGAGAACAACATCGAGGACGGGATCGATTTCTTCCACATGGATGCTCTCTCTTCGGCGGTTGCCATGAAGGTCAACTGCGACTTGCAATTGACGCTCATGGCCAGCAGCCTGTATCGCCTGCTGGCGGTTCGCATCGGCAATCGGTTACGAGGTCGCGAAGTCCCGGCATCTCTTCCGCGATTTCGTCGACGCCTCGGCGGAAATCTCGATCACCGAGGGCGAAATCGTCGTGCGGTTCCAGAAGCGTGCCCACAACCCGTTGCTGCTGGCGGCCGGGTTCGATAAGACGGATGAAGTCGTGCCATGGCTGGGCCGCAAGCGGCTGCGGCTGGTCTTCGGGTAATCTCATTCTGGCACTTCGGCCGGGCGTGGTGTAAAGTGGAAAACTAACATCATTGCATCGACAAATGCGCAATATTCCCGGCTATTTGTTAGCAATTTCGGTACCGTGGGAATCCAGGCTAGGGCGACCAACCCCAACAGCGCGGCGATCGCCGGCTTCCGCCGTGTCCACTTGACCGCTCGCTCGAATCGCGTCACCGGCCGCGCCACGATCGGCTCGCCCGCCAGGTACCGCCGCAGTTCCTCGGCCAGGGCCGCCGCCGTCGCCATACCGCTTCGCCCGGCTCCTTCTCCAGGCACTTCAGGCAGATCGTCTCCAGGTCGCGCGGGACCGACGCATTGAGTCGCCGCGGTGGGACCGGCTCGTCGCTGATGACCTCGAGCACGGTGTCCATCGCCGTCGCCGCCTGGAACGGCGGCCGGCCCGTCACCAGTGCATAGAGCGTCGCCCCCAGCGCATACACATCCGCCGCCGGGCCCACGTCGCCCCGCTTGCCGCCCGCTTGCTCGGGCGGCATGTAGCTGGGCGTACCCATGATCTGGCCCGAGCCGGTCAAGCCGCTGTCCCCCTCCAGCTTCTTCGCCAGGCCGAAGTCGGTGACGCGCGGGATTGCCGGCCTGGTCGAGCAGGATGTTGGCCGGCTTCAAGTCGCGGTGGATCACGCCGCGCTGATGGGCATACTCGATCGCCTCGGCCACCTTCACCATCAGCGCGGCGGCTTCGCGGGGCGGCAGCGGACCGTGCGGCCAACCCTCTGGGAGAGGCTCTGGCCCTCGACGAAGCCCATGCTGAAATAATGCTGCCCCTCGTGCTCGCCGACCTCGTAGATCGGCACGATCCCCGGATGGTCGAGATTCGCCGCCGCCTCGGCCTCGATGTAGAAGCGGCGGACCTCAGCCTCGTCGGCGAGCTGGCCGGCCAGGATCATCTTGAGCGCCGACGGGCCGGTTGAGGCTCACCTGCCGGGCCTGGAAGACGACGCCCATGCCGCCGCGGGCCAGCTCGCGGATGATCTCGTAATCGCCGAAGTAGCGGATGCGGGCCGGTGATCGGGGCCTCGGGCTGGCGCCGGTCGGCATGGGCCGAGGTCGACGGTGGCCTGATCGCGGGGCGGCAGGGTGGCCTCCTCGTGGACCGAGGGTCGCCAGGCCCGGCATCGGCAGCGGTGGGCGGCTGGACCCGGAGCGATGGTCGGCGCCTCGGCGATCACGAAGCCGGCGCGACCTCGGATCGCGCACTCGGTCTCCTCCGACCGGCGCAGCTCCTGCTCCAGGGCCTCCAGCTCGGCCGCAGCGCAGACCGGCCCTCCTCGGGGACATCGGCCGAGATAGTCGTCGATCGGCGGCCGTTTTCCCGCGCGCGCTAGTCGGCCTCGAACCGGCGGCAGACCGCGTCGATCCGCCGGGCCAGGTCGAGATCCAGACCGTCGAGGTTATGGCTGGGTTGCTCGTTCATCGGAATTGGTCCTTGGTTCTCATTCCCCGATGGGTCTCGCCGCGCCGCTTCTTCACGGCACTTCAGAGTGCGAACGGATCGGCCGGGAAGACCAGGTCTTGCTCGATCGTCTCGGCCTCGCGCAGGAATCCTTGCGACTCCTGATTCTTGGCCCGCTCCGGCTTCTTCATCGTCTCCCGCAGCCGACGCAGGGTGTCCCGGGCCTTTTCGGTCTGGCCCAGGCGGTGCTGGGCCAGGGCCAGGAAGGCCAGGTCCGCGGGCTCCGAGCCGCCGAGGGGCTGCGCATTGAGCTGGTCGGACCGCATCAGCGTGGTCACGGCGTCCGAGTACCTCCCTGAGCGGTATTGGGCCACTCCCAGCGTGTTGAGGTACAGGCCGTTGTTCGGCGCGAGCCGGCAGGCGACCTCGGCCACTCGCAGTGCCCGGCGATAGGCCGGCGCGCGGCATCCGGCCGGCGGGCCACGGCCCAACTGGCCTCATTGAGGCGGTTCGGATCATCCGCCCAGCGCTCCGTCAGGGCCAGGGCCTGCTCTCGCACCGGTTTGCTCAAAGTGGTGTCGGCCGCAGCCCTTCCAGGACGTCGTCCTTCAACACCAGCTTGTCGAAGAGCGATCGCACCAGGCGATCGGCCTCATCGTTCACCAGAGCCTGCACGCGAGGTTCGGCAAGGTCCAGGGCGCGCGCTGACGGACTTCGTCGCTGATCGTGGGATCGCGGCGGATGCGGGCCAGGACTCGGCGGCCGGCAATCTCTGGGCGAAGAGGAACTCCACGACGCTCCTGGCCTCGCGGATCGTCCGCAACTCGGGGGTCAACGGCGTGGCGTCCCAGATTTTGACGGTGCCGCCCTCGACAGGCGCAGGCGAGCTGGGAGCCGTCGGGGCTGAACGCCACGCCATTGACCGCGTTGGCGTGCCCGGGCAGGGTCAAAACCTCCTGCCCCGTCGTCGTGTCCCAGAACTTGACCGTCCCGTCCGTGCTGGCGGAGGCGAGCGGCGGCCGTCCGGGCTGAACGCCACGCCGAAAACCGCTCCGAAATGTCCGAGCAGGGTGCCGACTTCCTTCCCGGCGGCGTCCCAGAGCTGCACGGTCTTGTCCGGACTGGCGGAGGCCAGGATGCGGCCGTCCGGGCTGTACGCCACGATCCCGTTGTAGGCTTGGGCGGCCCGGGGAACAGACGTGACCATCTGACCTTTGGTATTGTCCCAGTACGTCGAGCGTGCGGAAGTGAGTGACGTGGGTCGTTCGGAGTTCCTGGACTTCCGCATCGGTAATGACGTCCCAGAGCTTCACGGTCCGTCCACGCCGGCGGAGGCGAGGGTGCGGCCGTCCGGGCTGTACGCCACGCAATCGACCGCATAGCCGTGTCCGCGGATGGTGCCGGATCTCCGTTCCCGATGGCGGCATCCCACAGCTTCACGGTGTTGTCCGAACTCGCGGAGGCGAGGGTGCGGCCGTCGGGGCTGAATGCCACGCCACCGACCCCGTCCCGTGCCCGCGCAGGGTCCGGATCTCCTTGCCCGTCAGCGGCGTCCCAAAGCTTGACGGTTCTGTCCTCGCTCGCGGAGGCGAGGGTGCGGCCGTCCGGGCTGTACGCCACGCCGAGGACCGCTCCGGCATGTCCGCGGAGGGTGCGGACCTCCTTCCCGGTGGCGGCGTCCCAGAGCTTGACGGTTTGGTCCCCGCTCGCCGAGGCGAGAGTTCGACCGTCGGGGCTGTACGACCACACCCGCGACCGTGCCCGAGTGCCCGCGAGGACCAAGACCTCCTCAGTCGTGGTAGCGTCCCAGAGCTTCACGGTTCGGTCGCTGGTAACCGAGGCGAGAATTCGACCGTCGGGACTGTATGCCAGCATCTGTAGCGCCCCGCGGACTGCGCCAGGGTCCGGATCGCCTTCCCGGTAGCGGTGTCCCAGAACTGCACGGAATTGTCCGCACTGGCGACGGCGAGAGTGCGGCCGTCGGGGCTGTACGCCGCGCTTCGGGACCGTACTCCGTACTGAGGACAAACCCGGATTGCCCGCGCAAGGTCAGGATTTCCTTCCCGGTGGCGGCGTCCCAGAGCTTCACGGTGCCATCCACAGCCGGCGGAGGCGAGGGTGCGACCGTCGGGGCTGTAGACGCACACCCGCCACCGTGCCCGAGCTGGAGGTGACCAAAATGTTGCCTTTGTCGCGTATGTCGGGGCGGTAGGGCACACCCGCGACCGTGCCCGAGTGCCCGCAGGGTCTGGGCTTCCCTCCCGCTGGCCGTGTCCCAGAGCGTCACCGTGCCCTCCCCGTTTGCGGAGGCGAGGGTGCGGCCGTCGGGACTGAAGGCCAGGCCCTAGACCCAGACCGGGTGCCCGCTCAGGGTGCAGACTACCGTCCCGGTGACGGTATCCCAGAGTTTCGACAGTTGAGTCCCCGCTGGCGGAGGCGAGACTACGGCCGTCGGGGCTGTAGGCCAGGCGACGTGACTCCGGCGTGTGCCCGCGCAGGTCCCCGATTTCCTTCCTGGTGATCGTATCCCAGAGCTTCACGGTGCCGTCCCCGTCGGCGGAGGCGAGGGTACGGCCGTCGGGACTGTACGCCAAGCATGTGACGACGCCTGCGTGCCCGTTCAGGGTCCGGACTTCCGTCCCGGTGACGGTATCCCAGAGCTTCACGGTTGTGTCCCCGCTGGCGGAGGCGAGGGTACGGCCGTCGGGGCTGAACGCCACGCCATAGACCCCGCGCGTGTAAGAGCCCCCGCGCATGTGCGCGCCGGCCCAGTCTGTGAACTTCTCCGCTGGCGGCGTCCCAGAGCACGATGCCGTCGGCACCGGCGGAGGCGAGGGTGCGACCGTCAGGGCTATACGCGATGCTGCTGCCGCGGTCTAAGTGTCCGCCGAGGGTACGAAGCTCCAGTTGGCGAAGCCGATCCAGATAATACCACTCGAAGCCGCGCAGATCGGGGGCGTCCAACTGCTTCGGTAGATAGGCTTCAGGCGTCTCTGGAACAGGTCCAGGTTGCCCTCCTGCCACGCCCGCTGAGCCAGGTTCATCTCGGCGATATAGAGGCGGCGGTCGCTGAGTTGCTTCTCGTCCCGGACGCGTTGCGCCTCATGATCGGCCGCGGACGGCGAAGTACGTCGCCACCACCGTGCCCAGCACCAAGGCCAGTACGATGCCGCCCGCCAGGCTCGCCACCACGGATTGCGCCGGCACCACCGCCAGGCTCGCTCCGCCGCCCGACCGGCCGCGCCCGATCGGCTCGCCCGCCAGGTAGCGCCGCAGGTCCTCGCCCAGGGCCGACGCCGAGGCATACCGCTTCCCCGGCTCCTTCTCCAGGCACTTCAGGCAGATCGTCTCCAGGTCGCGCGGCACCGACGCATTGAGCCGCCGCGGCGGGACCGGCTCGTCGCTGATGACCTGAGCACCGTGTCCATCGCCGTGGCCGCCTGGAACGGCGGCCGGCCGGTCACCAGGCATACAGCGTCGCCCCCAGCGCATACACGTCGGCCGCCGGACCCACGTCGCCGCGCTTGCCCTCCCGCCTGCTCGGGCGGCATGTAGCTGGGCGTACCCATGATCTGGCCCGAGCCGGTCAGCCCGCTGTCCCCCTCCAGCTTCTTCGCCAGGCCGAAGTCGGTGACGCGCGGATTGCCGCTCTGGTCGAGCAGGATGTTGGCCGGCTTCAAGTCGCGGTGAATCACGCCGCGCTGGTGGGCATACTCGATCGCCTCGGCCACCTTCACCATCAGCTCGGCGGCCTCGCGAGGCGGGAGCGGGCCGTCGGCCAGCCGTCTGCGAGAGGCTTTGCCCCTCGACGAAGCCCATGCTGAAATAATGCTGCCCCTCGTGCTCGCCGACCTCGTAAGATCGGCACGATCCCCGGATGGTCGAGGTTGGCCGCCGCCTCGGCCTCGATATGAAAGCGGCGGACGTCAGTCTCGTTGGCGAGCTGGCCGGCCAGGATCATCTTCGAGCGCGACGGGCCGGTTGAGGCTCACCTGCCGGGCCTGGAAGACGACGCCCATGCCGCCGCGGGCGAGCTCGCGGACGATCTCGTAGTCGCCGAAGTAGCGGATCGCGGGCCGGTGATCGGGCCTCGCGCTTGCGCCGGCTCGGCTGTGCCGAGGTCGACGGTGGCCTCATCCCGGGGCAGCAGAGTGGCCTCCTCGTGGACCGATGAGGCGCGCAGGCCTTCCATCGGCAAGGTCGGAGGTGGACCCGGCGCGATGGTCGGCGCCTCGGCGACCGAGGACAGCGGGGCCTCGGAGCCGGCGCGCCGATCTCCTCCGACTGGCGTAGCTCCCTCTCCAGCGCCGCCAGCTCGGCGCGCAGAGCCGATCGGCCCTGATCGGGGAGTTCAGCCAGGTAGTCGCCGATCGTCGGCCGGTTTCCCGCTCGCCAGTCGGCCTCGAACCGGCGGCAGACCACATCGATGCGACGGGCGAGGTCGGGGTCCAGGTCATCGAAACGAGGGCTCGTCGGCTCGTTCATCGGATGTCCTATCGATTACACGGAGTTAGGGCGATACAACCATCGATGCGCAAGGTACCCGACGAACCCTCGATGATCGCGTCGGGACGGTGCTCGCAGGGCACCTTACCGGGACATGTCCACTCGTCGCGAAACTGTGACAGGCATCAGGGCGATTCCGCCGGTCAGGATCCTGCGGATCAGGGCCAGTTGCCGGGCGACGGTGCGGCGGGCGCAGCCGAGCTGATCGGCGACCGCGTCGGTGGTGTACCCTTCCATGCGGAGGACGGCGACCTTGCGGAGAACGTCGTCGCCCAGGCGATCGAGGAGCCGTCGGTATTCCTCGGCGACCATGGCGGCGAACTCGGGCGTCGGCTCGGAGCCGACGGCCCGGGCCAGGATGTCGTCGTCGTCGCCGTCGCCGTCGCCGGGGTCGGCCAATTCGGAGGCCGGGCGGACGAGGCCGCCGCCGCGCTTCTGGCGGAGCCCGCGGCGCGCCTGCGCCTGGACCTTCCGCGTGGTGATGACCACCAGGAGCCGCCAGAGGTCGTCGCGGTCGGCCAGTTGGGGGAACTGGCCCCGGGCCAGCCCCGCGCAGAGGCTGTCGAAGGCACTCAGCGCCGCATCCTCCTCGTCGCTGCCGGCGTCCCGGCGCCCCGACGCGCGCAGCCGCGCACGCGCCAGGTCCACCATCCGGGCGAAGTACCGCTCCCACAACGGCTGAGCGGCCGCAAGGTCGCCCCCCTTCACTCCGGCGATCCATCGCGTGATCGAACCCTGATCCTCATCTGGCATTGGTCGGTTCCATGGGTTAAATTATGGATTCACCGATTCTACCGGCCCCCTCGACGGAGGTGAATCGATTGCGTCAGGGGACATCGCCGTTTCTCCCGCGACGAAGGTACTTACGGTCAACACGAGCCCGGAGCCAGAGCCAAACCAGGCCAGGTCAGGCCAGATCCATCAACACGGAGTCGCTCCATGCAAGCCTATCTGAGAGTCACCGCCGGCCCCGACGCCGGCCGCACCTTCGACCTGATCGAGGGCATACCCACCGTGATCGGCCGGGGTGAGAAGTCCAACACCCGGCTGACCGACGGGTCCGTCTCTCGGCTCCACTGCGAGCTGAAATGGGAGGGGACCACGTTCACCCTCATCGACCTGGACAGCGTCGGCGGGACGTTCGTCGGCGGCCAGAAGATCAAGGAGCACGCCCTGAAGCACGACGAGGAGTTCCAGATCGGCGGCACTCGGTCTGAAGCTGCACACCACCGGCATCCCCGACGCCCAGACCCTGATGGCGGCCCAGAAGCCGGCACGCGAGCTCAAGCCCGATGAGGGCGTCCTCACCGGCACGACGATCTCGCACTTCGAGCTCGGCCCCATCGTGGCCAAGGGGCACACGGGCACCATCTACAAGGCCCGCGACACCAAGGACGGCAAGGACGTCGCCTTCAAGGTCCTCCACTCCGACTTCACCAGCGACGAGGAGGACGTCCAGCGGTTCATCCGCGCCATGACCACCGTCGTCGGCCTGCATCACCCCAACCTGATCGCCCTCTACGCCGCCGGCAAGCAGGGCACGACCTGCTGGTTCGCCATGGAGTACGTCGACGGCGAGCCGCTCACCAAGCTCATCGAGAAGTTCGGCACCCTGAAGATGCTCGACTGGCGGTTCGCCCTGACCGTGGGTGCGCACATCGCCCAGGCCCTCGAGGCCGCTCACGAGAAGCACATCATCCACCGCAACATCTCGCCGGAAAACATCCTGATCCGCACCAAGGACAAGGTGGCCAAGCTCGGCGACATGATGCTGGCCAAGGCGATGGAAGGGATCAAGGCCAAGCAGATCACCAAGCCCGGCGAGCTGGTCGGCAACATCGCCTACATGGCCCCCGAGCGGACCCGCAGCGACGTCGAGGTCGACACCCGCGCCGACATCTACGGCCTGGGCGCGACCCTCTACGCCCTCCTGACCGGCAAGCCTCCCTTCGAAGGCAAGACCCTCGTCGAAACCATCGCCCAGATCCGCCAGGCCGACCCCGTCCCCCAAGAAGTTCCAGCTCTCCATCCCCGACCAGTTCCAGGACGCCGTGATGGTCATGCTGGCCAAACGCCCCGAACTCCGCTACCAGACCCCCGCCGAGGCGGCCCGCGCACTCGAGCGGATCGCCAAGTTCCAGGGGATGAGCGTCTGATTCGGATGTCGGCGGGTGGCGCGTGGCCAGACAGGATCGGTCCGTTCGGTATCTCGCTCCTCGCCACCCGTCACCCACCATCCACTAAATTCATAGTTCAAAGATTATTGGAATCAGCTTCATCAGGGTCTGGCGTCGTGCGGTCCTGTTCTGTAGATTGATATTCAAGAATCGTCGAGAGCCACCTCGATTGTCTGCCGAAGTCGTGTCGTCCTATCTCTTGAGCGAGGCTGTTCCGAGGTTATCGGAGACTCGTCCGATAGTCGCCCGGCCCGACGTTGCGCAGTCCTGTCGCTTCGCATCGATCATTCACCAGGTGCAAGTCGCCTTGGCGATCGGATCGACCGCGTCGCGCAGATGTCGCCATTTCTTCCTGATTCGACGGCCCGGGTCCTCGCGACACCGCCGATCCTCGGAGGAGAGCTCGCGACGAACCCCGGACCGGGTGCACGTCCAGAAGGGGGGTTCTCCATGTACGCCTATTTGCGAGTGGTGGCCGGCCCCGACCAGGGTCGCGTCTTCAACCTGATCGAGGGGACCACGCTCTCGATCGGCCGGGGCGAGAAGACCGACACGCGGCTGACGGACGCGGCCGTGGCTCGGCTGCATTGCGAGCTGCGATGCGAGGGAGGCGAGTTCCTGCTGACCGACCTGGAAAGCGTCGGCGGGACGTTCATCGCCGGGCAGAAGATCGAGGAGCATGCCCTGAAGCACGGCGAGGAGCTCCAGGTCGGCAACACGCGGCTGAAGCTGTTCACCTCCGCCATCGCCGATACCCAGAATCTGGAGGAGGCCCAGAAGTCGGCCTTCCAGCCCGCGATCCGGACCGACGAGGAGCGTCCTGACCGGCACGATCGATCTCGCACTACGAGCTCGGGCCGATCCTGGCGCGGGGCAGCACGGGCACGGTCTACAAGGCCCGCAACACCCGTGACGGCAAGGACGTGGCCATCAAGGTCCTCTATGCCGATTTCACCCAGGACGAAGAAAGCCTCAAGCGGTTCATGCAGGTGATGAAGACCGCCGTCGGGGATGCACCACCCCAACCTGATCGCCCTCTGCGGCGCGGGCAAGCAGGGCGAGACCTGCTGGTTCGCCATGGAGTACGTCGAGGGCGAGTCGCTCATCAAGGTGATCGAGCGGCTGGGCACGCGAAGATGATCAACTGGCGATACACGCTTATCGCTGGGCATGCAGATCGCCGGGGCGCTGGAAGCCCTCCACGAGAAGCACATCATCCATCGCAACGTCTCGCCGGAGAGCATCCTGATCCGCTCCAAGGACAAGGTCGCCAAGCTCGGCGACATGATGCTGGCCGAGGTGGTCGACGGGACCGAGGCCAGGGCCGCCGACCCGCCCGGGCGAGCTGGTGGGCAACGTGGCCTACATGGCCCCCGAGCGGACCCGCGGCGACGTGGACGTCGACATCCGTGCCGACATCTACAGCCTGGGAGCCACGCTCTACACCCTCCTGACCGGCAAGGCCCCGTTCGAGGGGAAGACCCTGGTCGAGACCGTCGCCAAGATCCGGCAGGACGATCCCGTCCCGCCCAAGAAATTCCAGGACTCGATCCCCGACGAGTTCCAGGACGTCGTGGAGAAGATGCTGGCCAAACGGCCGGAGATCCGCTACCAGACTCCGGCACAGGTGACGCGGGCATGGATCGGGTGGCGAAAGCCCAGGCCGCGGCCTCCGACCCCAGCAAATCCGCGTTCATCCGGATGCCCAGCAATCCCGGGACGCCCGTCGGATGACGAGTCGCGGTCCGGACGCTTCGGGATGGCGCGAGACGCGTACCGGTGCTCGCGGAGCCCGCTACTCAGGAACCGGCCGGGAACAACTTGCCGTTTTCCAGTTGACACCGTTGGGCGCCGGCTCCGGGCACCCGAAGGGTCGCCGACGTCTTCTGGAGCCCCGGTCTCCCGTCGGGGCGCAGTCGCAGACCTCTCCTTCGGTTGGCATCGTGCCCACCCCGGAGCGTAGCACTGGTGGGCACTCCATGGGCAAATTTCGCGGGGGTCGCCATCCCCGATCTCCAGGGCCGGAACGTGGCAATGGGCGGCGCTCCATGGCCACATTTCGCGGGGGTCGCCATCCCCGATCTCCAGGGCCAGTAAGGAGTTAGCGTCGCATCAGCGGAAGATTCGGCCAGGGGCGGCATGGCACCCGTTTCGTCGCGGCCCGAGGCCGACGATGAACCGGCCCGGTCGGGTCCTTGACGGGTCGTTTCTCATCGGCCCCTGGCCTCCGCGGAAAGTGATTGCGCCATACTTCCACATATATATACTATAATTCATATTTAGAATTTCATTAATTCTACACGTGTGGATTTGGTCCACCGGGCCGCCGCCGATGCGACGACTCCCCGATCAATTCCCGTGTGACCCGCACAAAGACAACGCCGCGATCGTCGAGCGCGGCGATGACGCCGTCGGGGTGATCCGGATCGGCGGCGAGGGCATCGACGGTCACACGCCCCATCATCGGCAGGTCGTCGAGCGGGTGAGGCGCCTTGCCGCCGACCTCGACGACCGCCAGGCCCTCGCCTCCCAGCCAGAGCCGGCCCCGGCCGTCTCGGCAGAGCCGGGAAATGCGACGGCCGCCGTGTCGATCGGGGCCGCGGCCAGCTTGACCCATCGAGCGCGAGGAGCTTCAGCCCCCGGTCGGTCGCCAGCAGGAACTCGGCCTTGGTCCAGGGGATCGCGTCGCGGACCTCTGAGGGGCTGGCCTCGTCCGTCGCGCAGGGGAGCACTTCAGGCGGGGGTCCTTGAAGTTGGGACCATAGGCCAGGCGGAGCAAGCCTCTTCGGCGGTCGAGGAGGATCCAGGGCGGCCCGGCTTCGTTGACGGCGCGCAGGCCGCACCGATGCCGATCCACTGGCCGCGGTCGCGCCGCCGGGGCTCGGCACATTGGCGCGGCGACGGCTCCATCGGCCCCTCGTTGAATCGCACAAGTTCGCTGTTATACGCATTCCATAACTGTCCATCCGGCGTCAGGAAACAGGCCAGGGAATCCAGGCGGAGTCCTCGCGACCCAGCACTTCGGCCTTGCCGTTGCGCCAGCGAGCGGTGGCCCGAGTGCCCGGGTCCGATCCGCCGTCGAGCTGACCGTGACGATCGCCCCGTCGCGACCGACCAGGTGATGGTCTCGTCCCAGTCTCGGCGCTCGGGCTCACCCTCGAAGTCCGGTGCGTGGGGAGCCGGCTCGCACGGCGGCGCGAACGAGACCTGGCTTCCAGGCCCCGTCCGAAACCTCCAGGGTTCGCTCCGTGTCTCATCCGACGTGAAGGCCAGGATCCCTTCCGACGAGTTCTCGATCCGAACGACGTACGTCGACCGAGCTGACCTGTTGCAGGCGGTGGTGCGTCTCCTTGCCGTCGGCCAGGCGAACGAAACCGTCCATCAGGGTGGCGAAGAGCAGACCGAGCGGTCTTCCCCGGCTCCTCGATGGGGAAGACGGAGCGGATCGAAGGATAGGCACCGACCGCATCGCGCCGGCCCCATCGGTAGCCGATCTTCAGCTCATGCAGCTTCGTCCATCGCGCGAGCCGCGATCGGTCCGGAAGATATCGCTGAAGGAGACGACCAGGATCGCGCCGGTCCTGGGGTCCTCGATGATGTGCGTGACCGGCAATTGAGGACGGTTCGCTCGGTGGCAGATTCCGGCGCTCGGGTCTTGTTCGCTCGGGAGGCCGTGGCGATTACCGGAAGATGCGCTCGGCCTGGCCGGTCGACGCGGCTGACGTAACCCCGGCCGCTCACGCCCATGATGAACCGTGATGCGCCGCCATAGGCCCAGATCTGGCCGTCGCGCAGCTCGGTGAATCCGAAGACACCGGACCGTCGTCTCCTCGTCGATTTCCGCACCGGAGACGGATGGACCTTTCCCGCTTTGAAATCCAGATAGCAGCACCAGCCCCCCATTCACCGTTGTCCGCGCCCAGCCAGAGCCGCTCGCTCGCGATCGATCAGGAAGGCGTCGCGTCCGTGATCGGGGCCATCGGTCTTCTTGAAGTCCAGGGCATAGCTCTTACCCGAACCAAGGTCCTGGACGACCGAGTAGGGATCTCGTAGCGTTCCGCCCGTTCCGCTCGGTGACCGCCTTCGTTCGCTGGACCACAGCGACGAGCCGGGTTTTCGCGGGTCTGGCCCGCGTCATCGGCCACGGCTCCGACCCATTGCGGCTTTCCCGGCAGCCGAGCGAGCTCGGTCAGGGTGAGCGTCACCGGATCGACCCGACAGACGCGGCCGTCTTCGAAGCCTGCCAGCACGGCGCCCGTTTTCCCCCGGCCCAGGCACACGACCGGCACCGGCCCGAACCACTCGCGGGTCAGCTTGAGCGTGGCCAGGTCGAGGCGCAGCAGGTTGCCCGATTCGGTCAGGGCGATGAGGGCATCTCCCGCGCGCCGGCTATCGCGGAGAGCGTTGCGATTGAAGTGATACGCGTAATGGGCGGTGAGGCCGGAGGGGAGCCGGACTGCACCGGTCGGAGACCCCGAGCCCGGCTCGGCGAATAGGAGGCGGGGTCAGGAGACCCTCGCCCAGCGCGAGAAGACTTGCAGCCAGTACAAGACAACCGAAGAAGCGACGCGTCATCGGACACCTCGATCTCGTAATTTCGGTCTACTCATGAGGGTTCGTTTTCTTCGGCAGATCCCTTGTAGACGGTCTCGTACCGCTGAAGCAAATCGGGCGAGGGGAGGATCTCATCGGCCATTAAGTGAGACTCCTCGCTGATCTCCACCGGGTTTTCCTGATAACCTGGAGGCAGCAAAGGACTTAAGCTCGTTCCCACGCTCCGCGTGGGGGATCGTCCCAAGACCGGGGGTTGACGGCGCCTCAGCCCTGACACCTGTGGGTCCGCTCCACACTAGCCCTAACGCACCAGCGAGGGTTTGCCGCAAGTCCTTGCGGCAAAATGGAAAAGACCCTCGCTCGGCGCATCGGGCTAGTGTGCACGGCGGGCTGCGGAGGAGCTCTCGAACTGTCAACCTGCCGATCAGGTACTTTGGGACGATCCCCCGCGTGGGAATGCCGTCCGGGACGCTCTGCGTCCTCCGGGGGTGCGATGTCGGGCGGACGACGCGGAGCGTCGCAGACGGCATTCCCACGGAGGACCGTGGGAACGAGGGGGAGCGTCGGGCGGTGGCGATCAGCGAGGAGTCTTCCATTAATCGCACATTTGTTCGGCGAGGATTCGGTTGATTGCGCGATGAAGGTCACCGCCGATTTTCCGCCAATCTTCCCGAAGTGCCTCACCCGTCGTCCGTCGGGGAATGGTGGGAGTCGGGGGGATCAGCTCCCAGACGGAGCCGATTCCATGCAAAAGGCAAGCAAACCATGTTGAAGACTCGGTTCGCAGTTCGTCCTTGATGTTTTGTGTGCGAGGGGAACCACGGGCGTCTCCCAGCTCGAGGCGGGCTTCCAGAACAGAGGGATCTCCGCTCTCGAGAGCGGCCCGGTCTGCCTCCGAAAGCCCGGCCTCTTGCACCACCTCGTCGGGACTGCGCAGGTATTCTGCTAGCTTCTCCCGATCGGTCGCGAGTTCCACAAGAAAATGCTTCAAGGTCGTCAACACAAGGACCTCCCGTCGTCCACAGCGGGTTGTGAGACACCTCGATTCTCAATCCAGTTTCGGCCGGACGTCCGGCTCGACCTGGTAGCCGTTGGCCAGCGAATTGGTCATGTTGAACAGGCCGACGATCGCCATGACCTCGCCGAGCGCCTCCTCGTCCAGGCCGAGCTTGATCAGCGCGGCGGTGTGCGAGTTGATGCAGTACGGGCAGCCGTTGGTCGCCGAGACCGCCAGCGCGATGATCTCGCGCGTTTTCGCGTCGAGCCGCGCGAGCGGCCGACCGACTCGGGATGCATCAGCGTCTTGAGCGTACTCCAGACGAGTTCGAGCTGCGCCGGGTTGGTCGCGA
Source organism: uncultured Isosphaeraceae bacterium (assembly GCA_963842405.1). Classification (GTDB taxonomy): domain Bacteria; phylum Planctomycetota; class Planctomycetia; order Isosphaerales; family Isosphaeraceae; genus CAVZRC01. The sequence continues at coordinate 149,353 of CAWJGW010000012.1, read as the reverse complement.
TGACCCGCCAGAAAGCCGGCACGAACTCGAGATTCTTGGTGGCCTTGATGTCGGCGAAGATCGCGGCGACCTTCTCGTTCGCCTCGATCTCCTCGATCGGTCGAACTGTGGCGATGCGGTCGTCGGGCATGGGTAGCCTCCTGGTGTCCAGGAATGATCAAGGAGCAAGCCAATTCTCCAGCCTCAAGCCCGGGATGACCGCGAAGTGACTGGTGTTGTCAGTGACGACGATCAGATCATGAGCGAGGGCCGCTGATGCGATCATCAGGTCGGGGGACTGACCGTGATCCCTCCCCGGCGGAGGGCGATGCGCAGCTTGCCGAACTCCAGTGCGGAGGCCGCGTCGAAGTTGAGGATAGCCAGATCGTCAAGCAACTCTTCGATGACGTGCAACAGGGAATTCGGATCGGCCTTGCCGAATGCCCAGGCATAGAGCTCGCCAAGGGCGATTGTCGAGACAGCCATTCGGCCCGCGTGCTGGATGAAGCGATGCTGCAACCCGGCTGGCCGGCGAAGATGGGCTGAGAGGATGTGAAGAAATCGATTCCGGATGACAAATTACGAATTACGAATGGATATAAAGCCTGATTTCAAAGGCATTTATGAATTCGCAATTCGCAATCTGGTATCTTCCATTGGATTCTTTCACAAGCTCTGAGATGATGTTCGTATCGAGCAAGTACGTCATTCCGAGACCTCGCGATAAGGCCACCGCTGGCGGTCGCGGACGATCTCATCGAGATCGTCGAAGTCTTCACGCGGGAGATGGGCCAGCGCACCAGCAGTCGCCCTGATCCCGGCGCCGCAAGCCTTCGGTTGGCCCGCGCGACGGATCACGACCTCGACCCGCTCACCGTCTTGCAAGCCCGGGTCAGTCGCAAGTTCGATCGTCTTCCCATGGATCACACCTTCCATCACCTCGGACATGGCGACCCTCCTTTCGTGATGTTTGACATCCCCATGGTAACAGAGCGACCGCCTCCGTCACTACCATCACCGATCCGAGGCAGCCGGCTGGACTCGTGGCGGGTCGGCTTCCCTCAAGATCGCGAAACCTGGTATTATCCCGGCAAGGAAGATCCGCACGCTCGCGCATGCCAGCCCGACGCGCCAGCGAGGGTCCGCCTTCGATACCGCCGACCGGCTCAACGCCGCCGAGCTGGCGCATACCAGCCCAACGCGCGAGCGAGGGTCCGCCGGTCAATCCCCAGTGTTCCGTCGCTTCCTTCCGCCCGCATTGCGCAAGGTGACGCATTGCGCTGGTGAAGCTGTTAGTATGGAGGAATCATCCATTTTCGCTGTTGGTCGGGGACAGACACACGATCAGGAGATCCCAATGAGCTTCGGTCGCCGGAAGCTGTCTGGCCGCGAATGCGAACCTCCCATGCCCGAGGCTCTTGCCTACTTTCTGACATGGACCACTTATGGGACATGGCTGCCCGGTGACGAACGGGGGTGGGTCCAGTACAGTATGGGATGCAGCTACCCGATCCCATCGTGGTGAGGGAGGCCGCCGAACGCATGACCGAGGACGCCTGTCTCCTTGATCACGAACAACGCCGGCTCGTGGAAACGACCATCACGGACCATTGCCGGGTTCGGGGTTGGAAGCTCTACGCCGTCAACTGTCGCTCGAATCACGTTCATGTCGTCGTCGCCGCCCATCGGCACCCGAAGGACGTCCGTGAACAGTTCAAGGCATGGTGTACCCGACGACTAAAAGGTCTGGAACAGGAGCGGAACTGCCCGGGCTCGGCTCATCCGGCACCCCCCCTGAGGAACTGATCCGTGAGAAGTGGTGGACCGAACGCGGCAGCGGATTGTTCATCAACGACGAGGAAGGACTGGAAGCGGTCATCCATTATGTGCTCGATGCGCAAGATCTTCCCCGCGAGATTCGCTCGTGATACCAGGCCGACGCGCCGGCGAGGGAAATCGCAGGGACCCTCGCCGGCGCGTCGGGCCAGTATTGCGCCAGCGTGCGGATCTTCCTGGCCGGGTAGTATTTCCGGAAGACAGGAACAGGGCGATGATACCAGGCCGACGCGCCGGCGAGGGAAATCGCAGGGGACCCTCGCTGGCGCGTCTGGGCTAGTATCCGCCAGCGTGCGGATCTTCCTGGCCGGGGTAATAGCCTTGAGCCGAGTAGAACTGAAGGAGACCGCTCTCCGCGTCCCGAGGGAATGCCGCGTATGTTCAAGCTGCGTCTGCCTGGATTCTGGAGGCGCCGAGCCTTGCGACGGCTGATCGTCGCCTGGGCCATCCTGTTCGCGGCCTGGCTCCTCATCTCGTCGGCGGTCGCGTATCGGCTGACCCATCGCCTCGAGGCCCGGTTCGACGAGCCCGCGCCGAGCCTGTCCTGGGGCCGGTTGGAGAGCCACCGCATTGCGACCCGCGACGGCGAGGAGCTCGGCGCATGGTTCGTCGACGGCCGCGACGACGCGCCGAGCGTGCTGGTGCTCCACGGTCACAAGGGAAGGCGTCAGAACAGCCTGGGCCGGGCCGAGATCCTCGCAACCCAGGGGTACGCGGTGCTGATGGTCACGCTCCGGGCCCACGGCGACTCCACGGGCCATTACGACGACATCGGTTTCGGCGCCCGTCACGATGTGATTGCCGCAGTCGCATTCCTGGAAGCCCGACGGCCCGGCCGGCCGGTGATCGTCGATGGTAACTCGATGGGTGCGGCGGCGGCCGTCTTCGCCGCCCGGGAGCTGTCGCATCGTGTCCGGGGCTACATCCTGGAGAGCCCTTACCAGGACCTCAAGGTCGCAGTCTGGAACCGCACCGAGCTGGCACTTCCCCCCGTGATCAACCTGGTCGCCTACGCGGGCCTGCGGCTGGTCGCGCCCGTCTTCCTGCCCCACCTCGACGAGATCTCCCCCTTCAAGGCCATCGCCGGAATCCCCGACGACGTGCCCGTGCTGATCCTGGCCGGCGCGGCCGACCGCCGGGCACGTCCCGAGGAGGCCCGCGCCCTCCACGGCCGGGTCGCGACCCATGGCCGGTTGATGTTCATCCCGGGCGCCGATCACGGCGACCTGCTCCACGCCGAGCCGGGCCTCTACAGCCGCACGATTCTGGAGTTCTGCCAGAAGGTCTCGGCGCCGGGCACGGTCTCCGACCCCATCCAGCTCAATCCGCTCGGCGAAGCTCGGGCCGCGATGACACGGATATGGCCGAGGCTCTCCCGCCACCGATGCCTTTCCTCGACTCCGACGGTGCGATCGAAGCTCGATGGTGGAGAGCCAGGCGGGACCGGTCAGATCAGATCACGTTCACCGCACGGAGCCGGTCCTTGGCGGCCTCGTAGGCCCCGGTCATGCCGATCTTGTTGGCCAAGGGCGAGCCAGCCTCGGCGCCGAACCGGTTCTGCATGTCCTGGAAGATCGTGAGGGCCTCGGCGCCTCGGCCCATGTCCACCAGTAATTGACACATCTCCGATGAGTTAAATATGTCCATCTTGTTCTTCCGGAACTGCTCCTGCATCAGCGGCAACGCCTCGTCGAACCGCCCGAGCCGACGAGAGCGCCCGGGCGCGCGTCGCCTGGTACTTGGCTTTCCCGTTGCTGGCCGCGACGGCCTGGTCGCAGTAGGTCAATGCTTCCTGCGGCTGGCCCTTCTCCACGTACAGCCATCCCAGCTTGTCCAGCCGCATCGGCGATGTACCCTTGGCCGGATCGTCGCCTCCAGGCTGCGGATCGCCCCGTCCAGGTCTCCATCCCACTCCAGCTTCCGTGCCTTTTGAACCGATGGATCGAAATCCAGGACCTCGAAAACGGCCGTCATGAAACCCATGAGTCGATCTCCTTGCGGGTCTTTGCGAACTGAACACGATCAGGATTCCTGAGGTTCATTGGCAGATTCGGAGAGGTGCCCTACTGGGAATTGGAAAGGATGACGCCACGAATATCAAGGAAAAAACGGAGACAGTCGCAACGGAGCCGGGTTGGTGTGAGAGCGGGTTGCGGAGCACACGCGGAATCCTCGCTCCCACGCTCCTGCGTTTGTCATTAGTCAAAACGTCGCAAGTACAATGCGGCTAAGAGTTTGCGTCTTGTGTTCATCTGGCCATCACGAGCCGCAAAGGCCGGTGTCATAAAGACTTAAGACTGCATGCTTGTACGTTTTGACTAATGACGAACGCTCCTGGCGTGGGAGTGTCGGCTTGCGACGCTGGGCGTCGTCTCGGCCCTGTTGGAGCGTGGGAACGAGGCCGCTTCCATGGGACCGCGACGATGGTGTCGGGGAAGACTTCATCCTGTCCATCCTGTCCAGAATTGCTTCATTGGGGCCGCGACCTCGCCTCGTCGCCTCTACTTCATGGGCTCGTGGGCAGACCCGCGCCCAAGTGAGCGGCAGGTCATGGTCTCCGCTCGTCGAGGAGCAACTCCCTGGCCCATTCCAGCAACATCAGGTTCCTGGCATCCTCGCGAGCCTTTTCCGACTCATCCAGGTCGGCTCGCAACATCCGATGCGCTTCCTCGCTGGCGGCATGCCCCAACGCTCCCAGGCGTCGTGGCGTATCGAGGTACTCGACAAGTTGGTGGGGTTCGAAGATGGACAGGATCTCGGCAACAAAGTCCGGGATGAGTTTCCGCCATTCGCCGTTGTTTTCGGCGACCTCGAGGAAGTTGAGGAACTTCTCACCGATCAAGTAACCCATCGCCTTCTCGACGCCGAAACGGTCGAGAATGTTGCGGGCGGCATCGGCACTGTCGATTCGATGATCTCGCGGGGATCCATGATCATCCTCCAGATTAAAGGTGTTCCGCGATCGGCTCCTGGGCCGAACGCAGACCCAGTTTCTCCTGCATCAGCTTGATGAAGATGGGCCGGTCCCGTTCCGGGAGGATGACCCTGGTGAGCATCGATTCCAACGTCAGCCCGAAGTGGGCCACGCTCTCCTTGCGCTCCCGGAGGCGAGTGGTGAAGTGGTCGATGCGCCATCGCTCTTCAGGGTCTTCGAGAGTCATGTCCGCTACCTGCCCGAGACCACCCAGAGCGTCGAAGCAATATTGCAGCCAGAGCTTGTGCCGCAAGTCGGCAGAAACGACCTCCTCGCACGACGCCACGCCTGGGGGCAACGACAGGCCCTGACCATGTTCCTGCAAAGCCGTCGCGATCTGGGGCCAGCCTTCCGACTTCACTTCTTCATGCGAGTCGAAAGTCCGGAACGGCTCGATCAACAAGTGGGGCGCGATCTGATTCAGGATGACGTACCAGGGTTCGCTGGGCCGTGCGATCTCGTTGATGTACAGGATTCGGTCGTCCGGAGTGTCGCTGAACGAGATCAGGTCGTTCACCGCACTCTCCTGCTGATCGGTGAGCGGGAGGTCCTGCTCTAGGCAGACGACCGCCTCCCAGGTCAGGAAGTCCTTCTGCTTCAGCATGAAGACGAAGTTCTCGACCGCCTCTTGCAGGTTCCAGAGATCGCTCAAAGGGCGTTCCTCGAAGAAGTCGCTCGTCGGGATGTCCGGATCGAACTCCCAGCGCATCGGGCCGGTTGCTGGGATCGCGGTTTCTTCCTTTGTGGCATGGCGGTGCTCCTCCCGTTATTTCCTCATGCAGCAGTTCTTGAATTTCTTCCCGCTCCCGCAGGGGCAAGGAGCGTTCCTCCCGATCTTCTGCCGGCCCTCCGGCTTGCGGCGCGGAGCCGGGCGAGGAGGAGCCGGGGCGGACGGCTTGGGCCGGGGCACGTCCGCGACGTCCTTGCCGCCCAGCTTCGATAGGGCGTAAATCATCTGACCTTTCCAGTCGCCCGCGAGCGACTCCATCGTCCTCCGGTGTTCTTCCTGCTCAGCCCTGCGCGGCCTGCCACTCGTCGTATTCGGGGAACCGCTCGCCCATGATCGTGGCGGTTTCCACCAGTCGTCTCTCAGATCTCGGCTGTTGAAGTCGAGTGGCCGGCCCACGAGGAGTTGCCGTGCCGCCTCGATTCCCTCGGAGGCGAAGTGGGACAGAAGGGCGTGCGCCAGATTGAGGCGAATGTCGTCTAACTTCTCCTGGCCCAGCAGGTCGAGGCACTTCTCCACGGCCAGGTCGGAATGGATGTGTTCCAGCGACCCGGTGGCGTAGAGCCGGAAGTGGTATTCGGCCCTGAGGAACGCCTCGGCGATGGCGTCCAGCACGGCGGGGGTGCCAATCCGTCTCAGGGCCTCGGCGCAGGCCTCGTTGAGCAGGTCACCACCGTCCTCGAGCAGCTTGGCGACGATCAGTGGGATCGTGGAGTCCAGGCTGCGCCTCGCCGGCCAGGCGCACGGCCAGCGGCTCCAGCCACGTCATTGGGTTGTGGCGGTAGTCATCGATCTCTTCTGAGAGAGGAGAAACCGAACCTTCTCCTCGCACTCCTGGCCGTGTCGAGCCAGGGCCTCCACGATGCGGTTGGCATGGTCCAGGTTGACTTCGTTGATGTACTGCTTGTCCTTGCCCTCCTCACAGAGTGTCCTCCAGCATCTGCCAGCAGGTGGCCTCATCGCAAGAGACCAGGCGAAGCCGCTCATCGAGAGCATCGCGCAAACCTGAGAAGTAGTGGCGAGCCTCCCGGATCGACGATTCCCTGGGTAGGAGCAGAGCAGGGTCGGCCTGCATCAAGACCATCGACAAGTTGTAGGCGTAACTCTCGTACTCGCCCGCACCGCTCATCGTTGAGCTCGTCGATGACCCACGCGATGGTATCCTCGGACTGCCGCAAGTCCCTGGAAGGCCCGATCAGGTGATAGGCGTCCTGCCGGCCGGATGTCTCGACCGCCTTGATGACCATCGGCATGATGGAGGGGTCGAGAGAATACGACTTGGCGAAATAGCAGGTCGCCCTGTCCCGGATCTCAAGGTCCGGGTGAAGGATGGCTTCCTTGATCTTCTCATAGGGTAAACGCATGAGACCTTTCCTGCTCTGACCGACGACTGAGAGGCTGTGAAGAAATCGATTCCAGATGACGAATTACGAATTGCGGATGGATATAAAGCCTGATTTCAAAAGCATTTACGAATTCGCGATTCGTAATTTGGAATCCGCTATCCGATTGTTTCACAAACTCTGAGCCTAAGGCGACCGGCAGGAATTATCGTACCCGCGAGAGGATCTGGCCATACCAGCCCGAAGCGCCAGCGAGGGTCACCGTAAATCCTTGCAGCACAATGGGAAAGACCCTCGCTCGCGCGTTGGGCTGGTATGAGGCTTTTCTCTTAAGGGTGGTTTTGGGTGAGTTACCACCCACCGGTCGCCTAACCCCGTCGCGCCTTCAGGGGAGTCGCCCCTTCAGGACTGTCGTCCCTTCGCGCCGGTCTGTTGGATGCTATTCTGGCAGAAAGGTTACCGAGATGCGATTCCTCTCGGGAAGGGCAGATTGGGACACGACCGGAATCCCGACCGGCCCCAGGTGCCTTCGGGCGACTGATCGAAGCCGAGAATGTACCGACTCAACTCCGCCAGTCTCGGCCCCTGAGCTTCCTGAAGCCGGTTGGGCTGGGTATCATTGAAGATGACGAGTAAGGTGCAAGATCATGACTCGCGAGGAGCGTTCGGACTATGGCGGGCCGCCTGAAATCAATCCACGTCCAGAACTATCGTTCTCTTGCCGACGTGTCGTTGGAGCTCGAGCCCATCAATGTCTTGTTGGGGCCGAACGGCGCGGGGAAGTCGAGCCTCCTGGACGCGATCTGGTTCGTTCGTGATTGTGCGATCCGGGGCGTGGAGCTAGAGCGCTTTACGATTGGGTTGCGCACGCAATGACCGCAGGGATGTGCGGTCGTTCAGCGGCCTGAAGGGCCGCCGGAGCCCAGCCCGGGGTGAAACCCCGGGACTCGGTCGCAGGCTCCAGGCATCGCACCCTGAAAGGGTGCCGGAGACGGGCTCTGTCGAGTCCTGCGGCCTTTCAGGCCGCGGAGTCTCGGAGCGTCGGCCAGCTCCCCGGGGTTTCACCCCGGGCTGGGCTCCTTGCGGCCCTTCAGGCCGCCGGAACGACCGCACACCACCACGGTGTGTCGCGTGGTCCGTTCAATCGTAAAGCGCTCTAGATCTTACTTCGCGGCCTGGTCCCGCTTCGCTTGCCGCCGGCGGTGGGCTCGGGGCTGCCGTCCAGCGGCTGGCCGGGGCGGATGGCGTCGAGCCGGTTTGCGGATCGCCGCGGCATAGTCGGGCGAGAGCTCGAAGCCCAGGAACCGCCGGTCGAGCTTCTTGGCCACGGCCAGCGTCGTGCCACTGCCGCCGAACGGGTCGAGCACGATCTCGCCCGGGTCCGAGCAGGCGCGGATGATCCGGCCCAGGAGCTGCTCGGGCATCTGGCAGCCGTGCCAGCCGGCTCGCTCCTTGAACGTGCCGCAGACCCGGGAAATCGACCAGGTGTCGCTCTCGGGGGCGAAGCCGTTCGGGACGTCCTGCGGACGGAGGATCCAGGTGTCGTCCGGCAGCCGCCCCTCGGGATTGGCCCGCGCGTCGAAGTAGACCAGTTGCCGCGCCGACGGTACGCGGATCGACTGGTCGTTGAAGGTAAAACGTTTGGGGTCCCGCACGAAGTAAAACAAGTGGGCGTGACTACGGGTGAACTTCTTCGTGCAGTGGACCCCAAACGTATAGTACCAAACCACCCAGTTCCGTAGCGAAAGGCCCAGCTCGCGGTGGAACAAAACCTTCAATTCCGCCGCGAACTCGTCGCCGATCGCCAGCCAGAACGTGCCGGTGGGCTTGAGCACTCGCACGACCTCGCGGCCCCAGGCCAGCGTCCAGTCCAGGTAAGCCTGGGCGTCGCGTCGGTCGTCGTAGATATCGTAATCATAGCCGATATTGAACGGAGGGTCGGCGAAAACCAGGTTGACCGAGCCATCCCTAACCCGGCGGAACAGCTCCAGGCAGTCGCCGTCGTAGAGGTGGTCGAGCGCCAAAAGTGCGGGGGCAGGCTGGTCGGCTCAACCCCCCCTGGTCCCTCCTTCGCGGAGTCTGGCCTTGCTGTCTCCAACTCGAATCGGAGATCCATCGGATGCGCTCAGTCCTCGATCAATGGGCGACGCCGGGGCCGGCAACCCGGCGCCGGGGCCGGGAGCGATGGGATCGGCGATCGTCTCGTCCGTCGTCGGGCGCCATGGTCTTCGCCGTTGTCCGGGGTGTCGCCGGTGGATGATCCGACCTCGCCGTCACCCAGGCGAAACTCGGAGAGTTTCTTGTGCAGGGTGTTGCGATTGATGCCCAGCCGGGCGGCGGCCTTGATCTGGACGCGGTCGCAGGTCTGGAGGACCTGCTGGATCAGCTCGCGCTCGACCCGGCCGACGATCCGGTCGTGCAGGTCGTTGGCCGATGGCCCGGCGGCCCGGATCCCCGCGCGGACCAGCTCGGCGCACAGCGCGGGCAGGTCGGTGCCGCCGCCCCGCGGCCGGATCGGCCGCGGCACGCTCTCGCCCCGCAACTGCGGCGGCAGGTGCTCGACCAGCATCTCCGGGCCGGTCCCGAGGATCACCGCACGCTCGACGTAGTTCTGCAAGCTCCCGGACGTTCCCCGGCCAGTCGTGCTCGCGCAAGAGCCGCATCGCATCGGCGTGGACCCGGCGCATCTCGCGACGATTCTGCTCCGCGTACCGGTTGAGGAAGAAGAGCACCAGGGGCTCGATGTCCTCCCGGCGCTCGCGCAGCGGGGGCAGGTAGATCGGCACGACGTTGAGCCGGTAATACAGGTCTTCCCGGAACCGGCCGACCTCGATCTCCTCGAGCAGGTCGCGGTTGGTCGCGGCGATGATCCGGGTGTCGACCTTCTTGGTGTTGTTGTCGCCGACCCGCTCGAACTCGCCCTCCTGCAAGACGCGGAGCAGCTTGACCTGGAGCTTGGGCGAGGTGCTGTTGATCTCGTCGAGGAAGATGCTGCCGGCGTGGGCCGCCTCGAACCGGCCGGTGCGGTTGTCGACGGCGCCGGTGAACGAGCCCTTGACGTGGCCGAACAGCTCGCTCTCGAGCAGGCTCTCGGTCAGCGCGCCGCAGTTGACCCGGATGTAGGGCCCGTCGATCGCGGGCTGAGGTCGTGGATGGCGCGGGCGATCAGCTCCTTGCCCGTCCCGGTCTCGCCGACGATCAGGACGCAGGCGCGCGAGGGGGCGACCTGGCGCGTGGTCCGGACGACCTCCTGCAAGCCCGCACTGCCGCCGATGATGCCCGGCAGGGCCGGATCATCGACCGCCGCGTCGTGGCTGCTGCCCCGGTGCGCCGGGGACGGTTTTCAGATATTAAGTCATTGGTCATTGGTCACTGGTCATTGGTCAGCTCCGTCCGAAGCTCAGTCGGTCTGGTAGGCAGTAGTCAGTGGTCATTGGTCATTGGTCATTGGTCACTGGTCATCGGTGAGTCGAGTCAGTAGAGTCGATCGGTCGTAGTAGGAACTTCCCGGCGGCCATCCCAGCTGGTATGCTCGTCGTCAGCACGTTCAAGGCGTTCCGCCTCGACTGAGCTTCGGGTAGAGTCATAGCGACTTCCGACTACCGACGTGATACGGACGACCACCAGCAGAGCTACGGCATACCACAGCGATGACCAGATGACCACTGACCAGTGACTACTGCTGACGAGCCGGCGTGATCCTGGTCCGTGGCAGAGGCCGGACCGAGGCGGAGGAGGAAGGGACCGTCGGCTTCATGGCGGCGAGGACCGCCGCCATGCCGGCCCGGACGCCCGGGTCGATCTCCTCGTCGATGACGGCTGGCAAGCCGGCCCTCCTGCCGGGCGGTGAGCAACGGCTTGAACCGCTGGATACTGCGGACCAGCAGGGCGGCCGCCTCGCTCCGGAGGTCTGACGGCCGGGACGGGTCGAGCACCAGGTCGACCAGGCTGCGCTGGGCGTCGGGATCGGGAAGCTCGCTCAGGGCCGCGGCGGCGGACCGGGCCGTCTCGGGCGCGTTCAGGGCCAGGCTCAGCGCCGGCTCGACGCTACCCAGGTCGGTCCCCAGCGGCTCTTGTGATCCGCGGCAATCCTCGCCAGCAGCGCGGCCGCCTCGCGGGCGTAGCCGATGCGCTCGGCCTCGGTCGAGGACCGACGGCCGCCCCTTCAACTGCTTCTCGAGCGTGGCGGCGTCGGGCGGCGGGACCATCCAGCGGATTCCCGGGAAGTCCCGCTCCAGGTTGGGCCGCTTGATCCTCAGGTCGAGGGCCCATAGACGAACACCGGGATCCCGGCGGTGCGGCGCATCGGCCTGGAGGTTGGCCAGGGTATCGGTCAGCTTCCAGTCCCCGTAGAAGAGGTCGTAGCTGACCAGGACCAGCTCGACGTCGGCGGCCTCGGCCGCGGCGAGGAAGCCCTCGCGGCCGGTCTGCTCCTGGACGTGATGATAGCCGAGGTTCATCAGCAAGCCGGCGATCACCCCGCCGCGGTTGGCGTTGCCGTCGATGACCACGGCGCGGGGTTGGGGCTGGTTCATGATGAACCGGGCCAGGACGGGAGCGACCAGGCTGGAGCCGGGGAAGGGCCGGTCGGGCGCCAGCTCGACGAGTGACCGGGCCGCGGCGAACTGGACGCGACGGCCCGGCGTCGTCAAGCGCCCGGACCAGCGGATGGAGCCGGCCCCCGGCGGCCAGGGCCGCGCGGTCGGTCACCTTGGCCAGGGCCAGGGCCGCGACGGCGGCCAGGTTGGTCTTACCGTCGGCGATGGCCGTCTCGAGGACCTCGCCCAGCAGTGCGGGGCCCGCGGCGGTCGCCGCCGCGAAGGTGGCCGGATCCTGGGCCGGCACCGCGTCGGGATTGACACGCTCGACGGCTTTCGCCAGGGCCAGGCTGAGCTGCGCGACCTGAGCCGAGCGATCTTTCGGGTCCAGCCGCAGGGCCTCCCGCGCAAACCGCAGGCCGAGGATCGTCCTGGCCTCATCGGCCGGCACCTCGCGCGGCACCGGGACATTTCGCGCGGCATCCCAGGCCCAGACGACGACGGGCTCTTCGGGGAACTCGAGGCGACGGCGGTGTTCGCCCCAGGCGGCGGCGGTCAGGACCTGGACCGGAGTCCGCGGCTGGCTGGCGAAGGGCCGGCCGGTCAGCCGGGCGATCGCCGCCTGCGCGGCGGCTCGCACCGCGGGCGGGATCCGACGACCCGCGGCGCAGGCGCGCCGGGAACGTCAAGAACGGCACGGCCACGGGCGTCGCCGATCGACCCCATCGCGGTGGCCGCGGCGGCCGCGACGGCGGGCTCGGAGCTCTCCAGCGCGGCGGCCAGCGCCGGGATGGTCGAGGACTCCAGCCGGCCCATGTTCCGAACCAGGAGCCCACGATCCGCGTCGGACAGGCCGGGCCGTCGCAGCGCCTCGACCAGGAACGGCACCGCATAAGGGCCCCGCCTCGCGAAGACGGCGGACGGCATAGTCCTGCTCCTCGGGGAGTCAGGGTCAGCTCGGCGATCGACCGCGCGATCCGATCGGGCCGGGTCGCATGCCGGCGCGCAGCCGCCGCCAGGGCGTCCACCAGGGGCTGGAGGAACGGCCGGGTCGCCGGGTCGCTATCGAGCCGCAGGAACGACCCCGAACCATACCGGTCCCGGATCGCGACCAGGGTCGCATCGTCGGGCTGGCTCTTCTGGAACTTGTCGAGATAGGGCACCGCCTTCTTCGCCTGGCCGGTGCGGATCAGGTAGTCGGCGGCCTCCCAGAGCTCGACCGGGGTCTTCGGCTCCTTGGCGAACAGCTCGGGGCCGGGTGCCTGGGCCATGGCCATGGGGCTCAAACCCGGCAGCCGGCACCGGACCGCGATCACCGCCAGGGCCGCGACGACCGCGGCCGGCCATCGCTGGTTGCCGCTTGTTGACGCTTCGAGTTCACACGCATGGGTCGGTGGTCCGTGGTCATAGGTTAGTGGGAGTCCCGGTTTCAGCCGGTCATGGAGATCGGGAGCCGCCTGAAGGCGGTACTCCAGGGGTTCGTTCCCTGATCGAGATGGCTGTCCCGGGAAGGTCCCGTCATAATAGACCCACCTCGTGGCGGACAAGATCTTCGAGGGTCTCGCGGCGGCGGACCAATCGGGCGTTCGGGCCATCGACGAGGATCTCGGCGGCGCGGGGACGGGTATTGTAGTTAGACGCCATGACCATGCCGTAGGCGCCGGCGGAGAAGGTGGCGAGCAGGGCGCCGGAGTCGAGTCGGAGGCAGGGGGCGGTCCTTGGCCAGGAAGTCGCCGCTCTCGCAGACCGGGCCGACGACATCCCAGGGCTCGATCCCGTCGATGGCCGCGGCGGACTCGGCGTCCTCCGGCGCTGGGGGCACCCCGCGCGCAGCGTCGACCGGCCAGATCCGGTGATACGACTCGTACAGAGCGGGCCGGATCAGATCGTTCATCGCGGCGTCCTGAATGAGGAACCGCTTCTCTCCCGACTGCTTGGTATATAACACACGGCTGAGCAGGATGCCCGCATTCCCGGCGATCACCCGCCCCGGCTCGATCGCCAGCCGGCACCCGGAGGCCTTGATGCCCGGCAAAATCACCCGCGCGAACTCCTCGATCGGCCGGGCCTCATGGCCTTTGTAGTTGATCCCGTAGCCACCCCCCATGTTGTACCAGGCGATCGGATGACCCATCTTGCGCAACCGGTCGATCAGCTCGACCCCCTTGGCGACGGCGCCGGCGTAGGGCTCGGTCGAGGTGATCTGCGAGCCGATGTGCATGTGCATGCCGATCATGCGGACAGAAGGGATCTTGACGGCTTGCCTCCGCGGCCCGCTCCGCCCGCTCGATGTCCATGCCGAACTTCGACTCCTTCTTGCCGGTCGAGATGTATCGGTGGGTCTTGGGGTCGACGTCGGGATTGACGCGCAGCGCGATCGGCGCGACCTTGCCGATCGTGGCGGCCACGCGGGCGATCGCGTCGAGCTCGGCCTCGCTCTCGACGTTGAACATCAGCACGCCGGCTTCCAGCCCGGCGCGGATCTCCTCGTCGGTCTTGCCGACGCCGGCGAACACGGTCTTCTCGGCCTCGCCCGCCGGCCAGGCCCACCCGGTACAGCTCGCCCGCCGAGACGACGTCGAACCCGCTGCCGTGCTCGGCCATCACCTTGAGGATGCCCAGGTTCGAGTTCGCCTTGACCGAGTAGCACACCAGGGGGTCGACCTCGGCGAACACGGTCTGGAGCGTTTTGAGCGTCCCCAGGATCGACGCCTGGCTGTAGACGTACAGCGGCGTGCCGAACCGATCGGCCAGCTCGGCCGCCGGGACGTCCTCGCAGTACAGTTGTCCGTCGCGGTAGTGGAAAGGTTCCATGGGTCCTCGGGGTTATCTAGGGTTATCCGGATTGCAATGCCGACTTTGGTGACTAAATCGATTTTTCTTCCAGGCTAGTCCTGGTCAGACAGGATCAATCAATCTCCAAGATCTTGCGAGCCTGCTCGATCGTGTAGGTTGGGTCCGGCTCGGACGCTGATCGAGGAACTCCATGAGTTCATGATTCCGGCGCACCAGTGCAACCTCTCGCTCGAAATCATCGATCTCCGCCAATACGTGTTCCCTGCCGTCCTCTGTTCGTAGGATGACATTGTCCTCACTGGCCATGTCGAGCAGGGCCGAGAGACTCGGTGAACTACAAGCTAGATCAATGGTCTTCACAGTTGAAACTCTTTGCTGTGAATCAAGAGAGAGCGCCGATTCATCTCACTTCGAAGCTCCGACAAGTCGGGCAAGTCGTCGCGATCTCGCCACATGCCGCGAGCCTCCTGGAGTAACGACCGGCGTTTCTCGAGGTCAACCTGGACCTTGAGGAGCTCCAAAGCCTCCTGGAGCAGATCTTTTTCGGTCTTTCCGGTCAGTTGCGACATGGATTGCAGCAACTGACATTCAGCGTCGGTGAGAAAGATCTGGTTCTCAGTCATCGTTGAACTCCTTCATCCTCGGCCAATCCCCAAATAACCCTCGAAGGTCAACCTCAACTGGTTGCGCCTCGATCGTGAGCGGAAATCCTCGTTCCGCTCGCACCTCCAGGCACAACTTGATCGCGTCCTTGATATTCTCAATCGCTTCCTGCTTCGTTTGACCTTGGCTGAGAGGCTGTGAAGAAATCGATTCCAGATGACGAATTACGAATTGCGGATGGATATAAAGGCTCATTTCAAAAGCATTTATGAATCCGTGATTCGTAATTTGGAATCCTCTATCCGATTCTTTCACAAGCTCTCACGCAACCGGGAATCGCCGGACACTCGACGATCCAGATGCCGTCTTCGTCGCGATCGATGGTGACGGTGAATTCCATGCCGGTGGTCTCCCTCTCGGTTGGACGGACGCGCGGTTCAACGATCGTCGTCCTCACCGCGAAGGATTGATTCCAGGATCTCGGGCGTCAGGCCGTTTGCCTCGGCCTCGCGACGGACTTGATCAATTGCCTCGCGAAGCGTCGATCCCCGTGGGAACGCAGTAGCTCCTTGAGGCGAGCAGGCCGAGCAAGATGTCGATCTTGTTGGCGCTCCTCCTTCGGAAGCCGATTTCGAACACCTTGGCTGCCTCGGGATCCACATGGATGGTGAAAGGAACCGTGGTCATTTCCGGAGTCTCCTTGGTGTCGTGCAATTCCCGGTCGCCTTGATCGGCTCTCTCCAGACCGACTCAACCGGCTTGCTGGTGTTCAATCAATCTTAACCCCCCACTGCTCCTGTCCGGCACACCCAGCCCTGATATTCCGAGCTCACGGCAGGATCTCCTTCACGGGGAACCGGGTGATCTCGCGGCCGTCGAGGACGAGCGGGACCTCGTCGTCCGGGCCGTAGAATTGCGTCCGGGCATAAGTGGCGGCCTCGCCTTCACCCGTCGGCTCGGTATGGACTTCCAGACGGCGGCGCGTTCAGATCCAGATCCAGTAGATGGGAACACGGCCGCGGCGTAGGTCACCCACTTGTCATAGCGGTCGTAATGGTAGCTCGTTTGCGAGACCTCGATGACCAGGGCGGCATCGGCGGGCGTGCGCCGGCGGCCGGTGTAGTCGCGGAGTCTGCCCCGCATGACCATCGCATCCGGCTCGGGCTCGCCGTCGCGATCCTCGATGGTGACCGGATTGCCCATGGAAATGGCGTAGCCACTCCCGCGAGGGAGAAGATGGTGCAGGAGTTCGTCCAGCAGATCTGTCGCGAGCACATGTGGTGGTTTCTTGGTCATCTTTTCAACGATCACGCCCTCCAAGAGTTCAACGCGCGGCTCCGGTCCGAAGACTCCTGCGTCGATCATCCGGTGGTATTCCTCGACGGTGATCCGATGGCGGAAGTCAAAGAGACGGCCCTGGGTTCTCGGTTCCTCAAGAAGCTCAATCGCCATGAGGGTTCTCCGTGGAATCATCGGGATCGATCTGTAAGCACAATTTCCAGCGCTCCAACTATTCCTCGACCTCCGCCGCGGCGGTCGAGCCAAGACTGTGATTGTCCGGCCCTTGACGAATCAAACGCCGTCTTCAACACCGGTGATTATGGTAAATGGCATCAGGGAGCTTGTCCAATCACGGGAACGGACAGACCTCGGCAGATTTTCCTCGCGAGGTGTTCGCGAATTTCTCGATGGCGAGGGATGGCTTCGACCGCGCCGGTATTCGGGTTGGTCCAGAGGGAATGTGACCGACCCTCCCTCTCGAGGGAACACCCATGCCTCCTCAAATGTTTGAGTAAGGATTCCCGTTTCATTCCACGACCACCACGTCTTGGATCGCGTCGGCTGGTACGCCGCGCAGCCCATTTTCCCGCCGGTCCTCCAAAATCAGTGCGATGGCCTCGGCCAGGCTGGTCCGTGCCTCCTCAAGGGTCCGGCCCTGGCCATTGGCTCCCGGGATCTCAGGGCAGTACGCGATGAACCAATCGTCGTCGCGGCTCGATGACCGCCGTGAACTCGTTATGCATGATTTGGGTCCTCGTTCATGAGTAAATGCGATTTCCACCGCTCCAACTGCTTCTCCACCTCCGCCGGCGCGGTCGAGCCGTACGACCGGAACGCCTTGATGGCGTTCTCGACGCCGAGCACGCCTCGGGCCTCGGGGCCGAGCTGGGGATGCGCCTCGGCGAGTTCGGCGTCGGTGAGGTCGGCCAGGCGTTTGAGGCCCCGGCGCTCGCACAGGCCGACCAGGCGGCCGATCACCTCATGCGCGGTCCGCTGGGGGACGTCGCGCCGGATCAGGTATTCCATCAGCGTCGTGGCGTCGAGGAAGCCCTCGTCGAGCCGCTCGGCGATCCGGTCGGCGCGGAGGGTCGCGCCATCGACGACCACGGCCGCCAGCTCCAGGCAGGCCTCGACCGTGTCGAAGGCGTCGAAGAGCGGCTCCTTGTCCTCCTGCAGGTCGCGGTTGTAGGCCAGGGGCAGCCCCTTGACCAGCACCAGGAGCGTCGTCAGGCTCCCGATGACCCGCGCGGCACGGCCGCGGATCAGTTCCAGGACGTCGGGGTTCTTCTTCTGCGGCATGATGCTGCTGCCGGTGCAGATCGCGTCGGGCAGGGCCAGGAAGCCGAACTCCTGGGTGCTCCAGAGGACCCACTCCTCGGCCCAGCCGGCGAGGTGCTCGGCGATCATCGTCAGGACGAAGACCGACTCGATGACGAAGTCGCGGTCGCTGGAGATATCCAGGCTGTTGGCCGCGACCCCCTCGAAGCCCAGCTCCTGCGCCACGAAATCGCGATCGATCGGCAGGCTGGTGCCGGCCAGCGCGGCGGCGCCCAGCGGGAGCACGTTCAGCCGCCTGCGGCAATCGGCCAGCCGCGATCGATCCCGCTCGAGCTTCTCGACGTAGGCCAGGAAATAATGGGCCGCCAGGACCGGCTGAGCCCGCTGCATGTGCGTATAGCCCGGGAGAATGACCGTGCGGTGCCGCATCGCCGACGCCACCAGGGCCCGTCTGAAGGACGATCACAGCCGTGTCGATCCGGTCGAGGGCCTCGCGCGTCCAGAGCTTGACGCCGGTCGCCACCTGATCGTTGCGGCTCCGCGCCGTGTGCAGCTTCCGGCCCACGTCGCCGAGTTTCTCGACCAACGCCGCCTCGATGTGCATGTGGACATCTTCACGCTCCAGGACGAACGCAAAATCCCCATCCTCGATCTTAGCCTGGATTTCCGACAGGACTCGCTCAATTTGCTGGCATTCGTCGACTGTCAGCAATCCAACATGCTGGAGCATGCGCGCATGGGCGATCGAACCCCGGATGTCTTGCTTGAAGAGTCGACGATCGAAGGAGATCGATTCGGTGAACGCCTCCACGCGACGGTCCGTCTTGTCAGCGAAACGGCCACTCCAGGGCTTCCCGGCCACTCCTGGTCCTCCCGGCAGCAGGACATCACCTGCATAAGGTTTTGGCATTCACTGACTCAGTCTAGGCAGACGCAACGATCACTGTCAATCTTCCCGGCGAGCGGATGTGGCGTCGCGGAAGCACGCCGCGCTCTCCCGAGAAACGGGCCAATCTGATTATAATCCACCGAGGCACCGCGGGTTGCGGGGCGGTCCAGGTGGGAGATGCCGGGGATCACTCGGGATTCCGCTGGAGTCAGACCACCTCGGAACCCGACGAGTTCACCAAAGGAGCGGTGCTATGGATGGATTTTGGCGGACGAGCCGGTCGGCTGTGATGGAGCCAGGAGTCGAGATGGTCCCCGCATTCATTGATGGGGAGATTGAGGGAGTGATCATACGACCACTCCGATTCTACCACGACCCGCGCGGATGGTTGGTCGAGCTGTTCCGTCAGGATGAGCTGGAGCGGGACCGTTGGCCGGTGATGACGTATGTCTCGGCGACTTTGCCGGGAGTGACCCGGGGCCCGCACGAGCATGCCGATCAGACCGACGGCTTCGCGTTCCTGGGCCCGTCGGACTTCCGGCTCTTCATGTGGGACATGCGGCCGGACAGCCCGACGCGGAACCGGCGATGGGTCATCGTCGTCGGGGCGTCGAATCCGTCGGCCGTCTGGGTCCCGCCGGGAGTCGTCCACGCGTACCGCAACATCGGGGACGTCCCGGGCCTGGTCTTCAACGCGCCCAACCGTCTCTATGCCGGCTGGGGCAAGCAAGAGCCCGTTGACGAGGTCCGCCACGAGGACGCCGAGCCCGGCCGGTTCCCGATGGATTGAGGGCGGGGTCAGGAGACTACTGCGGTGACCATTTTCGGGGGTTGAGCACCGGGCCTGCGGCCTAACGGAATGAATTCCGTTCTACGGCCGGACCCCGCGACGTAGAACGGAATTCACTCCGTTTCCTCCAAGCCTTCGCCAGATGACGCCCCCGGAAGATGTTCACCGCAGTGGTCAGGAGACCCGCGCCCAGCGCCGTCATTGGTGTAACATCGAACTTACTCTCGTCATCAGCATCCACCACCGATTCGAGGCCAGGCACCATGGACCGAGCGACCCCACCCGCCGGCAACGACCCGGGCCGCGACCCGTATTTCCACGGGGCCGATGTGGGTCTCGCCAAATCGGCGGTCCCGAGCCCGAGTGCCCACGACCCCGAACGGCGACGACGGCAGTTCCGGATGCGGAGCATGATACTCGTCGTCGCGCTGGTGGCCGTCTGGCTGTGGGTCTTGCTCGACCCGTTGATCGGCTCGTTGGTGATTGCTGTCCTGGCGTGGATCGCGGGCACCTTGGCCCTGGTAGGGGCGGCCATGGGACTGGGCCTGCTGGGCTTCGGCCTTTGCACGACTGGGGATCGCATCATCGGCTGGCTCCGCCGCGGCTCGAGCTGGCCCGACGAATAATAACCGATCCCTGCGAACGACGACGTCTCGGTCATCGAAGCGGTGCAAGTCGCATGGCCCGTCCTATGGCTTCTTGGTCCAGACCGGAGCGATGTCGGGCGAGCATCGCTGGCGGATGCTATTGTCGTTCAGGATCTCTTCGGTGGCATTCATCACTTCCTGTCGCTTGAAGACCAGAGTGTCGGTTTGCTTACAGGAAAACGTGAACTCGACGAACTCCCCGGTCGCATCGCGGAGGATCTCGACCAGGTGCTTGAGGTTGCGGATGCGGATGCCATTGACCTCGGCGATCGCATCGGCGTATGGCTCGTTGTATCCCTTGCCGATCTTATGGGTGAACATCGGGTGGGCGATGATGACGATCCGCTCCTCCGGGAAACTGGGACGATCGCCGTATCGTGTGTAGGGAGGATTGCCGAGATACAAGTTGGACATGACGCGGGAAATGCCGCCGCCGCCGTCGGCGAGGGTCAGGTACTGAACGTATTCGTCGGACGCCTCGGTGAAGACCAGCGGCCCGTAGATGAAGTAGGAGGGGTACTGGCTGCCCAGCACGGGGATTAACCAGCGATTGGCCTCGGGTGCGGCGGGTACGCTCAGCGTTTGCTCGCGGCCGTCCCGCACGATCGTCACCGGAACCTTGTCGTCACGGGCCACTCGCTGGACCAGGTACTGGAACCGAATCAAGCGATCGCCCTCCACCCGAACCATGCCCGCATTATCGATGGCGTGGTCGCCGATCCGGGTAATGACGTCGCCGATCCGGAGTGGATACGAAGGCTCATGGCGGTGAACCTTCCGCACCATGACCCCCGTGGTCTTCTTATCGATCTTGAGCTTGGTGCGCAGGGCCTCGTTCTCGAGGTTCTGGAACTCATCGATCAGGGTCGGCTTGCCCTCGATAGCGGCCGTCCCTGATATCCTCGAGGAAGAGCTCGATCTCTTCCATCGGAATCAGATAGCCGATGTTGTCGGCCTGCTGGAGCCGGCTGAAGACCAGGCCGATCATCCGGCCGTCGACCACGGCCGGGCCGCCGCTGTTGCCCGGGTTGATCGCGGCATCAACCTGGATGCGCAGCCCCTCGGTCAAGGAGTTATACTCGGCGTACTCGATGCGCGAGATGATCCCCCGCGTGATCGACAGCTCGCGTGCCCCCCTCCGGGTAACCATACGCCAGGACCGTCTGCTGAAGCCCCGGGAGCTTGGGGCTGGCCGGTAAGGGAGGATGCGCGTCGAAGAACGACTCGTCCTCGAGCTTGACCACCGCCAGATCGATCCCCGGCGCCAGGGCCACGACCGACGCGGCCAGCTTGTCGCTCGACTTGTCGGGCTTGATGAAGATCTGGCTGGCATAATTGACCATATGCGCATTGGTCAGGATGAGTTTACCCGCGATCACGACCCCCGAGCCGGTGATCTCCTGGGGCCCGCTCCTGGTCCAGGGGCGGAACACGTCGGGCCGCCGCACGGTGGAGAAGACCTTGACCACCGACTTGTGAACCGTCGCATCGCCGGCGTCGTCCGCACCGCGCGGGCCATCTGCCGGCGAGCATCGCGATTCCGATCGTGAGGCCGATCAGGGTGCGGATCCACATGCAATATGCCTCCGTTGCAAACTGTCGATCTGGGTGCCGGACTGAGGGGGCTCGAGAAGACTGGTCAGAGACCCGCTGCGACGCGAGCCCAGGAAGTCACCGTCAGGAATTGGTAAGAGTGTAGCCCAGAGGAGCCGGGCAACGCAAAGCGATTTCCACGATGTTGAGATCGAGCACAACCTGTACTCGAGCGGCGAACCGAAGCCCGCGGGGTTGCTAAGAGGGCCTAACAGAATGAGAAGGTAACGCCGTTGATCCCCCTCACCCGGCCTTCGGCCGACCTCTCCCCGGGGGGGCGAGGTGAAGCAGACCGCGTCTTTCCGCACAACAGCGCCACGCGAACCGCTCATCGCCCTCGCCTAAGGGCTGCCCGCGCGATCCGATGCGTCCGGCTCAGGGCCGGCCTGGTCTCGCTCCAGGAGCCGGAGGAGCCGGTGGCCCACCGAGGCGGCCCAGACCTTCGAGCCGGCCGCCGAGAAGTGCATGTCATGCATGGCGTGGTTGAACAGAAGACAGTCCGATGGCACCCCGTCCTTCCGCTTGCCTTCGATCTGCAACTCCAGGTAGGCGTCGGCGAAATCCTCGATGGGGTCCAGGTACATCACGCTTTCGAGCTTGAGAATTCTCGTGAGGACGCCGGGGTAGTAGCCGGTGTTCCGCCTTCCGACCAGGCTCGATACAAACGGGACGGAGACGACCAGGCAGAGACAGTGTCGTTCCTGGCAGTGAGCGACGATTTTCTCCAGCCAGTACTTTCCCTCCGGCCAGTCGCCCAGGCCTCGGTCCACCACGTCGGGAAGTTTGCCGAAATCGTTGCCGAAGACGCTCACCACCACGACCTGGGGCCGGAACCGGTCGGCGAACTCGATCAGGGCATAATAATACTGCTCGGGCGAGTAGCCCATGACACCGGTATTCAGGATGGAGACCCCGGTCTTTCGGCGATCCCGCAAGTAGCGTCGGAGGCACTCCGGGGGCGTTTCCTCGTCGCCGATGAACATCCCCTCCATGAAGGAATCGCCCAGGACGATCACGCGCAGGGGAGCGTCGAGATCGGGTTCCGGGCCGCGCAGGCCCCAGGAGTTGGTGGTCTGCCGCGACTCCTCCACGGGGACGGCCGCCGTATCTCGGATGGCGTCGGCCAGCCCGGGGCCGTCCGGCACGAGGAAGAACATCCCCCGCCGGGCCGGAGCGGCGAGTCCACGTTCTTGCCGTCCCAGAGCCAGATGGAATGCGTCCGGGGCCGAAAGCGGTAGGAACGGCCGTGATCGTCGGCCTCGAACACCACGGAGGAGAGGAGGATCGTCGCATCGAGGTTGCCCCAGCGAATCAGCGCGTGCTCCGGATCCATCCCCGCATAACGGAGCAGTCGTTGAAAAGGCGGGCTGGATCCGGCGTAGACGCGCTCCACCCTTGGCCGGATCTGCTCGATCCCCAGTTGGCGAAACCGCCGCCAGGAGTCGTCGATCTCGGCGCGGGACGCCGTGAACCCCATCGCCTGACGGGCTGCCTGCGCGCCGAGGCCGCGATCGAGGACACCAGGTAACGCCCCCAGGGAATGACCCTCAGGATCAGGACGATGACGAGACACGTCGCGAGGACGATCGATCGCTTGAACCACCGCTCGTGCCGTATCGGCCGTTCGATGAACGCGAACGAAGGCTGGCGGAGCCGAATCGATCGTCGCCTGGCCAGTGGAATTCTCATGAAGCGATCCGCTCGGGACGGGGCCTGGTGCGCAATACCGATGGTACAGAGGCACGCCTGGAGCCGGAGACGTGCTCGGGCCGGGATCGCCCTCCGCCCGCTCGGGACGTCCCGCGGCCCACGATCATCGCCGACTCTCGCGGTTCCAATCATCCAGCTTAATCGAACCGCGTCAGACCTTCTATCTCGCGACGGGCCTTGGGTCGAGTGGCCGAGTGTAACGCGACTCAACGACGGACGGCGGCGCTCGACGCGCTCAGCGGCCGGCGCAGGCGGCGCCGGGTGCCGGCGAGCGGGGCAGGGGGGCTGGCCCCGCGGCGGGCGGTGCGGATGCCGGCGGCGAGGGCGATGAGGCCGCGGGAGTCGCGTCGCGCTCGGCCTGGCCGAGCATGGCGTGGATCAGCGAGGGCGTACCCAGGGCCAGCAGGAGATCGGCCTGGGCCTGGGTGGCGGCCCAGACGGCGTCCAGCCGGGAGTTGTCGAGCTGGATCAGCCGCTGTCGCGCCTGCATCAGCCGGGTCAGGTCGGTCTGCCCGGCCTCGAAGAGCCGCTCCATGGTGGCGACGTCCTTCGAGAGCTCCTCGGTCAGGCCGGACGAGTCGTTGACCAGGTCCGTCGCGCCGTTCCAGCGGGCCACGGCCGCCCGGACCTGGGCGACGGCCCGCTGCTGGGCCTGCTGCGCGGCCACGCGGGCACGCTGGTGCTCGGCCTCGCGCTGAATGACCAGCGGTTTGCCGCTGTTCCAGATCGGCAGCGGGGTGATGTACACGAAACCGACGTACTGGACACCCGCCTCGTCCATCTCGTACTCCGGACCGATGACGGGCGTCGGGATGCGGTCCCCCTTGGCGAGGCGGACGGCCGCGGCGGTCCCGTCGATCTGGGCCTGCGCGGCGTGGATATCGGGGCGGTTCTCCAGCGCCGTCTGGACCATGGTTTGCTCGTCGACGGGCGGGATGTAGGGCGGCAAGGTGAATTCGCCGAGCGGTTCGGCGGTACCGGCCTCTTCGGGGGCACCGATCTGGTTGCGGAGGTCGGCCAGGGCCGTCAGGTAATCCTGCCGCGCCGCCTTGACCTGCTGGCGGGTCGCCCGGCTCTCCACCCGCGCCAGCGCGACGTCCGCCGCGGGCACCTGGTTCGCCTTGAATCGACGCTCCAGCGTCTCGAGTAGCTGGTCGTTAAAGTCGGCGAGTTGCTGGGCCAGGCGATACCTCTCGCGGCGGTAGGCCGCAGTCTGGAAGAACCGGTAGGTCTGGACCAGCGTGGTCAGCTCGGCTTGCAAGACGGTCCACTGCTGCTGGCTGTAGGCGGCCCTGGCGATGTGGTATCGGTGAGTGGTCTGGTGCCCCAGCTCGATCGGCTGCCGCAAGGAGACGTAGATATAGTTCTGGCCGTTGTGGTAGTAGCCGCTGTTACTGCTGGTCTTGCCACCCCCCGGGCTGGACGACCCGAATGTACTGGGTGGGATCAGCGTGATCGGCCGGTAGTCGAGCCAGATGGTGGGGTTGAGCGTGGTGGGGAAGTGCCGTGCGACCTCGACGGCCTCGGCAGAGGCCGCCAGCGCGTTCCCTTGCCGGAGCGTCACCAGGTCGGGGTTGCTCGTCAAGGCCCCGTAGAGGGCCGACTGGAGGCTCAGCGACTGGCCACCCAACGCCGGCGCCATGGCGACGGCGGACAGGTTGCTCCCGGTCGGCTGGCTCATGTCTCCCGCGTTGACTTGCACGCGGCGGAGCCTGGCATCCGCGTTCCGCACCGCGGTCACCGGGCGCGGCGACGGCCGAGCGACCGGCGATGACGTCTGAACCGGACCGCTGCGCCGCCCGGAGAAGTCTCGCGGCGGCGGGATGGAAATCCTCGGCTTCACCGGCGAGGCGGCAACGGCCGGACGCGGCGATACCGTTCTTTGGGACACGCCCGGACTCGGGGTCGAGCCCGGCGGATCGACCTGCGCGGCCAGCCCTGGAAGACCGGAAGGATTGTCAGCACAGCCATTAACGGAAATCGGCACATGGGAGGATCGCTTCCTGCTCCGAGACCTGTGGCCATCCCTGACCACCCCGCTGGTTCCTGTTTCACGGGGTGCCTGCGCGAATTCTCGCCTGTAACGGAAGATATCGGCAGCCGTTCCGGAAGAATCCCACTGTTAAGAAGAATTAACCGAATTGCCCATGCTACCCATGGGGCCACCGGTTAGGATGATTTCGAGGATTCCCAAGAGTCCCCAGGGCGTTGCCCCGGGCTGATTTGTGGCTGCCCCTTCGGGGCGAAAGGCAACCATGCGGTTCTTCGCGAAATGGCGGTGGTGGCCGGTGGCCATCCCTTTCCTGATGGCGTTCGCCGGCTGCGGCTTGCACGGCGGTGCGGCTCCGCCGGAGAAGGAGCACGCCTCGGAGGAGGGCGAGGCCCACGTCACGGTCCGGACCGAGCCGGCTCAGCTCAAAGCCCTTGATCCGAGACCGTCGAGGGGCTGGGGCGTTGCGAGGCACTGCCCGACCACATCGCCACCCTGACGCCCGCGGTCGAGGGACACGTTCATGAGCTGCTGGTCGCCCAGGGCGACACCGTGAAGAAGGGCCAGCCCATCGTCGAGCTCGATCAGGCGGTCGCCCAGGCCGATCTCGAGGAGAAGACCGCGACCCGGGACGGGCTCAAGGCCTCGCTGGCCCTGCTCAAATCGCTCCCCCGCGCCGAGGAGCGGCGGGCCAACGAGCTGGCCATCGAGCAAGCCAAGATCGCGGTCGCCCAGGCCAAGGAGGCCGCTCGCTCAGCTCCGTCCCCTTCACAATCGCCATGAGGTCTCCGACCAACAGCTCTTCGTCGCGGAAAAGGCGCTGGAGCAGGCCGAGATCCAGCGGAAGACGGCCGAGGCCCAGCTCCGGGTGATGATGATCGGGCCCCGCCCCGAAGCGGTCGCCGAGGCCGAGGGCCGGATCAAGACGGCCGACGCGCTGGTCGACTTCTCGCGGGCTCATCTCAAGTATCACACCATCCGCGCGCCGATCGACGGCGTGCTCGACAGCCTCCACTGCCACCCCGGACAGACGATCGCTATCGGCAGCCCGATCGGCGAAGTGGTCGATTCCCGGCAGGTCTTCGCGTCGGTCTGGCTGCCGCCGGGTTCGGCCCAGTCGGTGCGAGTCGGACAGGCCGCCCGCGTCCAGCTTTCGGACACCCGCGTCCCCGTGGCGGACTCCTCGGCAGCCCCCGAAGGACACGGGGACATGACCGGCAAGGTCGCGTACGTCGGTCGGGTCGCCGATCCGCAGACGGGCAACCTGCCGATCCGCGTCCTGGTCGACAACCCACAGGGACGACTCACCATCGGGCAATCCCTCCGCGTCTCCATCGTCGTGGACGAGCGCAAGGCCGTGCTCCAGGTCCCCGCCGCGGCGGTCCTCGACCTGGGCGAAGGCCCGGTCCTGTCCGTCGTCCGCGACGGCAAGACGGTCGTGCTCCACCCCGAGCCCGCGATCTCTCACCAGGGCTGGATCGAGGTTGCGGGCACCGACCTCAAGGCGGGTGAGCCGGTGATCGTCGAGGGAGGCTACAACCTGCCCGAGAAGACCGCGGTCAAGGTCTCCGACGAGAAGGAGGAAGGCAAAGAGAAGGAGGAGGCCGAGCACAAGGAGGACCAAGGAGAAAGAAGGCCGAGCACAAGGAGGAGCCAGGTCCGACGAGAAATCCAAGCCCGACGAGAAGGCCGAGCACAAGGAGGAGCCCAAGCGATGAGCGTGACCGTCGAGCCAGCCGCCGAGCCCCACTCCCTCGCCGGGAGCCGGGTCTCGATCAACCTCATCGCCAAGGCCAGGCCGTATTTCGGGCTGATCGTCCTGACCACCACGTTGTTGACCGCCTATGGCATCGTCTCGATGCTCCGCATGCCCAGCGGGATCTATCCCGAAGTGGCCTTCCCGCGGATCGTCGTCATCGCGCAGACGCCCGGCCTGGCGGTCAAGGACGTCGAGGTCGCCGTGACCCGGCCGATCGAGGAGGCCGTCAGTATCGTGCTCGGCGTGGTGCGAGTCCGGTCGAAATCGGTCCGCGGAGCCGCGCAGCTCGATATCGACTTCGCCCCCGGCACCGACATGATCCAGGCGCTCAACGACATCCGGGCCCGCATGGCGGAGGTCGGTGCGCAACTGCCCCCGGGCACCACCTCGATCATCGAGCGGCAGACCCCCTCGGTCTTCCCGATCATCTCGTTCGTGGTCACCGGCGGGCGCGACCCGTCGGCGCTGCACGACTATGCCTATTACGACCTGCGGCCCCGGATCAGCCGGATTCCCGACGTCTCGTACGTCACCGTCCAGGGAGGCGACATCCGGGAGATCCTCGTCGAGGTCGAGCCGCAGGCGCTGGCGGCGGCCAACCTCTCGATCGCCGACGTGGCCGACCGCTTGGACAAGGAGCACCGGCTCAAGGCCGTGGGGCGGATCGACCGCGGGACGCTGCAATACCAGGTGCTCTCCGACACGCTGGCGACCAACCCGCTCGACCTGGAGGAGCGTGGTCATCGCCGAGAAGAACGGCCAGGCGATCCGCTTGCGCGACCTCGGCCGGGTGACGATCGGGCACGAAGACCGGACGATGGCGATCCGGTCCAACGGCAAGGACGCCGTCGCCTTGACGGTCTTCCGCCGCCTGGGCGGCAACGCGCTGGCCGTCTCGCACGCCCTGGCCGACGTGCTGGCCGACGCCGCCAAGAGTGCCCCGCCCGGCGTCGCGATCCATCCCGTCTACGATCAGGGCGCTGCTGGTCCGCACGGCGATCGCCAACGTCCGCGACGCCATCGTCATCGGCGGCCTGTTGAGCGTCGCCATCCTGCTGCTGTTCCTCAAGAGCCTCCGGGCCACCCTGATCGCCGCGCTGTCGATCCCGCTGAGCCTCATCATCGCGTTCGTCTTCCTCAACCTGAGCGGCGACACGCTGAACCTGATGTCGCTGGGCGGGCTGGCGGTGGCGATCGGCCTGATCATCGACGACACGGTGGTCGTGATCGAAAACATCGCGCGGCACCTGGCCGAAGGGCAATCCGGCGATGCGGCCGTCGACCGCGCCAGCCGCGAGATCAGCGGCGCGGTCATCGGCTCGACGCTGACGACGATCCTGGTCTTCGTCCCCCTGGCGTTCGTGAGCGGGGTGGTGGGCCAGTTCTTCCAGTCGCTGAGCATGTCCTTGAGCGTGGCGCTGGTGGTCTCGATGGTCATCAGCCTGACGATCATCCCGGTGCTGGCCGCCCGTTTCCTGGCGCGCGCGACCGATGCCGACGACCGGCCCGATCTATAACCTGATCGCCGACCGCTACGAGGGGCTCCTCAAGGTCGGGCTCCGGTTCCCGATCATCGACGGTCCTCCTCTCCCTGCTGGCGGCGGTCCCGCTCTGGTGGCTGGCCACGCACATGGAGACCGGGTTCATGCCCGACATGGACGAGGGGGCGTTCGTCCTCGATTACGACATGCCGGTCGGCACGTCGCTGGCCCAGACCGACAAGGTCCTGCGACGGGTCGAGGAGGTGCTCATGGAGACGCCCGACATCTCGGGCTACATCCGCCGGACGGGGGCCGAGCTGGGCTTCTTCGCCACCGAATCCTACACCGGCGACATCCTGGTCAGCCTCAAGCCCCCCGGCCAGCGCCGGCCGGCGGAGGAGATCTTCGACGCCCTGCGCGAGGAATTCGAGGAGGAGAGTCCCGGAGCTGGAGACCGAGTTCGTTCCGCTGGTCCAGGACCAGATCAACGACCTGGCGGGCGTCGACAGCCCCGATCGAGGTCAAGGTCTTCGGCCCCGACTTCGCGACGCTCCGCACCCTGGCCGAGAAGGTCGGCAAGATCGTCGAGGAGGTCCACGGCGCGGCCGACATGAACGCCCACGTCTTCCTGGGCAACCCCGACATCGTGGTCCGGCCCGACAGCGTCCAGACGGCGCGGGTCGGCCTGAACGTGGCCGACATCGAGGCCCAGCTCAACGCCGCGCTGTACGGCCAGGTGGCCAGCACGGTCCCCGAGCAGGATCGGATGACCAAGATCCGGGTCCGCTACCCCGACCGGGTCCGGTTCGACCACGATCGGCCTGGGCCTGCTGCCGATCAGCCTGGCGACCGCGACGCCCGCCACGCCGGGGCCGCGAGCTCCGCCGCGCGCGGCCGGGATCGGCTTCGTCCCGCTCGATCAATCGCGTCGATCCGCACCGTCCGCAGCCCCAACGAGCTGTGGCGCGAGAATCAGCAGCCGGTCATCACGGTCTCCGCCGAGCTCGAAGAAGCGCGACCTGGGTTCGGTCAACCGCGAGTTGCAAGCGAAGCTCGCCGAGCTGAAGTTCCCGCCGGGTTATCGCTGGGAGCTGGCCGGGCAGCTACCGGGCGCAGCAAGAGTCGTTCGCCAGCCTGGCGATGGTCCTGATACGTCGCGGCCGCGCTGGTCTTCCTGCTGCTGGGTTTCCAGTTCAAGAGCCTGACGCTGCCGATCCTGATCTTCCTGGCCCAGCCGGTCTCGCTGGCCAGCGCCCTGTTCGCCCTCTGGATCACGGGCACTCCGCTGAACGTCTCCTCATTCATGGGAGCGATCCTGCTGATCGGCCTGGACGTCAAGAACGGCATCATCCTGATCGAGTACATCGGCCAGCTCCGGGACGAGGGCGTGCCCCTGCACGAGGCGCTGGTGCAAGCCGGCCGGACCCGGTTCCGGCCGATCCTGATGACCAGCCTCTGCACGATCCTTGGCCTGGTGCCCCTGGCGCTTGGGCCTGGGCCCCGGTGCGCAGATGCAGCAGCCGCTGGCGATCGCCGTCATCGGCGGCCTGATCACCAACATGCTCCTGACCCGGCTGCTGATCCCGGTCGGCTACCTGGCCCTCGAAGAAGTGCGCACGATCCTGCGGGGAATCTTCACCGGACGCTGGGAGGCGCAGCGCAGCCTGAACGCGGCACCCGGGCCGCGGGGTGAGGAGTCGGCGATGGCGCGCGTCCTTGTCGTTGAAGATCAGAAGCGGCACCTGGATAGCCTCCGGCGCGGTCTGGAGGCCGAGGGCTACGAGGTCGTCACGGCCTCCACGGGGGAGGAGGGGCTGGCGCGAGCGACCGGGGAAGCGGTTAACGCGATCGTGCTGGACCTGATGCTGCCCGGACGTGACGGGATGAACGATCCTTCGGGAGCTGCGGTCGAGCGGCTTCGTCCAATCCGATCCTGATCCTGTCGGCCCGCGACGCGGTCGAGGACCGTGTCCGGGGCCTGGACGAAGGGGCGAACGACTACCTGGTCAAGCCGTTCGCCTTCGCCGAGTTCCTCGCCCGGCTCCGGGCCCTGCTGCGCCGCGACCTCACCGGCCGGGAGCTGGTCCTGCGGGCCGGCGACCTGGACATGGACCTCGTCGGCCATCGGGTGACTCGCTCCGGGGCCGAGCTGGACCTGACCGGGCGCGAGTACGAATTGCTGGAGTACCTCCTCCGCCACAAGAATGAGGTCGTCACCCGCGACATGATCGCCCTGGACGTCTGGAAGGAGACGACCGGGGCGATGACGCGGATCATCGACGTCTACATCAACGCCCTCCGCAAGAAGGTCGACCGGATCGGCCGGACGGCCGCTGATCCAGACGGTGCGGGGCGTGGGCTATGCCTTGAAGGAAAGCTCCGTGAGACAGCCGCTGAGCATCCGATGGCGACTGACCCTGTGGTACGGCGCCGTGCTGTCGGCGATCCTGGCCGGCTTCAGCGGGTCGGTCTACCTGCTGATGCGACACCACCTGCTCGCCCTCACGGACGCCGGGCTGCGGGGGGAGTTCACCGAGTTCGTGGACGAGGTCCGGCGCGCCGGGGACCGCTCCGAACTGGCCCCTGGCCCTGCAATCGCGGTTCTCCCACGTAGAGGGCCACGAGTTCGAGCTCAGCACCCCGGCGGGTGAGCCCTTGTTCCGGAGCCCGGGGGTCGCCTCGACGGGGACTGCCGCGCCCCGTCGTCGGACCGGCCGGCGCCGTCGGACCGGCCATCGAGAACGTCACTCTGGACGGACTCGGCCCCGTGCACCTGGCCGGCGGCGCGGTCCGCGGGCCGTCGGGCCCGCTCCTGGCCCAGGTGGCCGCCAGCCTGGCCCCGAGCGCGTCGCGCCTTGCGGGAGCTGGTGGTCGTCTTCCTCACGATCGGGCCGATGGCCCTCGCCGGCACCCTCGGCAGCGGGTACTGGCTGGCCCGCAAGGCCCTGGGCCCGATCGATCGGATGGCCGCCACGGCGGCCGAGATCACCTCCAACCGGCTGGACCGCCGCCTCGAGGAGGCCGGCGCCCAGGACGAGCTGGGCGGCCTGGCCCGGACCTTCAACGCGATGATCGAGCGACTCCAGCGCTCCTTCGAGGAGGTCCGGCGATTCACCGCCGACGCCGCCCACGAGCTGCGCACCCCGCTGGCCGCGATGCGGACCGAGGCCGAGGTCGCCCTCCGCTCGCCGCGATCGCCCGAGCGCGACGGCCGGGTGCTCGAGGACCTGCTCGAGGAGATCGAGCGGCTGACCCGCCTCGTCTCCCAGTTCCTGTTCCTCTGCCGCGAGGACGCGGGACTCGCCATGGGCGAGCTCCGGCCGGTTCGGCTCGACGAGGTGGTCCGCGAGGTCGGCGACCACATGCAGGTCGCGGCCCAGGAGAAGGGTGTGGAACTGGATCTCGATCTCCCCGGGCCCTGTCCCGTCCGCGGTGACGCCGACCGGCTGCGCCAGCTCTTCTTCAACCTGCTCGATAACGCCATCAAGTACACGCCGGCCGGCGGCACGGTCACCGTGCAGCGGCGAGTCCGTCGAACGACCAGGTCCGCGTCACCGTCGCCGACACCGGGATCGGCATCCCGGCCGATCACCTGCCCCACGTCTTCGACCGCTTCTATCGCGTCGATCCCGCCCGGAGCCCGGAGACCGAGGGAAGCGGCCTCGGCCTGGCCATCTGCCGATCGATCGCCGAGGCCCACGGCGGTCGCATCGAGATCGACAGCGCCGTTGGGAGCGGGACACGCGTCACGCTCGTCCTCCCGACTCTTCGCGAACCGGGAGGTGCCCCGCGATCGTAGTTCGCTGACAATCGGTCAGGCTCGGCCGGGGTGCCCCGGGCCGTCGCCGGGCTCATTTCGATTCGAGCGCGATATTTCAGGTCGCTCTTGCCTCCCTTCGGGATCTCGGCCTTGAGCGTGGTCTGGGAGTTGTACTTCGCGGGGATCAATTCTTTCGGCTTCGCGGTCTTCTTGCCGGCGTTTCTTGAGCTCGATCTTGCCGCGCCCTCTCCGGCTGATCCGTGTGGCTGATCGAGACCTTGTAGTTGCCGGGGACCGGTCCCTGTTCGCGAGGGATCGAGAACTTCGCCGTTCTCGATCTTCCCGGTCGCCGAGGCGACGGCCTCCTCCGCTACTGCCCGCGGGAGCGAAGAGGATGACGCCCTCGGGTAGGGGCTGGCCATCGAGCGTCACGGTCCCCGAGACCGCCTCGCGCGGCTTGTCATCGCCGACCTCGCCCGAGCAGCCGATCACCATCAGGCCCACGACGGCCGTGGAGAGGAGCGAGTACGCCCATTGACGTCCTATCATTGGTTTCTCATTTTCTGAAAAGGTTCAAGCGTTCGAAAACAACGGCCTCGATGGGGAGAGGCTCCGGAGCCGACCGGCCGGCTGCGCCGGCAAGAGGACGCTCATTCCGAGAGCGAGCCGCCGCTCACGTCCTCAGCGGGAGCGACCGGCCCGAACCGTCCTGCCGATCTCTATTCAACCCCTTTTCCCGGGATGGTGCAAGGAAAAAATGAGAATCCTCGGGGTGGCCCGGATGCTCATGGAGGGAAGACAATGGTATTTGGTACTCGAGCGATTACGCGGCATCGCCGACCATACGGTTTGACTCCCCGAGATGAGTTCAGCGTGGTAGGGTAATTGATGGGAGAGGGCGACAGGAAGCCCGCGACGACGAGGAAATCTGTTCCAACACCGGAGCCCATTCGGCATCGGAGAAATCATCGATGAAGCTGGAATCCATTGCCATTCGGGACTTTCGGTCGATCGACAGGCTTGAGCTCTCCTTCAAGGACGACCTCGATCTGATCCGCGATTGCGTGCCCGTCGTCGGCCCCAACACCAGCGGAAAGACGACGATTCTCGATGCGATCGCGCTCAGCTTGATGCCAGCCACCGAGTTATACCAATTTCGCGAGGGCTTGCGACTGAGTCCGCCGGCACTGGTTCGATCGGGCGCCGTCAGGGCTGGAGTGTCTTCTACCATCTGGTTCAGCGACGACGAGATCGCAGCCACCACGGAAGTGATGGATCGTGCCGCAGACCCCTACCACCGATCCGTGCCAAGGGGAAACCACGTCACGATCCACTGGACGTTTCCCGATCCCCAGGGAAAGTTCCGGACCGGATATTATTATTGCGAGCCTCCTGACGGCTGGCTCCTGTTCAAAGGCCGGAAAGTCCTGGTAAAGAACCTTCACATCCCCGGTCTGGGATCGAGGCTTTTCCGGCGCCTGGGTAGCATCGTGATGTTCGACCAGCAGCGGACGGGGCTTTCCGAGGCGCCTTTCCTCACTACGAGCGAAACGCTGCTGGGGCAACTCCTGAACCCAGACCAGCCCGAGGATTATGAGGAAGGGAATGGCTCAGTCGATCTGGGAGTCGTGCGGCGTCCGGGGCAGGATGAGTTCGCTCTCACGACGGACCCCCGCCTGATCCTGACCAGCCTGGCAATGAGGGCCCAGGTCGCCCAGGATCCCGAAGCGACCGAGAAAGAGGACTTCGCCCGACTACGAGACCCTCTACGAGCGCAGTGTGTAAGCCGCACACGATCGGCGGATTGTTCAACACAGAGCATGGGCTAGACATGGAGTTCAAGGGGCCCTGCGGCAGATACTACTACGACGGCCTGAGCAGCGGCCAGCAAATGATTCTCCTGATGCTCCTCCAGTTCGCCACTCGGCGAATCCACCGCTCCATCGTCCGGCTCGATCTCCACCTCACTGCTCCTTGACCAGCCGAATGCAAGCGGAATGCATTCCGGCGGGGACCAGCCACTCACTCGCTGGCGCTTCGGGCTCGTATCGTCGGTCGCGCGCTGCCAGTGTTTTCGGGCGAGTTTCCACCCGCCCGTCGCCCAAAAGAAGTATCCGGTCGGGCCGAGCGGTTCGATCCCTCGGCCTTCGCCGCCAGCTCGGCCAGGTGCTGGACAGCACCGGCCGTCGATGAGATCCTCCCCTCCTTTGAGCACCACCCATCCCCTCGACACATACCTCCCCGCCATCAACTCTCATCCTCACGACACAACCGATCCGGACGCCCCAGACCAGACTCTCCCACCCCCCAACGACCGAAATCCGCACGATTGACAATACACGGATGCGTGATACAATGCATTTATCCGGTGCGATTAGTCATTGTGCACGGATTGAGCGAGAGCGGGGGGGGAAAGTCGGGAAACTTGAGTGGACTTTGGCCCGGCTGTTGGACGCATTTAATGAGGCAGGGAGTCATTGCTTCTTCCCAACTGGAGGATGGGCCATGGAGTTCTGGGCTGGACGCTTCAAAGACGGGAAGCTCGGCGGATTATCGCGAGGGCGACGCGGTGGTCAGAGGAGGGGGCGGCGGTCGCTGGTAGGGAACCTGGAGCGGCTGGAATCGCGGGTTGTGCTCTCGACAGTGACGTGGTCGGGGGACAACGTCGGCGACCGACGTCATCTGGTCCGACGCGGCCAACTGGGTGAATGACCACGGCACCGGTCGCGGGGGATGACCTGGTCTTTCCGACCGGCGTGACGGGCACGGCCCTGACCAACACGAACGACATCACCGCCAATACCAGCTTTAACTCGTTGACGATCCAGAACAGCGGCTACACGATCGGCGGCAACGCCGTGGACATCAACACGATCGACTCCTCGCAGACCACGGGCAGTTCGTCACTGGGTCTCGCGGACAATTTCGGCACCACCTCGGGATCGGTGACGGTGGACAACGCGGCGGCGACGCTCGTGATGGGCGGGGTGCTCTCCGGGTCGGACGGGCTGACCAAGCTGGGCTCGGGCGTGCTCGACCTGGCGGGCACCAACACGTACACCGGAACCACGACCGTCAGCGCCGGCATGCTGCACGTGGACGGGACCGTCGGCGCCGTCGCGGTGGGCACGGCCGCGACACTGGGCGGGACGGGAACGGTCAGCTCGATCACCACCACGGGTGCCATCGTCAGCCCGGGCGACTCGACCACCGGTATCTTGACCGACACCGGCGCCTTCACGCTGGACTCCAACTCCGCCTTCGACGAGACCATCGAGCGGCGCCACGCTCGGCACGGATTACAGCCAGTTGGCGGTCGCAGGCGCCATCAACCTGGCCAATGCCACGCTCAACGTCACGCTCGGTGACTCCTTCACCCCGACCGCCGGCGAGCAGTTCACGATCGTGAACAACACCGGCACCTCGGCGATCACGGGCACCTTTGCCGGCCTGCCCCAGAAGGCGACGGTCACGGTCTCGGGCCAGCAGTTCACGATCAGCTACGTTGGGGGCACCAGCGGCAACTCCGTGGTCCTGACCGCCGTGGCCGTCCCCTCGGCCACGTGGACCGGGGGCGACACCGGCAGTCCCAACGACAACGATAACTGGTCCGACAAGCGCAACTGGCAGGAAGGCACCTTGCCGGCCACGGGATTCGACGTGGTCTTCCCCGCCGGCCTGAGCACCGCCGAGCAGACCAGCAACAACGACCTCACCGGCTTGAGCCTCACCTCGATCCTGATCCAGGACACCGGGTACCAGATCGGCGGCAACGCCGTGACCCTGACCGGCGGCGTCGACTACTCGCAGACCTCGGACACCGCGACGCTGAGCCTGCCGGTCACTTTCAGCGGCACCTCGGGGACCGTGACGGTCGACAACACCGCGGCGACCCTGACCATGTCCGGAGTGATCACCAGCACGGGAGGTCTGATCAAGGCAGGGCTCCGGCGTGCTCGACCTGACGGGCAACAGCGGCACCCTGGGAGCGACGACCGACGCCGGCAAGCTCCAGGTCGACGGCACCATCGGCAACGTCGCGGTCAACTCCGGCACGACCCTCAGCGGCGAGGGGACCGTCAGTGGAATCACCACCACGGCGGCGAGCCTCAGCCCGGGCGACTCCTCAACCTACACCGGGATCCTCACCGACACCGGCAACGTCGTACTCGACTCCAACTCGACCTTCGACGAGAACATCAACGGCTCCACGGTGGGCACGAATTACAGCCAGTTGCAGGCCGGGGGCACCATCAACCTCGCCAACGCGACGCTCAGCACCACGCTCAACTCCTTCACCCCGACGCCCGACGAGCAGTTCACGATCGTCAACAACACCGGCACCTCGGCGATCACGGGCACCTTCGCCGGCCTGCCCGAGGGGGCGACCCTCTCGGTCTCGGGCACCTCGTTCTCGATCAGCTACAAGGGGGGCCCCAACAGCAACTCGGTGGTCCTGACCGCCCTGGCCGCCACGACGACCACGATCAGCCCCGTGACCACCTCGCCGGTCTTCGGCCAGTCGGTCGCGCTGACGGCCACCGTCGGCGCGGTCACCACCGGCCTCGGTACGCCGACCGGGAGCGTCGAGTTCGAGATCGGCGCGACCGTGCTGGGCTCCGCCACGCTCAACTCCTCGGGCGTCGCCACGCTGAATACCACGATGCTAACCACCGGCAGCAACTCGATCACGGCGGTCTACTCGGGCGACACGAACTTCACCGCCAGCACGTCGGCGGCGGTCACGGTGACGGTCGCGCAGGCGTCGTCGACCACGACGGTGACCGCCAGCCCCAACCCGTCGTTGGTCGGCCAGACCGTGACCCTGCTGGCGACGGTCACGGCAGTCAGCCCCGGCGCGGGCACACCCTCGGGGTCCGTCCAATTCTTCAACGGCACGACCGAGCCTGGGCACCGGGACCATCTCCGATGGCGTCGCCACGTTCTCGACATCAACCCTCGCCATCGGCAGCAACTCGATCACGGCGGGTGTACTCCGGCGATACCAACTTCTTGACCAGCACCTCCGCGGCCGTCAACCAGGTGGTCACGGAGGGGGCCACGACGATCTCACTCACGGTCTCCAATACCAATCCGTTCGGCCTCCAGCCGGTGACGTTCACAGCGGTTGTCAATGTGGTCTCCGGCACGGGCACGCCCACCGGCACCGTGACCTTCTACGACATCAACGGCAACGACCTGG
This sequence comes from uncultured Isosphaeraceae bacterium, assembly GCA_963842405.1. Taxonomy (GTDB): domain Bacteria; phylum Planctomycetota; class Planctomycetia; order Isosphaerales; family Isosphaeraceae; genus CAVZRC01. Next base: position 112,176 of record CAWJGW010000012.1, on the reverse strand, counting down.
GCAGTGGCACTCTGACCAACGGTACGGCCACGCTGACCGTCGCCTCGCTCCCGGTCGGCAAGGAGTCGATCACGGCCGTCTATTCGGGCGACTCCAACTTCGTCGGCGCGACCTCCACGCCGGTCTCCCTGGTCGTCGGCAATGCCACCGAGCTGTTCGTCAACCAGGTCTACGAGGACATCCTCAGCGTTCCGAGCAGTGTCGGCGCGAACCTCTGGATCGCCCTGATTAACGGCGGCTATCCGCCCAAGGTGGTCGCGACCTACATCCTCCAGAGCGAGCCCGCGAAAATCCAGGCGGTGGACGATGCCTATGAGAGCCTGCTCGGTCGCTCCGCGACGACGGGCGAGGTGAACCAGACGCTGGCCGCGGGGAACTCGCGATCGCCCGTCCTGTACGCCAGCATCTTCGGCTCGAAGGAGTTCTACAAGACCGAGGGCGGTGGGACGGACGACGGGTTCCTCACCGCGCTGGCGACGGACTGGTTCGGCAAGCCTTTCAAACCGGCCACCCAAGCCCGCCTCGCCAGGGAACTCAAGCACGGCGTCTCGCGGTATCAGGTCGCCTACAGCGTGATCACCAGCCCGAGCGGGGTTCACGCCGAGGTCAACTCGATCTTCGAAGATGTTCTCGGCCGCGACGCCAACGCCAAGGAGCAAGCGCAGTACGCCCCGATGGTCAAGCATAAACAGGTCATCTCGGTGTTCGCCAACCTGTTCGCCTCCCGCGAGTTCAAGATGAAGTACGTGAATATCACCTGAAGACGCCCCCCTGGCCCAATACCGTTGAATGAGTCATAAGCTGAAGACAGCGAACGGGTTGATCTCGTTCCCACGCTCTGCGTGGGAATGCCGTCTTCGACGCTCTGCGTCGTCTGGGCCCAGTTCGCGGCCGGGAAACCGTCGGGACGCGGAGCGTCCAGGACGGCATTCCCACGCGGAGCGTGGGAACGAGGAGAAGATGAAGTACGTGAATGAATCGCGTCGCGAGGACGCTACGAAGCGGGCGGCTTCTCGATCCGGATATCGCCCAGGTCGAGGGCCTCGCCGGGCTTGACGGTGAACTCCTTGCGGAGCTGAGGGCCGGCCGGAGTACTGAAGGCCGAGAAGTCGATGATGCGATAGGTCGCGCCCGGGATCAGGGCGGGGAACGACGATCCGGCCCTGCGAATCGGAAGCCGGGTCCTTCGGGTAGTTGATCGGGTCGACCTCAGTCACGGGATCGTAGTCGGCGATCAGGGCGCCTTCCTTCCGCGCCTTGCTGCCGCCCAGTGGGCCGGGTGTCACGACCATCCAGATCAGCCGCGGTTGAGTCAATCCACCGAGTGGCTTGCCGTCGGGATTGACCAGCCGCGCCGTGGCCGTGCCGCAGGGCTCGAGACGGACGGTGATCGGCTCGCCGGCCGCGGATTTGCCCGAGAAGCGGGCCGTCGCGCCGAGCTTGTGCTGGGGATCGAGGAAATGGACGGGGACCTCGGCGTCGGGATCGAGCCCGTGCAGCTCGAAGCGGCCGTTGCGCACGTTGCCGTGCCGGTCGCCGCGCCACATTCGCCATAGCACAGTGCCGGTCCGAGGTGGAGCCGGCTGATCATCCAGGCATCCTGGACCGGCTGGGCGTCGGGCCCGATGACTCGCCCTTTCACGGTAACGCCCCGGCGGAGCTCGACGTTGACATCGAGGCTCTCGGCGCCCGGCTTCAGGTCGCAGGCGACGAACGCGTGAGCGTACGCGCTCGGCCGCCCGGCATGCCATCAAAAAGTAGGTCGTAGCCGATCTCCTGGAGCACATAATCATCGGTGAGACTGCCGACGGTCAGATGGCCCGAACGGGGCAAGGCTGCGATCGCGAATGACCCGTCGGCCGCGGTCTCCACAGGACTGCTGCGCCTGAAGCGAACCTGATCGTTCGGCATCGGGGGGGAATGTACATCACCACCGCCCCTGCGATGGGTTGGCCAGAGCCTTGCTCGGTGACCTTGCCCCGAATCATCGCGCCCCGGGGCAACGCCAGGTCCACCGCCTGCGCGATCGCCCCTTTGGGCCAGTCGATCTCTTTGAAGGTGGCCAGGTAGGGCTGTCCATCGAGCAGAGCCGCGGACACGGTGCCCCTGGGGCCCGTCCCCGCGTTCGTACGGAACCGCCCCTCGGCGTCGGTCTCGGAGAGGAATGGCCGAGCGCCGACACCGGCCTGGAACTGGTTGAACCCCGAGACGATCACCCGGGCATGCGGGATCGGCTTGCCGGTATCGGCATAGGTCACGCGCCCGGTGATGGTCCGCGCCGGTTGCAGGGCGATACTCATCGGCTTCGCGGTCGAAGCGGAGTCGGTCTCGACCACGAGACTCTGGCTGAAGAACCTCGAATCGTGGACGGTCAAAAAGACCCGGAGCCCGGGGCCGACGCCGTGCAAGGTGAATCGGCCGTCGGCACCGGTGGTCACCGGGCTGGGCCAGCCGGGCCGGTCATCAGGATGGGTCCACAAGAAGGCGGGGCCCTCGAGGTTCTCACGAGGTGCGACATTCGGCCCCTTGTTGAGGACGCGGCGGATGGCCGTGACCGATAACTTCACATCCCGGGCGGGCTGGCCTTGCAGGTCGAAGAGCCGTCCCTGGATCACCTGCTCGGGCCGCAGCGCGATGTCGGCGGTGGGCTTTTCGGCGTCGGGATCGAGCACGGCCCAGCCGGCGCCATAACCCGGCGCCAGGGCGACGGCGCCGAAGTCGGCATGACGTGACGACGAGGTGCGCGGGGCGTCGAGCCGGAACCGGCCCGAGTCGTCGCTGGTCGCCCGGCCGATCTCCGTGGGGTAGATCCGCTCGAGTGGGGCGGCCAGTCCCGACTGCCAGGGACCGCGCGTAGACCATCACGGACGCGTTCGGCACCGGCTTGCCGGCCGGGTCGAGCACGCGGCCGGTCACGGTCATCCGGGCGGCGGGCTTCGTTCGCGGGCGTATCCGCGGCCATCGATGGCAACGGTGCCAGCAGCAGGAGCAGGCCCGCGGCGAAGACGGCCGAAGGTGCCCAGGTCCACGTGGCCGGTGAAACGGGTCGAGATGCGCCATTTCATGGTCGGTGGTTCTCCCGGGTGCCGCTAACCGAATGATCCTTCATCCTCGAGGCATGGATCGGAAGGGGCGCGGTGAACATAAGCGACGTCGATCTTTCTCGATTCCCCTCCTTCCCTCATAGTTTTAGCGTCTTATCGCCAGGACGTGTGCTGGAAAACGATCCGGAGGGCCTCCAAAGGGCTGGAGACCTCCGTGTCTCCAGCCCCGAGGATTGCTCATTTCCGGCTTCTGCGGCTCGGGCGGGTCTCCAGACAGAGCATGCGGCCGCGGCACCGCCAGCACCCGCGGCCTGGAGGGCCGCAGGAACCCAGCCCAGGGAGAATCCCTGGGAGCCTCGAAGACCCCCAGCACCCGCGGCCTGAAAGGCCGCAGGAACCCAGCCCAGGGAGAATCCCTGGGGGCCTCGAAGACCCCCAGCACCCGCGGCCTGAAGGGCCGCAGGAACCCAGCCCAGGGAGCTCCCTGGGGGTCTGTCTTGGACCGACCCACTCCTCCGGCCCTTTAGGCCGGCGGGTTGTGGCCGGTGGCCGGAACCCAGGGATTCTCCCTGGGCTGGACTCCTGCGGCCCTTCAGGCCGCGGGAGGAAGCCTCGCGTGACACCAACCGGGTGACGAACAGGAGCTTAAGTTTTCTCTGCAACGCTCAGTAAAGGGGCTCGAGACCTCCGTGTCTCCAGCCCCGCGGATTGCTCATTTCCCGCTCGCGATGATGACATCCGGCAGGTCCATCGTCTTGCCGGGCTCGGTCGTGAACTCTCGGCTGCGGAACCGGTACGTCGCGCCGGGGACCAGGCTGACGATCGTCACGGAGCCGTCGGGCCCAGTGTGGAGGTCCTTGTCGCGATCGCGATCCAGGTTGACCTGATACTCGTCGTCAGACGTCGTCAGGTCGATGTTCTTCTGATTCTCCGGGCCGCCGAACTCGGGGCCCGGCGTGATGATCAGGGTCAGCATGCCGGGGAATTCGTCTGCCGAATGGTTGGCGATCGGCTTGCCGTCGGAGTCCTTGTAGCGCACCCGGGCCGAGCCGCATTTCTGGAGCCGGACGGTGATCGGTCCGCCCGCCGCCAGCTTGCCCGAGACCTCCACGGTGGCGCCGAGCTGATCCTTGACGTCCAGGAAGTAGAACGTCGAGGGCTTCTCCGGGTCGCAGCCGGGGATGTCGATCCGGCCGTCGCGGACCTCGATCCGCGGCGCCCCGCCGTTGAAGGATATGAAGGGGAACCGCTGGTCGTCGTACGGTGAATAGCTGCGGCCGATCGCGAACGCCTCGGCGATTGGCTTGCCGTCGGCCCGATCACCCGGCACGGGACGGTCACCCCGCGACGCAGTCGCATCGGAACGTCGTGCGTCGTCTCGTCGGGCTTGAGATCGAGGCTGGCCATGGCGTCGGGGTACATGTGGAAGCTGGGGCGGATGCCGCTGCCCATCTCACCCCAGCTGGTCGACACGTGGAGGTAATCGGCGCTGGGACCGCGGACGAGCAGGTGACCCGGCCCGTGAGGGAGGACCATCGTGAACGACCCGTCGGGCCGGCTCACCGTGTTGATGTCCGGCAGCGAGAAGCGGTACCTGGGGTTGTTCTTGTGCCTCTGGTAGTAGGTGATGCCGGCGCCGGCCACGGGTGCCGCCGGAGGGTTCCTCGGTGAGCGTCCCGTGCACGACCACGCCCCGCTTCAGCTTCAGCTCGACGGACTTCTCCACGGCCCCCTTGGGCCAATTCACGTCTTTCACCCAGGGCAGGTAAGGCTGACCTTCGGGCGGATAGGCGATGATCGAGAACAAATCGCCCGCCCAGGGGATGATCCGGATGCGGCCCTGGTCGTCGGCCCTCGCTTCGGCGATCTCGCCCCACTTGAAGGGGTTTCGCCGCTCGGCCCGGACCTTCACCCAGGCGCCGGCCATCGGCTTGCCGTCGTCGTCGCGGACGACGCGGACCTCGATGGCCTGCGCGGGGACGATCGTCATCGCCTTCAGTTGCGGTCGGGGCTGGTCGTTGTCCCCGGCCTCGATCTTGAGCGATTGCCGGGCGAACCGGGGTCGTTGACCTCGATGGTGATCGACGCGCGGTCGCCCAGCCGAGCAGCCGCAACCGGCCGTCCGAGTCGGTCGTCACGGGCGCCGGCCAGAGATCTGGCCGCCCTTCGCGTCGTAGGGAGAATAGGCGCGAAATCGAACGTTCAAGTCCCGGACGCGGACCCCGACCCCCGCGGCGGGCTGGCCTTGCACGTTGACCAGCCGGCACTCGACGACCTTCTCGGGGTCGAGAATAATCTCGTCTCCTGATCCGCGCGGCGGGCGTGAGCTCGGTGCCGTCGAAGCCCCTGCCGGCGCGGTGGCGATCGGTGCGAGGCCCGTCAGTTGCGTCCCGAGGACTGGCGAGAACTCGATGCGGAATCGGCCGTCGGCGTCGGCCGTGGCCGTGCCCATGAGCTCATTGCGGTGACCTTCTCCCTGGTCGCTGACCCGCTTCTTGCGGTCGGCCAGGAGGGCCACCCGGGCGCCGGGGACCGTCTTGCTGTGCTCGTCGAAGACCTGGCCGGTGACACTTCGTCGCGGTTCGGCCCGGGCCTCGCTGACTCGTGCGACGACACCGGCCCCCGCGGTCCGCATGCCCAGGCGTACGATCGACAAGGGGACGATGAGACCGGCCATCGCGATCAGGCCGAGCACGACCGCCGGTCGGGTCAAGCCGCGATGAGGACAGCCCGCGTCGAGGATCGAGAGTAATCTCCCTTCCAGGTGCGACGGCCGCGCCATCGCCAGGGCCGCGAACGAATGACGATGCCGCGCTCGGAGCGTCCGGGCGAGGTCCAGGAGATGCGCGGCGTAATCGGATGCCCGGGAGCCGGCGAGCAGCACCATGTCGTCGCAGGCGTGCTCGCGCTCGATCCTCAGGCGACGGGCCGCGATCCAGGCGAGTGGGTTGAACCAGTACAAAGCGCAGGCCAACTGGGCCACGGACTGGGTCAGGCAGTCAAGCCTCTTGATATGGGCCAGCTCGTGGAGCAGGACGTCCCGGCGCCGGCCGACCGGCCAGGAATCGGCGCCGGCGGGAAGCAGGATGACGGGCCGTACCCAGCCCCAGGTCATCGGCATCAGCGCGTGCTGGCTCTGGAGCAGGGTCACACGACGCGATAGTCCGAGCCGGGCGGCGAGGTCGCGCAGGAGCTCGGTCCATTCGCCCTCTTCGATCGATTGCGCCCCGCGCCAGCCGCCAGAGGGCGAACCGGCCGACCAGCGGGACCGCCAGCACGAGCGTCATCAGGGCCGACCACGCCGATACGATCCAGGTCGATGGAGACGGCATCTCGATGATCCGGGCCGGCGATGGCGCGGCCACGTGGGAGTGCGGTAGCTGCAACGGTGCCGGCGCTTCGAGGGAAGCTCTGATCATCGGATGATCGGGGCTCGCGGCCGGTTTATCGAGCCCGACGGTCGGGCGCACAGCGGCGTGGGTGGCGTAGCTGATGTGCCGGTTGAAGAGGACCCATCACGCGAATGGGCCGGCAAAATAGGCCAATTCCAGCCCGGAACCGCGATGGCCATGACCGGCAAGACCAGCGCACCGACCAGTCCGAGGCACCAGGCGAGATGTCGCGTCGCGGCGGGGCCCGGCGCAACACCAGGGCCGACACCCCCGCCACGGCGAGCACCAGGGTCGACTTCACCGCGACGTCGGCCGCGAGGGCCGCCACCGGACCGGATAACAAATCAAAGAGTGTGTCCATGGTCAGCGCCCTCCTTCCGGGCCTGGTTGATGAGCTGGGAAAGTCGATCGAGCTCCGCGTCGGACATCTTACTTGAGGACAGGTCGAGCAGGGCCGCCACGGTCTGCTCGGTTGAGCCATCGAAAAACGTCTGCATGAGTTGTTTGAGTGCCGATCGTCGCGCCTTCTCGCGCGGCGACCGTCGGCAGGAACACGTACCTCGGCCCCTGCTGCTCGTGCCGCAGGTGCCCCTTCTCCTCCAGCACCCGCAGCATCGCCCGCACCGCCGAGTAGCCCGGCGGGTCGGGGAGGTCTTCCAATACCTCCGCCGACGTCGCCTGTCCCCGCCGGTAGATCGCGTCCATGATCTGCCGCTCCCGGCGGCTCAGGCTCATCCCCTGGTCTTTCGGTCGTCCCATCAGAGTTTCCTCCACTGCTAGAAAATTAGCATCATGCTAAAAGAATAGCAGGACTCGTCGCCGTGTCAATACCCAGGTGCTGGATTTTTAGCAGGGTATGGGCAGGTGGCCGTCAAGCCAGGTCGGCGGCGAAGGTGATCGCGGCCTGGATGTCCTCGGAGTGACGTGGTAGCCCTCCATGATCGATTCGTAGCTCTCCCCTTCGGCCAGGTTGTCGAGGATGACCAGACGACCATGACGCGCGTGCCCTTGATGCACGGCTTGCCATGACAGATCTTCGAGTTGATGCTGATGCGTTGGCGCCAGTCCATTGCCGATTCCTCAACAGTGATATTGTCGGGGACCTCGGAACTCTACGTGATTCTACGAGGCGCTCACGATCGAGTTGCACACACAAGCCCTCCCTCGGCCTGAAGGGCCGCAGAGCCCAGCCCGGGGTGAAACCCCGGGAATCGGTCGCCCTGCGCCGGCCGTGCACCCTGAAGGGGTGCCGGAGGGCACCTCGCGGCCCTTCAGGCCGCCGGAGATCTGGGGTATGCTACGGACCCCGGGTTTCACCCGGGGCTGGGCTCCTGCGGCCCTTCAGGCCGAGGGAGATCGGCGGTCACTGTGGCGCAACCCATCCGTGAACCGCTCCAGCCGTCTCATTCGATCCGCGATCGGTTCGCAATTCATCCGCGGGTTTCTTGACAGGGACTGTTGGAGATGGCATCGAAGAATTGAGAAACACGAGCAGGTTCTTGTTGTGACGCAGAGAGGGCCGCTCAGACCATCGAATCGTTCCACCCCTGGAGAGGGCCGCCACGGCTGACGTTTCATGGACCCGCAAACTCACGACGAGCTCGAGCGGCGCTGTCCTCACTGCGGAGCCTGGCAGCCCGGCGGTGAGGGGTCGTCGCGGTGCCATTTCTGCGACGGAGAGCTCGCTGGGGGAATCCCTCACCGGGGCCGTTATCCCGTCCTGAACGGGTTGATCAAGGTGGCGCAGGCTTACCGAAGATGGTCGCTCGGCGTGTTCGTACTGGCCCTGATCGAGTTGCTCCGGACCGGCGGGGTCGAGTCGTTCTTCTTCGGGTTCCTGGTACTGGTCCCGTTTGGCACCGCGCTCGGGATCTCGTTCCAAGAGGGACCGCGACTTCCCCATGGATCATCGCCTTTCTCGCGCTGGTGGACCTTGGAGTCGATTCTCGCCCCGGCGCATCAGATCCTGCCGGGGTTGAATATGTTCCCCGCGATTCCCCGGACACAGAATCGAATCCTCTCGTGGTATTTCGTGGTTTATGTCACACTCCAGTTGGTCGTGGCCCCGCCGGTCGTGTTCGGCCGATCGCTCCGGACCGCCTGGCGCGGCGGCAAGCCGGCGCTGGCGAGCTGGATCTGTGTGTTCGGCTTTCTGGTCTGGGGACTATTCTTGTCGATCGTGCTACTGGGTGTGATCGTGAAATGGGCGCAGTGACCCCGCCGCCCCTTGGAGATGAAGGATCATGGACATGCTTCGAAATGGCAACCAGCACGAGCTTTTGTATCGGTTCCTGACGATTCTCCAACGGCTCGCGATCGTCCTGCTGGGGCTTCGTCGCGACGGCCGCGGCGCGGGCCGAATCGCCGCAGCCGCTGATCGGCTATACCGAGCTTCGCACCGATCTCCCGGGCGGCCGGCATGCCAACGTCGTCACGATGCGCGCGATGGTCGTCGAGCGCGACGGGACCGGCCGGCGGCGCGTCGCCGAAGGGCTGAGCCGCGAGCCGAATACCTGGACGCAGTTCGCGGGCTGGTCGCCGGACGGACGCCTGGCGATCGTCGGCCGGGGCTGGGAGAGCCCCGAGAACGCCCGCTGGGAGGAGGAACACAAGAATTCCGATACAACGCCGAGGGCTGGCTGTACGACATGAACCTGGTCGACCTGGCCACCGGAGCGGCCGACGAACCTCACGGCGATCGACCGCGTCAGCTTTTATAACACCGGCCTCTTCTTCTGGCCGGGCGATCCGACGAAGCTCGGGTTCCAGGCGCTCATCGACGGCAACTCGCACCCGTTCCGGATGGATCGCGACGGCAAGAACAAGCACGACCTGACCAAGGACTCGAAGGAGTTCGCCTACGGCTTCAGTGCCTCGAAGGACGGCCGGCGGATCGCCTACCACAAGAGCTACCAGGTGTACGTCGCCGATGCCGACGGCTCGAACGCCCGCAAGATCGACGACCGGCCATCCCGTTCAACTTCGCACCGCAGTGGTCGGCAGACGGCAGGCACCTGCTCTTCGTCGCCGGAGAGCATTACAACTGCCACCCGTACGTCGTGCCAGCGCCGACGGCACCGGCCTCCGCAAGCTCGCCGACCGGGGCGGTTACCGCGGCGTGATCGCGTTCCTCGATGTCCCCGACTTCCACGGCGGCAGCAGCGACATCCCGGCCTGGTCGGTGGACGGCACCTCGGTTTACTACACCGCCAAGGTCGGCACAATGTCGAACTGTTCCGCGTCGCGCTCGACGGCCAGAGCGAACGCTTGACGCAAACGCCCGACGGTTCGCTGCACTACCACCCGACGCCGTCACCCGACGGCCGATGGCTGGCTTATGGATCGAAACGGGGCGGGGTCCGGCAACTCTACGTCATGCGGCTCGCCGACCGGTCCGAGCGCCGGCTTACCGATCTTGCGACAGGGCCACGCGGCCATGTGGCCGCACTGGCAACCGATGCCGGGCCAGAACCGCAAGTGAGTCGGCCCGCCTGACCACGGCGGCGAGCCGACACAAGCATAATGCAGACCTCTCAATGGAAAGGTGAGAAGCGATGGTCGGCCCTGCGAGGATCTTGCGGAGTCTTTCGATCCGGAAACGGTTGTGGTTCGCGGTCGTCGTCGGGTTCGCGGCCGCCATCCTATCGACTCGAACCATCGGCCGGAGAGCGCACGTTTCCCGGCAAGAGCTGGGAGACCAAGGAGCCGGGAGCACTCGGTATGGACGCGGCCCGGCTCGACGCTCTGGCCCAGGCACTCGGCGGCCGGGGCTGCGTCGTCAAGGACGGCTTCGTCGTCAAGACCTGGGGATCCCAGTCGGAGAAGAAGGACTGGCTCTCCTCGGCCAAGCCGGTCCTCTCCACGCTGCTGTTCTTCGCGGTCCAGGAAGGCAAGCTCGCGGGCGTCAACGCGAAGGTCGCCGACGCCGGCTGGAAGCTCTCCGCGAAGGACGCGCCGATGACGTTCGCCCACCTGGCGAACATGGTCAGCGGCTACGCCCGCCCCGAGCCGCCGGGCCAGGCGTGGGCCTACAACGACTTCGCCATCATGCTCTACCAGAAGACGCTCTTCGACCGGGTCTTCAAGGACGACCCGGACAAGGTCGCGGCCGATCGGTTCGCCCCGCTGGGATTCGAAGACGGGCTGTCGTTCGACCGGCGGCGGCGGCTCAGGGCGTCGGTTCGCGACTTCGCCCGGATCGCCTGGTTCTGGCTGAACAAGGGGCAATGGGACGGTAAGCCGGTCCTCCCCCGCTCGTTCTTCGACGACTACCAGCGCCCCCATGTGCCGCAGGGACTTGCCCGTCAGCCGCGAGGCCGAGACGGACGACTATCTCAAGATCGGCAGCTACGGCGGCGGATCGAGCCACTTCAGCACGGCGGGACCGGGCGATCTACGGGTTCAACTGGTGGTTCAACGCCCCGGTCCGCACGCAACGCGACCGGATGACCTGGCCCGCCGCGCCGGCCGACGCCTTCATGAGCCTCGGTGCCGGCGGAAACTGTGCGTCTGATGATTCCCAGCCGTGGGCTCGTGGTCGTCGCCGCCGATGCCAACTGGGGCGAGAACCGGCCCGGCGACCCCGACTGCGACCACCAACCGGCTCATCACGCTGCTTGCTCGAAGCCGACGGTGTCAAGACCGCGGCGACGGCGGCCATGCCAGTCCAGGTCAACGGCGAGCGCAAGGTGTGGCACCCGGTCTCGCTCACGTTTCAGGGGCCGGAGTCGTCCGAGACCGCCGACCCGAACCCGTTCCGCGACTACCGGCTGACCGTCGTCGTTCACCCGCGCCGGGACAGACCGTCGTCGTGCCGGGCTTCTTCGCCGCGGACGGCTCCGCCGGCGAGACCGGGGCCGAGTCGGGCGACCGCTGGCAGGCCCGGTTCCTGCCCGACTCCGAAGGCGACTGGGCCTTCCACGCCGAGCTGGTCCGCGGCACGGACGTCGCGATCCGCGACGATGTTCCTGGCGAACGCGTCGGTGTCGCCGACGGCACGTTCTCACGTCGAGGCCGTCGGATAAGCGAGCCTCCCGACGCCCGCGCCGTCGGGCTTGCTCCGCGACGTGGGCGAGCGCTACTTCGTCTTCGCCGGGACCAACGCGGTCTTTCTCAAAGGCGGAGCGGATAGCCCCGAGAACCTCCTGGCCTTTGCCGACTTCGACGGCACCCGGCCCACGCACCGCTTCGAACCTCACGCCCGCGACTGGCACCCCGGCGATCCCACCTGGCGCGGCGGTCGCGGCAAGAACCTGATCGGCGCGCTGAACTATCTGGCGGATAAAGGGATCAATAGCATTTACTTCCTCACCATGAACGTCAAGGGCGACGGCAAGGACGTCTGGCCCTGGACCGGCCCGAACGAGCGGTGCTCGCTTCGATGTCAGCAAGCTCGACCAGTGGGAGACCGCGTTCACTCACATGGACCGGCGGGGCATCATGCTGCACGTCGTTCACCAGGAGCAGGAGAACGACCAGCTCCTCGACCGCGGCGCGCTCGGCCCGGATCGGAAGCTCTATTACCGCGAGCTGATTGCCCGGTTCGCGCACCACCCCGGCGCTGGTCTGGAACCTCGGCGAAGAGAACACGAACACCACGGACCAGCTCAAGAGCTTCGCGCGCTACGTGCAGGCGGCTCGACCCGTATAATCACCCGATCGTCGTCCACACGTTCCCCGGCCAGTACGACAAGGTCTATGGTCCTCTGATGGGCGACCGGCACTTCTCGGGCGCCTCGCTCCAGGTGGGCGAGATGGAGAACTGTGGAAAGATCACATCGACATGGCTGGAGCCGCTCGATGGCGTCGGGCCGACCCTGGGCCGTGTTCCTCGATGAGATCGGCCCGGCGAGCACGGGCGTCAAGCCCGATGCCGACGACCCCGATCACGACGGGGTCCGCCGCCACGCGCTGTGGACTCCCTTGATGCGGGGCGGCTCGGGCGCCGAGTGGCTCTTCGGCATGCGTTATCCCCACAACGATATCAACCTCGAGGATTTCCGGTCGCGCGACCGGATGTGGGATCAGACGCGCTGGGCCTTGGAGTTCTTCAAGCAGGTCCCCGTGCGGGAAACCCGGCCGTGCCCCGAGCTGGTCTCGACGTCCGAGGCCCTCTGCCTCGCCAGGCCGGGCGCGGTGTATGCGGTCTATCTCGGCAACGGCGGGACCTGTTCCCTGACCCTGGAGCCCGGCCGGTACTCGGTCGAGTGGTTTGACCCCCGCGCCGGGGGCGGCTTGCAGAAGGGACAGTCCCGGAAGTCGAGGGGGCGGGGACTCGAGCGCTGGGGTCGCCACCGTCGCACCCGGATCGAGACTGGGCGATCCTCGTCCGACGGATCGATCCGAAACGCGCGGACCCCGCGGGCGAGCCCAGCCGCAAGGGCAGGGGCCGGTGATCGCGCTCAGGGTTATTTCGAGGGGACCATCGCCGGGTGGAAGTCATCCATTGGCTGTGAGACGGATCTGTGTTACGATTTTAGCAGTTGTCAAGGGTCAAGATCCCCGTCGTATCGATGAAACCCAGTGCGCGGATTACGGACTTACGTCAAATTCGTGCCGTAAAGGCTGGACTAGAGTCGAGATTTTACGGTCAAGCCCGAGGAGAGTTGCACCTTGTGGGCCCACCTTCGAGGCATCTACGACAGGGACATCGACGGGCCGAGAGACCTGCCGCTCAAGAAGGCTCACTCCAGACCCGCGACCTGGTTGAAATGTTCTATTGTATTTTTATTTATAGTAGTAACTTTATTTACATGTCTAGTGCCCATCTTTGCGCTGGTAAATATCGCGGGACAGTTAGGGGAAGTCCTCGGTACTGCCATGGTGGTGTTCTTTTGGCTTGCTTATTCGATCTGGCTTATCCTCAACAGTGATTGGAGCCAGCTCGCAGGGCTGCTATTAGTGTTTCTTGGGTGGCTCCTATCCGTCGGTCTCCTGTGAAACGATAGGAAAGGGAAAGAGAAAGGGATCGGGCCGAGTCGCCTCGTAGGGTCGCTCTTGGGTTGGTGTAACGTCTGAACCATAGTTTGCGCGTACAGGCGGGCGCGGGACGATGGGGAGACCTGAAGCGGCTGATTTGATCGCGGCCGGGAATGAGCTCGAGAGCGATCGAAGTGGACGGGAACTATGAGGTCGAATCGGCTCCTGGCACCTTTCCTAGACAAATCACTGCGCGACTGGTTCCGGTTCAGCGTGCGGGGACTGCTCGTCCTCGTGCTGGTCCTCGGCGTCTGGCTGGGCTGGCTGGTCCGCCGCGTCAAGGCTCAACAGGAGGCGGTCAGGACGATCCAGCAGGCGGGAGGTTTCGTCCAGTATGACTGGGAGTTGTACAGAGGGCTAACCATACCCGGTGCCAGGCCTCCGGCGCCGGATTGGCTGGTGAAGCTCATCGGTATCGACTACTTCGGAAAAGTCGTCGTCGTTCGATTGAACGTAACCGAGATATTTCATAAGCCAAGATTGATCCTGAGCGATGCGACGCTGACCAGCCTGGGGGCCTTGACGCATCTGGAATCGTTGGCCCTCGACGGCACATCCCTGGATGATGCCGGGCTGGCGAAACTTGGGGAGTTGCGCCATCTCAAGTGGTTAGGCCTGAGCAAGACCCATGTGACCGATGCAGGTTTGGCTCAACTCAAGGGAAAGTCTGACCTACAGTGGCTATCCCTGCGCTGGACGGGCGTGACGGCCGCTGGCATCCAGGACCTGCGGAAGTCGCTTCCGAGCTTGACAGTGATCCATTGACAGGTCACCTCTGCCTTAGATCGGCTGGTCTATCGTTGGCGCGGACAGTCGGGCGCGGGACGATGGGGGGACCTGAAGCCGCTGATTTGATCGCGGCCAGGAAAGAGCCCGGGGGCGATCAAGGGGGCCGGGAATGAAGAAGTCGAATCGATTCCTGGCACCTTTCCTGGATCAGCAACGATGTCTGATGTTGAGCTAAGTCCCGATGAGGTCCGTCGCATCATCTTCTCGCCACTACATCGGAGAAGGAGGGTGTGGACCGCTTCCTCGCTGCTCTGGCTGCGATACAAAGTCCATGCCAATCAGCTAACGGGGGAGGCTGCCGAGCGCTTCAAGCCGCTCCGGCTCCGTGCAGCCCGATGCCTTCATGCCCTGTGGAGTGAGGGGGCCATCTACCGTCACGAGACGGAGAACGATGCGGGTGGCTGGAAGGAAGTGAGGTACATCCGTCCGTCGGATGCACGGGGCACCTACTTTGTTGCATGCGGGAGGTGCGGGCAGGCCCGGCGCTCAGTCAACCTTCCCCGAGGAAGGGTCCTGCAACTGTGCCCCGGCTGCGGGTTGACGGGGGACCAAGTCCCCGAAGCCGGCGCTGTCGCGGACCCGGCCCGCCTCGACGAGCGCAAGGTCTGATCCAGAGTTGGCCCGGACAGTCGGGCGCGGGACGATGTCGAAGTGTAGACCGCGTGATCCCGAATTCATAGCTTACGGAAGAACAATGAGCGATATTGTCCGTCAGGCAGCCGAGGACTTCGTCCGGCGTGCTCGTGCAAGCCCAGCCCTTGACGCTGGAGAGAGACACCGTCATAGTTGCCATTTCAGAATGCGGACGCGATGCGGCCCATCGCACGCCTGCCTTCGCCCAGGACTCTTCTTGGACCGGTGACCGCTTCTTGTCCTCAACGGCTGAAATGCCAGCGGCGATCAGAAACTTCACAACCAGTCGAGTTCGCCTCATGGGTCGTTCACGGAGGTCGATCATGAAAGCCACCGTCCTGTTTCTGAGCTTACCTGCCTTGCTGCCCTGTGCGCTGGCCGACGACGCCAAACCGCAAGCCGGTCGTCTGCCCGCCGGTTGCGAGGTCGTGATGTCGCCCGGGATGAAGATCACCGCGACGACGTCCGTGGGGACGGTCGCGATCACAGCGGTCGATGAGCTGACCCGGTCCTACACCTGGGACGGCGCGACCCGTGCGGTCGAGATGGCGCCCCGGGCAAAGAGGTGGTACGGCAGCCTCGGCCTGTTCAACCCGGCGCGGGCGAGCACTGGCGCGACCATCACGGCATCACGCGCTGCGTTACGGAAGAGGGTCAGCAGCACTTCAAGACGGTTGAGGAGGCGCTGAAATGGATCAAGGAGCAAAACGGGACGCCCTTCGTCTACCGCGACGACGGGCTGATGGTCGGCTGGGCCAAGATCCTTCCCAGGAAGCAGTTGAACGTCGATGTCTGGCAGATCCTCATCGACGGGAAGAAACCGAAACGATTGCCCGGCAGCCAGAATGACAAGATTGTCGTGGAGACCGTGGAGACCGAGACCGTACCGCTGGTGAAAGCGGTCGCGAGCAACGATCTCAAGGCAGTCACGGCCCTGCTGGCCAAAGGGGCCGACGCCAACGTGAAGAACAGCGTGGAGATTCCCGTCCTGGTCATGGCGATCCGGCGCGGCTCGGCCCCCATGGTCGAGGCCTTGCTCAAGAACAAGGCCAACCCCAACGTCCGAGACGTCGATACTGATTGGCCCCCCCTCCTGGAGGCAATCGGGGCCCCCCTCGACCGGGAAGGCATCGCCAAGATGCTGCTGGCCGCGGGTGCGGACGTGAATGCGGCGAGTCGGAAGGAGGGAGATCTCATGATGGGCATGACGCCCCTGATTCTCGCGGCATTCGACGGAAGCGAGGAGCTCGTTCAGCTCTACCTCGACAAAGGCGCAGACATCAATGCGAAGACGCCAGATGGCGACACCGCTCTCTCGATGGCGAAGTTGTCGGGGTCGGAGGATCACAAAGGTGTGATTCGCAAGCTCGAGGCGGCGGGGGCAAAGAAGTAGGGAGAGTACACGAGCTTCTCGAAATGTCCCGGGCCTTGCTTGGCGGTGATATCCTCCTGAGCGTTGCATAGAAAAGTAAACTCCGCGATGTGTCGGTGGCCTTTCCTGGGGGCATCGCCCTTTGGGCTCGACCCCAGCCACCCTGGGTTTGGCGGCCGAGAATCCGGGGTGGCTGGGTCAAGACGGCTTTGCCGGCGCAGCCCCCAGAAGGGCTGACGATCCCGAAGCGATCCGCCAAGTTTAGTTTTCTATGCAACGCTCAGTAAGAGCGGTTCACGATTGGGTTGCGCATACCAGCCCGAAGCCCCAGCGTGTGAATGGATGATTCCCGCCGGAATGCACTCGCTGGCGCGTCGGGCTCATATTCAGTCATGGTGGAGGCATCAGCCGAGCCACCAGACCGTGGACCGGTCGCTCACTTGATCGGAATGTCATACCGGATGAAGCCCAGGACCTCGCCGACCTTCTTGTTGATATGACACTCGGCACACTTCTTCATGACCACGGGGACGACGGTCGCGGCTAGCAGCCGGCGATCCTTCCCCTCGCCGACGACGCGGTCGAAGTAGGGCTTGCCCGAGTTGATCGCCTTCACGGCGTCCTTCTCGAAATCGGTCTGGGCCGCGTTGTCCTCGTTCAACGGCTCGCCCGTGGCGGCCACCAGCTTGGCGGAGTGCCAGCCCTGCTTCTGCATCGCACCGAAGATGTCCTGGGCGACCATGATCGCCGGTTGCCCGTCCTGGTTGCGAACGTATCGCCTGGTGATCGAGACCACCGCGTTCTTGTACAGATCGTCGAGCATCTTGACCTGCTCGCGCGTCCGTTCCAGCGCGGGGTCCGCTTTGCCCTTGGCCTGGGCGCCGTCATCGGCCCGCACGACAGGCCCTCGAATCACCACCAGCGAGACCCCGGCCAGAAGCGTCAGCAGGCCGCCCAGCCAGGTCAACACAGCCAACTTTCGTCGATGCAAAATCATGATCATTCTTTCACTTATTCCACGAAGGCGAGGGACGGACCACGACCCCGCCGCTTGGGGCAACACGCCCGATCAAGCCTTGAATATCGCGAGGTCCAGGGGAGTCGGCAGGAGGGCTTCAAGGCTGATGCTGTTCAGGTAGTCCATCTGGCGCCGTTCCGCCTCGGCCAGCACCCCACGGAGGGTGCACCCCGGCTGGATCACGCACTGGCCCGGAGTGCCGACGCAATCGAGGAGGTGCATGTTCCCCTCGAAATCGAGCACAACCCGGCCGACAGTGATCGCGCACGGCTCCCGGGCCAAGGCGATGCCTCCACTGGGCCCGCGATGGTTGGTGACGTACCCCAGCCTGCCGAGCTGATGGACCACCTTGCCTACGTGGTGCACCGAAATCCCGAAGAATTCCGCCACGTCCGCCACCGTCGTTCGCCCTGTCCGCGTCGCAAGGAACAGCAATGTCCGCAGGGCGTAATCCGTTTGCAAAGCGAGTCGCATGGTTCCTCAGTCGGTTGTTCCTGCAATTCCAGTAGGGAATATACAGGAATAGGACGGTGATGGCAAGAGTCTACAAAACAAACCATTCGATTTGCGTGGCGGGCGCGATCGTGCGGCACGATGGCTGTCGGCTCACGAGAAAGCTCGGGAGTCTGCATCCGGGTTGTCCTATTACCCCGGCAAGGAAGATCCGCACGCTGGCGCCACTAGCCCGAAGCGTCCGCTCGTGAGTGGCGCGTCCCCGCCGGAATCCACTCGCTGGCGCTTCGGGCTTGTAGGGTGGCCGATGCCGACGCTGTGTGGTCGCCTCATTCGTTAAGCGCTCTCGAGCGGAACCTTGAGACCGGAGGTTCAAGTCGTTAACTTGAAGACGGTTGACTTTACAAATGGCCCCAAGCGACTTCGTACCGGCGGACCCAGCCCGCAGGGCGCATCCCGTACCATCCCGCTCATCTCGGCGAGCTGGGTTCGCTGAGCTTGGTCGGAAGATAGGTCAAGAACTGCTGAGCTCGCATGGCCCGCTTGAAGAAGAGCCCGAATTCGTAGCTACCGACGCGTCCCGTCACGACGTCACGGAAAACAGCCCGACCGCTGACGGGGCACGTCACGGTCGTCGCTGGCGCCACACGCGGCGCCGGACGCGGTATTGCGCCGCGGCTTGGGCGAAACCGGTGCAATCGTGTATTGCACGGGGCGCAGTGTTCGCGGAAATCTCTCTCCGTACGGGCGACCTGAGACCATCGACGAGACCGCGGACCTCATCAAGGCAGCGGGCGGCACGGCCATCGCGGTCCGAGTCGATCACAGCGTCGAATCGGAGGTCGAGTCCTTCTTCGCGCGGATCGATCGCGAGCACGGTCGACTGGATGTCCTGGTCAACAGCATCGCTGGCGACTGGGCTCAGAGATTCAGCTCGAATGGCTGAAAGCGTTGTCGAAACGAACGAAGCGGTTTCTGGAGCAGCTACCGCGAGCGAGCTCGGCGTCGCGGAAACGTACGCGCCAATGAACTACAAACCGTATCGAGGCCGGCGTGCGGAGCGATGCGGAATGCTCGCTCATGATGCGCCCAGCTCGGCAATTAACCGGCGATAGACCGCGAACGCCGGCTTGGGGGTGTAATCATCTCGGAGGATACCGAACTGGTAGAAGATGTCCGGGTTGGAGCTATCGGCGTCGCGCAAGTCGAATAACTGGTAGCGGGTGACGTGATAGTTGCCCCGATAGTCGTGGATCGTGCGGACGATCGTCTCAGAGCGCGACAGCCTGCCGTTCGTAGGAGCGGTCCGGGCTGGTCGGCCACCCGTTCTCGGCGACGTGGATCGGCACGGAAGCAGGGATGCCGGCGGCGGGCATCCACGACTCGCGGATCGCCCGCAAGACGACGACGACCATCTGCCGCAGGTCGCCCGGCTGCCCGTCGGCCGCCACGGGACGAAACACGCCCGGGAAGAAATCGAGGCCGACGTAGTCGAGGGCCTCCACGAACGGACGCTGTCCCAGCTCGCCGATCGCCGGCCAGAAGTCGTCGCTCGGATTGAAGGACGGGACCGCATTGAAGCCGACTTTGAGGTGGTCGTAACCAAGGCTGCGTGGCCTCATCTTTCGCCGCCAGCACGCCCTTGACCAGCGCCTCCCGGACGTTCGGGAAAGCGCCATCGAGGAAGGGGAACCCGTTGGTGCAGTTAGCCTCCTCGGTGACTTGCACGCTATCGGCGACCGGTCCGAGCTGGCGCACCTGCCGGCGGACGAACTCAACATACCCGTCGACATCCCCACTCCGCCGATTGGAATTGCAGCACCACGTCCAGACGTCGTCCGTCGCGGGCGTACTGAGCGACGTCCTTAGGCGTGGAGCTCGTGACCGGCCTCGTAGACGACGCGTCATGGTATGGAATGTAGCCGCGGACGATGAATGGTCTGCCATCGCCCTGAAGATCGTCGAGTGCGGCCTGAATCCGCGCCGGCTCGTCGGGCGGCCCGACTTGCATCTCCAGTGAATCCACCCCGGTCCCGCTCCCCGGGTAGATGCCGAAGGACAATCGCGGCGCATCCCTCGGACCGCGGCGGAAGGATATCATTCACCGTTGATGATGATTGCGAACCAATACTCATCCGAGCTCTCCTTCTTCGGGTCAGGATTTCTTCCGCTTGCCGGTGCCACGAGTCGGCCCCGACGAGTCCTTCCGATCGAGGGTGCGCCGACGGGTCTTCGCCTTCCGGCCTTCCGGCGGTGAAGGACCGCCGGCCTGCGGAACCGATGCCGCGTCCAGGATTCCCTCGACGGACTTGCCCGACGGATCGGGCAGCGAGGGGAGGACTCGGTCGAACTCGTCATGCCAGTGCAGCTCGGCCTCGAGCTGCATCGCCTTGCGACGGAACATGGCGACGTCGAGGGGGCCGATGGCGCCCCTGGCCTCGAGCTGGGTACAATCCGCCTTGACTCCCTCCAGTGCGGCGGCGATCGCCTGCCGGCGGGCATGCAGGAGCCCGATGAGCTCCGCGGTCCCAGGTCCGGCCGAACAGGAGGGCGACGCCAAAGGCATCGGGACCATGATGCAAGTCGCGGATCGCGCGCTCGCGGAGGATCCGCAGCTCGCGACGTCCCTCATCTGTGATCCGGTAGACGGTGCGAGCCGGCCGGCGGCCGACTTG
This sequence comes from uncultured Isosphaeraceae bacterium, assembly GCA_963842405.1. Lineage (GTDB taxonomy): Bacteria > Planctomycetota > Planctomycetia > Isosphaerales > Isosphaeraceae > CAVZRC01. The sequence goes on along the minus strand of CAWJGW010000012.1, from coordinate 91,822 downwards.
CTCGGTGCGCAATGGCTCGACCAGCTCGTCCCCCTCCATCTGGCGGAGTTCCCGATACAGCGCACCGACGCTCACCCCGCCCCAGTTGCCGACATTCGTCTGCTCGGCGTCCCGACGGATCTGGTGGCCGTGACGCGGACCGTGGGCCAGCAGGCCAAGCACCATCAGTCGCGATAGATTCATGCACTTAGTATCCGGAGACTAATCGCGACTGTCAAGTGGGGACCGTCGAACTCCGGGACCGCTTCCTAGGCTCTGTCTGGCAATCCGTTCGCTCGCTGCGGCACGGCCCCCTCATCCGGCCCTTCGGGCCACCTTCCCCGAGGGGGAGGTGTGAAACCGGCGCCGACCGCTCATCTTCTCCCTTCTCCCCTCGGGGAGAAGGTGCCCGAAGGGCGGATGGGGGGGTATTCCCATCGCCCGGAGGCGTGCGTGCTCAATCGTTAGGCGTCCGGCGGCTCCTGGATTCTGGGAAGCTCCGTCGATTCTTGATAGGATCGCGATGACCGACATCACCGCCGATCATCGTGGGCCAACCTTGCAAACGGAGCTGAGTTCCTATGATGCGACCCCAGAAACTCCGACCCTTGCAGATAGCCGACATGCTCATCCTGATCGGAGGGGTGGCGGTCGCGGTCGCGTTGATCCGGCGCCAGTGGGACCTCAGCTTTTCCGAGTACCTCCAGCAAAGCCCGCCGCTCGAGTGGACGCCCGGTTCGATCCTGGGCCGTCTGATCATGTTCGTCGCCTACCTGGGAGTTTATGCCGGCGCCGTCGCGGCGGTCACGTTCCTGGCCATCCGCCTGCGCGGTCCTCGCCCTCCTCGACGGCGGCTCACCACGCAACCCGGACTCGCCGCGTGCGCCGCGATCACCCTGGTCATCGCCCTGAGCGAGGTCGAATACCTGGTTCGGGTCAGCCTTCTGGGTGTCAACAACCCGTTTCGCTGGGGGTTCAGCTTTGAGACGTTCCTCGTGCTGATGGATGGCGTGATCTATTCGTTCCATCGCAACGGGTACGCGGTGGCGGCGGCGTGGCTGACCCTGGCGATCGGCCGGCGCTGGCGTCCGAGCCGAGCTGGGTCGACCGATGGGGACGCCGCGATCGGCATCTTCTGGCTCCTGACGATCCCGCTGTATGCCTTGATCCATATCACCGGCCGGTTCTGAGCCGCGAGACTCAAGCCGCGCTCGGGCGATCGGGGACTTATGCTAAGATCGGAGTCGTTCCATTGGCGACCGTCGCCCGGCCGGGCGGAAGGGAGGTAATCCGATGAGTACCGAATCGAGGTCGAGGTCCCCGAAGTCCGCGAAGCGGGGCTCCTTTCGCCTCGGCCATCGCTTCGTGCGCAGTCGTCGCTCCCGACGGCAAAGTGACCTTCGATCAGGTGCCCTTGACCGAGGAAGACGTCCTGTTCCCGAAGATGGGCGATTTTATCTTGCAGCCCGAGGAACACATCGCCGACATGGTCTACCTGAGGTTGGTGTTCAAGGCGCGACTGGCCAACGATCCAAAGGCGGCGGTCGCGACCGATGCCGGAGTCAACTGGAACCTGCCCGGCGTGCGGCCGCTCTGCCTCGATGCCGCGGTCTTCTTCGGAGCGAAGCAGAATTCCAGTTGGAACATCTTCAACGTGACGGCCCAAGGGGCCCGGCCGGCCCTGGTCGTCGAGATCACGTCGCCGTCCACCCGGAAGAATGATCTGGGCGCCAAGCTCAAGTATTATCATCGCGCCAAGGTGCCGGTCTACCTCATCGCCGACGCACGCGGGCGAGGCCGCGAAACGTCAGATCGAATTGATCGCCTATCAGTACACGCCCAAGGAGTACGAGCGGATCCAGCCCGACGCGCAGGGCCGGATCTGGCTGGAGGCGGTGCAGTTATGGATCGGAGTCACGCGCGATGTCCGGACCGGCTTCATGCGGCTGGCCTGCTACGACCCCGAGACCGGCGAGGAGTTCGGCGATTACACGGCATTGAATGAAGCCTCTGAGCGGGCGCAGGCGGAAGCCCTCGCCGCGAATCAGCAGGCTCGGAAGGCCAAGCGGCAACTCAGCGTCCAGGCCAAACGCGCCGAGACCGAGGCCAAACGCACGAGACCGAGGCCAAACGCGCCGAGGCCGAGGCCAGAACGCGCCGAGACCGAGGCCAAACGCGCCGAGACCGAGGCCAAGGCCCGCGTCCAGGCCGAGGCCCGGATCCGCGAGTTGGAGGCCCAGCTCAAGCGATCGCGCGGTCAAGGGTGATCGGCCGGTCCGAGCCGGCCGGAGCATCGGCCAACGGCGCCCCAGGATCGGGTATGATGGGGCGCGGGAGCTGCTGATGGTATCCTCGGCTGGGCACCATCGAAAACATCCTCGAGGAGATCCCACGATGACGACACTCCGATCCATCCCGCGGTTCAGTCCGGCCGCGCTGTCCCCGACTCGCCGATGGGCGATCGCGGTCGCGGCCGTCTGCCTGCTCATCTCATCGCTCGGGTCCGGCCAGGCCGCGAAGGACCAGCCGGCCGGCGGGACCAGGAAGCTGGTCCTCTTCGACGGCAAGAGCCTCGACGGCTGGAAGAAGTCCGATTTGCCGCGGTCGGGAGACGTGAAGGTTGAGGATGGCAAGATCGTCATGAAAGACGGCGGCTCGATGACCGGCATCACGAGCACTCGCCAGGACCTCCCCAAGGTCGATTATGAGCTGAGCTACGAGGCCATGCGGCTCGACGGCGTTACTTCTTCGCGGCGGCCACGTTCCCGGTTGACAAGTCGTACATCACGCTGGTCAACGGCGGCTGGGGTGGCAACGTGACGGGCCTCTCCAGCCTCAACGGCATGGACGCTTCGGAGAACGAGACCTCCTGCACCATCAAATATGAGAACCAGAAGTGGTATCGGTTCCGCGTCCGCGTCACCGGCAAGGTGATCCGCTGCTGGGTTAACGACAAGGAGATCATCGGCGTGGACTACCAGGACCGGCGCGTCAGCACGCGGCTCGAGACCCGCGTGAATGAGCCGCTGGGCTTCGCCACCTGGCACACCGGCGGCGCCCTCCGCAAGATCGAGGTCCGCACGCTCACCCCCGATGAGGTCGTGGCTGTGAACAAGATCGAGTGACGGCTCATCGAGGGCTCACGGAATTCATTCCGTTTTACGGGCCACGCTGCTGGCCTGGCTTGCGTTAGAAACGGAATGAATTGAGTCGATACAAGGATACGGGGCATGGGAATTCTGCCCCGAAGGGGCCGAACAAATCAGCCCAGGGCAACGCCCTGGGACCTGGACGTCCAACCCCGCTCGAGCCCTGAAAGGGCGGGACACGGGCACGGCGATGTGTCGCCCTTTCAGGGCTCGGGTCTCGACATCCGACCGGACCCCAGGGCGTTGCCCTGGGCTGTCATGTTTCGGCCCCTTCGGGGCGACAAACAGAGATGCCGGTATCGATGCGACTGTCTCAACAATTTCCGTTCTTCGAGCAGATCAATACTGGTCGGAGCTGATGACCTCCCCGCCGTTGCGGCTCGACAGCATCTGGTAGACGCCGTACCGCGTACCCGGGGATAGCACCAGGTACCCGTTCGTGTCGGCCGTACCCAGGGGGAAGCCGGTCGCCGGGTTGAACGGCCAGGTGCTGATCGAGTCCTTGAGGAAGTGGACCGAGCCGTCGGCGAACGCGAAGTTGGCGCCGCCGGGATGGTAGCTCGACGCCGCACTGGCCCATGAATAGGAATATTCCTCGGAAACAACGGGCACCTTGTTGAATGGGTTGATCGGGTACATTGTGGTGAAGGTGGTATCGGTGGAGAGCGCATCGCCCCACCAGCAGTAGCAGTTCTGGGCGGCCGCGGCCGTGAACAGGCCGTTCGCCCGCTCGCTGAACATGATCGTATTGCTCGTGCCGTCGGTGATGCTCGCGATCGGCAGTGCCTGGTTGAAGATGAACATCCCGACGAGTGCGTTGGCCCGGGAGGTGATGTTCGGGTCATTGGCGGTCGCCAGGCTCCAGTAGAACTCGATCTCCGGCCAGTACGTGCCGGAGCAACCGGCGTAACTGCTGAACCTGGCAGTCCAGTTGGTCAAGCCTTCATAAGAGCCCAAGATAAAGGTCCGGCTGATCGTTGCATCACTCGGGCACCAGAGGGTCGAGAGCCCGGTCAGGTAGATTGTCTGGTTCGCCGCGTTCTGGACGTTGATACTGAAGTTCATGGCATTGTACAGGGGCTGCTGCTCGAATTGCCCCAGCATCGACACAAAAACGCTTTGCGATTCGAAGTAGATCCCGTAGTACGGGTCCCACTGGATCGGGCAGCCGATCGGGAAGGTCGTATACGCTGCTCAGATAGTTCTGAGCCGCCAGACCGATCTGCTTGAGGTTGTTGGTGCACTGGGCGCGGCGGGCGGCCTCGCGCGCCGCCTGCACGGCGGGCAAGAGCAATGCGATCAACACGGCGATGATCGCGATCACGACCAGCAACTCGATCAGGGTGAAGCCTCGGTGTCCGAGGTTCCGACGTGACGAAGGTGACATGGACGTTCATCCTTTCTGATCTGAGGAAAGCTTGGGAACATGGATACTGTCTGTTGCGATGGGAGAAGGTCAATTTGTGTTCATGATATTGAATCGATCGGCGCCGTGGATCGGGACTGCGCCGAGCTCTCCTGTGCCAGAGTCAGGAACGCTTCTTCTTTGCGGATTTGCTGCGATTCAACTCGCCCTTCTTCTGAAACTCTTCAGCCTTCTGACGCCGTTTTTCCCCGCCTTCCGTGACGACTGTGCCACCAGCTCCGCAGCCGAGGCAGGCCATCGGCGCGATCAGCAGTGATAGAGCGAAGGAGCGTCGGGTGACCGGCCGCGTTGGCCAACAGATCATGGTCGGATCCTCCAGGTTCGGGTTGGGTTCGTGGCCCTCGGCGGTCACGGACCTCGCGGGAACGTTATCGAGATACTCTTTTCATTCCGCAATGCAAGATCGAAGCATTCTTGTCCTGGTCATGTCACGGCACGAAGGGATCCTCGGGGAACTCCAGGTCCATCATCAGGAGCTGGAATCGGGGATTGGTGCGGAGCGGATCGAGGAGGGTTTCCTTCCGCACCTCGTCGAGGCGGATCATCCCCTGGAATTCCTTGTCCGACCGCGCCTTGTCCAGCAGATCCAGGGCGCGGTCGAGGTCCGGTTGAGCGAGCTGCTGGCGTTCGACCGGCGGTTTCCCCGGATCTTGAAGGGCAAGCTTCGCCAGCGCGGCGTGGAGGCAGGCCGCGTCGTAGTAAAGCATCCAGTAAGAATACTTTCTTCCGATTTCGCCTGATCCCGCTTTCACCGTGTCGCGAAGCTGGTCGCCCAGGAGGGCCGATTCCGACAGATCGCCCAGGCGGGCCCTGGTCAGCGCGTGAAAGGCCCGAAAGAGCTCTTCGTCCTCGGTCCCCTGAGTGAGTTCGCGGACCTCCTGGAAATCGGCGAGGGACTCGGTCAGGCGGCCGAGGCGCGTCCACGACTCGGCCCTCTCGGCGAGGGCTTCCCAGAGTTCTCTCCGGCCAATCCGAAGATTGTGGGGATCGCGGTGCGCGCAGCAAGCGGAGCATTTCGATCAGTCGGCCCGACGACTCGAGGGCGGCTTGGTGATCGCCGCGATAACTCAGAACCATTTTCATCCGCCCGTACGAGCCGCCAGAGCCTCGGCGATCTCCATGTCCGCGGGATGGTCGGCGGCGAGCTTTTCCAGGATGGCAATGGACCGTTTGACCGCCCCCTCAGCCTGGGGGAACTTCTTCTCCACCGCGAGGCCATGCCCGAGAGTTGCAAGATTAACGCCAAGACCCAGTTGGTACTTGGTCACCCCGGGCTGGTCCCGAGCGAGTTTCTCCCTGATCTCCACGGCCCGTTGCTGCGACGCCGTGCCGCCAGGCCAATCGTCGAGCCGATTGGCTTGCAGCTTCCCGAAAGCGGTGAGGATCGTCGCCAGCGACTCCTGGTAGGCGTTGACCTCGGGGTATTCCCGCGCCAGCCGGTCCGCGATGTCCAGGGCCTGGCCAATCGCCGCTTCCGCCTCCTTGACGCGCCGCCTGTTTCTGGTACTGGTCGCCTAGCCGGCCGTGAGCATCGCCGAGCTTCGACCGATACCTCGCGATCGCGGGCTGCTCGCGCGCGAGCGCATCCCAGAGCGCCGCCGCCGCCTGGATCTCCCGTTCCGACTCGGTCCAGCGTTCTTCGGTTCGGAAAACGGCGGCCAGCTCGAGATGCGCCTGGGCGAGGGAATCGCGATAGTCCCGCTCGGCCGGGCGATCGGATACGAGTCCATTCAGGACGCCGATCGCCTGCCCATAGGCCCGCTCGGCCGCTGCGGTTTTTGCCAGCCGGGCCCGGATCGCGCCCACGCGCAGTACCGGCCTTGGCCGCCTCCAGCCTCATCGAGGGATCCCGGCTCTGTGGGAGGGCGAACCGCTCATAGAAGCCCAAGGCCTTTTCCAGGATCTCCCGCTGGTAATCATCCATTTCCTTCTGGTCTTCCAGCTTGTCGGCCACTCCCGTGTACATCTCGTCGACGACCTTGCGTGCAAAGGCGAGGTTGTGCTCGGCGAGGTCGCGCTGGCGGGCGACCAGCACGTTGCCCACGGCCAGCGCCGCCACGGCCACGATCGATGTCGCCCCCAGGCTGGTCACCAGCAGGCGATGCCGACGGCCCCAACGCCGCAACCGGCGGATCATCGGCTCCCGCCACGCCGACACCGGCTCGTCGGCCAGCCAGTGCTCGACATCGTCGGCCAGGGCACGCGGTGATGCGGTAACGCTGGGCCGGCTCGGTCGCCATCGCCTTCAGAGCAGATCGCTTCCAGTGCGGGGTCGATCCAGCCCTTGAGCTGGCGCGGCGGCGGGAAATCACCCCGTTCGACCTTGCGCAGCAGCTCTCCGAGATCGGCCTCCGTGAAGGGAGCACGACCGGTCAGCAGGCAGTAGAGCGTCGCGCCCAGGCTGTAGACGTCGCTGGCCGGACCCAGGGTGTCGATCTTGCCGGCAGCCTGCTCGGGGCTCATGTAGGCCGGCGTACCCAGCCGAGAACCCAGCTCGGTCCCCCGCAAGTCGCTGCCCGACTGGGGGACCAGGGTCCGGTCGTCCATCGTCGCCGACGCCGGCGCGGACTCAGGCCGGCCCATACTCTTGGCCAGGCCCCAGTCCACCACCAGCGTCTCGCCGAACTTGCCCAGCATGATGTTGCCCGGCTTCAAGTCCCGGTGCAGCACGCCCCGGCTGTGGGCATAGTCGATCGCGTTGCAGACGTCCAGGTACCGCCGCAACAGCTTCAACAGCGCCACCGCCCGCTCGCCGGGATCGCGGCCTTTCTCCTCGTCCCGGTGAAACTGCTCGATGGCTGACTTGAGATTGTCGCCGCGGATGAACCGCATGGCGTAAAAGGGACGGCCGTCCTGATACGTCCCCAGGCCGTAGACCGGTACGATGCCGGGGTGCTCGAGCCGCCCGGTGATCTCTGCCTCGACGACGAACCGCGCGCACTTGTCGCGGTCGACGGCATGACCGAGCTGGATCCGCTTCAGGGCCACGATCCGGTGCAATTGCTGGTCGTGCGCGACGTAGACCTCGCCGAGGGCTCCGCGGTCGTGGAAGCGGACGATGCGGAACCGCCCATCGGTGTCGGTGGCCGCGCTCTCCTCGTCCCAGCTCGCGGTACTCTCGCCGACGGTGTCCTCACCGGTGTCGGCGGTGGCGAGGCGGAGATAGAGCAGGCTGGCCTGGATCTCGAAGTCCGGGAGTTCTTCGAGGTCGTCGCGAACCGAGGGGACGACGGAGAGCACGGCCAGGCTCCGCTCGGCGTCGAAGCCGTGCTGCTGGAGGTGCTCCTGGACCAGGGTCAAAAGGACCGCATGTCGAGCCGGGGTGAGCGCCCCGCGGTCCAGGAGGATCTGGCCCAGGGACTGGGACTTGTCGGCGACCCAGGCGTTGAAGCCGGCCAGCAGGGCGTCGCGGTCGATGAAGTTGTTCTGGAGGGCCAGCAGGCCGAACAGCAGGCTCTGGGCCGCGGAGACCGGGGGACGACCCGGGGAGGCGGGCGCTTCGTCGGTAATGCCGAACGCAGCGTCGATGGCGGCGCGGTCGTCGGGGAAGCGCTGACGGTATTCCTCGGGCGTGGGCGACTCGCCGGCGCTGCGTCGCAGCTCGCGCTCGACGCGGACCATCTCCTCCAGCAGCGTGGCGCGGCGGGGCCCGGCCTCGCCGAGGTAGTCCTCGATGCGGGGTCGGTGGCTGCCCGCAGTCCAATCGCGCTCGAAGCGATCGGCGACTTCGTCGATCCAGGTTCGCTCGCCAGTCTGCACCGGGCTCATCTCCGTCTCCTCGGGCGCTCTCTGAGGCTCTCAGGTGATCGGTGAAAAGGACGATCGCTTCCAGTCCGCAATGCTCGGGACGCCTCGGCGCGTGGTAACCCTTTTCTTGATGACTGCGCGCCGGGGCCGCTTGAGGACAGGGCCGCCGCGAAATTCCCCTCATCGGCTCCGGATTGGCCATCGGGATCGGCCCAGGACTCCGCCCGTTTCACGCTTCGCCGCTTCCCCAGTAACCCCGGATCCGCTCCAGCTTGCGCTCGACGGTCCGGAGCGTGCATTCCAGCCGCTGAGCGATCTCGGGGTTGGTGTAGCCTTCGAGCTTCCACTGGGCGATCTGACGCAGCCCAGGGTCGCTCAGCATCCGGAAGCGTTGCTCGAGGGCTTCGTTGAGCAGGGCCGCCTCGGTGGGCGTCGGTCCGTCGGAATCGATCTGGTCGAGGATCGCGTCCGGCGTGTTACTCAGGGAGCCTTCCGTCGTTGACTCGGCCTCCTCCGGCGGACGTCTCGCTTCTTCTGGAGGTGCCGGTTCGCCACGTTTCGGGTCTTGCGCAGCGTGATCTGCACGAGCAGGTTCCAGAGCTCATCCCGGCTCGCGAGATCGAAGTCGCCCCGACGCTGGCGGGCGCAGAAGCTCTTGTACATGCTCTGGAGGACATCTTCCTCATCCTCCCGGCAGCGGATCCGCGCCGAGAGGTGGTTGCGGGCCAGGGCCAGTAACTCCTTGAAATAGCGGCCCCAGACCAGCCGGGCCGCGACCTCGCGCACCGCCGGTTCGTCCGACCGCAAGTCGATGATCAGTCGCGTGACCGAACCCTGTGCACCCATCACACCTCCGGTCGCTTTCGGCTCTCACACCGTCGTCAGTCTGGATTCCTCGCTATTGGGTGTATCAGATTCTCGACCGAAAACCCGACAGGACACCTGGTAAGATTTTTGGCAAAGGCCGCATCAACGAAAAAGATAAAAGTCAAAATTCTTCGAAAGTCGATGTTGCAATCGAACTTATGCAGTCTGCCGCGGCTCTCGACGTCGTCTCGCGGCCCTGGACGCAGGGCTACTGGCCCCAGGGACGGCGGACAACGGGTCTGCGCCGGGTGCTGGACTTCCGACTCCTGACTCCTATGGATACGCACGTCCCGCGGAAACCTTACATCCGTGGATTTCTTTCTTTCGTCCTTCTCTGCTGGACTCGACCGATGCAAGCTTGGATGGAAACGCACTCAAGTGGAAGGGTGCCGCCCTTTTTCGGAGACGATGCTCGAACCCGATGGCGACCCTTTGAGGACCGGGGTCGCTCAATCGGCGCCTCGGTGCTCGCCTCGGGAATACGCCAGCGAGTAAGATCCACACTGAGGTTGCTCGTGCTTCCTCCGGAAAGGCCGGGAATGGAATCGGTCGAAGGAAGTCGAGCGAGTTCAGGCCCCAATGGGATCATACGATGTGGCGAACACCGATCGGAGAGCGAATCCTGCTGGGAAGGGAATGGGAACTCTTCAGTGAGGGCCTCGGACTGCTCGAGGATCAGGTCGAGACGTGGCTCGACGATCCCGAACTATCCATGACCGGAGTCGGAGTCTTCGACCGCCTTCAATTGGAGTCGAAGCTGGCGATGCTGGCCCTTGTCGGCAAAGCACTCCACGACGGCGACGAGCCTTGCCCGGAGTTGACGGCCCTGACGGAAGGTACGTTCGCCGCGGTCTATGCCGCGCTGCGTCAATTCCTCGAAGTCGAGTTCGATTTCGCGCGAAGCCCCTGCTCCCGACGACGAGGAATCCCCACTCCGCACGTTGATACTCGCCACGGTCCGCGAGGTGGAGCCGGAGTGGGAGGGTCCGCTGCCCACACCCGATTGCGAGAACCTCGATGACTGGACGTTCCTTCTCGACATGCTCATGGATCGGGTCCTCTGGGATCGCGATTTCGACGAGGAGGACCTGGTCCTCGATGCCGAGCCGGAACTGGGCCATCACCTGAAAACGGAGCTTGGGATCGCCGATGAGTACTTCACGGCCATCGCCCCCGAACCCAACGACGACCAGCTTGCATCGATCCGAGAAACCCTGCACCAGCTCAGCCAGCGACCGAAATACCGCGATCGGCCGGCGCCCGAGGAGGAAGACGACGATCTCTTGTTTTGAAGTCGCGCCGGACCATCTGCCGTTCGGCGCGGGATGGAGACGGAATCAGGACGCTCGTTCGACGCGATGCGCGCCGCGACCTTCGATAGCCGGCATTCACCAAATCCGGGCCTCATGCTACACTCAAGGTGAATCCGAATCCTGACCGATGCTGCGCCGGACAAAGGCGAGGTAATCTCAATGCGTACGGTCTCGAAATCCCGACCTCCGAAGCCTCCGAAGCCGGAACCCGACCCGTACCGCTACGGTTGGCGGTATGTGCCGGTCAAGGCCCCCAACGGCACTGAGACCTTCGATCAAGTGCCCCTGACCTTGGAGGATGTCCTGTTTCCCGAAGTGGGGGACTTCATCGTGCAGACCGACGGACACATTGGCGACGTGGTCTATCTCAGGACCGTGTTCAAGTCGCAGTTGGCCCGGGACCGCACGGCGGCGGTGACCTCCGACTGCCGGGTGGACTGGAACCTGCCGCGAGTGCGTCCCTTGGGTCCGGACGTCGCGGTGTTCTTCGGTGTGAGGCGGCACCGCAACTGGGCAACCTTCAACGTGGCGGACGAGGGGGCCCGGCCGGCCCTGGTGGTCGAGGTGACGTCGCCCGACACCCGGAAGAACGATCTGGGCCCGAAAGTCAAGTATTATCATCGGGCCAAGGTGCCATTCTACCTGATCGCTGACGTGTCCGAGCGAGACGAACGACGCCACGTGGAATTGATCGGTTATCGGTACGAGGCACGGGGCTACCAGAAGGTCGAACCGGATGCCCGAGGGTGGATCTACCTGGAAGCCGTGGGGTTATGGGTGGGAGTGACCGACGATCCCGCGACCGGATTCGAGCGGTTGGCGTGCTACGACCCGGTGACGGGTCAAGAACTCGGCGACTACACGGCGTTGAAACAAGCCCAACTGCGATCCGAGGCGCAGCGCGGGAAGCGAAGCGTCAGACGCGCGCGGCTCGAACGCCTGGCCCGTGCCGAGGCCCGGGCCCGCGCCACGAGCCGAGGCTCGCGCCGAAGCCGAGGCCCAGGCCCGCGCCGAAGCCGAGACCCGCGCCGAAGCCGAGGCCCACGCCCGCGCTGAGGCCGAGACCCGTATCCGCGAGCTGGAGGCCGAGCTGAAACGGTCGCGCCGTCGAGGACCGTAATCGGAATGGGCTGTCGTCTCGGGGATCACGCCCCGAGACTTTACGATTTCGTCTCTTCGAGACCTGCCGGCTAGCCGCTCAGACCTTCTTGAGTGAATTCGAGGCCCGGTCGCCAAGGCCGAAGAGGTGGCGGACGGCGTCGAGGATCGGGTGGGGATGATCGTGGTGCGGCTGGGTCACCGCCGAGCGGACCGCCGCCCGGGGATGGTGGAGGAACTGGTTCTGAAATCGCATCATCATATGAGCGATCGCATCGCGGTCGGCGTCGCTGAGGTGGGGTCGCGCGGCGAAGAGCCTGTTCAGCTCGCCGAGGCGGATCGAGTCGTAGCTATTGCCGAGCTCCTGGAGGATGTGGCCGGCGTCGTGCTGGTGGCGGAGCATGGCGTAGCAGGCGGCCGTCTCGCGCTCGATGATCGCCAGCGCCGGGTCGATCCCTTTTTGACGCTGGAGCCGGTTCTGCTCGGCCTGGGCGCGGAGGTCGTCGACGTGGTAGAGCGTCACCTGGTCGAGGTCGCCGATCCTCGGGTCGAAGTCGCGGGGGATGGCGATGTCGAGGATCAGGGCCAATCGGTTCCGCCGTGCGCGCTGGACCCGCTGATATTGCTCGAGCGTGATGACCGGCTCGTTGGCGGCGGTGGTGCTGATGACCAGGTCGGCCTCGATCAGGGCCTGGCCCAGCCGCTCGAACGGCACGGCGCGGCCGCCCCACCGCGACGCGGCCGACTCGGCCTTCTCGAGGCTGCGGTTGGTCACCAGGATCGTTCCCGGGCTCAGCCCCTTGAGGTGCTGCAAGGTGGTCTCGCCCATCTTCCCCGCGCCGATCACCAGCACGGTCTTGTCGGCGAACGAATCGAAGACCTCGCGGGCCAGGTCGACCGCGACGCTGGCGACCGAGAGCTTCCCCTGGTCCATACCGGTCTGGGTGCGGACGGCCTTGCCGACCCGAAGCGCCTCCTGGAACACCTTGTGGAAGATCGGGCCGACGGTCTTGCACGCGTCGGCCGCCTTGTAGGCGTCGCGGACCTGGCCCAGGATCTGCCCTTCGCCCAGCACGAGGCTCTCGAGGCTGGCCGCGACGCGGAACAGATGGCCGACGACCCCCTCGTCGTGGTAGCTGACCAGGTGCCCGGCGAGGGTCTCCAGCGCGATGCCGTGGAAACCGGCCACGGCCTCGGCCAGGGCGTTGACCTCCGGGACTTGCTCCGCGCCGCCGGCGAGGTAGAGCTCGACCCGGTTGCACGTCGAGAGGATCACCAGCTCGTTGCCGGCGAACGTTCGCGACAGGATGCTCCAGGCCGGCGGCGCAACGGGGCCCGTCGAAGGCCAGCGCCTCGCGGACCGAGGCCGGCGCGGACCGGTGATCGACTCCCAGGGCCAGCAGTCTCACGGCGTCGTCATCCTTCCGGCGGTCTTCGCCGTCCCGTGGGCCGTGGGCAGCCTCAGCACCTCGACGCCGAACCATGTGAAGACCAGGAATGCGAAGGCCACGATCGTCAGGACCATCATGTTCCGGCCCCTCATCGCCGGCCGGAACCGCGCGTGGAGCAGCACCGCGAAGACCAGCCACATCATCAGCGCGCTGAGGACCTTCGGGTCGGTCCAGCGGAGGACGTGCGCATGGGCCGTCGCGGTCGCAGGGCCCTCGGCCCGCGCGGCGAGGCTCAGGACCATGCCGATCAGCAGGCCGAAGGTCAGCAGGGGGAAGGCGATCGTGATCGCGCCCCGGTTGATCCGCTCGGATTGTTCGAGGCTCGGCAGTGCCAGCCCGGTGCGGGACGGCCGCTTGGCCTTGAGCCGGCGCATCTCCGCCAGGTACATCAGCCCGGCGAAGAACGCCACGCAGGTAAACACCCCGCCGCCGAGCAGGAAGATCCCGTGGACCCTCCCCCAGAATACGACCGTGCCCCCCCAATCGAGCCAGTCCGACTCCCTCGGCGCGAACCAGCCCGCACCGATGACCAGGCCCAGCACCAGGGGCAGCACGAACACCCCCACGGCCATCGGCTTGGGCGATCGGACCATCCAGTACAGCCCGATCAGGGCCACGATCCACGACAGGAGCATGATCGAGCCGAACGGCGTCGTGATCGGCGCCATCGGGCTCTTGAGCGCCAGGTTGGCCAGAAAGGCCGTCTGGACCAGCCAGCCCAGCGCCATCAGGACCGCCGCCAGGTACCAGCGCACCGCGCCGCGGACCACGAACCGCGCCAGCTCGGCCAGCAGGGCCAGGCCGTACGTCCCCGCGAAGCAGAGGATCGACAACCGATCGATCAGGCCAATACCCCACGCCACCGGATCGCTCTCCCTGGGTCTGTTCCATCATGCCTCTGACCGGAAACATTGTAGTCGGAGGCGGCGGCAAAGCCCAGACCGGTCGCCTTCGAGGATACGCCTTGATGTGACCACAAGCCCACGCGTCGGGGCGTGTGCGCCGCCGCGGCGGCCGGTCAGGCAACCCCGGGCTCGTCGAAGGCCTCGAAGAAACTCTTCACGCGATCATTGTGCTCATCAATCAGCCCGGACAATTTCAGAAGGTCGTCTCGATCGACGACTCCCTCGTAGAGCGAGAGAACGATTTGCCCGTCTTCGTCCAGGATGAACAACTCGAAGCCGTAACCCTCGGACGAATATCCAAAATCGTCGTGGTAATCAATCTTTCGTTCGACAAAGAGCAGATCGTATTTCTTCTCGCCAATGGGATAGTCGGCCGTGAAAACACGAAGAACGCGAAATGTGTTCATGAGAACAGAGGAGTAGCGATCGGCATTCGCGACTTTCCAATGAATGACTTCGTCATCCGTTTTCTGCTGAATGTCGCGAATAATTCGGTCGTAGCGATCCATGACTCACAGGATGGTAATTTCGTCCCGAATCAAGCGGAGCTGGTGTTGCACCACTCTCTTAACAAATCCATAACCCATCATTTCACATGGCGTGGGTTTCGCGATGACGGCAAAGGCCTTCGGGTAACAAGCCTCCATTAATGCTCCCAAAAACCTCTCGCGTCCGCAAGAGGAACCGGAGAGGCGGTGATCAAGCAGGATTCGCATGAGCCACCAGCATCTGCTTGGCGAGCCGCAACGCCGCTACAGCCTGTTCGCGGGTGACGCTGGGGAAGTCTTCCAAGAACTCGTCCAGGGGATCGCCAGCCTCCAGGTAGTCGAGCAGGGTGTGGACCGGGACGCGAGTGCCGACGAAGACCGGCGTGCCGCTGAGGATGTCGGGATCGGTGTGGACTACCGGCGACGTCGCAGTCATGGCGTTCGTCCTTCCTCCGTCATCGTACCTTGATGGTCCTTGGAAGGCGTCCTGGCGCACCCGTCAGGTACTCAAGTCGGTGTCTTCCCAGGCGACATCCGGCGCAATGCACCACGAGAGCGAATGCCGCCGCTCGTGGACTGCGCCGCCGTGCATGACCGGATGGAAACCTTCCGGAACGGTCTGACCGCCGAGCTGCGCGCTGCGGACGGCGTTGTGGGCGCAGTAGAACCGATACTCCATCGCGATGACTTTGTCCGCCGAGCGCGGCGCTGCCTTGGCCAGCAGCTCGGCGACCGTGGCGTTGAGACCGGGGAGAAATTCGTAGATCATCGGGCGGCTAACATCGTCCCCCACCTGAGAAGCTTCCAGCGCCGGCTCGGGCTCGAAGCCCAGCACCCAGGCCAAGGCCCACATGTTTTCGAGCTTCCAGCCGATGTTCTTGACGTGCGATTCGTGGGCATCGGTCCGCGTAAGGGCAATGATTCTGGACTCGGCCGCGGTCAGCCAGTCGCGCAGGCCGTTACCGTCGATGTACTTCTCGATGCGTGGAGTCGCGACGGCGTTCTCCGGGAACACCACCCAGGTGAACAGGGCGTCGAGGGCCATGAGCCGGGCGGCGACTTCGGCAGCCGGTCGGATCGGCACGTTGACGTCGGGCAGGGGAAGCGAATTGGCTGGACGGAAACCGAGCGATTCAAGGTCCGCGAAGACTTCCTCTCGCAGTGCTTCTGCCGTCACGCCACACCTCCCGTCGCCTTCTTCCGCCTGATGATAAGGTTCAGCGGCCTGGCGTGCCGAGAACTAGCAAAAAGGGCGTCCTTCAAGGCAGCGGGGTGATCTCCACCGCACCACCTGGGACCACCGCCATTCGCAGCTCATGCCCCGCCAGCAGCCGCATGCCCAGAAGTGCTTCGGAGCCGACGGCCGACACCAGCACCGGCCGCCAACCGCCGTCCCAAGCCACCTCCGCGGCGTAGATGTCGAACTGTCGGACCGACCCGTCGGCCAGCACCGCCCCGCCGCCCGACTGTCGCACTAGGCCGAGTGCAACGACCGTTGTCACCGGCAGCGTCAGAGACGCGGTGAAGCCTGAATCGACCACGGAGTCCACGTCCAGTTCGGAACCTCCCGGCCCTCGCACGCGGAGGCAGACTATGGCCTCATTGCGGCCATTCACGATGCCAAGGATCACGGGCACCGTCCCATCCGATAAGCCGCGGGCGCCCTACGCGGCCGAGCCAGATATCGGCCTCGGGGCTTCGCGTCCGCAGTCGCACGACAGCCGCGTAATCGTCATTGTCGATCTCAAAATCACCAGTCCCGACGTCGATGGCGACGAACTTGCCGTCGTCGTCGGGGCGAAGGATCGGTCGCACCCGTCGCTCGAAGACCTCGGCTCCGAGTCGGGCCAGTTCTTCCGGAGTCCAACGTGGTTCGAGGGCGGCCATGAGATGCCTCCGCGCGGCTGGAGTGCCGCTCCCAGTTTATCGTCCGGACCAGCGATTGTCACCCACTTTAGAGCGCTTCACGCTTGAGCTGCTCACAAGAATCACACTAACCCGAAGCGCCCGTTTTGAAGTTCGCTCTCTTCCGTCGCCCCGAAGGGGCAGCCACAAATCAGCCCAGGGCAACGCCCTGGGAATCGGAACACGTGAATAACCCTTGCCATGAAAGGGCAAAACCGGACGCTCCATTCCGGTGATCGCCCTTCGCAAGCGATTGGGACAGAAAGCCAGGAAACTTACCGTGTTGCGCCCTTTCAGGGCTTGATGGATTCGGATCGTGGGTCGGTCCCCAGGGCGTTGCCCTGGGCTGATCTGTTTCGGCCCCTTCGGGGCAAAATCCCAAATGCGCAACTTCAAAAAGCGCCAGCGAGGGTCCGACGCCTTTTCCCTCGCTGGCGCGTCGGGCTGGTATGAATGGCAGTGCTTCGAGCTGTGCGCAAACCATGCGTGAAGCGCTCTAAGCTGGGGGCTTCTGGCGCCGAACACCAAGCTCAGCGGACCGGACCGACGTGCACAGCCTTGATCATACCTGAAACCGCTCCTTCTGGCCAGGTCCCTCGCTTCGCCAGGTTCGGTTCTGACAACTGTCGAAATTCGTCACGTCCCTGTTGTTTCCCCGGCCAGCGATGATGCCCGGTTCCGGGCCGTCCGCCGATCGCCGGCCGAGGTCCCCCACAAGATCGGCGGACGGTGCAGCGATTCTATTGACCTTCGACCTGGAGCGTCTTCTCCGCGCGGAGGAACCCGGCGAGCGGGCCGGAATCGAACTCGACGGTGATCTTGATGCTTCCGGGCGACTGCGACTGGGGCACTCGGACCGAGGCCGGGCAGAAGGTGCCTCATGCGAAGCCCGAGTGGGCCGTGGCCAGGGTATGGTCGTCGGTCGTCCGGAGGGCGACCTGGGCGCCGAGCACTTCCTGGAGCGACGGCGAGGCCGGCGTGCCGCGATAGCCGACGTTGATCAGGAGCCCGTCACCGTTGTAGAGCAACGGTTGCAAGTTGACGTCCGCGCCGGGCTTGGCCGGTTGCGACGCATTGTCGCTCAGGCTGATCTCGAAGCTCGGCGTCCCGATGGGGTCGATCGCGACCGCGGCGTCCTTCTCGACCTTGTACCACCGGGGGTCTCCCTTGGCACCGTTGTCCGAGAAGATGAAGGACCAGCGCTGGCCGCCCTTGGGATCGTCGAGGGCGATGGTGACCGTGCCCAGCCGGTACTCGCCGACCGGAACGGTCGCCGGCTCGGAGCCGGAGAGGCCGAAGACCGAGCCGTCGCGGCCCAGGGCGGTGGCGTGCAGCTCGACGGACCCTCCGCTGGCAGAGGCGGCGCCTCCCTTCCAGGCCAGCCGCAGCGTGCCGACGCCGAGCAGCGGCTCGACGGCCAGCCGGCTCCCCAGCTCGTCCGAACGGACGATGTACCGCGACTGCGTCCAGGTTGAGGATCGTGGCGAAGAGGAACTGCTCGGCGGACGGGTCGAAGCGACCGTCGCCGTTCAGGTCGATCCAGAGCCGGTCCTGGGCGTCGGCCATCAGGCCGTTGCCGTCGCCATCGGCCCGGCGCGCGGCCAGGCGGCGAGCCTTGGCGCCCGTTGCGTCCCCGCTCTTGTCGCCGAGAGCGACCGTCCCCTCGAGGTAGCCGGCCGCGGCGTAGCCGAGCGTGCGACCGCTGGCGCCCAGGCGGAACACCACGGCGCGGGGGACGGTCCGCGTCACGTCCTTGTTGACCATCGCCACGTCGAGCGGCAGCCGCCAGACGCGCTCGCGGCGAGCCGCCCGGTACCGATCCCGCCGGGGCGACGCGGTCGCGGTCGTCGATCCGCCGGTTGCGGTCGGCATCGACATAGAGATCGGCCTCGCCCGGCGCGACCTCGTCGAGCACGACGGTGACCCGGATCGAGCCCGCGCTGCCGAACCGGATCTGGGCGTATCGCCGACGCGACGGATCGCCGCGATAGGCGGTCTTCTCGAACAGGTCCTCGGGCTTCTCGCGGCTGAGGACCAGTGCGCGGAACGGCGCGTGCTCGAACGGGTCGCCGGGCGCGGGCAGGACGAACCGCCACTCGGGCGTTGCCGGCGGGGACGTGTTGGGATGCGGGTCATCGCCGGGCGGGACGCCCGCCAGGGTCATCGTGAGAGCCAGGGTGGTCAAGGAGCCAGGTCATGATCGCGACCTTCTTTCGAATGAATTCGATCCCCCATCCTCGATGCAGACAAACGCGAGTCCGGATCGACCGGTGAAACCGGTCCTACAAGTACCGTTGATCGGGGATCCAAAGGTTGAGGAAATATTGATAGAAGAACTGCCAGCGGTCGGTGCCGTGGAGAGCCAGCATCTTGGCGACGTAGATCCGCGCCTGGTTCTTGGCCGCCTCGGGATCGGTGCCAGGAGCGGGGTCGTCGGGGAGGGCCTCGACCTGCTCGACCGCGCGCCGCGGGTCGATCAAGGCCAGGGCCGCCAGGACCCGCCAGCCCTGGTCCATAGCGGAGAGAACGCGGCGGCCTCCGATCTTGTGCAATTCGGGTTCGAGCAGTTGGGCGGCCAGAAGGCGGTCGTAGCGCGCGACCATCATGGCCAGCGCAGTCGTGGTCATCACGTTCACGATCTCATCGCGATCGGTCTGATCGCCTCGGGCCGGCCGCAGGGCCAGGGTGCGGCCCAGGAACTCGGCCAGCCGGTCCGGCTCGACCCGCTCGACGATCGGCAGCAAGGCCGCCGCCATCTCGACGAGGCCCTCCGGATAGACACGCCGCTCGCCGGCGACGGCGAGCTGGTCGAGGACGGCATAGGCTTCGTCGATCAGGCGGATGGCGGTCGGCTTGTCGGTCGCGACGATCTCCTGGGCCATCAGGCCCAACGCGAACGGCCGGAGCCCCGGGAAATCGCGCGAGATCCGGGTCTCGACGATCCGGTGGGCGCGGGCCAGGTCCTTCGGCGCCATCCTGGAGCAAACCGCGACGACGTACCGATCCGCATCCGGTTTGATCGGGATGCGCTCCAGGACCCGCTCGGCGTCGGCCGGCGATCGACTTGCCACCTTGAGGGCGAACTGACCGCGGAATCGGTCGAAGACATAGACTCCGGTCACTCTGGTCGTTCTTGCGGGCATCGCGCTCGAGGTCCTCGATGGACCTTCAGCGCGGCCGGCAGATCGAGCCGCGCCAGCACCTCCGCGACCTCGCCAAGGTTGTAGCCGCCGTCCTTGATCCCCTTGGTCGTGTCCCGGCCCAGCGCGAGTGCACCATCGAGCAAGGCCCGAGCCCGCTCGGTCTCGCCCAGGTCGAGCCAATGGTCGGCGATCCCGGCCTCGACCAGGATCCGGTCCGTCGGCGACTTCATGGCCCGCGCGTTCACGGCCGCCAGGGCGAGCAATTCCCGGAGGCGGGCCGGAGGCAGATCGCGCCGGATGTCGCAGATCGCCACGTATCCCCGGGCGCGGACGTCCGCGGTGTCGCTGGCCTCGAGCAGGGCGGTCGCTTCGTCCAGGTCTCGTCGCGCAGGGCCGCGGCCAGGTGGATTCGCGCGAACTGCGAGAAGATCGGCGTCGGCAGACTTGATCGACTCCAGCCGCTCGAGCATGGCGAACGGGTCGATGGCGGCGGCGTCAACGAAGAGCCGGACCTTGTGTTCTTCGTTTCCCCTGGCAAAGACGTTCTCGACGTAGGGCGCGATCAACCGCCGGGCCAGGGCCTTCTCTTCCTCGATCGGCAGGGCCGGCGGGAGGGTGTGATAGGCGACGGCCGGGGGTTCGCCGGTCCGCGCGAGGACAACCTCGGCCGGCTGCGATCCGCCGTCGACCGGCCGGAAGCCGAACCGATGTCCCGGCTTCTCGACGAAGATCAGCGCGGGCCCTTCGATGACGCCGGGGAGCTGGAAGCGGCCGTCCGCCGCGGTGAGGGTCTCGGTCGGCATCGGGCCGTCGCCCGACTGCCGCACGACGGCACCGGCGACGGGTTGGCCCTGACGGTCGACGACCCGGCCTTCGACCGTCCGCAACCGGCGGAGCACCAGGACCGCGGGCGGATCGGACTCTCGGGCCACGACGACCGCGGGCGAGCGGGCCGCGAGCCGGCCCGGGGCGGCGGCCTCGGCGTGATAGGCGGCGTGGGCCGGGAATCGCCGTCGCGTGCGGTAACGACCGTCGGCATCGGTGCGCAGCACAACGCGAGCCATCCTCGGCCGCGATCGGATCGAGGACGATCGCAGGCCCGGTCTTGTCCCGGACCTGACGCCAGATCCGGACCGACGCGCCGGCGATGGGCTTGCCGGCGGGGTCGACGACCCGGCCGCCGATGGGCGTGGCGTTCCTGGGGCTGATGGTCAGGGCGATGGGCCGGGTGGCGGCGGCCTCGGCCCGGACCGTCACCTCGGGCGTGCTGGCGAAGCCATCCCAGGCGGTGAGGCTCAGCTCGGCCAGGGGATCGATGCCATGGAGCGTGAAGCCGCCGGCCCGGTCAGTGCGGGCCAGCACCGCATCGACCGCACCCTCCCCGCGGTCCAGGTCGCCTCGACCTCGACACCCGCGACGGGCTTGCCGTCTTCACCGGCGACCGATCCCTTGACATCCACGCCCCGCGGCAATTCGATCGGCGGCATCGGCAGCTCGTCACTCCCGCGCGGGGGCATGTCCTGGGAGACTTCGGAGATGTCGGCCGGCACGAAGAAGGGCGAAGCGATCGGCATCGGCCAGCCCATCGGATAGTTCACCTCGCGGACGATCCGGCCGGAGTACTTCCCCCGGGCGTCGGTCACGACGACCGAATCGCCACCGAACTGGCCATTCAACATGATCCTCAGACCGGCGATCGGCCGCCCTGTTCCCTTCTCGCGGGCGAGTCCATGGACGTTCAACGTCGCGCGGAGCGGGATCGTCACCTCGGTCGCCCGGCCGGGCCGGACCATCAGGCTCTTGGGTGCCTCGCCGCGCAAGGGGAGGGCCTTCTCGCGGTCGAACTCCAGCTCGAGTGTGAGCATCCCGGCGGCGATGGCGGGGATCGCAAACCGCCCTTGGGATCGCAGGCCACCGTGGCCGACCCCCGATGACCCGAGCTGGTATAGCCGCCGACCTGCGACATCGCGCGAACGGTCACGCCCCGGATCGGCTCATCGCCCGGCGCCACCAGCCGGCCCACGACCCGGCCGACCGGGGCCAGCGTGAGGATCGTGGCTCGATCGGGAATCTCCAGGGTTTGCGTCCCGAACGCCGTCGAATCGACGCGGATCGCGCCGAGCAGTCGCGGGCGTCAGAGCCTGCGATCAGGGCCCGGCCGTTGGCGTCGGTCGTCGCGGCGATGGAGCGGCCCAGCGGCTCGGGGACCCGGACCTCGCCGGCGCGGATGGGGATGACGCGGGCGCCGGCGACCGGCTTCTGATCGGGCCCGAGGACGGTGATCTCGGCGTGCGGCCGGGGGAGCCAGCTCGATCCGGAGGGGCGGGTCGTCGGCGAGGACGATGCGGGGCAGGCGATGCCGGGCGACGCGGGCGTCCTTGCCCGTGACCGCCGCCCAGATCGCCATCGGTGTCGGCGACCGCCGTGCGGCGGCCTCGGCCGGGACCTCCAGGGCGAATCGGCCCGCGGCATCGGCCCGGGTGTGGGCCAGGGCCGGTGTCGTCCCATCGGCCTGTTTGGTGAGGTCGGGATCGAGCAGCTCGGAACCCGTTCGACGGCCGTCGGCGGGCGCGATCGCCTCCGCCAGCCAGACGTCGGCATTGGCAACCGGCGCGCCCGAGCCGTCAACGACGGTTCCGTTGATCGGGACCGGTTTGGGATCGGGTGATGGAGGCAGTTGGGCCAGGGCCGAAGCCAGGGCTAGCAGAGTCAAGGAGACAGGGTTCATGAGTGCGGCCTTCCTTGTCCTGGGGAGAGTTATGAAAGTATTTCTAATTCTACAGCGGAAGGAGTTCTCGTGTTTGCTTAGAGATTCCTTAGCGGCCTGAAGGGCCGCGGAGCCCAGCCCGGGGTGAAACCCCGGGAACCGACGGCCACCCCCATCCTGCCGCGGCCTGAAGGGCCGCAGGTGGCACCCGCTCCTGCACCCCTTCAGGGTGCACCGGAGAGGGGTCGGCAATCCCGGTCCCCGGGGTTTCACCCGGCTGGGCTCTGCACCCCTTCAGGGTGCACCGGAGAGGGGCTGGCCATCCCGGTCCCCGGGGTTTCACCCCGGGCTGGGCTCCTGCGGCCCTTCAGGCCGCCCGTGGCTTCCCGTGAACACGAAATCTCCTCCCGCTGTAGAACTAAACGTGCGGCGGCATTTCGTTTCGCCTTCTTGGCGATCACCTCCCGCTGCCTCTCCTCATCCAGCAGCTCGCTCATCTCTTGAAAGAGATCGGCCCGGACCAGGTAGTAGGCGACCTTCGTCTGAGTATCCACGATCGCGATGGGCTGGTCGCCAGCTTGCTCGACGGCCTGATGCTGCTCGGCGGTCAATACTGTCATAGCGTCCTCCGAGGGGATTCGATGCCTCATCCTCAGATCCAGGGAAATACCATGTGGCACATGTCGTCTATCAGGTGGTTGAGGGGACCGGAACGACCGCGGGAACAGGCCCTACAAATACCGTTGATCGGGGGTCCAAAGATAGAGGAACTCCTCATAGACCAGCCGCCAGCGGTCGGCGTCGGGGAGGGCCAGCAGCTTGGCGACGTAGGTCCGCGCCTGGTTCTTGGTGGCATTGGGGTCGGTGCCGGGAGCGGGGTCGTCGGGGAGGGCCTCGACCTGCTCGACCGCACGCCGCGGGTCGATCAGGGCCAGGGCCGACAGGATCCGCCAGGTCACGTAGTCCATACCGAAGGGAGTCACGCGGCTTCCGTGCTCGTGCAGCTCGGGCTCGAGCAGTCGGGCGGCCAGCGGGCGATCGTAGCGCGCGACCATCATCGCCAGCGACGCCGTGGTCCCTGCGCCGACAGCCTCGTCGCTATCGGTCTGGTCGCCCCGGGCCGGCCGCAGCGCCAGGGTGCGGCCCAGGAACTCGGCCAGCCGGTCCGGCTCGACCTGCTCGACGATCGGCAGCAAGCCCGCCGCCACCTCGACGAGGCCCGGATAGGCAGGCCGCTCCCCGCCGACGGCGAGCTGGTCGAGGACGGCATAGGCTTCGTCGATCAGGCGGATGGCCGCGGTCTTGTCGGTCGCGGCGATCGACCGGGCCATCAGGCCCAACGCGTGCGGCCGGAGCCCCGCGGCATCGCGCGAGATCCGGGTCTCGGCGATCCGTCGGGCACGCGCCAGGTCCTTCGTCGCCATCCTGGAGCAAACCGCGACGACGTAACGATCCGCTACCCTGCTCGATGGGCATCCGCTCCAGGACCCGCTCGGCGTCGGCCGGCGATTGGGCCGCCAGCTTGTAGGCGATCTGGCCGAAGAACCGTTGGAAGACATAGCTCCGATCGCTCTTGTCGTTCTTGCGGGCGTCGCGCTTCAGGTCTTCAAGGACCTTCAGCGCGGCCGGCAGGTCGAGCCGCGCCAGGACCTCCGCGACCTGGCCGAGGCTGTAGCCGCCGTTCTTGATGCCCTTGGCCGTGTCCCGGCCGAGCGCGAGCGCATCGTCGAGCAAGGCCCGAGCCCGATCGGTCTCGCCCAGGTCGAGCCAGTGGTCGGCGATCTGGGCCTCGATCGGGATCCGCATACGTGGTCGACTTCATGCCCTTCGCATTCACCCCTGCCTGGACGAGCAACTCCTTGACCTGATCCGGACGGCAGATCGCGACGGACGTCGCAGATCCCCAGTAGCCCCCGGCGCGGACGTCCGCGGCATCGCTGGCCTCGAGCAGTTCCGTCGCTTCGTCCAGGTTCTCGCGGCCAGGGCCGCGGCCAGAGTCACGCGCAGGAACTTGAGATAATCGGCATCGGCAAACTTGATCGACTCCAGCCGCTCGAGCATGGCGATCGGATCGATTTCCATCGTGTTCGACCAGGAAGCGGTACTTGTCCGCGTCCTTGCCGTGCTGGAGGATCTTTTCCGTGGGAGGGAGGATCAGCCGCCGGGCCAGGACCTTCCCCTCCTCGACCGGCAGGACCGGCGGCAGGGAGTGATAGACCACGGCGGGCGGCTCCGTCGGTCCGCGCGAGCACGACCTCGGCCGGATGCGGTCCGTCGTCGACCGCCAGCGATAGCCGAACCGGAAGCCCTCCTTCGCGGCGAAGACCAGCGCGGGCCCTTCGATGACGCCGGGAAGCCGGAATCGCCCTTGCTCGTCGCTGACCGTCTCGGTCGGCATCGGCCCATCGCCCGACTGGCGGACGACGGCGCCGGCGACGGGCTGGCCCTGTCGGTCGACGACCCGGCCTTCGATGGTCCGCACGCGTCGGAGCACCAGGACGGTGGACTGGTCGGACTCTCGGGTCGCGGTGATGCCGGGCGATCGCGCCGAGAGCCGGCCGGGTGCGAACGCCTCGGCGTACGTATTCGCCGTGGGCCGGGAATCGCCGTCGCGTGCGGTAGCGCCCGTCGGCATCGGTGCGGATCGCGAGGGAGCCGTCCCCGTCGGCGACCGGGTCGACGACGATCGCGCGCCCGATCTTGTCGCGGACCTGCCGCCAGATCCGGACCGACGCGCCGGCGACCGGCTTGCCGGCGGGGTCGACGACCCGGCCGCCGATGGGCGTTGTGTTCTTGGGGCTGATGGCCAGGGCGATGGGCCGGCTTGACGGCGGCCTCGGCCCGGACCGTGACGGCGGGCGTGCTGGCGAATCCGTCCCAGGCGGTGAGGCTCAGATCGGCCAGGGGATCGACGCCATGGAGCGTGAAGGCGCCGGTCGGATCGCTCCGCGCCAGCACCGCCTGAGCCTGACCCTCCGCCGTCGGTCCAGATCGCCTCGACCTCGGCACCGGCGACCGGCTTGCTGTCTTCGCCGACGACGGTTCCTCGGACATCCACGCCGCGCGCCAGCACGATCGCTGTCAGCTCGAGCTCGGCGACCCCGCGTTGCGGCATGCTCTGGCGAGGGAAAGTGATGTCGGCCGGCTGGAAGAAGGGTGCGGGAATCCGGACCGGCCAGCCGAATGGCTGGGTCAGCTCGCGGACGATCCGGCCGGAGAACTTGCCCGCGGCGTCGGTCACGGCAAAGCGATCGCCGCCCAGTTGCGCCATTCAAGACGACCTTCACGCCCGGAACCGGCCGGCTCGACTCCTTCTCGCGCACCAGCCCGCGGACATTCACGGTCTCGCGCAGCGGGATCGTCACCTCGGTCGCGCGACCGGCCTTCGCGATGAGGTGCTTCGGCGCCTCGCCGCGCAGCGGGAGACTCTTGGCGGGATCGAATTGCAGCTCGAGCGTCGAGCATTCCCCGCGGCGATGGCCGGGATCTCGAACCGCCCTTGCGGGTCGCAGGCGACGACGGCCGAGCCGGTTTGCCCCGAGCCGGCGTAGCCGCCGACCTGCGACGCCGCGCGGACCGTCACGCCCCGGATCGGCTCACCGCCCGGCGCCACCAGCCGGCCCACGATCCGACCGACCGGCGCGAGAGTCACCGTGACACCTCCGGCAGGGAGCTTCGGAATCCCGGAAACGGGAATCCCGGAAACGGGAATCCCGGGTTCGGGCCTCGGGGTCTGGATGACCTGCGTCCCGAACCCGGGGGCCTCGACGCGGACGGCTCCGAGTACCTCAGGCGTCAAGCATGCGATGACCGCTCGACCCTCGGCGTCGGTCGTGGTCTCGAGCGCGAATGTCAATCGCGGGCGGATCGGCAGGCCGCCGGCGCGGATCGGAGTGACGCGTGCGCCGGCGACCGGCTTGCCGTCGGGGCTGAGGATGGTCAGGTCGGTCCTGCCGGCGCGCCCAACACGATGCGAACCGGCGGATCGCCGGCCAGGACGATGCGCGGTAGGCGCTGCCAACCGAGGCGGGATTCCTGCTCCAGAAGTGGCCGCCCAGACGGCCAATGGCCGCGGCGACCGCCGCGCGACGGCGTCCGCCGGGACGCGGAACGTGAATCGGCCCGCGGCATCGGTCGAGAGGTGGTCGGAGACGGTCGTGCTCCCTTCGTCCGGCCGGGTGGTGGTCAACCACCACAATTCCATGCCGAACCGGCGGCCTTCATCGGGATCGAGCGCCTCGGCCAGCCAGACGTCGGCAAAGGCCGCCGGCCGCGCCCGAGCCGTCGACGACGGTGCCCGTGATCGGGATCGGCTTCGGGTCGGCCGATGGAGGCAGTTGGACCAGTGCCACGAGTATGAGGGCTGTGAGCGACATGGGGATTCTCCGATTACGGTGGCAACAGAGTAGGTCAGGCTTTCCGGCCTGACGTCCGCTCCTGTCAGGCCGGAAAGCCTGACCTACGGGTAACGTCCGCTCCTGTCAGGCCGGAAAGCCTGACCTACGGGTGACGTCCGCTCCTGTCAGGCCGGAAAGCCTGACCTACGTGGATCTTACTTGGCGGATTCTCCTACGGTTGCACCGGTGGCTTGGGGTTGGTGGTTAAAGCAGCGGCCTCGGCCGCGCCGAGGAGGGCATAGGCTCGCAGCACGGGCGACCGCGCGGACTTCAGCCACTCCGCCAGCGCCGGACGGGGACCGATCGCTGCCGAATGGGCTCGGACGAGTTGACGGACCACGTCGGAATGGAGGATCAGCTCGCCCTTGTCGTCGAGCGACATCCGCGCGGTCTGCAGAGCCCCGTCGAGATCACCGACCTCGAGCTGGACTTGCGTGATGATGTTGTTGACCTGGGGGTATTGGTTGATGAGGGGCTTGGATCGTTCGAAGGCTTTGCGGAGGATCGCCCGCGCCTCCGCAGTGTCGCCGATCTTCCAGCGAGCCTCGGCAATCTGCGCCATGAGCTCAGGCGACTGAAAACCCTCGACGCCTTCGGCGACCTGGAAGCGCGCGCGCGAAGGTCTCGCGGGATTGTGCCACTTCTCCAAGCTCGACCTGGGCCAGCGCGATTGTGACGAGGGTGGTCGCCCCGACATCAGGCCGAAGCGCGAGGGAGCGATCGACCAGGCTGAGGGCCTCCTGGATCAGCTTTCGCGCGTCCGCAGTAGTCGGGCACGCGGGATTTCGCATGGGCCAGGGCGATTGCGGCCAGCATCTCGGCGTGGACCAGCTCATAGCAGGCGACGACCACGGGCTCGGCGTCTTGCCGTGTCTTTGCCCGGCCACCCAGGGCACGGACCATGGTCGCCGTCCGCAACACGCCCGCCACGTCTCCCGCTCGGGCCTGCGCCATGGCGATATCTTCCAGGACGAAGATGTTCATATTGCTGGAGAGGAGGCCCCGCATCGTGTCGGAAGCCCCCGCGAAGTCTCCCACTTCGGCCTGCATCCGCGCGATGAATTGCAGCAGGTCGGCCCTTTTCTTCTCCTCGGCGATCGTCTTCGAGGCCGCGACGGACCGGGCGAAGGTCTCTTTGGCCGAGGCCCGGTCGCCGGCCCGACTCTGAAGAGCAGCCAGGTGCACCTCGAGATATCCTTTGGATCCTTCTTCCTTCAGCGCGTCGATTGCCTTGCGGTACTGCTCGGTGCCCTGGCGGAACAAAGCCTGGGAGGCTGCCCGATCGCCAGCCTTCGCCCGGACGAATCCGATCTCGAAGAGGAGCTCGCGGCGCTGGAACTCGTAGGGAATCGCTGTAGCGGCCCGAGCCGCTTCGTCGAAGTCGATCGACGCAGGAACATCAGGGTCGTCGGGGGCACCGACGGTGCCGGCAATGCTCCTCGTCGCGGGCAGGAGCAGGACCGTCAACAGTACAGCCAGAGCCATCGTCAGGATGCGTGTCATGGTCATCACCTCGCGTGTCAATTTGGTTGCTTCGGAGCGGTACTCGTCGTTTGAATCTCGTTCCCACGCTCTGCGTGGGAATGCCGTCTTCGACGCTCTGCGTCGTCTTGGTCCAGTTCGCGGCTGGAAACCGCTCGGGACGCGGAGCGTCCAGGACGGCATTCCCACGCGGAGCGTGGGAACGAGGAGATGCGTGTCATGGTCATCACCTCGCGTGTCTTTGTGGTCGTTCAAAACTCTCCGCCGATGTCTTCGATGTCCGGGACCCAGTTCCCAAAGAAGTGCAACGCGAGGTACTTCCAGCGCCGCTCGCCGGGTCGGGCGAGCATGGCGACCAGGCCCCATCGGGCCCGGGTCTTGGCCTGATGCAGGATCCGATTCGTAGTGCTATCGGGGAGCTGTTCGAGCAGCGCGACAGCCCGTTGCGGACTGACGACCCCCATGGCGACGATCACCTCGCGGGCGGCATAGCCTCCCGCAGTGTTGGGATCGGCCGCGAGCCGACTCGCGACCGGGTCGAGCAGGGCGCGGGCCGTGTCGGGATCATAACGGGCCACTCGCATCGCCAGGGCCGCCGTCGCCGCGTCGAGGAACCAATTCTGGTTCGGGTTGTTCTCCGGCCCAGGGTTGGCCGGCGGAAGGAGATCGACCGCCAGAGGTATTCCGAGACCAGGGCCGGGTCGATCGTCTCGGCGATCGGCAGGAGCGAGGCCGCGGTCACGGCGCCGCTCTCCATGTTGTTGAACTCATCCTTGCCGGCCTCGACCGAGCTCGCCATGTCGTCGAAGGCCGCGGCCAGCAGCTCGGCCGCGACGGGCCGGGTCTTCTCCGAGCCGGCCAGGGCCTGGGCCATCATGCCGAGGGCGTACGACCTCATGAGCGCGTGCTGGATCGACCCGGCGATCCGTCGGGCGCGCGGCAGGTCGAACCAGGGCCATCCGGTAGCAGACGCGGATCCGCCATGCCATCGCGCTCGCGCTGATCTCGGACCATGGCCAGCACGCGCTCGGCCGCGGCCGGGATTCTTGCCGGCCAGCTCGTGGGCGATGTTGCCGTGGTGCCGGTCGAACTCGCGAGGCTCGCCCAGGTCCCTGGTCAAGGCGAGCGCGGCATCGAGGTCGATCTGGGCCAGCTCCTCGGCGAAGGCTCCCCGTGCATAACCGGCCCAGGCCACGTTGGGCAACTCCCTGGCCAGCTTCTCCCCCTCGCGTAGGAGCTTCGTGGCCTTATCGGTCTCGCCCATGTCGAGCCAGTGCTCGGCGACCTGACCCAGGGAGAGCAGCCGCTTGTCGCCGTCCTTCATGGCGCGCGCCTGCAACAGGGCCTGGTCGAGCAGCTCGAGCCGACGCGCCCGGTTCTCGGGCGTCGCGCCCATCGCGTCGACGATCGCGAGGTAGGCGATCGACCGGGTCCACGGAGACCCCATCGCCTCGGCGACCTCGGCGGCAGCGTCCGGGTCGTCGTACGCCATCCCCTCGACGACCCGCATCCGGAACATGTCGTTGTAGAACGGGTCGGGGAATTTCCCCTTCTCGGCCTCCTCGAGCACGCGCTCGGGCTCGACCCGCGCCATGACCTGGAGGGTCTGGACCTTGTCGTTGAGATCGCCACCCTTGAGGGCCTTGTCCGCATCGGCGTCGAGGACTCGACGTGCCAGGGCAAGCTCTTCCTTGTGCGGCAGCGGCGAGGGACGAGTCCGCATTGCGACGGCCGGATTCTCCTCGGTGCGCGTCAAGGTCAGCGCGATCGGTCCGGGTACCTCGTCGATCCGTTGCCCATGGAACCGGAAGCCTTGCTTCTTGACGAAGACGAAGGCCGGACCGCCCACGTTGAAGCCATCGAGCCGGAAGCGGCCGTCGTCGTGGGTGGTGGCGCGGGTCCGGCTCGGGCCGTCGCCCGACTGGAAGACGACGGCGCCGGCGACCGGCTTGCCCTGGCGGTCGACGACGCGGCCCTCGACGGTGTGCCCGCGGGCCAGACCCGCCAGCGCGAGGGTTAGCTCGGTGGTCTGGCCGGCTTCGATCGCGCGGTCCTCGGCGGCAGGTCGCGGGCCAGCTTGTCGTCGCGGGTTCGCAGGGAGAGGGAGAGCATCCCGGCCGCCAGCGCGGGAACCTCGAACTGGCCGCTGGTGTCGATGATGGCTTCGGCTGCGCCACTGGGGGAGTACACAAAGGGATGCCCCAGGCTGGGAGGCTTCGGATGCGTCTCCACCCGAACCCGCAAGCCGTGCGCCGCGGCGGGATCGTCGCCCTTGACCTTACCGACCAGCCTTCCGACCGCGCCCAGCCGCGCCTCGAGTGGACCGGAGCGCTTGCCCTGTAGCATCACGGTCTGGGTGCCGAACCGGGGCGCCTCGACGCGAGTATAACCGAGCCCGCCCGAGGGCAGCCCCGCGACCTTGGCAACGCCCTGGGCATCGGTCCGTACGGCGAGCCGATTGGCAATCTCCCCGGGGATCGCCAAATGATAGATCGAACCGAAGACCAAGAGCTCACGCTCCCTCCATTCGAAATAGACCGGGGAGACGCGCGCCCCTTCAACCGGCTGGCCGGTCGGGCCGAGCACCTGTACGGCGGCCGAGCCGGGCGCGCCGAGGGTCAGCTTGATCGGCGCGTCGGCACGGGCGCGGGGACCTCCTTCGACACGGGCCGCGGCCGACCGGACGAGCGCGACGCCGATCGACGCTCCGGGCCGATCGGCCCAGAGCGTCGGGAACGAGATCCCGGCGCCCTTCTGGCCCGCGGTCGGCATCGCCAGGTGGAACCGCCCCTGCTGCGTCGGAGGTCGCTCGTCCCAGGGTGGGATTCTCGCCCTCAACCCGATCGTACGACGACAGCAAGACCTCGACCCCCGCCGCCGGTTGGCCCTGAGCGTTGACCACGACTCCGGATAGCTCCTTGCCCGCCTGTGCCGCGGGAGCAGCCTGCATCAGCATCGCCAGAACGATCGATGTCAAGATCATGACAAGCGCTCCCTGCCGGAATGGGGATTCGTGTCAACGACAAATGTCGAAATTCAGGGTAACGGCCGGGGAATCTGGGGTCAAGGCGGGGATTCCGTGGACACGGTCTATTCCGAAAAGCCATTCGAGCCCCCGCATGGGGGCTTTCGGAACAGACTCAGTGGCTATCGGGAAAGTCTCGAAGAGACGACATCATATAGCTCGGGGCGTGAGATCATATACCAAAGTCAGAGGAAAGCCGATTAACCGCTAGCCTTCCCCCATTTTAACAACCTCGGTCACTAACGCTGTTCGGGCGAGGTTCGCGACCACTGCTGTGAATATCTTACAAATGTCAGAGGCAGGCCGATCTCCGTCGGTTTTCCCCGGGTTTTCTCCACCTCGGCCGGCATCGCGTACCCCGAAGGAATTCGGCGTCGGGCGGCCCGTGACCACGTAACCCCTATTTTTCAGCGGTTTCACGCCCTTCTCAAGATGTTCACGGCAGCGGTCTCGTCTACCCGCCGAAGTGGCTGACCGAAGGTCTCCCGCGGCTCATCGTAGACCCTGGCTTCAAAGCCCTTTGTGTGCGCGAGCACACCGAACAGGGAGACCTTCGGTCGGGCACCCCGAGATGACGGGCCACCAACGATTCCCTCCCCATCCGCCCGCCCCACGGTCCGGCGGTGCCGGACCGTGGGGCGGGCGGATGGGGAGGTTGATGCCGTGGTCGAAACTCGGGGCTCACGCCCCGAGCTATACGATACCGCCCCATTCGGGGCTCAGATCGGCCTTTCCGGACAGCCTCTGAGTGATCGGGAGACCCGCGCCCAACAAGAATTTGCTTTCTCGTGGCACGGTCTCATGAGAAATCGACATAATGAGAGCAGGACCGACCGATGCCGCCGCGTCGGCGCACAGCCATTGGAACGCACCATGTCTGGCATCTACGAAAGGAATTTCCCATGCTCGGGCCACTCCACAAGCGTTTCGCTCGATCCTCGGTCTGGGCGATCGCGGTCTGGTTGGCCGGGGCCGGCCTGGCCCGGGCTGAGGATGTGTTCTTCTTTCGATCCGTCGGCGAGCTGACGATCGCCGAGGGTACCTTACCGATGGGTGCCGAAGGTCGCTTTGCCCAGCGCGACCAGGGGATCGACTTTACCTCCGATTGGCAGCTCCGCACGGCCAGGCAGCCATATGCGTCCCTGGACGGTCCGGGTGAGATCTACCTGGACAACGATCCCAACCGCGGAGGGATTGCCGACCAGCAACGGCCCGGAACCGATCTGGACCAGCTCTATCGGGACGATTGTGTGGTCATCCGGCTTTCCGCCAGGCCGGCGTCGAGCGAGGTGACCGGGCGGTTGGTCGTCCCCACCAAGGACCACCGCGCGATGGTCGTGATCTCGTTCAAGACGACGATCCCGACCGTCCAGGAGAGGGCTTCCGCCGTGTTCGCCGCGGCGAAGCGGCGGCATTTCCAGCAACTCCTCGCCCACGACCTTCCCGGCGATGCCTGGTTTCGCCATCAAATCCTCGAAGCGCGCAAGCTGTCACCTCAAACGGACAACGAACGCGAGGCGGCCCTCTGGTCGCCCAGATTGAACCCGTCGGACGAGCTCGAGCAGACCTATGCGTTGTTCAGCGGTGGCCGGGCCGTCCGTGAGAACCTTCAGCTCGATCGCCTCTTGCCGGCGGCCGGCGGCGCAGGCCCAGGTACCCCTACGGACAAGCCGGTCAAGCTCGACACGCTCAAAGGAATCACCGTCGCCGAGATCGACTGGAAAGCACGAATCGCCGGGAAGACGCCGCTCCTTGACCCGCTCTCGGAGCATATTCCAGGCGAACAGCATGCGCTGTTCTTGCCGAGTCTGAACGCGGCCGAGACTGTGCTGAGCGAGTTTCTCGGCGGGACAATCCCGATCCTGAACCTGAGTGGTTCCCTGGGACTTGACCCTCGTCTTGTTCAGGAACGCTACGAGCGGCAACTGGGTGTTTCGTTGGCGGACCTGGCACGAATCCCCGGCTCAGCAGGGGTCATCAAAGGCGTGGCGGTCACGGGTTCGGACCCTTATTTCGTGTCCGGTACCGACCTGGCCATCCTGTTCGAGACGGATGAGCCGGGCAAGCTCGTCGTCTTCCTGCGAGAACGGCTCGAAGCCGCCTGCCGGGCTTCATCCGCCGGGATCGCTCCGACAGAGGGCAAGAAGGACGGCACGACGTTCCTCTTCGCGAGGACTCCCGATCGGGAGATCAGCGCATACATCGCCGCGCTCGATCGCGCGGTGGTACTGACGAACTCGCCGGCGCAACTGGAGCGGGTCTTGCAAACGGCCCGGAATCGAAGCGCTCGACTGGTCGAAGCTCCCGAGTATCGATTCTTCCGCTCGCGTTACCCGCGGGGTGCGGACGGTGAGACGGCCTTGCTCATCCTGACGGACGCCACGATCCGGCGCTGGTGCGGACCCCAATGGCGGATCGCCTCATCGCGGCGAGTGCGGACTGCCGCGGCGCTCGCGGAGTTGCAGGCCGCGAAGCTACCCTCCTCATTGGTTCCCGACCTGGGCGAGCTGCGTATCTCTCGATCGGGCGTTGCTTCGTCACTTTACGGCACGCTCGGATTCCAGACGCCGATCGTCGAGCTTCCCCTGGACGAGGTGACCCAGACCGAAGCCCAGGCCTATCGTGCCTGGCGCGACGGCTATCAGAGAAACTGGCGAGGCACCTTCGACCCGATCGCCCTGCGGCTGGCCGTGCGACCAGCCGGTCGCATGGCCGCCGACCTGACGGTCATGCCTCTGATCGCCAGCTCGGAGTATCGAGAGTGGATTTCCGTGGCCGGCTCGGCGAAGCTCGGCCCTCACGCTGGCGACCTACACCCGGAAAGCCTCGTCCACGCGATCATGGCCCTGGACGTCAAGTCTCGGTGGGTTCAGGAGAGCGGCGACTGGATTCGGTCCGCTCTGCATCTGGCGCCTGGGGTCGCCCTGGGCTGGATCGGCGGCTCAATCGACGTGTACCTCGACGATGACCCGCTCTGGGCCGAGCTGGCCCGGGCCAAGGAGCCCGACGAATTCATGAGAAAACATGGGATGCAGATCCCCCTGGCCGTCCACG
The DNA here is from genome assembly GCA_963842405.1 of uncultured Isosphaeraceae bacterium. GTDB lineage: Bacteria > Planctomycetota > Planctomycetia > Isosphaerales > Isosphaeraceae > CAVZRC01. The sequence continues at coordinate 57,686 of CAWJGW010000012.1, read as the reverse complement.
TCCCGGTGACCGACGCCGCCAAGCTCGCCTTGTTCCTGATCGCAGCGCGGGTCTACGCCGAGCAGACCGCCCCCGACCTCGTCATCTGGCAAAACCGCAATCACCACGGCCAGCGCGACGTGCGAGTCGCGCAGAAGGACGAGGTAGCACCCGGGCCCGAAACCGGCCCCTCCCTGGCACTCTACTTCGCCGCGACGCCTCGTGGACTGGTCGTTTCACTCAACGAACAAGTCGTGACCCGGTTCCTCGACCGCCAGGCCAAACGGGTGGACAGCGCGAAGAGCAAAGGGATCGAGCCGCCGGCCGGGGAAGCGTCGCGGCCCTGGCTTGGGGAAAGCCTGGGAGTCCGGGTCAGCAGCGCGGGCTTCCGCGTGCTCGAGACGGCTGGCCTGACCTCGTACCGCGCCGCCATTTTGCTTCAGTGCTGGAACAACCTGCCGATCCTGAACGAGTGGCACCGGCTCTACCCCGACCGTGACCCGGCCGCCGTGCACGAGGCCGTCTGGGGCGAGCGGCTCGTCTGTCCCGCCGGTGGCAAGTATGTGTGGAACGCCAAGTGGCGGACCATGGAGTCGACTGCGCTGGGCCACCCAGGCGAACCCAAGCCAGGGCCCGATACGATCGGTCCCCTGCACGGTCTGAAATCCGCCGACTTTGGAATCACGTTCCAGGACGGCGGCCTGCGTGCCACGGTCGAGATCCAACGGCAAGCCGGGCCCTGATCGCAGCCTTCGAAGGAGAGAGACCTTCGGTCGGGCACTCGGCTTCCGCGACAACAGCGTCGCCGCACCATGGAAGCAATTCTTGACAGGATGAACAGGATGGACAGGATGGATTCTTCCGCGACAACAACGTCACCGCACCATGGAAGCCGTGATTTGATCCTGTCGATCCTGTTCATCCTGTCCAATTTGCTACAGTCTCAGAGTCTGTCATCGATTCCGTGTAGCCCGACTCACGGCGGCGGATTCTCGGGTTCACTCAGACCGCGGGCTGTCGGGCCAGGGAGCTGTCAATGACTGCCATGTTCGTCGCCGTCCCGATCCTGATCGCGTTCATCGTGTTCTACATTCTTGAGTTCGGCGCCAGAGTCAAGTTCCGGCAAGGCAAGGCGAGCCTGGCCAAGAACCTGCCGCCGGACGTCCAGGCCGAGATGAAGCCGAACCTGCTCAATCTTATGACCGTCCTGGCCTTCGCGGTCGTTGTCTTCTTGATGATCAAGGTGGACCTCGTGACCGGTACCCGGCTGGGAACCGACCTGCTTGTCGTGGGGTTCGGGCTCGTCGCGACGGTCGTGCTGGCGGCGCGGATTGCCTGGATCGCGAGGGCCCGGCTCGATCGAGGATACCTGGGCGAAGTGCGGGGCGACCTCAGCCCGTATTCGCTCGCCGGCGCGATCCGGCTCAGGGCCTGGGCCCTGAGCCTCCTGTCCGTGGTGTACTTTCTGGGCATCTTTGCCTTGATCAGTCTCCACTTAACCGGTTTCCAGAGGACCGGCGGCTGGCTGTTCCTGGCGGTTTGGACAGCGGTTGCGCTGCTCATTTCGGGGACGTACGTGAAGTACGTGGACCGCATCTGGCTCGCCGAACGGGGGCTCTGCTTCGGCGTCAGGCTTTACCCCTGGGACGGTTTCGAACGCGTCGCCTGGAGCAAGGACGGCCGAGCCGTCGCTCTCCGAAGGAGGGGCCTGTGGCGGCAACAGCGCTGGACCGTCGTGCCGGTTCCCGAAGGGTCACGTCAGGCAGCGGAGGAGACCTTGCGGCAGGTGATGCTCGCTCCCGCCCCGACGCTTTAGCACGCTTCCACCCTCGCGCGGTCCACTGCGCGTCTTTCTCAACGTGCACTGGGGACGTGATTCGCACGATTAGTGCTGGACGAGATTCATCCGGACGTCGTACAAGCGTTGCTCGGCCAACTCGGTTTGACGGACCGCGGCGAAACGCGCGGTTGCTGCCCTTCCCGCCAGTCAGCCTCGAACCGCCGGCAGATGTCATCAATGCGGCGGGCCAGGTCAATGTCCAGGCCGTCGAGGTTGTGGCTGGGTTGCTCGCTCATCTCATGCTTTCCCGCGGTCAGAGGACGCTCGTCTGCCACGTGATATGACGATCATCTTCCTGATCCCGATACGGACAAAAATGCACATGATAAAGATGTAAAGCGCGACTAAAAGCCAGTTGAAACGGCCATCACGATAGAAGACCTTGATCATCCGATCGGTCAATGAGGCCTTCGGGGCGTTGAGGACCAAGCCGGTCGTCGCGGGTAAAGGGCGGGCGTCCCAGATCCTCAGCCCCCCACTGGTTTCGCCCGCGGCCAGGCGGCAGCCGCTGGGGTCCAGCGTCAGGCAGGAGATCCGGCCGGCCGATTCACGGAAAGCGAGCATCTCGCGGCCTGAATCCAGGTCCCAGACCCTGACCTCGCCACTGACCGTGTCCCCCCCACCAGAGAACAGACGCCGCCCGTCGCCGCTGAACGCCACCGCCGTGACTGTCCCCGTGGCGATGCTCCGCACCTCGGCGCCGTTGCGGGCGTTCAGGACCACGAGGGCCCCTTGGCCTGGGGGCGCATCCGGGGCTTTCACGGGAACGATGATCCGGCCGCTGTCACGGCTGAAGGCGACGCCTCCGCTGCCGCTGCCAGTCGGTTGACCGGGCAAGCTCACAGCCACGAGTTTACGACCCGTCGCCGCATCCCAGACCACCAGGATACCGTCGGGCATCACGGCCACCAGCCTTGTCCCGTCGGGGCTGAAGTTGAGCGCGGCGGGATGCAGGGGGCCGTCGGCGTACGTCTCGCAGATGACGATCCGCTGGCCGCTGGCCGCGTCGCATACGACCACGCGAGTCTCCCGGCCGTCCAGGGCGGCGACACGCAGTCCATCCGGGCTGAAGGTGACGGCGGACCCGGCGAATCCGAATCCATCAAGGGTCCCGATCTCCCGACCGTCCGTCGTGGCACGAAGCTTGACGGGCTTCAAGGGCGTCGAGACGGCGACGCGGTCCCCATCGGGGCTGAGCGAGAAGTGCGACTCGGAGTTCCGCGTGTTTTCGGGGACCTGCACGACCTTCGAGTTGCGCAGCTCCTGGCCAGGCACGACATCACTGACCAGGATCTCGCCATCCTCCCGGATCGCGGTGATCTGCGATCCATCACGACGATAGGCCAGGTCGACGATCCCTGCGCCGCGGTCGACGACGTGACGCACGCCTCTTTCCGAGCTCACGTCCCAGATCCTGACCTCGCCCGATCCCCCCACGAGGCCGCCGTTGCTGGCGGCGACCAACCGGCGGCCGTCCTGACTGAAAGTCAGGGCCAGGTACCGATTCGAGTGAGCAGGCCCGGGGTCGATCAGCATTGCTCGGCCGCTCTCCAGGTCCCAGACCCGAACCGTTCCATCGTCGCCCGCAGTCGCCAGCCGGCGGCCGTCGTAGCTAAAAGTCGCACGCTGGATGCGGCCTGCATGCCCCCGCAGAATGCGGGGCGCTGCCTCGCTCGCCAGGCCGTGGACCACGAGTACATGTTCCGGGTTCCCCACTTTGAAACGAACGCCGCCTTGAGGTGGACGCAGCGCGGATGGATCAATCACGAATACATGTTCCTGGTTCTCCACGATGAAACGCCGGCCGTCGGGGCTGAACTCCACGTGGTCGGCACCACCGTCGGGACCGGGCAAAGTTCGAAGCTCCCGGCCGGTCGCCGTGTCGTGGACATGGATGGCAGAGGTCAAACCCCCTTTTGAGCTCACCACGATCAGTCTCGAGCCGTCGGGGGCAAACGCAAGCCGGGCATCGGAGTCGTCGCTGCCAACGGTCCCGAGCTGCCGGCCGGTCGCCATCTGCCAGGTCGCGACGAGCAACTTTTGGCTCGTGGGCCGGGATCTGTCCCTGCTCACGGTGTGGAAGAGTCCACCGTGGCGGCTGAACGTGACCTCGTGATCGCCTTTCATGGACGCGATCTCGCGGCCGGTCGTCGTGTCCCACACCTGGATGACCCCACTCCCACCGCCGGCCCCATCCTTCCCTCGATTGATCGTTGCCAGTCGTTCGAGGCCGGGCTCGAAGATCACGTCATGGACCGAGCCGACCTGACCGCGAAGGGTCAGCGAACGCGGCCCTGACGTTGCGTCCCAGATCTCCACGGTCGTGGCCCGGGGGCCGGTTGGGCCCGGATTCGCGATGGCCGGCTCACCGGGCCGGCCCAGGGTAGTCGGCACGAGCTCGTCCCACTGAACGACGGCGAGCCTGGACGCGTCGGGCGAGCACGCTGCCGCGCTCATTCGTCGGGGATCCACCGGCAGCCGCACCTCGCGGCCGGTCGCCAGATCCAGGAACCGGGAAAGTGCTGGCGTGTCGTCCCGGAGACCGGACGCTGAGTAGACCGCAGCCGGAGCACGGTCGGCGGGTGTCCACGTTAACCACTTTTCCTCCATCCTCCGGAACCCCGAGATGACCGTGGCCAAGCCTTTTCCGTCGGGTGTGAACCGCATACCGCCAACATCAAGGTGAAAGATTGATTTGAGGGGGGAAAAGGTTTCGAATCTCCTCTCCCGTGACGGTGTCGTGAATGTCCACGATGAACGTGTAGCTCTTGACATCCTTCGAGAGCCGGTAGCTGTGGGTGGCGATCCGGGTCGCGTCGGGGCTAAGAGCAACATCGCGGAGCCCCTCGACCGGGAAGCGGAGGAGTTCGACGTTGCAGAGACGTTTGGTGTAATGCCATTCCCAGGCGCTGAACAGGTTGGCATTCGTCGAGGATGGTGTTGGCATTCGGGGCGTTGCCGACCTCCCACTCGCGCCCAGCCAGCGCGATCCGATTGATCTGGAGGTTCAGCTCGGCCTCGGCGAGCGCCGAGGAGGCCCTGAGCCATCCCGAGATCGACCCTCCGAGTCCCAGGGCCGTTGAGAGGATGACCAGTGCGAGCAAGCCCGCGACCGTCGGCCGTCGCCTGGCCCACTTGACCGCTCGCTCACTCGCCGTGACCGGCCGCGCCGGATCGGCTCGCCATCGAGGTACCGTCGCAGGTCGGCGGCCAGGTCCGACGCCGACGCATACCGCCGCGACTGCCCCTTTTCCAGACACTTCAGGCAGATCGTCTCCAGGTCGCGCGGAATCGACGCATTGAGTCGCCGCGGTGGGACGGGCTCATCGCTGATGACCTGGATCACCGTGTCCATCGGCGTGGCCGCCTGGAACGGCGGACGGCCCGTCACCAGGGCATAGAGCGTCGCCCCCAGTGCATACACATCGGCCGCCGGGCCCACCTCGCCACGCTGGCCACTGGCCTGTTCCGGCGGCATGTAACTCGGCGTTCCCATGATCTGGCCCGAGCCCGTGAGACCGCTGTCGCCCTGGATCTTCTTGGCCAGGCCGAAGTCGGTCACCCGCGGGTTGCCGTCCGGGTCGAGCAGGATGTTGGCCGGCTTGAGGTCGCGGTGAATCACCCCGCGCTGGTGGGCGTATTCGATCGCCTCGCTGACCCGACGAATCAGCTCGGCGGCTTCCCGGGCCGGCAGCGGTCCCTCGGCCAGGCGCTGCGAGAGGCTCTGACCCTCGACGAAACCCATCGAGAAATAATGCTGGCCCTCGTGCTGGCCGACCTCGAAGATCGGCACGATGCCCGGATGGTCCAGGTTGGCCGCCGCCTCGGCCTCGGTGTAGAACCGCTTGACCTCGGTGTCGTTGGCAAGCTGCCCAGCCAGGATCATCTTGAGCGCGACGGTGCGGTTGAGGCTCACCTGCCGGGCCCGGAACACCACGCCCATGCCGCCGCGGGCGACCTCGTGGATGATTTCATAATCACCGAAGTAGCGGACGCGGGTCGGCCCGTCCTCGGGCTGCTCTCGATCGGCCAGGCCGAGATCCACGGTGGCCTCATCACGGGGAGGCAGGGTGGCCTCATCGGGGACCGGGCGGGGCGCCACGCCAGGAATCCGAGCGGTGGCCGCGTCAGCCGGGGCGATCGTCGGCGCGTCGGCGAGGGCGGGAGGCGGCGGGGCCTCGTGAGCCGTGGACGAGCCGGCGCCGGGGTCCGAAGTCTCATCCGACCGGCTCAGTTCGCACTCCAGGGCCTCCAGCTCGGCGCGGAGTGCGGGTCGGCCTTCCTCGGGCACGTGGACCAGGTAATCCGCGACGCGCGGTCGGTGCCCGTCCCGCCATTCGGCCTCGAACCGCCGGCAGATGTCATCAATGCGGTGGGCCAGGTCGATGTCCAGGCCGTCGAGGTTCTGGCTGGGGCGTTCGCTCATCGGGATTCAGTCCTTGGTTCGAAGTCTCTCGGATTCGCCATGCCTGCCCGGCGACCAACGCCAAACGACGATGACTCGCTCCCCGTTCCAGGAACATGTCCGTTTCGCGTGCGATTGTGACATCCCATTCGTGATTCGGGAATCCGACGCTCTTCAAAAGGTCGTGGGGTCGTGTCAAACAGCCGATCGGGGAGTCGTGGAGGCTACCGAGTGGTCCTCTCCAACGCATCGAGGCGCCGCGAGGCACCGGCGGTGTCGGCGGCGAACAGGAGGTCCACCACCCCATCAAGGACCTTTCCGATCAGGTGACGATGGGGCGAGCCGCTTGCGGAGTTGATAGATGCGGAGAGGGAGTCGGAGATCGTCGGCTCGATAGGGGAAGGACTCGCCGGGGAATCGTTGACGGGCTTGCTGGATCGCTTCCAGGTATCGGTAGCCATACTCGCGCGTCGGCTCGACACAGGTGCCTTCGCCGAAGTCGTTCCAGGTGATGATCTGGACGATGGGACTCGCGGAGGCCATCGCTCGCTCGAGGGTGCGGCGGAACGTCTCGCCGTCGCGGGAATCGAGGCGGCCGTGGGACGGCTGCACCCCCGCCTCCTGGTAGATATCGTGGAAGCCGGGGAAAGCGCCGGCGATCTTCACCTCGTCTCGCCCGTAATAGCGAACGAAATAGTCGTCGAGGTCGGCCGCGTCCAGCTTGCCGTCCTTCGCTTTCCACATCGGAGGCCAGGCGAAGCTCCCGACCGCCGGAGGGCGCCGCTCGTGCAGGGTGAAGAACGATGGAGGTTGACGCATCCCCGAGAAGACCGCCTCCCATTGCGGCTGACGCAGGTAGTCCGGCCCGAAGACCAGCAGCAGGGGCTTGCCCTGCCACTGGACGTAGGCGCGGTCCTCGAACCAGTTCTGCTCGCAATACCGCAGGTGGGTGCGGGCGTGTTCCAGGGCCTGTGCGGGAGTTAGCTTCTCCTTTTCCGATATGGCCTTGAGGACACGATCCTCGTAGCAGACGGCGAACTTCAGCCCGCGCCTTCTGAGCGAGTCGAACAACGAGGCCGTCCGGCGATGGATGATCGCATAGTCGTTGAAGTCCTCGCTGCCGTACCAGTCGGCGATCGCGCCGTCGATCCCGGCAACCCTCATCAGCAGTGTGTGGTATTCCAGCAGGTCGGGATCGGCGGAATCGTAGGGGCCGATCAGCGGATAATAATGGGAGGCGATGGCCCGCCTGCCCGTCGCGTCGACTCGATTCGGGTCGAAGCGGCCCATCGTCCAGTGCCAGCCCCAGGCGCCGCTGAATTCCTTGGACGCAAACCAGGGCATGTCATGCACGAGGATCAGAGGGCGGGCACGCCCTTTCGGCCCATCGTCGGCCCGGGTGCCAGGACTCGAGAGGCAAGAGATCAATCCCACGATCGTGGCAATCCGGATCGTTCGCCCCATGATGATCTCTCCGCGGCACCAGGAATCCTCGCGCCATTGCTCGAACGGATCTTCATCCTAACGCGGCCCGCGGCCGCAACCAAGTACAGGAGCCGGCCGCGGCGCTGGCGCCTCAGTAGGTCAGCGTCAGCCCTTCCTGCGCGGCCCACCGCTCGAGATGAGCCCGCGACGGGTCGTCGGGCGATTCGTTGCATGCCATGCTGGCCTGCTGGATCTCGCGCAGTCGTGGGGTTGAGCTCGATCGTCAGGACGCGCTGCCGGTCCTCGACGCCCTCGATCCCCAATGACCAGATCGTGATCGACCGCTTCCAGCACTGGGCCGTATAGCTCGCGACACAGTGGTGCATCGACTGGCCCTCGGCGACGAGCTCGTCACTGTCGAGCAACTCCCGGATCGTCCAGGTTGTCCCATCCTCCTCGACCTTGCGATATTCGCCGAACGACGACCGAGCCCACGTCAGCAGCTCTCGCCTGGATTTCGAAGGATTCGCTCGCTCCTCCCGCCACCGGGCGACCTGCCGGAGCAAGGAAGCGGGCGTCCGTCCTTTCATGGTCAGGTCCGGCTGCAGGGGCCCCAGGTTGACATGCACATCGTCGCCGATCGTGACCAGGCGCAGGGCGAACTTCTGGTCGGCGAGATAGTCCACGATGGCACCGATGTCGCCCTCGCCGATGCCGGGGTTGTTGATGAAGAAGTGGATCACGGTCACCCAGAAATCATCGGCGTAGAAATACCGGCCGAGCTGGGTCCTTGCCAGGACGTGGGCCAGCGCATCCGTGCCGCCCAGGCCGAGTACCTGCGCCCATCGCAGGGCGTACTCGATCCGAAACCGCGGGGGGGCCTGGGTGAACTCGTGGGCCATCCGTTTTGTGAGCGGGATGGGGAAGCCGGCGGTGCGCAGGCTGCCCCCTCGTCCCAGGTGCTTGAACCAATCCTGCTGCTGTCGGTCCTCGGGGGAGTGTCCGCGAAACCAGCAAGAGAGCATCACCGGCGGTACGGGGTAATCGGCCAGCAGATGATGGGCCAGCGACGAGAACAAGGGGATCGCGTTGTCGTCGGGAGGACGCCACTCCTCGGGGACCCGTCGCCAGTCCTTGCAATGGAGCGCCAGGTTGAGCAGCCCGCCGACGATCCGGGTCAGCCCTCTCACATCGATCCGCCCGCCGCCGGCACGCGGACGCAGGAGCGCGGATCGTGACCGGACGCCCCAAACCAGGCGGAGGAACATCGTCTTGGCCCATCCCGCCTTCTTGAGACACTTGCGGATGGACCGGTCGAGGACCGACTGTGTCAAATCTCGGCGCCGGAATTCGTGAACATGGATCAGCCTGATGGGGAAACCGGAACTCCCAACCGGGATGAGACGAGTCTCCGTCCCCATCCGGCCTGGTCGGGTTTCCCTCGGCGGACCAAGGACGTTCAGGAGGCGGAGCGAAGACGTGAATGAGTTGTCGAAGTGAACCGGTCGCGGACGAGCATCTGCGCGATCTCCGATATTTGCGGATCAATGAGTCTCACCGGGACAAGACACGGAACGATCGAGAACGGTTCGCGCGAGGAGATTCCGAGGCTCCAAGAGGCGGTAAAGTCCCACTGTCTGTCTTCGCGTCTGCTGGTATAATCCTCCCAGCCGCCGGGAAGTGCGGCCAACTACGGAGGGCTGCCATGCAATCGGTCAATCTGTCCAAGGAAGCCCGCGACCTTCTCCGTCGCCGAGCTGATCGGGAGCATGTGGAAGTAACTCCCCAGAACCTCGAAGCCTACCGCGAACTGGCCAGGGCCGGGGTGATGTACCCGTGCTCGGGTTTCATGGTCGGTCCGGAAGCTGTTTTCAGGTTTACAGAAATGGGCTGGAATCGCCGGGAGGAACTTCAGCTTTCCCGCTTTGCGCCTTCGGCGATACTGCGGAGGATTTTTCGGGCATTGTCGCCGATAGGAAGCTCGGTATCGGGAGCGAGCTGAACGACTTCGTCGTGGGGGATCCCCCGGCTCTCAAGATCTTCATGGGAAATAACGGCCCTGATTCGATCTCGCACCCGTGATCCGGCCCAAATCTTTGCCGCCTCCGGACCAATGGCGTCGGCATTCAGCTCCGGATTCAAAACGCCGGAATCCACGTAGAGCCTTTCCCATTCATCGTTCGTGCCCCCTCTTGTCTCCTCCGGAAGAAAAGCCCGCTTAACACCGCCACGTTCGTAATCCGGCGCCCGATCCTCTGTTCCGTGACGCCGAGTTCCCGCATGGTTTTCTGAACGTATGCTTCGGCCACGTCTTCCCACTCCCGCGCCACCACGCTTGCGTGCTCAGCGATATTCGCTGGCCTGCCGGTCAAGCCCCTGGCTGAAGGCGGGAGCCCGATCATCGCAGGCGGCTTCTCGCGGCGGAAGATGCCTTTGGCGGCCTCGGCCGAACGGGTGAACAGGCGGGATAGGCGGCGGAGTGGTCCCATGTTCAAGAGATACCATGACGAATCTCGTCGGGCGAGGGCATCTTGTGCGCGCGTCGCCGTGTCAACGCCCTTCCTCACTGCCCTGCGACGCGGACAACGCCCGGCGCTGATTCGCCAGTTTTCGCGCGTTGCTCAAGGCGATTTCCTCGGCCTCGCGCACCAAGCCCTGCAATTCCTTGCGCTCGGCCCGAGTCAGACGTCCTTCATGATTATTGTCCATGAGCGCGTCCAACCGCCTCTGCTTCGTCGCCGAGAGGCGCCGAAGCCGGGCCTCCGTCATCTCGAAGGCGATCAGATTGGACAGCGGCACCTCGCAGACCTGACAGATCATCCCAGCCACTCGCAAGTTGAGCCGCTCCAGCGGTTGGTCATCCTTGACAAGGCGATAGAGGCTCTTCAGATTGACGCTCAAGCCGTGTTGTTCCAGTCGCCGTTGCAACTCGGGCACGCTCATTCTGCGCTCGCCGAGGACGCGTTTCAGCCGAGAAAATGCCTGGACCATCGCCTGTTCCCCTTTCTGGGGATTTTACCAGGAAGATGGTCAACGTTGAAGACCCTGGCTTCCGGTGCTGGCGACGGGTGCGCGTGAGTCGTCCGTCGCCCGCATTGGTGTGACGCGAAACAGGGTATACGTTCGGTCCCAGCGGATGCTCGGCCCACGCGCCACAATCTCCACCTGTCCCAGTTGCCCGAGCGCCGGCAGGTCGCGGTCGCGGCCAATCAGGTAGGTGGTGGGTGGTGGGTGGCGGGTGGTGGGAGGGGTGCCGTTCACCGCGCCGGCCTTCCCTGCTCAAGGGCGGGAAAGTTCTGGCGGGCGAGATCCTCCGCTCGAAAGTACCAACTTACCGGCCGGCCCAGGTAGAAGAGGCGGACGGCCAGGTCGTGCGGGAACGCCCCGAAGGGACTTTCATACGGGTTCCGGTCCCAGTCGTCGTAGAGCAAGGCCAGCGACGCGCCAGGCGGGAGTTGCCGGCCGGCGGACTCGTAGAACGCCCATTCGATCCCCCGGCGGTCGAGCCAGGGACCCAACAGCCAGAAACCGAGTCCATAGCTGAACCCCAGCGCCGCAAAGCCGCCGACCGCCCAGCGCCGGAGCCGGTCGGTCGTCCAGCCGCGTCGGACGAGCCGGCCCCCCAACCTCGCCAGGCCCAGCGCCGCCCAGATCGACCACGGGACCTGGGCCGAGATCGCATAGTGCGCGTTCTTCACGGTCGCCAGCGAAAGCAGGCCCAGGGGCGCCAGCGACCAGGCCCAGAGCAGCCGGTCGCCCATGGGAATGGTGACGGGTGACGGGTGGCGGGTGACGGGTGAAAGGGGGGTGACGGGTGACGGGTGGCGGGTGACGGGTGAAGAACCAGGCGAGCCGTCGGAGCCGGAAATCGCCGCTACCCGCCACCCGCCACCCGCCACCCGCCACCCAGGTGAGCCGTCGGAGCCGGAAATCGCCGCTACCCGCCACCCACCACCCGCCACCCGCCACCCAGGCAAGCGGCCGGAGCCGGAGATTGCTCGTCGCAGCGAGTGCCAGGCGCCGATCAGGGCCAGGGGCGTCCACGGCATCGCCTGGAACAGCAATCCCGGCGCGTATTCCCACCACGGCTCGCCGGCAAACTCGCCGGGATGCGCGGCCAGGCGGTCGGTCACGTGGGTCGTCCAGAGCGCGAGGGCGCCCCAACCGTGCCACGCCACCATCGCCAGCGGCCAGGCCAACGCCATCGCCGTCGCCACGATCCATCCGGCCGGGAACCGGAGTCGTCGCATCGCGGTGCCGTCGCGACGCCACAGCACCGCGACCGCCATGACCGCCAGGATCAGCGCCGCGCCGAAGCCGATCCCCTTGACCAGCGACGTGGCGCCCAGCAGGACGAAGAAGCCCCAACGCGCCCGACGCCACCCCGCCGCCCGTGAGTCGGCCTCGGCGTCGCACATCCGGTCGAAGAAGACGATCGCCCAGGCGATCAGACAGGCCAGGAGCATGTCGGCCTCGGCCAGCCGGCCGCGAATCGCAGTCCAGGCCGTCGTCGCCTGGACGGCGCCGGCAAGCACGCCGATGCCCGCCCCGTAATGCCGAGCCGCCACCACCGCGACGCCCAGGACCAAGAGCGCCGCGGCCATCGCCGAGGGAAGCCGAGCCACCGTCTCATCCACCCCGCCGGCCAGGCGGCCCAGCGCGGCGACCAGCCACCAGGGCATCGGCGGTTTCTCCAGCCAGGGCAACCCGCCGATCGTCGGATAACCCCAGCCACCCGAGTCCAGCATCTCCCGCGCACCTTGCGCAACGAACGCCTCGTGGTAGCTCAGGCGTCCCGAGCGGCCCAGTCCCGGCAAGAAGATCAGGGCCGACAAGGCCAGCAGGCACACCGACCGTCTCACCCACATTGTTGGTGCTTGGTTCTTTGTCATTGGTCCTTAGCGGCGATCCCGAAGGCCTTGCGGTTCGGTTCAAGGATCGGGCTGGGAATAACTTCCCGGAGTTCGGCGAGCAAGGACAGCGTTGTGGCAAGGTCTCCCGACCTTGCCACGAGGCCGACCGAAGGTCTCCATCCCCGAGCCCGGCGGAAGCAGGAGACCTTCGGTCCGCCGGACGGCGGGGTCTGGAGACCCTGCGCCTGAACAGCCCCGGTCCTTAGGAACGGGCCGGAAATAACTTCCCGATTGGTTCAAACGCTTTTTCGTAGAACGGAATTCATTCCGTTTCTGTTGTCGAACGGAATTCCTCGCGTTCCTTGCCGGCTTCGATTCGAAACCGAAGGAAACGGAATGAATTCCGTTCTACGACAGAAACGCTGGCGGGGCTTCGTGTCCGTCGCGTGCTCTGAGCAATTCAGGAAGTTATTCCCGACCTGATCCTTAGCGGCGCGATCCGGAAGCCTCGCAGTTCGGTACAAGTGCGGCGGATCATGCGTGAATCGACCCTGGGTGTCAACCGCAAGCGACAAGGACATCAGCCGACGTGAGCCGGCCGATGACCGACGATCCAACCGTCACAACCGCTCCGACCGGACCGACAAAGGATCCACGTCCACCTGGGGAAAACCTGTTGATAACCCGTCAATGACCGGCGTACGGCGCGGGCGCCGTCAACGGGCTCGCAAGGGCCCCCAGGCCGTCCGGACACATCGATGCCGCCCGTGCCGGGACCATTGACGGGGTTATCAACAACTTTTCCTCCGCCGCCCAAGGGACGTTGTGCTTGACTAAGGTCTTTGGTATCATTAAGTTGTTCAAGCGCTGTCCGCGGCTATCCACGGCGGCCTCCCCACTCTGATGAATGATGTGACAGTGATTCTCTCGGTTACTGTACCGGGAGCGGATTGGAACATCTCGGGGCAGCGGATGTCCTCCCTGGAGGTGGACTCTTGCCATCGGACCGATCCGGTCCGCGTCCGGGTCTGAAGCGCCCGGGGATCTACCGGTCTTGCGGTTCTCCCGATATCATGGGCGGGAGCGGCTCGACACTCCGTTTTGGGTCTGTCATCGGTACGATCTCCTCCCCGTGCGCTCATCTTGTGTGGATCGCGTATTGCAAATTGCAGATTCCGAATTCCAGAGTGGAGAAATCCCAAAACCTGAAATCCGGAATCCGAAATCTGGAATCCGGAATCTGGAATCTGGTTGCGGCTCTGCCGCGTTGAGGAATGTCTGAATGAGGGCCTTGTGCAACCGTGAGGGCCTGCTCACGGCGTTCGGGCTGGTCGAAGGGGTGGTTCCGGCACGGAGCCCCAAGCCGATCCTCCAGAACGTCAAGCTGATCGCCGATGCCGATGACGGCTCGGTGTTAATGGGCACGGACCTGGAAGTCGGGATTCGCCACCGGGTGCTGGGCGTGAAAGTCGAGCGTCCGGGCACGGTGATCCTGCCAAAGTCACAGGTCGGTTCGATCCTGCGTACCAGTGGGGACATCGAGCTGGCGATCGAAGCCGAGGATGACCGGCTGGTGATCCGCGGCCTGCACTCGGAGTTCACCCTGCCGGTGGAAGACGCCAATCTCTTCCCGGAAGTTCCCGATTTCGCCGCGACGAGCTATCATGTAGTAGCCGCCGCCGATTTGAAGAAGCTGATCCGGCGGACGATCTTCGCGACCGATGTCGAAAGCACCCGCTACGCCCTGGGGGGCGTTCTGGTGGAGCTGACGGCCGAATCCATCGCCCTGGTGGGCACCGACGGCCGTCGGCTGGCACGGATGTCGGCCGCGGCCGACACCGAGAACAACCCGGCGAACCCCACCGGCTTCCCGGTCATCCCAGTCAAGGCCCTGAAATTGATCGAGCACCACCTGGCCGATGACGATCCGCCCGTACACCTGACCATTCAATCGGGGTCCGCCGTTTTGATGCGGACCGAAAGCGCCGTGATCTACAGCCGGCTGGTCGAAGGGCGATTCCCCCGCTACCAGGACGTCTTCCCGGCCAATGTCGAGGTGAAGATCCCCCTGGAGGCCGGTTCGCTCCGGAGGGCCGTCGAACAGGCTTCGATCGTCACCAGCGAGGACAGCCGGGGCGTCGATTTCCGGTTCGGCTCCGGGATGCTGCGGCTCACCAGCCAGTCCGCCGATGTGGGCAGCTCCCACGTCGAGCTGCCGATCGCCTACGAGGGCAAGGCCGTCGAGATTACGTTTGATCCGAGATACCTGGTGGACGCCCTCAAAACCCTGGACGACACCGCCGCCATTACCGCCGAGCTGATCGATGCCAAGAACGCCGCGGTCTTCAAAACCGACGATTCCTATACCTACGTGGTCATGCCCTTGACCCGCGATCGCTCGTGAGTGGCGTCCTAAATCAATCCTCGTAATAGGGAAAGTGAGTGACTCCCGGGTGAGATCATGAGAAGCGTGTCGAGACCGGGCGGATTTCGCCCCGAAGGGGCAGCCACAAATCAGCCCAGGGCAACGCCCTGGGAAAAAGAGTCCTCACCCGCGGCCAGCCCTGAAAGGGCGGTACAGGCGAAGGCCCTGGCCCGGTTTGTGTCGCCCTTTCAGGGCAGGGTCCGGGGTGGTCGTCGCGTCCCCGGGGCGTTGCCCCGGGCTGGTTTGTTGCGGCCCCTTCGGGGCGAGGAAAAAGCCACACCTGGCCCCCGATCTCACCTTCGCTTTCCCGGTTTGCGTGAAGTGATTTAGCGACGACGAACAGGGCCGGCGTCGGTCTCGCAAGTGGTTCTTTTGTAAGGACTTCAGAAATCAGGCATCCGTACCTCTCCGCCCGCTGCGACCCCTGGACGAGGCTCGTAAAATTCCGATATCCGAAGAGGCGTTCACGTCGAGGACGAGGGCCAGGGGCGCCGTGAGGGGCGTGAGGACCATCCGCTCTCGTGAGTCAGATGGGAGTGGAGGATCGGGAGTAGCCGGACGAGACATCGCGCCGCGGATCGGCGCGGGAGAGCGACTCGAAGTCATCATTCATCCATCTTAGGTCCGTGACTCTCCGTGGCTCGGTCGGAATCCGTGGTTTCATGGGATTGGGGGAGCATGTCGATCCCGAATCGTCGAGGGCCCAGGGCGCTGTCGGAGATTCTGGGCGAGCTATTCACCGTCCGAGGATACGGTCGGTTCCGGGCCCGGCAGGAGCTGGAGGATGCCTGGAACGCGGCGGTGGGTGAGCCGCGGTGTCGGCAGACGCAACTGGGCGAGGTGCGGCGAGGGGTGTTGAACGTGACGGTGTCCCATCCGGCGCTGTTGGAGGAGCTGGCGGCGTTTCAGAAGCCGATGCTCTTGGCGGCGCTGCGCTCGGGAGCATCGAGCACGACGATTCACGACATCCGGTTCCGGGTGGGTGTCCTGGGGGTCGAGGGCGAGGCGGGAGGCGAATCCCAGGGGCCGCCACCGGCCGAGCCACGGCCCGCGCCGCCACGGCGCGCCCGTCCCAAAACCGGGCGCGGACCGGGCCGCGGTGGCGGCGACCGCGGTCCCGTGCAGCCATGACGCGGACCGGGCGGCTGGCACCGCGTCCGGATCGGATCGGTTCGGTTTGGGACCGGCCCGGTGCCTTCCCCATGCCATGACCCGCTTTCGATTCAACCTGCTGAGCTGAGAGGATGTGAAAGCAATCGATTCCAGATGACGAATCCCGAATTGCGAATGGACATAAAGCCTGATTGGAAAGGCATTTATGAATTCGTAATTCGTAATCTGGAATCTTCTATCCGATTCTTTCACAAGCTCTGACCTGACCTGATCTGACTTGACTGAACTTCACTGGATTTGACTTGACCTGCCCGACTCCCGGCGACGGCGTGGCCCCGGCCATGGCGCCGCCCCGCGGGATGCGAGTGCCCGGCGCCGTGACCCGGTTCGGCACGACATGAGAAAAGGCAACGCACCTGCGGCGACCGATGATTGTCAATCTCGTCCGACCCGGCCTGGTCGGGTCCGACTCGGGACGACGAGAAGAATGGATTGAGGTAAACCTTCGATGGTGGAACTGAGCAAGATTGAGGATGGCGTCGAGACCGCCGGGTTGCTGGATCGCGAGATGGGCGGGCATTCGCCCGAGGGCAATGGCCAGGGGGACCACGACGAGTTGTCTGCGACCTCGTACACCGGCGCAAACATCCGGCTCCTCGAGGGGATCGAGGCGGTCCGGCTGCGTCCCGGGATGTACATCGGCGATACGACGCCGCGCGGGCTGCATCACCTGGTCTACGAGGTCGTCGACAACTCGATCGACGAGGCGATGGCCGGCTACTGCAAGAACATCAAGGTGACGATCCACACCGACGAATCGGTCTCGATCACCGATGACGGCCGGGGGATCCCGGTGGACCTCCAGCCCGAGATCGGCGTCAGCGCGCTGGAGGTGGTCCTGACCAACTTGCACGCCGGCGGTAAGTTCGATCACGACACCTACAAGGTCTCCGGCGGGTTGCATGGCGTGGGCGTGACGGTGGTCAACGCGTTGTCGGAGTGGCTGGAGGCCGAGATCCGCCGCGACGGTCAGATCTGGCGGCAATCGTACGAGAAGGGGGTGAGCCAGGGACCGGTCAGCCCCGATGGACCGATCAAGACGACGGGCACCACCATCCGATTCCTGCCCGACGCCGAGATCTTCCCCAAGACCGAGTTCGACTTCGACGTCCTGGAGAAACGGCTCCGCGAGCTGGCCTTCCTCAACAAGGGGGTGCGGATCTTCCTGGCCGACGAACGCGGCGCGGAGCCGCAAGCCGTCGAGTTCTTCTCGTCGCAAGGCATCAGTGAGTTTGTTGCGTATTTGAATCGTGCCCAGACGGTCTTGCATCCGCCGGTCGTGCTGGCGGGCCGCGACGAGGAGAGGGCCGTTGAAGTCGAGGTCGCTTTGCAGTACAACGATTCTATCAGCGAGATGGTCGTCTCGTACTGCAACAACATCAACACGGTCGAAGGGGGCACGCATCTCACCGGGTTCCGCTCGGCCTTGACGCGCACGCTGAACCTGTACGCCAAGGGCGCGGCCCCGGCCAAGAACAAGGACCTGACGATCAGCGGCGAGGACTTCAAGGAAGGACTCACGGCGATCATCAGCGTCCGGGTGCCCGACCCGCAGTTCGAGGGCCAGACCAAGACGAAGCTGGGCAATAGCGAGGTCGAGGGGATCGTCGCGCGGGTCGTCAACGATCGGCTGGGCGAGTTCCTGGAGACCAACCCGGCGGTGGCCAAGAAGGTGATCAGCAAGGCGTTGCTCGCGGCCGAGGCCCGCGAGGCGGCCCGCAAGGCGCGGGAGCTGGTGCGCAACCGCAAGGGGGTGCTCTCCGGTGGCGGGCTCCCCGGCAAGTTGATGGACTGCTCCACGCACGAGCAGGATTCCAGCGAGCTGTTCCTGGTCGAGGGCGACTCGGCCGGCGGCACGGCCGAAGGCGGCCGCGACCGGATGTACCAGGCGATCCTCCCGCTCCGAGGTAAGATCCTCAACGTCGAGCGCGCCCGGCTGGACCGCGTCCTGAGCAACGAGGAGATCCGCAACATCATCACGGCTGTCGGCAACGGCATTGGCGAGGAAGAAGACCCCGGCCGCCGGCGGTACGGCAAGGTCGTGATGATGAGCGACGCCGACGTGGACGGTTCCCACATCCGGACCCTCCTGATGACGTTTTTCTATCGGCAGATGCCCAAACTTGTGGCCGAGGGGCACCTCTATGTGGCCCAGCCCCCGCTCTACATGATCCAGGCCGGCAAGAAGGAGCGGCGGTACGTCCACGCCGAGGAGCAGATGCAGGCGATCCTGATGGAGACCGGGCTGGCCGGCGCGGCGTTGCAGCCGGCCGTCGGCGCGGGCCAGGAGCCGGACCCCGCCGCCGTGATCGGCGGCGATCGACTCAAGGCGCTGCTGGACCTGGTCACCGGCATCGAGCAGGGCCTGCGCGCCTTCGGCCGGCGCAACCGCTCGCTCCGCGGCTTCCTGGGGATGGCCTACAAGCCCAGGCCCGAGACGCCCGCGCCCGACCCGCTGGATGGTCTGCTGCCGCTCTACCTGGTCGAGCATCACGGGACCGAGGTCCCCCTCTACAGCGAAAAAGAGCGTCAGGATTACATTGCGGCGCACCACTTGCGTGAAGAAACTGGGCCGGAGCTCCCTTCCGGCCCCTCCAACGGGCCGGGGGATGGGGCGACCCACGGCCGGCCCTTCCGCGAGATCGAGCTTCACGAGGTCAAGATGCTCAACAAGCATCTGACCCGGCTTCGCGACGAGTTCGGCCTGCGGGCCGAGGTCCTGCTGCCGCGGGAAGTGACCGGCGACGAGCCGCCGCCGCGGTTCCTGCTGCAACGCGATGGCGAGTCGTATCCCCTGCTGGACCTCCGCGCCCTGGTCGCGACCGTGCGGAAGATCGGCGAGAAGGGGATGAAGATCACCCGGTTCAAGGGACTCGGCGAGATGGACGCCGAACAACTCTGGGAAACCACCATGGACCCGACGCGGCGGACCTTGCTCCAGGTCCACCTCGAGGACGTCGCCGCCGCCAACGATCTGTTTACCACCCTGATGGGCGACGATGTCGAGCCCCGCCGGGAGTTCATCGAGAAGCACGCACTCGAGGTCAAGAACCTGGACGTTTGATCGAATTGGTCCTTGGTCCCGAGCGGATGTGAAGAAATCGATTGCGGATGACGAATTCCGAATTGCGAATGGAGATGAAGCCTGATTTCAAAGGCATTTTCTGAATTCGCAATTCGCAATCTGGAGTCTCGATTGCGGATGACGAATTCCGAATTGCGAATGGAGATGAAGCCTGATTTCAAAGGCATTTTCTGAATTCGCAATTCGCAATCTGGAGTCTCGATTGCGGATGACGAATTCCGAATTGCGAATGGAGATGAAGCCTGATTTCAAAGGCATTTTCTGAATTCGCAATTCGCAATCTGGAGTCTCGATTGCGGATGACGAATTCCGAATTGCGAATGGAGATGAAGCCTGATTTCAAAGGCATTTTCTGAATTCGCAATTCGCAATCTGGAGTCTCGATTGCGGATGACGAATTGCGAATGGAGATGAAGCCTGATTTCAAAGGCATTTTCTGAATTCGCAATTCGCAATCCGCAATCTGGCAATCTTCCATCGGATTCTTTCACAAGCTCTGAGTCGTTTGTCCTTTGTGGCTCCGCCCAGCGCGGAGCGTGATGACGAGGTCAAGCCGGAACCAGCCGGACAGCGGGCAACCGGCGGATGCAAACTGACCACTGACGGTCCATGGTCCGTTGTGACTCTGCAATGAGGGTGGGCGTGATGACCAGGCAAGACGCGGATAACAATGCGGAAGACATCCGGCACGGGCATGGCGCCAGGCACCACGGTCAACGGACCACGGACAACGGACCGATGATGGGGATTGCCCAGAAAGTCTCGCGGAATTTCAGCGAAGCGGTCCGGACGCGGGGCCAGTCGTATTTCGTCAAGGGCCGGGTGACCGTGATGGCGGCCCGGGCCGGCGAGGTCGTGGCGCGGGTGCGCGGGACGGCGAAATACCGGGTTCGGGTGCGGCTGCGGGGCTCGAAGCTGCTGGCTTCCTGTAGCTGCCCGTATTTCGGCCCGCAGGGCGAGCCGTGCAAGCACCTGTGGGCGACCCTGCTGCTGGCCGATTCGCGGGGCCTGCTGCAATCGCCGCCGGTGTTTCCGGTGCGGCTGGTGGTGGAGGGCCCGCGCCGGCCGCCGCCGACCGGGCTGCCGGAGGTCCGCGACCAGTCGGGCATGGAGCGACGGCCGCCGTACCCGATGGACTCGGACCTGGGGGTGATCGGGCTGGGTTCGCCGCGGCCGATGGGTGCGGGCCGGGGCCCCAAGCCCCGGGCCAAGGACCGCGGGACTCGGGGCGAGCCCTTGGGCGAGGTCGGGGGCTGGAGCCAGCGCGACCGGGGCCCGTCGGCGCGGGAACGCCGGGCCAAGGCCAAGTCGTCCGGTC
The DNA here is from genome assembly GCA_963842405.1 of uncultured Isosphaeraceae bacterium. Taxonomy (GTDB): domain Bacteria; phylum Planctomycetota; class Planctomycetia; order Isosphaerales; family Isosphaeraceae; genus CAVZRC01. The sequence continues at coordinate 37,183 of CAWJGW010000012.1, read as the reverse complement.
CCGGATCGGGGATCGTGGGGGCCGGGCCGGGCCGGGGCGCGTCAAGGCCGTCAACCGGAACGGCAAGCGGCTGCTGGTCTACGTTCTGGACGTGGCCGCGACCCTGGCGCAGAACCAGGTGGTGATCGACCTGGCCCGCCGCCAGCGCAAGACGACCGGCGAGTGGGGCCCGCTGCGGCCCTGGTATTACTCGCCGCGGGCCGCCCACGTCAAGTACGACCCTGAAGACCGGCTGATTCTGGCCCTGCTCGACGAGGCGCAGGGGACCTCGACCCACGCCGGCTACGGCATGCCCGTCCCGGGCGCGGGTCGGCGCCGGGTGCGGGTGCGGCCGTGGGTGCGGGTGCGGGCCTGGGTCCACCGGTCGTTCCGGAAGCGACGAACGGGACGGGTGCCCGCTCGGCCTACGGCTCGGCGGCGGCGCGGGCGGCGGCCGAGCGCGCCTTGCGGGGCACGCGGCGGTTCGTGTTGCGGAAGGACCAGGCGGGGCTGGTGGAGCGGCTGGCGCGGCACGGGGCGGCTGCGGCTGCGGCGCACCGATGGCGAGGAAGACCCGCCGACGGTGCGATGGGACGACGGCCAGCCCTGGCGGTTCCTGCTGGATATCCGCTCGGAGTCGGGCGGCAAGCGGTGGGCGTGGCGGGGCTCGCTCCGCCGCGGGGACGGCCGCATGGACCTCTCCGAGCCACTGGTCTTGCTCCCCGGCTTGCTGGTCCTGGGCGTCGGCCGTGCCGCGCGGTTCGACGATCTGGGGGTCATGCCGTGGATCGTCCGGCTCCGCTACGAGAAGGAGATCACGTTCGTCGAGCCCCAGCAGGACCTGATGCTCGGCCGCATCCTGGCCGAGACGCGGGTGCCGCCGACGGAGCTGGTGGAGACGCTCAACCTGGATGAGATCAACGCCAAGCCGCGGCCCTCCCTGACGCTGCGGACCCCGCGCGCAGAACTGGGGCCTGGGCTCGGACAAGCTGATCGGCGAGCTGGAGTTCGATTACGACGGCGCCGTGATCCCGGCCGGCCGGACCACGCCGCTGGCGGTCTCGACCGAGCTGGGGCTGGTGATCCGCCGGGACCCGAAGACCGAGAGTGCCGCGGACGTCAAGCTCTTCGAGCTGGGCTTCCGCGAGGCGAAGGACCCGCGGCTGGACCCGGGCACGCTCGAGCTGCCGGTCAAGCGGCTGCCGCAGGTGACCAAGGAGCTGGTCGCCGCCGGCTGGCGGATCGAGGCCGAGGGCAAGCTGATCCGCCCGGCCGGCGAGTTCAAGCTGGCCCTGTCCACCGGCATCGACTGGTTCGAGCTCCAGGGGGGATCGACTACGGCGACCAGCGCGTCAGCCTGCCCGAGCTGCTGGCCGCCGCCCGCCGCGGCGAGGCCATGATCGAGCTGGGCGACGGCTCGATGGGCATGCTCCCCGACGAATGGCTCAAGAAGTACGGCGTGCTCGCCGACCTGGCCACCGTCGCCGAGGACGGCAACCTCCAGTTCAGCACGTCGCAGGCCGGCATGCTCGACGCGCTCCTGGCCGCGCAGCCGGAGATCCGGGTCGACGCCGCGTTCGAGAAGGTGCGGCAGAACCTCCGCCAGTTCGACGGGATCGTGCCGCTGGACTCGCCGCCGGGCTTCCACGGCGAGCTGCGTCCCTATCAGCGCGAAGGGCTGGGCTGGCTCGACTACCTCCAGCGGTTCGGGTTCGGCGGCATCCTCGCCGACGACATGGGTCTGGGCAAGACGATCCAGGTCCTGGCGTTGGTGCAGCGTCGGCGGGCCCACCGCCAGGCCAAGGGGCCGTCGCTGGCCGTGGTCCCCCGGTCGCTGGTCTTCAACTGGCTCCAGGAGGCCGCCAAGTTCACGCCCAGGCTCCGCATGCTCGACTACACCGGGCCCGGCCGCCATGCCCTCCGCGACACGTTCCGGGATTATGACCTGATCGTCACCACGTATGGCACCGTGCGGACCGACATCGCCGAATTGACCCCGTTCGAGTTCGACTATGTGATTCTCGACGAGGCGCAGGCGATCAAGAACGCCGAAAGCCAGTCGGCCAAGGCCGCCCGGCTGCTTGCGCAGCCGTCACAAGCTGGCGATGAGCGGCACGCCGATCGAGAACCACCTGGGCGAGCTCTGGTCGATCTTCGAGTTCCTCAACCCGGGCATGCTCGGCAGCGATACGGTCTTCAAGCAGTACATCGGCGGCGGCAGGCGCGTCGCTCGACGAGCTCGACCGCGCCCTGCTGGCCAAGGCTTTGCGGCCGTTCATCCTCCGCCGGACCAAGCAGCAGGTCGTCGAGGACCTGCCCGAGAAGACCGAGCAGACCCTCTTCTGCGACATGGAAGCCGACCAGAGACGGTGTTACGACGAGCTGCGGATCCACTACCGCGACGCGCTCTTGCGCAAGGACGCCGCCGAGCTCAACCGCTCCAAGATCGAGGTCCTCGAGGCGCTGCTGCGGCTCCGCCAGGCCTCCTGCCACCCGGGCCTCATCAGCGACGAGCTCGCCGGCAACGGCAGCGCCAAGCTCGACATGCTCATCCCGTCGATCGCCGAGATCGTCGAGGAGGGGCACAAGGTCCTGGTCTTCTCCCAGTTCACCAGCTTCCTGGCGATCGTCCGCGAGCGGCTCGACCAGGAGAAGATCGTTTACGAATACCTCGACGGCCGGACCCGCAACCGCGCGGCCAAGGTCGAGCGGTTCCAGACCGACCCCGACTGCCCGATCTTCCTGATCAGCCTCAAGGCCGGCGGCCTGGGCCTGAACCTCACGGCCGCCGAGTATGTCTACCTGCTCGACCCGTGGTGGAACCCCGCCGTCGAGGCCCAGGCGATCGACCGCTCGCACCGGATCGGCCAGACCCAGCACGTCTTCGCCTACCGGCTGATCTGCCGCGACAGCGTCGAGGAGAAGATCCTCGAGCTCCAGCAGAAGAAGCGCGACCTGGCCGACGCCATCCTCAACGCCGACAACAAGGGCGTCATCCAGAACCTCACCCGCGATGATCTCGAGTTCCTGCTGTCGTGAGAGGGATCGGGTTCTTCTCGGTACCGTGTTGAAGCGCGATCCCCTGAGAACTCATCCGCTCCTCAGGACTGGAGAAATCCATGGCCAAGAAACCAAGACGCCGCCCGTCGATGGACGAGGCGATCTTGCAGGAGCGGGAGCAGTCCAATCATGCTGTCCTCCGACTGATCGAGAGCTGGTGCCGGCCCGAGGATGAGCAGGAACAGCGAGCAACCTTGGCTGACTTGAAGCGGGCACTGGATGAAGATCGGCCCGCCGATCGCAAGCTCTTTCCCGCTACCGGTGAAACTCATACGGCTCCCGTAACGCGGCGCTCGAAGCCTTTGGACGAGATTCTCGAGCCCGTCCGCCGTGAGTTCGAAGCGAGTGGGATGACCGAGGAAGAACTCGCCCGGTTCCTGACCGAGGTTCGAGAGCGTTTAAGATTGGCTGGCACACGCTCGAAGTCCACTCCCGAAAGAACCCCCCCAACCCCCCCTTCGTAAGGGGGGGAAAATTGAGGAGGACTGGCCCCTTTCCTATCCCCCCCTTACGAAGGAGGGGTTCGGGGGGGTGTATTCGCATCGCCCTGAGACGTGCGCGTACGCAATCGTAAAGCGCTCGAAGATGAAGTCAGGCGAGAAGAAAACGAACACGGAAGGACCCATGACCCCAGCTAATCCGCCTTTTGATAATGTTTCAACAGGAGGGGGCTGACGAGAAGGACGAGTCCGATCGAGACCATGACGAAACCTAATATCCACTGACCTTTATCGATGAGGAATGTCGCCAGGCCGACCAAGACTCCGCCGATGGCAAGGCAGACGTCGAAGAGCCTCTTTGCCCGCAGTGGCTTGCCGCAACTTCAGGCGGAGGACGGCGGATTCTTTGTCCTTTTCATAATAAGACGATTGATATTTCTTGAGTTCATATATCTCATTTTCCAATTGAGAGAGTCGCTCGAGGATGAGATAGCGGTGTCGGCGCTCGTTCCATTCGTCCTCAGTGAGTACGGATGTGGCATCGGGTGCGGGAGAGTGCTCCTCCACGGAGTGGTCGATGCAGGAGAGCGGGGCTTGGATCGGATTGCTTCCAGGATCGGGATGAGATGCCGAAGCCATTTGAAGACCCTTTAATGGTTTTCTCCATTCCCAGGTTCGATCGCTCGAGGGACTCCGCTGGAACCGCATTCCCGATCTGAGCCGGTATGGACCGGCCTCGCCCAGAGCAAAACATCTCCGATTTCGATGTCTCGGATGACTGGAGGTAGGGCTCAGCCAGCCCCTGTCAGGGATCACTCATCGGCAAAGAGCACTGGCTCGACCCGGAAATACTGCGCGAAGGTCGAGATGAGCTGGCGACTCAGCTTGCGGTCGGCCGCGGAGGATTTGCGAGATCGTCGACTCGGCCAAAGCCAGTGTCGCCGGCGAGCCTGGCCTGAGTGATGCCTTTGGCCTCGATCAAGTGAGCGAGCATCGCCGCACCGGCGACCGGTCCACGGGGATATCGTGAACTCTCGTACTCTTCGATCAGCTTGGCCAGTACCGCGATGTAATCGTGTTCCTCGGCGCGAGGGGCCTCTCTCGTTGGCGTTCGCCGAGTGACTTCCAGCACCGCCAGCGCCGCTTCGTTCTCTTCCTCCGATTGGATCAGCCGGAGCGGGAACTTGCGTACCAGGGCCAGATACTTCGGCTTGGCGGGAGCGACGGATTTCACAGGGGTCGGGGAGAGGCGGCTGGACATCGCGTCGTCAACCTCCTTTCGGCTTTTGGACCTTCTTCTGACCTGAGCTCCGTGAGGCGGGCGGTTCTTTCCACTGGTCGAGGTCGTAATCCTTGTGGGTCAGGACGTGCCGGACAAGGATGACTCCGCTTTCAAAGAAGATCTCCAGGATCAGTCGATACTTGTTTCCTCCGAGATTGATTACCACGTAAGGTCCGACCAGGTCGGCCGTGGCATAGTCTGCTCGGAGGTCGGCGAATTTCCGCCAGTCCGCCCTCTCGGCACGTTTGTGCCAGGCGTCGAGAGGGCTCTGAGCGTCAGGATGCTCCTCCCAGAACTCTCGAAGTCGGCGACGGCTCAGGACCGCGCACACAAAGAATCCTACGATGGCTATTGATCACGGAATACCTGCTTATACCACCGCGGGCGGAGTCGATGCAATGTCATCATCCCCGCAGCACCGGCACCGGCTCGAACGCGGCGCCGAGGATCGTCGCGATGGGGAACGCCCAGCCATCGGTCGAGCACGGACGCGTAGAGGGCGCGGAAGTCGATCGCATGCTTGGGGTCGCCGCCGTCGTCGAGGTGGGCCAGGTCCGGGTAGGGCCCGTGCAGGCCCGGCTTGACCGGCCGGCCCAGGAGGAAGACGGGGGCCGCGGTGCCGTGGTCGGTCCCGCCGCTGCCGTTCTCGCCCAGGCGACGGCCGAACTCGGAGAAGGCCAGGACCAGCACCCGGTCGGACTCGCCCGATTTCTCCAGGTCGCCGAGGAACGCCGACAGCGAACCACCCAGCTCGCGCAACAGGCTCGCGTGCTGCTGGAGCTGGCCGCTGTGGGTGTCGAAGCCGTCGAGATGCGTGTAGTAGATCGACGTTGACAGCCCGGCCTTGATCAACTGGGCGATCAAGCGGAGCCGCCGGGCCAGTCCGTAGAATTCGGGATAGCTCGATGCCGCGGATGTCTTGTCCTGGCTCAGGCGCTCGAGCCGCGCGCTGCTGGCATACGTGATCACGGAGCATCGCTCGACGAACTGGAGGAGCGAGCCGGCCTCGCCGCGGTCCTGGCGGGCCAGGCGATCGAGGGCCTCGACCTGCGCGGCGGGATCGGCGCCCTCGGGCACGCCCAGCCGTCGGCGGAACTGCTCCAGGCGGGCCAGCGACGGGATCACCTGCCGGCCGCCCGCCAGCGACCTCGGCAGCGGGAAGCGCCTCGTGGATATGCAGACCCGCCGCGTCCCCCTCCGGACCGGGACGACGGTCGATCGCCTGGGCCAGCCAGCCGGGCGCGGCCTTGTCCGGGTTCAGCCGGGCCGTCTGCCAGATCGCCATGCTCTCGAAGTGCGACCGATTCGGGTTCGGATAGCCCACGCTCTGCACGATCGCCAGCTGCTGTTGCTCCAGCAGCTTGGAGAACCCCTCGAGCGACGGATGAAGCCCGACGTGGTCGTCGACCTTCCGCACCTCCCCTGCCCCGATCTGGATCTTGGGCCGTCGCTTGCGATACTCGTCGTCGCGATACGGCACCACGGTGTTCAGGCCGTCGTTGCCGCCATCGAGCTGGACCACGACCAGGATGCGGCCCTTCGCCTTCGCACCGGCCGGCCGGTCGTCGGCCAGGGCATGCGCGGATCGGGCGAGGAACAGCGGGACCGTCGGGCCACAGGCCAGGAGCGCGGACGAGCCGAGGCCCAGGCGGAACATCTCGCGGCGAGTCGGGTGCATGGAAATCTCCTTTTCATTGTCAGGTCCTTGGTCACTTTGGTCCATGTCGTGGTTCCGGACCTCTCGTCGTGGAGTCGATCGCGTGCCAGGACATCGCGGACAGAGGACAAAGGACCACGGACTAAGGACTCAAGCCAGTTGGAACTCGGGGCAGTTGACGATTCGTTGGAGGGCTTTGCGCAGGCCGTTGGGGCTGCCGTCGCGGCCGGCGTCGAGGATCAGGCGGCGGGCCTCGTCGCCGAGGTCGCCCTGGAGCAACAGGTCGATGAAGGCGCCGGCGGCGTGGTCGGGGGCGATCTTGTAGCGTGCGGCCCAGGCCGTGGGATCGAACGGGGCGAGTCCGTTCTCGGCGCGGCCCCAGACGACGTCGGCGGCCCAGTTGGTCCGCTCCAGGAGCGTGGCGCTGTTGATCCAGATCGGGCCGCCGACCCAGCCCTCGACGTTCGGCGGGGCGAACAGCTCCTGGCCCTGCGCGTCGCAGGCGGCCGAGAGCGCCAGCGGGTTGATCGCCGGACGCGGGACCTCGAGCATCCGGACGAGCCCCGCGCTGAACTCGACCGGCGACTTGATCCGCTGGCGATGGACCGATCGGGAATAGAAGTGCCGCGATCGGAGGATGATCTCCACGATCGGCCCGATCGCGAAGTCGTGCCGCTTGATCTCGCCGGCCAGGGGCTCGATCAGCTCGGGGCCGGGCGCGGCGGCCTCGCTGACGAAATAGCGGTAGAGCTTGCGCCAGGAAGACGGCGGCCTCGGGGCGATCGAGCACGATCCGGACGATGTCGGACGGTCCCCACGGCCCGGTCTTGCCGAGGAAGGTCTTGGTCCCGTCGTCGACCTGCGTGTGGTCGTGGACGAACGTTCGGCGTCTCCTGGAATGCCGCCCCGGGAATCCTGGCGGACCCAGCCGGTGAACGCCCGGGCGGCCTCGCGGATGTCGTGCTCGGTGAAATGGCCGGCGCCCAGGGTGAACAGCTCGAGGAACTCGCGGCCGAAGTTCTCGTTGGGCTTGTCCTTCTTGCTGGTCCCCCCGTCGAGCCAGACGAGCATGGCCGGGTCGGCGACGATCGCTTCCAGGAGCGCGGCGAAGCCGCCGAGGGCGTGGGTTCGCAGCGTCTCGTTCTGCCGGTCCATCAGCGCGACCGACTCGACCTTCTTGTTGCTGGTGGCGAAATGCCCGTGCCAGAAGAGGGTGAGCTTCTCGCGGAGCGGATCGGGCCCGTGGAGGATGCGGTTGAGCCAGCAGACCTTGAGCAGGTCGAGGTTCGACGAGGTCCGCGCCGTCTGACGCAGGCCGTCGATGGCCTCGAGGTCCTCGGTGGGGAGCTGGGGCGGGTGGAACAGCCGCTCGACGCTGGCCTCGGGACCGGCCTCGACGTCGCGGAGGAGTTCTGCTCGCGCGGCGCCGAAGCCGGCGCGGCGATGCAGGTGGGCCGCCTTGCGGAGGTCCCACGGGTCGTCCGGCTTCGGCTCGTAGCGAGCCCAGGGGGAATCGTTCGTGGTTTTCGGCATGGAACGCCTCACTTGGTACGGGCGATCAACTGCGGCTCCCCCTCACCCGGCCTTCGGCCACCCTCTCCCCATGGGGCGAGGGAGTTTTGGTTCGCACGATCTTATCGTGCTGGCGGCTTCTCGATCAGGATATCGCCCAGGTCGAGTGTCTCGCCAGGCTTGACGGTGAAATCCTTGCGGATTTGAAGGCCCTTCGGGTCGTTGATGATCGAATAGTCGCTGATCCGGTACAGTGCGCCCGGGATCAGGGCCGGGCAGGGTGATGCGGCCTTCGCCATCGGTGGCGGGGCCTCGCGGTTCCCCGACTTGTCGGGCGTCCGTGTAGTGCTTGGGATCGACGTTGGTCAGGAAGGTCGCGTCGGCCGCCAACTGGCTCCTTTCCATCTTGCCGCGCGCGTAATGAGGCGAGCCGGGTGTCATCAGGAGCTCGAAGTATGACAACGTGCCGAACGTTCGCGACGGGCTTGCCGTCGGGCCCGACGAACCGCGCCCTGGCCTGGCCGCACGGCTGGAGGCGCACCGTCAGCTCGCCGCCGGCCTGCTTGCCCGGAGAGTTCGATCGGTCGCACCCCACTGATGATCGGCGTCGAGAAAATAGACCGGCGTGGCCTTCTCCGGGTCGAGCCCGTGAAGCTCGAATCGGCCGTCGTGGATGTGGAGCGACGGGCCGTTGCGCCAGGTCAGGTTCATCGGCTCGATATCGAGCCGGGTGAGGATCGACGCCTGCGCGACGGGTCTGCCCGTCCGGGCCGATCACACGGCCCTTGACCGTCTTCCCCGGCCGGAGGGTGGCGATGAGTTCGTGGGTCGACTCGCCGGCCTGGACGCGATAGGCGATGATATCGTGGGGATAGATCCGTGCCCCGCCGTGCAGGCCGCGCTGGTAGAGCGTCCCGCGGCCGATCTCTTTGCGGATGTAGTCGAGGGTCGGCCCCGCAACGAGCAGGAATCCCTCGCCAGGCGGGACGGCGGCCTGGAACGAGCCATCGGCCTTGCTGGTCACGTCCGGGACCCCCTCACCGCGCTTCCTCGGGAAGAAGTGAATGCTGGCCCCGCCAACCGGCCGGCCGGTCCCTTCCTCGATCACCTTGCCCTTGATCGCGACGCCGAGGGGTAGCTTGATTTCGATCTCCTTCTTGACGGCGCCCTTGGTCCAGGCGAACTCCACGCTGGAACGCAAATAGGGCTGGCCTCCGGGGGGAAGGCACGCACCCGGAAGCGGCCGGCCGGAAACGGATTGACCTGGAACCGTCCCTGGTCGTCGGCGCGGAACCGGGAAGTGCGCCACCCACCGCGCTCGCTGACGCTCTCGACGATGATCGCCGCGTCCGGGATGGGCTTGCCGGTGTCGGCGGCCAGCGCCCGGCCCTCGATGATCGTCGCCGGCTGGAGTGCGATGGTTGTCTCCTTGTCCTTGGGAACGGCGTTGCGATCCGCGTCGAAGCGGATGTCCTGGCGGGCGAAGCGGATGTCGTGGACGGTCAGGGCGACCGAGAGGTCACGGCCGATCCCGGAGAGGGCGAGCCGTCCCTGGTCGTCGGTCTTGACCGGGCTCGGCCAGGCGCGAAGCCCTTCGGGCGGGTCCGAGTTCGCCCAGTGCGAGACGCCGTCCCATGTGCCCTTGGCGTTCCTTTGTCCCATGCTCTGGACGCGGACCGCGACGCCCGCGGCAGGCATGCCGCGGACGTCCACCAACCGGAGGCGGACGAGCTGCTCGGGGCGGAGCCGGATGTCGCCCTCCGGCTGCTCGGCGTCGGGGTTGAGCTCGGCCCAGCCGATGCCGAACCCGGGCGCGACGCCGATGGCGATCAGGTCGTAGAAGCGACTCGACGCGGTACGAGGGACCTCCAGGTGGAAGCGGCCGTCATCATCGGTCGCGCCGCGGCCCAGTATCTCGTAGGGGGCCATTTGCGGCATCGGCGCCCGGCTCCGGCGCACGAGACCGCCCGATGATGTCGACGACCACGCCCGCCGACGGCTTGCCGGACGGGTCGAGCACGCGGCCCACCACGAACATCCGGCCCGCGGCCGGCTTCGCGGCGATCGGCGGTTTCTGGGCCGCCGGGGTCTTCACGGGCTCGTCCTTCATGGCAAGGGAGTGATTCCAGTATCCCGCGCCGGTGGCGACGGCGCCGAGGAACAGGAAGGTGATCGCGAGAAGTCTCAATTGATGGAGCAGCATGGATCTCAGCACCTCCTGGGCAAGGGCCGTCGCGACGGGTGCGGCGGCCTGTCCGGCCGCGAATCGGATCGCGGCCCGGGTCGTGATGTGGCACAGGGGGGATGTGATCGACGCCGAGGCCGACCTGGGACTGAGCGCCGCAACGAGGGCCGCGCCGAGAGCGACACCCCGCGTCGTGTCAGCCCGCGGCGGAGCTTGTCGCACGCCCGGGCTAATCGGCTGCGCACCGTGCCGGCCGGGCATCGGAGCCGGCGTGCCGCTTCGTCGAGGGTCAGGCCCTCGAGGTAGCAGAGCACGACCGTCTGGCGAAAGGGTCCGGGCAGGCGGTCGATCTCGCTGTAGAGGGCCTCGGCCTGCTCGCGGGCCAGGATCGGGTAATCCGCCGGTTCGACCATCGGCTCGACCACGAAGCTGGGACCTGAGCCTGGACGCCTCATGGCGTCGCCCTCCTCGTTCTTGCGCCGGCGGGCGAGCTGGGCCTTGGCCTTGCGGGCCGTTCGGAGCGCCACCCCATAGAGCCAGTTGCCCAGCAGGTCGGGGTCTCGGATCGACCGGGCCTTGCGAGCCAGGACGAGGAAGACGGCCTGGAAGGCGTCCTCGGCATGGTGCCGGTCACCCAAGAGCTGTCGGCAGACGTGCAGGACCATGGGCCCGTGCCGCGTCACCAGGGCGGCGAAGGCGGCTTCGCCGGTGGTATCGCGCTGGTGGTTGAACCGTTCGATGAGCTGGCAGTCGGTCAGTCCGGCGACGGAACCGCCGTCGAACAGCGAGCCGATCTGCCGGACCAACGATGGTGTTGCCACAGGCGACATGCCGTCAGGACTCCTCGCGGTTGAGTTCGGTGCGCCCGGCGCACGCGACGTCGTTTCATCCCCACGCTAGATACTGCCCCGATGCCGACGATTTTCTCCCGGGTTGTGCGGGAAAAGCTCATTAGAGCAGTTCACGCTGGGCTTGCGCACGCGGCCGAAGCGGATCCGGAATCTCCCCTCATCCGCCCTTCGGGCACCTTCTCCCCGGCGGGGAGAAGGGATGGTGGAGGCCTTGGCCGAGCCCTCAGACCGTGAACCGGTCGTCAAGCGGTCGCCCTCGCCCCAACGGGGAGAGGGTTGGGGTGAGGGGGTCTTCTCTGCGTCATCGGCTTCTCCCCCTCACCCGGCCTTCGGCCACCCTCTCCCCGAGGGGCGAGGGGATTTTGGTCCGCACCTCCTATCGCGCCTGCGGTTTCTCGATGACGATATCGCCCAGGTCGAGGGTCTCGCCGGGTTTGACGGTGAAGTCATTGCGAGTCTGCACCCCCTTATCCTGGTCGTTGACCGTCGAGAAGTCGACGATCCGGTAGTGCGCCCGGGGATCAGGTCGGGCAGGGTAATGCGGCCCTCGGCGTCGGTGAGCGGACCGTTCCAGTAGTGCTTGCGGTCGACGTTGGCCATGTGTTCCTCGTCGGCCACCGGTTTGGCCCGGTCTTGCTTGCGCAGGCTGTACCGGCTCAGGCCGGACGTGGCGACAAACTCGAAGTTGGGTCGATGTTTCTCGACGGGCTTGCCGTCGGGCCCGACGAACCGCGCCTTGGCCTGTCCGCAGGGCTGGAGCCGGAGGGTCAGGTCCTCGCCGGCTTGCTTGCCGGAGATCTCAACCGACGCCCCCCACTGGTGCTCGGCGTCGAGGACGAAGATACGCGTGGATGCGTCGGGGGCCAGGCCGTGCAGCTCGTAATGGCCGTCGTGGACGGGGACCTTGAAATCGCCGCGCCAGAACGGATTGTTCGCCGTGATGTGCAGCGTCGTGAGGATGAAGGCGTCGGTCACCGTCTGGCCATCCGGCCCCTCGACGCGACCCTTGATCGTGACGCCGGGCCGGAGCGACGCGGCGGCCTCATGCGGCGGTTCGCCGACCTTGACTTCATAGGGGATGATGTCGTGCGCGCGGGTAGCGCATCCCACCGGGCTGATCGTAGTAGATGCGATTGAAGCCGATCTCCTCGAGGACATAGTCGGAAGTCGGGCCGAAGATCAGCAGGTGTCCCTTACGGGGTGGGACGGCGATCTGGTACGACCCATCGTCCTTGGTGGCCACGATGGCCTGCCAGCCCGAGAGCACCTTGTCGCCGCCTCGGACGGGAATGAACTGAACGCTCGACCCGGCCAGCGGACGTCCCGTCCCTTGCTCGGTCACCTTGCCGCGGATCGAGACGCCGCGGGGGAGCTTGATGTCGTGGTTCGCCTTGATGGCACCCTTGACCCACTTCAGCTCGTCCTGCTGGATCAGGTACGGCTCACCGTGAGTCGGGAAGGCGCCGAGGGTGTAATTTTCGCCGGCAATGGTGGGGTTTATCTGGAACCGGCCTTGGGCGTCGGCGCGGAACTTGGAGGTGACGAACCCGCGGGTGTGTTCGTTCATGACCAGGGTCGTCGCCGAGACGACCGCGTCCGGGATCGGCTGGCCGGTATCGGCGGCGAGTACGCGTCCCTCGATGATCCGGGCCGGCTGGAGCGCGAGGGAAATCTCCTTGGAGGCCGCCGGGTTGCCCGTCTGGAGGTCCAGGTCTTGCCGGGCATAGCGGAGGTCGCGGACGTCCATGCTGACGTGGAGGTCGCGGCCGATCCCGGAGAGGGTGAGCTTCCCCTGATCGTCGGACGTCGCCGTACGCAGCCAGGTGCGGACTCCCTCGGGCAAGCCCGCCCCGAAGTAGACGCCATCGAATGTGCCCTTGGTGGTCGGCCGCCCCATGCTCCGGACGCGGACCGCGACGCCGGGGGCCGGCATGCCGTTGACGTCGACGAGCTTGACGCGGACGACCTGCTCGGGGTTCAGCCGGAGCTCGGCTCCGGGCTGCTCGGCGTCCGGGTTCAGCCCGGCCCAGGCCAGCCCGAACCCGGGGGCGGACGCCAGTGCGATCACCTCGTAGAAGCGACTCGACGCGGTCCGAGGCGCATCCAGGTGGAAGCGGCCGTCGCCGTCGGTCGCGCTCTGGCCGAGCAGTTTGTAGGCGTCGACTTCCTCTCTCGCGCCGACCCAGGCCGCGCGGGGCCTCGCGATCAGGTCGACGGCCGCGCCCTTGACCGGCTTGCCGTCGGGATCGAGCACGCGGCCGGACACGGTCATCCGGCCCGGGGCCGCGGAGTCGGGTTTCGTCGTCGGGCGCGGTGCCTGAGCCGCCGGGGTTTTCACAGGTTCGTCCTTCATCGCGAGGGAGTGATTCCAGTATCCCGCGCCGGTGGCGACGGCGCCGATGAACAGGAAGGTCATCGCGAGGAATCTCAGCTTGTGGAACAACATGGATCTCAGCACCTCCTGGGCAAGGGCCATCGCCGAGGCCGAAGTGGTCCCGGCGGCGGCCTGTCCGGCCACGAATTTCAACGCGGCCCGGGTCGTGATGTGGCACAGGGGGGATGAGATGGACGCCGAGGCGGACCGGGGTGCCAGCGCGGTGGTCAGAGCGGCCGCGGACAAGACCACGCCGCGGCGGGTGAGGCCACGGCGGAGCTTGTCGCGCGCCCGGGCCAGCCGGCTGCGGAGCGTACCGGCCGGGCAGCGGAGCCGTCGCGCGGCTTCGTCGAGCGTGAGCCCTTCGAAGTAGCAGAGGACGACCGGCAGGCGGAACGACTTCGGCAATCGGTCGATCTCGCGGTGCAGCGCCTCGGCCTGTTCGCGGTCGATTGCCGGCTGCTCGGCCGGCTGGACCATCGGCTCGACCACGGCGGACGAGCCCGGACCCTGGCGCCTCATGGCGTCGCCCTCCTCTTTCTTGCGACGGCGGGCTAGCTGGAGCTTCGCACACCGTGCCGTTCGAAAGCGCCACCCCGTAGAGCCAGTTGCCCAGCAGGTCGGGGTCGCGGATCGACCAGGCCCTGCGAGCCAAGACCAGGAAGACGGCCTGGAAGGCATCCTCGGCATGATGCAGGTCGCCGAGGAGCTGCCGGCAGACGTCCAGGACCATCGGCCCGTGCCGGGTCACCAGCGCGGCGAACGCCGCCTCGCCGGCGGCATCTTGTTGCGCGGTGAACCGATCCAGGAGCTGCCGGTCCGAGAGTCCGGCCACCGAGCCGCCCTCGAAGAGCGACCCGATCTGCCGGACCACGGATCCTGATGCCAGATACGCCATGGCTACGGGCTCTCTCTCTGGTCAGTAGTCAGTGGTCAGTAGTCAGTGGAGTAATCGATCGGCACCGAGGCTTTACCTCTACCCGGGAGACCTTTGGGCGGCGACCCTTCGGGTGCCCGGAGGCCCGCGCCCAACGTCCACTCATCCCTTCGTTACATACTGTGACGCCGCCGGCCCTCTTATCCCAAGTTGTGTTCGAGAATCTCGAAATTATACCGGAAACCCGGGCGGGATCGTGCGATCCGTCACGTCTTGGGTTTCTCGATCAGGATATCGCCCAGGTCGAGGGTCTCGCCAGGCTTGACGGTGAATTCCTTGCGGAGCTGGGGATTGGCCCCATCGCCGATCGTGGCGTCGTAGATGCGGTACGTGGCGCCCGGGATCAACGCCGGTAGGTCGAGCTGGCCCTGGGCGTCGGAGACCAGGCCCTTCGGGTAATGGATCGGGTCGCATCGGGCGACGAAGTCCTGATCGGCTGCCAGGCGGTCCTTGTCGGCCGGATCCTGGCTCCCGAGGATTGGTCCCGGGGTCACGACCATCACGGTCATGTGAGACCCGTAGTCGTCGCGCGATCCGGAGACCGGCTTGCCGGCGGGGTCGACGAGTCGAGCCCGTGCGGCGCCGCAGGGCTGGAGCCGGACGGTAACCGCTCCGTCCGCCGCCGACCGGCCCGAGAGCATCGCGATGCCCCCGAGGTTGTGTTTGGCATCCAGGAAGTAGACGGGGACCTCGGCGTCATCGGGCAGGCCGTGCACCGCGAAGGACCCATCCCGCACCGGGTCGCCGCGATAAAACGCCGTCCAGAAGAGCCAGGAGATCCAGGTCGGCTGGAGGATGACGCGGCTGAACGCCAGGGCGTTCCGGACGGGCTGCCCGTCCGGTCCAACGACCCGGCACTTCACGGCGGCGCCCGGCCGGATCGTGATGGCGACGTCCTGGCTCGCGCTGCCCGGCTTCAAGGCCAGGGCATGGAAGGCATGGCGCATAGATGCGTTGCCCGCCCGGTTGACCGGCGAGGGCCATGCTGCTGGCCGATCTCCCGGAGTACGTAGTCCTCGCTCGGGCCCCGGACGGTGAGATAGCCCGGAGCGGGCATGACTCCGAACTGGAAGGATCCGTCCGCCGCGGTCGTCGCGTGGGTGTTCCAGGCGCCCGACTGCTGATCCCGTTCCGGGTTGGAGATATAGCCGATCCTCGCCCCCGCGATGGGCTTGCCGGACCCCTCCTCGGTGACCTTGCCGCGGACGAGGATGCCCCGGGGCAAGGCCAGGTCCACGGAATGCTCGATCGCTCCCTTGGGCCATTCCAGGTTCTTCTCGACGTTCAGATAGGGCTGCCGCTCGGGAGGATTCGCCGAGAGGTAATAGCGATGGCCCGACCCGGGATTGAAGCGGAAGCGCCCCTGGGCGTCGGTCTCGATCTCACCGGCATAGCTCGTGCTCTGATCAGCATGGGTCATCATCTCGACCACGGCATGGGGGGCGGGCTGGCCCGTGTCGGCATAGGTCACGCGCCCGTTGATGATCCTGGCCGGTTCCACGGCCATCGTCACATTCTTGATCTCCGAGGATCCATCGGTATTGATATGGGTCGTCTGCCTGGCGAATTGCGGGTGATCGATCACAAGACCGACCCGGAGGCCCCGCCCCGCACCTCGGATCGTGAACCGGCCGTCGGCGTCGGAAGTCGCCGGCCGGGGCCAGGCCGGTAGGTCGCCCGGCTTGGCCTGGAAGAAGTAGGACCGCTTCGAGCTCGCCGGCGACGATCGTGCCCATGCTCTCGACCGCGATCGAGACGCCCCGAGCGGGCCGGCCCTGGAGGTCGAACAGGCGGCCCTGGATCACCTGCTCGGGCCGGAGCGTGATGTCGGTGGTGGGTTGCTCGGCGTCGGGGTCGAGCTCGACCCAGCCTGCGCCATAACCCGGCGCCAGGGCGACCGCGCCGAATTCCCCATAACGCGACGACGAGGTGCGCGGGGCGTCGAGCCGGAACCGGCCCGAGCCGTCGCCCCCCGCCTGGCCGATCGCGGACGGCCACATCGGCGCGAGCCGATCGCTACGCCCCAGCCACTTGAGCGACGCATAGACCATCACCGTCGCCGTTGGCACCGGCTTGCCCGACGGGTCGAGCACGCGGCCGGTGACGAACATCCGGCCCGGGGCCGGCTTCGGGTTCGCGTCGTCCGGCTTCGGGTTGATCTGGCGTAGGTTCAGGCTTTCCAGTCTGACGCACGGGTGCCTGGCCGACGAAGCCCGCGCCGGCGGCGACGGTGCCGAGGCAGAGCAGGGTGAACGCGGTGAGTTTCAGTTTGTGGATCAGCATGGATCTCAGCACCTCCTGGGCAAGGGCCGCCGCCGAAGGCGAGACGGCCTGTCCGGCCGCGAATTTCATCGCGGCCCGGGTTGTCATGTCACACAGGGGGGATGAGACGGACGCCGAGGCCGACCTGGGACTGAGTGCCGCGACGAGGGCCGCGCCCGAGAGCGACACCCCGCGGCGTGTCAGCCCGCGGCGGAGCTTGTCGCACGCCCGGGCCAATCGGCTGCGCACGGTGCCGGCCGGACATCGGAGCCGGCGTGCCGCTTCTTCGAGAGTCAGGCCCTCGAGGTAGCAGAGCACGACCGTCTGGCGAAAGGGTCCGGGCAGGCGGTCGATCTCGCTGTGGAGGGCCTCGGCCTGCTCGCGGGCCAGCGACCGGCTGTTCGGCCGGAACGCCCGGACCGGAACCGCGACGCCTCATGGCGTCGCCCTCCTCGTTCTTGCGCCGGCGAGCGATCCGGACCCTGGCCTTGCGAGCCGTGCGGAGCGCGACCCCATACAGCCAGTTGCCCAGCAGGTCGGGGTCGCGGATCGACCGGGCCTTGCGAGCCAGGACGAGGAAGACGGCCTGGAAGGCGTCCTCGGCATGATGCTGGTCGCTCAGGAGCTGTCGGCAGACGTGCAGGACCATGGCCCCGTGACGCGCCACCAGGGCGGCGAAAGCGGCTTCGCCGATGGCATCGCGACGGTCGTTGAACCGCTCGATGAGCTGGCGATCGGTCAATCCGGCGACGGAACCGCCGTCGAACAGCGACCCGATCTGTCGGACCACCGATGGTGTTGTCACGAACGACATGCCGTCAGGACTCCCTCGCGGTTGCGATCGGCGCACTCGACGTCTTTTCACCCCCACGGTGGATACTGCCCCGATGCCGGCCATCATCTCCCAAGTTGTGGAGGTCGTTCTGGTGGACACGATGGAAACCCGGGCGGATCATGCGATCCGTCACGTCTCGGGTTTCTCGATCAGGATATCGCCCAGGTCGAGGGTCTCGCCAGGCTTGACGGTGAACTCTTTGCGAAACGGAAAGACTCGATAGGTCGCGCCCGGGACCAAGGCAGGGAACGCGATCTGCCCCTGGGCATCGGACACCGGGCCATTCCCGTAGTTGATCGGGTCGATTCCGGCCAGGACCGGGGCATCGGCTGCCAGCCGATCTTCCTTCTCCGGGGCGCGGCCGGAGACGGGCCGGGGGTGATGACCATCGCGACCAGTCTCGAGCCAGGACATCCTGCGATCGGCTTGCCGCCGGGGTCGACCAGCCGCGCAGTGGCTGTGCCACACGGCTCGAGTCGAATGGTGACCGGCTCGCCGGCCGCCGATTTGCCCGAGAGGTGGGCGGAGGAGCCGAGCCTCCGCTTCGGATCGAGGAAGTAGACGGGGACCTCCGTATCGGGGTCGAGTCCATGGATCTGGAAGCCGCCGTTGCGCACCGTGCCGTAACTGAAAGAAGTCATCCAAAAACGCCATGGTCGGGGAAACGGATCGAGGATGACGCGGCTGAGTATCCAGGTGTCCTGGGTCGGTTGCCCGTCCGGGGCGAGGACCCGACCCTGCACGGTCCTGCCTCGGCGGAGCCCGACGTTGATCTCCAGGCCGTTGCTACCCGATTGGGGGTCGCAGGCGATAAAGGCGTGTGAGTACGCCGCCGGCCACCGGGCTCGCCCTGGTCAAGCATCCGATAGCCAATCTCCCGGAGCACGTAATCGTCGCTGGGTCCCTCGATGACGAGATGGCCCGGGCCGGACCGGACCGCGAACTGGTACGAGCCATCCGGTCCCGAACGGCTCTTCGAGACGCGCGGATTCAATTCGTCGGTCGAGCGTCGTCCCTGGTACCAGACGATCGCTCCCGCGACCGGCTGGCCGGAGCCTTCCTCGGTGACCTTGCCGCGGATCACGACGCCCCGAGGCAGGGCCAGGTCCACCGACTGCTCGACCGCCCCTTTGGGCCAGTCGAGATACTTGCCGGCGGTCAGGTAGGGCTGCCCTTCCGGGGGTAAGACCGAGACGCTGAAGCCGTCGCCCGGCGATGGATTCACGCGGAATCGCCCCTCGCCGTCGGTCTCGAATTCGATGGGGGTGACCATGTTCCCTTTGCTGGCTCCGACCGAGAGCTGGGCATGAGGGACCGGCTTCCCGGTGTCGGCATACGTCACGCGCCCGGTGAGGATCTGGGCCGGTATCACCGCCATTGTCAGTGGCTTCGATTCCGAAGTGCTATTCGTCTCGATCTCAAGTCTCTGGCGGGCGAACCGCGGGTCATTGACGGTGAGGCCCGCTTGCAGGTCCCGGCCGACTCCGCGAGGGTGAAGCGGCCCTCGGAGTCGGTTCGTCGCCGGCTTGGGCCAGGCCGGAAATACGTTAAGATTTGTCCAGAAATAAGAGATGCCGTCGAAGCGATTGAAACGACTACGAACCGGGTCCGGTTCTTGAGCGACTATCCGACCGATCGACCAGACCGAGACCGTGACGTCCCGGGCGGGCCGGCCTTGCAGGTCGAACAGGCGGCCGTAGATCACCTGCTCGGGCCGGAGCGCGATCTCGGCGATGGGCTGCTCGGCGTCAGGATCGAGCTTGACCCAGCCGACACCGTAGCCGGGGGCCAGGGCGACGGCGCAGAAATTGTCATATTGCGACGAGGAGGTGCGGGGCGCGTCGATCCGGAACCGGCCCGAGCCGTCACCGCCGGCGTGGCCGATCGGGACCGGACTCAAACTCGCGAACCCGTCGCCACGTCCCGACATCTTGAGCCGACCGTTGACCATCACGGTCGCGTTGGGCACGGGTTTACCTTGCGGGTCGAGCACGCGGCCGGTCACGAACATCCGGCCCGGGGCCGGAGTTTGGGCCACGTCGATCGGCCTGGCCCCGATCAGGGGCCGCGGAGCGGCGGGCACCTTCAGGGGCTCATCCTTCATCGCCAGGGAGTGAGTCAGATACCCCGCGCCGGTGGCGATGCTACCGAGGAACAGCAGGGTCAACGCGGTGAGTTTCAGTTTGTGGAGCAGCATGGATCTCAGCACCTCCTGGGCAAGGGCCATCGCCGAGGCCGAGGTGGCCCCGGCGGCGGCCTGTCCGGCCGCGAAGTTCATCGCGGCCCGGGTTGTGATGTCACACAGGGGGGATGAGACGGACGCCGAGGCCGACCTGGGACTGAGTGCCGCGACGAGGGCCGCGCCCGAGAGCGACACCCCACGGCGTGTCAGCCCGCGGCGGAGCTTGTCGCACGCCCGGGCCAATCGGCTGCGCACCGTGCCGGCCGGACATCGGAGCCGGCGTGCCGCTTCTTCGAGAGTCAGACCCTCGAAGTAGCAGAGCACGACCGTCTGGCGAAAGGGTCCGGGCAGGCGGTCGATCTCACGGTACAGGGCCTCGGCCTGTTCGCGGGCCAGGACCGGCTGTTCGGCTGGAACGCCTGGACTCGAACTGGGACGCCTCATGGCGTCGCCCTCCTCGTTCTTGCGCCGGCGAGCGATCCGGACCCTGGCCTTGCGAGCCGTGCGGAGCGCGACCCCATACAGCCAGTTTCCCAGCAGGTCGGGGTCGCGGATCGACCGGGCCTTGCGAGCCAGGACGAGGAAGACGGCCTGGAAGGCGTCCTCGGCATGATGCTGGTCGCCCAGGAGCTGTCGGCAGACGTGCAGGACCATGGCCCCATGACGCGCCACCAGGGCGGCGAAGGCGGCTTCGCCGATGGCATCGCGGCGGTCGTTGAACCGCTCGATGAGCTGGCGGTCGGTCAGTCCGGCGACGGAACCGCCGTCGAACAGCGACCCGATCTGTCGAACCACCGATGGTGTTGTCACGAACGACATGCCGTCAGGCTCCCTCGCGGTTGAAATCGGCGCACCCGGCGCACTTGACGTCTTTTCATCCCCACGCCGATACTGCCCCGATGCCGATCAGCTTCTCCCGAGTTGTGGCCGAAGTTCTGGTGAACACGATGGAAACCCAGGCGGTATCACACGATCCGTCACTGCCGCGGATGCTTGATCAGGATATCGCCCAGGTCGAGGGTCTCGCCGGGCTTGACCGAGAACTCCGTGTGGAGCCGCGGGTCGATCTCGGCGTTGACGGCGTTGAGGTCAATCCGATAGGTCGTGCCCGGGATCAGGGCGGGGAAGACGATCCGGCCCTGAGCATCGGAGGCCGGGGTATCGCCGTAGTTGGTCGGGTCGATCCGGGAGAGGTAATCTTGATCGGCCTCCAGGCGACCGTCCGCATTGGGGGGTATCCGCCGGGATGTGCCGGGGGTGACGAGCATCCGGACCAGGTACGGGTCGCGATTGCCGGCGATCGGCTTTCCTGCGGCGTCGACGAGGCGAGCCGTGGCCGTGCCGCAGGGCACCAGGCGGACCGTGACGGGCCCGTCGGATCCCGACTTGCCCGAGAGATTCACCACGGCGCCCAGCTTCCGCCTCGGTTCGAGGAAGTAGACGGGGACCTCGGCTTCCGGAGACAGGCCATGCAGCTCGAACCGGCCGTCGCGGACGTTGCCGTGATGCTCTCCCCACCAGTATCGCCAGGGAACCGGCTGCGGTAGCAGGAGGGTCCGGCAGAGCATGAGAGCATCCTGGATCGGCTGTCCGTCCGGGCCGATGACTCGGCCCTTCACGGTCTGGCCGCGTTGGAGCCGGATGTTGATCAGGCCGCGACGAAGCCGGAGGTTGACGTCCTGGGCGTCGGTCGCGGTCCCGGGGTTGCGGGCGATGAAGGCATGGGCGTACCAGCGGCGCCCGCCCGGCTGACCGTCCAGGATTGCGTCCCTCCCCATCTCCTGCAACACGTAGTCGTCGCTGGGGCCCAGGACGATGAGCGTGCCCGGTCTGGGCAAGACCGCGAACTGGAACGAGCCATCGGCCTTCGTCTCCGGGCGGGGGTTCCAGTCGCCGGACTCGCCATCCCGAGACGACCGAGAAACATAGCCAACCATCGCTCCCTTGACGGGCCTGCCGGAGCCTTCCTCGGTGACCTTGCCGTGGATCAGCACGCCGCGGTGCATGGCCAGGTCGAGCCGATGCTCGACGGCTCCCTTGGGCCAATCGAAGATCTTCGACGAGGCGTTTAGATAAGGCTGCCCATCGGGGGCGTAAACCGTGACGTGGTAGCGGTCGGCCGACAGGGGATTCGCGGTAGGACCCTTCGGCATCGGTCTCGAATTCGTTGCTGTAGCCCGGGCCATCGATGTAGGCCAGGATCGTCGACCGCCGCATGGGGGACGGGCTTGCCGGTGTCGGCATCGGTGACGCGGCCGGTGATGACCTTGGCGGGCTCCAGGGCCATCGTTACCGACTTCGAGCCGGAGGGGCTGTCGGTCTCGACGATGATCCGCTGCCGTGCGAACCGACGGTCGTCGGCCATGAGCAGGACCCGGAGGTCTCGGCCCACGCCGCGCACGGTGAAGCGGCCCTCGGCGTCGGTGATCGCCGGGGCGGGCCAGGCCGGTGCGTTCCTGGGGTAACTCCCACCCCAGAAGTAGGGACCTTCGACCTCGATGGGAAGGCTTGCCGGTTTCCGGGGGACGCGGCCCATGCCTTCGACCGAGACCGTCACGCCCTGGACGGGCCGGCCCTGGATATCGAACAGGCGTCCCTGGATCACCTGCTCGGGCCGGAGCGTGATGTTGGCGACGGGCTGGTCGGCGTCGAGGTTGAAGGCGACCCAGCCGGCCCCGTAGCCGGGCGCGATGGCGATCGCGCCTTCTTGATGATGCGTCGATGATGAGGTGCGCGTGGCGTCGAGCCGGAACCGGCCCGAGCCGTCGCTCCGCGCCTGGCCGATCGCGAACGGTGCCATCGACCCGAGCCGGTCGCCACGTCCCGGTTGCTTGAGCGCCGCGTAGACCATCGTCGTCGCGTCGGGCACCGGCTTACCTTGCGGATCCACCACGCGGCCGACGACGAACATCCGGCCCGGGGCCGGCGCGTCATCTGGCTTCGCGGCGGCTTTCGATTGCACGCTGGCCAGAGTCCTCCTGGGCTCGTCTTTCATCGCCAGGGCGTGAGTCAGATACCCCGCGCCGGCGGCGACGGCGGCGAGGGCGAGCAAGGTGAAGATGGTCAAGCGGAACTTGTGGAGCAGCATGGATCTCAGTACCTCCTGGGCAAGGGCCGCCGCCGATGGCGAGACGGCCTGTCCGGCCGCGAATTTCCACGCGGCCCGGGTCGTGATGTCGCACAGGGAGGATGAGACGGATGCCGAGCCCGATCGGGGCGCCAGGGCCATGGCCAGCCCGGTGGCCGAGAGCACGATCCCGCGACGAGCCAGCCCGCGCCGTAGCCGGTCGCGCGCCCGGACCAGCCGGCTGCGGAGCGTGCCGCTGGGCCATCGCAGCCGCTGGGCCGCCTCGTCGGGCGAGAGCCCTTCGAAGTAGCAGAGCACGACCGCCAGGCGGAAGGACCCCGGCAAGCGGTCGATCTCGCGATGCAGGGCCTCGGCCTGCTCGCGGTCGATCATCTGCTCGGCCTGCACGGCGGGCCGCGCCTCCGGACGGCCGACAGCCCCGGCTTCCTCGGTCTGACGGCGGCGAGCGAGTCGGCCGCGGGCCTTGCGAGCCGTGCGCAGCGCCACGCCGTAGAGCCAGGCGCCGAGCAGGTCGGGGTCGCGGATCGACCGGGCCCTGCGCGCCAGCACGAGGAAGACGGCCTGGAAGGCATCCTCGGCATGATGATGATCGCCCAGGAGCTGTCGGCAGACGCCCAGCACCATCGGCCCGTGGCGGGCCACCATGGCGGCGAAGGCGGCCTCGGCGGCCGGATCGCCGCGGGTGATGAACCGCTCGAGCAGTTGGCGGTCGGAGAGCCCGGCGGCCGAGCCGCCCTCGAAGAGCGAGCCGAGCTGCCGGACCAGCGACGGCGATGCCAGGTGAATCATGCCGCGGGACCTCCTGGCGGACAGGACAGGCTGAGACGCGGGACATCCCCGGGCGCCGACGCGCCCGGCGTCCTCTCATCCCCTCGTGTCGATAGTGCCGGCCTGGCTTCCATGGTGTCCCGAGTCGTGCCGGGAAATCCAGCGGAAAATCAAGTCTAGAGCAAGGATACCGGGGAGAGGATTCTGCCCCGAAGGGGCCGAACAAATCAGCCCAGGGCATCGCCCTGGGACCACGAAGTCCAAGAGAACTCAAGCCCTGAAAGGGCGGCACAAGGCCACGGAGATGTTTCGCCCTTTCAGGGCTCGGGTATCCCCATTCGACCTGATCCCAGGGCGTTGCCCTGGGCTGATTTGTGGCTGCCCCTTCGGGGCGAAAGACAAAAATACCGGCATTCATGCTAGAGTCTCAGGAAATCCCGAACTTGTGGAGAATAGCGGGGATGCGTCACGTTCGGTGGCTTCTCGATCCGGATATCGCCCAGGTCGAGGGTCTCGCCGGGCTTGACGGTGAATTCCTTGCGGAGCTGGGGATTGTCCCCATCGCCCATCGAGGTGTCGTAGATGCGGTACGTGGCGCCGGGGATCAACGCCGGGAGGGCGAGCTGGCCCTGGGCATCGGAGACCAGGCCCTTCGGGTAATGGATCGGGTCGAACCGGGCGACGAAGTCCTGATCGGCCGCCAGGCGGTCCTTGTCGGCCGGATCCTGGCTCCAGCGGATTGGTCCCGGGTGTCACGACCATCACGGTCATGTGAGACCCGTAGGCGTCGCGCGATCGCGGCGACCGGCTTGCCGGCGGGGTCGACGAGCCGGGCCCGGGCGGCGCCGCAGGGCTGGAGCCGGACGGTGACCGCTCCGCCCGCCGCCGACCGGCCCGAGAGCATCGCGGTCGCCCCGAGGTTGTGCTTGGCGTCCAGGAAGTAGACGGGGACCTCGGTGTCGGCGGGCAGGCCGTGCACCGCGAAGGACCCATCCCGCACCGCGTCGCGGTAGTCCCCCGTCCAGATCAGCAAGGCGATCCAGTTCGGCTGGAGGGTGACGCGGCTGATCACCAGGGCGTTCCGGACGGGCTGGCCGTCCGGCCCGACGACCCGGCCCTTCACGGCGGGGCTCGGCCGGAGCGTGATGGCGACGTCCTGGTCCGCGCTGCCCGGCTTCAAGGTCCAGGGCGTGGAAGGCGTGGGCATAGAGGCGGCGCCCGCCCGGCTGGCCCGCGAGGGCCATGCGCTGGCCGAGCTCCCGGAGCACGTAGTCCTCGCCGGGCCCCAGGACGGTGAGATAGCCCGGGCCGGGCATGACTCCGAACTGGAAGGACCCATCCGCCGCGGTCGCCGCCCGGCTATTTCGGGCGCCCGACCGCAAGTCCGAGTCCGGGTTGGAGTAATAGCCGATCCTCGCCCCCGCGACGGGCTTGCCGGACCCCTCCTCGGTGACCCGGCCGCGGACGAGCACGCCGCGGGGCAATGTCAGGTCCAGGGATTGCTCGATCGCGCCCTTGGGCCATTCCAGCTTCTTCTGGACGTTCAGGTAGGGCTCCCGCTCGGGAGGAAAGGCGGAGAGCCAGTAGCGATGGCCCGACCCGGGATTGAAGCGGAAGCGCCCCTGGGCGTCGGTCTCGATGTCACCGGCCCAGGTCGAGCTCCGTCATCGTCCTGGATCACAATATCGACCGCGGCATGGGGGACGGGCTTGCCCGTGTCGGCATAGGTCACGCGCCCGGTGATGATCCTGGCCGGTTCCACGGCCATCGTCACGTTCTTGGTCTCCGAGGATCCATCGGTATCGATATGGGTCCTCTGCCTGGCGAACCGCGGGTGCATCGATCACGAGGCCGACCCGAATGTCCCGGCCCGCGCCGCGGATCGTGAACCGGCCGTCGGCGTCGGAAGTCGTCGGCCGGGGCCAGGCCGGCAGGTCGCCCGGCCGAACCCGGAAGAAATAGGGACCTTCGGTCATCCCCGAGGGTCGTGTCCGGGCTGCCGGTGACGATCGTGCCCATGCTCTCGACCGAGACCGCGACGCCCCGGGCGGGCCGGCCCTGGACGTCGAAGAGCCGCCCCTGGATCACCTGCTCGGGCCGGAGCGTGATGTCGGCCGCGGGCTGGTCGGCATCGGGATCGAGCTCGACCCAGCCGGCCCCGTAGCCGGGCGCGATCGCGACGGCGCCGACCTGATACGTGCCGCGACGACGATGTGCGTGCCGCATCCAGCCGGAACCGGCCCGAGCCGTCGCTCCCCGCCTGGCCGATCGCGGACGGCCACATCGGCGCGAGCCGATCGCCACGCCCCGGCCATTTGAGCGACGCATAGACCATCACCGTCGCGTTCGGCACCGGCTTGCCCGACGGGTCGAGCACGCGGCCGGTCGACGAACATCCGGCCCGGGGCCGGCTTCGGGTTCGCGTCGTCCGGCTTCGCGGCGATCTGCGGTTGAGGGTCGGCGGGTGTTTCCGGGGCTCATCCTTCATGGCGAGAGCATGTCCCACAATGCCCGCGCCGGTGGCGACGGTGCCGAGGAACAACAAGGTCAACGCGGTGAGTTTCAGCTTGTGGAGCAGCATGGATCTCAGCACCTCCTGGGCAAGGGCCGTCGCCGAGGGGCGAGCCGGCCTGTCCGGCCGCGAAGTCGATCGCGGCCCGGGTTGTCATGTCGCACAGGGGGGATGAGACGGATGCCGAGGCGGACCGGGGTGCCAGTGCGGCGGCCAGGGCGGCTGCGGGCAAGACGCACGCCGCGGCGAGTGAGGCCGCGGCGGAGCTTCTCCCGCGCCCGGACCAGTCGACTGCGCACGGTCCCGGCCGGGCAGTCGGAGCCGTCGCGCGGCTTCGTCGAGCGTGAGGCCCTCGAAGTAGCAGAGCACGACCGCCAGGCGGAAGGACCTCGGCAAGCGGTCGATCTCGTCGTGCAGGGCCTCGGCCTGCTCGCGGTCGATCGCCGATCTGCTCGGCCTGGCACGGCGGACGTCGCCTCCGGACGGCCGACAGCCCCGGTCTTCCTCGCGTCTGGCGCCGGCGGGCGAGTCGGACCGCGGGCCTTGCGAGCCGTGCGGAGGGCGCACGCCGTAGAGCCAGGCGCCGAGCAGGTCGGGGTCGCGGATCGACCGGGCCCTGCGCGCCAGCACGAGGAAGACGGCCTGGAAGGCATCCTCGGCATGATGATGATCGCCCAGGAGCTGTCGGCAGACGCCCAGCACCATCGGCCCGTGGCGGGCCACCATCGCGGCGAAGGCGGCCTCGCCGGCCGGATCGCGCGCGGGCGATGAACCGCTCGAGCAGTTGGCGGTCGGAGAGCCCGGCGGCCGAGCCGCCCTCGAAGAGCGAGCCGAGCTGCCGGATCAGCGACGGCGATGCCACGTGAATCATGCCGCGGGACCTCCTGGCGGACAGGACAGGCTGAGACGCGGGACAGCCCCCGGGCGCCCGACGCGCCCGGCGTCCTCTCATCCCCTCATGTCGATAGTGCCGGCCTGGCTTCCATGGTGTCCCGAGTTGTGCCGCGAAATCCAGCGAAATCCCGAACTGGTGGAGAATCGCGGGGATGCGTCAGTTCCGTGGCTTCTCGATCCGGATATCGCCCAGGTCGAGGGCCTCTCCGGGCTTGACGGTGAACTCCTTGCGGAGCTGGGGGCCGGACGGATCGCGAAGGGTCGAGACGTCGAGGATGCGATAGGTCGCACCCGGGATCAGGACGGGCAATACGATCCGGCCCTGCGAATCGGACACAGGACTCCTCGGGTAGTGGATCGCATCGATATCTCTCAGTAGACCGGCGTCGGCGAGCAGGGCGCCCTCGTTCTGCGCCTGCCTGTTGATGAGTGGGCCGGGGCCGGGCGTCACGACCATCCAGACCAGTTGAGACAAGCCACCGCGTGGCTTGCCGTCGGGCCCGACCAGGCGCAGCGCGGCCGAGCCGCAGGGCTCGAGCCGGACGGTGATCGGCTCGACGGCCGCGGATTTGCCCGAGAAGCGGACCGTCGCACCCAGCTTGTGCGGGGCATCGAGGAAATGGACGGGGAGCTCGGCATCCGGATCGAGCCCGTGCAGCTCGAAGCGGCCGTCGCGCACGTTAGTGTGCTGGCTGCCGTTCCACGATCGCTCGAGGGCCGGACTCGGCACCAGGTTGATCCGGCTGAAGATCCAGGCATCCCGGACCGGCTGACCGTCGGGCCCGAGGACTCGACCCTTCAGCGTGACACCGCGACGGAGCACGACCTGGGCGTCCGGGTCCCCGCCATCGGGCTTCGGATCGCGGGCGACGAAGGCGTGGGCGTAGACGCGCCAGCCGCCCGGCCGGCCATCGAGGAGCAAGGTGTTGCCGATCTCCTGGAAGACATAATCATCGGCGGGCGCCCGGACGATCAGGTGGCCGGGGCGGGCCGGGACCCCGATCGCGA
Organism: uncultured Isosphaeraceae bacterium; assembly: GCA_963842405.1. Lineage (GTDB taxonomy): Bacteria > Planctomycetota > Planctomycetia > Isosphaerales > Isosphaeraceae > CAVZRC01. The sequence goes on along the minus strand of CAWJGW010000012.1, from coordinate 9,357 downwards.
ACGAGCCGTCGGCCGAGGTCTCCGTCGGGGAACCCCGGCCGAGGCGAGCGTCATTCGCCGACCGGTGGGCGACGTACATCACCACGGCACCCGCGACGGGTTGACCGGAGCCTTGCTCGGTGACCTTGCCCCGGATCAGCGTGCCCCGGGGCAACGCCAGGTCGACGGCATGCGCGACCGCCCCTTTCGGCCAGTCGATGCGATTGAGGGTGGTCACGTAGGGTTGCCCTTCGGGAGGGGCCACCGCCACGAAGCCGCTGGCGTCCGGCCCCACACTCGCGCGGAATCGCCCTTCGGCGTCCGTCTCGGTGACCACTGGGCGAGGGCCCACGCCGGCCTGGGCCCGGGCGACTCCCGCGATGCCCACCCGGGCATGATGGGCCGGCTTGCCGGTGTCGGCATAGGTCACGCGCCCGGTGATGGTCCGGGCCGGTTGCAGCGCGATGCTCAGCGGCTTCGCGGTCGAGGCGGCGTCGGTGTCGACCTCGATGCTCTGGCTGGAGAACCTCGGGTCGTGGGTGCTCAGATAGACCCGGAGCCCGGGGCCGACGCCATGCAAGGTGAAGCGGCCGTCGGCGCCGGTGGTCACCGCGCCGGGCCAGCCGGCCAGGTCATCCGGATGGGCCCACCAGAATGCGGGACCTTCGAACTCCGCGCCGGAGGGATTCGGTCCCCTGGTGGAGGACGCGGCGGATGGCCGTGACCGACACCTTCACATCGCGGGCGGGCTGGCCTTGCAGGTCGAAGAGCCGGCCCTGGATCACCTGCTCGGGCCGCAGCGCGATCTCGGCGACGGGCCGCTCGGCGTCGGGGTCGAGCTCGACCCAGCCGGCGCCATGACCCGGCGCCAGGGCGACGGCGCCGAAATCGCTCTGGCGCGACGACGAGGTGCGGGGCGCGTCGATCCGGAACCGGCCCGAGCCGTCGCTGGTCGCCCGGCCGATCTCCCTGGGGTAGAGCCGATCGGCCGGGTCGAAGGTTCCCGTCACCATGGTCCGCGCGTAGACCATCACCGAGGCGTTCGGCACCGGCTTGCCCTGCGGGTCGAGCACGCGGCCGACGACGAACATCCGCCCCGGGGCCGGCTTCGGGTTCGCGTCATCCGGCTTCGCGACGACCGGCGGTTTCTGGGCCGCCGGGGTCTTCGCGGGTTCGTCCTTGATGGCGAGGGAGTGATTCCAGTATCCCGCGCCGGTGGCGACGGCGCCGAGGAACAGGAAGGTCGATCGCGAGAAATCTCAATTGATGGAGCAGCATGGATCTCAGCACCTCCTGGGCAAGGGCCGTCGCCGAGGCCGAGGCGACCCCCGCGGCGGCCTGTCCGGCCGCGAAGTTCGATCGCGGCCCGGGTCGTCATGTCACACAGAGGGGATGAGACCGACGCCGAGGCGGACCGGGGTGCCAGGGCGGCGGTCAGGGCGGCTGCGGACAAGACCACGCCGCGGCGAGTGAGGCCGCGTCGGAGCTTATCGCGCGCCCGGACCAATCGACTGTGCACGGTCCCGGCCGGACAGCGGAGCCGTCGCGCGGCTTCGTCGAGAGTCAGGCCCTCGAAGTAGCAGAGCACGACCGGCAAGCGGAACGAGCTGGGCAGCCGGTCGATCTCCTCGTGGAGGGCTCTCGGCCTGCTCGCGATCCATCGCCGACCGATCGGCCGGGACGGTCGAGACTGCCTCCGGACGCATCATCGGCACGGTCCTCCTCGTACTTGCGACGGCGGTCGAGCCGGACCCTGGCCTTGCGGGCGGTGCGGAGGCGCGACCCCGTAGAGCCAGTTGCCCAGCAGGTCGGGGTCGCGGACGGAGCGGCGCCTGGCGGGCCAGCACGAGGAAGACGGCCTGGAAGGCGTCCTCGGCATGCTGGTGGTCGCCGAGGAGCTGGCGGCAGACGCCCAGGACCATCGGCCCGTGCCGGGCCACCAGCGCGGCGAAGGCGGCCTCGGCGGCGGGGTCGCGGCTGGCGATGAATCGCTCGAGCGAGTTGGCGGTCGGAGAGCCCGGCGACCGAGCCGCCGTCGAAGAGCGACTCGATCTGCCGGACCACGGACGTTGTCATCACCTGCCCCATGGCCGCGGGCTCCTCTGACAGAAACCTGGGTTCATCTCATCCTCTTGCTGGATACTGCCCGGTCGCCGGTCGTCTTGTCCCGGGTTGCGCGGAAAAGGGGGCATCATGGCCGCCCTCTCTCGATACGCCCAAGGGATCATCCTCGATGGCATCGAGTATTACCGCGGCAATGGAGATGCCGCACAAATCCGTACAGCCGATTCGATCTAGAGCGCCTCAAGCTTGGGTTGCACACACAAGCCCTCCGGCGGCCTGAAGGGCCGCAGGAACCCAGCCCAGGGAGAATCCCTGGGAATCGGTCGCCCCGCGCCCTGCTCGTGCACCCTGAAGGGGTGCCGGGGGGACTCCTGCGGCCCTTCAGGCCGCCGGAGATCTGGGGTGTGCTGCGGACCCCGGGTTTCACCCGGGGCTGGGCTCCTGCGGCCCTTCAGGCCGAGGGGGATCGGCTGTCACTGTGTGCGCAACCCATCAGTTCCGCGGCTCTAGAAACCGCCGACCACGGCTCCAGAGGATCAGAAATGAACCACGGAATCCACTGAAATACACGGAAAAGAGAATTCGGCTCAACCCTCCCCCTTCCGTGTCTGTCCGCGTTTTCCGTGGTTACTCTTTTGTGTTGATCCTTCTTGCCGGAGTAATATGTCCTGGGGAAGGAGTACACGTCTCATGAGTGTGATCGACCTTCAGGAAGCGAAAACGAACCTTGAACAGTATGCGATCGAGTGCCAGACTTCGCCCGTCGTCGTGACCAAGGAGGGCCAACCGATTTTCGAGCTGCTGCCTATCCGCCCGGACGACACCGGGTTTCTCGAGCACCTGATCGAACACGATTCGTCGTTCCGGGACCTGCTGGAGCAGGCGCGCGAGGAGGTCCGGAGTGGTCGAGTCTCCTCGATCGAGTCGGTTCGTGAGCAACTCCTCGGATCCGAGGATTGACCGGGAAAGCCAGCCGTGGGAGCTGGCCGTTGACCACTCTCGAAAGTCAGCATGGCCCGTCAACTCCGTGGTTTCTCGATCCGGATGTCGCCCAGGTCGACCGTCTCGCCGGGCTTGACGGTGAACTCCTTGCGGAGCTCAGGGCCGGTCTCGCCGCGGACGGCCGCGGTGTAGTCGATGAAGCGATAGGTCGCGCCCGGGATCAGGGCGGGGAACGTGATGCGGCCGTCGGCATCAGAGACCGGCTCGTTCTCGTAGTTGACCGGGTCAACGCTGGTCAAGTCGTCTTCGTCGGCGGAGAGGAGGCCGGCCTGGTCTTTCGCGGTGCTGCGGGGCGGACCGGGGGTGACGACCATCGAGAAGATCAGGAACCCACGGGGTAGACGTCCCGCGAACGGTTTGCCGCCAGGATCGACGAGCCGCGCCCTGGCGGCGCCGCAGGGTTCGAGCCGGACGGTGACCGGCCCGCCGGCCGCCGACTTGACCGAGAGGTTGACGACGCCGCCCAGCTTGCGCTTCGGGTCGAGGAAGTAGACGGGGACCTCGGTATCGGGGTCGAGCCCGTGGACTTCGAAACGACCGTTGCGCACCCTGCCGTGGTGGCGACCGGTCCAGCTCTGCCCACGCCCCACGTCTCGGATCGAGGATGATCCGGCTGAAGATCCAGGCATCCCGGACGGGCTGGCCATCCGGCCCGACGACCTGGCCGGTCACCGTCACGCCGCGGCGGAGCACCACGTGGACTTCCTGGCTGCCGATGCCCGGTTTCAGGTCGAGCAAGGTGTGGGCATGCGAGTAGATCCGCGAGCCGCCCGGCTGGCCTTGCTCAACCATCCGATAGCCGATGGCCTGGAACACGTAATCGTCGCTGGGACCCTTGATGAAGAGGTAACCCGGGCCGGGCGCGGCCCCGAGTTGAAACGAGCCATCGGATGCGGTCCTGATGGGGATGCTCGCGCTTTCCCGATTGTGCCGCTGCCCCGCGATAGCGAAAGTCGACGGTCGCCCCCGGGACGGGCTTGCCGGAGCCCGCCTCGGTGACCTTGCCGTGGATCAAGACGCCGCGCGGTAAGGCGAGGTCGAGGGACTGCTCGAGCGCGCCCTTGGGCCACTCGATCCGCTTCGTGGTCGATGAGGTAGGGCTGTCCTTCCGGGGGATAGGCCCAGACGTTGTAGGAGCGGTCGGCTGGCGAAGGCATTCACGCGGGACCGCCCCTCGGCGTCGGTCTCGAACTCGGCGGGTACACCGACCCTCCCTCGGCTGGCCATCACCTCGAGCGGGGCATGAGGGACCGGCTTGCCCGTATCGGCATAGGTCACGCCGCACGTTGAGGATCTGGGCCGGTGCCAGCGCCGGCGGTCAGTGGCTTCGATCCCGAAGCACCATTCGTATCGAACAGAATTCTCTGGAAGGCGAACCGCGGATGATGGACATTGAGGGCCCCCTGCAGGTCCCGGCCGACGCCGCGCACGGTGAAGCGGCCCTCGGGGTCGGTCATCACCGGCTTGGGCCAGGCCGGAAAGTCCGTCAATCGGTTATCCCGTAAAAAGCGACACCATCGAAGCGGCTACGAACCCCGGCCGGAGTCTGCGGAAGGTCGCGACGGATCGACGAGACCGAGAGCGTGACGTCCGGGACGGGCTGGCCTTGCAGGTCGAACAGTCGCCCATGGATGACTTGCTCCGGTCGGAGCGTGATGTCGGCGGAGGGCTGGTCGTCGTCGGGATCGAGCTCGACCCAGCCGGCACCATAGCCCGGCGCCAGGGCGATGGCGCCGAACGCCTCCTGGCGCGACGATGACGTCCGCGGCGCATCGAGCCGGAACCGGCCCGAGCCGTCGGCTCGGGCGTCACCGATCGGGGCCTGGCTCCTTCGCCGATAGGTAGGGTGCAGGCCCGGGCGCCAGGCTCCGCGCGTAAACCATGATCGTTGCGCCCGGCACTGGCTTTCCAGTCGGGTCGAGCACGCGGCCGACGACGAACATCCGGCCCGGGGCCGGAGACTGGGGCACGTCATTCGGTTTCGCGGCGACCGGCGTTTGCGGCCCGGCCGGGGAGCTCTTGGGTTCATCGTTCATCGCCAGGGCGTGGGTCAGATAGCCCGCGCCCATGGCGACGGCCCCGAGGAACAGCAAGGTCTGCCGGCCGACCGACGGTGCGATGATCAGCGCCATTTCTGCGAGCTCCCTGGGAGTGCGGATCGGAACGCGTGATGAACCCCAATGTTGTCTCATCTCTTCGCCGGATGTTGCCCCGGTGTTGACCATCGTATCCCAAAGAGCGTGCCCGAAGAACGAGATTGTCGCAAAGATACCGGGCAATCTCGTTCCCACGCTCGGAACGCTGACGAAGTAACTTCCCGATATCACCAACGAGAACTCGTTCCCACGCTCTGCGTGGGAATGCCGTCTGCGACGCTCCGCGTCGTCTTCGAGAACGCGTTCCCACGCTCGGAATGCTGACGAAAAAACTGCAAGTTTCCGCGGGAAAGAATGGTCCGTTTCCAGGAAGTTGTTTCGTCAGCGTGCCCCGCGTGGGAATGGCTATCCCGGCCGCTCCCGCGCCCGAGCACCCAAGCGACGCGGAGCGTCGGAAGACGACACTCCCACGCGGGAGCGTGGATTCCTTCCGCGTTCGGTTTCCTCTCGCACTCGATCCCGGTTCCGTTGCAAAAGGCTCCGAAAAGCGCATTGACCTACGGCTGCGGTTTCTCGATCCGGATCTCGCCCAGGTCGAGCGTCTCGCCGGGCTTGACGGTGAACTCCTTGCGGACCTGGATCCCCTTGTCGGCGTCATTGCGGACCGAAAGGTCGCAGAGGCGGTAGAGCGCGCCGGGGATCAGGTCGGGCAGGGTGATGCGACCCTCGGGGTCGGCCCGGAGGTCGGTTCCGTAGTGCTTGCGATCGATGTTCGCGTAGGGTGCCTCGTCGGCCGCGAGCTGGGCCTGCTCCGCCTTGTCGAACGTCATGCCGGGCGGGCCGGGGGTGGCCAGGATCTCGATGGAGACGAATTGTCTCAGGTCGGTCTCCACGACGGGCTTGCCGTCGGGCCCGACGAACCGCGCCCGGGCCTGGCCGCAGGGCTGGAGCTGGATCGTCAGTTCTCGATCGGCCTGCTTGCCGGAGAGCTCGACGGCCGCGCCCCACTCGTGGCTCGGCGTCGAGGAAGTAGACCGGCGCGGATTTCTCCGGGTCGAGCCCGTGCAGCTCGAAGCGGCCGTCGCGGGCGCGGAGCATGAAGCTCACCGCGCCAGGCAGGATGAAAGGCCTCGATGTGCAGTCGCGTGACGATCGCCGCGGCTTCGACGGTCTGTCCCGCCGGACCGACCACCCGGCCCCGCACCGTCTTGCCCGGCCGCAGTGTGGCCGCGAGCACGTGAGGCTGATCGCCGGCCTTGACCTCATAGGCGATGATGTCGTGGGCATAGTTGCGAATCCCACCGGGCTGTCCCCGGCCGAGCGTCCGGGAACCGATCTCCTCCAGGACATAGTCGGAGGTCGGTCCGAAGACGAGCAGGTGACCCTTGCCGGGCGGGACGACGATCTCGTACGAACCGTCTTCCTTGGAGGCCACGATCGATTGCCAGCTGCTCAGGATGTGATTGCGGCCGTTGATCGGATAATACTGCAAGCTGGCCCCGGCCAGGGGATGGCCGGTCCCCTCCTCGACCACCTTGCCCCGGATCAGGATGCCGCGGGGTAGCTCGATATCCATCACCTTCTTGACCGCCCCCTTGGCCCAGGCGAATTCGACCTGGGGGACCAGGTAGGGCTGGCCCTCGGGAGCGAAGGCGCTCGACGCGGAAATAGTCGCCCGGGCTGGGGTTGGCCGTGAACCGTCCTCGATCGTCGGCGCGGAACCGCGTCCTAAACCCCCCACCGATCTCGCCGCGGCTGGCCGTCACCGCGATGACCGCGTTGGGGATCGGCTGACCGGTGTCGGCGGCGAGGGCACGGCCCTCGATGATCGTCGCCGGCTGGAGGGCCAGGTTGACCTCCCTGGGTCCCTCGCGATCGTCGGCCGGGAGGTGGAGGCTCAGGCGAGCGAAGCGGGGGTCGTGGACACCGAGAAAAACCTCGAAGCCGCGACCGATTCCGGCGAGCGTGAAGCGGCCCTGGTCGTCGGTCTTGACCGGTCGCGGCCAGGTTCGGAGTCCCTCGGGAGGATCGTCCCAGAACATGATCCCGTCGATCGGTCCGCTGACGTACCGGTGGCGAACGCACGCGACCTGAATCTCGACCGCCGCGGCCGGCTGGCCGCTGATGGCGACCAATCGGCCTCGGATGAGCTGCTCGGGCCGGAGGCGGACCTCGGCCGCGGGCTGATCGGCGTCGGGGTTGAGCGCGGCCCAGCTAAGGCCGTATCCGGGGGCCGCGGTCAGGGCATGGACCTCGAAGAAGCGAACCGACGAGGTGCGGGATGCGTCGAGGCGAAAGCGGCCGTCGGGGCCGGTCGAGCCGCGGCCGAGCAGGAGGTGCCGGTCCATCCGCTCGTCGGTGCCGACCCACGGCGTGCGAGGCCGGCCGATGATGTCGACCGGCACGCCCGCTACCGGCTTGCCCGCCGGGTCGAGCACGCGGCCGGTCACGGTCATCCGGCCGGGATTGGCGTCCTCCGGCTTCGTCGCCGGACGCGGCGGCTCTCGGGACGCGACGGACCGCCGTCCGTTGTGGGGACTGTCCCGCCGCGGTCTTCATGGGCTCATCCTTCATGGCCAGGGAGTGAGTCAGATACCCCGCGCCGGTGGCGACGGCGGCGAGAGCGAGCAAGGTGAAGAGGGTGAATCTCAACTTGTGGATCAGCATGGATCTCAGCACCTCCCGGGCAAGGGCCGTCGCCGAGGGCGCAGGCGGCCTGTCCGGCCGCGAAGTTCGATCGCGGCCCGGGTCGTGAGGTCGCACAGGGGGGATGAGACCGACGCCGAGGCGGGCCGGGAGTCCAGGACCGCGGCCAGGGCGGCGGCGGGCAAGACCACGCCGCGGCGGGTGAGGCCGAGTCGGAGCTTGTCCCGCGCCCGGGCCAGCCGGCTGCGGACGGTGCCGTGGGGCCATCGGAGCTGTCGCGCGGCTTCCTCGACGGTGAGGCCCTCGAAGTAGCAGAGCACCACCGGCAGGCGAAAGGCCACCGGCAATCGGTCGATCTCGTCGTGCAGGGCCTCGGCCTGCTCGCGGTCGATCGCTGGCTGATCGGCCGGCTCGCCCGAACCGGCATCCGGACGACTCATCGAGCTTCCTTCCTCGTTCTTGCGACGGCGGACCAGCCGGCCCCTGGCCTTGCGGGCCGTTCGGAGCGCGACGCCGTAGAGCCAGTTTCCCAGCAGGTCGGGGTCGCGGATCGAGCGGGCCCTTCGGGCCAGGACGAGGAAGACGGCCTGGAAGGCGTCCTCGGCGTGGTGTCGGTCGCCCAGGAGTTGCCGGCAGACGCCCAGGACCATCGGGCCATGGCGCGCCACCAGCGCGGCGAAGGCGGTCTCGCCGGCGGCATCGCGTCGGTCGATGAACCGCTCGAGGAGCTGCCGGTCGGACAGCCCGGCGACCGAGCCGCCTCGAAGAGCGACTCGATCTGCCGGACCGACAGCCGTTGTGATGATCTGCGCCATGCCCGCGAGCTCCCTGGGAGTTGGGCTCGGTCCGCCCTACGAACTCCGATGCTGCTCTCATCCCTTCGCCGGAGACCGCCCCGGTGTTGACCATCGTATCCCAAGATCGTGCCCGAAAACGCCGCTCCGCGTTATCCAGGCGGGAACTGCCTTCCTCGATCAGGGCCGCGCGGAGTTTCACGCGGTACTCGTCGTTGAATATCGTCGGCGGCGCTGCCGCGATCCTCATACGAGCCCGCATGCCAGCGAGCGAAAGTTTCGGCGCGTTCACTCGCGGGCGCGTTGGGCTCAAGTCTGAATCAAACGAATTACTATGGGCGTGTTCAGGGGCGAGTACGCGTTTCCAGTTCGATTCCGCGCGAAGCGCGCGCCTTGGATTTGAGGATGGAAAGCAGGGTGGCCGCCTTGCCGAAGGCGTGCATCTCCTCCTTCTCGGCGGGGGTCAGGGCGTCCATCTGATTGTGCATGGCCGGGTCGTGCATACGAGCCGTGCCCTGCTCGCTGATCGCGAGTTCCGAGGATATAGCGGGCTACGGTTTTGGGGAGCGGCCGTTCCCGTTGCCGAGAAAGCGGGCCAGCATCGTGACTTCATTTTCGACGGCTTGGTGCGCGACGCTAGTCATGGGCTTCCCTTTGGAGTTATGACCTATCCTCAGCCTAGCACGCCCGTCCCGCTTCGCCAAGCCGGTTCGTGTGAATGCTCGGACACTCGCCCGGATCGGAGCAAGACCAACCTCGAACCAAGCAAAAAAAAA
>CAWJGW010000011.1:0-858281 GCA_963842405.1 uncultured Isosphaeraceae bacterium | reverse complement strand
TAGGTCTTTAGTGGCGAGTTTCCTTCTCCGGTCTTTGTGCCCTTTGTGTCTTTGTGGTGAATCTTCCTTATGGCCACGCTCGTCCAAGCCGTTCGCCTGGCGCTCCACTACGGCGAGGAACACCTCGGCGTCACCGACGTCTTCGGCGAGGACGTCGGCCCGCCGCTCGGCGGCGTCTTCACCGCCACGCAGGGGCTGAAGACCGCCTGGAACTCGCCGCTCGACGAGCGCGGCATCGTCGGCACGGCCATGGGCATCGCCTACGCCGGCGGCCGGCCGGTCGCCGAGATCCAGTTCTGCGACTACGCCTTCAACACCATCGACCTGCTCAAGCTCGCCGGCAACAGCGCTGGGCCGGCGCCGGCCACTACGACTGCCGATGGTGGTGATGACGCCGGTCGGCACCGGCATCCGCGGCAGCCTCTACCACTCGCACTCCTTCGAGAGCTGGGCGACCCGCCTCCCGGGCTGGAAGATCGTCATGCCGTGCAACGCCCTCGACGCCTACGGCCTGATGCTGTCGGCCATCGTCGACCCGAACCCGGTGATGGTCCTGCTGCCCAAGGCCCTGCTGCGGGTGCGCGGCGAGCAGCAGATTCCCGGCGAGCCGGACGACGAGAAAGAGCTGACTCGCGCATCGACGCGCCCCTCGGCGACCGCAGCGACTGGAAGCCGCGTGGCCCGACGTGCGGCCGTATTTCGTGCCGCTCGGCGAGGCGCGCTGGTGCGCGAGGGCGACGACGTCACCGTCGTCAGCTACGGCCGACGCTGCCGTGTGCGTGCAGGCGGCCGACGAGCTGCCGGCAAGGCATGCTTCGATGTGATCGACCTGCGCAGCATCTTCCCCTACGACTGGAAGGCGATCGCCGCCAGCGTCCGCAAGACGGGCCGGTTGTTGTCGTCAACGAGGACACCGAGGTGACGAACTTCGGCGAACACCTGCTGCGGCGGGCGGTCGACGAGCACTTCTACGACCTGCTGGTGCGGCCGCGCTTCCTGGCCGGCAAGCACGTCCCGGGCATCGGCCTGAACCAGGTTTACGAGCAGAACAGCGTGCCGCAACTTGCCAGACGTAGGAGGCGATGCGGGCCGTGGTGGAGGAGGCGGCATAAGATATTCACCACAAAGACACAAAGAACACAAAGGAAGACAAAGAAGAATAAATGCCTTTGAAATTCTTAGATCTCTTCTTTGTGTTCTTCGTGTCTTTGTGGTGAATCCTCTTTGGAGTGGTCATGGATTTCGCATTGCCCGAGATCGGCGAAGGCGTTTACGAGGCCGAGCTGGTCGCCTGGCTGGTCAAGCCCGGCGACACGGTCAAGCGCGGCCAGAACCTCCTGGAAGTCATGACCGACAAGGCCACCATGGAAGTGCCCGCCCCCTTCAGCGGTTCGATCACCACCCTCCGCGCCGAGCCCGGCCAGAAGATCAAGGTCGGCGACGTCGTTCTCAGTTATGCCCCCATCGGCCAGGCCGCGGCAGTTCGGCCGTCGGGTCGCGCCCACCGCGCCGGCCGCGCACGGTGCTGACCAACGGCCCCGCCGCGCCGGCGATCGCCTGCTCGTCAAGGCAGCGCCGTCGGTGCGGCTGATGGCCCGCAAGCTCGGCGTCGATCTGGCCACCGTCCACGGCAGCGGCCCCGAGGGACGGATCCTCATCGAGGACCTCGGCCCACGCATCCACTCGGCGCCCGAGGCTCCGGCTCCGGCGCCGAAGCCACCGGATTACGGCAAGCCGGGCACGCGCATCAAGCTTCAGGGTCTGCGGCGCAAGATCGCCGAACACATGGTCCAGGCCAAGCACGTCATCCCGCATTACACCTACGTCGAGGAATGCGACGTCACCGATCTGGTGAAGCTGCGCGAGAACCTGCAGGGGCCTCGCCAGGCGGGCGTCAAGCTGACCTACCTGGCGTTCTTCGTCAAGGCGGTGGTCCACGCCCTGAAGGAAGTGCCGCTGGTCAACGCCAGCCTGGACGAGGCCGGCGACGAGATCGTCCTGCACGACCGCTACCACATCGGCATTGCCGTGGCCACGCCGGGCGGCCTGATCGTGCCGGTGGTCCACGACGCCGACAAGCAGACCTCGGCAGCATCGCCCGCGACATCGAGCGGCTCGGCAACGACGCCCGCGCCGGCAAGCAGCGGCTGGAGGACCTGCGCGGCGGCACCTTCAGCATCACCTCGGTCGGCAACATCGGCGGCCTGTTCTCGACGCCGGTCATCAACCATCCCGAAGTCGGCATCCTCGGCGTCGGCAAGGATCGTCAAGCGGCCGGTCTTCGACGACCACGGCCAGGTGCGGCCGGCCGACATCATCTACCTGTCGCTGTCGTTCGACCATCGCGTCGTCGATGGGGCGGTCGGCGGCGTTCGCCAACGCGTCATCGCCTGATGCAGAACCCGGCGCTGCTGCTCTTGCCGGACAAGCTCTAGCCCATCCGTCGCGGACGCCGGTTTGCATACCATACCGGCGTTGTATCTCGATCCGCATTGTGTTATGATACCAGGCCGGTTCGGAAGGGAATCCGACCCGCGTCTCATCCCTCTCAGGGAGGATGTCATGCGGAAATTCCTGCTGGCGGCTTGCGCGGCCGCCCTGTCGGCCGGCGCCGCGGCGCCCGCTCCCGCGGACGACCAGGCCCAGGCCATCATCGAGCGGGCGGTCAAGGCCCACGGCGGCTTCGACCGCCTGGCCCGCGTCCGCGCCGACCGGGTGAAGTGCAGGGCGTCCTCATCGTCAACGACAAGGAAACGCCGTTTACTTCCGAAACGACCGTGCAACCGCCAAACCAGTTCCGCAACGTCTTTCGCGTTGCAGAACGACACAAGATCGTGTTTGTAGAAATCCTTAACGGCGATAAGGTGCTGTTTCAGCATCGACGGCCAGCCGCAAAAAGTGGACGACACCCTGGCGACCGAGGTCCGCGAGACGATGCAACTAAACCGCATCGTCCGCCTTGTGCCGCTGCTGCGGACAAGTCCTATATCGCTGGACAGCCATTGGGCGAGGTCAAGGTGGAGGATCAGCCGGCCCTGGGCGTCAAGGCGACGGCCAAAGGACGTCGGGAGCTGCGGCCTTTCTTCAAAAGGGGACGGTTTGCTGATCAAGACCGAACACGTCATCGGCGACGGCGCCGGCAAGAGGTGGTGCAGGAAGAATATACAGCGACTTCAAGGACGATCAGGGCTACAAGCGGCCGATGAAAATGACCGCTTACCGCAACGGCAAGAAGGTCATGGAAGCGGAAGTTACTCGATGTGAAATATCTGGATAAGGTGGACGAGGCCGAGTTCACCAAGCCGTAGAATCAGATATGGACCGTTACCATTTTCCTTGTCTCTGTCTCCATGTCTCCTATGGCGTCCGGACGTACATCGTGGGCCGCGCGGAAGCGGGCCGAACTGTGGCCGATTGGCTGCGGCTGCCGCCTGGCGCCGCCGATGGCGACGTCCACCGGCTGATCCGCGGCCGCTGTGTCTACGTCGGCGGGGCGCCTGCCCCGATCCTTTCGTCGCCTTCGGAGCGGCCAACGCCTGGAATGCGGCCGCCTTCCAGCGGCAAAAGATACGCTCCGGAAACCTCCGGGGGCTTACGCCCGGCTCGCCAGGCCGCGCCCGTCTCGTTTACGCCGACGACCACATCGTCGTCGTGGACAAGCCGCCGGGCTTGACCACGATGCGTCACGCCGAGGATGTGGCCGAGTTCGGCCAGCGGCGAGGCGTTCTGCCGCCGACGTTGGCGGACCGGATACCCGGCTTGCTGGCGAAGGACAAGTATGGGCCGACCGGGGCGCGTCCGCGCCGTCCACCGCATTGACAACGAAACCAGCGGCCTCGTCGTCTTCGCCCGCACCGGCCGAGGCCGAGCGCAAGCCTGGGCGGCCAATTCCGGGCGCACGCCACGGATCGTCTTTATCTGGCGTTGGTGCGCGGCCGGGCGAAGGACGGCCGCATCGAGTCGGTACTGGTGCGCGACCGCGGCGACGGCCGGCGCGGCAGCGCGACCGACTCCGCAAGCAACGGGCCAGCGGGCCGTTACCCATGTCCGCGTCGTCGAGGCGTTGGGCGACTATTACGCTGGTGGAATGCCGATTAGAGACAGGGCGGACCCATCAAGTCCGCATTCATCTCGGCGAAGCGGGGACGCCGTTGTGCGGCGAGCGGCTCTACGATCGGCCCGTTGCACGGCCGGCCGGTGCCCGACGGCAGCGGGGCGAAGCGCGAGGCCCTGCACGCGGCGACGCTGGGCTTCGACCATCCGGCGACCGGCGGGTGCGGTGGACTCGCCGCTTCCCGGAGACATGAAGGACATGTCGAAACGGTTAAGGCGCGGCGGCGAGGGGTAGTCGGCGGATTTTGCTACCACCCTTCCGCGCGGCGGGGTATCATCCTCTTGCACGACTGTCGCATCACCGGAGGTCCCCCATGATTCGCTGCACTCCGCTGCTCGTCTGCTGCGCCTCGCCGCCGCGCCCGGCGACCCGGCGACCGACAAGAAAGACCCCGCCGACCGCTACGCGGTTCGTCTAGCCGCCGCCGAGGCCATCGACGATTCGGCGGGCAAGGCCCAGGCTCTCCTGACGGTCGCCGTCGAGGCGGCCGAGGGCGGCCAGGATGAGGTCGTCAAGAAGTGCATGACCGTGTTCCCGAAGACGGTCATGCTCGGCGACACCGACAACGGCATCTGCAATCTGATTATCAAGCTGGCTGGAACCGGACACGAGGCCGAAGCCCTGGAGGCGGCCAAGGCCCTGGGTACGTCGTCCTACCGCAACCTAGGGCTGATGGGGATCGCCGCCGGCGCATCGCCAGCGGCGTCGCCGTCTTCTGGCGCGCCTGCGAAGACGGCAACGACGGGCAGGTCGGCGCCTCTGGCGACGGCCCCCTTGAACGCCAAGGACAAGGACGGCGAGACCGGCTTGATGAAGGCCGCCGTCCACGGGCACGTCGCCGTCGTCAGACGGCTGCTCAGCGGCGCCGTCGAACCCTGGGAAGTCGATAAGCAGGGCCGCACCGCCCTTATGAAGGCCGCGGAGAACGGCCAGGAAGTGGTCGTGCGCGCGATTCTTCAGCCGATATGTGGACAAGCCGTATCCGAAGGACGCGCCGCTCAATCTCGCCGACGCCCAGGGGCGAACCGCCTTGATGCTGGCGGCGGCCAAGGGCCACGCCGGCGTCGTGGCCGTGCTGCTTGACGTGCGCTACGCCAACCCATTGAAGAACGAGCGATTCCTGACCGTCGAGAAGGAGGAAGGACCGCTCGCCCCCACCCCCTTCGACTCGCCCCTGGTGGATCGGAATCGTAAGGACGACGACGGTAAGACGGGCTGGACCTCGCCGAAGAAGGCAAACGCGCCGCTCGTCGAGCTGCTCAAGAAGGCGGGATAACAGGTACGTCCCATAGGACTCATGAGACCAATCGAGACGCCCCCATGTTGGTGAGACCGAATCCGTTCACTGCCCCCTCCTCACGGAAAACGTCCGCTCCACCACGCTGACGTTGCCCTGGCGGTCCTTGACCGAAACCGTTATCTTGCCCTCCGCCAAGTCCGTGATCGGCCTGTCCAGCTTCAGTTCCCAGACGCCCGGCGACAGCGGCTTGAACTTCGCCGCCAGGTTGTCGCCCGCCGTCGTGTCGGCCAGCACGAAATCGGCCGTCACGCGGAACGTGCCCATGTCCAGCCCGGTGTAGGCGTCGCACATGCCGACAAGAATGCGCGAAAGCTCGGCGTTGGCGCCGGCCGGGGTAGGTCAGCGTCAGCGTCGGCCGCTGGTCGTCCCTCATCCAGCCGTAGCCGCGTCGCTCCGGGTGGGCCGGGTCGTAATCGAGGTCGATCGGGCAGCCCAGGTCGATCCAGCGCACGATCGTCAGCCGGTCCTCGGCCGTCAGCGGCGGACTTTCATTTTGTCGCCGTCCGGCCCGACGTAGGTTCCGGCCACGGCGTCCGGCGGCGGCATGGCGCCGCCGTTGAAATCGAGGTCGGCCCGGTCGCGGTTTTGCGGCGTGTTGGCCACCGGCTCGCCGTTCAGCTGCAGCGTGTTCGCATCGCCCGGCGTCGTCTCCGTCGGGAAATCGTCGTTGGTCCAGCCGTCGCATGCGCCGGCCGAAGATTTTCCAGATCAAGCAAACTCCGCCGCGACTGGAACTTGCGGACGTAGCGCGAGGCGTTCGTCTGCCGCCACTGGCCGTTGTGGATGACCGGCTTGTAGCCGTAACGGGCCTCGCAGTCCTCGGCCAGCCGGTAGTAAGTCCCCGGCACTTCCGGCTCGTTGCCGAAATGCACGAGGGCGTCGTCGTCCAGCACGAGGCCGCCGGCCGGCTTGCCGTTCTTCCCCGTGTGGCAGGCGGCGCAGCTGCGGTCGAGGATCGGCTTCACGTCGCGGAAATACTCGACATTCTTGACCCCCTTCTCGAAGCGCAGGCCGGTCTCGTCCTTGGCGTCCCACTTCTTGCCGGACTCGTCCAGGGCCTTCGTGGTCAACAGCGGCGTCTTTTGGGTGAGATCGAACACCTTATAATTCGCCTTCGCGGCGGCGGTCTGCTCGAACGGCGTCGGCTTCTGGCTGTGGGCGTGGCAGCCGCCGCAGTTGTTGCGGATTTCGCCGGGCCGCAGTTGATGCCACGTCTGCGCCATGTTCAGCACCATGCCGTCCTTGTCGAGCGTCTGGAAGGTGAACGCCGTGTCGGCCGGGATTTTCGCCAGGAAACTGCGTGTCGGGGTTGCCGTCCGGGTCGAGCGGCTGCTTGCCGCCGTCGAACTTGCGGACCGGAATCTCGCCGAGGATGCGCAGCCGTTCCATCGGCATGGTTGAGGAACAGCCGGCCGGAGTTCGGCCCGCGGTTGCGGTCGGTCGTCGGCTCCATGCGCGAGAATGCGGATCGCGTGAATGTCGTCGTTGCTGTATTCGGCCGGCCTCGGCACCCTGGTTGAACCAATTGAGCGAGGCGCCGTTTTCCGACGTGTTGAACGGATCAAGCCGCGGTAGCCGGGTGCGGTCGCGGCCGCCGGCGAGCCCGCCGTCACGCCGCCTTTCGGCACGGCGCCGTTGGGATAGCTCTCGCGCTTGTACAGGCTCGACGTGCCGACCAGGCCGAACGGCGTCCCCTCGGGCACATTTTCGACAGCGAACCGTCGTTGGCCAGCGGCGCCAGCCGCGCCGGCTCGTCGATGCCGTAAATCCGTTTGTAGGGGACGAGCGCGCGCGGCCACTGTTCGTTATATTTCGGATCGTTTTTGATGAGCAGCATCTGACCCGGCTCGTCGATCGGCTTGCCGGACTTGATGAGATAGAGTCCGCCGTCGGGGGCCGGCAATTTGAGGCAGTTTTGGTGGTTGGCCGGGCCGGGCGTCCAGACGGTCAACAGATTGTCGTCCGGGGCGGCGGACGGATGCGTGAACTTGCCGACGGCCGGCGAACTTCTTGTCGTCAGCACCGACGGGTCGGCCGGCCCTTCGCCGTTGTTGGCGAATCGCGTGAACGATTCGATCCCGGCCGGGCTGAACGGCAGCCGATAATATTTGCCCTTGCCGTTGTAGAAGCGGCCGAAGCGGAGTGGCGGATTGCGCGGGTCGTCGCGGTCGGCGGGGCCGAAGGCGGGGTAGTCCTCCACCCCTCACCCCTGCCCCTCCCTGAAGCGGCGGAGAGGCTGCGCGAGGCGGCGGCAGCTTGAAATAGGCGCCGAAACCGTCTGTTGTTTTGGTTGTAATACTCCTCGGCGATGATGCGACCCGTCGGAGAGCTGCGTTTGGAAGTGGAACGCGTTGGGGGCGTCGCCGGGGTCGAAGGCGCTGATGACCGGCTGCCATTGCGTGCCGTCGGGGTGGATGCTCCACAAGCCCCACAGGATCGAATTCCGCAACCCTTGCGACTCCAGCGAGCTGAACACGATTCGGCCGTCCATCAGCACGGTCGGGTGCAGGGCCATGCCGAGGTTGAAATGGCCGATGCACTCGACATTGTCGCCGTCGTCGTCCATGACGAAGAGCTGCATGGTCGGCGAAGGTGTTTTGGCGGGCGGAATCCGTTGCGGTTGCTGACGAACGCCAGCCGGCCGCCGGGCAGCGGGCACGGCCCCATGTTGAGGACGCCGTAGCCCAGCCAGGTCTCGCCTTGCTTCGGCGTGCGGAAGTCCCTCGACCAGTCGGCGGCGCCGGGGTTCGGCGTGAAAGTCTGGTCGGTGAGCCGGACGATTTGCCGCGTCTGCACATGGATCTTGTAGATGTCGGCACCCCGGCTTGGCGGCAGGCCGACCTGGCTGGTCCCTTTGAGACCGTGAATGTGCGAATAGTAGACCCACTGGCCGTCGAACGACACGGCCGGGTCGGCGATGGAGCCGTCGTCGCCGCCCGCGACGAGCAATTCCTCGCTGCCGTCGGGATGCAGCAGCATGAGGTCGCCGCCCGGATCCAGAGGGCCGGATGCGCGATCTCGGCCCACAGGCTCGGGCATTTCGTCGCCCTGGCGCGGAGCACGGACGTAAACGATGTCGTAGTCGTACCGGACGGTTTGGTCCGAGGAAATGGGCGGCGGGTTGACGTTGAGGTTCGGGGAAGAGCGGCTCCTTGTTGTCGGCGGGGGCCGTGGCGGCGACCAGGACCAGGGCGGCGGCCAACAGGGCGAGAGGGGCGTGACGGAGTTTCATGGCGGCGATCTCGGCGGGAGCGGCTGGCGGGATGGGGATTATACGGCGGGAGACGCGCTTTACGTCTTGAGCATTCCGACCTTGCGCGGTTTCGGGGAAGATGCCGCCGGCTTCCAGGATTGGCGCCACTTCGCCGAGCGGCTTGAGGCGGTATTCCTCGCCGGTCGTCAGGTTGCGGAGGACTCCCGCGGCCGTTTCCAGCGACAATTCATCTCCGGTGCAGACCCGATCGCACAACCGTTCGGCATCTCGAACGGAATGAGATAGCCGCCGTTGACGGAGTTGCGGTAACCGCGTTCCTTTCTCTTGCCCGGCTTGCACAACCCGGGCGCAACGTTCCACGCGGGCTTTCAGGACCGGCAACGCCGCCTTGACGTCCCATTCGGCAAGCATCGTGGCCATCTGGTTGGCCGATCCCACCTTGAACTGTTCGGTCGAGTTGGCATCGAGCGGGCCGCCCGGGTCGATCTCCTTCACCCGCATGGCCATCAGCTCGGCGACGCTTGGGTCCTGCTTAGCACGGAGCGCCTCACCGCGGAGCCTCGGCCGGGCGCCGGGAGGGAGCGGGGTCGTCACCGCCGAGGTGAACGCCGTACTGCCGGAGATGACCGAGACGTTCTCATGCTGGACGATGTTGCCAGCGGCCTGGAGCCATTCACTCGGCGCGGCGATGTCGTCGGCCAGGGTGCGATACCAGCGCTCGACGAGCGGGACTCCCCTGTTCGTTTCCCAGTAGGCGCGGATGCGATCGGCGACCTCTATCCTTCCTTGCAGGCCACGTCGCCGAGAGGTTGTCGCCCGTCGAGGCCGCACCGAAGAACGGGGCCTTCAAGATGCCGGAGAGCGCCGTGTACGCGGCCTCGTGGGCCCCCATGATGGTGCGGGATCGGAAAAAGTCGCGGTGGAAGTGGACCGAGCGGGTCAGGCGGACATCGCGTTCCAGGTCATCGAGCAAGGGACCGACCGCGTCGTCACCCACTTCGACGAGCGCCTTGACGACCGGCGACGCGCCCAGGCTGACGCCCCCCGGCTGCCCAAATTGGCGGGCCGCGACCTGATCGAGGTCGGCGATCAGGGCGGTGATCCGTGCTTTCTGATCGGCCCCGGCGGCGGCACCGGCGGTCGCTTCGGTTCCCGCGCCCGTCGCTCGTGATCGGCCAGGAGCTCGGGAAGCTGGCCGAGGAATTCGATATAGGGCGCGGGGCCCTCGCCGCGGTTGACGAGCCTTCGGGGATGGTCGAAGCCCATCGCCTCGGCCCGGTCCTCGACGGCCTTCTGAAGCGTGGTGAGCTTCCGGGCGTCGGCCAGCGCGATGGCGTCGTCGCCGCGCATGTCGGCGCAGACGGCGCGGTCGAAGAGGTACCAGGCCAGGTCGTTGGCCAGCGACACATAGGAAATGCCGTAGCTGGTCAGATCCACCTTTGCCTTCGCTGCGCGATTGCCAGCGTCACGCGGCTGGTCCATTCCCGCGGCCCAGACCATCTCGGCAAGGTCGGACCGCCCCAGACGGAGCAGCATGCAGACCTTGATTGCGTGCAGACTCGTCGGCGAAACCGAGGACGCTTCGTCGTTCGTTCCGAATCCGTTGAACCTGGACGTTTCCCATGTTCGGATGTTTGACGCGGGCTTCGCGAGTGGCGTGGGCGTGCTCGGCGATGACCTTCACGTCGGCCTCCGGGTCGGCCGGCTCGCCGATCGAGACGGTCGGGTAGACCAGGCCGCTCCAGGCAACGGCGAACCGCGTTTTCTCACCGTCCGGAGCTGGCAAGACCCAGCCATGTGTCTTCACTACCCCACCATCGCCCGACCAGACGTTGCCGATGCCGATCTCGATCGCCCGATACTCGCAGCCGCGCGGGTCGGCCAGCCCCTGTTCGAAGAGCGTGGCCGAGGCGCTGACGAGAAACCTGGGCAACGTGGTCGCGGGGGGTTGCCAGGGCTCCCTCTGTCGGGGAGGTTCGGGGATCGTCGCTCCTTCGAAGCGAGGCGCTTCGCGAGACTCGCCCCGCTGCTGAGTGACGCCGTGCGTGGCCAGAAGGAGCAGTGCGATGCCCGACAAGAACACGACAGGGCGGGAGATCGATCGAGATGCGACTCTCATGACGGGGCCCTCGCGAATTTGGGTTACAGCGCTTCACGCATGATATACGCACAGCTCGCAGCGCTGCCGCTCATACTAACCGAACGCGCCAGCGAGGGGAAAGGCGTCGGACCCTCGCTGGCGCAGTTTTCGAATTCGCTTTCTTCTGTCGCCCGGAAGGGGCAGCCACAAATCAGCCCAGGGCAACGCCCTGGGAACCGATACATGTGAATAACCCATGCCCTGAAAGGGCCCAACCGGGCGCTCAATTCCAGCGATGGTTCTTCGCAGGCGATTGAGACAAAAAAGTAGTCGCCTTAACGTGTTACGCCCTTTCAGGGCTTGGTGGATTCGGATCGTTGATCGGTCCCCAGGGCGTTGCCATGGGCTGATTTGTCGGGCCCCTTCGGGGCAAAATCCCAAAATGCGCAACATCAAAACTGTTGCGTCGGTTTGTATGCTTCTTGTGCGCAATTCAATCGTGAAGCGCTCTAGCCGATCCGAATGCCAAGTTCCTCGAGCTTGCGGTAGAGGGATGAGAGGCCCAGGCCGAGGCGGCGGGCCGTCTCGCGCTTGTCGTCGTTGCAATCGCGGAGCACGCGCTGGATGTGCTGCCGCTCGTAGTCCCTGAGGGCGGAACGGAGGTTGTCTCCGGAACCGTCCGGATCGCTGTTGACGATCAGACCCGGCGGGAAATCGTCGGGGGTCAGGATCGGGCCCTCGCTGAGGATCACGGCGCGTTCGAGGGCATTGTCCAGCTCGCGGACGTTTCCGGTCCAGGTTGCGGCCATCAGGCCCCGCACGGTCGCGTTGTCGACGCCGTTGACCCGCTTGCCCAGGTTCCTGCCGTGCTTGATCAGCAGGGCCGCGACCAGCTCGGGGATGTCCTCCCGGCGGTCGCGCAAAGGGGGCAGGTGGATCGTGACCACGTTGAGGCGGTAATACAGGTCGGCGCGGAACCGGTCGGCGGCGATCTCGGACGGGGAGGTCCTTGTTGGTCGCCGTCAAGAGCCTGGCCTGGAAGGAGACCGGGCGCGTCGCCCCGACCGGCAGGACCTCCTTGTTCTCGATGGCGCGGAGTAGCTTGGCCTGGGTCGACCGCGACAGCTCGCCGATCTCGTCGAGGAAGACGGTGCCCCGGCCGGCGGCCACGAACAGCCCGGCCTGGTTTCGGTCGGCACCGGTGTAGGCGCCCCGGACATGGCCGAAGAGCTGGTTCTCCAGCAGGTCGTGGGAGATCGCCGCGCAGTTGACCGCCAGGAACACCTCGCCGGGTGCCGGTCCGACGGCATGCAGCGCGCGGGCGACCAGCTCCTTGCCGGTGCCCGATTCACCGGTGATCAGCACGGTGCTCCGCGTGGGTCCAACCTTGCGGATCAAGGTCTTGACCGCCTTCATCGGCGGGCCCTCGCCGACCAGGGCCTCGATGTCGACCTGGCCGTGGAGCTGGCGACGGAGGGCCTGGTTCTCGAGTAACAGCCGCCGGTAGCCGATCAGTCGGTCCACCTTGGCCAGCAGATCGTCGAACAGGACCGGTTTCATCAGGTAATCCAGGGCACCGCGTCGAAAGGCGGCGACGGCGTTCTCGACCGTGGCATAGGCCGTGATCATGATGAACATCGTCTCCGGGCGAATCCTCAGCGCACGGTTCAAAACCGCCAGGCCGTCGCCGCCGGGCAGTTGGACGTCGCAGAGAACGACTTCCGGCTCGAACTTCTCGACCAGGGCCAGCGCCGAGGGCATTTCCGGGGCCGTCGCCACCTCGAACTGCTCGCCCTGAAGGAACTCCTTGAGCGTCGCGGCGATCACCTCCTCGTCGTTGACGATCAGGACCCGCCCCCGCGTCGCCGACGGCCCCAGAGTTTTGATGTCCTCGTTCCGCTTCTCCAGTGTGACCGACCTCATCAGATGTCTTCTCCGACGCCCGCCGGAGCGGCGAGCATGACCGTGGATGGGCGCTGGCCGTCGCCGTCCGGATCGGCCGCGATCGATTGCTCGCTCGGGAGCCGCACAATGAATGTGGAGCCCTGGCCCAGCTCCGAGCGATAGCCCAGTTGCCCCGCGAAGTCCTCGAGGATCTGCCGGCTGACAAAGAGCCCCAGCCCGGTGCCGTGAGGCTTGGTCGTGAAGAAGGGCTGGAACAGCCGGCATCGGTCGGCCAGCGAAATCCCCCGTCCGTCGTCGTCGACGCTCAAGACGAGCCAGCCGGCCTCGACATGAGCCTCGACGTGGATCCGACCCTGATCCTCGGTCGCGTCGATCGCGTTCAGGACGAGGTTCAGCACGACCTGGGTGAGGTGGTCCCGCACGGCCAGGACCGTCGGCAGGTCGACGGGGACGTCCCTGGTGATCGAGCGCTGCTTGGTCCGCTGATAGTATTTGGCAATGCCGAGGGCCTCGTCGACGACCTCGACGACCCGGACGCGGGTCACGGCCGTCGAGGCGGGCCGCGAGAAGTTGACCAGCTCGCGGATGGTCCGCTCGATCCGCTGCAACTGGCGTCCGGCCAGGTCGAGCTTCTCGGACGTATAGGGATCGGGACCGCGTCGCTTGAGCATCTGGACGAGCGAGCTGAGCGCGGCCAGGGGGTTGCCGACCTCGTGGGCGATGCCCGCCGCCAGGAGTCCGAACGCGGCCATCTTCTCCTGCTGGATCACGCGGGCCTGCGACGCGCGCAGGGCGTCGGTCCGCTCTTCCACTCGCCGTTCGAGGTCTTCACGCGTCCGGGCCAGTTCCGCGTTCAGTTTCGCGAATTCCTCTCCGGCCGCCCGCAGCGAGCCCGCCAGCGACGAGCTGGCCCAGGTGACCCAGGTCATGATGGTCAAGGTCAGGAGCAGGCTCGATCCGGACTGAGGGGACGTGCCCAGCACCCACGCCAGGCCGAGCAAGCTCAGGGCGTGGAACGCGAGCGTCCACCAGGCCACTCCCGCCCGATTCCGGATCGAGCCGCAGATCAGGGAGAGCAGGTAGTACCAGCGGAACGGGCTGTCGAGCCCGGTATCATGATAGCAAAGCAGCGCGATGAAGACCGATTCCATCAGCGAGACGAACAGGGGCCAGCCCTTGAGGATGACCTCGCCCATCCGCCAGAAGGCCAGGTCGAGCGCGGCATAGCCGGCCCCGAGGGCCAGGAAGGCCCGGACCGCCCAGGGGTCGTGCAGCCCGGTCCGCGTCTGGACCAGGATGTAGCCCATCACGATGCCGAACCAGCGGAGCTTCACCACGGTTGACTCGGCCGCCAGCTCCCATCGCGACCGTTCGATTCCCGCCGACGTCATCGGACGCGTTCTCCGAGCAACTCCGAACCTCGACCCCAAGCGCCCGGCGCCAAGGGTCCCCGATAGCCCAGGCTCGCCCCGTCCTGGGCAGTCGATCTCATTATAGGCGCCCAGGATGTCTCTTGCATCGCCCTCGGTCGCGGGAGCATGGGTCGACGCACCGGACGAGGGGCCTCATGGCGAATCGCCTCGACTGGTCTTGGCCAGCAACGCGTCGACCTGGGCCCAGAGGGCGCGGCAGGCTTTCTGCTCCTCCTTCGGGACCTTGGCCAGGGCACCTTTGTCGCGCAGTCCGACGAGATCGGGGTCGGCCTTCCAGTGCCGGAGCGTCTGGTGGATGGGCAGTCGCGACTGGGGCGGTCCGCTTTCCAGAGTCTTCGACCACGCCGCCAGGTCGGCCTCGAGCCATTCCAGGGCCTGCTGCCGCCATCGGGCCCTGGACGCATCGTCGAGCGGCGGTTCATCCTTGCCCCGGCCGCAACCGGCCAATGCCGCGGCGCAGGCGGCGTTGTACCGGTGGTGGGCCTGCATGTCATCGGCTAGCTTCGGCTCAGCCCGGAACGCTTCGGCCCAGAACCGTGCCGAGGCCCCCTGGAGCCCCTTGTTGTAACAGATCTGGGCGAAGTCGAGCGTCTCGACGGCGTCGACAGGCTGGATCTTGCCGGCGAGGACCGCCGGCAACTTGGCCGCCACGGATGCTTGCCGCTCGGTTTCGATCAGCTCGCGGTGGATTCGCGGGGCGAGGCTCGGGATTCTTCTTCCGGGCCATGTCGCGGGCCTTGCGCAACTCGACGACCGCCTCGGCGAGGTCGCCCCGGGAGCGGAGGGCGAGGCCGAGGTTATACTGGGCCTCGGGGAATTCGGCGATCAACCGCAGGGCTGCGCGAGATTCCGCAATCGCTTCGTCGAACTTCTCCCTGGATGCGCAAGGTGTGAGCGAGATTGCAGTGGGCCGTAGCGAGATCGGGCTGGAGTCGCAGGGCCGCGCGGAATTCGACGATCGCTTCCGCCGGCTTTCTCTGCCTGAGCAGAACATTACCGAGGCCGTCGTGGGGCGAAGAGTAGTTGGGATCCAGCCGGATGGCTGAGCGGAATTCCACCGTGGATTCCTCGAACTTCCCGAGTTCTGCCAGGACGTTGCCGAGATTGTTGTGGGCATAGGCGAAGTCGGGCCTGAGTCGCAGGGCCACGCGGAATTCGGTGGCGGCTTCCTCGAGCCTCTTCGCATCTTTCAGGGCGATGCCGAGGCTGTTATGAGCCACAAAGCTCCGGGGGCGGATCGCCACCGCGGCCGAGATGAACCTGATGGTTTCTTCCGGCCTGGTGAAGTGGTTCTCGACCCACAGGACCTTTCCCAACTCGTAGTTGACCCAGAAGTCGCTCGGGGCCAGCCTCCAGGCGCATTCGAAGCACCCGCCTGGCCCGCTCTCGATCTCCCAGTCCGATCAAACCCGAGGAGAGCAGAACCAGGCTCGTCGGTGATTGGGCCTCCAGCTCCTTCTGGTCGTCGGCGAGCCGTCGCAGCGCATCCAGATCGTGACCGCCAATCTGGTCCCGCAACGCCATCCGCCATGGGTGCGGGTCGGCGACCCGAGCTGCCGCCAAGCAGCCGTCGCCACGCCGCTTTGTCCCCCTTGCCTCGGGCGTTGCGACGCCTCGCGGCCCAGTCGTCCAGGTACGCAGCCAGTTCCACCGGTTCCGACCGCCGGGCGATCTGTTTCCCCGCCTCCTCGGGGTCGAGCTTGTCCAGGTCGATCCCGAATGCGCGGAACGCCGCGGCATAGTCGGTGTCGAATTGCTTCGGGTCCCAGTGAAGGCTTCCGTTGCCCCGGATTGTCTCCAACTGGCCGAGCAGCTTGCGGTCGCGCTCGACGCTCGTCGGCCCGCTTCCTGGCCGTGGCCTGCTCCGACTCCACGTCGGCCAGCACGGCGAGCACTCGAGCCGCAACGCGTCGTCCGCTTCCCCCTGGGCGAGCAGGTCGCGGGCTCGCTCGGCAGCCCCGCGAGCCTCGGCCCACTTCGTCAGGTCGCCGAGGGCCGCCGAATGGGCCTGGACGTCGCAAGCGATCCACGTCGGCCAGCGCATCGTTGACCGCGCGGGTGGTCGCGGCCAACCGCACGGCCTGCTGTCGCGCGCAGGAAGCTCCAGCCGCCGCCGATGACGCCGGCCGTGACCAGCACCGAGGCCGCCAGCGCCACGGTCAGCCGCCGCCGCTTCCGCTCCTCCACGCCCGAGCCCGCTTCGCGCCAGTTCATCGGCGACCCGGCGCCGCTTCTCCTGTTCCTCGGCCCGGGCCTGGGCCTCGACCCTCGCCCACTCAGCGGCCCGCAGCCGCTCTTGCACTCCCTCCCGGTAGGCTGTCAACCGACGCGCCACCTCGCCCGCGGAACGCGGGCGCTGCTCCAGGTCCGCCTCCAGGCAGGTTCGGGCCAGTCCGATCAGCTCGACATCAACCCCGCTGGCATCGAGGCGACCCAGGGCATCGGCCAGGTCGCCCCGCGCCGCCCGGGCGCGGACTTCTTCGCGGATCGACCCGATGTAGGGCGGCTGGAGGGTCAGGATCTCACAGAGGATCGCCCCCAGCCCGAACACGTCGGCGCGCTCGTCGATCCGCTCGACCTCGCCTCGGGCCTGTTCGGGGGCCATGTACGCGGGGGTGCCCAGGATGCTGCCGGACTGCGATTCGTTGTCGGTACCGTCGGGACCGCTTCGCACCGTCGTGATGACCGTTTCCTGGACCGCCTGAGTCGCAGCCTCGTCGGCGATGCCACCCTGGGTGAGGACCTTGGCCAGTCCCCAGTCCATGACCTGGACCTCGCCGAAGGACCCCACCATCACGTTGGACGGCTTCAGGTCGCGATGGATCACCCCCCGGGCGTGGACGTAGGCCATCGTATGGCAGGTCTGCTCGAAGATCCCCAGGAACCGCGGCAGGTCCTGCGCGGGGCTCGTCCGTTCGCGGAGCAAGGCGGCCAGAGTCCGCCCCTTGACCAGCTTCATGGCGAAATAAGGGCGATGGCCGGGGAAAGTCCCCAGGTCGTAGACCGGCACGACCCCCGGATGCTGCAACTGGCCGCCGATCTGCGCCTCCTCGACGAACCGCCGCACCACCTCGGGATTGCCCTGGTGCGACTCCAGCAGCACCTTGATCGCCAGCTCTCGGCCCAGCTTGACATCGCGACCCCTGACGATCGCTCCCATACCGCCCCGGGCGATCTCGCCCTCGAGCTGGTACCGGCCCGAGCCAGTGCCATCCGGATCGGGCATCTCGGCCGATGGAGACGTGACCATCGGCTCACGATCGTCGAGCAGCTCGCGGAGCTGGATGTGAGGGGGCGGGCCGGCGCCGAAATCAAAGGTCGACATCTGGCTCGAGCCGAGGAGACGGCGTCTGTTCACTCCACCCATCACTTCCCTCGTCGAGGGGACGGGCCTGACCGTTCAAGGAAGGACTGTCGGGCCCGACCTCGGGCCGTCCGGGCGGGGTCCTCCGCCAGCCGCCCCGCCAGTCGCATGACCTTGAGGTAGGTCCGCAACCGATCGGCCAGCGCCGGGTGATCGCCCAGCAGCTTGTGGGGGTCGGCCGGCTGACCGGCCTCGATGCCGGCCAGGTAGGAGTCCAGGACGCGGAGGGCCTCCGAGTCGTCCTCGGCCGTGGCGGGCAGGCCCGCGGAGGGTGATGAGCGGTGGGGGTTCACGATTGTCCCTCCATTGCTTGCTTTGAGCGCGACCATCGCCCGCTTCCAGAGTTTGCGCACCGCGTTGGGGGAGCGCCCATGCGCGTGGCGATCTCGTCGACCGGGACTTGCTCCAGGTTACGCAGGGTAAAGACCTCGCGGTAGTCGTCGGGCAATCGGGACAGGGCATCGGAAAGGAGGACGACCTGCTCGCGCCGGACGGCGTGCGCGCTGGGCGTGGCGATCGAGTCGGCCAATTGCTCCTGGATGGCCAGGCTGGAGCGGTCCAGCAGCACGTCGAGCGATTGCTGGCGGCGCTGATCGCGCCCCCGGGCCCGGTGATGCCTGGCTTGATTCGACAGGCTCCGGACCAGGATCTGGCGGAGCCACGCCACGAGCTCTCGTTCCCCCGAGCCGACGAACTGCCGGAACTCGCGGTGCGCCTTCAGGAAGGTCTCCTGGACCAGGTCGGAGGCATCCAGCCGGACCTGCAACCGCTGGCCGATCAGGGAGCGGGCCATCAGCCGGAGGTCGTTGCGGTAGAGCTCCAGGAGCCGGCCCAGCGCCGCCTGGTCGCCGGCGCGGGCCTGGGCCAGGAGTAGTTCAAGGATCGGATCCGACGGAGTCATGTCCAAGCTCCCACGACCAGGTGACGTCCCGAGCTGGTCGAATGCACGCTCAGCCCGGTCATTATAATTGAGCCCAGCATCGCAACGGAGAACTTTCGGAGTAGAGGGTGAGCGTGAGCGGGTGGACAGTTCTTCATTCTTCTGCGCGCCGTTCCAGACGTAACCTTCTAGGAAGCAAAGACTTAGCCCTGAGAAGCCGCCATGGACGCCGTCTCAATCTAAACCGAGAATAAGATCACTAATTACGGCGAGAGCACGGGAAGGACCTCCAAAATGCCGGAACAGCGTTTGCAAAAAAATTCAGCCTCGGCGCGGCTCATAAGCACGCCGATGGTGTCTCTGTAGAGGGAGATCGATACCAAGCCAAGCAAAGTGGATCGTCGGCAATCCGAGGGCAAGGAGTGCTTCTTCGACGGGCAACTCGTGCGATCGGAATTCTTCGGCCCGTCGTGCATGCACTCTGGCCAATCCGGCGAACTGGCGAGACATGCAGATATGCTGGTTCTTCGTCCGTATCGTCGTACCACGCGCAGTCGTGCAGCGAGCTCGACGGCAAGTTTCCGAGGGCCTCTTGATTTTGACGATGGATCGGCGAAATACTGTACTTTAGTACACATTTGGTACCGAAGGGCGTCCGTTCGTAACGGACCTTGAGCGTGGGCTGCTGGGTCGTGCGCAGGTTCGGATCGGTGGCTCGATGTGGGTCGAGGCCGGTCGTCGTGCGCACCGGATTGGAAATTCGGATCGTTCTCCGACATCCGGATTGAGCACCATATTGAAGGAGGGACGACGATGGGACTGTCAACTCGACCTGGATACGAGCACAACTCACGATCGGGCTCGCGGCACGGACGGGCGTGGGCGAGTCAACGTCGCAGGCGGCGAGCCAGGCGAACCTGGGCCGTGCAGGAGCTCGAACCACGGATGATGCTCTCGACCTTCACGGTGACCGATACCCTCGACGATACGAACACGGGTTCGCTCCGATGGGCCATCGGCCAGGTCAACTCCGACACGGGCACCGGAGTGGACACGATCGACTTCGATATCCCGGGAACCGGCCCGTTCACGATCGCTCCGCTCACGCCACTGCCGACGCTCACCCATGCCACGATCATCAACGGCTACAGCCAGCCCGGAGCCTCGGCCAACACCCAGACGACCGAGCGACAACGCCATCATCGAGATCCAGATCGATGGTCCCGAGGTCCGCGAGCCGACGGGCTGGACATCGCGGGCGGAGGCAGCACGGTCAAGGGCCTGGACATCACGGGCTTCAACAACGGTATCCAGTCGACCGGGCAGCGGCCAGGACCCGATCGAGGGGAACTTCATCGGCACCGACATCACCGGCACCCCAGCAGAGCAACAATCAAGGAATACTGGTCAACGACACCTCCAGCAACATCACGCTCGGCGGGACGACCCCCGCGGCCCGTAACCTCGTCTCGGGCAACGACGGGACAGGAGTCATCTGAATTCCTGGATACCCCGGCCCGGGTTCGGGCAACCTCGTGATGGGCAACTACGTCGGCGCTGACATCTCCGGCACCAAGCCCTGGGCAACGACGGGAACGGCCTTATCCTCGAGTACATGGGCGAACATCACGGTCGGCGGGACGACGCCGGCGCCGGCAACGTCATCGGCGGGCAACCAGGGGATCGGCATCCGGGTCTACTCGGCGGGTGAACGGCTCGAGTTGATCGGAGGGCAATGAGATCGGCACGGACAAGAGCGGCACGTCGCCCTGGGCAACGCATCGGACGGCATCGCGATCAAGGCCGCGGGCGACACGATCGGCGGGACGACCGCCTCGGCCCGCAACATCATCTCGGCCAACGGAGGCAACGGGGTCAATTTCTTCCTGATCTTCAGCGACCCCAATCCCCCGAACGTCGTGGAAGGCAACTCGATCGGCACCGACGCGACCGGCACCATCGCCCTGGGCAACGCCCAGGCCGGCGTAATCATGAGTACGGTTATGCGACCGGCATCCTGATCGGCGGCGCGAAAGCGGCCGACGGTAACACCATCGCCTACAACGCGGGGAGCGGAGTCGGCGTCGGCACAACTCCACGCAGCGTGGACGATGCGATCCTGTCGAACGCGATCTACGGCAACCAGGGCTTGGGAATCGACCTGGGCGACGACGGCGTGACGCCGAACCATCCGGGCGGGCCGACCCCCGGCCCCAACGACTACCAGAACTATCCCGTACTCCTTGCGGCCATCACGTACAATGGCCGAACCTACATCATGGGGACGCTCAACAGCGCCCCCGACACGACCTTCACCCTGCAGTTCTTCTCCGACCCCACGGCCGATCCCAGCGGCTATGGACAGGGCCAGACCTACCTCGGCCAGACCACAGTGACGACCGACGCCAATGGCAACGCCGCTTCCAGGCCAGCCTCGCGACGGCCGTCCCGTCCGGTCAGGCCGTCACCGGCACGGCGACCGACGCGAGTGGCGACACATCCGAGTTCGCCGCCGATATCCCGGTCGTCGCCAGCCGCCAGGCCGTCTTCGCCGGCAACGACAGTACCACATCGACCTGAACAGTACGCTCATCGTCGCCGGCGCCGGGAGTCCAGACAAATGACCTCGATACGAGCGGCAAGGCGTTTCGTCGGTCGTCGTGACCGGCCCGTCGGATGGCACGCTGACCCTCAATACCGACGGTGCATTCACCTACACGCCCAACACCAACTTCGTGGGGACGGATAGCTTCACCTACGTGGACGTGCAAGGTTTGACGGTGTCCAACGTGGCCACGGTGACGATCACGTCAACCCCAAGACGTTCACGGTGACGAACACGAACGACAGCGGACCCGGCTCGCTCCGCCAGGCCATGCTCGACGCCAACAACGCCACCACCGCCCCGCCCGATACGATCCTGTTCGAGATCCCCGGCACCGGGCCGTTCACCATCGCTCCGCTGACCCCCTTGCCGACCTTGACACACGCCACGATCATCAACGGGTACAGCCAGCCGCATGCCCAGAAGAATAACTTCGCCTCCGGCGACAACGCCGTGATCGAGATCCAGCTCAGCGGCGTCAACGATCCCGTCCGCCGACGGCTTGCTGATCTCGGCCGGCGGGAGCACCGTGGAGGGCCTGTCGATCACCGGCTTCACCAACGGCATCCACCTCACCGGCACCGTCGGGCGGCGACCTGATCGAGGGCGACTGGATCGGCACTGACTCCGGGCGGCACGCGCGACACCCAATTCCAACGACGGCGTCTTCCTCGACGGCGTTCCCGGCGTCACCGTCGGCGGCACCACCGCTCGCGGCGCGCGACATCCTCTCGGCGAACTTCGGCGCGAACGTCTCCGCCAGTGATGCTACCGGCGCAGTGGTCCAGGGCAACTTCATCGGCACCGATCCCTCCGGCACCATCGGCATCGGCATCGGCGTCGGCGTCGAGTTCGTCCAGTCCCCTTCAGCCACCATCGGCGGGGCTTCGGCCTCGGCCCGGTAACGTGATCTCGGCCAACGGTAGCGACGGCATCCAGCTCAACGATTCGATCGATGCCCTGATCGAGGGCAATCTTATCGGCACCGACGTCACCGGCACCGTGGCCCTGGGCAACGACGGCGACGGCATCGACGTTTTCAACTCCGAGTTCACCGCGACCGACGACGCCATCCTCAACAATGTCGTCTCGGCCAACTGGACGGCGGGATCGGCCTTATACGCCTCGACCGACAACGTCATCCAGGGGAACCTCATCGGCACCGACATCACGGGCACCCGCCCGCTGGGCAACTCCGGCGACGGGATCAGATGTTCGACTCGGGAGACAACACGATCGGCGGGACGACCGCCGGCGTCGGCAACGTGATCTCGAATAACGACGGCGTCGGGATCCTCGCCGACCTCGGAGATCTTCGGCGACAACCTGATCCAGGGCAACCGCATCGGCACCGACATCACCGGCACCGTGGCGATGGGCAACGCGGGCGACGGGATCGACCTGATCGACGAGTTCAGCAACACGATCGGCGGGACGACCGCGGCGGCGGCCAACGTGATCTCCGCCAACGGCGGCGACGGCGATCGCCTTCGGCGACGTCTTCGCCAGCGGCAACCTCGTGGAAGGGAACTTCATCGGTACCGACGTGACCGGGACGGATGGCCTGGGCAATGGCGGTCACGGGGTCTACGTGCAGGTGTCGAACAACACGATCGGCGGGACCGCCGCCGGCGCGGGCAACACGATCGCCTACAACGGGCTGGCCGGCGTGGCGGTGGTCGACGGTCTACAACGGGCCGACGACCGGGGTGGCGATCCTCTCGAACTCGATCTACTGCCAACCAGGGGCTGGGGATCGACCTGGGCGACGACGGCGTGACGCCGAACCATCCGGGCGGGCCGACCACCGGGCCCAATAACTACCAGAACTATCCCGTCCTGTTCGCGGCCGCCACTTACAACGGGCAGACGTACATCAAGGGTACGCTCAACAGCGCCGCCCGACACCAGCTATCACCGTGCAGTTCTTCTCCGACCCCACGGCCGACCCCACCGGTTACGGCCAGGGCCAGACCTATCTCGGCCAGACCACGGTGACGACCGACGCGAATGGCAACGCGAGCTTCCAGGTCAGTTTCGCGACCGTCGTCGCCGGCCGGCCAGGTCATCAGCGCCACGGCGACCGACCCGACCGGCGACACCTCCGAGTTCGCCGCAGGATGTCACGGTCGTCGCCTCGCGCGGGTCCGATCTATCGCCGTCAACGATCAGTATCACATCGACCTCAACACGACGCTCACCGTCGCCGCCCCCGGCGTGCAGGCGAACGACCTCGCGACGAACGGCCAGCCGTTCTCGTCGGTCGTGGTCACCAACCCGTCGCACGGCATGCTGACGCTCGACCCCGACGGCTCGTTCACCTATAAGCCGAACAAGAACTTCGTCGGGACCGACACCTTCACCTACGAGGACGTCCAGGGCTCGGTGATCTCCAACGTCGCGACGGTGACGATCGATGGTGAACCCGAAGACGTCTACACGGTCACCAACACCAATGACAGCGGCCCCGGCTCGCTCCGCCAGGCCATCCTCGACGCCAACCTCGCCACCAGCGCGCCGCCCGACACGATCCTCTTCGACATCCCCGGCACCGGGCCGTTCACCATCGCTCCGCTGACGCCGTTGCCCACCCTCACCCACGCCACGATCATCAACGGCTACAGCCAGCCCGGATGCGCAGCAGAACACCCTCGCCGGCGGCGATAACGCGGTGATCGAGATCCAGATCAGCGGGGCCAACGTCCCGGCCGCCGACGGCCTGGTCATCTCGCGGCGGCGGCAGCACCGTGGAGGGACTCTCGATCACCGGCTTCGCCAACGGCCTCCACTTCACCGACGCCGCGGGCGGCGACCTGATCGCCGGCGACTTCATCGGCCTGACTGCCGGGCGGGGCCGCGGCGGGCAATTCCAACGACGGCGTGTTCCTCGACGGCGCGCCGTCGGTCACCATCGGCGGGACCACGACCGCCGCGGCGCGACATCATCTCGGCCAACTCGGCACCCGGACGTCTACGCGCAGCGATGCGACCGGCGACGTCATCCAGGGCGATTTCATCGGCACCGACCCCACGGGCACTCATCCCATGGGCAACGGCGATCGGCGTCGAGTCTCGTACGAGTCCCCTTCAGCCGACCATCGGCGGGGCCGCGGCGACGGCGCGGCAACCTGATCTCGGCCAGCGGCATCGACGGCATCCAGCTCAACGACTCGATCGATGCCCTGATCGAGGGCAACCTCATCGGCACCGACGTCACCGGCACCGCTGGCCGCTGGGCAACGGCTGGGGACGGCATCGACGTATTCAGCGCCGAGTTCACCGCGACCGACGACGCGATCCTCGACAACGTCATCTCGGCCAACGGCGGCGGGATCGGCCTCATCGCCTCGACCGAACAACCTCATCGAGGGCAACCTCATCGGCACCGACATCACCGGCACCCATGCCGCTGGGCAACTCCGGCGACGGGATCGGCCTGAGCGACTCGGGCGACAACACGATCGGCGGGACCGCCGCCGGCGCCGGCAACGTGATCTCGGCTAACGGTGGCGACGGCATCTTCGCGACCTCGGAGATCTTCGGCGACAACCTGATCGAGGGCAACCTGATCGGCACCGACATCACCGGCACCCATCCCGCTGGGCAATGCCGGCAGACGGCATCGACCTCTTCGACGAGTCGCGGCAACACGATCGGCGGGACGACCGCCAGCCGGCGGCCAACGTGATCTCCGCCAACGGCCAGCGACGGGATCGATCATCGGCGACGTTCCTCGGCAACAACAACCTTGTCGAGGGGAATTTCATCGGCACCGACGCTGACCGGGACGAGGACCTGGGCAACGGCGGCGTCACGGGGTCTACGTGCAGAACTGTCGAACAACACGATCGGCGGGTACCGGCCGCGGCGCGGGCAACACGATCGCCTACAACACGCTGGCGGCGTCGCCGTGGTCGACGATTTCAACGGCCCGACGACCGGGGTGGCGATCCTCTCGAACTCGATCTACGCCAACCAGGGGCTGGGGATCGACCTGGGCGACGACGGCGTGACGCCGAACCATCCGGGCGGACCGATCTACGGTCCCAACAACTACCAGAATTATCCCGTACTGACCTCGGCGATCAGCTCCGGAGGGAAGCTCGTCATCGCGGGGACCCTCAACAGCGCCGCCAGCACGAGCTATGTGGTCCAGTTCTTCGCGAACGTCACGGCCGATCCCAGCGGCTACGGCCAGGGCCAGACCTACCTCGGCGAGGTCACGGTGACGACCGATGCGAATGGCAACGCTACGTTCACCGCGACGTTCAAGACGTCGGTCCCCGCGGGCGAGTTCATCAGCGCGACGGCCACCGATCCCATCGGTGATACCTCCGAGTTCGCCCAGGACGTGACGGTCACCAGTGGTACGCGTGCGTCGGCGGCCGGACCGGCGGTTTCGACCACGAGTTTCGTTTCGCCGTCTCTTTCGATGGCCCCGCTGACTGGCCCTTCGGGCTCCGCGAAGGCTTCTACAACGTCGAAGGCGAGCGTCGTCAGCGAGGGAGTGCTGGACGACCTGGCACGAGACCTGATCTTGGTCCGGCAACGGCGGCTGACCGCGATTGATGGCAACGAGGGTCGATCGACCACGATCTGATCCCCACCGGTGAATCAGGGTGGCGTCGAGCCTGGATTCCTTTCCACGAGGCCTACTGCGATGGCCGAGACCCTCAGTGGGCCTCATGCCGATGCGTGGCGTTCGACGTCACCGTAACAAGACGTCTCGTAGGCCCTTTGACATGGCCATTTTCCGCTCAGGAGATATCGGATCTCCACCCACGGTACAAGTCAGGAATTCGCCGCCAAACCCTATCACGGATACGTGTGTGGCAAAGTCGCCATCCTCGTCGGATCGTCATCTCAAACCGCACGACCTTGGGCTCGATCGTGACCAATGACGCCGGGCGTGCTCACCGAACGCGAGCCAGATACGGTCCGGGGAGCGGACGTGGCGTTTTACAGCTACAACCGCGTTCCCAAAGGTATGCTTCCCCGCGAAGAGTACCTCGACGTCGTTCCCGAGCTGGTCTTCGAGGTACTCTCGCCGGATGACCGCTGGCCCAAGGTCATGGCCAAGGTGGTCGAGTATCTCGATGCCGGCGTCGGCGTCGTCTGCGTGCTCGATCCGAGTCGTCGCAATCTCTACCTCTATGAAGGCGAGGAACCGGTTCGAATCCTGTCGGAGAACGACGAGTTCACCTTGCCCACAATCCTGGGCGAGTTTCGCGTGGCCGTGCGGGATTTCTATGAGTGATGCAGGGACAGCCGACGCCTCCTATCGCCGGCCTCAAGGAGTCCGCTCGACGTCCCAGATCAGCACCGAGGCATCGGCCATCCCGGTGATCAGTTGCTTGCCGTCAGGCGTGAACGCCAGGGCCGGGGAGCGAAGGGACGGCGTCTGTATCGTTCGGATTTCCTTGCCCGTGGCGACTTCGTAGAGGTGGACCAGTCCGGTCTCCCAGCCGGAGGTCGCGGCCAGGGTCTTGCCGTCCGGCGAGAAAGCGAGGGCCCAGACTTCTGAGTCGGGGACGACAATCCGGCGGATTTCCTTGGCCGTCTCGCTGTCCAGGAGCTTGATGATTCCACTCGTGGTGCCGAACCGAACGCCAGTCGTCAGTACCTTTCCCACGATAAGACGCCTTGTGAGTCCTGGTTTCACCACCTGATGAGGCCATGGCCAAGATCCGCTCATCCGGCGAGACAACCAGAAAGCCGCCTCACGGCGTCCGCAACATGGGCTCGTTCTTTTCCCGATTGCACATCGATGAAATGCAGCCCACTGAAGATCTGGTCCATCAGCAATCGCTTTCCACCGGCCAGGAAGGCAGCCCGATTGATCATGACCTGGTCAACACCAGGGAATCGGGTATCAGGAGGCGGTGAGAATTGCGGCTGGGCCATCTCCCGTGTCCGGCGTTCCCTGAGATCCCAGCCTTGCAGTTTTCCCGCGTTTGTGATCAACAGGATCGTCCGATCATCGTTGACCAGCCGCATGGCGAGCGGCCAGTCCGATACCCCGAAAAGACCCCCGCGACTGGAAAGGACGGTGGGGCCGCCACTACCTTGCAGGTCCCATATAAATACTTGACCGAATACGCTCATGGGTGCGATAAGCCACCGGCCGTCCCTGGAGAGGGCCATCATCTTCACGCCGCTCGAGTGCTTCAGCAATCGCCTCTGCCGGCCAGTGGCGCGATCCCAGAGTCGGATCGTCTCGTCTTCGCTGGCCGTGATCAGCGTTTTTCCGTCCGGCGTGCAAAGGATGCTGTTCACGGAATCCGCATGAGCATCGGGCATCGCGAACCGATCGCGGCGGGCCTTGATCTCCCAGGAGTGGAGGGCATGCGATCCACAGTTGGCGACGAGGACACGGCCGTCCGGAGAGAACGCGACTGTGCCGTAAATTGGTGACATC
The DNA here is from genome assembly GCA_963842405.1 of uncultured Isosphaeraceae bacterium. Taxonomy (GTDB): domain Bacteria; phylum Planctomycetota; class Planctomycetia; order Isosphaerales; family Isosphaeraceae; genus CAVZRC01. The sequence goes on along the minus strand of CAWJGW010000011.1, from coordinate 830,968 downwards.
CGTGTTGAACAGGAAGACCATGCGGCGGGTGGCCAGGTCGAAGATGCCGAGCCGACCCGTCGATCCGATCCCGGCGAGAGTGCGGCCATCGCCGGAGTAACTGATTTGACCCGCATTTGCAAACCAGAAGGGAATGCGCTCGCCCGACTCGACGACCCAGACATAGAGATCGGAATGCGTGGTGGCCGCAATCGTGCTACCGTCCGGCGAAAATCTCACGTCTTCGAAGTTCCAGCCGCTCTGGCGGATAACCCTCAACTCCTTCCTGGAATCGACCTCATAGATTTTCAACTCGCGGATCGGCTCTTCCCATGTCATTCTTGATTCCGACGGCAATCCGCTTGCCATCCCGACTGAAGATGACGCGGTCATCTTGCGTTTGCCCGACTCGAACCGGCAAGTCTCCGCACCTGTCCAGGCATCGAAGATGCGAACAACGCCGTCGTTCGAACCGATGGCGAAAAGCTGACGATCCGGGCAAAGTGCGAGGGGTCGATGCCGAGATTCTCGACGACCCACGAGCCTTGATCCACGACGAGGCCCGTTTCGAGCTCGGTCATCGTGACATGCCGCACGTATCCTTCGCCGGGCTCGAGCGTGATCCCGGACGACATGATCAGCTTCCCCTTCGAGGAGAGGGCGAAGTCCTCCATCGCGCCGACCTCGGGATCGATGCGGCGGACCACCCGGCCGTCGTCGGCATTCCAGACGCGGAGAATGCTATCCTCGCCATCGGTGACGAAGTGCTTACCGTCGGGCGTGTAAGCGATGCGATAGATCGGCGAATCCTGGCGATACCGGATCGTGCCCAGCCGCATCCGGGCACCAGGCGGCAAGGGATCGCCGTAGAGGTCCCGATTCCGGGTTGCCGCCGGATCGGCCTTCGGCTGGGGCTCGGCCGGCTTGGGCGAGAACGGAGGCCGGCATCGTCCCGGAAAAGATGCCGATGGCCAGCAACCCGAGGGCGGCCGATTTGAGACGAGACATCCGCAGCATGCTCGAGACCTCCCGGATTCGCCAGCGATCGAAGCACGGATATCAGCGGCGTTCGGCGAAAGGTAGACCATAATGTACACGATCGCGCCAGGCCCGCGAGCATGTCGCGGAATAACCGGGACCGGAAGTTCTTGATTTTGTCGTCCTGACAACATTACGCTCTGCACCAGACTCGATCACCGATCAAGGAAACTGCTCCATGGCCAAGCCGAAGCAATCGAAGGCACAAGTGAACCAGCCTCGAGATTCTCGGGCTGTCCGCGAGCTGAAGGAAGATCTCGGGCTGGACGAGGCCGACTGGCAGGAGTTCTTGCGACACGCCCTCGACGGCTTTGCCGATTACGAGAAAGCCAGTTTCTTCGAGTCGGACGAACCGCTCCGGCTTCGAGACGCTCCCGACGAGTGGTTTGAAGATCCCAAACCGCTCGGCTATGTCACGCTGCGGGTGCTCAAAGAAGGGAATCCAGACCTGGCGGCACGAGTCGCCTGGTTTTTCTTGCAGAGTTGGGAAGCCGAGCCGAATGATCTCAGCGGGCCGCCGGGGATCGGGCCGTCGTGGCTGTACCTTTCGAGGGAAGGCGTGGACGCTCCGGTTCAACCCCGCGGGATTGGCTCGTCTGGCGCTGCAAATCCCCGAGGATTTCTTCAAGGGCATCGCCGAGAGTGACGTGATTCCCTTGTGCAGGCTGATCGTGGAGAGCAAGAAACCGGTTGATGTTTGGGATCTGCATGCCCTGCTGGCCGCTCTCACCCGGGCGAAGCTCCCCGGCCGAGCGCCCTTCCACGTGTTCAACGACCTGATGGGTTTTGACGGGATTCCGCCGGAAGTCGAAGCGCGAGCTTTGCCGGGGCATCCTGGAGTGTCCCGCCGAGATCCAACGGTGGCCGAGCGAGCGAAGGCCGTCCGTGCCTCGCCTACGGACAGATGATAAGTTGACACGATTACCTGGGATCTATCTGGATATTGAGACCGGAGGAGCAGGTGGGCGGCATCCGGGCCTGAAACGGCATGCTGTGTGTGCCCTGGTCGAGGATCTCGGTGAACCGCTTGAAGACGTGATCGCGGAGTTCTTCTTGCAGGAGCATAGCGACCAGCAGAGCACCGTCGCGGTGACGGAAGGTGTGCTGGACCTCATCCGCCTCCACGCCGATAAGTTGGGCCCGGAAGTCGTGAAGCGAAGGCTCAACAAGGCGATCAAGGAGGGTTTGGGCTGGGTTCGCCGGGCCGCATATCGGCTCGGCATGGAGCTATTTGGCCCGTCGTTTGCTCGCCCTGCCCTACGGGATTCAGCCCGGATGGTCCGCGACTGGGCGGAGAAAGCGTTTTCCAACGAAAAGACCAAACGCGGCTCCAAGTCCCGATCTCCCAAGCAGGCCCCCGGCGAATCGCCGGATGATTAACGAGAACCTCCATGAGCAAGACTCGCCTCCCCGCTGCCATTCAGGAGTTCGTCGAGGGTCCGAAGACAACTCCTGTCGCGGACATCGTGAAGGTCAACAAGAAGGAGGTGCGGTCACCCTACGGCACCTATTACTATCGAGCCATCGCCTGCATGATGCTCTCGGGACGGGTTCATCCGAGATACGAACTGGGCCCGAACATGACCGACGTGGAACGGATCGGTAAGGAGGCCAACTTCAACCCGTATCTCTTCGAGCCGGTCGCCAAGTTCCTCGCCATCGCGAATGTGATCGCCTCCACGCTTGATGACCGATACGAGGAAGGTCCGAACATCGACACGTTCTGGAAGCACGATGCCGACCGGCTGCCAAAGTGACTCAGCAAGCCATTCTCAACTATGTCAAGAAGCAGACCGGCTACCGGCCCAAGCGGGTCAAGGAACTCGACAAGTCGCACCTCATCGAGTTCCTGACGCTCTTCTTCGCATGCTTCCGAGGGCGGGCCGTCCTGGAGTTCCAGCTTGGAAACATGTTGCAGGAGTTTTCTCGATTGCCGAAGGAAGACCTGGCTCAGGTGGCCCAGGATCTGGGGCTGGCGGCGCGGGCCGTTGATCCCGAGGGGTGGAGTAGCTGGCTGGATGAGGAGAGGCGGCGAAAAGCCCTGATCGAGGCCATCTCCCTCGCCGAATGGATCTATTACACCGAGAAGGAGAAGATCGGTTGGATCTTCGCCAGCCCCATCGGACTCGGGATGCTGGGACTGGAGTCGCCGCCACCGCCGCCTCAACTTCCCGACACACTCAAAGCGACCTCGAGCCTCAACATCTACGCGGGGTCTGGTCTCCCGCGTAAGAAGCTGGTACCGCTGTTCCGCTATTGCACGATCAAGAAAATCGCCGAAGTCTTCGAGTTCCAGTTGGATCGGAAGAAGCTGGACCTGGCGCCGGCGGGAGCTTCCCCCGGCGAAGAGCTGCACGCAGTGCTCAAGGAACTGGAGCCCCTCCCTTCAACGATCACCAGCCTGCTGGGGACGCAATCGAAACTCGGCGGCGAGATCGCCCTCGGCTACTGCACCGCGATCGTGAAACCCGAGAATGCCGAGGTTCCTCGCGGCCATCCGCCGGCATCCGAAGTTGAAGGGTTACCTCGGAGCGCATTCGCCGCCCGGTTACCTCATCATCAAGGAGAGTTCGAACCCCGACAACTTCATCAGGCGTTGTCATGAGCTGGGGTTCACGTCAAGTCGCTGTGAGCCACCGATCTCGGAGGGTTTGTTCATGCGGTTGACCGTACGTGCCGCCGCCACCTACGAGCTGGCGGCCGAGACTTTCCTGTGCCTGATGGTCGAGCCGCCGCTGCATGGCCCTGCGCATCGCGTCGAGGAGGAGCGGCTCGTGACCTCGCCGACGACCTATGCGGAGCTGAGCCAGGACCTTTACGGCAACCCGCGTCGACACCTCGTGGCCGGGAAAGGCTACTTCTCGTTCGAGTTCAACGCCACGATCGAGGCGGCTCCGAACGGCCCCGTGCCCGTGGAGGCCGTCCAGCACCTTCCCCAGCAGATCCCCGTCAACACGATGATCTACACGCTTCCCTCGCGATACTGTCAGTCGGACTTGCTGTTCCGCATGGCTCGCGGCGAGTTCGGGTATTTGCCGCCAGGCGGCGGCATGGTCCGGGTCATCGCCGAGTGGGTCCGGCGGCATGTCGAGTATCGCTACGGGACCACCGACACCCTCACCTCGGCGTTCGATACCGCGACAGAGCGGATCGGCGTCTGTCGTGACTTCGCCCACCTGGTCATCGCCTTCTGCCGCGCCCTGGAGATCCCGGCCCGGTATGTCTCGGGTTATGCCCTGGGACTCGATCCGCCTGACTTCCACGGCTTCGCACAGGTCTACCTCGGCGGGGCCTGGCACAACGTCGATGCCACCTCCGAGCAGCCGAGACCCGCCCTGGTCCCGATCGCCGTGGGACGAGACGCCGCCGACGTGCCCATGCTCACTTTCTGGGGAGCCAGCACGCTCATCGAACAGAGCGTCGCGGTCCAGGAATCGCAGGCTGACCCCCGGCAACACGCTGGCATTCTCCGGGGTCGCCCCGATCTTCGCCGCAGTCGAGACGATGGTGCGGGACCAAGGGATCATGCGGCAAGGTCCGCACCGCTTCCAGTGAGTTGCCGCCTTGACTGACGCCCAACGGCGGAGATCCGGTCTCACGAGCCGGTTCCTGCCGCACAGCTTTCGCAAGTCGGCCGCCGCCAAGCCGCCGTTGATGAATTGGAAGGGGTGTGAGGATCGCGCGGAAGGGCCTCGACCATCGACAGGCATCAACGACCCGCTCTGGGATTCCTCGCTCGATCGTTGAGCTCGATGATAGGCGAGGATTCGACTCGATGCCCATCTCTCGGGACCACCCTCTTGCCCGAATCGCCCATCAGGCGTTAAGTTTGGAACTCGATTTGCGGCAAAATCCCGCAGATTGTGAAGAATCCCAGGTAGCGACCCCCAGTGGGCCATCCGAATTCGCAGGCCCCCATGCAACTGAGCAGCCACGGGGTCAGTGGATCGTGGAGGATGCATCTGTGGCGAACCTTGACGCCCTGTTGGCCCGCGCCAAGTCGATCCGGGAAGACATCCTGCGGATGACGACCGAGGCCGGCTCGGGCCATCCCAGCAGCTCGCTGTCGGCGACCGAAGTCGTGACGGCCCTGTATTTCGGCGGATTCTTGCGGCACGACCCCAAGAATCCCCACTGGCCGGACCGCGACCGGTTCATCCTCTCCAAAGGGCATGCGGCGCCGGTGCTCTACGCGGCGCTGGCCCAGTCCGGCTACTTCCCGCACGACGAGATCATGACCCTCCGCAAGATCGACAGCCCGGTGGAGGGACACCCGAACATGAAGCGGCTCGCCGGTGTCGAGGCCTCGACCGGCTCGCTCGGCCAGGGGCTCTCGATCGGCATCGGCCATGCGCTGGCCGCTCGGATCGATCAGAAGAGTTATCACACCTACGTCATGACTGGCGACGGCGAGCTCGGACGAAGGCCAGAACTGGGAGGCCGCCGCCTCGGCCGCCAAGTTCAGCTCGACAACCTCACGTTGATCGTCGACCGCAACCACTACCAGCAGACCGGCGCCGCCGAGGAGGTCCTGAACATGGACCCGATCGACGGCAAATTCACCGCCTTCGGCTGGAAGACCCAGGTCATCAACGGCAACGACATGGGCGAGGTCCTCAAAGCCCTCGACCGCGCCAACGCCGTCAAGGGTCATGCCCACTTGCATCGTCTCGCTGACCCGCAAGGGCCAGGGCATCCTCAACCTCCTCCGCAAGCTGGGCGACGCCAATTTTCACGGCAAGCCGGTTCCGCCCAAGAACCTCGATGAGGCCCTGGCCGAGGTCGCGACGGCGGTGAGTAGGTCTCTCCAGAGAGTGCGAGTTGCGAGTAGACGAGACAGTGCATTTACTTCGCCACTAGCCACTACGACTCGCCACTCAAGAAAGGTCATCAGTCATGGCGGGTGCTTCCTCCGCGTTGCAGTCGAAACGAGAGCTGGGCAAGGCGACCCGCGACGCGTTCGGGCGGGCGCTCGAAGCGAGCGGCGCCGACCATCCGAACATCGTGGTGGTCGACGCCGACGTGGGCAACTCGACGCGGACCGAGTGGTTCGGCAAGAAACATCCCGACCGGTTCTTCAACATCGGGATCGCCGAGAGCAATCTCGTCGGGATCGCGGCCGGTCTGGCCTCGTCGGGCAAGACCAGCGTGATCGCCAGCTTCGCGGCGTTCATCACGTGCAACGCCTACGATCAGCTCCGCATGTCGGTGGCCTATCCGCACCTGAACGTCAAGGTCGTCGGCAGCCACGCGGGCATCTCGATCGGCGAGGACGGGGCTTCGCAGATGGGGATCGAGGACGTTTCGCTGGCCTGCTCGCTGCCCGGCTTCGTGGTCATCGTCCCGGCCGACGAGGAATCGACCAAAGCGGCGACGAACGCGATGCTCGATTACGTCGGGCCGGTCTACCTCCGGGTCGGACGTCCCGAAGTGCCGAAGATCTACACCGGCGGCTCGACCCCGTTCCAGATCGGCGTCGCCAATCAAGCTCCGCGAGGGTTCCGACGTGACCATCGTGGCCAACGGCCTGATGGTCGCCCCGGCACTCGACGCCGCCGAGACGCTGGCCGGCGAGGGGATCAACGCCCGAGTCCTCGACATGCACACCGTCAAGCCGATCGACCGCGGGGCGCTGAAGTCGGCCGCCAAGCAGACCGGCGCGATCGTGGTCGCCGAGGAACACCTCGCCCACGGCGGGCTCGGCAGCGTGGTCGCCATGACCCTCGCCGAGATCCACCCGGTCCCGATCCGATACGTCAACCTCGGCGACCAGTTCGGCGAGAGCGGCGCGCCCGACGCGCTGCTGGAGAAGTACGGCCTCACCGCCGCCAAGGTCGTCGAGGCCGCCAGGGCCGCCGTCGCGGCGAAGGGGTGATCGAAGCCCGTGGTCACTGCCGCTCGGACGGATTCTCAGGCGGCGTCTCCAGCAGCCTCTTCATCGGTGCCGGAAAATGACTCCACCTCTCCTGGTAGGTGGCCTCCAGCGGCGCGGGAACGTAGAACCCGGGTTTCAGGAACAACGGCATCTCGGGCAGCGTGTCCCCCACTCGCGACCGGCTCGACGTAAGCGGTCGGGGCGGCCCCGCATCGTAGGATGCAAGAGTCAGACGCTTGTCGGCCGGCAAGTTCGAAGTCTTCTTCCTTGATCTGGTCCCAGATTGCCTTGTGAATGCCCTGGGGATCGCGCTTGCTGGGTGGGAACAAGTCGATCACCAGCAGGTGAACTTCCTGCATGATCAGATCCGAGGTCTTCTCGATGAACGTGCGTAGTTCGCCGGTGCTCGCCTTGTTGCCGGGCGAAACGATCTCGACGACGGCGACAACTTGGCCATGTCGGTGACGGACCGCGATCCGATCCTTCTTACGCACATAGACGCGATCTTCGGCATGACGCACCACTCGCGTCCGGGGAGGAGCCGTGGCCACGGCCAGCCCGGCGCCGGTCGCGCTCGGCTCATTGGGCTCCGTTGACAATTGCAAGGTCAAGATGTCGGGAACCGGACCCTGGATCGACTGCTCCGGGAGCGCAAAATAGTCACGCGGCAAGACGCCGGCGTTCAGCGCGTCGCTCAGCCTGATGATCCAGCCTTGATGGAACGCGTGGAACAATCCCGCATCGACGCGGGTCCAGTCGTGAATCGGCATGGCCTTTCGCTCCGTCTGAGAAGAGAACACTTCCAAAACCGATTGTACACGCCCGCCGACACCGACTTCGAGGTTTTTTTGGGCGCTGATCCTCGTCCGATTGTATCCGCTGCACAAGCAACCGGTTCGAGAAAAGCTGCGGCCGATGTGCTGCTGGAGATTCACCGCTTCACCGCGCCTGGTTCGATCGGACCCGCCCGTCGTCTACTCCCGGTTCCGTTTTCCGGGAAGCTCGATTCCCATCTCTTTCATGAGAAGTTGCAGATCCTCCCACGCATCCTTCTTGGCCGAGGGGGTGCGGAGCAGGTAGGAGGGATGGTATGTCACGAGGGTCCTGATTCCCCGGTAACTGTGCCATCTCTTGCTCATCTGGATCACGGCGGGTCGTCGGTAGGAGATCCAGCAGGGCGACGGCGGCGGTCTTGCCGAGCAGGCAGAGGAATTCCGGCCGGATGACGGCGATCTGATGGTCGAGGTACGAGGAGCAGTTGGCGGCCTCTTCGGGCGTGGGCGTGCGATTGCCGGGCGGCCGGCACTTGATGACGTTCGCGATGTAGACCTCCTCACGCGACAGTCCCATGCCCTTGGTGATCATGTCGGTGAGCAACTGGCCGGCGGCGCCGACGAACGGCTTGCCGATCCGGTCCTCGTCGGCTCCCGGGGCCTCGCCGATGAACATCAGCCGGGCCGTCGGCGAGCCGGTGCCGAAGACGGTCTGCTTCCGGGTCGCGGCCAGGTGCGGGCATCGCGTGCAGCCGGCGACCTCGGCCGCCGCCGCGGTGAGGATCGCCAGACGATCGCTCGCGGGCACGGGCGGCGTCTCGAATCCCGGATTCGCCGAACAGCGATGTTCGCGAATGGTCCCTGGTCCTTGGTCCTTTGTCCCGGGATTCGTTCAATACCGGCGCCGTCAAGGGCGGAGTGGCGGGCTCGGGGCGACGCTCAACGGAACGGGCACCCGCAACGCCCGCATTCGGAGATGCATTCGGCTCGGCGCCGCTCGCTCGAGCCCGAGGGCCACGCTTCACCGGTTCCGCCGGCTTCGGATTCGACCGCTGCGGGAATGTAGACCAAGCCGGCCCGGCCCAGAGACTCGAGCCGCTGTCGAACCTGCCGGATCAGCGCCCGACGTTCATCCAGCTCGTCACTCCATTCGTTCGACACAGTCTATTGTCCTTGGTCCTCGTTCCTTGATCCAGTGTTGTGGGCGACAAGCAATGCCCGTGTGTGCGATGGCTGGACGCCGGCGCCTCGCCTCATCAGGCGAGGCCAGTCCACACGCGTCAGCGAGCCAAGGGCCAAGGACCAAAATTCAAGGCTGGGGTACGCGGCGAGCCGGCTTGGGATTGGGGTTGAACGAGCGGGCGACCCATCGACGCCAGGAATCGACGTCATAACCGAAATCCTGGCCGGTCAGTTTCTGCAAGGCGGCGAGGACTTCGACGTTCCGGTAGGTGAACGTCACGACCTTCGGCTCCGGTCCTCCTTTGAGCGGGGCGCCGAGGTTGAGACCCGTCGGCCCGGTACTCGGGGAACCCATCGCATAGTAGGGGACGGCCATCATGCCATAGGCGACCGCGCCGTTGCTGACCAGGGGCGGTGTGGTGAAGACCATCCCGCTGTTGTTGGCCGCCCGAGGGACCAGGCCCCCCGCCGACATCTCCAAGGCAGGCCCGTTGTACGTGACGCCCGAGGGAACCATCATGATCTGGTCCTCCCTGGTGATGAGCACGCTCACCAGCCGGGGGACGGCTTCGACCGCCTCGAGGTTCTTGAGCGCCCAGGCCGCGCGGTTGATCACGATGACGTCTTCGGATGCCAGGCGCACGCGCGAACTGGCGACGGCACGCCCACTTCATCGCGCTGCTTGAGGTGCTCGAGGGTGACCGAACGCACCTCGGAATCGGGCTCGTCCAGGACCCTCCGGATCAGCGCCTTGGTGGCCTCGGGGCCGCCGATCGAGGACAGGACGAAGGCCAGCAGGACGCGACGCGGCGAATCGTCCTGACCGAAGACACGCACGAGCGGCACGACGGCGTCCGCGTCGCGGATCGCCATCAACTGGGCCTCCGCCTCCCGCCGCCGGTCGTTCGAGCCGTTGACGATCGCCTGCCGGAGCAACTTGATCCGGCGCAGCCAGGAGAGTTGCGCCGCGGTCGTCTGCTCGACGTTCTCCCGCTTGGTCTTCTGCTCGGCGGTGATCCAGCGGCCCTTGTACTTCACCAGGCCCTGGGCCGCGTTCAGATCGTCGCGGGTCAGCCAGGCCCCGTCCTGGTAGATGTGGCCGAGCTTGCGGTGGGCCTGGTCGGAGCTCGAGTCCAGACTCAAGGCCGTCTCATAATGGACCCTGGCCAGATCGTTGAGCTTGTTCTCTTCGCACCAGGCTCCCAGCTCGCACTGGGCCGCCGCCGTCGCCGGGGCCTTGGCACGCTTCACGATGTAGGCGTCCAGCGGGCTCGGCTGGGGGATGACTCGGACCACCTGCCCCTTCTGGAACGAGAGCGGATTCCGCCCCCGGAGCAGCCAGACCTGGACGCGATCCTTGTTCTTGGGGTCCGGAACGACTTTCCCCTGGACCTGGCCGCCGCCCCGCAGCTCGATCACGTCGGCCCGCGCAGGGAAACCCTCCCATGCCGTCACCGCGGCGACCCCGATCAGGAGACTGAACGCCTTCAAGCACGCGCCGTTCCCGCCTCGCCCCCGCACGCGCCCATGACGACACCCTCCAAGGACCCACTCTCTGGCCGTGATTTGCTTTATTGTAAGAATACTCGCCATCCGACCGCAATCCGCTGTTACACTCCAATCTCATTTGCTGGACTGGGACGGATGCGCCGTTTCTGAAGTCTGGGGGATTCTCGCATGAGCCAAGCCGTGAGCGAACATCGCGCAGCCGCACCGGATTCGTTGATCCTGGCGGTGATGACGGTCTCGGACACGCGAACCCTGGCAAACGACACGTCGGGGGCCTTGATCGTCTCGATGGCGGAAGCGGCCGGACATCGGATCGCGGATCGGGTGATCGTGCCCGATGAGCCGGAACGGATGACCCCCCTGCTCCGCGGACTACGCCGCGCGCGCGGACCTGCATGCGGTCTTGATCACGGGAGGAACGGGGATCAGTCCACGCGACCAGACGTTTGAGACGGTCACGGCGCTGTTGACCAAGCCTCTACCCGGCTATGGCGAGCTGTTTCGCATGCTGAGCTATGCCGAGATCGGCCCGGCTTGCCTCCTGAGCCGGGCCGTCGGAGGACTGATCGGTGATCGGGTCGTCCTCGTCATGCCGGGCTCGCGCGCGGCGGTCGAGCTGGCCATGGGGAAAATCATCCTTCCCGAGCTGCCGCATATCGTTCGCGAGGCGCGCAAGAACGGCTGGTCCCCAGAAGGCTTGATATTTTGCGAGCCTATTGCAAGTATACATTTATCTCGTATCCGGCGACCGGTTCCAAAAGAATGCGGTGAAAACGCCCGAATATAACAACTGGCTCGGCTGGACAGGTCGTCAGGATGGAAGAACGATTCTGCTCACGAACGGAGGTCGAGACGATGATATTCGAGGCGTGCTTGGATGGGTCTGGGCGTGGCTGCGATTCTGGCGGCGAATGTGGGAGTGCGCGTGCAAGGGGCCGATGACAAGGTGGACCCCGACCTGAAGAAGCTGGAGGGCAAGTGGACCACGCCGTCCGGAGAGGGCGGAAAGATCACCTATATCTTCAAGGGGAAGAAACTGAAGATCGAAGCCCCGAGCCGCACCTACGAGATGACGGTCACCCTCGACTCGACGGCCAAGCCCGACAAGACGATCGACTTCAAGATCGACGAGTCGCCCGAGGATGCCAAGGGCAAGACCTCCAAGGGCATCTACAAGTTCGACGGGGACAACAAGGTCATTCTCTGCTTCTGTCCGATGGGCGAACGGCCGACGAAATACGAGCAAAACGGTTACGAGCAGATCCTGTCCACGCTGACGAAGGTGAAAGAATGACCTTCGGGGTGGCGGGTGGCGGGTGGTGGGTGGGGGGTGGCGGGTGGTGGGTGGGGGGTGGCGGGTGGCGGGTGGTGGGTGGTCAAAATGGTCGTGCCGTTTCGCTTCCCCAATCCTCATGCGGCCCATGTCATGAGATTGCGGTCTCTCCGTTCTCGCCACCCATCACCCGCCACCCACCACCCCCAAGCGACCAGACATACAGTGCGATCGCCGTGGCGGCTGCGGCGTTGAGTGACTCGACGCCGGGCTGCATGGCGATCCGCCGCCGCTGCCCCTCGCGGAGGTGGGCCGGCAGACCGGGGCCCTCGACGCCGACGACGAGGCCGAAGCGGTCCGGGAAGGGGGCCTCGGATAGCTCGGGGCCCGTGGTATCGAGCGCGATCAACGGCGCGTTCTCGACGTGCAGCTCCGCCAGGCTGGGGCCGAAGCGGATCGGAACCTGGAACAGCGCGGGGCCGGCGGCCCGACTGCTCCGGGGGTGGAACGGGTGGGCGGCCTCGCGGAGCAGGACCACCCGCGCGACCCCGAATGCCGCCGCCGATCGGATCACGGCCCCCACGTTCTCCGGGTCCTGGAATGGGACGAACAACGTGCATCCCTCCGGCCATGGGTCATCGTCCGACCAGGGGGGCATTTCCGGTACGCGCACCCAGAGGAGCGGCGAGCGCGTCCCCGCGACGTCGAGCTCCTTGAATAACGGATCGCTCAGACGAAGCCACTCGATCGATTCCGATGGCGGTGCTGGACCGTTCTCACCGGTCATCCAGCCGAGGACATGCTCGGGGAATCGCTCCAGGACCTCGTCGCGGATGCGGGCACCGGCCAGGATCGCCTCGCCATGCTTGCGGATGCCCGGGCCGCCGAGGATGTCGCGGCATCGCTTGAAGGCCGGGTTGGCGGCGCTGGTGATTTCCCGGATCGGACCGCCGAAGGAGACGGCTTCCTCATCGGGTCTCACACGAGGTTGTCGAGGCGCCTCACCTTCCAGCCGCTCGTAGACCACGAGCCGGCGCTGGTGGGTCGTGCCGGGAATCGCATAGGCCCGATCGCCCGCAAGCCGGAAGAGACCGGCATGCGACCGAGCGGCCTCGGCCACCTCGTCATCGCATTCCGGCCCTTTCATGAAGATCATCCGCCCGCCCGACGGCCAGGCACGACGCCACCCGGTCGAGCGTCTCCGGGATCGGTCCCACCGCCCGGGTGATCACCCCCGCGACCTGTCCGGGATAATCCGGGCCGACCTTGTGGTCGTAGACCTCCACGTCCGCCAGGCCGAGCTGCCGGCAAACCTCCTCGAGGAACTCCGCCCGCGCCCTCGCGGCTCGGCCAGGATCATCCGGACGCCCGGCCGGGCGATCTTCAAGGGGATCCCCGGCAATCCCGGCCCCGAGCCCATATCCATCAGCGGCGAGGGCAACTCGAGGAAGCGGAGCACCAGCAGGCTATCCACATAGTGCTTCAGCACCATGTTCTCGAAGTTGTGGATCCGCGTCAGGTTGAGCCGGGCGTTCGCCGCGCGGAGCATCTGGTGATAGCGCCAGAGCCGGCCGATCGACTCGCCGCCGAGCACGATGCCGCACCGCTTCAGGATCAATTCGAGCGCCTTGGGTCCGGGTGTCACCGCGATTGTCCTCGAATCAGGATCCCTCCCCGAGCACTGAGCAGACATCCTTCCTTGCATTCGTCTGACATTTGTGATAGGTTCCGGAAGTCGTGGCTCCGAATCTCGTTGTGGAGCCGATCGCGAGGAGTCGTGATCGGAACAGGCCTACCGGAATCTCCGGGGACGTCTTCGGGCCATCGACGAGGACGCCGACCTTGACCATGATACCGATCTTCTGGCGGGAGTTGGTGGCCGCCTCGCGACGGGAAGCGGGTCCATTCTCAGCGGGGCTACTTCGCCGGGCTGTTGCTCGCGATCGTGCTGGGAACCTTCGCGGCCTGGTATTACTGGGGGAACGGGCATGTCTCGAACGTCGTCATGGAAGAAGTGGCGCAGCGGGCGTTCATCCTGATCGTCGGGCGTCCACGCGGCGACGATGATGGGTCCGGTCGTGGTCCGGGCCGCGACCGCCATCGCCGGCGAGAAGGATCGCCGGACCCTCGAGTTCGTGCTGATCACGCGGTTGACCAGCGCCGAGATCATCCTGGAGAAGCTGGCGGCGCGCCTGGTCCTGTTCGCCACGACGATCGCCGCGGGCCTGCCGGTCATGCTGCTGCTCCACATCCTGGGCGGCATCGACATGTGCGTCATCTTCCTGGCGTACGCCGGCCTGGCGACGACCGCGTTCTTCCTGGCATCGCTGGCGATCTGGTTCTCCGTCACGGCGCCGAATGCCCGCCGCGCGGCGAGTCTAACCGTCCTCGCCACCATGACGTGGTTGATGGGCCCCTTCTTCGTGTCCATGTTCTTGCCCCAGTTCGGCTTGCACCTCCCCGCGTGGGCCGCGACGGTGAATGCCTGGCTGATCGCCAGCAGTCCCATCGGCGTGGTGATGAAACTCGCGATGGGCGTCGGGGCGTCGCGCGGGCTGATCGATGCGGTCGCAGTGGATGGGCGGCTTGCAAATCGTCGGAGGCGTCCTCCTGCTGGTCGGCGTCCATGGTCCGCTTGCGTTCGGCGTATCGGGCCAACGTGAGCGACGAGACCCGCGCCCGGAGCCTGGCTCGGAAGGGTCCGGTCTGGCGGTTGCGGCCGAGGCCGCCGGTCGGCGACGACCCGATCCTCTGGAGAGAGATGTACACCAGCCGGAATAGTGGTGTGGATGAAGGCCATCGGCTCGCTCATCAATCTCGGGTTTCTGGGTTTGCTGGCCTACGGGACCTACTACTACGCCAGGCCGGCCCTGCTTGAGGTCTGGCAACACGGTTATGGATCGGGCGTGACGAGCGCGGATCGTCCCGAGTTGAACCTGTTCGTCGGCCTGTTCGTCGGCGGGTTGGGCGACGATCAGCCCGAAGACATGGCGCGGATCGAGTTCAACCTGTTCCTGCGATGGACGACCATTCCGCTGGCCATGATCCTGGTGCTCGCGGTCGCGGGCACGTCCTGCCGAGGTGCTCACCCGGGAACGTGCGAAGGAGACCTGGACCAGCCTGCTGGCCACGCCGATGACCGCGCGTCCGATCGTCCGGGCGGCGATCCTGGCGACGGCGTGGCGGTTACGCGAATTCCTCACGATCATCCTGGTCCTCTGGACGCTCGGCGTGATCGCGGGGGCGATCCATCCGTTCGGATACCTCGTCAGTCTGATGGTGCTGGCGGCATCGACCTGGCTGCTCGCGACCTGGGGCGTTCGGGCCGCCCTCCAGGCGACCGACCAGGCCAAGGCCATCGGCAAGAGCCTCAACCTGGCCCTGGGCTTGTTGCTGTTCTCGAGCGCCGTACCGTTCCTGCTGCCGAGTCGGTTCAGCTCGGTGCTCCTCGGCGCCGGCTCACACCCGTTCGTCCTCTCCTTGTCGCTCGCGTCCTACCGGGAGGTCCGCGCCGCGTTCCGTTACGCGTCCTATCCCACGCTGCAATGGTTCGGGCTTAACACGGGCGAAGGACCGCTTCTCGTGCTTGCCACATGCATGCTCGGAATTGTCGGCCCGGCCCTGGGCGGATGGTGGTGCTGGCGATATGCCCTCACGAACTTCGATCGACTGGTCGGCCGACCGTGGAGGGCCGAGCCGGTGGCCGAGGATCGGCCGGGCGTTCGCCGCGCGAAGCATCTGTCGATCGTGTCAGCGCAGGCCGATTAGCTCGACGCCGCAACGGGCTAAAACCACTTGAGAGCCGCTGATTCGGAACCGGCTCTCCAGAAACTCCGATGGACCGTCCTGGGCCAACGAGAGGACGCCACCTTGACCATCATACCGATCGTTCGCCGCGAGCTGATGGCCGATGCATCGGGCAGCGCGATTGCAGTCCGAGCGGGCGACCTTCGCGGCCTTGCTGGCCGCGGTGATCGTCGGGGTGTTCGGAACCTGGTCTTACTCGGCCGGGGGCGAAGTCACGAGCCTGACGATGGCGCGGATAACCAATAACGCCCTGGGCTGGAGTCTGGTATTCCACACCGCGTTGTACGCCTCGGTCGTGATCCGGGGTGCATTCTCGATCGCCAAGGAGCGAGAACGCCGGACCCTCGATTTCCTGCTACATCACGCCGCATGAGCAGTGCCGAGATCGTCCTGGGCAAGCTCGCCGGTTGCCTGGTCGGTGCCTGCGGGGTCCTGGCCGCGGGATTTCCGATCATGTTGCTGTTACATGTCCTGGGTGGGGTTGACTTGCGTTTGCTCTTGCTGGCGGATGCCGGCTTCCTGTCTACGATTCTGTTCTTCGGTTCAGGGGCGATCTGGGTCTCGGTGGAAGCCCGGACTGGCCGTCTGGCCGCGGTGGCCCCCATGCTCATCGTCCCACTCTGGCTGATCGTCCCGTTCAGTGCGAGCGTGTTCCCGCCGCGATTCGGCATCCACCTGCCCGGTTGGGTCGCCACCGTGAACGGGTGGCTCGTCTCCAGCGGCCCCATGAGAGCGTTTTTCAGCGTGGCTACGGGGCTGAGTTCCTGGGAGCAACTGGTCCGAATCGTCGGCGAGATGATCGCGATTCAGTCCCTCGGAACCCTGTGCTTCACGATCGGGGCGATCGCACGGCTGCGGCCGGCGTATCGTGCCTTGGCGAGCGGCGATCGGGGAGCCTCGCGTTTGAAGAGGCGACGTCCCGTGTGGCGATTGCGGCCCCGCCCTCCGGTCAGCGACGATCCGATCGTCTGGAGGGAGTTGAACACGACCCGGGCCAATGGCTTGATGAAGGCCGTCCTCGTGCTGCTCCACATCATCTGGCTGGCCGCGATCGTCTCCGGGACGTATTATTTCGCCAGGCCCGCCATGGTGGAAGTCTGGAGACACGGTTATGGATCGGGTGCGACCGTCCATGAGCGACCCGACTTCAACATCATCGCGCGGATCTTCCTACCCGGCTCCGGCCCGGGATTCTCGATCGACATGGCTCGATTCGACTTCAACGTCTTCATCCGCTTCGCGACGCTCGCCATATCCCTGGTCATGGTCTTCTACCTGGCGGCCAGTGCCACGGAATTCCTCGGACTGGAGCGAGCCAGGGAGACGTGGACGAGCCTGCTCGCGACGCCACTGACGGCGCGCGACTTCCTCCGTTCATGGATGCGGGCGGCCGTGATGCGATGCCGGGTCGCGATCGCGGCGTTGCTGATCCTCTGGACCCTCGGGCTCGCCACTGGGGCGGTTCATCCGCTGGGGTACATGCTGGCGATCCTGATACTGGTCGCGTCGATCTGGTTCTTCGTCTCGTGTGGTACTCTGGTGGCCATCTCCGAGAAGGACACGAGCCCTGGCGGCGGCATGGCGCTGCTGCTGATCTTCGCCCTGATCGGATCGGGCACGCTGCCGGTGTTCCTGCCGCCCCCGATCAATCCGCTGATCCTGGGCTCGGGATCGACTCCGCTGATGCTCTGGACGTGCTTGCTGTCGTACCGCGATTTCG
The DNA here is from genome assembly GCA_963842405.1 of uncultured Isosphaeraceae bacterium. Lineage (GTDB taxonomy): Bacteria > Planctomycetota > Planctomycetia > Isosphaerales > Isosphaeraceae > CAVZRC01. Next base: position 813,812 of record CAWJGW010000011.1, on the reverse strand, counting down.
CCGACATGCTGGCATCCCCGCTCAATGCGAGCGTCCACTGGTTCAGGCTGCCCGATGGTCAGACGCCGCTCCGGATCTTCGCCTCCTGGCTGATCGCGATCATTGTCCCCTCGCTGGTCGGACTCTGGGCCTGGCGATATGCCGTTGGCGCACTTCGATCGCCTGATCGGCCGACCGTGGCGGGCCGAGGCGGCGGCCGACCCGGCCTCACGGTCGAGGTTTCTGCCGACTCCCGAACCAGGGTCCCCTCTGGCGGAACCGGGCGGCGCCGTTTAGGATATGCCAAATCCGCTGGAAGTGCCCGAACGATCCGGGGCATGGCGATGATCCCTCGCCCCTCGATCCGCCGGTCAAACGATCATGGAGCGTCGCGGCGGCGAACCCAGCACCCACGGGCTCGCCTCCTCGGCTGCGAGTCTTCATTCAGGCATAGACAATCCGACCATGACGAATGAGACAATCACCCGCCCGGAGTGGAGCACGTTCATCGACCCCGTTCTTCAGAAGGAGCTGGAGCAGCACGTCCTGGTGACGTCGTGGGACAAGCTCCTGGGGATGGTTGACACGGTGTACAACTGGGGCCGACGCTCGGCGCTCTGGCCGCTGGGCTTCGGCCTGGCGTGTTGTGCGATCGAGATGATCTGCACGGCCTCCAGCCGGTTCGACATCGCGCGGTTCGGCGCCGAGGTCTTCCGCGGCTCGCCGCGGCAGGCCGATTTGATGATCGTCTCGGGCACCGTGACCAAGACGATGATGCCCATGATCGCCGCGGCTCTACGACCAGATGCCCGAGCCGAAATACGTGATGTCGATGGGCGCGTGTGCCACCGGCGGCGGGCCGTTCAAGGAGGGGTACAACGTCGTCTCGGGCATCGACAAGTACCTTCCGGTCGATGTCTATATCCCCGGCTGCCCGCCGACCCCCCAGGCCCTCTTGAACGGCCTGATCATGCTCCAGAAGAAGATCGACGGCGAGAAGATCGACATGCCGATCATCAACCGCAAGGGGAACACGCCGTGGTATCGCAGTGATGTGGAGCGGGACATCCCGATCCCCGTGCTGGGCCCCGACCTGATCGACCTGCGCACGGTAGAGATCGCCGCGGAGCGGACCGCGATGGGGCTGCTGGATGCCCATGAGGCCGGCCTGCCCAAGCCGGCCAAGATCCCCGCACCGCAACCCGAGCCGGCGTCTGAGGATGCCGCCGCCTCCGGCCGAGGCAGCGACGGCCACCAAGGCCCCCAGCAAGATCGACCTGATCCGCGCCAAGGCACGCGGCGAGGCGGCGCCGGCCGCGGACGGCGCGGCCCGCGGCCGCGGAGGCTCAAGCCGCGCACCGGCCCCGGCCGCCAAGCCCGGCAAGAAGGTCAAGCGGGCCGAGGCCCGGCCGAGCCTCGTCTGGCTGGGCGACGCGAAGCTGGGCGAGCTCGCCCAGCGGATCAATACCGAGTTCGGCCCCGGGACCGTCACGATCGTCCAGGCCGGCCTCCTGGTCCAGACGGACAAGCTCGTCGCGGTCGCCCTCTATCTCCGCGACAAGAACCCCATCAAGTATGACTACCTGGCGAGCCTCCAGAGCGTCCACTACGAGGATTGCATCGAGGTCAACTACCAGCTCGACAGCACCGACAACCCCGGGACCTTGATCGAGCTACGGGTCCGGACCGCCGAGGCCGAGGGCGAAGGCGAAGTCCCTTCGCTCTATCACGTGTACCGAGGCGCGGACTTCCAGGAGCGCGAAGTCTACGACATGATGGGCATCCGCTTCACCGGCCATCCCGAGCTGCAGCGAATCCTCATGTGGGACGGATACGCCTACTTCCCGCTCCGCAAGGATTTCCTCGAGCCGTATTACGAGGGACCCACCAAGGTCTTCTCCAGCCGGGTTGACGAGGGATTCGGCCAGCACTTCCGGGCCGAGGAGGTCAATCCCTACGGCTCGAACGTGAAGATCCCCAAGGACTTCAAGGACTGGGCCGGACTCTCCAGCGGCGACGATCCCAAGGGCAAGACCCTGTTGCCCAGCGGGGTCGAAGTCGAGGAGCTCGGCACCGACCAGTTCCTCCTCAGCATGGGACCGCAGCACCCGAGCACGCACGGCGTGTTCCGGCTGAACCTTCGCATGGACGGCGAGACGATCGTCGGTCTCAAGCCGGTCATGGGCTACATGCACCGCAACCATGAGAAGATCGGCGAGCGCAACACGTTCCTGATGAACTTCCCGTTCACCGACCGGCTCGACTACCTGACGAGCATGGGGAACAATTTCGGCTATGCGCTGGCCGTCGAGCAGCTCATGGGGGACGATGCCAAGCCGCCCGAGCGGGCCGAGTACATCCGCGTGATCATGGCCGAGCTGACGCGGATCGCCAGCCACATGTGGTCGATCGGTTTCTTGCTCAACGACCTCGGGGCGTTCTTCACCCCGGCGCTGTACGCGATCGAGGAGCGGGAGCTGATCCTCGACCTGTTCGAGTGGGCGGCCGGCAGCCGGATGATGTGCAACTACTTCCGGTTCGGCGGTGTCGCCTTCGACCTGCCCGAGGGCTGGATCGAGCGCTGCCGGGGGATCGTCAACGACCGGCTCGACAAGCGGATCGACGAGCTCGACCGTTATCTCTCGAAAAATGAGATCGTGCTGGACCGTGCCAAGGGGGTCGGCGTCCTGACCCGCGAGCAGGCCATCAACTACTCGGCCGCCGGCCCGGTCCTGCGAGCGTCCGGGGTTGACTACGACATCCGCCGCGCGGCGCCCTACAGCATCTACGACCGATTCAGCTTCGATGTCGTGACCGCCAAGAACGGCGACCTCTACGACCGTTATTACGTGCGGCTGCTCGAGATGAAGGAGAGCGTCCGGATCCTCAAGCAGGCCGTGCACGACATCCCCAACGGGCCGATCCTCCCCGGCAAGAAGAGCTATCAGATCAAGGTGCCCGCGGGCGAAGCGTATTCCCGGGTCGAGAACCCCAAGGGCGAGCTCGGCTACTACGTGGTCGCCGACGGTTCACCCACCGCGTATCGCTACCACGTCCGCAGCCCGAGCTTCATCAACCTGACGGCGATGGAGGCCATGTGCCTGGGCCATACCATCGCCGACGTCGTCGGCATTCTGGGGAGCCTGGATATCGTCCTGGGCGAGGTCGATCGGTGAGCGCCGGAGGATTTGTTCCCATGCCACTGTTTCTCGTCACCTGCGTCTGTGACGAAGGGGTTTGGGAGTCGTCGTTTCGGGTCCTGGAGGCTCCGTCCCGCCCGGCTGTCGCCGAGTCGATTCTGCGCCATCCTTATCAATGGCGCGACTTTCTCGAACGTAGCCATTTCTGGGAAGACGTGCGCGACCGATCCTGGTCAGCCGATGAGTTCCTGAAAAGACTGGGCGGGTCGCACGTTGATGGTGATAGCCAATATCAGTTGGCAATCCATGAGATCGCGAAGATTGGATCGGCTGGGGAGCCGGACGAGATGTCGTACAAGGACTTTAATCTCGCGGGAGTTTGCCGCGATTTTTCCTTGACGCTGAACGACAAGGAAGACCTGTTCGGTGCACTCCCAGAGGCCCCTGTCAGCCGTTTACTTCGTGTGATCCTCGATGAGAACGTAACGCTGGCCATCGCTGTTCACACCGAGAAAGCCCGCTCCGAATTGATCGTCGCACCGGTCCTGCTGGAAGTGCGGCGCGGCACGGGTGCCGGATCGGTTTCTTCTCCGGAATCGATTTCGCGGTTGCGCCGGAGCAGGGACTGTGCGGGTACTGTGATTTCATTCTCTCCCGCTCGCCTGCTCAGCTCGTCTTGACCGCGCCGGCCGTGACGATCGTCGAGGCGAAGAATGATAACATCAATGGGGGACTCGGCCAGTGCGCGGCGGAGATGGTGGCGGCGCGCCTCTTCAATGAACGCGAGGGACAAGGTCCGACGACGATCCACGGCGCCGTCACGACAGGGACCGCCTGGCGTTTCCTCAAACTTGAGGCGAGTACGCTCTTCGTGGACCGCATTGAGTATCCGCTCGAGCCCGTCGGAAGGATCTTGTCGATCCTCTTGCATTGTGTGGGCGTCGAGCCGGCGCCGACAGGCTCAGCCGTCTGAAATCAAGCATCCCGATCGGGTATCATGGTGTTGGGTGGGCCGGGCTCACCTCGAACTGAAGGGGCGAATGACATGGGCGTAGGAACGGGCGTCATCCGGGGTCACCTGATCACACTCCGGCGGTTCTTGCTCACGTTCTGGCAAGACTTCCGCGCGGGCCAGGGTCTGACGCGTCGCGGCGGCGGCACGCAGCTCCTGGACTTCTTCCGCTCTCCCCTTCGCGGCAAGGAGCCCACCATCAGGCAGGATTTCAAGACATCCGGGCTCTTCACCGTCGAGTATCCCGACGAGCGGCTGCCGGTCTACGAGCGGTTCCGCGTCCTGCCCGTGTTGATCTACGACACCGAGGACGGCAACGTCCGCTGCACGTCGTGCAATATCTGCGCGAAGGTCTGCCCACCTCAGTGCATCTGGATGAGCCAGGCCAAGAGCCCGAAAGGCACCGTCGTCCCGCTCCCCGAGGACTTCTACATCGACATGGACGTCTGCATGAATTGCGGTCTGTGTTCCGAATACTGCCCGTTCGACGCGATCAAGATGGACCACAACTTCGAGCTATCGAACTACGAGCGGCACCAGACCCATATCTTCAACCTCCAGGACTTGCTGGTCTCGAGCGAGTTCTACGCCAAGACCCATCCGGACGCCTGGAACAGCGCCGACGAGGTCACCGAGCGGAACAAGGTGACCAAGAAGAAAGACCAGCGGCTCCAGAAGGCCCTGGCCGCGACCAAGCCCGCGGCGGCAGCCGCCAAGCCCGCGCCGGCCAAGCCGGTCAAGGCTTAGATTGGTCGTTGGAGTCCACCGCCGGGACTCGCTCGCTGATCTGGAAGGCGAGCGGCCCGGTGACCGTAATGCCCGGACCGAGGAGGGCCAATCATGCAGACCAGCTTCCAGGAATTCCTGCGGCAAAAGATCGAGGGGTCCGACTGGAAAGATCGGAGCCGGCGCCGGACGGAATGGCTCAATGCCCTGAACTGCCTCCTCGGCCAAATTCAAGAATTCCTTCGCGAGGCAGACCCGGAAGAGCTCCTCGAAATCATTCGGTACGAGGTCGAGTCGCGTCGAGGAGCGACTGGGCGTCTACGACGCGCCGGCGCTCAAGATTCGCATCAACGCCGACTCCGTTCGTGTCGTGCCTGAGGGCCGCCACGCAACCGGTCCCCTTCTCCTCCAGCACTTGCAGATGCTCCCGGGAAACGAGCAACGGTGGGGCGACTTGTCGGGGGGGCGTGTGGATATTACCAATGGGGAACGAAGATACATACTCTTGCGCAGCATCGTGGACGACCAGGACCACTGGTATGCAACGAGAAGCGATAAGATCGACCTAAGAGCGTTCGACCCGAACTGTCTCCAAGACGTCCTTCGGGATTTGCTGAAATGATCCAACGCTCGAAGATGCATGGGAGTGGTACATCGCCGTACGGACGCTCGCTCTCGACATGAGGAAATTGGCCGGAAAGTGGAACGATCCGGCACTGGAAACGGTCCTCGGCCGCGACAATCGCCTCCGAGACCGAACCGCGGAGGAACTTCAGAACAAGGCCGCTTTGATCCTCGACGACCTAGATGACCTTGCCGTACTTGTGATGTTCTCTGTCTTCGAAGCAACTGTCCGTTCCCGGACGAAGTCGGATGTGGCCCGAGCGACGGAGCGGGTGAAACACCCGGCCGTATTGAACGCTGTAGACGACCTTAAGGAGGCGATTGAGAACGGCAGCTTCGGGAGGGTCATGGAGGCATACAAGACGATGGACGTGGATCTGACCACTCTGGTCAACCAGGTGCGGAAGTTCCGCAACTGGGTCGCCCATGGCCGTCGCGACGATCCGGAGAATAACGTCGAACCGGATACCGCGATCGATCGACTCCGACGCTACCTCGAACAGCTAGACAAGTTTGAGGCGGCCGCGAGTAGAACAGAGTCGCCGAACGAGCCCTCGCCGCAGACGACGCTCGAGCCGTCTCCACCGGCGGCCATGTGAGTGACCTCTCGTCCGCCTTGGTCAGCGATCGGCTATCGTCCAACCGGTCATAGGTCGGCTTCGTCCCACCACTGTGCATCTCCACTGGATGCGACTGCATGCCAGCGCCGCGCGGCGTCTACGAAGACTGCGGCTTCAGAGCCGTCGGCGAAGACACGAAGCGGAACGATCACCCGCGCACGGCCTTCCCAGTCGAAGGGCGGCGTTGGTCGCATCCAGAACGTCAGGTCGTCTTCGGTGTTCGTGATCTTGCGGATGTCGCTCCACAAGCGCATCCCCGGACCAATCGCGACCATCGTCCCGATCGCGGCGGGGATCTGGACGGATAGTCCGAGTGGCGAGATCGTCACCGTTCGGCCCCTACAGAGCCCGAGCGCTCTCGCCCGACTCCTCCGACGGGCGGCCACAAACTGGAAGATTCCCAGGAATATCGGTGGAGTCGCTATTACTCCAACGCTCGGAGGGCAAAAGTTGATAACCCTCACCAGTGCACTCGACACTTCTCGGAAATCGCGTGAAGTCGTCATTGGCTCAAGAATGCTCGGAAGGATGAACTTGACGGCCATGAGACCCACTCCCGCCCCGACCACCCCGAAGATCAAGTACAGCAGTACCCACTGTGGGATGAATCCCAGCAAGGGCATGGGGTCGTAATAAAGATCGAAGTTGACGAAGCGTCTGAGCTCGCCATCAGTCAGGTCGTGTGTCACCGAGATTGCTTTCTTGTCGTGAGCCGGCTCGACCGCCAGCGGACCGAGAGGTTCCGATGAAGTGCATGGCGTTTCGTAGAGGTCGGGCTCCCAGTCGGGATCATTCAAGCGCGGAGACATAGCCGTTTGCCCCTTGTGTACTGAAGTCGACCGAAGTGACCATGTGCCAGCACTTGGGGGTAACCTTCGTCTCGTTCAGCGGTTCCAGTCTATCGCCACATGCAATCCAGGAACACCTACCATGCCGGCGCCGCAATTTGACGTCGGGTAACGATCCAAGGATGGTTCGCATCCTGATAGCCCACCGATCGCGACGGCAATTCTGACCGGCCTTCGCCGCGAGAGTGCGCGGCGCGACCGATCACTCGCTGGCCCCGAGGAGCCAGAACGATCCGAGTGGGGTCTTGCTCTGGCTGTCCGGCCGCCTTAAGATGGTCGCTCCAAAGCGAAAAAGCCGCGTTGATGATGAGACAAGACTGAGGGCAGCACGCATTCCTGATGGCTGGCGTTCGCGTGCGGTGACTCGTCAGGATACTTCCTCGAGCATGATCCCAACACCCCCCAAACCGAAATACTCCCCTGGCACTCGCGTCCGGGTTACCCAGTACGTCCGCGTCGGCCATCGCCGATGGTTGACCCAGGTTGAAGGGGTCGTCCTCAAGGAAGGCCGGCGGCCGGTCGGCGGGATCGAGATGGGTGGCAAGGCATCGTATTGCCAGCAGGAGACCCTCCAGCTCGGGCGTACCGACGGCGAGATTACCGAGGTGGCCCTTGACAGCGAGACCCAGGTCGAGGTGATCACCGACCCAGCGGCGCCGGTTGAGACGGTCGCGAGTCCGTCGCCCTGAGACTGGCGGGGTTGGCCTTCGGAAATTCGGCATCGTTACCGGGAAAGTCTCCCTCCACTCACGGAACGGTTACACGGCATGGTTCTCTACAACTACATCTTCATTGGATGCCTCCTCCTCGGGGCGATCGTTTTCGCTCTGGCCCCTCTCCTCGTCGTGCGGATCGTCGCACCGCGGAAACGGTCGCTGGCCAAGGGGGACGCCTACGAGTGCGGTGTCCGCACCTACGGCGAGACCTGGGTGCGATTCCGGATTCAGTATTACATCTACGCACTGATGTTCGTGGTTTTCGACATTGAGACCGTGTTCTTGTTTCCCTGGGCGGCCAGTTATGCCGGTCTGGGAGCGTTCGCACTGATCGAGATGGGAATCTTCCTCGTAATCCTCATGGTCGGGCTGATCTATGCCTGGGCCAAAGGCGTCTTGCGCTGGGTGTGATCGGATCGGGCTCGATCTTCGAACGACGGTGCATTCGGCCGAGTTGAGAGAGGGGACAAACAGCGGTGGACATCGCGATGAGTTGGATGGGATCGCCAGTCTTCGCCCAGGATTCGCTCGTCCAGTTGGGTTGGGGCACGGGCATTCGCTGGTTTCTCTGGCTCGCACTGGGCTTCTTCGGCATCTTCCCGGGGATTGTGGCTTACATGGTCTGGCTGGAGCGGAAGGTCGCCGCCCGGTTCCAGGACCGGATCGGCCCCAACCGAGTCGGCCCCCTGGGCCTCCTCCAGCCGATCGCCGACGCGCTCAAGCTCATCACCAAAGAGGACATCGTCCCCAAGTCGGCCGATCGTTATGTCCACTTGCTCGCGCCGGTGCTGGTCCTGGTCTCGGCCTTCCTGGTCATGGCAGTCATCCCGTTCGCCATCGGCCTGGCGCCTGTGAACATCCCCTCGGGAATGGTTTACCTGATCGCGGTCTCGAGCATCAGCCCGTTGGGAATCTTCCTGGCCGGCTGGTCGAGCCGGAACAAGTATTCGTTGCTCGGCGCGATGCGGGCGGTGGCGCAGCTCGTCTCGTACGAGGTCCCGCAAGTCCTGTCGACCGTACCGATCGTGCTGTGGGCCGGCAGCCTGAGCCTGGTGACGATCTTTGATCGTCAGGTCGATTTCGGCTGGTTCGTCATGTCGCCGCCGGGCTTCATGGCGTTCGGGATCCTGCTCATCGCCAGCATCGCCGAGGTGAACCGGACGCCGTTCGACCTCCCCGAGGCGGAGTCGGAGATCATCGCCGGCTATCACACCGAGTACTCCAGCATGCGATTCGGGCTGTTCTTCCTGGCCGAGTACCTCAGCGTCTTCGCGATCAGTTGCCTGGCAACCGCCCTTTTCCTCGGCGGAGGGACGCCCATTCCCTTCGTCGCCTTCCCCACGAACCTGCTTGGCGGCACCGTGACCTCGCTGGTGCTGGTGGACCTGATCTTGATCGCCGTCTTCATGGGCAAGGTGCTGTTCTTCATCTTCCTGATGTTCTGGATCCGGGCAACCCTGCCGCGGATGCGGGTCAACCGGTTGATGAACTTCGCGTGGAAGTACCTGGTCCCCCTGGCCATCGTCAACGTGTTCGTGGCCGGCATCTGGTATGAGTTGGTGATCCGTCCGGAAGCCGGCCATCTCCCTTACCTGACGTTGGGGCGATGGGTCGTGGGTACGCTGGTCACCGGGCCGATCGTCGTGGCGGCCATCGTGGTGGTCGTGCTTCTGAACCGTCAGTCCGCCACTCGCAACCTGCTCGGGTCCGCCTGGCCGACGGTCGGCCGGGTCAGCCCAGGATTCGGGGACCACTCCTCGATCGCGTAGTAGGGCTCGTGCAGCCATCCCGATTCGTGTGGGGTCGCCAATCCGCTTCGTCTATCGTGAGGATCGAATCCCGTTGATCATCGAGCCGAGAGGTGAACGAACCTCGCGGGAGATTGGATCGTGATACAGTTCGTAGAGTCCGTGATGCAGTTCGTCGCGCACTGGGCCATGCCGAGCTTGTTCGTAGTCATCGCGGGCCTCGGGCTCGCGGCGGCGCTGGGGACCGTGCTGGCGCGGAACCTGGTGCACGCGGCGTTGTTCCTGGTGGCGTTTTTCTTCACGATCGCCTGCCAGTTCGTGCTGCTGGAAGCCGATTTCCTGGCGGCACTCCAGGTGCTTGTCTACATCGGCGCGGTGGCGATCCTGCTGATGTTCGGGATCATGTTAACCCGGAACATCCAGGGGGATGACCCCAAGAGTACCCCCTCGGCCTGGCAGGTCCCGGGCCTGGTCGCCGGGCTGTTCCTGTTCCTGGTGCTGGCCTACGGGATCGTTTCCCAGCGCGGGCTGAAAGACCGGAAAACCTGGACTGACAACGATGTGCGGCCGCCTATCGCCCCGATCGCGAACGAGACGCCGTCGCCGCGGGCCCTGGCCGTGAGCAACATGGCGAAAGTCGCGGGTGACGAGCTGATGACCCGCTATGTCGTCGGGTTCGAGGTGGCCGGCCTGCTGCTGACGGCGGCGCTGGTGGGGGCGATTGCCGTGGCGCACCGTGAGGAGGAGGAGCCGGCCGCACCGGGTGGCAGGCGGGTGGCGGCCCAGAAGACGGGTGCCCCGATGCCGACTAACGGGCAGGCGGCGGGCCTACCGGTCGAGGTCGGGGCGGCCACGACCTCCACGGCTCCCTAAGTTCGCGGCGTCTTTTGCTGGCTCCCTGCACAATGACCATGAGAATTCATTCCGAGTGTCCTGGTCGAAATGTACTTGATCGGCGTGAGCCGGTCCCACCACGCCTCCAGATGAGATGAGTTGACGCCATGGGTTCCGACATCCCTTTGACCTGGTTCCTCCTATTCGCCGCCGCGGCCTTCTCGATCGGTCTGAGCGGAGTGCTCATGAGGCGCAACGCCATTGCAGTGCTGATGGCGATCGAGATCATGCTGAACGCCGCCAATATCAACCTGGTGGCATTCTGGCGGTATGGTCCCGAGGTGCCGGAGGCCGGACCGATGAGCGGGGTCATCCTGGCCATCTTCGTCCTGACCGTCGCCGCGTCCGAGGTTGCCGTCGGCATCGGCTTGATTCTCCTCTGCTATCGCCGCTGGCACTCCGCCGATGTGGATCGATACGACAGTATGTCCGGGTAGCCGCTTCGCAAGTGGAGTCATGAGTGGCCGGTGGCCGGTGGCCAGTGGCCAGTGAATATGATAGCATATTTACGTAGTTGCCATTTGCCACTAAGGAAGACGTGATGCCGACGAACGCCCCATTGACGGTCGATTTACGCGACGTCTTCTTTCTGAGTCCCCACCTCGTGCTGACGTTCTGGGGCCTCTTGGTGCTCTGGTGGATCTGGGCCTGGCGAAGCGTTTGAGCTCCGCCGCGCGGCGAAACATGATCGGCTGGCTGTCGCTGTCCGGCGTCGGGCTGGCGATGGTTGCAGCTCTGGTCGTCAGTCTCGCTCCCCGTGTTCGTGAGTCAGTATCCGGATCAGGCGACCGAGTGGTTAGGGTCACAGACGCTCAACTACCTGATCGACACGGATCCCTCCCTGTTCTTCGGCACGCTTGCCGGCGATGCCCAGGTCGGGTATTTCAACATTTTGTACATCTTCCTGCTGGGGCTCATCCTGTATCTCTCGATGGCCTGGTCATTCACCGAGGAGTGGGGCGAGTATTTCGCCCTGATGTTCTGGGCGACGGTCGGCATGATGCTCCTGACCGCATCCGAGGAGTTGATCACACTCTTCTTGACCCTCGAGATGATGACGATCTGCCTCTACCTGAGCACGTCGCTCGAGAAGACGAAGCGACGGTCGGCGGAGGGCGGCCTGAAGTATTTCGTGTATGGATCGGTTTCCTCGGCATTGTTCCTCTTCGGACTGAGCCTTCTCTACGGCCTGACGGGGACGACCTACTTCGAGGCGATCCGTCAACTCCTGGTCGCCCCGCAGGAGAACGTCTCGCCCGAGCTGGGCCTGGGGAACAATGTCGCCGGCGCCATGGCGGTCGATCCTGATGATGGTCGGCTTCGGATTCAAGGTCGCGGCCGTGCCGTTCCATCAATGGGCCCCCGACGCGTATGAAGGGGCACCGGCGCCGGTCACGGCCTGGATCGCCACCGGCTCGAAGCTCGCGAGCATCGTCGCGCTGATGAAGGTGTTCCTCCACGCGCTGCTCCCCTGGTCGAACCCGTCGACGAGCGTGATGGGGCCGGGTTGGGTCGGCATCGTCGCGATCATCGCGGCCGTGACGATGACCTATGGCAACTTCGCCGCGCTGGCACAGCGGAACCTCAAGCGGATGCTGGCGTACTCGTCGATCGCCCATGCCGGCTACATCCTGGTCGGCGTGGCGGCGGTGAGCATCTCGGTCGCCGGGCCGAAGGCCGCCGGAGCGGTGCTCTACTACCTGGTCGTCTACGCGTTCGCCAACGTCGGCGCGTTCGCGGTCGCCGCCTGGCTCGTCAGCGACAAGAAGACCGATGACATCGACGACCTCAATGGCCTGGGATACCAGGAGCCGATGCTTGCCACCTGTATCCTGATACTGATGCTCTCGCTGATCGGGATCCCTCCGCTGGCAGGGTTCTTCGCCAAGCTCTACGTGTTCATGGAGGCGATCGACCAGTCGAACACGGCTCATCCCATCACCTTGATCTGGCTGGTGGCCCTGGGCCTGTTCAACTCGGTGGTCTCGGCGTTCTATTATGTGCGGGTCCTGAAGGCGATGTTCCTCCGCGAGCCGGGAGAAAGACCGATCGCTCCGGCGAGCCGCCCCATCTACCTGCCGATCGTGGTGGGGACCCTGGTCGTCGTCATATTCGGCGTCATGCCCGATTGGCTGCTCGGCCCGATGCAGGCCGCCGCCGTGCCGATGTTGAGGGGTTCCGTCAAATTGGAGCCGCTCCCGACGCCGCCAACGAAACCCGCCGCCCGGGCACCCGCGCCGCCTCCGAACATCGGCAAGGGATACGGAGCCGCGATGAAGAAGGGGGGACGGATCACTGGCTCTGGCGGCGCAGCGACCAAGAAGGCTCAATCGCCGGCAACCAAGAAGGCGGGGGGTTCTCCCGCCGCCAAGTCCAAGGCCGAAGGCGCGGGGCCATCAGGCGGTTCACCCGCGCCCGACACCGGCCAAGTCGGGCGCCTCGACACCTTCGAAGAGTGACTCGAATCGCCCCTGAATTGAGCTGCAAGCCATCGCATCGGAATGGACTTAACCTGACCAGAGACAGAGACACGAGAGACGGGACGCCACGGCCATGGCCATCATCAATACCTTCCACAAGTGCCTGGACAGCCCCTACCTGCTCGAAGACTCCGAGGCCCCGACTCGGATCGTCGAGTTGCTCGCCAAGGCCGGGGATCGTCTTGACGCCGCTGTGAATATCCATACCAGCGGACAGGGCGATCCTGCCGACATCGTGTTCCTGAGCTACGAGGCGATGTTCTGCTGCCTCCGTGCGCTGGTCTACGCCAAGGGCTATCGCGAGTTCGGCCTGCGCTGCCTGCTGCTGGCCTGCGAGAACCTGTATGTCCGCCCCGGCCAGCTCGACTCCCAGCTCCTGCGCAAGTTCGAGCTGGCGCAGCGGCTCAAACTCTCCCCCGCCGAGGCGGTCGAGAGCTGCTCGGCGTTCGTCAAGCGGACCCTGGAATTGCTCGGGCAGTAGGAGCGAGTGGCGACTGAAGAACCGTCTTCTCTTCTCGTCTCGCGACTCGCTTCTACTTACTGAGCGTTGCATAGAAATCTTAAGCTCCTGATCGTCACCCAATTTGGTGTTGCGCGAGGCTTCCTCCCGCGGCCTGAAGGGCCGCAGGAGACCCAGCCCAGGGAGAATCCCTGGGGGCCGGCCACCGGCGACAACCCGCCGGCCTAGAGGGCCTGAGGCGGTCGGTCCCGCAGCCTGAAGGGCCGCAGGAGTCCAGCTCAGGGAGAATCCCTGGGGTCCTGCCACGAGCCACAACCCACCGGCCTGTAGGGCCGGAGGCGGTCGGTCCGAGTCCTGGGAGAAGTTCCGAACCGTCACCGGCGTTGCGACCGGGGCCAGTGGGTTCTTGCGGCCCGTCACGGCGCGGGTGCTTGAGACCTTCGAGGCCCCAAGGATTCTCTCCTGCGGCCCTTCAGGGCGCGGGTGATTGGGCGTTGGACGCCCCCAGGGATTCTCCCTGGGCTGGGTTCCTGCGGCCCTTCAGGCCGCGGGTGTTGGCGGTCTTGGAGGCCCCCAGGGATTCTCCCTGGGCTGGGTTCCTACGGCCCTTCAGGCCGGAGCGCAAGACCCACCTCCCAAACTCTGTGACGATCCGGAGCGTTTCGACTCCATTGGGGGCCACAACCGTCACGTTACAGGCAGATTGGATAGAACGGGGCTCGCTCCGTCGTTCTCTGGCTCAACGCCTGGGCTTAACTTTTCTATGCAACGCTCTGTAACCGAGTCACTTGCCACTCGCAGGGCTAGCCTTCTCGGCCTCGTCGCCCTGGGGCCGGATCAGCTCGAAGTACTTGCGGATCGTCTGGCGGTGGCCGAGGGGGATCGGCTCGGAATTGAGCGCGGCCTCGGTCATGCGGCGATACTTCTGGTATTGCTCGCGATAGGTCCGCGCGGCGGTCTGCCGGCCTTCGGGCATGTGGGTCGTCTCGGTCTCGGCGTCGCCCTCGCCCATCTGGCCCTGGACCTGCTCGCGCTTGCGGGCCGAGTCGAGCTTGGTCTTGTCGCCGTCCACGTTGCCGCTGATCGCGCGTCCCCAGGTGCTCTTGGGGCTGGTCGATTTGGAACGGCGCCGGATCTTCGCCCCGCCGTTCTTCTGGCAGTTGCACTTGCATTCGCAGAGGTTCCGGTTCTGCATGGTGAGCAGGTCGGCGATCCGCTTGCGGCGCCCCTGGGCGCGGGCCAGGTTGCCGAGCTTCTTGAGGGCGCCCTGGGCGGCCCCCTCGTCCTCCAGGGCTTCGGCGAGCTGGGTCGTGGCGGTGCTCAGATCGGCCAGGCCGGCTTCTTCCATCTGCTTGGCGGCCTTGCCCAGCTTCTCCTTGAGGTTCTTCACTTCCTTGCGGTCGAACTTGGGATCGGCCTGTTCGAGCTGCTCGGCGGCCCGGTCGTACTTCCCGAGCTGGAGGGACTGGCCGGCGCCGTCGAGCGACTGGGTCGAAGCCAGGGCCTCGCCGAGCGCCTGCATCTGGGTGTCGACCAGTCCGACATTGAACTGGGCCTGCTGGGCGGCGATGGCCGCCTGCATCTCGGAGAGCTTGGCCAGGGCCTCCTTGACGTCGACCCCCGGCTGCTTCATCTGCTCGATCGCCTCCGTGAGCTTCTGGACCAGCTCCTTGAGCTTCGGGTCGTTTTCCTTCTTGGCGGCCTCCTCGAGGTCTGCGAGGCTCTCCTCGGCCTCTTCGGCGGCGGCCAGGACGTTCTCGAGCGGCTCGGGCGTCCTGGCCTGGACGACGGGCGGCCGCGGCCAGAGGAGCAGTCCGAGCGCCAGGATCGAGGCGGCCGCGGCGATCGGCATGGCCGTCGGGATGCGGAACGGCACGACCCGGCGCGGGTCGAGGCTCTGGAGGTGCTGCTCGGCGTCGGCCAGTTGGAGGGCGTGGACCGGCGTGGACTGCGTCTGGCCGACGAACTCGACGGCCGAGACGGCGCGGTCTTTCAGGTCGTAGTGGGCATCGACGGCCGCGGCGGCCGCGCGGGCCGATCGGCCGCGCGCCAGCCCGACGAGCGCCCCGAGCACCGGGCCGGCCAGCACGATCGCCAGCGCCGCCCAGATCGTCGCGCGGTCCGTACCCGGCCCCTGCCAGCGGAGGACACCCAGCCCGATCCCCACCAGGGAACCGGCCAGGAGCCCCATCGCCGCGAAGCGGAGGACCTCCAGACCCAGTTGACGCCGGCGCACCGGCTCGAGCTTCGCCAAGATCCGCTCGCCCATGGCACTTGCTCCCCTCGTCACGTGTCGCGAGTGACGCGAAGGCCGCTCAGCCAGTTGACTTACTCCCCACTCCCCACACTCCGCTCCGTTAATTCACGACGATTGTACGATCAAGTCGTCCGGACGGGAAGCGGGATCCGCCGCCTCCGACCCAGAAGTGTGAAATCGATCGCGGCGCAAGGCGACGTCGAGCACGAACAGGAACGCCGCGGCCGTGGCCAGGTAGGGCCACAGCGGCACGGCCCGCGGAGCGGTCCGCTCCGGGACGTCGAAGACCGACTCCGGCTTCGGGTCGAACTTCCCGCCCGTCGTGCCGGCGATCGACCGCAACAGCTCGGTGTTCGTCGGCCGGAGCCGCAGCTCGTCCGGATAGCCCACGGCCAGGCCACGCGTCTGCCGGCCGACGAGCTGCGAATCCTTGGTCTGGCTGAACATGAGCTGATAGGAGCCCTGCCGGGTCGTGTCGATCTCGGCCTGGTATCGGCCGGGCGCGACCTGGGCCATCGAGATTTTCCGGGTCCCGAGCTGGGGGTCGACCAGGGTCAGCTCGGTCGTGGCGCGATTGAGGAACCGGCCCGAGGGCTGCTCGATGGCGTCGATCGAGACGACGGCCTTGCGTCCCTTGCGCTCGACCTGTACGAGCGAGCCCCTGGTCTCGGACCGTGCGGATCGCGTGGCGGACCACCTGGGCCCAGAACTGGCCGAACTGGGGCCAGGTCAGCCACTCGGCCGCCCATCGGGCCTTGGCGTCGGACGTGAAGGCCACGCTCATGCCCAGTCCGTAACGCCACCAGGCCAGGAGCGGGTCGCCCGACTCGGTCGCCAGGATGACCTCGGCGGTCGGCTTGGGACGGGTCACGACGTACCCGAGCAGGAACGGCGCCTCATCCAGCCGGATCTCGGACAGCACCTGGGTCGGGCGGACGATGGCCGGCGAGAACGGCTGCTCGTTGATCGCCGACTTGCTGGCCGTGACCGTCTCCTTGGCGAAGATCTGCGGCACCTGGGCGGCATCGTCGGCGAGGTAGAACCGGCCGTTGCCGATCCGGGCGATCTCCTCGAGCAAGGTCTGGTCGGCGTCGCCGCCGAGTGCGACGGTCGAGACCGTGATCCGGTCGGCGGCCATCGCCTGCGCGATCCCCTCGAAGTCGCCGGGCGCGGAGATGCCGTCGGTCAGGATGATCACGTGCTTGAGCTTGGCGACGGCCGACTGCAAGGTCTCGTGCGCCTCTTCCATGGCCGGGGCCATGTTGGTGCCGCCGCCGGCCTCGAGGCCGGCGATCCGGTCGAGGACGAAGCCCTTGTCGGTGCAGGGGTGCAGCTCGCTGACCCAGAAGTTTTCGCCTTCGAAGGCGAGCACGCCGACCTTGTCGCTGGGCCCCAGCAGCTCGACGGCCGCCCGCGCCGCCTCCTTGGCCATCTCGATCTTCTCGCCCCCCATCGAGCCGGACTTGTCGATCACCAGCATCATCGCCAGGCTGGGCTTTTCCTTCTCCTTCTCGAAGTCGCTCCGGACCGGCAGGATCTCTTCGAGCGTGGTCTTGTAATAGCCCCCCAGGCCGAACGACTGGTCGCCGCCGAGCATGATCAGGCCGCCGCCCAGGTCCCGGACGTAGGTCCGGGCCACCTCCATCTGGCGCAGGCTCAGCGAGGTGGCCGGGACGTTCGAGAGCACCATGAGGTCGTAATTCTGCAACTCGGCCAGGTTATCCGGCGCCCCTCGGGGCGGCCGGACGTCGACCTGCATGTTCTGCTCTTCCAGGGCCCAGGTCAGGTGCTTGGCCTGGTCGGGGTCGCTCTCGACCAGCAGCACCCGCGGCTTGCCGGCGGCCGAGACCAGGCGCGAAGTCGCTGTTATTGTCCAGCAGCGTGTCGCGGTAGCCCTTGAGCCGCGCGGTGATCGGCGTCAGGCCGCCCAGGTCGATCGTCTGCTTGAGGACGACGCGGTTCTCCCCCGTCTTGAGCTTGACCGGCTGGTCGGCGACCTTGATGTCGCCGCGGTAGACCTCGATGCGTCCCTGGTCGTCGTCGTGGTTGCTATCGACCAGGACCTCGACGTTGAAGGGCTCGCCCTGAAGCACCTGGGCCGGCGCGTTGACGGCCGAGAGCTGGACCTCGGGCTCGGTCCGGCCGGGCAAAGGGGTGGTCAGCACCTCGACCTTGCCCTGCATCGCCGCGGTGGCCTTGAGGGCGTCGCCGATCGGTGGGGTTGCCGTCGGAAATCAGCACGATCCTGGGGACGTAGAACGGCGGGATCGCCGCCGCCGCCACCTCCAGCGCCGCGGCCAGGTCGGTCCCCTTGCGATCGAGCCCCTTGGCGTCGGCCGGCTCCGGCGGAGGTCCGGAGGGTACGATCGTCGGATGCGGCTTCGGGATGCCGGAGCGGGCTTCTCGAGTCGCCTTCACGGCCTCGGCGCCGTCGCGGACGCTCCCCGGCTCGCTGGCGAACGGCAGCACGGCGAACCGGTTCGAGCCCGCGTGCGGGGCCGCCTTCGCCAGGATAGGCGTCGACGGCCTGCATCCCCTGCTCGCCCACGCTCTCGCTCCGGTCCACGGCGAAGACGACGAACAGCTCGCGCGTCGGCCGGACGAGGCTCAGGCCCCCCAGGGCCAGGATCAGCAGGACCACCAGTGCACCGACGGAGCAACAGCGAGAGCACCCGCTGCCATCGGACGAAATCCACCAGGCTGCGGTAGAAGTAGTACACCAGGCCCGGCACGACCGCCAGGCCCAGCAGCCACCAGGGGCGCGTCAGCTCGAGCTGGACCTGGAACGGCAAGGACAGCATTAATCGATCCACCTTCGCTGATAGAGGAACCACTCCCAGCAGGTCAGGATCCAGGCGGAGGCCAGTAGATAATACCAGATCGGCCGGACGGCCCAGCCGGCCGTCAGGCTCGTCGGCGCGCTCGGCGATGCCCTCGACGGGCCTCAGATCGCTCTCGCGACGGTCGGCGAGGTTGCAGGGCAATTCCATGACGACCTCGGTGACCTTGCCCTCCGGCTTGGACATGTATCGCCGGACCACGCTCCAGATGCCGGTGCGATCCAGCGGGCCGACGGTGACCTTGGTCGACGCCCTCCGGTACCAGGATCGGCTGTTCGCGGCCGTCGGGACTGCGGAGGACCCGCTCGACCCCGTTGGTCTTCTCCACCGGCAGCTCGACCTCGGCGACCGCCCCGGCCGGCATACGACTCGCGCAGCTCGCCCTTGGTCCCGCCGAACCAGCTCATCAGGTTCGTCATCATGATCGGGAAGACGGTCTGGAGCGGCAGGTCGCTCTTGTCCAGGTCGACCGTGAGGACGGCGATCTTCCCCTGCCCTTCACCGCCGGGCCGGTCGAGCACCGCGTAGAGCGGATCGCCCGAGACCGACTCGGCCAGCACGTGCGCTGGAGCCTTCAAGGTCAGCTTCTTCGCCTCGGGCATCAGCACGTTGTCGAGCCGGATGTGGGCCATCAGCGGAGAGTCTTTGTCCTGCTTGGCGACGACCGGGTTGTGCAGCAGGTCCCCCAACTGCCACAACGGACCGGAGCGGCTCGGCTCGATGACCAGCACATTCGCCGGTGGGAGCGTATCGGGCACCACGCGGTGATAGACCACGACCGGCAGCCCGTCCTGCCCGGCGCTCGCCGCCGATGGGGTGGGAAGCGGCTGGCCCTCCTGGGGCTTGAGGACCTCCAGGTCGACCAGGGGGATGGCCTCGAACACTTTCTCCAGGAAGACGTTGCCCGGCGTGATGAGCGTGACCTTGCGGCGCGATCGGCGCGGGAGGATCGCCCAGGCGGTGTTATCGGCCGAGCAAGGCGTCGGTCCGATCGATCCGGGCGCGGAGATGTCCTCCGTCGGCGGAGGTCTTCTCGAAGATCTGGACGTTCCGCTCGCCGGGCTTGAGGTTCAGCGGGACGACGTCGATCGGGTCGTCCTCCAGGTCGAGCTCCAGCCGGCACGAGACCGGCTCGTCGGAGGCATTGGCGACCTCCACGAGGATCTCGTAGCCGATCGGGTCGAGCAGGCTGCGCCGCGCCTGGAGCTGGGTGATGCCGACGTTGCCGGTCTTGCGACCCAGGCCGATCAGCTCGATATCCGGCTGGCGGGCGAGGTCGGCGGCCCCTTCGAACTCCGCCGTCGGTGAGGACCACGGCGCGTCGTGATCTTCTCGGAGCCGGAGAGGAGCCGGCGCGCCAGCGTCACGGCCTCGGTGACCCGGGTCGGCCCGTCGCTCGGCGCGATCGAATCGAGTCGCCTCGCGCAGGACTGCGCTGGTGGTCGGTCAGGCCGCAGGCGACCCGGGGTGTCGGCTCGGCGACGATGATCGCCAGCTCGTCACCCAGCCGCATCCCGTCGATCAGCCGCCGGCCCTCGGCCTTGGCCGCCTCCAGCCGGTTCGGCAAGACATCACTGGCCTTCATGCTCGCCGAGTTATCCACGACCAGCACGACCCGGCGCGCCCGGGCTTGCTGCCAGCGGAAGATCGGATCGCCCAGGGCGAAGACCAGCAGCGCCAGGAAGGCCAGTTGCAGCAGCAGCGAGAGCCAGTGCCGCATCCGCTGCCACAACGACCGCGGCTTCTTCTCCTCGAAGATCTGCTCCCAGAAGAGCAGGGTCGAAACGGGAATCCGCCGCAACCGGATCTTCAGGATGTAGAAGACCACGATCGGGATGGCCAAGTGCGCCGAGGAAGAGCGCCGCGGGGTGGACGAGGTTCATGCCAGCGCTCCCGCGGCCCGCATCATCCGCAGCAGCAGCTCGTCGAAGGGGATCGCGGTCGAGGCGAGCGTGCCGCCGATCCCATAGGTGTTGCAATAGTTCCGGACCGACTCCAGGAACTCGGCGAAGATCCGCCGGTACTGCCTGAGGTTCCGCTCGGTGATCGTGACTTTCCGGATCGCGTCGCTCTCGACGTCGAGGAGCTCGACGTCCCCCTTGATGGCGGGATCGGCCTCGCTGGGGTCGCAGATCTGCACGACGTGCGGCTCGTAGCGGTGGTGCCGCAGCAAGTCGAGCCCGCCCTGATAACCCTTCGGGTCGAACAGGTCGCTGAGCACGATGGCCAGTCCCCGCCGCTGACCGCGATGGACGAAGTTCTTCACCACCCGCGACAGGTCGGTCACGCTGCCCTGAGGCGGGAGCCCCTCGAGGAACTTGAGCATGGTCAGGATCCGCCCCTTGCCCCGAGTCAGCGGGAAATCGGCCACGATGTCCCCCGCGAAGGCGACCACGGCCACGCGGTCCAGGTCGGCCAGCGCGATGTAGCCCAGCGCCGCCGCCACCTGCCGGGCATAGTCGAACTTGGGCGGGTCGCCGAAGGCCATGCTCCGCGAGCAGTCCAGCAGCA
Source organism: uncultured Isosphaeraceae bacterium (assembly GCA_963842405.1). GTDB lineage: Bacteria > Planctomycetota > Planctomycetia > Isosphaerales > Isosphaeraceae > CAVZRC01. Next base: position 792,957 of record CAWJGW010000011.1, on the reverse strand, counting down.
GGTAGATGTGCAGGTCCTCCTCCTCCTGGAACCGCTTCAGCAGCAGTTCTCCGTGCCGGGCGAACACGTTCCAGTCGAGGTACCGGAAGTCGTCGCCGGGCGTGTACTCGCGGTGGTCGGCGAACTCGATGCCCCCGCCGAGCTGCATCGTCCGCCGCTGGGCCAGGAACTGGCCGCGGAAGACCCGCCGCGAGACCAGCGAGAGGTATTCCAGCTTCTTCAGGAATTCGGAGTCAAATAGCATGGTGGCTCGTGAGTGGCGCGGGCGAGTGGCGAGGAGCGAGTGAAGAACTACCGGGCCGTCCCTTTCGCGACTCGCAACGACTCAAGCCGCCGCGGCCGATCGGGACGGAGTTGAGCAGGTCGTCGATGATGTCGTCGGCCTGGATGTTCTCGGCCTGGCCTTCGAAGTTGAGGATGAGGCGGTGTCGCAGGGCGGCGTGGGCGCTGGCCCGCAGGTCTTCGCGGGCCACGTGATACCGGTGGTCGAGGATGGCGCGGATCTTGGCGGCGAGGATGATGGCCTGGGCGCCTCGGGGGCTGGATCCGTAACGGACGAACCGGCGGGCCATGTCGGTGGCGAGGCTGCTCTCGGGGTGGGTGGCCAGCACCAGGGCGACTCCGTATCGGCGTAGCTCGTGGGCGATCGGGATCTGCCGGGCGAGCTGGGATAGCTCGACGATCCGCTGGCCGTCGAAGACCGGCTCGGCCTTCGGCGCGAACGCCTCGGTCGTCCGATCGAGGATCGCCTCCATCTCCTCCGCCGTCGGGAACTTGACCAGCAGCTTGAAGAAGAACCGGTCGAGCTGGGCCTCGGGGAGCGGATAGGTCCCCTCCATCTCGAGCGGGTTCTGGGTCGCCAGGACGAAGAACGGGGGCGCGAGCTGATGCGTCGTGCCGGCCACGGTCACCGACTTTTCCTGCATGGCCTCGAGCAGGGCCGACTGCGTCTTGGGCGTGGCCCGGTTGATCTCGTCGGCCAGCACGAGGTTGGCGAACAGCGGCCCGCGCTGGAACTCGAACCGGCGGCCGCCCTCCGGCGACTCGAGCAGCACGTTCGTCCCGATCAGGTCGGCCGGCATCAGGTCGGGCGTGAACTGGATCCGCTGGAACTTCAGGTGCAGGGCGTCGGCCAGCGTCCGGACCAGCAGCGTCTTGCCCAGCCCCGGCACGCCTTCGAGCAGCACATGACCACCGGCGATCAGGGCGGTCAGGGTGTCGTCCACGATCTCGCGGAGCCCGACAATGACCTTGCCGACCTCCCGGCGCAGCGCCTCGAAGTCCGATGCGGAACTGATCGAGCTGCTGTTTCACCTCGTCGGGCGTCTGCGATTCGCTCATGCGCGGCTCCTCGGATCGGGTCCCTGGTCCTCATGCTCGATTGCGTGTACCATCTCGGTGCGGAGCATCCCGCGATCTCACTAGGAAGAATCCAGCGTCTTTCCCCGCGCGACCGACCCGAAATGATGGAATCAGAACGTCATTTTTCGCTGTTCGACTTTTGTAAGATTAACCCGAACGAATTCGGGACGCAAACAAAAACCGTCCGGCAGCGATCGGGTCGATTGGGATATCGCACAAGCCGGAACGGATTCGATGACTGTCCACAGGCGGCCGGATTACTCTCGGAAACGGAGACCAGGTCGAGGACCCGGATCCGTCCCTCCATGGAGGCCAGCGACCCGCCTTCCTCAAGCCGAGGCATTTGCCCGTGCGCTGGGCGTGAAGGATATCGACTTCGGTGGAAGCTTGGAGATCGCGAACGCGGTCAATCGAGGGCTTTCGCGGGTAGTGCAAGCCGGTCTGTCGATCGTGCCGAAGATCGAGGTCAGTACGGCGCCTTATGGGAATCTCCCAAAACCCGCTTTGCGACTTGCTGGATTCCGGGAACTCGATCGGGCTCTGGTCGTCAATCCCCTGGCACGGCCTTGGGGTGGACATGGCATCGCGGCCGAAGCTGTTATCATGTATGGGATGGGATTCTGGTCAACGGATGACGCGGATCACTTCGTCTTCCACGAAATCGGCCATTTCCTGCTGTACGACAGGCTGAGTCATCGGGATTACCTCAAGCTGCAAGCTTACCAGTTGCAGCCTGCCGAGCTGGCAATCGCGGCAAGGGTTCGACTCGAGCGATGGACGACGCTCTAGAATTCATTGGGGAAGTATTCGCGATGCTGATGGCCAAACGAACTGTCGACCAAGACGTCATTGATCTTCACATTCGCCTGGGAGGTGTTAAGCCATGATCGACCTTCATCAATGCGCCTATTGCAAGCATTTGCGCGGTCCTCGGGATCCGGTTCGGGACAAGACGCAAACCTGTGATGCCTTCCCGGATGGAATTCCCATGGACATTATCATGAATCGCTTCGACCATACGATCCCCTATCGGGGTGACCGCGGAATCCAGTTCGAGCCGATCGAAGAAAAGGCCGAAACCAAGGCCGCGTCACGCTTGTGATCACCGAAGGTCCGCTGACATCCACGGAAAGATCACCGCGATCGGAGAGTGAGATGTCAATCATGGTAACCTTGTCTCAGTGCAGCGGATGCAAGCACGCACAGAAAGCGGGCCGCAGGCCGACCGGTGAGATCTATCTGCGATGCTCCGCATTTCCCGACGGAATCCCCGATGAGATTGCCCAGAATCTCGTCCGCCATACCAAGCCGTATCCCGGCGACCACGGAATTCGGTACGAGCCGATCGAGGAAGAAGAGGTCGAAACCGAAGCCTCCTCGTGACGAGTCCGCGAAGGTCAGGTTGTTGCCAGGAGTCAAACTGATGATCAGCCTGTCCCAATGCATCTACTGCAAGCATGTCCGCAAACCCCGCGATCCAAAGCACGATCGCACAGCGACCTGTGACGCCTTCCCCGATGGCATCCCCATGCCGATGGTCATGGGAGACAATGACCACACGACGCCCTACCCGGGCGATCACGGCATTCAGTTCGAGCCGATCGAAGAACCGGCCGAGGCCAAGGCCGCGTCATGACTGGTTCGCACCCCAGTGTGGTCACACCCATGCGTGTCCTTCCGCTGGTTTCGGCAGAAGTTCCGCCCACTCCTCGACTTTCCGACGCATTCCTCATATTAGAGATGCTGCGAGACGCCGGGCTCCCTGCCAGCGGCCAAAGTCTTCGAGGATGGAATCATGACCAGGCATCGTCGATCGGCCGGACGGCTCTGGGTTTGTGGGATCTCTCTCGGGCTGACGCTCGGGCTCGGCTTTCCCGTGGCGGCTCAGGAGCCCGATCGGGCTGATCCGGCCGCGGCCGAGGAGGCCCGCGAGCTCCGCGCCATGCAACGCTACCTCTCGCTGCTCGAAAAGAACCCCAGGCGCGGCACGGCGCTGGATCGCGTCTACGGATACCACGTCGAACGCGGCACGCTCGATACCTTCATCAAGTCCTACCGCGACCGTACTGACCAAGGACCCCAACGACGGCGCCGCCTGGCTGATCCTCGGACTCCTCGAATTCCAGCGCGGACAGGATGCCGCCGCCGTCGCCGCGTCTCCGGCAGGCCGAGACCCATCGCCCCGAGGATGCTCTGCCCGCCTACTATCTCGGCCAGGCCCTCGTCCTGGTCGGCCAGCCCGAGCAGGCCGCTGTCGCCTTCGAGCGCGCCTTGCAGCGCAAGCCCCCGCGCAACGATCTCATGGAGATCTTCCAGGCGCTGGGCCGCGTCTACCAGCGCACCCAGAAGAACGACCAGGCCCTGCCAGGTCTGGGGACGCCTCGAGGCCCTCTTCCCCGACGACCCCCGCGTCCAGGAGCAGATCGCCACCGCACTGGCCGAGGAGGACCAGCCCGCCCAGGCCCTGCCCCGCTTCGAGGCGCTGGCCAAGAAGGTCGCCGACCCGTTCCGCCAGGTGCAATTATCGATGCAGGCCGCCGAGCTGAAAGTCCGGCTGGGCCGCTCCGACGAGGCCCTGCGCGACTTCGAGGGGATGCTGGCGAAGCTTCGGCCCGATAGCTGGCTGCACAAGGAGGTGCGCCGGAAGATCGAGGAGGTGTTCCTCCGCAACGACGACCAGGCCGGGCCTGGTCTCCTACTACGAGCGGTGGACGAAGAAGGAGCCGGAGGACGTCGAGGCCCTGGTGCGGCTGGGTCGGACGCTGGCCGGCATGGGCCGGGCCGCCGAGGCCAAGACCTGGTACGAGCAGGCGATCAAGCTGGCGCCGAGCCGTCGCGAGCTCCGGCTGGCCCTGATCGGCCAGCTCGCGCAGGACCAGAAGTACGCCGAGGCGGCCGAACAGTACCAGGCGCTCGATCGAGCCGATCCCAACAACCCGGATACGATCAAGGACTGGGGCGCGCTGGTGCTGCGCGACACATCAAAGCCCCAGGCCGAACGCAAGGCCGCCGCCGCGGCGATCTGGCGCAAGCTCCTGGACAATCAAGCCCAATGACCCGGTGACCACCGCCCAGGTCGCCGACCTGCTGCGGCAGGCGGAGCTGGTCGACGACGCACTGGCACTCTATCGCAAGGCCAGCGAACAGGCTCCCGGGAACCCTCAGTATCACGAGTATCTCGGGGAATACCTCCATAACCTCAAGCGTCCCGACGAAGCCGTGGCGGCCTGGGGAAAGCTCGCGGAAGGGCCCGAATCGGAACGCCAAGAACCTGGGCCGGCTGGCGGAGATCCTGGCCGGCTTCGGCTACCTCAAGGAGGCGATCGCTCCACTCAAGGAGGCGATTGCACTCGAGCCGGACGACTTCAACCTGCGCGTCAAGCTGGCCGAGGTCTCGCACCGGCTGGGCCAGTTCGACGAGGCCGAGACCCAGTTGGCCACCGCCGCCAAGCTGGCCGAGCGGGACGAGCAGCGCGAGGTGGTCTTGCAATCGCGGCTGAAGAACGACCAGGCGGCTGGCCGGCTGGCCCAGAAGATCGAGGCCATGCGGAAGGAGCTGGAAGGCGGACAGGGAACAACCGCGGAACGATGGACCACGCTGGCCCGATACCTGGAGGCGGACGGCAAGCTCCCGGAGGCCGTCCGCGCGGCCGACCGGGCGATCCAGGCGAACGGCCGTTCGATCCCGGCGTGGACCCTGGCCGCCCGAGTCCGCGAGTCGGCCGGCAGCCTGGGCGACGCCGCCGACGCCCTCCGTCGCCTCGCCGAGATCGACCGCCGCAATCGCGGCGAGTACCTCACCGGGATCGCCAAGCTGGAATCGCGGCTGGGCCGGGTCGATGCCGCCCTCAAGGCCGGCCGCGACCTCATCGCCGCCACGTCGGCCGGTCCCGAACAGTGCGAGTTCTTCGCCCAGCTTTGCTTCCAGCTTGGCCGGCCGGAGGAAGGGCTCGACGCCCTCCGCCGCGCCGTGCGGGCAAACCCGCAGGACACCAAGGCCGTCCTCACGCTGGCCGAGACCCTCGCCGGCCAGTACCAGACCGAGGAAGCCATCGAGATGTACTGGCGGGCGTTCGACCGGGCCGACGACCTGGACAACAAGCTCGACGTCGTCCGCCGCCTGACCGAGCTGTACCTCCAGCGCAACCAGGTCGACCGGCTCCTGACCCGGCTCCAGCATCAGGACCGCGAGGAGCGGCCCGGCGTCAACCCGTCCCGCGGTCGCGACGTGGCCCTCTGCACGGCGCAGGCGTACGCGACGTCCGGCGACATGGGCGCCGCCCGCGCCGAGCTCGAGCGGCTGCTCGCCGCCAACACCCGCGACACCCACCTGCTCCAGCAGCTCTCGAAGCTGGTCGAGGAGGAAGGCGACCCGGAAGGCGCCGCGCGTTATCAGAAGCAGCTCAACGAGCTGGCCCCCAGCGAGGAGGGCGCGGCCCGGCTCGGGCAGCTCTATGCGCGCTCGGGAGACCTGGACGAGGCCCAGGCCGTCTGGTCGAAGATGGCCGCGGGCCAGGGCGCGAGCTATCACGTCTACCAGGCGATGGACAGCCTGCTGATGAATCAGAAGCCCCAGCCGGTCGTGGAGACGACCGAGGCGATGGTCCGCAAGGACCCGCACGACTGGGAGGCCCTCTATCGCCAGGGGGCGGCCCTGGCGGCGCTGGGGAAACCCGAGGCGGCCGAGCGGTCGTTCCGCGCCCTGCTCGCGCTGACCATCCCCGACGACGAGAAAAGTGCCTTCTCCAAGGCCCGCGCCCGCAATCCCCGGCTCCAGGCCCCCAACGCCTACCCCATCTTCGCGCGATACCAGGGGATGGTACCGCTTGGAAGATCGGCTCGGGATGGCGTACTACATCCGCCACTTCTGCGGACTCGAGACCTCGACCATCGCGCAAAGATACTCCTGGTCGCCTGCGGACTTCGGTCAGGCTCGGCTGGCGGCCCTGGGCTGGCTCGTCAACCTGGCCCAGAAACAGGGTGCGCCGAAGGTCGAAGAGGTCGTCGCCTCGTTCCGCAAGCCCGCCGAGAAGCGGCCGGCCGACCTCCGCGCATCGTGGGATTGGTTGTACCTGTGTGCGATCCGTCTGGACCATGCGGAGGCGTTCGCGGCCGCCCGGGCGCTGAGCCGCGCCGCACCGGCCGATCCGCTGGCCCTCTGGGCATACCTGCATAGCCTGGGAGGCCGGCAAGCCCCCTTGGGTCAGGTACGCTCCGTCGCCCGGTTGGTTCAGGTGATGGAAGAGAACGTCTCACCGCTGGACAAGGACGAGCTGGAGCATGTCCTGGCGTGCTTCCACGCCTTGCGCAGCCGTCGTCCCGAGCTGGCCCAGGCCGAGATCCTCCAAAACGTCGCCGACGAGCTGAAGCGAGCCGGGCGCGCCGACGAGGAGACACGCTTCTATCGCGAGGTCGTCGCCGGCGCCACCCAGATCGGACAGGTCGCCAGCGCCTTGAATATGGCGGCCGCGCGCGGCGACGTCGACAGCCTGATCGAGCTGTCCCGGCGCTACGATCGGCTCCAGGCCGGGCGATCGACGCCCACCTATGGCACCGGCTCTTTTCGATTCCTCGGGGCCCGGCCTGGCGATCAGCCAGGGGATGAGCGTCGGCGCCGACAGGAAGGCTTACGCCGATGTCCTCCGCCTGGTCGATTTCACCCTGGCCGACACGCGGAGGAAGATGGAGCGACAGTCGAAGGGCGCCGCCGCCCGTGCCTATCGGGCTCAATCCGCCCTCGTCCGTGCGCGCGGCGCCATCCGTGTGACGCCGATCTGGATCGGCTCCTCCTACCGTACGATCCGGCTCACGTTTCCCGGAGCCCAATGAGTACATCGACTCCGAGGTGATCGGCATCCTGCGTACGGCCTACGAGCTCTACAAGCGCGACGATCTCCTGAGCGACCTGATCGGCCATTTCCGCAGCCAGGTCGCCGCGGCCAGAGTCGCCGGCCGACGCGATCTATCCCCGGCTGGCGCTGAGCTCGATCCTCTGGTGGAACGAGGAGAAAGACGAGGCGGTCGCCGAGCTGACCAAGGTCGTCGAGGCGTCGCGGGCGGAATCCGACCTCCGGCTCGACCTGGCCGAGCTCCTGGAGCAGCAGCGCGAGCCCGCCGAAGCCCTGGCGCTGGTCGACGCGGTCCAGCCGCTCGACAACTTCAGCTTGAAGCGTCGCGAAGAGGTGGCGCTGCGCGTCGCCGTCACCACGGGCAACATCGACCGCGCCCGCCAGGCCGCCGAGCGGCTCTTCGGCCTGCGGCTGGACACCGAGACGCAGATCACCCTCTCCGGCCAGATGCACCAGCTCGGCCTGCACGAGCTGGCCGAGGCCGTGCTGGGCCGCGCCCGCCGCCGCGCCGGCAACAAGGCCACGGCGCTGGTCGGCCTGATGCTCCAGTACCAGCGGCAGAGCCAAGCTCGACGAGGCCGTGCAGGTGGCCATGCAGATCCTCCGCTCGACCACCGCGAACCGCCAGTCCGCGACCGCGTTGAGATCTGACCGACGACCCCGAGGCAGCCCGCACGTCCGCCACCGCAGTGCTGGCCCGATCCGGCCGGCTGCCGCAGCTCATCGAACGCGCCAACGAGCAGCTCAAGAAGACCCCGAACGCCGTCCAGGTCCACCAGGCCCTGGCCGATTACTACACGGCCGCGAGGCAGCCGGCCAAAGCGCGGGCCGAGCTGGCCACGGATCGTCGAGCTGCGCCCCGAGGATGTCGACCTGCGGCTCCGGGTCGCCAGCCAACTCGTCCAGGACGGCCAGGCCGACGCGGCGATCGAGCAATACCGGTCCATCATCAAGAAGGACCCCTCTCAACTCGCGCGCATCTCCTGGGTTCAACTCCAGACCGCATTCCGGCAGGCCGGCAAGCCCGCCGAGCTGATCCGGTGGTTCGAAGAATCCGACCTCCGCTCGATCATCTCGCCCCGGAGCTTCGAGCGCATCATCGTCGACGTCCCGAACGATGCCAGCGGGAATGAGCGGGTCGTCTCGTTCTTCCGGAAAGCCTGGGCCGCCTTCCCGGAAGGTCGGACCGAACTGCTCACTTACACCGGACGCGATGCGGTCTGGCAGATGAGCGAGATCTATGACTATGCCCGCGAGGCGATCATTCCCAGGGTCCCCTTGCCCGACTCCTACCTGTACTGGTACCCGTTCCTGCCGCCCAGTTCCACGCGACTCTCGTTCGACGCCCTCCAGACCGCGGCCTCGCGATTGCTCGACCTGGCGGAAAGTCGGGACCAACTGGACCAACTGGCCGGCGAGATCGAGGCGGCCCGCAAGAGGATCACGAACTGGACCGCCGGCGATGTCCTCCTGGCCATGGTCCGTTGCCGCGCCGGCCGGTACGACGAGGTCAAGCGGCTCGTCCCGCGGGCGCTCGAGAACCTCAAGAAGGACCCGATCGCCTCATCGACCACGTACGGATGGTACGCCGCCTGGGCGCTCGGCCTGGAGCTGGAAAACCGCGACGAAACGCGAGACCTGGCGTTGACCGTCTACGCGGATTCGCTGGACAATCCCTATGCCTTCCTCCAATTCCGCCTCGTTAGCGAGAAAGTTCCCTACCGTCGCCTCGTTCATCTCTACATCAGCGAGGGGCGCTATGAGGAGGCACGCCGCGCCCTGCTCAGAGTGGCACTCCGAGAGAAAAAGTTCCCCGACTCCTACGCCGAGCAGACCGTCAAACTCTACCGAGCAGTCCTACTTTTCTGGGTCGCCCCCACGCTGGTCCAGCTCGGATACGGGAGCGACGCCGTGCCCCTCTTCGGCGAGGCGATCAAGCTCGTCGAGGAACTCCCATCGATACCGTCGACCTACTTTCAAAACGCCGAGCAGGTGCCCCGCCAGCTCCGGGATGGCCTCAAGGCGGCCCTCGACGGCCTGAGTGCCGCCGAGCTGGCCCCGATCGCCGGTCGCCTGGTCTCGGACGCGAGCGACGACCGGAATCCGGAGACTGGCCAGGATCAGGCGAAGTCGAGCAAGGCGAAGGCCCGCGACCAGGCCCTCGACCTGGTGACGCTGGTTTACCCGCGCGACCTGGACAAGGCGCGGTTGCGGAGCCTCCTGGCCGAGTCGCTGGCCGCCTGCGATGCCAGTCAGCTCGCCGCGCTCGACGAGCCGCTGGAGACAGCTCCGCAAGGCGCATCCCGAGGATCTCTCGATCGCGATCGCGATCGCACTGAAAGCCCTGGCGTCGGGCGACTCGAAGCAGATCGCCCCGGCGCTCGACGGCCTCAACCGGCTGGTCGAGCGGACGCCCCTGGAGCCGCTGCCGCCGGGCGGCCGGGCCAACGCCCGGCAACGGGCCGAGGCCGCGCGGCAGGTCCCGCTCTGGCTGGTCGCCCGCGCCTGCGGGAACGCCTCCGGCGGCGAGCGACCTGCGACGCCACGGCCGACCGTCTGGCCGCGCGCGCCATCGAGGCCGCCCGTCGCCAGGCCGACAACCTGGTGCTCCTGGCCATGCTCCGCGAGCAGGGCGAGCTCGCCCTGGCCCACGGCGACCCGAAAGCCGCCGAGGCCGCCTGGGGCCGGATGCTGGAGATGGTCCTGCCCGCCCAGCCGGCGCGGGCTCGCCGGACTCAGGCCGCCCGCAGGCGCCACCGGCCCAGCCCCGGCCGGGATCGGCGACGCCCAAGGCGCCGTCGCGAGCCGGTGCCCGCACGAAGCCCGCGGCGCCGTGAGCACGCTCGTCACCCAGATGACTGGCACAGGGAGCCTTCCGGATTGGTCTTTGCCCCGAAGCAAGCTGAATCTACGATGGAAAAGCAGTGAGATCGACGAAAGGAAGGGACTCAATGGCAAGTGCCTACGAAGTTGCTCGCTGCCTGGTACGACTGGCGGCGCACGATGAAGAGCCGGACTATCTCACGAACCTCCGCTTGCAAAAACTCCTCTATTATGCCCAGGCCTGGTCGCTCGCCATGCGCGACAAGCCGTTGTTCGACGACCGGATCGAAGCCTGGCCTAGCGGGCCGGTCGTGCCCAGCGTCTTCGACCGGTTCCTCGGTCTTGGGCGGCGCTCCTTATTACCCGACGACGTGGAAGCGGAGCGAGACATCGAGATGGATGGAAGATGAGTTGGATTTCGTCGCCTCCGTCTGGCATTCTTACAAGGCGTTCTCGCCGTCCCAATTACGGGAGATGACTCGGGAGGAGGATCCCTGGCGCAATGCCCGAGGGAACCTGAGTCCGATCGAGGGAGGCGACGAGGAAATCACCTGCGAGGCCATGCGCGACTTCTTTTCCCAAGCCGTGAGTTGAACCGTCATGGGTAAAGGGAAGGGCCAGCTCAGGCCGGGTAAGAATCCGCCACAGCATCCGGACCCGCTCATCAGCCGAAACCGACTCATTCCAAAGTCACCCTCTCTTTTGAGCACTATGAGTGCGGCGGTCGCTATTGCCTCTCACAGTGGAACCCAGAGCAGATCCAGTCCTTTCTTGACTGCCTTCGCAAGCTATCCCAACGCACCTGGGACCAATTGCTAACCGCTTCTTCGAAGGACCCCGCGCTCAAGACCGGCCTGAACCCCACGCTCTACGAGGCGTCCGATTTGAGCGGCGTCTCGTGGCCCGATTGGCTGAAACGCGATGCGAAGATCCTCGGTATCGGGCCTCGGATCGCCGTCGCGTTTTCGGAGTCAGGATGGAGAACGCCTTCTACGTCCTCTGGTTCGACGAGGGACACCAGATCTGCAAGGTCTGAACGCGTCACGTCATACGGCCTGTCGCGATCGCCCACCGGCATCGATTCTAACCCTTCACACCTCTCGCGCTAAGATGCTCTCAATGGCTTCGGCAGCGGCGTCGCGGACTCGACGACCTTCGTAATCTGTGCCATCATCCGACTGCGACGCCTGACGAAGAGCTGTCAAGGCGCTGTGATCCCCGATCTCGCTCAAAGCGTAAGCCGCCATCAGTCGAACATCGGCCTCGGGATCGTTGAGTAACACCGGAACGAGCAACGGAATCGCCCGCTGATCTCCGAAATCATGGAGCAATCCACAGGTATTCCATCGCACTGTGCTTTCGGAGTCAGTCAAGAGGGGCAGAACGAGATCGATCGTCTGGTCGGAGTCGATTCTCAGCAAGGATTCAGCCGCATCACAACGCAATTCGAGATCTCGACTGTTGAGCAAGCCAACCAGCTCACGAATCACGGCTCCCCGATCAAGGGCCTTCAACGTCGCGATCGCTTTCTCACGGGCGCCTGGTTCAAAAATGTGGAGCTCGGCCAACCAGCTCGTGACACGTTGATTCACACTCGGCAGGCTGGGCATGGCTGAACCTCAAGATCGAATTCGCGAACGTTCGCCTGCCGGAGACGGTCATCGATCGCGGCCAGCTACTCCTGAATGGCATCGGCGATTTTCTCCAGGGCCTCCTGCTCAGTCGCGCCCTGAGAATGACACCTGGGCAGAGCCGGGATCGAGACGGCAGAGCCTTCTTCAGATTTCTCGAGGACGACCTTGTATCTCATGGCCTTCCCCCTCCCCGACGTATTTTGCTCGATTCTATGCCGTGCGATCTCGGCCGAGAAGAGGACCCAACAGACTCCGAAGACTTGATAGCCTGCGCTCAACGTCCTGACTGAACCCGGAAGACCCGGAAACCCGCGAGGGGGCAGCGCAGGATCCCCGGTGCGCACCCATCCCGGCTCGCGGCCCGGAGGTGGTGGGACTCGCTTCCCCAGTTCCCGCCCCGGAACACCCGGTCGGCAGCCTGCTCAGGCCCTCGCGGATCGCTCGCTGGCATTTTCTTGTAATAATCGGCATCATACCCGTCCCAGCACCACTCCCAGACATTTCCATGCATGTCGTGGAGGCCGAATGCGTTCGCCTTCTTCTTCCCGACCGGGTGCGTCTGATTGTTCGAGTTCGCGGCATACCATGCATATTGACCGAGAAGATTCTCACTATCGCCGAAGGAGAACCGCGTCGTGGTCCCCGCCCGACAGGCATATTCCCACTCCGCCTCGGTTGGCAGCCGGTACTGCTGACCCTCTTGCCGGCTCAACCAGTCGCAGAATGCCGAGGCATCGTTCCAGCTCACATTGACGACTGGATGGTCGTCGGTCTGGGCGAAGATCTGTGTGATCCACGTGAACTTCGGGCAATGTACTGGCTTCGGCTCGCCAGACGACCAGTCAAAGCCATAACCGCCTCTACCATACCTCTCGGCTTCGGTCTTATAACGGGTCGCTTCGACGAACCGCCGGAACTGATCACGGGTTACCTGGTGAATTCCCAGGTAAAACGGCTGTGTGATCCGAACCCGATGTTGGGGCTTCTCATTAGTCTCAGCTTGCGGGTCGCTATCGGGCGAGCCCATAAGAAACTCTCCGGCCGGGATTAGCTTCAGCTTCATGCCGATCGAGTTGACGATTTCCTTCGGAGGCTCCGAGACCTTCAACGGCTCGGGCTTCGAGCGGCCGGACGGCTCGTTCTTCTTGGCCTCGACTACTGATGATCTCAGGAGCGCACCGAGCTTTTCGGCCAGGACCCCCGCATCAGCCGGCCGATCCTCTTGCTCCTCGAAGCAGGAGCCCAGAAGCTCGAGCAGTGCGGCCGATATGCCCAGGTCGAGAAACCGTCGTCGCCATGCCTGACCGACGGAAGGCCCTCGGGTCAGGATGCCAGTCATCATTTGATACCAAATCACACCGAGGGCATGGACGTCATCGCGAGGGTCGGAGGCCTTCCCGTCGAATTGCTCCGGCGAGGCGTACAGGTAGCTTCCCGAGCCGCGTACAGCCGTGGTCAGGAACTGGCTGGGGCTGGTGACCTGCCGGCTCGCCTGGATCGCTTTCGAGGCCGCGATCCCGCCGATGCCGAAATCGGTGATCTTGAACGCGACCTCGCCGTTTGTCGACCGCTGGACCAGGATGTTGGCCGGCTTGAGGTCGCGATGCACAATCGGCGGGTCGAGCCGGTGGGCGAAGGCTACGATCTCGGCGAGCTGGAGCATGGTTCTCGCGACTTGATCGGCAGAGATCCTCTCCGCCTGCCGGTGCCAGTCGCCGATCAGCCCGCCCAGGTCTCCGCCCTCGACATAGTCGTATTGCAGATACGGCGGTTCGCTATCGAGATTGGCATCCTGCAACGTGACGATGCCGCGGTGCAGGCCCTGCTGCTGGGCCTGGAACATGATTCGATCGATCACCTTGGCCTCGTGATGCAGGACGCGCCGGGCCTGCGGATCGGTGCAGAACTTGAGCGCCACGGGAGCGCGGGATTGGAGATGGGCGTGTCGCGCCTTCCAGACCTCGCCGAACCCGCCCATACCGAGCAACTCGACCAGCACCCAGGGGACGCCCGGCAACGGGCGCGATCCGGCCTGGAACCTCGGGAATTGGTCGGGGACGAACGGGATCAGATCTTCGGGACGGCTCACGACAAACCCTGGCCGAATGCTCCGGCCGGTGGGATCGGCCGGGCGGCGCTGCGACTGGCGGATACGGTTCGGAACCTGCTTCAGGAAAGTCGTCAGTTTCTCGCGAACCGGCTCCGGCTCACCCGCGGCCACTTCCGCGACGACCTGCTCGGCCGCGCGCCGACCGCCTCTTCATCCGCTCCGACGAGCGCCTCCAGCTCCTCGAGCCGTTCCTCCGGGCTCTCCTTCCAGTCGTCCCAGGCCGTCTTGGCGATCTCGACGACATCGACGACCAGGTCGGCGCCGACGAATCTCAACGCGGCCTTGCCGATCGCCATCATCAGGTTCGCGGGCACACGCATCGTTGCAATCCCAAACTGTCTGGGGCGCGAAGAAATCACCGATCAGATAGTATCATTCGTCGCGGCGCTCGTGTTCTTCACAAGTTATCGAGTCTATCGCAAAGTAACCGGGAGAACTCGTTCCCACGCCATCGTGCGTGGGAGCGAGAAACACGTTCTCGTAGAACGGAATTCATTCCGTTTCAAGCCGAACGGAATGAATTCCGTTCTACGGCGAACCTGGTGTCGCTTCGGTGTTCAGTCCACCTCGTGAAGGAGGCGTTCCCGCCTCCATTCGGTCACTGGACGGCCGACACCCGGCTACGGTGCCCCATGGTCTGAATCTTCCACCGGTGTGTCAGGGCGCGGACGCGCCGCCGGTCGGTTTCGGGCGCCATGGCGATCGTGATCTGATGAGGGCCCTCGGTAGCCACGATCTCGGCCGGTTTCTGTTCCCAGCAGACGATGCCGCGAGATTTGAGGTACTCGCACAGCGACTCCGCGTCTTCCTCCGGAACCTTGAGGCACGGGGCGCCCGAGGCATCATCGCAAAATTCGACAGACCTGGCTCTCGCTGATGGGAGTGGTACCAGGTCGGTCACGATCTTCAGACCGAGCGCCCTGGAATAAGTGCGCAAAGTCGCCCATGTGGGGTTGGGGACATGACCGTTCTCGACCTTGCTGATCGTCGCCCGGTCGAGTCCGGTCCGTTCGTGCATTTCCGTCAGGCTGACGCCGCGACGTTCGCGTTCGGCCTTCAAGGCGGTCAGCAGGGCGGCCAACTCGGGATCCGGCGTCGCGGGGGGGAAATCCCGTCGAGCCAACTCACGCACCCGCTGTTCCTCGGCGCGGTATTCCGGTGTGCGGTGCCGGGCGCGGATTCGCTCGACTGCGGCCCGCTGCTCTTCCGTGAGATTCTCCGTGCCGCTCCGGCTGCGTTTGGCATCCACGATCGATCGCTCCTCTCAATTCAGTCCGGCGGCAGAACATCGTACGCCGTCTTCGGAGGGATCACGACGACTCCGCTCTCTTCATCAAGGTCGTAGACAACGATGATATACCGGCCCGTGAACGTCCAACCAAAGACTGCGGGACGTCCCGAGCTGTCGCTGGTGTCGGTGTCGGGATCAGGGCTATACAATACCTCGTTCACTTCTTGGGGCGTCAGTCCCGCCGCTCCGATATGCCGGACGTTGTTCTCCGGGTCGGGAATGTCGTCGTCATCCCAGTCGATTTAATCGAAGTCGAGCGTCACCGCCCCCCCATTAATTCATCAATGCTCTTTTGGTGAATTATAAGCCACCATCGGGAGACGTCAAGACTGGGCGACTACGTGCCTGACACGCGACTCGTCGTTTATGATTTAAACTGAGCCGTTCGGTGGTCGTGAGCGAATCGTTGAGTTTCCCCTTGAGATCCGAAGGGGGTCCTATGTCCAAGCCAAAGCCGGATAAGACCATTGCAAAGCTCTTCGAGGAGTTCCTGGCCGAGCAAAAGGCCAGGCTCAGCCCGAAGACCTATTCCCGATACGAAGGAATCATCCACCTTTACCGGTCGTACCTGGAGAGCTACTGGCCAGGCCACGACCAGAAGGAATACAACGCAATCACCAAGGCCGGGAGCACCTATTGCGGGAAGTTCGGAGCCGAGGACATCGCCTCCGGATTCTCCGAGTTCCTCGGTTATTTCATGCCCAGGAAGGTCATGTGCGGCGATGATACGATGAAGGCCGCCGGAACGGTCATCAAGAAGCTGGCCAAGTGGCTGGTCGCGAAAGGCTACATCGACGACGATGAGATGATCAGCGAGGGCGTCCGTGAGACCGCCGCGCGACCTGCCCGCCACCCAGAAACTCCTCGACTCTCTGGATGATTGGATCGCTGAGAACGATCCGGTCAATTCCCGGAAGAAGATCGAAGGACATTTCTTGATCCAGCGGATCGGACCGAAGCAGATCTGGCTGGAGCCCATGACCGGAGAACCGGTACTTGGTCCCATCCCGGTCTCCGCGAAGATCGCCCGAGCTTGCAAGCTTGGCTGGAACATCGGTGGCGCGGTCGCCTCGACACCAAAGGGGTGGCGGCTGATCGAGGTCTGGAACGTCTCACCGTAGATGTCGTTCCTCGCATGCGGAGGAACCGCTCCGGCGATCTACGCCCGATCGCCGTTCCCCGATAACGGACCTCACTTCCTCAATTCTTCAGGAGCTGGCCGCGCAGAGCCTCGCAAGTTTCTATACTCACTGTGTCGGGTCTTCCCGATGCGTTCGGGGTGCGCGAAAAAGCGTCGAATGGGACACAGATGACATGAGAGGCACAACACAACGAACGCAAAACTCGCGAAACGAACCCAAGACCTGTGGGGTTCGCGACACCTCGGCGCCGAAATCTCGGCGCCGAAGTGTCAAGTCGGGAAACGAGCCTCGAGGCCACGGCATCATTCGAATCCCACGACCAACGTGAAACGAGCAAAACGAAGCCACGATTGTACAGCGTGAGCATATTATTCCAGATGTGCCAGGCCGGCGGTTCGATGCACAGTCAGCGAAACGCATAAAACGAAGCCACGATTAAAACGATCAGTCGAGCCGTTCGGGATCTGCGGGAAAAGGAACCGGGACCTTCTGAGCAAACCATCGAGTGAACCCAAGACCGGCCGACAGCGAAACTCGACGAACGAAGCCAATACCGGCCTCGTCCACACGGCTCTCGGCGAGGCCCCGCCAACGAACAATGCCACGGCTCGACGTGCCCCGAACAACTCCCGAAGCCAACAGGTCTTGAAGGTCTGAACTCGGTCGCCTCGATTTGACGAAGCAATTCGGGGCGGCTATCTTGCGCAGGACTCACGACAATCGTAAGATGGTCAACACGACGGTGGCCGCGGTGCGCAGCCGATCGGCATCGTAAATCTTGAGGGCGGCATCATGTCCAGGCATCCGGGATCGGCTCGTCGGCTCTGGCTCTGTGGGATCATCGTCGGGCTGACGCTCGGCCTCGGGCATTCGGCGTGGGCACAGCGGACCGATCGGGCGGCGCCGGACGATCCGGCCGCCGCCGAGGAGGCCCGCGAACAGCGCGCCATGCAACGGTTCCTCTCGCTGCTCGAGAAGAACCCCAGGCGCGGCACGGCGCTCGACCGCGTCTACGGATACCACGTCGAACGCGGCACGCTCGATACCTTCATCAAGTCCTACCGCGACCGTACTGCCAAGGACCCCAAGGACGGCGCCGCCTGGCTGATCCTCGGACTCCTCGAATTCCAGCGCGGGCAGGACGCCGCCGCCGTCGCCGCGCTCCGACAGGCCGAGACCCATCGTCCCGACGACGCCCTGCCCGCCTATTACCTCGGACAGGCCCTCGTCCTGGTCGGCCAGCCCGAGCAGGCCGCCGCCGCCTTCGAGCGCGCCTTGCAGCGCAAGCCCCCGCGCAACGACCTCATGGAGATCTTCCAGGCCCTGGGCCGCGTCTACCAGCGCACCCAGAAGAACGAGCAGGCCCTCAAGGTCTGGGGCCGACTCGAGGCCCTGTTCCCGGACGACCCCCGCATCCAGGAGCAGATCGCCTCCGCACTGGCCGAGGAGGACCAGCCCGCCCAGGCCCTGCCCCGCTACGAGGCGCTGGCCAGGAAGGTCGCCGACCCGTTCCGCCAGGTGCAACTCTCGATGCAGGCCGCCGAGCTGAAAGTGCGGCTGGGCCGCGGCGAGGAGGCATTGAAAGACTTCGAAGGGATGCTGGCGAAGCTCCGGCCGGATAGCTGGCTGCACAAGGAGGTGCGCCGGAAGATCGAGGAGGTGTTCCTCCGCAACGACGACTCGGCGGGCCTGGTCTCGTACTACGAGAGCCGGACGAAGAAGGAGCCCGAGGACGTCGAGGCGCTGGTGCGGCTGGGTCGGACGCTCGCCGGCATGGGCCGGGTGGCCGAGGCGCAGGGCTGGTACGAGAAAGCCATCAAGCTGGCTCCGAGTCGTCGCGAGCTGCGGCTGGCCTTGATCGGTCAGCTCGCGTCAGGACCAGAAGTACGCCGAGGCCGCGGCTCAATACGAGGCGCTCGACCGCTCGGACCCGAACAACCCGGACACGCTCCGGGACTGGGGTGGGCTGGTACTCCGGGACGTCTCCAAGCCCCAGGCGGAGCGCAAGGCCGCCGCGGCGGCCATCTGGCGCAAGCTGATGGATGGGAAGCCCAATGATCCGGTGACCACCGCCCAGGTCGCCGACCTGATGCGGCAGGCGGAGCTGGTCGACGAGCGCACTGGCACTCTATCGCAAGGCCAGCGAGCAGGCACCGGGCAACCCCCAGTATTTCGAGTATCTCGGCGAATACCTCCACCAGCTCAAACGGCCGGCCGAGGCGATCGTCGCGTGGGGGAAGATCGCGGAGGGTCCCAACCGCAAGGCCAAGAACCTGGGCCGGCTGGGCGAGGTCCTGGCCGGCTTCGGCTATCTCAAGGAAGCCATCGGCCCGCTGAGCGAGGCCGTGCAGCTCGACGCAGGACGATTTCGACCTGCGGCTGAAGCTGGCCGAGCTCTCGCACCGACTGGAGAAGTTCGACGACGCCGAGGTCCAACTGGCGGCGGCGGCGAAGCTGGCCGAGAAGGACGAGCAGAAGACGGCCGTGCTCGAGTCGCGGGTCAAGAACGACCAGGCGGCCAACCGGCTGCCGCAGAAGATCGACAGGCATGCGCAAGGAGCTGGAAGCCGGCCGGGGTGCGACGGCCGAGGGCTGGTCGGCACTGGCGCGTTATCTCGAAGCCGACGGCAAGCTGCCCGAGGCGGTCCGTGCCGCCGACCGCGCCGTGACGGCCGAGCCCCGCTCGATCCCGGCCTGGGCGATGGCGGCCCGGCTCCGCGAGTCGGCCGGCAACCTGGCCGATGCCGCCGACGCCCTCCGCCGACTCGCCGAGATCGATCGCACGCAACCGGACCGAGTACCTCACGGGGATCGCCAAGCTGGAATCGCGGCTGGGTCGGGTCGAGGCGGCGCTCAAGGCCGGCCGCGACCTGCTGGCCGCGGCGCCGGGAAACCCCGAGAGCTACGAGTTCTTCTCCCAGTTGTGCTTCCAGCTCGGTCGATCCGAGGAGGGGCTCGACGCCCTCCGCCGCGCCGTGCGGGTCAACCCGAACGACACCAAGATCACCCTCACGCTGGCCGAGACCCTCGCCGGGATGTACCGCACCGACGAGGCGATCGAGATGTACTGGCGGGCCTTCGACAAGGCCGAGGACCTCGACGACAAGCTCGGGGTCGTCAGCAAGCTGACCGAGCTGTACTTGCAGCGCAACCAGTTCGACCGCCTCCTGACCCGGCTCCAGCACCAGGAGCGCGACGCCCGCGCCGCGTGCCGCCGGAGCCGGCCAGACGCAGCAGCGCGACGTGGCCATCTGCCGGGCGAGGCCTACGCGTCCTCCGGCGACCTGGGCGCCGCCCGCGCCGAGATCGAGCCGCTCCTGGCCGCCAACACCCGCGACACCAAGCTCCTCCATCAGCTCTCCAAGCTGGCCGAGGAGGAGGGCGACTTCGAGGGCGCCGCGCGGTATCAGAAGCAGCTCAACGACCTCGCCCCGACCGACGAAAGCACGGCCCGCCTCGCTCAGCTCTATGCGCGCTACGGCGAGCTGGAGGAAGCCCAGGCGGTCTGGTCGAAGATGGCCGTCGGACAAGAACGAGTCGGCCCATCGCATCCTCCAGGCGATCGACAGCCTGCTCGGCCACCGGAAGGTGCCAGCCGGTCCTGGAGATCACCGAGACGATGGTCCGCAAGGAGCCCGACGACTGGGAGGCCCTCTATCGACAGGGCGAGGCACTGGCGGAGCTCGAAGAAGCCCGAGGCGGCCGAGCGAGCATTCCGGGCCCTGCTCGCGCTGACCGTCGCCGACGACGAGAAGAGCGCCGATCATCAAGGCCCGCACCCGCGACCCCAAGCTCCAGGGCGAAGGGGCCCGGCAATCGTCGACGATCCGGAAGGCGAGCGTCCCGCTGGAGGACCGGCTCGGCCAGGTCTTACGAGATCCGCGATGGCCTGCAAGCTCGATAGCCGCTCCTACTACTCGTACACCGGGCCAGATCTCGGCCTGGGCGCCGCAGGACTTCGGCCAGGCGCGGATGGCCGCCCTGGGCTGGCTCGTCAGCCTGGCGCAGAAACGACGGCCCGGCCAGGGCCGATGAGGTCGTGGCCGGCGTTCCGCAAGGCGGCCGAGAAGACGCCGGCCGACCTCCGCGCCATCTGGGATTGGTTCTACCTCTGCGAGATGCGGTACGACAACGCCGGGGCGTTCGCCGCGGCCCGGGCGCTGAGCCGCGCCGCGCCGACCGACCCGCTGGCCCTCTGGGCTTATCTCTACGCGCTCGGCGGCCGGCACCTCGGCATGGGCATGCGTTACTACGCCTACGCCAGGGCCGCGACGCCGCCAGAAGGACAACACGCCGCCCCTCGACAAGGACGAGCTGGAGCATGTCCTGGCCTGCTACCACGGACTCGCGGACGCGACGCCCCGAGCTGGCCCAGGCCCAGATCCTCCAGAACGTCGCCGACGAGCTGAAGCGGGCCAAGCGGGTCGAGGACGGAGAACGCTTCTATCGCGAGGCGATCGCCGGCTCCGCGCAACTGGCCCAGATCGCCGGCGCCTTCGCGCTGGCGGCGCAGCGGGGCGACGTCGAGGGGCTGACCCAGCTCCTCGACCGTTACGAGCGGCTCCAGGCCGGCCGGAGCATGTCCTACTACTACACCGGCTCGTTCTACTTCGACGGGCCCGGGCCGTCGCTCTCCCAGGGCATGAGCGTCTGCGGCGAGCGGAAGGCGTACGGCGACGTCCTCAAGCTCCTCGACTACGACCTGGCCGCCGCTGCGACGCCGGATCGAGCGGCAGTCCCCGGGCGCCGCCGCCGCGCCGCACCGCGCGCGATTCGCATCCTACGGGCCAGGCTATATCCCCCGGTACCAGATCTGGGTCGGCAAGAACTACCGATACATGCCGATCGACTTCCCGCTCCCGAACGAATACTTCGACGACACGGCGATCCAGGTCCTCCGCACGGCCTTCGAGCTCTACCGGCGCGACGACCTGCTGAGCGACCTGGTCGGCCACTTCCGCAGCCAGGCCGATGCGGCGCACGACC
This sequence comes from uncultured Isosphaeraceae bacterium, assembly GCA_963842405.1. GTDB lineage: Bacteria > Planctomycetota > Planctomycetia > Isosphaerales > Isosphaeraceae > CAVZRC01. The sequence goes on along the minus strand of CAWJGW010000011.1, from coordinate 771,760 downwards.
CCGGCCGACGCCGTCTATCCCCGGCTCTGCCTGAGCTACATCCTCTGGTGGAACGACGACAAGGACGAGGCGATCGCCGAGTTCACCAAGGTGGCCGAGGCGTCGCGGGCCGAGTCCGACCTGCGGCTCGAGCTGGCCGAGCTCCTCGAGCAGCAAGGCGAGCGGGCCGACGCGCTGGCACTGGCCGACGCGGTCCAGCCGCTGGACAACGCCACGATGAAGCGCCGCGAGGAGCTGGCGCTGCGGGTCTCGGTCCTCACCGGCAACCTGGAGCGCGCCCGGCAGGCGGCCGAGCGGCTCTTCGGCCTGCGGCTCGATACCGACACCCAGGTCCGGCTCGCCGGCCAGATGCACCAGCTCGGCCTGCACGAGCTGGCCGAGGCCGTGCTGGGCCGCGCCCGCCGACGCGCCGGCAACAAGGCCGCCGCGCTGGTCGCCATGATGCTCCAGTATCAGCGGCAGGACAAGCTCGACGTCGCCGTCCAGGTGGCGATGCAGATCCTCCGCTCGACCACCGCGACCCGGCAGACCAACCCGAACGTCTACAACGCCGACAACCCCGACGCCGCCCGCACCGCCGCCATCGGCGTCCTCTCCCGATCGGGACGCCTGGCCCAGCTCATCGACAAGGCCAACGAGCAGCTCAAGAAGACCCCCAACGCCATCCAGCTCCACCAGGCCCTTGCCGACTACTACAAGGCCGCCGGCAAGCGGGACGAGGCCCGCGCCGAGCTGGCCAAGATCGTCAAGCTCCGCCCCGACGACGCCAACCTCCGATTCCAGGTCGCCCAGCAACTCGTCCAGGACGGGCAGGCCGAGGCGGCCATCGAGCACTACAAGTTCATCCTCAAGAACGACCCGTCGCTCCTGTCACGCTACTTCTACCAGGTCAACAACGCCTTCCAGCAGGCCAACAAGACCGAAGAGCTGCTCGGCCTGGTCGAGCAGATCGACCTCCGCCAGCTCGGTCATCCCTACTACATCATGCAGCTCTGATCGGCAACGTCCTCATCGACGACAAGCTCCACGACCGGGCCATGCCCCTGTTGCGCAAGGCCTGGGACGCCTTCCCCGACTACCGCTCCTACCTCTTCTACTAGCGTCCAGAACGAGCAGATCTGGCAGTATCCCGAGATGTACGAATACGCCCGGGACTCGGTCGTCCCCAAGCCCGAGGCGTTCTCCGCCCCGATGCAGTGGGACGCCTTCGACGTGATCGCTCTCCTCCGGCGCAGGACGGCCGGATGACCACGGTGGTCTCGAAGATGCTGGACATGGCGGCCTCGCAGGGGCGGCTCGAGGAGCTCTCGGCGCAGGTCGACGCCGTGCGAAAGGCGCTGCCGAACTGGACCGCCGGCGACGTCGTCCGCGCCATGGTCGATTGCCGCCTCGGCCGATTCGACCAGGCCCAGGCGGTCGTCCGCCGCTTCCTCGACCAGACCAAGGACGAGCCGCTCTCGACCAACGTCTTCGGGGTCATCGGCGGCGAGCTCGAGGACCACGCCCAGACCCGCGACCTGGCCCTGGACCTGTACGAGACCAGCATCTACCGCACGGCGACCGATCCCTACTACTCGCCTGGACTTCAACGAAGGGCCGGCCAAGCGTCTGGTCGCGATCTACATGAGCGAGGATCGCCTCGACGACGCCCGGCGGGTCCTGCTCGACTTCATCAAGTACGATGATTTCACGTATTCCTACAACCAGGAATATATGCACCAGATGAGGCTGCGAGCGCTCGCCGCCGTCGGGACCAAGCTGGCCGAGCTGGGCTTCTCGGCCGACGCCGTCTCGGTCTATAGCCAGGCGCTCGCGGCCGACCGGGAGATCCCGGCCGGCAGCCCGAACTACATCGCGAATCGCGAGGGCTGGCTCGGCAGATGCCGGGAGGGCCTGACGCGCAATCCTCGACGGCCTGAAGATGGAGGAGCTGACCGGGTCGCTCGGCCGGATGATCGATGCCGAGAAGGCCGAGCACGCGGGGTCCGCGATCCCGGAGGCCCGGAAGGCTGCGGACAAGGATCGGCCGGCGAAGAAGGCCAAGAAGCGGGACCAGGCCATCGACCTGATGGTCCTGTCCACCCGCTCGAGCTCGACAAGGCCCGGGTGCGGAGCCTCCTGGCCGAGGCGATCGCGGGCCCGACCGCGACGCCGCCCTCGCCCGATCGGCTCAAGGAGCTCGAGTCGCTAAGCCGCGACGCTGGAGGCCCTGCGGAAGGCGCATCCCGAGGACTTCTCGGTCGGGATCGCCGAGGCCCTGCTGGCGCTGGGCACCGGCGACGCGAAGCGGTTCGAGCCGGCGCTCGACCGGCTCGTCACGCTGGTCGACAAGACCCCGCTGGAGGCCATGCCCGAGGGTGCGCGGGCGAACTCGCGGCAGCGCGCCCAGGCGACGCGACAGCTCCCGCTCTGGGTGGTCGCCCGCGCCTGCTGGAAGCGGGGCGACTCGGCCAGGCTCCGCGACGCCGCCGACAAGCTGGCCGCCCGGGCGATCGAGGCCGCCCGCCGACAGTCCGACAACCACGCGCTGATGGCCATGCTCCGCGAGCGGGGCGACCTCGCCCTGACCCGCGGCGACCGCTCGGCCGCCGAGGCCCAATGGGTCCGGATGCTCGAGACCGTCATCGAGCCGCCCGGCCGCAAGGCCAGGAAGGAGAAGCCGGCTCCCGAGGCGGCGACCCCGTCGAAGGGCCCCGCGACGACTCCGCATGCCACGTCGACCGGTTCACGGTCTGAGGACTCGGCAAGGCCTGCGACATTCCCTTCTCCCCGGGGAGAAGGTGCCCGAAGGGCGGATGAGGGGGGATTCCAGCTCCGCTTCGGGCGTGTGCGCAAGCCAACCGTGGGTTGGGGCAAGGGCGACTGCTTCACGACCGGTTCACGGTCTGAGGACTCGGCCAAGGCCTCCAACATTCCCTTCTCCCCCGGGGAGAAGGTGCCCGTAGGGCGGATGCGGGGGGATTCCAGGTCACGCTTCGGGCGCGGTGCGCAAGCCAACCGTGAGTTGGGGCAAGGGTCGACCGCTTCACGACCGGCTCACGGTCTGAGGACTCGGCGAAGGCCTTCAACATTCCCTTCTCCCCCGGGGAGAAGGTGCCCGTAGGGCGGATGTGCGGGGATTGCAGGTCCGCTTCGGGCAGGTCCGCGAGCCAACCGTGAATCGCTCTAGCCGTGAGGCACCGGTGCGACCCGTGATCCGCCTGGCATCGTTCCAGGCCGAGAAGGCCGCTCCCAAGGCCAAGGCCGCGGCCACTCCCAAGGCCAGGGCCGCATCAAGAAACGCGGGCCTGCCGATCCTGACCCTCGACCGTTTCGAGCAGGCGATGCAGATCGCGAGGCTCGCCGCCGAGCGCGACCTGCCCGAGCTGAACTTCCGCGCCGTCCGCGAGGCGCTCCGCGCCGGGCCGCCGGTCGTGCCGACCAATCCGACCGCCGAACGGCGCGCGATGCTCCTGGCTCAGCGCGGGATCGAAGAGGGCACGAACGACCCGGTCTCACCCCGCGTGGTCGCCAACCTGGTCGAGCTGGAGCGACTCTGGGAGAAGCATCACGCACCGGCCGACCGGGTCTACGAGGTCTTGCGCGGGGTCGTCCTGCCGGCGGCTCGTCCCTCCGAGATCTTCCTGTACGCCCCGCCGCCGAACCCTCGGGCCTTGCTACGGCCGCGGAGCGCCGGGTCGATGCTGGCCGCCTGGGCAGTCCGCGCCGGCAAGGCCGACGACCTGAAGCGAGCCATCGCGGAGCGTCAGGGCCAGACGCATGGCCGAGCTCCCCGCCGCGATCCTCTCCGCCCAGCTGGCGATGGCCTCGGGCGATACCGCCGGGACCGTCGCCGCGCTCAAGGCGCTCGCCGCCCGGCTCAAGCGGGACACCCTGCGCAGCCACCGCCGAGCTCGCCTGCCAAGCCGCCCTGCCCGCTCTCGATCGGCCCCAGCCCGAGCTGGCCAACGCCGGCACTCGAGGTCCTCGACGGTTGCGCCAAGGGGTTCGAGAACTCCTCCCAGCCCGAGCCGCTCGGTACCCTGCTGATCCTGCTGGCCCGCCGGCAGTTCCAGCTTGGCGACGCGCCCGGCGGCCGCAAGCGGCTCGACGCCTACATCGATGCCATGGAGAAGAACGCGAGCCGATACGGAGGCGGCGACTATCCGGTCCTGCTCCGCAAGCAGCAGTTCCAGCGCGTGGCCTCCGAGTACGCCCGCGCCGGCCTGTGGCCCGACGCGCTGGCCGCCCTGGGCCGGTTCGTCGACACCCCGGTCTATTCCGGCGGCGATCCCCCGGTCACCGACGCCCTGGTGCGGCTCCTCCGCCGGCTCGCCGCCAGCCCGGCCAAGGAGCGATACGAGACCCTCCGCGGCTGGACCATGCCGGCCAAGGACCGGCAGGTCGTGCGGATCCTGGCGTCCCAGGGCGCGCGCGACGTGGCCCCGGACATCTTCGCGCGGTCCGAGGCCGTCGCGAAGCCGGAAGCCGCTCGAACCGGCGAACGCCGTTGACGACTCCGTGATCAGCACCGCCTCGGCGTTGATCGACGCCGCGCGCCAGGCCGGGACGCTCGATAAGCTCGCCGACGAAGCCCGCGCCGCGGCCGACCAGAAGGTCGAGAATGCCGAGGCCCTTTACGCCCTCGTCGAGCTGGCACGCGGCCAGGGACCCAGGGTCGTGCCGAGGATCGAGGCCCGCCTGGCCGTCCTGATCAAGGAGAATGAGGAGCGAGCCAACGAGAAGCCCGATCGCCAGGTCCAGTGCCGACGACCATCACCGCGGATCGGAAGAAAACGACCTTCCCCTGGAGCGACTACCTCGTGGCCCGCGCTTTGCTCCGCGGCGACGAGCCGGCGATCGGCGGCCTCGGCCTGCGCCTGACCCAGGCCCTGCTCGAACGAGCCCAGCAGGTCAACGACTGGGGCGTACTCGCGTGCCTGCGCGGCGACCTCGCCGAGGCCGCCGCCCGGCACGCCGGTGATCCCAAGGCCCTGACCGCCTCGCTTCCCGCCTGGTGGCACCCGGCGGACATGCGGCCGAGCTCGGATCTCCTCAATACCGGGTCGCCCACCTACTGGGTCGCCCACCAGGGGCATGTCGCCCATCCGGCCGGGTCCACGACCGATCTCCTCATGTTCGACTATCCCCTCACCGGTTCTTACGAATTCTCGGTCGAGGGCTACGCCGGTCCGTGGGCCGGTTCGGCTCTCGCCCATAACGGCCTGTCCATCCTGCCCTCTCCGGTGGAGGGACACGCCAAGATCTACCCCGTCGGCCAGAGCGAGACGCTCGACATCCCCTGGCGGCTGTCCCGGCCGAACGGCTTCAACCGCCTGACGGTCCAGGTCACGCCGCAGAAGGTCCGCTACCTGGTCAACGATCACCTCCTTTACGAGGACAACGACCCGAGTCCGACCAGCCCCTGGCTGGGCCTCCTGACGTCCCAGGAGCGGTACTCGGTCTGGCGTCACTTGACGCTCCGATGGCCAGCCGAAGAATCCCCTCCGAGGTCCGGCTCAGCCACGGCGATCGCCTCGAAGGCTGGGTCTCCAGCTTCTACGGTGAGACCCAGCCCGCCCGGCGGACCGACCAGGTGCACCGACCAGTCCGGGACAAGCATATCATCAAATGTGTAACAGTCAATAGCATCCAGACGAGAACGACGCGGGCCAAGAGACCGCGCGGACCGGTCAACCTCGACGACTACGACTGGGCGGCCAAGGACGGCGTGATCCACGGCCGCCGCACCCTGCCGGACACCACCACGGTCAATTACTACAACCCCGAATCGGCCGTCTCCGTCACCGAGGCCGACCAGAGCCGGCTCTACTATCATCGCCCGCTCCACGACGGCGACACCGTGACCTACGAGTTCCTCTACGAGCCCGGCCAGGTGCTCGTCCACCCGGCGATCGATCGGCTGGCGTTCCTGCTCGAGCCCGAAGGGGTCAAGGTCCACTGGATGACCGCGGGCGGCAGCGACCTCTCCGGCCTGCCCGCCGACAACGCGGCCGAGGAGCCCGCCAATCGTCGCGGTCCCAAACCGATCCCGCTTGAAGCCTGGCGAGTGGAACGCCGTTGAAGCTCGTGATGGGGGCCGATAAGGTCACGATCGACTTGAACGGCCAGACGATCTACGAGCGCCCGCTCGAGCCGACTCTCGGCCGGCAGTTCGGCCTGTTCCATTACAAGGACCAGACCTCCGCGCAGGTGCGCAATCGTCGTCCTCCGGGGCCGATGGCCGGAGACCCTCACGCCCGAACGATCTGGCCGGCCTGACGTTCGACGGACTCCTCGATCACCGCAAGCCGAGCCCCTCCGACGCGCGCGGCACGCCATCATCGGCGAGCCGTTCTTCGCCCTCCAGGCCGGCGAGATCGTCGAGAAGGCCCGCTCCCTCAAGCCCGGCGAGCGCTATCGATGTCCTGGCCGGCTGGGTCCTCCCGACCGCCGACCATCCCGTCTTCCGGCTCGAAGGGGACTTCAGCCCCTCGTTCCCGATCCCCGCGACGGACGTGGTCCGACCGGCCGGTCGGGGCGTCCGCCTGCAAACCGGCGGGCTGCTCCGTGCGCCGGCACTCGATCTGGTGGACACGGCGAAGGAGCTGGGCAAGCTCGATGAGCTCGCCGCGCAGGTCGAGGGCCTGAGGCTCGAAGCCGGCGACGATGCGGCAGCCTCCGAGCGAGGCCGGCGTGTACTCCTGGTCCTGATCCAGATCGCCCGTGGCGACGACGCAGCGGCGGCCAAGGCCATCGAGGCGATCACGCCGATCCTGGACAAGGTCCCCCTGGACCAGCCGGAATGGACGCGATGGCCCGAGCTGGTCCTGGCCGCTCGGGCCGCCGGCCGCCCCGCGCTCCGCCGGCAAGCCCTGAGCATCGCGGAGGCCCTGGCCGTCCGCGCCGAGAAGAAGCCGCCGACCGAGGCGGAGAAGCGGGCGCCCAGCAAGCTCTGGGAGGACCAGGTCAAGAACCTCCGCGCCGCGTGTCCCTGCTGACCGAGGCCGAGCCAGCGGGGGCAAGCCCCGCCCGTCCGTTCGGCACCGACCCCGACGTCCCTCAATGGGCGCGGGTGACCCAGACGCGTGCCCAGTCGCGCGGCACCGGCGAGCCGATCGCGCAATGGACGGCGCGCGACGGTCAATTCACGCACCAACCCGGTCACGCCAACGACATGATGTACCTCGCCGTCCCCCTTCGCGGCGAGTTCCAGCTCGACTGCGAGCTGACCTCAGCAGCCGGTCGCGAGGTCCGCGTGGCCTATGCCGGGCTGGTCCTCGGAATCAAGGCCGACTTGCAAGCACATCGAGCGGTCCAACCTCGGCCGCCCGATGCCGGATGTGACTCTCAATCCGCCGATCGAGAAGCTGGGCGAGTGGTACCCATACCGGCTCACGGTCAAGGGGGGGCGGATGACGGCCTTCGTCAACGGCCGCAAGGTCAACGAGGCCGCCGTGCCTCCCGAATGCGACCCCTGGCTGGCCCTGTTCTGCTCAGGCCGCCCAGTCCGGCGGTGCGCGGAAGATCGCGATCAGCGGCGACCCGCGAATCCCGGAGAAGCTCAATCTCTCCGCGCTCGCCGACCTGACTGGCTGGCTGGCCGACGACTACGGCGAGACCGTCAGCGGCGACAACGCCGACTGGGACAAGCGCGGCGAGGAGATCGTCGGACGGCTCATCGAGGAGGTCCCGGGAGCCAGGCAGGAGAGCGTGCTGCGCTATCACCGGCCGATGCTCGAGGACGGCCAGATCGCCTACGAATTCTACTATGAGCCGGGCAAGGTGATGGTCCACCCCGTGCTGGACCGCCTGGGCTTCGTGATCGAGCCCGAGGGGGTGAAGATCCACTGGCTGACCGACGGCGCCTACGAACGGACCGGCCTGACCCCCGAGAATCTCCACGATGAGCCGGAGAACCGGCGTGGTCCGTCATCGCTCCCCCTCAAGCCCAAAGCGTGGAACCGGCTGGTGCTCAGCCTGGCCGGCGACCGGGTCACCCTGAAGCTCAACGACCAGGCGATTTTCGAGCGCACGCTCGAGCCGACCAACCAGCGGTCGTTCGGCCTTTTTCACTACGCCGACGCGACCCGGGCACGCATCCGGAACATTAGTTACCAGGGCGAATGGCCCCGCTCGCGGCCGGAGGCTCGTCCGCATTCCCAAGTAACAGTAGTCCGTCGACCACCGGATTCTCAATCGGCGCAAGGATCGATCGCCCCCACATCCACTCCCAGCGCCTTGGCGATCTTCGTCAAAGTCATGTGGGTAGCGCGATGCTCCGCGTTCTCCAGGCGGCTGACGTGGCTCTGGGTTAGACCCGTTGCCTCCGCAAGATCGACTTGCGTCAAACCGGCCTCGGTCCGCAGTTCTCGGTTCCTCTTCCCGACATGTTTGGCCCATCGCTCCAAGCCCGGGGTCATCGGCTCATCAGTCATCGGGAACGGCTCGGCGACGGCCGGTTGCGGCTCCAGGAGTTCCTCGATGGCCCGGATCCACGAATCGTATTCTTCCTGGTCGTCGGCGCGGCGGAGATTCCGGACCAACTCGATGAATTCGTCGAAATCGGCCGGGGAGAGTCGCTTGGCGACGCGGCGAGCATCCTCACGGCCGGGTCAATCTGGCCCCCTTGCGCCGATCGGTCTTCGGTCAACATGGTCATGTACCTCCGCGAGCCGAGTCCGGTTCAGTAGGGGGGAGAGTATCGAGATAACGCTTCATCCGTTTCGCCATCCGCCAGAGATCGCCGGGAGGCGTCGGACCGTCGTTCTGCTTGTGAAACGCCCCCAGGATCACGATCGTGCGGTTTGTCCGCGAGACTAAGTAGAATACGCGGGCGTTGATCTTCTGAAGAATACCACCCTTGTCTCGGATCTCGAACATGTCGCGAACCGGGCGGATATCGATCGTCACGCTGTGGGTGGGATCATCTTGCCTGGCGAGCTCTCGCACCTGGCGAGCGAGGTGGTCGTACTGGTCCTCGTTCAGGAAAGCCATGGCCTCCGCGTGGACTGGCGCGAGTATGCTGACATCCCAGCGATAACCTGGCTCCGGACCACCGCCGCGCCGGACTCCGATCTTGTCCTGGTTCGGAGTGGGGTCCTTGGCCATCAGGAATTACTCCACATTCTTGACGGGGTCGTTGTATATATCATACTCAATATACAACGCAAAGCAACGCTAACCCAGAGGGATTTCCTCGGATTTCGTCACTAGAATGACCGCCGGCCGAGTGGAAAAACCCTAGAAGACAAGGAGTTCACGGGCGCGGATAGCCCCGAAATCGGCTATCTCTTTATTCCTTCCTGTGAAAGTCGGGCTAGCGAGCAAGGCAGCCCTTTCCGGGGCAGCCGTCGCGAAGTTGACCATGGATGCCACGCTTCTCGAAAGTGCGAAACAAGAAGCCTACCAACCCGAAGTACCAGCTCGTGAATTCCGGCGGAGACGATTCATCCACTCGCGTGTGCTTCGGGCTCGTAGGTGACCGACCTTCGTGCCGGGGTAATATGAGGCTCCCGCCTCGATCAGTACTCGGTTTCCAGTTCGTGAGCGTTGACGATCTCGCCCTCGTAATCCTCTTCCATGACCGCCGACTGGAAACCGTCTGCTTTCCGGAGGTGATACGTGACCAGGTAATTGTTCTGGTCCATCACTCCCAGCTCGCAGGTGTTCTGGTTCCATCGCACCGTATGTTTACGCTTCCGCGAATGCAGTTCGACGATGGGGAAGTTCACGAAATGGAACTGACCGACCTGGTTCATGAAGTTGACACCGGCCTGTTCGTAGATCGCCGCGCTCGTGAGGACGTTCGACAGATGAGCCATGTCGCCAGCCCCGAAGGCGTTCGGGGGTTTGCCGAGGACGTGTTTCTTGTAGTGCTTGTTCCGCGTCTTGGAGTTCTCGAAGCCTTTGCAAGCCATCGTCGCTTCTCCCTTCAGGAATCGACCGGACGATGGGTCGTCCGGATCGCCCATGGATGAAGGCAGAGTCTGACCCCAGGTCCCCACAACCGACCTCACGGCGTCAGCTCGATGAGCGCCAGCGCGTGCGGAGCGAGGGTCAAGTACAGTGAGCCGTCCTTGATCGGCATGAGCCGAGTTCGCGGCAGGCGTGCCGCCGACCGGAGTGCCTGCTGCTGCTCGCGAGTCGGGAACGCCGGCTCGCCCATCTTCCGCCATTCGCTGAGGGCCGAGCCGTGATCTTCATCGAGAATCGTGACATTGGCCGTGCGGCCCTGGGTGAATCGCAGCTCGAACGTCGCGCGGTGCGCCGCTGGCGCCGGGTTCGGCGTAGTTCCAGACCGCGATGGCCAGGGTGCCATCGGCACGTTTCGTCACCAGGGCGTCCTTCAGTTCCGGCGACAACCGACGATCGCCGAGCCGGTGGAGCATCGCGAACGCATTGAACGCGGCTTTGGGAATCCCACCCACGGCGATGATGCCATACCCGCCGTAAAACGGCTTCTTGACCACCCCCTGCTCCTCGAAGACATCCGAGAATGACCAGTAGGCCATGCTGGTCGTCATGCCGTCGCAGAGCCGGATGTTGTTCGCCAGCCACGGTCCCATGAACGCGGAGTCCGTGATCTTCACGTCATTCATGTAAGTGGCGTTATACTCGGACCAGATGATCGGCAGGTCCGGTCGCGAGGACGCCTTGACCTCGTCATAGACCTTCCGAACGCGCGGGCCACCATCTCGGCCTGGGAGACCTTCTCGTCGCTGTTCAAGACGTCCCGGGAGCTGTCATTCCCATAAACATGCGTCGTGACGAAATCGAGCGGGACGTCCTTCTCGGTGCAATGCCGGATAAAATCGCCGACCCACGCCGCCTGAGCGGTCGCCGGCCCGCCCACGCGCAGCCGCTTATCGACGGCCTTGACCGCACGCGCGGCGGATTCATAGAGCTGGAAGTAGGTGTCCTTGCGCGGGCTTCCCCGACCAGAAGTCGATGTTGGGCTCGTTCCAGACTTCGAAGTACCACTGTCGGACCTCATCCGCACCATAACGATCCTCGAGGTGTCGCGTGAACGCACCGACCAGGTTGCCCCACTTCTCGTACGACCGGGGCGGGTTCGGCAGCGGCTTGTACCAGAACGGGTGCGGCTTCTGCGAGGCGGCCAGGGCCGAGGGCATGAAGCTCAGCTCGACGAACGGTCGCACGCCCTTGGCCAGCAGGCCGTCGTAGATCTGATCCACGTAGGACCAGTTGTAGATCGGAGTGCCGTCTTTCCCTTCGCTGTAGACGCCGTTGTGGTCGTGGAAGATGTCGTGGAAGCGGACGTAGCGGAAATCGGTGGTCGGACTTGGCCGCGCGCAGGTCGTGGCGCCAGCTCTCGCGCATCGTCAGGTTCGCGTGCCCCGAGCCAAACATCTGCTCCCAGAAGTGGGGGAATGGCCGGGCCGGCGCGGCGGAATCCACGCGGATGACCTCGGGCCGTCTGCGCAGAACTCGGGCCGGATGCCAGGAGCACGAGGCAGGCGATCCCGCCGGTGATGAATCCACTCCTTCGCATGTTCGTCTCCTCTCGCGATCAATACGCCTGCGAACCATCGTCGTACCCCACCCCATCGCGGCCGGCGATCGTGATCAAGGCACGCCGCCGCATCAGCCGAGACGTTTTCCCGCAGGAACTGGCGACGCTGGAACAGGCAGATGTGTGCGCCGTCGGGATGCATGCTGGAAATACTCGGAACACCTGGGTCATTGACCTTGAGGCTCATGGTGCGCACATCGAGATCGACCGGTGCCGTCCAGGGGATGTCTTGGTTCTCAACCTCAACCATCATCAAAGTCCGTGCTCGTCCGTCGGTGACGTCCGCGAACTTGACCGACGCGGCGCCCGGGAACATCGTACCGGGTCCGGTAATCACCACGAAACTGGTCAGGTTCGTGGGGTTCGAGAACCGGCTCGGGCAGGAGAAGAGCAAGGGCATCCTGTTGAGCAGCTTGATATTGTTCGGGCCGTCCCATGGTTCACGGAAATCGTACTGATTGTAGAGGGCCGTCTCCTCCATGAAGGGGAGGATCAGCACTCTCCAACTATGCATCGGCCGACCTGTCGCGTCGGCGACATACGCGGGAGGAAGCGATCCGTAGATTTCATGGTAGTTGTGGAGGGCAAGATGCAACTGGCAGAGGTTGCCCAGACATTGCGAGCGTCGGGCGGCCTCGCGTGCATCACCGACCGCACGGCCGAGTATCGTGAGCAGCCCCGAGACCGCAGGCCAGTCCGAAGATCAGTTTCATCGACCACGAACGCTCATCTGCCATCGTGGTCTGAACGGCGTCGGCCTGGTCGTGATTTCGTGTGCATCAAGTTCGGAACTCATCACCGGAATGCACCTCGTTCCATAGGTCGGGGGATGAACAAGAGGCACCGATAGCTCGTATCCGTCCAGGGCGTCATCGACTCTTCCCACTGCCAACATAGCTCGAATGAACCCGCATCGCCAGAGCGCGTAACATGTGAAAGCGATCCTGGAAGAAGGGCCCCCATGGTGAGTCGTGCTTCACCTGCCCCGAGCTTGCCCTGGTCTATCGAAGTGTCACGCAACGCTTGGAACCCATCTCCGGAGCAATCCGAACAGTTCTCTGAAAAACCTGTATTCGAGAAGCCCTTCCCGCGCACTAATAGAAGAGACGATCCGAAAACCACGGCGGGAGCCTCCGTGATGAAGCGTGGACCATCCCAAACATTCGTTCGCGACCTCGACATCCTGTATCAAGTGGGGACTGTCGGCGGACTGACCGATCGGGAGCTGTTGGGCCGTTTCACGACCCGGGAGAGCACGGCCGCGCAGCAAGCCTTCGAGGCCATCGTCCACCGGCATGGCCCGATGGTGCTGGGCGTCTGCCGCCGCATCCTGCGGGATGAGCACACGGCCGAGGACGCGTTCCAGGCGACCTTCCTGGTCCTGGCGCTCAAGGCCGACACGATCCGCGAACGGAACTCACTGGGCCCCTGGCTGCACGGCGTCGCGTCCCGGACCTCCCGACGGGCGATGATCCTGTCTCGCCGCCGGGAAGAGCAGCGATTATCGCCCGAGGACCTGGCCTTATGGCGCTCCCGAGGGAAGCGAGTTCGATGCCGCGGAGCTGCGATCGGTGATCGATGAGGAGGTCGATCGACTCCCCGCCGCGTATCGCCGGGCGGTCGTGCTTTGCTACCTCGAGGGCAAGTCGCAAGAGGATGCGGCCTGCGAGCTGGGCTGGACCAAGGGGACCGTTTCGGGCCGGCTGGCGCGGGCCAAAGACCTGCTCCGCGCCCGGTTGACGCGACGGGGCTTCGCCCCTTCGTCCATGCTCGTTGGGACCTTGCTCGCCCCGGAGAACGCGGAAGCCGCGGTCCCGGCCTCGCTCGCACGCGGGTCTGTGCGGCAGGCCGTGGGCGTGCTCCTGAGCCGGGCGGAGACGCTGGCCGCCTCGGGAGCGGTGGCCGCGCTGGCCCGGGGAGCGCTGCGCGCGACGCTGTTGAACAAGCTGAAACTTGCTGTCCTGACTTTGCTGTTCCTCGGCCTGATCGCCAGCGGCGCAGGGTTGTTGGGTCGCTCGTTGGCGATGACGAAAGATGAGCCCAGGCCGTCCCCAACCCGGGTTCGCACGGAGCACGTGGCAAAGTCCGACGAAACGACCCGGAGCGTACCCTCGGATCGGATCACCATCGCCGGCCGCGTGCTCTCCCCGGATGGTAAGCCGGTTTCCGGCGCGGGTGGCAGTCGTGGCCCCCCGGCCGCGGTCGCGGGCCCCCGATTCGAGGGAACCGGACCGAAATCAGGTGCTGGGCTCGGCCCAGGCCGACGTCGAGGGCCGATTCCGGATCGAGTTCCCCCGGATCGCGCCCGAACTAGATTACTTGTCCCTGGTCGTTGGAGCGACGGGATGGACATTGGCCGTCAAGGTCACCTCGCCTCAGGTCCCGCGAGCGCGGAGGAAACAATCACCCTGGAACCTGAACGTCTCTTCCGGGGCCGACTCATCGACTTGCAGAGTCAGCCCATCCGCGGGGCCATTGTGCAGCGTGAGCCGGTATCAAATGCTCCCCTATGACACCGCCGGTGAAGCTCCCCCCTGGCCGGGCCCGGTGACGACCGACGAGCAGGGCCGCTTTACACTACGAGGATTGGGTCTCGGCGCGACGATCACGCTCGAAGCCAGCAGCGACCACCACGCGCGGCAGACATTCAGGATCGATCCTCGTGCTGAGGCGAAGACTAGCGAACAGATACTCGCGCTGTCCCCCGTCCAGACGATCGAGGTCCGCGTCACTCGCGTCGATGACGATAAACCTGTGCCTGACGCCTGGGTGAACGTTCTCTCCATTTCCCGAGGAAATCGATCGCAGTTGTCGCGAGAAACCGGCGCCCGGACCAACGAGCGAGGCATCGGGCGGATCAACCCTTCGATTGGCGATACGTTCTGGATCACCGCCGGTCCACCCGCCGGCCAGCCTTATCTGAATCAGCGAGTGCAGATCAATTGGCCGAAAGGGGCTGTCCGGCAATCGGTGGAACTGAAGCTCAAGCGCGGGGTGCTCGTACACGGCACGATCGCGGAGGAAGCGTCCGGTAGACCGGCGGCCGGTGCTCGGGTCGAATACTTGCAGACGCATCGAAACAACAAGCTCTTTCGTGGTTTCGAAGGGGGCCCGGCCGAGGCAGTGACCGGTCAGGAAGGCAGGTTCCAGATTGTCATTCCCGCAGGCCCCGGTCACCTGCTCGTCCGGGCGGCGAGCCCCGATTATCTGCACCTCACCACGAACAACGTGGAACTGGGCACAGGCGGGTTGCCGAACTGGTTCCTGTACCCCGATGCCCTGGCTCACGTCGATCTCAAACCCGACGAGACGTCGCACGAAGTCACAATGCGGCTCCGGCGTGGCGTGACGGTCGCCGGGCGAGTGATCGGGCCTGACGGCGCCCCTGTTGTCAGGGCGATCGCTCTGGGCCGAAGCTACGTCCTTTTCAACCGGAACGGTCCCCCTTTCATACGTGGCTCGTTCAATGGCAGCTCACCGGAGATCAAAGTGCACGATGGCCGGTTTGAAATCCCCGGTTGCGACCCCGAGAAACCGTACACGTTCTTTTTCTTTGACCGCGAGCACCAGCTTGGGGCCACGGTGGAGCTGACCGGCAAATCGGCCCAGAACGGACCCGTGGTCGTCCAGCTTCAGAAATGCGGCGCGGCCAGGGTCCGCTACAAGGACCCCCAGGGAAAGCCGATCCCGGGCCATCAGCCCGACCACTTGACCCTGATCATCACGCCCGGCACCGATTCCCCTGAAAGGGACAAGACCATGGCCGACTCGGTGTTCCACGTGAACCTGGACTCTCAACGTATACGAGAGTTACGCACCGACTCCGACGGCCGCGTCACCATGGTCTCTCTGATCCCCGGTGCGAGATATCGGTTCCGCGGCCACGAGTTCACGTCCGAGGCCGACAAGACGATCGATCTGCCGGACGTCACCGTCTCGCGTCCGTGAGGGATCGGGAACGTTGTGCTTCAACCAGACCACGTTACGGACTGTGGTGCAGTCGGACGCGGCGGCCGCTGTGGAGGTGCGAGCCTGGCGATGGAAGCAGGCCCGATCCTGATGATCCGCCACAGGCAGTAAAAGTCGCCATGGATCTGAACGTGGCGGCTGATTGGCTGGCGATCGACAGGTTCAGGAACGAAGATGCCACCGCTCCGGCGTCTTCCGCCTTGGATCGCGGTGTGGACTCGGAGTCATTCAAGGATTCTGGATTTCGCTTGATTGACTCGACCCCCTGGGAGACAATCGCCATAGCGGACTCAGGGGCACCCGGCCGTACCAGCTCGCGATGCCGCAAGCCCTTTCATCCTCAACGCTCCAGCCGATGCCGGCCTCGGCGGTCGACAGTGACCTTACTGCAACGACTCTCCCCGTTTCGAGAGGAACCGGTCTATGGATAAGCCCACCCACCGCGAGGAACCGACCCGCGCGGGGGCTCCCCGTTCGTCGACACCGTTAGACGACCGTGCGACTCTCGCGACAGGCGCTGACGCATCCGACCCCGATCGTACCGGCACTCGTCACGGAGGAGAGGCCCGGCCTCAGACATCCCCGGCCGAAGAGCCGACCTGGGGCGTGGCCAGCGACGCCGAGCCGCGATCGTCCACCGATGGCTCCTCGGCGAGCGGGGCTCGCGCGCCCCATCCCCGGCGTCCCCGGCTACGAGATCCTTGGCGAGCTGGGCCGAGGCGGCATGGGCGTGGTCTACAAGGCCCGGCAGGTCCGGCTCAATCGCCCGTGCGCGCTCAAGATGATCCTGGCCGGAGCGCACGCCACGCCCGAGGCCATCGTCCGGTTCCTCGGCGAGGCCGAGGCGATCGCCAAGCTCCAGCACCGGCACATCGTCCAGATCTACGCCATCGGCGAGGCCGGCGGCTTGCCGTTCTTCGAGCTGGAGTACCTGCCCGGCGGCGGCCTGGAGAAGCGGCTCGACGGCACGCCCTGGGTGCCGAAGCGTGCGGCTCGCCTGGTCGAGATCCTGGCGCGGGCGATGGCCGAGGCGCATCGGCTGGGGATCGTGCACCGCGATCTCAAGCCGGCCAATATCCTCGTGGCCGCCGATGGCACGCCCAAGATCACCGACTTCGGCCTGGCCAAGGCCGTCGGTAGCGAGTCGGACCTGACCCAGAGCAACGCGATCATGGGCTCGCCCAGCTACATGGCGCCCGAGCAGGCGGGGGGCTACACCAAACAGGCCGGTCCGGCCGCCGACATCTACGCGATGGGCGCGGTCCTCTACGAGTTGCTGACGGGCCGGCCGCCGTTTCGGGGTGCGACACTCCTGGAGACCATCGAACAGGTCAAGTCGACCGAGCCGGTGCCGCCGTCGCGGCTCGTGCCGAAACTCCCACTCGACATCGAGACGATTTGCCTGAAATGCCTCGAGAAGGATCCGGAAAAACGCTACGAGACCGCTCAGGCGTTGGCCGAGGACCTGAAACATTTCAAAGCGGATGAGCCGATCCTGGCCAGGCCGATCGGCAGGGCTGAGCGCACCTGGCGGTGGTGCCGGCGCAACCGCCTGGTGGCGGGCCTGGCCGGCGGCATCGCACTGGCGATGGTGCTAGGCACGATCGTGGCGACCTATTTCGCCTATCGCGCGACCCGTGGTGAGCACCTGGCCTCCCAGAAGGCGACCGAAGCCAAGGCGAATGCGGACCAGGCCCAGGAACAAACGCAGCTCGCCAAAGTGGCGGCCGAGAAAGCCATCGCAGCCGCTCGCCGAGCCGATCTGGAGGCACGAAACGCAGCGAAGGAAGCGCAGCACGCCCTGGATGAAAAGCGGCTCGCCGAACGCCGTCTGTACGTCGCGGTGATAACCGTGGCCCAGCAATCCTGGGAAAAGGGCCGCGTGGATCTCATGCAACAACATCTCCAGGAGCTCGTGCCCCGGCGACCCGAAGACCCAGACCTGCGCGGTTTCGAGTGGTCCTATCTGGATCGTCTCCGTCAATCGGATCTCCGAACCATCGGGCGCGCATACGGCCGTCGTCCATGGTGTGGCATACAGCCCGGACGGCCGCCTGATCGCTTCGGCCAGCGCCGACCAGACCGTCAAGCTCTGGGACGCTGCCACAGGCCAGGAGTTGAAGACCTTGAAAGGGCACACGAAAGTGGTGGACCGCGTGGCGTTCAGCCCCGACGGCCGCACCCTCGCCTCGTCCAGTTGGGATACTACGATCAAGCTCTGGAACGTCGCCACGGGCCTCGAGGTGCTCACTCTTCGTGGTCACAAGTATTACATCCGAGGTCTTGCCTTCAGCCCCGATGGGCGCACCCTCGCCTCATGCAGCGAAGAGGGCACTCTGAAGCTCTGGGACCCCGCCACAGGTCGGGAGAGCGGCCCCGCGTTCAAGGTCGAAGACGGGCACATGCGCCTGGCTTTCAGCCCTGACGGCCGCACGATCGTCACGGGCAGCTATCACAACGTCGCGAAGCTCTGTGACGTGGCCACCGGCCGCGAGGTCCGGGCCCTGAGCGGGCACACACACAGCGTCCAGGATGTGGCGTTCAGTCCCGACGGAAAGCGGCTCGCCACCGTCAGCATGGATCGCAGCGTGAGGCTCTGGGACCCCGACACGGGGCGTCAGATGCTCATTCTGCGCGGACATTCGAACACGATTTCCGGGGTGGCATTCAGCCCCGACGGTCAGAAACTCGCCTCCGCCAGTTGGGACCACTCCGTGAAGCTGTGGGACGCCGCCACCGGAGAAGAGATTCGCACCTTGCGTGGGCACACGAACGTGGTCTCGAGTGTCGCGTTCAGCCCCGATGGCCGAACCCTCGCCTCGACGAGTTGGGACAAAACGGTCAAGCTGTGGGACGCGTCCACGGATGCGGAGGCCATGACCCTCCGTGGGCACACGGACAAGGTCAACGCGGTGGCAATCAGTCCCGACGGGCACACCATCGCGTCGGCGAGTCGAGACCTCACCGTGCGACTCTGGGACGTCACCATGGGCCAGGAACTGCACGACTCTGCGCGGGCACACCATCGAGGTCGGAAGCGTGGCGTTCAGCCCCGACGGGCATACCCTCGCTTCCGCCAGCGCCAATACCTTCGTCCCCAATGTGGAGAAGATCGTGCGGCTCTGGGATGTTTCCACAGGCCGCGAGCGACGGAACCTGGCGGGGCATACCTCGCCCGTCGAGGGCCTGGCGTTCAGCCCCGATGGACGCACCCTCGCTTCCGCCAGCTCGGACGATGGGGTGAGGCTGTGGGATCCCGCCACCGGTCAAGTGCGTCGGGTGCTACGCGGGCAGAAAGGCGGTTCGAAGCAGTTGGCGTTCAGTCCCGACGGACGCATCCTCGCCGCGAGCAACTCGACGCCGGCCGTGCAACTCTGGGACACCGCCACGGGCCAGGAGGTCCGAGCGTTGAGACTGGGCGGAGAGTCGGATATTTGTTCAGGCTTGTCATTCAGTCCCGACGGTCAGACGCTTGCCGAAGCCTTCATCGAATGGTCGAACGACGAGGACCACACCGTCAAGCTGTGGGACCCCGCCACGGGCCAGGAGAAGGCGAGCCTGCGCGGACATCCCGCCAGAGTCTTCCACCCCGCGTTCAGCCCCGACGGCCGTCGCCTCGCCTCGTCCTGCCTGTATGGGACCGTCTGCGTGTGGGACCTTGCCACGAGCAGGATGGTTCTGATCCTGCATGCGGCCTCATTCTCGGCTCAGTCTCCGAAGTTCAGCCCCGACGGCCGCAAACTCGTGACCACTTCGGACGCCACCGTGAAGATCTGGGACGCGACACCAATGACCCCGGAACAGCGAGTCATCCGCGAAGCCAGGGGAGTCATTGAGTTCCTCGCCGCGAAGTCGTTGACAAAGGACGAAATCGTGGCCCGCATCCGCCGTGATCCCACGATCAGCGAGCCGGTGCGGAAACAAGCCCTGGACCTGGCCCAGCACGCCGCCGCTCCGGCGGCAGGCGTCTCTGACCGTGCACCTGGCGGGAAAACCAATCCGGCTCGATAATACCCGTTGAGACGCGATTCGACGCTTGGGTGACCAACTGCAGTCCCAGAAGACCGATGATCCCTCAACAATGGCTTGACTCTCCGACGACGTTGACCGAAATCGAGGAGTCGTTCGCCTTCAAATGGCTGTCCGATGTCTGGTGGGATCAGTGGCGAGCACTGGTCAATCAGTTCTGCTCCAGTGATGAGCACTGGGAGTACTCTCGCTTTGAAGAGGGACCGGCCGGTGAAGTCTACGAATATCGCACGGGCTATGCGTTGGTCCGCGGCGGCGATGTCATCAACTTCATCGAGTTGCCAGACCACTAAGTGCGTCCCCTGTCGGTTCCGGTGGCCAGAGGCCCCAACTCCTTACGGACTTCCTCGGCGAAATCGGAGAAGCCCGTCTCCTCGCCATGCTGACACCGGGAGACGTCGATTCGCTGTGCGATCTCTCTCAGCAGGTCCATCCAATCGTCGCCGCGACGTCGGCTCTTGCGGAACAGTTCGTTCAGGGTTTCCTTGGGATAGCGCGATCTTCGGACGTTCGGAATGTCCACTCCTCCATCGAATTCGAGAACCTGGCGGATCGCATGGGGATCGTCGAGCAGCCAGGCCTCGCCGTGGGGGATGGCCTCGCCCAGCGCGGTCGGGAAAGGAGGATGAACGAGCCTGTCAGCCTCTCTCGCCTCTCGGAGGGATTTCAACCGGCCGCTGCCTCTCGCTTTATCTTGATCGACGACAGCGAGCAGACCGGCTGCCTTCATGTCCCGGGCTTGGAGAACGCCGAAGCGAACTTTCTTCTCGTATCCCCTGCCCAAGCCGTGTAGATGGGCCCACTGCCGAAACTCGGTCCGCATCGAGGTGTTCAGGATGTTCGCGACCATGTGGGGAACTGTGGCTTCATCCCTGGGACCGTCACCAATCAGGAGAATGCTGATCATTGGCGGATGAGTCCTTCTTCGCCTTGGTTGTACCAGACCTCGCCGAGCATGAACTCGTCGAGGAAGAGCGCGAGTCGTTCGGCGTCGGCCGGTTCGGCGGATCGACTGCCATCCTCATTCCGACGGAAAACCAAGACCTGATCCTCGTCGAGATTGATGTTATCCAGCAGATAGGGGGAATGTGTGGTCAAAATGATCTGGGCTGGGTGACCACCATGAGTTCCCTTGGTGATCTCCCTGAGGAGACTCACAATCTCGCTAAGTCGTTTCGGATGCACACCCATCTCCGGCTCTTCCAGGAGGACCACTTTTGGCGGGCTGGGGTGGAAGGTCAGGGCGATGAAGAAGATGATCAGCCGGACTCCGCCGGATGCCAGATCCGCGGGCAGTTGGAGCCCGTCTTCAAGGACCAGGTAAAGGCGGCGTGAGTCAGGGCTAGGTGTTGCGACCTGAACGTCTTGCAATCCCTTGATGAGACGCTTCATCGTCTCGACGGCGGCGAAAAAACGGTTGCGGTCCCGCCGCAGCAGATAGTCCATCAAGCTCGGCACACCCAGGCCATTTTGCTCCAGTTGTCGAGCCCCCCCTTCGTCGGGATATCCAACTGAAAGCATCGGAACTCCCTCGGAGGGAGCTGATAGAAACCCGTGGGAATAATGCACTTCAGCCCATTTCCCACCGGAGGAGTCGTCGAATTCCAGCCGGTTTGCACTTGGTCGTCCCACCCTCGTATCTCAGCCGGATTATGGGTGTCCAACCTCCATCGATCGGCCCAATTATCGATACCTTTGGCGTTTCCCAGTTTCCAAATAGCCTGGAGAAAGAGGACTTGCCCGTGTCATTGAGCCCGATGAGGATTGTCAGAGGTTTCAGGGGGACATCCACCGAGCGGAGCGAACGGAAATTTTCGACACTAATTCTCGTTAACATAATTCGATTTACCTTAGATATCTATTTCATAGGAGACGAAGACACCTGGCCCAAAAGGGTCCCACGAGATGTCGCAACGCTTTCATCCGCCCTTCTGACTCGCCGTTCTCAGGGCCGTGCCAGGGTACGTGGGACCTCTCGACATTCTATCGATCCCTTGGATACTCGACCACTCGTTGGCCGCCGGTATTCCCCTTGAAGTCTATGATTGAAGATCCGCCATAGCCGTGCGATACCGCGGCGGCTTCTCATGAACAAAGGCATCGATCCGGTAGTGGGAGTCGGTGGGCGGCTGGCTATTCGGGATCGCAGGCCGGGGGGCCGCTCGGGCTCGCGTCGAGGAGGCACGGCTCCGTCGGCATCTCCAGTAACTGGGAGGTCGAGCCGCCGTTCTATGAGGACGATCGAGAAGGGCTGGATACGGAGGTCTCGTGCCAAATCTGGAACCGGGGCGAGGACGTGGTGGTTGCGAGAGGTGTCCCGATTCGACTACATTATCCGAATTCCTTAAGTCGGCCTTTGAAGCCAGCTACCAAACGCCCTGGGTCGGGGCCTGGCCTCAAACCGCCCGGTACGCAAGGTGCCGGACCTGGCCGGAGTCCGATCGTCGGATGGTCCAACAACCGGAGGAACCCCATGAGAAGGCTCGCAATCGCAGTCGCCCTCGTCGCCGCGGCAACGCTCGTCTCCTCGACGTCCGCCATGGCCCAGACCGCCAAGAAGAAGCAGCGTGCAGCGGATCAGCCCGCACGAGACGATCACTGCCACGATCGACGGCGATGAGATGAAGCTCGTCTACGGACGCCCCTACACCAAGGACCCCAAGACCAAGGCGAGTCCGCAAGATCTGGGGCGGCCTGGTCCCCTTCGGCAAGGTCTGGCGCACGGGCGCCGACGAGGCCACCCTGCTCACGACCGCGGCGCCCATCGAGATCGGCGGCACGTCGCTCCCCGCCGGCACCTACTCGCTATTCACCGTCCCGGCCGAGGAGACGGCACGGCGAAGCTCATCATTAACAAGAAGACCGGCCAGTGGGGCATCCCCTACAAGGAGGACGCCGAGAAAGCGAACGAGCTGGCCCGGATCGACCTCAAGAAGTCGAATCTCGACAAGAACGTCGACCAGTTCACCATGGCGATCGAGCCGAATGACCGGCGGCGGGGGCGAGCTCAAGATGATGTGGGAGACCACGCAGTACTCGGTCCCGTTCACCGTGAAAAAATGAGTGGGGCCGGCGGGTCTCACAGTGTCGCCTACCTCCCATCGCGGCCGGCCGCGGCGTTTCCGCCGGGCCGCGATGGACCTCCCAACTCCGGAGCCCGCCCATGTCCGCTCCTCGACGCTCCCACGAACCGCACCGGTCCGCCGGTCATCTCGTCGCACTCCTGCTGGCCGGCGCATCTGCTCGCCGCGGCCACCACTGCTGGCCGGGCCGCCGAACCGATGACGGCCCAGGACGCGCTGCGGGACCTGCGAGGGTTCCGCGTGATGGGCAGCGTGCTCCATGTGGCCGCCCACCCGGACGACGAGAACACCCAGCTCATCACCTACCTCGCCCGCGGCCGCGGCTACCGCACGGCCTACCTCTCGCTCACCCGGGGCGACGGCGGCCAGAACGTGATCGGCCCCGAGATTCTTCGAGGAACTGGGCGTCATCCGCACCCAGGAGCTCCTCGCCGCCCGCCGTCTCGACGGCGGCCAGCAGTTCTTCACCCGCGCCATCGACTTCGGCTTTTCGAAGAGCGCCGGCGGAGACGCTCCGGATCTGGGATCGGAACGCCGTCGTGTCCGACATCGTGCGCGTCATTCGCACCTTCCGGCCCGACGTGATCGTCACCCGGTTCTCCCCCCAAGGGGGCGGCCACGGCCACCACACCGCGTCGGCGATCCTGGCCGTCGAGGCATTCAAGCTCGCCGGCGACCCGAAGGCGTTCCCCGAGCAGATCGGCGAGCTGGCCGCCTGGCAGCCGAAGCGGATCCTTCAGAACGGCGGCGGCTGGCCGAGGCGGCCGAGGCGGAGGCGGAGGAGGCGGAGCCGGCTCGGTGCGCGTCGAGATCGGCGGCAACGACCCGGTCACCGGCGAGCCGCTCGGGGCGATCGCCGGGCGGAGCCGGTCGATGCACAAGAGCCAGGGCTTCGGCAACTTCGGCGGGGGCGGAGGAGGCGGAGGCGGCGGCTCGCGCACGGAGCTCGTTCACGCTCCTGGCCGGCGAGCCGGCGACGAATGACATCCTCGACGGCGTCGACACGACCTGGGCCCGCGTGCCCGGCGGAGCCGAGGTCGCGAAGCTGGCCGACGAGGCGGTCGCGAAGTTCGATCTGAAAGACCCCGCCGCGAGCGTGCCGGCCCTGCTGGCGATCCGCAAGCGGCTGGCCTCGCTCCCCGCCGACCGCATCGTGGCCGAGAAGCGGCGCCAGCTCGACCGGGCGATCCAGGGCTGTCTCGGGCTCGTGGTCGAGACGACCGTCCCCCAGGCCGAAGTCGTGCCGGGCGAGACGCTGTCCTTGCGGCACTCGGCGACGGTCACGCTCGGACGTCCCCGTCCGCTGGTTGTCGGTGTCGTACCCGCTCACGGGTCGATCGGCCGACGAGCCGATCGACCTGACGGCCGGCCTTGCCGCCATCCGCGACGAGGAGCAGACGCTGCCCGCCGGCACCCCGCTCGGCCAACCTTACTGGCTGCGCGACGAGCACCCCGTCGGCCTCTTCAAGGTCGATGCCGCCACGCTGATCGGACGTCCCGAGAACCCGCCGGCCTTCCCGGTCGAGCACCGGTTCTCAGGTCGGCGGCGAAACGCTGGAGATCGCCGACGTGCCCGTGCAGGCCGCGGCGAAGGGCCAACCAGCCCGGCCGCTCGACGTGATCGCGCCGGTGGCCTTGCGGCACCTGTCGGACGTGCGGCTCTTCGCTCCGGGAGCGGAGCGTCGCGTGGAAGTCGAGGTCACGGCCTCGCGCGACCGATGCGGCCGGCACGCTGCAACTCAAGGCGCCGGACGGCTGGAAGATCACGCCCGCATCGCAGCCTTTCCAGCTCGCGTCGGCCGGCGACCGCGTGCAGCTGGCGTTCACCGTCAAGGCCCCGTCCGAAGCCGGCACGGCCAGCATCACGGCCGAGGCTCACGTGGGCGACGCGACGTGGAGCAGCCGGCGCGTCGTGATCCGGCACGAGCATATCCCGCGTGCAGTTGCTCCAGCCCCCCGCGCGGCTCAAGGCCGTGGCCCTCGACCTTGCGATCAAGGGCCGTCGCGTCGGCTACATCCCCGGCGCCGGCGACAGCGTGGCCGAGGGCCTCGAGGAAATGGGCTACGAGGTCACCCGGCTCGCCGGCGCGGACCTCACGCCCGAGAAACTCAAGGACCTCGACAGCGTGGTGATCGGCGTCCGCGCTTACAACGTGCGCGACGACCTCGCCGCCCACCTGGACGCGCTCTTCGCCTACGTCGAGGGCGGAGGGACGGTCGTCGCCCAGTACAACCGGCCGAACGGGCTCAAGACAAACCGGCTCGCCCCGTACGACCTGCGCCTGGCCGACGCCCGCGTCACCGACGAGAACGCGCCGGTCACGTTCCTCGCGCCGGACCATCCCGTGCTGACGACGCCCAACAAGATCACCAGCGCCGACATGGAAGGCTGGGTGCAGGAGCGCGGCATCTACTTCCCGACGCGGTGGGATCCGCACTTCACGCCGATCCTCGCGTCGGGCGACCCGGGCGAGACGCCGCTGAAGGGGGGCCTTCTGGTGGCGAAGCACGGCCGGGGCCACTTCGTGTACACGGGGCTCGTGTTCTTCCGGCAGCTCCCCGCGGGTGTCCCCGGGGCCTACCGACTCTTCGCCAACCTGGTCTCGCTCGGCAAATGACGGTCCACAACGACGACGACAACTCTGGACCTGCCGCAGCCGCCGGCTGCCGCGTGAGGAGCCGGCGGACGGTTCCACCGGCCTGCCGTGGCCGCGCACCTGGCCGGGGGTCTACTTGTTCGTGATCGGCTGCTTCGTCGCGTGGGTGGCCCTCCTGGTCGTGCTCGAGCGGAGCTTTTCATGAACCTGCTCGACTTCCTGGTGCTGGTCGGGAGCATGGCCGGGATCGCGGCCTACGGCGTCTGGCAGACGCGCGGGCGGCAAGGTCTGAGCCACTACCTCAAGGGCGACGAGCGGACGGGCTGGGCCGTCATCGGCGTCTCGGTGATGGCCACCCAGGCCAGCGCGGTGACGTTCCTCTCGATGCCCGGCCAGGGTTACCAGGACGGACTCGGGCTTCGTCCAGAACTACTTCGGCGCCCCGCTCGCGCTGATCCTCATTGCGGCCGTGTTCCTGCCGATGTACCGCCGGCTCAACGTGTATACGGCCTACGAATACCTCGGCCGCCGATTCGACGCGAAGACCCGGCTGCTGGGCGCGGCCCTGTTCCTGCTCCAGCGTGGCTTGCAGGCGGGGATCACCGTCTACGCGCCGGCGATCATCCTCTCGACCGTGCTGCACTGGCGCACCGACGCCACCATCCTGCTGACGGGACTCGTCGTGATCGTCTACACGGCAGCCGGCGGCAGCCAGGCGGTGAACCTGACGCAGAAGTACCAGCTCGGCGTGATCTTCTGCGGGATGTTCGCGGCCTTCGTCATCCTGCTGCGCCAGTTGCCGGCCGGGGTGGGGCTCGGCGACGCCCTGGCCCTGGCCGGCGGCTTCCACAAGCTCAACGGGGTCGACTTCTCGGTCGACACCGAGCCGGCGGTACACCTTCTGGTCGGGATTGCTGGGGGGCTTCTTCCTCGCGCTGTCCTACTTCGGCACCGACCAGTCGCAGGTCCAGCGCTACCTCTCGGGGGAATCGCTCCGCGAGAGCCGGCTGGGGCTGATGTTCAACGCCGTGCTCAAGATCCCCATGCAGTTCTTCATCCTGCTGCTGGGGACGATGGTGTTCGTCTTCTACCAGTTCGAGACGCCGCCGGTCTGCTTCAACCAGGCGGCGTGGGAGAGCGGGCTGTCGCGCGATCACCGGCGATCGGCTGCGGGCGCTGGAGCGGCGCTACGGCGAGCTCCACGCCGAGAAGCAACTCGCCGTCGAGCGCCTGGCTCGTCGCGCGGAGCGCTGGCGACCGCTCGGCCGAGGCCTGGGCACGAGAGATGGCCCTGGCCGCCCACGAACGGAGCCAGGCGGTGCGCGCCGAGGCGAAGGCGGCCCTCGAATCGCTGACGCCCCGGGGGAAGTCACCGGACACCGACTACGTGTTCATCACATTCATTCTCCGCCACCTGCCCCACGGGATGATCGGCCTGCTGATCGCCGCGTTCTTCGCCGCCACGCTCTCGTCGAAAGCCGCCGAGCTGAATGCGCTGGCGTCGACGACGACGGTCGACTTCTATCGGTTCCTCGTGACCCGGCAGGCCGACGACGCGCACTATGTCAGCGCATCGCGGTGGTTCACCGTGATGTGGGGGATGGTCGCGGTCGGCTTCGCGCTCTTCGCGAGCCTGGCGGAGAACCTGATCCAGGCGGTCAACATCGTCGCCTCGATCTTCTACGGCGTGGTGCTCGGCCTGTTCCTCGTGGCGTTCTTCCTGCGGTGGGTGCAGGGGACCGCCGTGTTCTGGGCGGCGATCGCGGCGCAGCTCCTGGTGTTCGCGCTCTTCGCCAGCCTGGATATCAGCTACCTCTGGTACAACCTGATCGGCTGCGCGGCGTGCGTGGGCTTCAGCCTGGTGCTCCAGGCTGCGCTCGGCCCCGGCGAATCGCGTGCGGAGGCGACGACGAATCCATGACTGCCACCCCCGTCATCTGCTTCGGCCAGCAGCCTTGCGGCTTCTTCCCCCGGCGCTACCTCTACGCCAAGATCGCCACGGCGCGGCGGCTCCAGGCGGAGATCGGCGGCGAGATCGTCTTCTTCTGCCACGACAGCGACCACGACTTCCGCGAGACCCGCACCACCCTGCGCCACCGCAAGACGGGCGAGCCGATCCAGCTCAACTTCGCGTTCGAGAACCAGGTCCAGCGCAAGTTCTCGCCGCTGTACCTCAAGCGCGTCCGCCCCGACTGGCAGGCCCGCACCGCGGACCAGCTCCGCGCCTACGTCGACCCCCGCTGGGTCGAGGCGTTCCGCGGCGTCGAGGCCGGCAGCGTCGCCGATTTCTGCCTGGAGATGTACCGGAGAATGGGGCTGCTCGACGGCGTGCGCGTCGCCCGCTCGAGCGACCCGGCCTTCCGTCTGGCGGCGTGCGAGGTGGAGGATTACTACGTCGATGTGCCGTACGAGGGCGAGGTCGTGCGGGCGCGGCTCGTCGAGGGCCGGCTCAAGCTGTACAAGGGGGGCGACCAGTACGTGGACCTCCCGGATTCGCGCGTACACCCGCGATCGGATCAGCCCGACGCGCGATACGCGGCTGCGCTGGATGCAATCGGTGATTCGCTGCACGCACTACGTGGCGGGCGCCAGCGAGCAGGACTACCTCCGGAAGGACGACGCGCCCGAGATCATCTACGTCGTCCGCGACACGATCGATCGGGCCGAGGAAGCCTATGTCGAACCTCCGACCTGAGCCGGCGCCCCTGGTGGCCTTCGGCTCGCATCCCGACGACGTCGAGTTCGGCTGCGGCGGGGTCGTCGCCCTGGAGACCCGCGCCGGACGCCCGGCCCACGTGGTGGTCTGCTCGCGCGGCGAGTCGGCCAGCCACGGCACGCCGGAGGAGCGACTGCGGGAGTGCCAGGACGCGGCAAGGGCCCTGGGCGCGTCGCTGGAGCTGATCGAGCTCGACGGCGACGCCCGCCTGGAGGAGAAGGCCGCCCACGCGATCCGGCTCGCCGGCGTGATCCGGCGGCTGCGTGCGGCCATCGTGCTGGCGCCCACACTGGTCGAGAACCAGCACCCCGACCACTATCGGCTCGGACGCCTCGTGCGCGACGCCGCCCGGATCGCCCGGTACGGCGGCGTCGCCGAGCTGCGCGAGCTGGCCCCGCACGCCATCGAGCAGCTCTTCCACTACGCGCTGGCGCCCGGGGCCGAGCCCCGCGACGTGTCGCCCATCCTCGTCGACGTGTCGGCCCCGGAGGTCCTGGCCGCCTGGACCGCCGCGATGGAAGCCCACGCGACGCAGGTGAAGGCCCGCCCCTACGTCGAGATGCAACTGACGCGAGCCCGGGTGAACGGGCTGCGGGCCGGCGTCGGCCACGCGATCGCCCTCTACCCCAACGACCCGCCCGTCGTCGACTCCCTGGCGCGGCTGGGCCGCAACGCGAGCCGATTCTGACATGGAACCCGCCCGCCCGCTCCGAATCGGCATCACCTGCTACCCCTCGGTGGGAGGGAGCGGCATCCTCGCGTCGTCGCTGGGCGTCGACCTCGCCCGCCGCGGGCATGACGTGCACTTCATCAGCTACGAGCGCCCCTTCCGGCTGCCGCCGGATGTGCCCCGCGTCCACTTCCACCCGGTGGGCATCAGCTCCTACGGCCTGTTCAAATACTCCGACTACACCTTGCCTCTCTCCGTGAAGATGGCCGAGGTGAGCCGCGAGCATCGGCTCGACGTGCTGCACGTCCACTACGCCGTGCCGCATGCCACGGCCGCCGTGCTCGCGCGGTCGATGCTGCCGCCGGAGCTGCGGCCGAAGGTCGTCACCACGCTGCACGGCACCGACACCACCTTGCTGGGCCGCGACCCGGGGTACGGGCCGGCGATCCGCCATGCCCTCGAATGTTCCGACGCCGTCACGGTCGTGTCGGAGTACCTCCGCGACGAGACCCGTCGTCTCCTCAGCTTCGACCGGCCGATCGACGTGGTGCACAACTACTTCGAGCCGCGTCCGCCGCGCCGGACGCGCGAAGAGGTGCGACATCAGCTCGGCGTGACCGACGAGCTGATCGTGCTGCACAGCTCGAACTTACGCCCGGTGAAGCGGATCGACCTGCTGCTGGAGGCCGCCGCGCGGGTGCGCCCGCGCGAGTCGTTCCGCCTGGTCGTTCTCGCTGGAGAAGACTTCGCGCCGTTCGCCGGCGACGTCCATCGACTCGGCCTCGGGGGTCGGGTGGTCGTGCTCGAGCGCGTTCCCGACATCGAAGACTACCTGCAGGCGGCCGACCTGGGGCTGTTCACGTCCGATTCCGAGAGCTTCTGCCTGAGCATCCTCGAGGCGATGTGCTTCGGCTGCCCGAGCGTCGCAACGCGCGTCGGCGGCATCCCCGAGGTCGTGGAGGACGGCGTATCGGGAGTCCTCGTCGCCCCCGGCGACGCCGCCGCGCTCGCCCGGGCCGTCGAGACCTTGATCGCCGACCCGGCACGCCGCACTGACCCTGGGCGAGGCCGCGCGACGCCGCGCGCAGCGCGCGTTTCTCGGCCGACGTCATCGTACCTCTTTACGAGGCGCTCTACCGCCGGGTTTGCAACTCCGAGCAAGCGTCCAGTTCATGAACTGGGCTGCCAGAAACGTGGAAGAGTGACAGCCTTCGTAGGTCCTTGCAGTTCCCTCAGTGTATTCGGCCAGAAGAAAGGGGACGCGGCTCGGAGTCGAGCCGCGTCCGCTGTGTCCTCTTTCATTTTCTTTTCTGGGTCCTGGCGTCATTTTCAAGCCACACATCGGCTCACAGGGACCTCATGAGCCGATGTTGTTGCCGCTGGTGGAAGCGTGATTGTTGAGGATGACGGTAAATGTATCGAAGGTAAACGTCCCCAGTGTGAAGATGCCGCCGCCGATCCCCGGGGAGCCGTTGGCCTGGTTCTGGGTCACCAGGGAATAAGTCAGCGCCAGGCTCGAGGTGGCGTCGTTGTAGGCGCCGCCGCCCAGGCCGGCGCCGCCGCCACCGCCGTCGGCCTGGTTCTGAATGATGTTGCTGTTGGCCACCGTGGTCGTGGCATCGAGCACGTTGGCGATGCCGCCGCCCTCGCCGTTGCCGCCCTCGCCGCCCTGGGCCTGGTTCTGGCTGATCGAGCAGTCGCTAACGGCGACGATGCTGGCGTTAAGAGGGCCGTAGGTGGACGAGTTGTAATTCCCCAAGTCATTGAAGATGGCGCCCCCCGCCCCGAGATCGATGAGGAGATCGCCCGTGCCGCTGGCGTTGTTGTGGCGGCCACCGCTGGCCTCATTGAGGTTCAGGACGCTGCCGATGATGCTGGCCGTTCCTCCCAGGTAATTCGCGATGCCTGCGCCAACGCCGGCGCCGACAAGGCCGGCAACGCTTGCGCTGCCGCTGTTGTTGTCGCCGCCCTGGGCATTGTTCTGGGTGAGGGTGCTGTTGCTGACGGTGAGGGTGTTTGTCCCCACATCGACGCCGCCGTAGCCCGAATCGATCGCACCGCCCAGGCCTTCGCCGACCAGGACCACCGAGCCGCTGCCGGTGTTGCCGTTGCCGCCGACGGCCTGGTTGTGCTCGAAGATACAGCCGGTGAGGGTGGCCATATCTCCCGCCGTCGAGTAGAGAGCTCCCCCCTCTGCACCTCCCACCCCGATAATGTCGGTCCCAGTGGCCCTGGCGTTATTGCCGCCGATGGCCTGGTTGTGGCTGAAGCTGCTCCTGGTGATATTCGCGGAAACAGCGTCCTCGACGCAAATGCCGCCGCCGTAGGCATAGGCCACGAAGGGCCCCGCGTTGCCTGCACCGCTGTTGCCGTCGCTGCCGCCGATGGCTTGGTTCTGGTCGAAGGTGCTGCCGGAGATGGTAAGAGAGCCGAAAAACGAGAAGATGGCGCCGCCCTGCCCATCTCCGACGTATTGCCCGGTCCCGCCATTGCCGCCAACGGACCGATTGGCGATGAACGTGCAGGAGGCGATGGAAACGGAACCGCCGCCGTAGATGGCGCCTCCAAAGCTCTGTCCATTGCCGACGAAGCCCACGCCGGTCGTGCCATTGCCGGCGATGGCCTGGTTGTCATCGAACGTGCTGCCGGAGATGGAAGCCGTTCCAAAGCTGGCGATGGCTCCTCCACCGGCCTGACCGTCGTATACCCCGGTCCCACCATTGCCGCCGACGACTGTGTTGCCGCTGAAGGTGCTGCTCGTGACGGTGAGGGAGCCGCCACTCGTAAGGCCGCCGCCCAGGGCATAGCCGCCCACGCCGTCGCTGCTGCCGTTACTCGCCCTGGCCACGTTGCCACTGATGATGGTGTTGCTGACAACGAGCGTCCCGGTTTCTAGATCGATGCCCCCGGACTGCGCGACACCGTCGCTGCTGCCGGCACCTCCCTGGGCGAGGTTGCCGCTGATCGAGCTGTGGCTAATCGTAGCACTGCCAGTGTCGATTTCAATGCCGCCGCCGATCGCGTCGCCGGTTGCCGACGTGCCGGCCGCGCCCAGCGCCTGGTTGCCGGTGATGGTGCTGCCGTTCACCGCGATCGTCGTGCCCGCGAACACGCTGTTGATCGCTCCGCCCTCGCCGTTGCCGTCGCCTCCCTGGGCCTGGTTGTGCTGGAGCGTGCTGTTGCTGACGGTGACCGCGCTGGTGTTAAGAAGACCGTAGCCGCGGAGTTGTAATTCCCCAGGGCATTGAAGATGCCGCCCCCCGTCCCGACACCGGCGAAGACAGTCCCGGTGCCGCTGGCCGTGTTACCGTGGCCGCCGATGGCCTGGTTGTGGTCCAGTTCGCTGCTGCCGACGGTGAGGGTTCCTCCCGCGTAGTTGGCAATGCCGGCGCCGGCCCCGGTGCCGACCAGTCCCGCCACGCTGCCGTTGCCGGCATCGTTGTCGCCGCCCTGGGCCGTGTTCTGGGAGAAGGTGGTGCTGCTGACGGAGAGCGTGTCCGGGCCATAGAGGTTGCCGCCGAATCCCGAAACGATCGCGCCTCCCAGCGCTTCGCCGACCAGGACCACGGACCCGCTGCCGTTGTCGCCGTTGCCGCCGACGGCCTGGTTGTGGTCGAAGGTGCAGGCGGCGATGGTGCCCGTACTTCCCAGCTCATTGTAAATAACACCCCCCTCGGCACCCCCGACCGCGGCAAAGTCGGTCGCATCGGCCGTGGCGTGGTTGCCGCCGACGGCCTTATTGTCACTGAAGATGGTGCTAGTGATATGGCTGGTGGCCTCGGTATTGGCAATGGCGGCGCCGAAGCTATAGTCCAGGAAGGCTTCCGGGTTGCCTGGACCGCTGTTGCCACCGCTGCCGCCAGTGGCCTGGTTTTGGTCGAAGGTGC
The DNA here is from genome assembly GCA_963842405.1 of uncultured Isosphaeraceae bacterium. Lineage (GTDB taxonomy): Bacteria > Planctomycetota > Planctomycetia > Isosphaerales > Isosphaeraceae > CAVZRC01. The sequence continues at coordinate 739,294 of CAWJGW010000011.1, read as the reverse complement.
TCCCGGAGATTGTCAGGTTGCCATAGTTGTTGATGGCGCCTCCTTCGGCGTCGCCGACGTATGGCCCGGTCCCGCCATTGCCGCCGACGACCTGATCGCCGCTGATGGTGCACCCCTTGATAGTGGTGGACGAGCCGTAGATCTCCAAGAGCGCCGCCATAGGCCCCGTTTGCGGGCGTGTCGTCGCCTCCACGGGCCACATTGTCGGTGATGGTGCAGGCGGTGATGCTGGTCGGTACTTCAGTAAAGATACCCCCTCCACCCGCGTTACCGTAGCTGCTGTCATCACCGCCCTGGGCCAGGTTGCCGCTGATCGTGCTGCCGATGAGAGTGGCACTACCAGCCTGGATGTTGATGCCCCCGCCAAACCCGATCCCGCCCGCCGACGGGCCGGCCGCGCCCAGCGCCTTGTTGCCGGCGATCAGGCAGTCGGTGATGTTCAGGTTGCCGCCCAGGCTGTAGAGGGCCCCGCCAGCGCCGTTGATGGTGGCGCTCTCGAACGCCACGTTCTGGGACAGGGTGTCTCCAGACAGGGTCACGTTGCTACCGTCGTTCAGGATGCCGCCGCCCTGGTCGAGGGCGTGGCCGTCGGTGATTGTCAGGCCATTGATGGCGACGTTCTGGCCTGCGGCGATCTCGAACACACGGCTCGAGCCGGTGCCGCTCACGGATATCTGCGAAGCCCCCGGGCCGTTGATTGTCACGCTGCCGGTGATGAGCAATTCGCCGCTCGTCAGAGCGATGGTGCCGTGCAACCCGTGCGCGAACACAATCGTTGTACCGGGGTTGGCGTTGGCCGCGGCGATGCCGGCCCGCAGGGAGTTGCCGCCGCTGTCGTTGAGGTTCGTCACCGTGAAGGTGCTGAGCAAGGTTCGATCTTCGAACACCTCCAAACGGGGCATGAAGGTGCGTCGAGAGCTGACAGCTCGCCTGTGAGGTCGGTGGTGCGGAAAGCGGCCAGTGCGACCGAAGAGCCCCTTGAACCCTTGAACCTGTGAGTTGAGCGCCATTGACAAGTCTCCTGGTGAAAAGCGATCTGCCGTGGGAGGGGTAAGCATCAGTCGAGGCGCGCATTCCAGACGAGCACGACCAGACCGGGCACCGGCTACCTCGTTCCTGTTCTCCAGCCATGCACGTGACTACGGCGTCTTCTGCTGTTGGGCGACTACTCGTTTGATGCGCGGGGCAACTTTGTTCCATCTGCGCGGCCGTGGCCGGGATCGTGTCCGTTGGCCTGGCGCGACGTTCGTCCGCAACCAAGAGGCGATTGCAGATTGCGGATTCCAGATTGCGGATTGCGGATTCCAGATATCGGAAACACCCGATCCGGAATCAGTCATCTGGAATTCCACAACATGCCGCACGAAGCAGACCTCCCACGGAGCTAGACTCGATTGGGATCGAAGGGGACCCACTGAGGAACGTTGCCGATCCTAGTCGCGGACTCCGTGACTTGCAATTTATTTTGTTGCTAATTTCGACACTTCTCGCCGAACACCATGTGGAGCATCCCATCTCGTTCCCACGCTCTGCGTGGGAATGCCGTCTTCCACGCTCAGCGTGGTCGGCGGAGGCCCTCGGACGCGGGAGCGTCCCAGACGGCATTCCCACGCAGAGCGTGGGAACGAGATTAAGTCGTTGGCTCGTTACGGGTTGCGGCAAAAGTCCGACGGTGTTAAGCGAGGAGTGTCCTAGATTCTCGGTATTTTCTCCTTGGCGTCGGGAGCCGGGGCGTTCGGGTGCGTGCATGAGCCGAGCGTGAACTGCCCTATCCAGATATACGCGGGGCTCGTCAAATCCTTACAGGCGGAACCGAGAATCGGCTGAACTGCGGCGGAACAGATCAGGCAACGTCGAGCCGGACTTCATCGGATTCTTCCGAATCCGTGAATCGCCACGGGGTGTCGAGGCTCTTTATCATGGCTGTTGAGAGAGCCTCCAATCCTGACGAAGGACTCCCGCTATGAAAAAAGCACGATCGAGTCCCATCCTGGGCGATCAGCTCTCACTGTTGTACAAACTGGGTGCGGCCGGCACGTTGACCGATGGCCAGCTCCTGGACCGGTTTCTGGCCCGGAACGATCCGGCGGCCGCTGAAGCCGCCTTCACCGTTTTGGTCGAACGACACGGGGCGATGGTCCTGAGCGTCTGCCGGCAGCTTCTGGGCAACCCGCACGATGCCCACGACGCCTTCCAGGCCACCTTTCTGGTCCTGGTGAGCAAGGCCGGCTCGATCCGGAAGCGGGAGTCGGTGGGCGGCTGGCTCTTCCGGATCGCACGCCGGGTCGCCGCTCGAGCGCAGGTCGAGGCTGCGCGGCGTCACCGTCATCTCCAGGCGCTGTTCGAAAACCAGCCGGCCTCGCGCGACGGCGTCGAGGTTGGGGCGGCCATCTCCTCCGAGGCCAACTATGGCCCCCTGATAGACGAGGTTGACCGACTCCCAGAACAGCTTCGCTCGCCGGTCGTGTTGCACTACTTCGAGGGATTGAGTACCGAGGCCACCGCGCAACGGCTGGGCTGCCCGCGCGGCACGGTGCTCTCGCGCCTCTCGCGGGCTCGCGGCCGGATCAAGGAGCGGCTGGAGCAGCGAGGAGTCTCATTCGCGGCACTCCTCCCCGTCGGCGACGCGTTGAACCGATGGCTCCCGCCCGTGCCGGTGCCGGCTGCGTTGGCACAGACGACCGTCCGGGCCGCCACCGCGCTGGGCCTGGCCGGTGCGGCGATCGAGAGCATCGTTCCCGCCGCCGTCGCCACACTATCGCGCGAGGTCGCCCGCACCCTGGTGCTCTCCAAGGTCCGGGTCGGAGGCGGCATCGTCCTCTTGGCGGTTGTGGGCGTGTCGATCGGATTGGCGGCGACTTTCCGTCCCGATGAGCCCCAGCGGGCCGCCTCGGGACCGAACATGGCGAGCCCCCCTCGCGGTGCGGTCAAGCAGAACGAGCCGCCACTGGCTCAAGAGGAAGCCGGGGGCATGCCGGTCGTCTTCCGCGGCCGGGTCCTCGACCCAGACGGCAAACCGGTCGCCGGCGCAGGAGATCTTGCTGGGCCTCATGACGAGAGCGCTGGATGAACCGGGGGGTACTCGCCGTGTGGCGGCCACCGGGCCGGACGGCCGCTTCGAGGTTGCGATCCCACGCGAGAGTCTGGACCGTTCCGAACGTTTTGGCGAGGATCCCCCCGCTTCTCGCAGTTCTCGTCAAGGGCCTTGGGCCGGATTGGGTCAACCTGACCTCAAAGAGTGCCGGGGATGAACTCAACCTCCGGCCTCGCCGCGACGACGTACCGATTGAGGGCCGCATCATCGGCCTCGAAGGCCGTCCGGTGCCGGGAGTCAATGTGGACGTCCTCCACATCTGGCACGATGCGCACGACTTCCTGAAGAGGGCCCAGGAAAACGGCGGCGAGGTGAGTCAAGAGCTCTTTAGCGAAGGAGTGAACGGCTTGATCCTGGAGGAGCCGAATCCGAATCTCCACGCGCAGACCGATCGCGACGGGCGATTTCGCCTGATGGGGGTCGGTCGCGACCGCAGGGTTACCCTGGTCGTTCATGGGGAGTCGATTGAACGGTCCTATGCGATGATCTACACCACCCGCGACCCAGCCTATAAGCCCCTCCTCTTGCCCGCCAATGAGTCGGACAACTCGCGCCATAAGATTCTGGGCCCGCGCTTCGATCTCACCGTCGCCCCAGGCCGGGTGATCGAAGGGGCGATCCGCGACGCCGAGACTGGACGACCTGTCCCCGGCGCGAGGATCCGATCCTGGGAAGCCGGTTCATCCACCAGCGATGCCCAGGGCCGGTTCCGCCTGGCCGGCCACCCCATGAACACGAAGACGCAGGACCGCATCGAGGTCGTGGTCGATGGACAGACCTACATCAAGGTCGTCAAGATGATCGGTAATCCCACCGGCCTGGGACCGATCGTCGCCGACATCAACCTCAGACGGGGACTCACCATGGAGGGAAAGGTCACGAATCGGGCGACCGGGCGACCGGTCCGGGCGATCGTCCAGTATTACCCGTTCCGGGACAATCCGCATCTCAAGGAGTACCCGGACGCCTCGTTCTTCGACAATGCCCTGTTCGATGAAACCGAGTTCCGCACCGACGACAATGGCCATTTCCGCGCCGTGGTGCTCCCGGGCGCGGGAATCCTCGCTGTGAAGGTTGCGGACCCGACCTATCTCACCGCCGAGCCGCTCGCAGCCAAGGTGGCCGGCAACGTCCTGTGGGTGGGCAACTTTGCCGACGATATGGGATCCTATCAAGCCCTGGTACCGATCGACCTCCGCGACGGAAGGAAATCGGTCCTCGCCGATATCAAGCTGGTACCCGGACGCCCGCAGCGCGTGCAGATAGTCGGGCCGGACGGCCGGCCGATCGCGGGAACTCGTGCCTTCTGTCATCAGAGCCCAAGAGGAGACGGAGAACCCGTGCCGAGCGCCGAGTTGACCTTCATCCACCGCAATCCGGGAAAAGCCGAGACGGTCCTCATCATCCAGGAAAGCCAGGGCCTCGGCGCATTCGTCAACATCAAGGGAGACGAACCCGACCCGATTCGCGTATCGCTCCGGCCCCTGGGGACCGTCGTCGGCCGACTGGTCGATGAAGAGGGCAAGCCTCGGCCGCATATCCGTTTCACTGTTTCTTTCGAGTGCAAGACGAGAGGAGAAGTGATCGGCCTCGATACGACCGATGAGTTCGAGACCGATCGTGATGGCCGATTCCGCATTAGGAACCTCATCCCGGGACTTCCCTGCGGGGCCTCAGTTTACAAAAAGAATCCGACATCCTCCGACGACGTGTTCGAAGGCACGCTCAAAGATGGGTACTGGACGATCAAGTCCGGTGAAGTCCAGAACTGGGGCGACGTTCAGGTCACGAAAGATTAGCCTGGACGAAGCGAGCCGGACTTCATCGGCTTCTTCCGGATCCGGGAATTGCGCGATCGGGGCGTGGCACTCTATCATGGCTGTTGACGAGAGTCTCCCCGATCCCGACGAAGGACTCCCGCTATGGAGAATCCACGATCGAGCGGCGTTCTGAGCGGTAAGCTCAGCACAATTTACAACCTGGGTGCGGCCGGGCCCTTGACCGATGGCCAGCTCCTGGACCGGTTTCTGACCCGGAATGACCCGTCGGCGTCCGAGGCCGCGTTCGCCGCCCTGGTTGACCGCCATGGTGCGATGGTCCTGAGCGTATGCCGTAAGGTACTGGGCGACCCGCACGACGCCCACGACGCCTTTCAGGCCACGTTCCTGGTCCTGGTGAGCAAGGCAGGCTCGATCCGGAAGCGGGAGTCGGTGGGCGGCTGGCTCTTCCGGATCGCCCGCCGCGTGGCCGCGAGAGCTCGCGTCGAAGCGGCGCGGCATCGTCGCCATCTCCAACACCTGGGAGTCGAGCGGCCGATCTGCGCGGGCGATCAAGAAGGGCCGATTCCCTCCGAATCCGAGCCGGACTACGCTCCGCTGATCGCCGAGGTGGACCAGCTCCCCGAGCGGTTTCGCGCCGCAGTGGTGTTGCATTACTTCGAAGGATTGAGCGCGGAGGCCACGGCACAGCGGCTGGGCTGTGCCCGAGGCACAGTCCTGTCGCGGCTGTCCCGAGCACGCCGCCGGATCAAGTCAAGGCTGGAGCAGCAGGGAGTCTCATTCGCGGTGTTCATCCCCGCCGGCGACGCGTTGAATCGATGGCTCCCGCCGCGCCGGTGCCGACCTGGCTGGCGCAGCCGACCGTCCGCGCCGCCAGTTCGATGGGCCTGGCCGGTGCTGCGATCGAGAGCGTGGTACCCGTCACGGTCGCCAGATTGTCGCGTGGTGTCGCTCGCGCCCTGGTGCTCTCCAAGGTCCGGGTTGGAGCTGGCATCTTCCTCCTGGCGGTTGTGGGTGTGTCGATCGGCTTGGCGGCGACGCTCGCGCCCGACGAGCCCCAGCGGGCCGCCTCGGGACCGACCATGGCGAGTCCCCCGCGCGCTGCGGTCAAGAAGAACGAGCCGCCATTGGCTCAAGAGGAAGCCAGGAGCAAGCCGGTCGTCTTCCGCGGCCGCGTCTTCGACCCGGACGGCAAGCCGGTCGCCGGCGCGGAGATCTTGCTGGGACTCATGACGTTCACACTGGACGAACCAGGGGGTACTCGCCGAGTGGCGGCCAGCGGGCCGGACGGCCGCTTCGAGGTTGCTATCCCCCGCAAGCCTCTGGACCGGTCCGAGCGTTTTGGCGGGGATCCCCCGGTTCTCGCGGCACTCGTCAAGGGCCTCGGGCCGGATTGGGTGAAGCTAACCTCAAAGATCGCCGGGGATGAACTCAACATCCGGCTTCGCCGCGATGACGTCCCGATTGAGGGCCGCATCCTCGGCCTCGAAGGCCGCCCGGTGCCGGGAGTCGATGTGGACGTCATCCACATCTGGCACGATCCGCCCGACTTCCTGGAGAGGGCCCAAGCAAACGGCGATGAGGTGAGTCAAGGCCTCTGGAGCGAAGGAGAAAACGGCCTGTTCCTGGAGGAGCCGAATCCGAATCTCCACGCGCGGACCAATCGCGACGGGCGATTTCGCCTGACGGGGGTCGGTCGCGACCGCAGGGTTACCCTGGTCATTCGTGGGGAGTCGATTGAACGGACCTACGCGATGCTCTTCACCGCCCGCGACCCCGCCTATAAGCCCCTCGTCCTGCCCTTCGATGAGTCGGACAAGTCGCGTAATAACCTTCTGGGTCCGCGCTTCGATCTCACCATCGCCCCCGGCCGGGTGATCGAAGGGGTGATCCGCGACGCTGAGACCGGACGACCTGTCCCCGGAGCGAGGATACGATCCTGGGAAGCCAGTTCATCCTCCAGCGATGCCCAGGGCCGATTCCGCCTGACCGGCCACCCCATGAACACGGAACACCGCATCGAGGTCGTCGTCGATGGACAGACCTACATCAAGGTCGTCAAGGTGATCGGTAATCCCACAGGCCTGGAGCCGATCGTCTTAGACATCAAGCTCAGACGGGGACTCATCCTTGAAGGGACCGTCACGAATCGGGCGAACGGTCGACCGGTCAGGGCGGTCGTCCAGTATTACCCGTTCCGGGACAATCCGCATCTCAAGGAGTACCCGGACGCCTCGTTCTTCGACAATGGCCTCCAGGATGAAGCCGAGTTCCGCACCGACGAAAATGGCCATTTCCGCGCCGTGGTGCTCCCGGGCGGAGGCATCCTCGCCGTACGGACGCTGGACCCGACCTACATCACCGCCGAGCCGCTGGCACCCAAGGTGGCCGGCAACGTCCTGTGGATCAGCAACTTCGCGAATGAGATGAAATCCTATCAAGGTCTGGTACCGATTGACCGACGCGACGGCGAGAGAGACGGTCCTCGCCGATATCAAGCTGGTACCAGGACGCCCGCAGCGCGTGCAGGTTGTCGGCCCGGACGGGCGGCCGATCGCCGGAACTCGTGTCATCAGTGTTCAGAGCCAAACTGGACACGGCGAAGTCGTACCGGGCACGGATTTCACCTTCGTCCACCGCAATCCGGGAAAGGCTGCAACGGTCGTCACCATCCAGGAAAACCAGGGCTTCGCAGCCTTCGTTAACATCAAGGGCGATGAGCCCGACCCGATCCGGGTCCAGCTCCAGCCGACGGGAACGATCTTCGGGCGCCTCGTGGACGAGGATGGTCAGCCTCGGCCGAACATTCCTCTGAGTGTCGGTTATGAGTTCAAGACGCGAGGCGATCGGACGGTACACGGGGGTTCTTCTCGATAGGTTGTCGACCGGCCCTGACGGCCGATTCCGGTTCACGGGCCTGATCCCGAAGATTCCCTTTCTCGTCACAGTTTACAAGAAGAATGCGCCTGACGAGGATGCGGAAGGTTACCTCAAAGGAGATTCGACCGTCAAACCCGGCGAAATCCAGGACTGGGGCGACGTCCAGGCCAAGAGTGATTAGCCTGGACCAGTCGAGCCGGATTTCATCGGATTCTTCGGAATCCGTGAATCGCCACGGGGTGTCGAGGCACTTATCATGGCGTTTGACGAGAGTCTCCCCGATCCCGACGAAGGACTCCCGCTATGAATAATGCACAATCGAGCCCCGTCCTGGGCGATCAGCTCTCCCTGCTGTACAACCTGGGTGCGGCCGGCACGTTGACCGATGGCCAGCTCCTGGACCGGTTTCTGGCCCGGAACGATCCGGCGGCGTCCGAGGCCGCCTTCACCGCCCTGGTCGAACGACACGGGGCGATGGTCCTGAGCATCTGCCGGCAACTCCTGGGCGACCCGCACGACGCCCACGACGCCTTCCAGGCCACCTTCCTGGTCCTGGTGAGCAAGGCCGGCTCGATCCGGAAGCGGGAATCCGTGGGCGGCTGGCTGTTCGGCATCGCCCGGCGAGTGGCTGCTCGAGGCGCAGGTCGAGGCCGCTCGGCGCCGCCGTCACCTTCGCGAGACTGTACGAAAACCCGCCAGTCCCGCGCGACGACATCGAGGTTGGGACGGCCGTCTCAGCCGAGACCGACTACAGCCCCCTGATCGACGAGATCGACCGACTGCCGGAACAGCTCCGCTCGCCGGTCGTGCTGCACTACTTCGAGGGACTGAGTACCGAGGCCACCGCGCAACGGCTGGGCTGCCCGCGCGGCACGGTGCTGTCGCGGCTGTCGCGAGCACGCGGCCGGATCAAGGAGCGGCTGGAGCAGCAAGGCGTATCGTTCGCGGCGCTCATCCCCGCAGGCGATGCCTTGAACCGTTGGATTCCGCCCGCGACAGTCCCGGCTGGGCTGTCGCAGACGACCGATCCGCGCCGCCAGCTCGCTGGGCCTGGCCGGCGCGGCGATCGAGAGCGTCGTCCCCGCCGCCGTCGCCACACTGTCGCGCGGCGTCGCCCGCACCCTGGTGCTCTCCAAGGTCCGGGTCGGGGCCGGCCTCTTCCTCCTGGCGGTTGCGGGCGTGTCGATCGGATTGGCGGCGACGTTCACTTCCGACGAGCCCCGGCGTCCGACCTCCGGACCGGAGATGGCCAGCCCCCCTCGCGGTACGGTCACGAAGAGCGAGAAGCCTCTGGTTGATGAGAAAGCCCGGGGCAAGCCGGTCGTCTTTCGCGGAAAGGTCACCGACGCGGACGGCAAACCGGTCGCCGGCGCGGAGATCTTGCTGGCTCTCAACGCGATGGCACCGGCTGAATCGGCAATTCCTCGTCGCGTTGCGGCGAGCGGGCCGGACGGCCGCTTCGAGGTCGCGATCCCGCCCGCGTACGCTCGGATCGGAAGAGCGACGATTTGGGTGTGTTCCAGCGACCGGTGCTCGCCGCGACGAGCGCCAGGATGGGGGCCCGATTGGGTGAAGATCGACTTCGACAAGCCGGCAGGGCGAGATCGCCTTGCAACTCCACCGCGACGACGTCCCGATCGAGGGCCGGGTCATCGGCCTCGAAGGCCAGCCGATCCCCGGCTTGACAGTCTCAATCGACTACATCGTCGATGTCCCTGCCGAGTTGCTCAAGAAAATCGTTGACAATGCGGGCCGGATGAATGCCGCGTTCTGGGGCAGGGGCGAGTTGCAAAACGCCTTCGTCCCCGGCAAGGATGGCCAACCGAAGGCCGTCCGGACCGGACCCGACGGCCGATTTCGGCTGACCGGGGTCGGTCGCGACCGGCTCGTTCTCCTGTGGGTCCAAGGCGAGTTGATCGAGCGATCGCTCGCGTTCGTACTTGACCACCTCCGACCCCGCCTACAAGCCGATCCGCCTGCCCGCCGTGAGTACCGGAGAGCAAAAAATCGAGGGTCCCCGATTCGACCTGGTGGTTCCCCCAGGGCTCACCATCGAGGGTATGGTCCGCGACTTCGATACCCGAAAGCCGATCGTCGGTGCCCGGATCTTTTCCTGGACGATCCACGCGACGACCGACGCTCAAGGCCGGTTTCTGATGCGCGGCCTACCGAAAGGCCGCGAGAGTTACCTGAAGGTTTCGGTCGAAGGTCAACCCTACATCAACGTCGTCAAGACCGTGGCGGGTTCTCCAGGGACTGGGACCGATCCCCGTGGAAATCACCCTGAAGCGTGGTGTCTGGGTCGAGGGCAAGGTCGTCAATCGAGCCGATGGACGACCCGTCAAGGCCGTCGTCCAGTACTACCCGCTCCGCGACAACCCTCATCTCAAGGAATGCCCGGACGCCGCGTTCCTGAACAACAACATCTCCGACGAGCCCGATTTCCCCACCGATGCCGAGGGCCGGTTCCGCGCCCTGGCGTTGCCGGGCGGGGGATTGCTGAGCGTCCGTACGAACGAACCGGGATTCCTCACGGCCGAGCCCCTCGCGCCTCAGGTGGCTGGCAACGTCCTGCACCCAACCGATTCAGTGCACAACATGCAACAGTTCCAGGCCCTGGTGCCGATCAATCCGCCCGATGGCGAGCGATTCGTGATCCCCGACATCAAGGTTGCGCCTGGGCGAAAGCAACATCTGAAGATGACCGGTCCCGACGGCCAGCCCGTCACTGGAGTGAAACTCCTCAGTCTTCAACGCCCCGGTGACCGCGTCCTCGCCGACGCGCTCGCACCAGGCTCCGAGTTGACCTTCATTCATTCCGATCCGGGTAAGGCCGAGACAATCGTGTTGCTCCAGGCGGATCGCTCGCTCGCCGCAGTCGTCGAGCTCAAGGGGGACGAGCCCGATCCGATCCAGGTCGATCTCCGGCCGGCCGGAACGGTCATCGGTCGGCTCGTCGATGAGGAGGGACGACCGCGGCCCAACATCGAGCTCGGCCTCACCTACCAGACTCAATTCTCATGGCCAATCGATGGCCAACCTGGACTTGCAAGCTCTCGAGACAGGCCCCGACGGCCGGTTCCGGATCAAGAACCTCGTGCCGGGACTTGCCTACGACGTTCAGGTCAGGAAGAAGGACGAGCCGAACTTCTCTTGCCGCACCGAAGGGTATCTGAACAAGAACTGGTGGACCGTCAAGTCCGGGCGAGGTCCAGGATTGGGGTGACGTTCAGGTCAAGAGCTATCGGCCTTGACGGCGGCGGAAGTCGTCGCGATCGAGAGCGCGGTCGATCTTCGCGAATCCGTGAATCGCGACGGGGTGTCGAGGCACTTTATCATGGCGATTGACGAGAGTCTCCCCGATCCTGACGAAGGACTCCCGCTATGAAGAATGCACGATCGAGCCCCGTCCTGGGCGATCAGCTCTCCATGCTCTACAAGCTGGGTGCGGCCGGGACCTTGACCGATGGCCAGCTCCTGGACCGGTTTCTGGCCCGGAACGATCCGGCGGCGTCCGAGGCCGCCTTCACCGTCCTGGTCGAACGACACGGGCCCATGGTCCTGAGCATCTGCCGGCAGCTCCTGGGCGACCCGCACGACGCCCACGACGCCTTCCAGGCCACCTTCCTGGTCCTGGTGAGCAAGGCCGGCTCGATCCGTCGTCGCGAGGCGGTCGGGCGGCTGGCTCTTCGGCATCGCCCGGCGGGTCGCCGCCCGAGCGCAGGTCGAGGCCGCGCGGCGCCGCCGTCATCTTCAAGAGCTGTTCGACAACCAGCCGATTTCGCGCGATGACGTCGAGGTCGGGACGGCCATCTCCGCCGAGGCCGACTACGGCCCGCTGATCGACGAGGTCGAACCGGCTGCCGGAACAGCTCCGCTCGCCGGTCGTATTGCACTACTTCGAGGGACTGAGCACCGAGGCCACCGCGCAACGGCTGGGCTGCCCGCGCGGCACCGTGCTCTCGCGGCTCTCGCGGGCACGCGGCCGGATCAAGGAGCGGCTGGAGCAGCAGGGGATCTCGTTCGCGGCGCTGATTCCGGCGGCCGATGGGCTCAACCGATGGATTCCGCCCGTGCCGGTGCCGGCCTGGCTGTCGCAGACGACCATCCGCGCCGCCAGCGTCGCTGGGCCTGGCCGGCGCGGCGATCGAGAGCGTCGTCCCCGCCACCGTCGCCACACTGTCGCGCGGCGTCGCCCGCACCCTGGTGCTCTCCAAGGTCCGGGTCGGGGCCGGCATCTTTCTCCTGGCGGTTGCGGGCGTATCGATCGGATTGGCGGCGACGTTCAGGCCCGACGAGCCCCAGCGTCCGACCTCCGGACCAGCGATGGCGAGCCCCCCTCGCGGTACGGTCACGAAGAGCGAGAATCCACTGGTTGACGGGAAGGCCCAGGGCAATCCTGTCGTCTTTCGTGGAAAGGTCACCGACCCGGACGGCAAACCGATCGCGGGCGCGGAGATATTGATGGCTCTCCCTCCGCTGGCAATGGGTGAACCGGGGAGTCCTCGGCGTATGGCGGCCAGCGGGCCGGACGGCCGCTTCGAGGTCGCGATCCCGCCCGCGAACTTCGAGTTGAGAGGCGACTCGGCAAGGAGTCCCTTTATCGGGCCGGTCCTCGCCGCACGCTTGCCAGGGATGGGGCCCGATTGGGTCCAGATCGACGCCAAGAAGCCCGCCGGCGAAATCACCTTGCGACTCCGGCGCGACGACGTCCCGATCGAGGGACGGGTGATCAACCTGGAGGGTCGACCCATACCCGGTTTGACTGTCACAATTGGCTACATCGCCGAGTTCCCTGCCGGGTTGCTCAAGAAACTCGGTGAGAACGCGGGCAAGATGAATCCCGATCTCTGGGGCGAGATGCGCAACGCCTTCATCCCGGGTCGGGACGGCCCCATCCGTCCAGTCCGGACCGGTCCCGATGGTCGATTTCGCATCTCTGGCATCGGTCGAGATCGAGTTGCCGTCATCCTCGTTGAGGGTGAATCGATCGAGCAATCGCTCGCAATGGTGTTGACATCCAGCGACCCTGCCTACAAGCCGCTCCTCCTGCCCGGCGGCGGCGGGGCGAGCGGAAACTGGAAGGACCACGGTTTGACCTGAGCGCTGCACCCGGCCGCACGATCGTCGGAGTCGTCAGCGACTTCGACACCCGCAAGCCGATCTCCGGCGCCAAGGTGCATTCCTGGATGCTCGGCTCGGCCACGACCGACGCCGAAGGCAAGTTCCTCGTCCGTGGGCAGCCGAAAGGCCGGGAGAATCGGCTGGAGGTCACGGTGGACGGGGGGCCTTACATCAAGGTCGCCAAACCCGTCCCCAATCCCACGGGCATTGGTCCGATCGCTCTCGACATCACGCTTAAGCGCGGAGTATGGGTCGAAGGCAAAGTGACGAACCGGGAGACCGGACGACCGGTCAAGGCGGTCGTCCAGTATTACCCGTTCCGCGACAATCCCCATGTCAAGGAGTGCCCCGACGCGTCCTTCCTCGATAACAACGTCTCCGACGAAGTCGAGTTTCCCACCGATGCCGAAGGCCATTTCCGCGCGGTGGCGCTGCCCGGCGGAGGTCTCCTCACCGTGCAAGTGCGTCAACCGGGCTTCCTGACCGCCCAGCCGCTCGACCTCAAAGTCGCCGGCAACGTCCTGCATGCGGCCAATTTCGGGTATCAGATGCACGCCTACCAGGCCCTCCTCCCGATCGACGTGCCGACCGGTGTGCGCCTGGCGATCCCCGACATCACCGTGGTGCCAGGGCGGACGCAGCACATCCAGTTGATTGGCCCCGATGGCCGGCCCGTCGCGGGGGCGAGAGTCTCGAGTCTCCAAGACAACCGGTCCAACGCGGGCGAGCCGTTAATCGGCTCCGAGTTAACATTCATCCACGCCAACCCCGGCAAGCCCGAGACCATCGTGGTACTTCAGGCCGATCGATCGCTCGGCGCGACTGTAGCACTCAAAGGTGACGAAGCCGACCCGATTCGGTTGTCTCTCCAACCGACCGGCACCATCACCGGGCGGCTCTTGGACGAGGCTGGCCACCCTCGGTCGAATGTCTACCTCGCCATCGAGCAACACTTCCGAACTCGCGGCAGCTCGACCTCTTCCGAGCGGTTCGACCCGGTCACGACCGGCCCCGATGGCCGATTCCGGATCAAGAACCTGGTCCCAGGATTCCCGTACACCCTCGAAGTTATCAAGAAGGGGGAGATGAACCAAACGTTCCGCGCCGAAGGTTATCTGCACGCGAACCGGTGGACCGTCAAGCCGGCTGAAAACCAGGATTGGGGTGACGTTCAGGTCAAGAACTATCGACGGTGAGTGGCGAGCCGGAAGCACTCCCGATCCCGACGAAGGACTCCCGCTATGAAGAAGGCACGATCGAGCCCCGTCCTGGGCGGTCAGCTCTTCCTGGCCGTGGTGGGCGTGTCGATCGGTCTGGCGGCGACGCGCAACCCCGACGAGCCCCGGCGCACCACCTCGGCACCGGACATGGCAAGCCCCCCTCGGCGGTATGGTACAACCGAGTACCAAACCGCCAATCGAGGAGAAGTCAGTGGCCAAACCCATCGTCTACAGCGGGCGGGTCGTCGATCCAGATGGAAAGCCGGTTGCCGGTGCGAAGCTCCACCTGGCCGACTACGGTCATCTTGTACAGACATCCACGTCCATCCTCGGTAACAGCGACATCGAAGGACGATTTCGTTTCACCGTGACGACACGCGACTTGATCCGGATGGAACCCGATGAGACCTGGAGGGGCGCCAAGGTCGTCGCGACGGCGGAAGGCTTCGGTCCGGGCTGGACCGACGCCTACGAAGACTCGAAGGTCGATCCCATTCAGTTGACGATCCCGCTTGCGAGGGACGATGTCCCGATCGAAGGCCGAATTGTCAACCTGGAAGGCCGCCCGGTCCCCGGCGCCACGATTCGACCGGTGGGGATCTCCCAGCCCGAGCGTGGCGATCTCTCGGCATGGATCGAGTCCTGCCGGAACGGCAATGGGGGATCGGGTGAACTCGAAGCGCACCCACCTCGGGCGGACAATCCGCGGCGTCGGCACCGGACTGCCCCAGCAGTTCACGACCGATGCCCAGGGCCGGTTTGCGATCCGGGGGATTGGCCGCGAGCGATTGGTCCGCCTGCTGGTCTCCGGACCGACGATCCAGACCAAGCCGATCGGTGTCATGACGCGGCAGTCGGCACCCTTCAACGTGACCAGGGCCCGAGGAAGCCCCAACTGGGGAATCGACCTCTATTACGGGGCGCGGCTTCGACCATGTCGCGGCGCCGACCAAGCCCGTGGTCGGAATCGTCAAGGACAAGGACACGGGTAAGGCCCTGCCGGGCGTGCAGATCGCTTGCTTCAAGACGGCCGAATTCCCGGTCATCTCACATTTCTACGAGATCGAGACGACCACTGATGAGAATGGCCGTTTTCGCCTGACCGGATTGCCAAAGGGGCGAGGCAACATGCTGATGTTTCTGCCGGGCGACGACCAGCCCTATCTCCCCTCGCCGCAGGAGGTCCCCGACACACCCAGGCTTGATCCGGTCACACTGGACGTCGGCCTGAAGCGCGGAGTCGTGATCGAAGGGAAAGTCACCGACAAATTGACCGGCGCCCGCTTGAGTCGTACGTCGAGTACAACGTCTTCCAGGACAATCCCCACCTCGCCGAGGCTCCCGGCTTCGGCAGTAGGCCGCGTGTCGGACCGCGCTGGCCGACGAGGGCCGACGGCCTCTTCCGCGTCGTTGGCCTACCCGGGCGCGGACTGGTTTCCGCGTCCTATGTGGGAACGGGTGACCGCTATCCGAACGCCGTTGTGGTGAACGGCCTGGAAGAGGTGGATTTGCGTCAACTTCCCGTCGTCCCAACCTCGTATCAGGCGAACTTCAATGCTGTCTCCGTGATTGATGTCCCCGAGACGGCCACGACTATTCATTGCGACATAACACTCGAAAAGGGGATCACACGGATCCTTCGCGTCGTCGCCCCCACCGGCGAGCCGATCTCGGATGCCCTGATCTGGGCCCCGCCCTGGGGAGCGACGAGAAACCCGGACCATCCGGGCGAGTATCGGATCTCCGGTCTTCGGCCCAAGGAAACCCTGGTGGTCAACGCGGTCCACGACCTTGGCAAAGTCGCGGGCACCGTCACGATCGATGCGGATGGAGTCGGGATCGTCGAGTTGAAGCTCCAGCCCTGGGGGACCGTCATCGGCCGGCTGGTCGATGAGGATGGCCAGCCTCGGCCTAAAGTCGCCCTCGTGGACGACCGGCGCCAGCACGCCGCCACGACGGACTCTCAAGGCCGGTTCCGCGTGGAAGGTCTCATCCCCGGGAAGGAAGCCGAACTTTGGGTTTCGCCCACCCCCGTCGGGAAAAGAAGCCGTGTTGCACATGTCTTACTCGGCGCGAGTGAAGTCAAGGATGTCGGAGATGTGCAGGAGACGCCATGATCAACCGAGCAGGTCCGCCCGAGGGCCGCGCGCCGGAGTCAGAAACGGCCCGATACCGGTGGGTTTAACCCGCCCTAACTCGAGCCGGCCTGGTGATTGAACCCGACCAGCCGCCTCTGCGAAGTGATTCTGGTATCATCTTATTGGAAGAGGACGGCGGCTCACCCCGCCGGGACTTCGGAACAAAACGGTGGTCCATCCCAGAAAGTTGAGAGAAAACCCCCGGGACGGCCCTCTTATGTAATAGAGTCGCGATTGCGAGGTCGCCGTGGTTTGGGGGTATTGAAGGGAGCGAGGTTGCCGATGGTCGGGGATCGCTTCAGTTCAACAACCCAACGAATCCGCGATGTCTGTCTCGCCGCGACGCTAATCCTGATCGTCGCGGGTCCGGCGCCGGGTCCTGCCGCGGCCGAAGTCCCCACGCCGCGCTCGCAAACCGGCCATGAGTCCGCCGACGCGATTGTCTTCCACGGACGGGTCGTCGACCCCGACGGGCGGCCATTCGCAGGGGCCAAGCTGTATCTCAACTACTTCAATTGGTCGGAACGGGATGCGGCCCCACCGCTCCGGGCCACCAGCGACGCCGACGGCCGGTTCCGGTTCTCAGTCGAGAAGTCGTATTTCGAGCTGCCCTATCTCGAGCGGTGGCGGAACGCGCAGGTCGTCGCCCTGGCCGACGGATTCGGGCCGGGCGGCTCCGACTCCGACGAATCGGACGCCGGCCGGGAGCTGACCGTCCGCCTGGCCCGCGACGACGTGCCAATCAACGGTCGCCTGGTCAACCTGGAAGGCCGGCCGGTCGCCGGTGCCACCGTCCGGGTCGAGGGATCTCCGGCCTCAAAGGCGGCGATCTGACGCCCTGGATCAAGGCGGCCAATGCCAGGGAGGGCACGATCTACGAACTGGAATTCCGTCACTTGAAGTTTCCAGATGGCCTTTGCGAACTTCCCCATCCAATCGAGCGTGAGGACCGGCCCCGACGGTCGCTTCGCACTCCGTGGGATTGGGCGGGAGCGCGTGGCCGAGCTCGCAGTGGAAGGCGAGACGATCCGCACCATGGAGGTCACCGTACTGACTCGAACAGGTGTGTCCGTCAAGGCACCCATCCTCTCCCGGCGCAAGAGCGTGGATCCAGACATACCATCCCGCGAACCGCCTCGAGGTGACGGCACCACCCAGCCGGCCGGTTGAAGGGGTCGTCCGCGACCGAGACACAGGCGCACCGATCGCCGGGGTGACGATCCGGAGTTACCTTCTCGCCGATCTCGCCCTGTCGAACAACTCGCCATCCGGACCAGGACCGACGCGCAAGGCCGCTTTCGCATGACCGGAATGCCGCTCGGCAAGGGGAACGAGGTTGTCCTCATGCCCCCCGAGGACCAGCCCTATCTCCCGTCCTGGCAAAGACTGCCCGATTTGACGGTCTCCCAACCCCTTCATGTCGAGCTGGTTCTCAAACGCGGCGTCTGGGCACAGGGCAAGGTTACGGACAAGGTCACCGGTCAGCCCGTCCCCGCTTCGATTCGATACGGGGCCGCACCCGACAACCCCCACCTTGGCGAAGTCCCAGGACTTCGCCAGGTCCCTACCAACGGCGATGGTACGACCGCCACCGAAACCAACGATGATGGCACCTACCGGATCGCGGTCCTTCCCGGGCGCGGGATCCTGGTGATCTCGGCCCCCGGACCGACTTATTCCGATCCCGCGCCGGAAGACAGGCCCGATCCGGTCACCTACATTCCACCGATCTACGGCCGCGGCGATGCCTCGGCCGAGATGGACGTCGCGCCGAACATGAAGTCGTTCACGTGCGACTTTGCCCTCGAGCCAGGTCGGACACTCAAGGGTAGGGTCCTCGACCCGGAAGGCAAGCCCCTGGCCGGCAGCAGTGTATGGGCACGGTGGGACCGGATTGGCCTCAAACCTCCGCGGAGTTCACGGTCTTCGGCCTCACGCGCCCGAGGCCCCGGACGATCGGGCGTCTGCTCCAGGTGAGGAGCATGGAATCGCTCGGGTCGATGGTCTTGCCGGAGAAGCCCCGGATCCTCCTGTTCCAGCACGAAGGGAAACGGCTGGCCGGCTTCACGGATGTCTCCTGGGAGACGAAGGAACCCCTGGAGGTCCGGCTCCAGCCCTGGGGCGTCGTCAACGGCCGCATCATCGACGCCGACGGCCGCCCGCGGGCCGGCTTCGTGCTGCGTCCCAAGATCCTGGACAAGCCCCGCGTGGGCGACGAGATCTACCCCTTCTGGAGTTACCAGATCCTGACCGACCGCGACGGCCGGTTCCGCCTGGAGGGGATCATCCCGGGCCTCCGCTATCGTCTGACGTTCTGAGACGCTCGGGGATCGAGACCGGACGAGGACCGATCGTCACACCGTTGAAGCCCGGCGAGACCCGCGATCTCGGAGACGTTCCCGGCATCATTCCCGGAGATCCTGACTGAACCGACCCGGCCGATGTGAAGGTGATACTGCCATGAGACGAGTAGGAACGAGCAACGCCGACTGCTGGGACCGCTACGAGCCGACGGCCGACGCGCCGTGGGACCTCCGCCGGGTCGTGCATCTGCACCGCCGCGCCGGGTCTCGCCGCGAGCTGGGGCGAGATCCAGCGCGACCTGGCGCGAGGGCCCCGAGGCGAGCATCAGCCGGCTGCTGGACGGTAAGTCCCGGCCCTCGGTGCGCCGGAGCCGGAGGAGTTCGAGCGGATCGCGGGCGTCCTGGGCGAGGCCGCGGTCGCCTCCAGCGACACCGGCCGGCTCAAGGCGTGGTGGCTCTACCGGCTGCTCTTCTCGCCCGACCCGCTGGGCGAGCGGCTGACCCTGATGTGGCACAACCACTTCGCCACGAGCATCCTGAAAGTCGGCGACCCCGCGGCCATGCGCCGCCAGAACGAGACCCTCCGCAGCCTGGCGCGGGAGCCGTTCGGGGCGCTCCTCGAGGCGATGGTCCGCGATCCCGCGCTGCTGACCTGGCTCGACGCGCCGGCCAATCGCAAGGGGCATCCCAACGAGAACATGGCCCGCGAGCTGATGGAGCTCTTCACGCTCGGCATCGGCCATTTCACCGAGTCCGACGTCAAGGAGACCGCCCGCGCCCTGACCGGCTGGACCGTCAGCGACGGCGAGTTCCGCGAGGCGGCCTCGCGGCACGATGACGGGGCCAAGACGATCCTGGGGAAGTCCGGGCAGTTCGGCGGGGCGGACGTCGTCCGCATCCTGCTGGAAACCCCATCGACGGCCGATCGGCTGGCCTGGCGGCTCTGCGACCTCTTCATGGGTGAAGGGGCCGTGAGCAAGACCGATCGGAGTGCGCTGGCCGACGGCCTGCGGTCGCACCACCTCGATATCGGCTGGGCGGTCGCCACGATCCTCCGCTCCCGCGCCTTCTTCGCCGCGTCGAACATCCGGACCCGAGTGCTGAGCCCCGTCGAGTTCGTCGTCGGCCCGGTGCGCAGCCTGGAGCTGATCGAGTTGCCCCCGAGCACGCTCGTCCTGGCCGACTGGTCGAGCCGGTTGGGACAGGACCTCTTCAACCCGCCCAACGTCGGCGGCTGGCCGGGCGGACGGAGCTGGCTGTCGGCCCGATCGCTGATCGGCCGCGCCAATTTCGCGGCCGCTCTCGTCGAGGGCCGAGGCGTCGGCCGCGCCGAGCCGTTCGACCCGATCGCGCTGGCACGCCACTACGGCCGCGGACGCGACAGCTCCGATGCGATCCGCTTCTGCGCGGAGCTGCTCCTGGGCATCGTGCCCGATGCACGCTGGATCGATCAGATGAGCGAGTCGCTCGGCGTGAAATCGAAGGCCGCCTGGAACGAGGACGCCGCCCGTCGTGTGATCGTTCAGATCCTCGCCTCACCGGAGGCACAGCTTGGTTAACGTAGGTCAGGCTTTCCGGCCTGATCACCCGAACGTAGGTCAGGCTTTCCGGCCTGACATCCACACGAGCGAATGTCAGGCTCGGAAAGCCTGACCTACTCGACCCGATGGAGGCCCAGATGCTCACGCGACGCGATCTTCTGAAATCGACCCTGAACGGCGCGGCGATGGTGGCCTTGAGCCCGACCGTGCCAACCTTCCTCGCGCAGACCGCGAGGGCCGCCGAGCCCCGTCGCGACGGCCGGGTGCTGGTCGTCATCCAGCTCGACGGGGGCAACGACGCGATCAACACCCTGGTCCCCTTCCGCGATGAGGGCTATGCGAAGCACCGCAATGCGCTCCGGATTGCGGAGAAGAACCTGGTCCGGGTCAACGACCAGGTGGGCTTGCACCCGGGCCTGCGCGACCTGGGGCAGCTTCTGGAGCGCGGACAGCTCGGGCTGGTGCCGGGCGTGGGCTATCCCAACCCGAACCGCTCGCACTTCGAGAGCATGGCGATCTGGCAGACGGCGCGGCTCGATCCCGAGGAGCACACCGGGCCGGGCTGGATCGGACGGAGCTTCGACGAACAGGCCGAGGCGGGCCATGGCCGATCCTCGGGCGCCCCGGCCCTCTTGATCGGCGACGGCATCGTCCCGGCCGCGCTGCGAGGCCGGCGCGCCGCGGCCTCGTCCCTGGACCGGATCGACGACCTCACCCTCCCCGCGGGATCGGCCCGATCGTTGATCGCGACGCCCCTGACGCCGGCCGGCGCCGACGAGGGCCTCGACGCCTATGTGCGCCGGAGCGTCCTTGATGCCTATGCCGCCTCGGAGCGCGTGGCCGAGCTCACCCGTCGCCGGATCGACACGGAAACCCGCTATCCCGACTCGGCCCTGGCCGGCAAGCTCCGGACGGTGGCCCAGCTCCTCAAGGCCGACCTCGGCGCCCGGGTCTTCTACACGATCCAGTCGGGATACGACACCCATGCCGGCCAGTCGAACACGCATTACAGCCTGCTCTTCGAGCTGGGCGGGGCGATCAAGGCGTTCCTGGACGACCTGACGGCCGCCAAGCTGGCCGACCGGGTCACGGTACTCGGCTTCAGCGAGTTCGGCCGCCGGGTCGCCGAGAACGGCTCCGCGGGCACCGACCACGGCACGGCCGGGCTGGTCTTCCTCGCCGGGCCGGGCGTCCGCCCCGGCGTGCACGGCAAGGTCCCCAGCCTGACCGACCTGGTGGACGGCGACCCGAAGATCTCCACCGACTTCCGACGCGTCTATGCCACGGTCCTGGAGGACTGGCTCGGATTACCCAGCCGGACGTCGCTGGGGTCGTCCTTCGAACCGATGCCGCTCTTCCGGCCACTCTCGTCGTGAGACCGGCTCGGAGTTCGGTCGTCCTCGCGTTTTCCAACCAGATGCAGGCCGCTCAACGGAACGCCGGCCCCGGCGGGTTTCCCCGCGGGTGTCGGTGTCCCGCCCGATCCTGGCGGAGCGGCTTGCGTTGGCTTTGGGTTCTTCTCGAGCTCGCGCGAGGCCCTCTTCGATGTCGCGCACGGCTTGCTCGTGAGAAGCCTCAGCCGGGCTCTTTTCGCGGAGCTTCTGAAAAATCGCACGGCATTGCTGGTAATAATCCTCTCGCTTCTTTGATTCCGTCCTCGGTCGGCCAGCCGTTGGCCAAGGTGGAAGAGAATCGATGCCCAGGTCATTCTGGTAGAGCGTGACGGCGGGCTGGTCGGCCACCACTTGCTGGAGGAGCCGATGGCTCTCTTCCAGTGACTTCAGGGCGTCTTCCGGCCGTCCGACCTGCTCCGTGGCAGAACGCCAGGTTCTGGTAGGACCGCGCGAGGTTGCGCCGAAACCAATTGTTGGTCGGCGCCTGCTCGACGAGTTGTTTCCGGAGCTCCAGCGCTTGCTGATACATGTCTTACCACTTCGCGGCCGTCTTCGGTCGCCATGGCGAGGTTGTTGTACGTCATGGCGAGGTCGCTCTTGAAATCGACCTTCTGCGGATTCCGACGCACCAGATCCTTCTGAACGTCGAGGGCCTTGCGGTAAGCGTTCCTGGCCTGGGGACGGTCACGGAGCTTGGTCAGGTAATGATTCGCGAGGTTGCCGTATTGCTGGGCAAGATAGAGACGGAGAGAATCGTCCTCGGGTTTCTGTCTGGACTAGCGATTGAAGGACGTCGTTCGCTCGGAGGTGAGTTCGCCGGGCGGCTCCATCATCCCCCAGCCTGCCTTCGAGCAGGGCGATCAGACCGAGGCAGGTACTGATATGAGTCTGAATCATCGTGTCGCTCGGGGTGGCTTCCGCCAGGAGTTCGTAGTCCTCGAGCGACCGCCGGAGCAGGCCCAATGCATCGGCCGCGCTGCCCAATTTGTATGTCGTCATTGCAAGGCGGAGGCACGTGTCGGCCAGCTCGCGGCGGAGGCTCGGGTCATCGTGATGCTGGTCGATGAACTCCTTGTAGTATTGGAGCATCTCGCCGAGGATCTCCTGGCGGACCTTCTCCAGGCCGGGTACGTCGAGAACGCCTTGCTCGTAGAAGCGGGTGTAGAACTGATCGACGGCCCGGCGAGCACGCTGGAAATTCACTCGGGCCTGCTCGAGGTTGGCCTCGGCCGACTGTCGCATCTGGTCGGCGCGAGTCGCCTGACGCCTGGCACGCACGGCATTCGCCTCGGCCCGCCGCCACTGCCAGAACACTCCCAGGAACCCGGCCACAAAGACGACGACCAGGGACGCCGCCAGCCCCGCAACGCGGCGATTGCGCCGGCACCATCGCCAGGTCCGCTCCAGACTGCCCGTGGGTCGCGCGTGGATCGGTTCCCCTCGGAGCCATCGCCGCAAGTCCTCGGCGAGTTCATCGGCACTTTGATACCGCCGCCCCGGCTCCCGGTTCATCGCCTTGAGGCAGATCGTCTCCATGTCCCGGGGCACCTGATCGTTGAGCTGCCGCAGTGGCCGAGGGTCTTCCTCGATCACCCGGCGCAAGACCAGGTGGGGCGCTCCTTGATACGGAGTCACGCCGGTCAGGGCCTCGTAGAGGGTCGAGCCCAGACTGTAGATGTCGGATCGCGGGTCGAGGACCGACTCGCCGCGTGCCTGCTCCGGGCTCATGTAGGTCGGGGTCCCGGCGATGAATCCCTCCCGGGTCACGCGACTTTGCCCGGATTGGGCGCGTGCCAGGCCGAAGTCCGTGATCTTGGCCCGACCCGTTCGCTCATCGATCAGGATGTTGCTGGGCTTCACGTCCCGATGGATCAAGCCCGCGGTGTGGGCGGCATGGAGGGCGTCGGCGACCTGGGCCACCCAGGTCGCGACTTCGCGAGGAGCCAGCCGCGAGTCGGCAGCGATCTTTTGACCCAGGGTCGGCCCCGAGACAAGCTCCATCACGAGATAAGGCAAGCCGTCGGGCGGGTCGACCACGGCGTGGATCATCACGACGTGATCGTTCTGAAGGCAGGATGCCAGTTGGGCCTCGCGGACCAACCGCATGCCGGTCCACGTCCTCAGCCTGGTCGGGCCGGAGCACCTTGATCGCGACCATCCGACGCAGCGCTTCGTCGAAGGCCCGGTAGACGATCCCCATGCCCCCGCGGCCCAGTTCCTCCAGCAGGCGATAGGGACCGAGGCGGCCCAGCTCCTCCGATGGCACGGGCGGCTCGCTGGCCTCGCTCAGCCGATCGGGGGCCGAGTGCCAGGTCGTTTTCTCCCCATCCGGGGGCGTGGCCAGTAAGTCGTTGACCAGGCGGCCCAGGACGGGGTCGTCGAGGCTCACGCCTTCGGTTCGCAGACCCGCCTCGAGCCGGCGACGGAGTGCCGCGTGTTCCGTCGCCTGGTCCAGCATCGACCGGCAGTGGGCACACGTCCGGAGATGGGAACCGATCACTGCGGCCTCAGCCGGGGGAAGCTCACCGCGATGCAATCGCTCCAGCGTCTCGAATGGGATACAATCGTTCATATATCGACTCCGCTGTCGGCTCGACACACCTCGACCACGAGGGGACCGGCGCTCTCCTTCGATCGCCGCGCGACTCGCCCTTCACGGCGTCGTCTCGCTCACGAGGCCTCGAGGGCATCCAGCCAGGAGAAATCCTCGGCGATGTCCTGAACCTCCTCTTCCAACCGCCTCAAGATCCGCGACTTCGCCATGTAGACTGCTTCGATGCTCATCGACAACTCGTCCGCCGCCTCAGCCGCGGGGCGATGCTCCAGCCAGACCCGCTCGAAAGCTTGCCAGGACGTCGCCTCGAAATGAGGGCGGATCCGGTGCAAGGCCACGCGGAGGACCCGAGCATGGAAGGCTTCATTCCAGTCCTGGTCGGGCGGCTCGTCGTCCGCAGGGCTCCGGCAGTGCGGACCCGGAACCAGATCCAGCTTCCGTGCCCCTGCTCGTGGAACCGAATCAGTCGGCGACGGGTGATGATCAGGAGCAGCCAGTCGCGAAACCGGCCGCGTTCCGGATGGTACTCGAACGAGCGGATGGCACGCGAGACCTCGCCCATCACCTCCTGGGTCAGGTCGGCCGCGTCGGCGTCCTGCAAACTCCGGCGACGGAGGAACCGGTAGACCAGCGGCGCATACAGGGCGACGAATGTCTGCCACGCTTCCGCGTCGAGCGGGTCGCGGACCCGGACCAATAGGCTCGGCTTCGTCTCCATCGTCGAAACCATGAACGGCACCCTCAGAAACCGTATGAACGCGGTTAACGGTCGCCAGGCGGCACGGAGAAGGGAAAAGGAGAAAGGCTTCGGTTCACACGACCAAAGCTTTCACAGCATGCAAGCAGATCGGGCCGGATGCCTGTCTCTTTGTTCCGTGAGTCAGACCAGCGAGAACCACTCGAGTGCCCAGACGTGCAATTCTTCCAGATTTCATTCAGCCAATCAAGCAGTTCTTTCTGTGTGGTGTGGAGACAACACGGGCATTCGAAAAATCGTCTTGCGGAGATTCTCTGTTAGGTCGGACGAGCGATCGGCAATTCATCGGAGTCCGCGTGATGAATCACCCGAGGCCAAGGGCGTCCTCGCGCACGCACTCCATTCCGAGGAAGCCATCTCTTATTCAGAGCGAGCAGCCGCCATAACCGGAGCCAGCGACATGAGACAATTTGCCGGAGATCGGATGCGGAGAAGCGTCGAGAGGATCGGCTCGTCTTCCCATTGCTGATTCTGTCGGGAGTCATCCTGGCCTGTCCCCGAGCCGGCCAGGCCCAGGTCGTCACCGACACCTGGACAGGCGCCACCACCGGCCAATGGGACGTCATGGGAAACTGGGATAATGGGGTACCCAATAACAACGGGACCTTAACGTACAACGTCATCATCGCTGGAAGCAGTGCGATCCAACGCGGTCGTCACGATCAGCGGCATCAACCCGACGATCAGCAACCTGACGGTCGATGTCGGGAATAGCGTGAATCTCGGCGACAATCAGTCCCTCACGATCGCGGGCGGCACCGGGGCCGGCTCGCTCGACATCGCCGGCACGCTCAACCTGGGCTCGGCCGGCAACACCACGGACCTGATCTTGAGCGGGGCCAGCGCGACCATCACCCTCAGTGGCGGCGGCACCCTGTCGCTATCCGACTACTCCCAGAACCGCATCTACGGCAGCGGCACCCAGACGTTGGTAAACAGCGCCGGCAATACCATCCAAGGCTCCGGCCAGCTCGGCATCGGCGGCGGCTATGCGCTTCACACTGAACAACGCGGGGATCATCAACGCCAACCAGAGCATGGCCCTGAACGTCAACCCGGGCAATGGCACGACCAATACCGGCACGCTCGAGGCCACACGGCGGCACCCTCAACCTCGCGGGCAGCATCACCAACACCGGCGGCACCATCCTCTCCACGGGCTCCGGCTCGGTCGTCAACCTGGCCGGTGCCGGCAGCAGCACGATCACCGGCGGCACGCTCACCACCACCGGCGGCGGGGCGATGTACAGCAACAACAGCACGCTCAGCGGGCTTGACCATCAGCGCCGGCAGCACGGTCACCACTCCGGACAACACCACCACCACCCTGACCGGGGCCATCACCAACAACGGCACGATCGCCCTCAACTCGGCCGGCAACACGACCAGCCTGGTCCTCAATGGCGGCGCCGCCCTCGAGCTGACCAGCGGCAGCTCGATCGCCATGTCCGGCTTCTCCCAGAACCGCATCTACGGCTCGGGGACCGATACGCTGACGGTGGATTCCGGCGCCGCGATCCAGGGCGCCGGCCAGATCGGTATCGGCGGCGGCTATGCCTTCACGCTCAACAATGCCGGGACCATCAACTCCAACAGCGGCACGATGTCGATCAACGCCGGCAACACGGTGAACAATACCAGCCTGATCGAGGCCAGCAACGGGGCCACGCTCAACCTCGGCGGCAGCTTCGCCAACACCGGCGGCACCATCCTGGCCACGGGAGCCGGCTCGGTCGTGAACCTGGCCGGTGCCGGCAGCAGCACGATCACCGGCGGCACGCTCACCACCACCGGCGGCGGGGCCATGTACAGCAACAACAGCACGCTCAGCGGGCTAGCCATCAGCGCCGGCAGCACGGTCACCACACCAGACAACACCACCACCACCCTGACCGGGGCCATCACCAACAACGGCACGATCGCCCTCAACTCGGCCGGCAACACGACCAGCATCCTCCTCAGCGGCAATGTCACCCTCAGTGGCACCGGCGAGCTCACGATGTCCAACTACACCCAGAACCGGATCTACGGCAGCACTGGCACCGAGCAGTTGACCAACGGCGCCGGCCATACGATCGAGGGCTCGGGCCAGATCGGCGTCGGCCTGATGTCGTTGATCAACAACGGGACGATCCTCGCCAACCAGAGCAACACGCTGACGATCGCGCCGAACGCGACGGGGGCCACCAACAACGGGACGTTCCAGGTCAACAGTGGCAGTTCGCTCGTGGTCAACGGCAGCTTCACGCACGGCGGGCATGGTGAACATCGGCCAGGTTGGAAAGCCCTTCGGTCTAGCCTCTTCCAGATGGTCGGGTCGAACGATTATGTCCAGACCGGCGGCACTACAAGCCTGTGGACTTCCATCAGCAGGCTCGCGGTCGCCTCCGGACAATTCCGTTGAACCTCAACGGAGGAACGCTCCAGGGCATCGGGACGATCTCGGGGAACCTGTCGAATACCGGCGGTACGATCCTGCCCGGCACGCCCGGCGTCGCAGGTATCCTGACCGTCACCGGCAACTATTCGGACCCGCAAGCCTTCCTCGACATCCAGATCGGTGGCCCGACCCCCGGCACCGAGCTCTCCCAACTGAACGTGCTCGGACTTGCATCGCTCGGCGGCACGCTCGACGTCAGCTCGATCAACGGATTCACGCCTTACAATGGCGAGCAGTTCGTAATTCTGACCTCGGCCGGCCTGAGCGGGACGTTCAACGACGAGCGTCATCCACGACGGCAATATCACCTTCACGGTCGAGTATAGCCCGACCGGGTACACGAATGACGTGGTCCTCAACGTTGGCATCGCCTCCGTGCCAGAGCCGGCATCGCTCTTGTTGCTCGGGCTCGGCGTGGCGGGCATGGGAATCTGGGGCTGGAGGGCCCGGAGGGCCGCCTGATCGCGATCGATCGACGAGCTTATCGAGAAACAGCTCGCTGAGGGTAGGTGCGTAAGCCCCGATCGGAGCGCACGCCTACACGCTGTGTCAGAAGAACCAGAATCGCCGCGGAGTGCGCAGCCAGACGCGGCGATGCTCGCTGTCGATGGTGAGATGGAGTTTCGACCATTGCAAACCCCGGAGGCCCAGCAGCGGCAGCCGGGGAGCATTGCGCATTCCCTCTCGGATACACCGCTATCCCATTTTCGAGTTGCAAGGGGAATGGGACCCTATTCCCAGGCGAATCACGCTCGCCGCGTCGGTTTGGATGCAGCCACACCTCGGCCTCATGGAGTGGGACGATATCGCCTCTGAGGGTGATGTCGCGCAGCTTCCTGAGATTACGACGGTCGAATCCTGCCCATCGGTTCAGAAGCTCTTCCTGGATCGCGAAATTGTGGGATAGCCCCGTGTCAAGGATGGCGGGGAAGCGGCCAGTGGCCGGGTCGAAATCACGCTGATCAACGCTCGTGATGCTGACCCAGATGATGATTTGGGTCGGCTTGACCACCTCTTCGCGACCTCGAACAACGACTGTCGATCGACGCTCGAAATACGGAAGGCTGGACAAGATGGTCGACACATCAGGCGTCCTGTCCTGAAAAATCGGTCTTCAATAGTCAATCAGCTCTTACCCGTCCGGTTCATCTTCGATCGGCGGCCCGATGCCGAGGACCACCAATTCGTCGCGGCTCAACCCGCGGTCGAGATACTTGTGATAAAGCTTTCGCTTCGACTTGCCGATCTCGAGCCGTTCGTCGCCCCGATACGCGGCCCACTGGTAGGGATACCGCTTCATGAGCTCCTGCCATTCGCGGTGATGCTTCTCGATCGCCTTGCGGATCATCGGCATGACTTCGATGTGATCGCGCCATGGCTGGTCCCCAGGCGGCGAGCTCGCTGCCTCCTCGTTCAAGGTTGCCGTCCGGACTTCCTCTTTCATCGTTTCCTCTGGTTCATGGCTTGACTCCTGATCTGTATCGGCCTTCTCAAGCCCGGACTTCATCGATCGCAACAACCCGCCGCTCATCCACCGCCTTGCGGGCCAGGAGTCCGATGAGCGTCGCCGCGCGGGCGTCGGCCAGGGTGACCGGGGGCGGCAACGGTTTGTCGGATCGCACCGAGGCCAGGAACGCTTCCAGGGCCATCCGGGAATCGGGTTGGGGACCGGGCTGAATCGTCTGGCGGGGCAACGCACGATCTCGGAACGTCAGGGTCCCGGTCGAGAAATCGAAGCCCCCCTGCTCTCCCAGGACGCGGAGCGTCGAGCCGGTGAAGCCCTCATCGGCCGGCGCGATCCAGCTCTGGACGAACGAGGCGCGGAATCCGTCCGCCCATTCGAGCTCCACGGAGTAATGGTCGGTGACATCCCGATTGGGATCGATCCCGGCGAAGAGCCCCTGGCGGCCCCAACCGCTGGCTCGGGCCGGGAGTTCGCCCTTGATCCAGTGGAGCACGTCCCAGACGTGAACGGCCTGCTCGACCATCCAGTCACCGGACCGCTCGCGGCGGCCCAGCCATCCGCCGTGGCCGGTCAGCGGGCCGTTGCTGCTGCTCCAGGCCGCACGCGCCTCGACGAGCGGACCCAACTCGCCCCGCTGGATGCGTTCGACCCCTTCGAGAAACCTCGGGTTCGAACGCCGCTGGAACCCGAGATGGACCGACAGGCGCGGCGCCTGCGCGGCCCATGCGATCAGGCGATCGCAGGCGGCCAGGGTCGGTGCGATCGGCTTCTCGGCGTAGAGGTGCTTTCCGGCCGCGATCGCGTCGCGATACACCGGTTCGTGGAGGTCGCAGGGTAACGCGACGACCACCGCATCCAGATCCGAGCGATCCAGCAGCCTCCGGTGGTCGTCGAACGCCACGGGCCGATGGCCGTGGGCCTTCTCGACGATCCCCTGCCCGCGGAGCCGGTGTTTGGGCTCGGTATCGCAGATCGCGACGATCGAGGTCCCCTTCAACTCGATCGCGCTCCGAAGCAGCGTCGTCCCACGATTGCCGATCCCGATCACTCCCAGCCGCACCGGCGCGGCTTCCCCCTCGACCGATGCCGCATCCGCCAGGTTGCCCTGCGACAATGCCAGACTCGCCGCCGCCGAGCAGCCAAGGAATCGTCTACGGTTCAATCGGATCGGAGGCATTTCAGGATTCCAGATACGAAGATTCCAGGTTCCAGATCCAAGAGACAAAGTCGCTCAGGATTCCAAATCCAAGGGACAAAGTCACTTGCCACAAACGGACCGCAGCTCGCCCGCCATGGACACCAGCCGTATTATACCCCGATCCGGACCCAAGTTCGAGTCTCGGAGTCGCGAGAACTATCGGGCATGGTATACTAACATTCTTGGCATTGGCGTACAGATGAACACAATGAGCGCGGGGGCAGAATGGCCAAGCATATCTTCGTGACCGGCGGGGTCGTCAGCTCGCTGGGGAAAGGGCTGACGTGCGCCTCGATCGGCATGCTGCTGGAGCAGCGCGGGTTACAGGTCCGTCTCCAGAAGTTTGACCCTTACATCAACGTGGACCCGGGGACGATGAGCCCGTACCAGCACGGTGAAGTCTACGTGCTCGATGACGGTGCCGAAACCGACCTCGACCTGGGCCATTATGAGCGGTTCACACACGCTCCCTTGACACGACATTGCAACTACACGACCGGGAAGATCTACCTCTCCGTGATCCAGAAGGAACGGGAAGGCCATTATTACGAGGGGAAGACGGTCCAGGTTATTCCGCACGTCACCGACGAGATCAAGGAGGCGATCCACGGCCTGGCCGACCGACGAGGTCGACGTGGTGATCACGGAGATCGGCGGCACCGTTGGCGACATCGAGGGCCTGCCGTTCCTGGAGGCGATCCGCCAGTTCGCGCTCGACGTCGGCCGGGAGAATTGCCTCTACATCCACTTGACGCTGGTCCCTTATCTCAAGGCGGCGGCCGAGTTGAAGACCAAGCCCACGCAGCACTCCGTGGGGGCCCTGCGCCAGATCGGCATCCAGCCGGACGTCCTGATCTGCCGGACCGAGCATCCGATCTCCGCGGAGGACAAGGACAAGATCGCCCTGTTTTGCAACGTCGAACGCAAGGCGGTCATCGAGGAGCGTGACAAGCAGTTCAGCATCTACGAGGTCCCTCTGAGCCTGGTCAACCACGGCATCGACGAGATCCTGGTCAAACGGCTACGACTGAAGGCCACCCGCTGGAGCTCGGCGAGTGGCGGGACATGGTCGAGCGGATCAAGAACCCGAAGCACGAGGTCCGGATCGCGGTCGTCGGCAAGTACATGAAGCATCGCGACGCCTACAAATCGGTCTACGAGGCGCTCGACCATGCGGGAATCGCCAATCGGGCGCGGGTCCTGGTCGTGCGCGTGGAGGCCGAGGAAGTCGAGAGCCGAGGGGCGGAGGCGATCCTGGGCGGGGTGGACGGCATCCTGGTCCCGGGCGGGTTCGGCATGAGGGGCATCGAGGGCAAGATCGAGGCGGTCCGCTTCGCGAGGACCCGCAAACATCCCCTACTTCGGCATCTGCCTGGGGATGCAATGCGCCGTGGTCGAGTTCGCCCGGAGTGTTCTGAGGCTGGAGGACGCCAATAGCACCGAGTTCGACCAGACCACCGGCCACCCCGTCATCTGGATGATGGAAGAGCAGCATTCGGTCCGCGAGCGGGGCGGCACGATGCGGCTCGGCTCGTGGCCCTGCGCCTTGACCGCCGGCACCATGGCCCGCGAGGCGTACGCCGTCGAACAGATCGCGGAGCGACACCGACATCGCTATGAGTTCAACAATGTCTACCGGGGCGACTTCGAGGAGAATGGGTTGGTCGCGACCGGGACCAGCCCCGACGGGACGATCGTCGAGATTATCGAGCTGACCGATCACCCCTGGTTCGTCGCCGTCCAGTTCCACCCCGAGTTCAAGTCGAAGCCAACCCAGGCGCATCCCCTGTTCCGCGAGTTCGTCGCCGCCGCACTCCGCCAGCGCGGGACGAGCCGGACGAGCTCGGGGGCCGAGCTGGATAGCCGGGCGGGCGGTTCTTGAAAGCCGACCCGGACGAACTGTCGGCACCGGAGATTTCCCGATGTTCATCACCGCGAGACACTACCTCGATTCGCGATGGTTCGAGCTGGCGATCCGGGGCGATCGGATCGCCGAGGCTCGGCCGGTCGAGGGGCCCATGGCGATCCGTCCGGACGATGATTGGGTCGCGCCGGCGTTCTGGGACATTCAGATCAACGGTCGCTGGGGACACTCGTTCTCCAGCCCGGACCTGAGCGTGGATCAGGTGGCCGAGATCGTCCGGCGCAGGCGGGCCTCGGCACGGCGCGGCTCTGCCCGACCCTGATCACGGCGCCGGTCGAGCATCTGCTCCACGGGTTGAGGACGATCGCCTCGGCCTGTGCGGCGTTCCCCGACGTCGCCTCGCGGGTGGCCGGCATTCACCTCGAAGGACCGTTCCTCTCGGAGCGCGATGGTTACCGGGGCGCACACCCGATCGACGCCATTCGTGACCCGGACTGGGGGTTATTCCAGGAGCTCCAGGAGGCATCGGGGCAGCGGATTCGTCCTGATCACGCCTGGCGCCGGAACGCCCGGGCGCGATCGCCTTCATCCGGCAGGCGGTCGCGAGTGGAATCCTCGTGGCCCTGGGTCACACCGCCGCCGACGGTGCGACGATCCGAGCCGCCGTCGAGGCTGGTGCCGCGGCTCAGCACGCACCTGGGCAACGGCATCGCCTCGCCCCTGGCCCGGCATCCGAACCCGATCTGGGAACAGGCCGCGATCGACGAATTGTCCGCATCCTTCATCGCCGATGGCCATCACCTCGACATGGCCACGCTCCGCGTCCTGGCACGAGCGAAAGGACCGGCTCGCACCATCCTCGTCAGCGACGCCAGCCCCCTGGCGGGCCTCCCCGTGGGGACGTACGGCGATTGGGCCGTGGACCCTTCGGGCAAGATCGTCGTGGCGGGGACGCCCTACCTGGCCGGCTCCAACCAGGGACTCGAGATCGGCGTGCAGAATCTGTCGCGAGCGACCGGCTGGCCCCTGCCGCAAGTCCTGGCCGCGGTGACAAGCAACCCCGCCCGGCTTCTGGGCCGTCCCTGCCTCGCCTCGCTCCCGGCGAGCCGGCGAACCTCGTGATCTTCCGCCGGCCGGAGGAGAATGCCTTCATCCTGGAGCGGTGTTGCGTCGATGGCGTGTGGACCGAATGCTCCGCGTGAAACGTCGATTTCGCCGGAGTGGGCCGAGAAGCGAAGCCTTGGCGGATGAGCTCGGGTCACCTGGTGGTGGAGATGACCACGTCGTGCCTGCCGGAAGCGATCGAGCCGATCTTGACCGGGTTGCGAGACCAGGAGGCTACCTTCGGCCATGAGCTGATCTTCAAACATCTGCTCGAGGATCAGGCTGGCGGTCGTGACGATCTTCTCGTCGGGCTTCAACTCGGGGTGGCCCTTTGCGGGTGCGGCGACGATGACAATGTCGTTGCTCTCCTTGTCGGTCACGATGGAACGTCGCTCGAAGACGTTGCTCCTTCCCTGGCTTGCGGATAAAGACGTAGTCGGTGCGATCGACCGAGACCATGGAGGTGCGGGGAATGACCGTGCGTCCCGGCCTGGGTGGAATCTGCACCTGCACCTTCACGAACGCGTGGGCCTTGACCCATTCCCGACGGGTTGGAAATCGTGGTGCGGAACTTGGCGGACCGAGTCTCCGGATCGATCGCCTTGTCGATGTAATCGATCTTGGCGACGATCTCCCGCTCGGCGATGGAGAAGGGGAAGATGACCTTCAAGGTCTGACCGACCTCGACCTTGTCGGCGTCGAGTTCGCTGACGTTCCCCTGTACCCAGAGATGGTCGAGCGGGGTGATCACCATTAACTCATCCTTGGAGTCGTAGTAATTCTCCGACCACGACGGTCTTCTTGACCACGACCCCACTGCGCCGCGCGACCGCAGGATCATCCTGGCTTTCTGGACGCCGTCCTCGCTCGGGGCGATCTTGATCTCTTTCTCGGTCATGCCGTAGACCAGGAGCTTGTCCTTGGCGAGCTTCATCTTGAGTTGGCTCAGCTGCTCGTCGTTCTCGACCTCGATCAACTCCTTGCGGGCGAGAGTGTCGCTCCTTGGCCAGCGGGGCCTTGTAGTCGTAGACCTTCTTATCGTGGTTCCACTGGCTACAGGCGATCTCGTATTCGCTCTTGGCCGCGGCCAGGTCGGTGCTGAACAACTCGAGGATCGGGTCGCCTTTCTTGATCGTCGAGCCGAGGTCGACCGGGACCTTATCGACACGGCAGTTGTCGAACTGGGTGCGGACGATCGTCACGGTGGCCGGGTACATAATCGGTGGCGCCGAACAGGGGCAAGATTGTCGGATCGGTCTGGGCGAGCACCGGGGCCATGGCCAGGCCGATCTTCTTGATCTGCTCCTCGCTCAGGGTGAGGGTCCGGTCCCACGAGGGCCTTCTCCCTGGCGGCGCCCTCCTCGACCAGGATTTATCGGGAGCCGCCTCCTCGGCATGGGCCGCGACTGGGACAACTGCCGGAAGACACCCAGGACATGTCCGCGGGCATTCTTGTTGAGCGACACTCCGGTCGCGCCACCGGCGATCGCCACCAGCACGACCGGGAGTTTCCAGTTGATCTTCATGGCTTGGGGCCTCCGAAATCCGTAGTGTCCCGAGTGGGATGGGTCGTCGTTGGGATTGTGACTGTGGTGGCCGGCGTGATGGCCGGCCGTCGCGGCCGGCTTGAGGAAGCGGTCGGTGTAGTGGGAGCCCATGATGAGGTCCGACTGGGCCTGGCCATGGCCGGCGGGGGCCGGGAAGAAGGAGTAGAGGACGGGCATCAGGTATCGGGTGAGGAACAAGGTTACGAGCATCCCGCCCACCACGACGATGGCCAGTGGCTTCTGGGCCTGCGAGCCGATCGAGTCGGCGACGGCGGCCGGAGCCAGTCCCAGCGCCGCGGTCAGTGAGGTCATGACCACCGGCCGCACCCGCAGCTCGGCGCCGCGGAGCAGCGACTCCTTGACCGGCAGGCCCGCGGCCCGCATCTGGTTGAAGTACGAGATCAGGAGCACGCCATCCTGGACCGCGACGCCGAAGATCGAGATGAACCCGACGGCCGCCGAGATCGAGAACGGCGTGCCGGTCAGCTTCAGCGCCCAGACTCCTCCCATCGTCGCCGCCACCACGTTGGCCATGACCAGCAGCGCGTCCTTCATCGAGTTGAACGCGGTGAACAAGAGGATCATGATCAGGGTGATGGAGATCGGCACGATGTACATCAGCCGTTTGTTGGCCTGCTGCATCTGGTCGAATTCGCCGGCCCAGTCAACGTCATAGCCTGGCGGGAGCATGGCGCCATACTTCGGGTCCCGGACCTTTTGCTCGGCCTCGTGGATGGTCGAGGCCAGGTCGCGGCCCTCGACGCTGAACTTGATCGGGATATAGCGGCGATTGTTCTCGCGGTAGATGTATGTCGCGCCGGGCTTATGGGCGTCGATCGGTTGACGAGCGACCGCAAGCGGGATCCGCCTCCCCGGGCTTGCCCTCCTGGCCGGGCGCGTTGACCGGGATCCGGCCGATGACCTCCGGGTCGTCGCGCTGGTCGACCGGCAGGCGGAGCACGATGTCGAACTTCTTCTCCCCCTCGATCATCTGGGTGAAGGCCCGCCCGCCGACGGCCACCTGCACCACCGCCTCGACGTCCGCGACGTTGATCCCGTATCGGGCACACTCCTGGCGGTCGATCTGGATCTCCAGGTTGGGCTGGCCGAGGATGTGGAACAGCCCCACGTTGGTGATGCCCCTGACCTTGCTCAGGATATTCATCACCTGCTGGCCCTTCCGCTCCAGGACCTCCAGGTCGTTGCCGAAGAGCTTGATGGAGTTGGCCCCTTTGACGCCCGAGAGCGCCTCCTCGACGTTGTCGCGGATCAACTGCGAGAAGTTGAAGTTCACCGATGGGAACTTATCGAACTCCTTCATCAGTTCTTCCTGGATCTCCTCGCGGGAGATCTTGCGCTGCCATAACTCATGACCGAGGACCTTGACCGGCTTGGTGCGCCAGTGCTCCATCGGGATCAAGGGCGCGTTGAACTCGAGGTTGAAGTAGCTGGTCACATCGGTGCCGTCGTCGGGGCGGCCGACCTGGGACATCACCCCCTTGATCTCGGGGATCGAACCGATGACCTCGCGGAGCCGGGGGGCCATCCGCGCCGCTTCCTGGAGGGTGACGGTCCGCGGCAGGATCGCGCGGATCCAGAGGTTCCCTTCCTCCAGCGGCGGCATGAACTCCCCACCCAGGGTGGGGATCAGGAAGATCGTGAACGCCAGCAGCCCCCCCATCCCCGAGCATGACCAGGTAACGATGCCTCAGCACCCGGTCGAGCATGGTCAGGTACCGCAGCTTCATCATCCGGTCGACGAAGGTCTCCTTTTCCTCCTTCTTGTTCATCAACAGGAAGGAGCAAAGGACCGGGGTCAGCGTCACGGCCAGGATCAAGGCGCCGAAGATGGCGAACGCGTAGGTGTTGGCCATGGGGCCGAACAGTGCCCCTTCGGGCCCGGTCATCGAGAACAGCGGGATGAACGCGCAGACGATGATCAGCGTCGAGAAGAAGAGCGCGCGCTCGATCTCGTGCGACGCCTCGATGATCCGGTCGATGAAGGGCCGGGTTCGGTCGGCGTCGTGCGCCGTGATGTGCCGGTAGATGTTCTCGACGATGATCACCGAGCTGTTGACGATGATCCCGAAGTTGACCGCGCCGATGGAGAGTAGGTTGGCCGACTTCCCCTGGAGATACAGCACCGACACCGAGAACAAAAGCGCCAGCGGGATCATCAGCGCCACGATGCCCGCGCAGGTGATGTCGCCCAGGAAGACGAACAGGATCAGGACGACCAGGCCCATGCCGACGACGAGGTTGTGGACGACGTTATGCGTGGTCACCTTGACCAGGTCGGTCCGCCGGTTGAACGGGACGATCTTCATGCCCGTGGGCAGGAGGTTGCTCTCGTTGATGTCGTTGATCTTCTTCTCGACCGCCTCGGACGTCGGCAGCGACTTCTCATACTTCCGCATGAGCACGATGCCCTCGACGACATCGTTCTCGCCATTGCGCCCCACCACCCCGAGCCGCGGCTGATAGCCGATGACCACCTTGGCGATCTGCTTGATGTAGACCGGCATGTTGTTGTACGTGGTGCCACCACGACGTCCTTGATGTCCTCCAGCTTCTCGACCTCGATCGAATAGGCATGGTCGGCCACGGACGGGTCGAGCGAGTCGATCCCCTCGCCGAGATAACCCTTGACGCGGACGTTATGCGCCTGCTGGCCGAGCGAGAGGATGTCGCCGCCGACGTTGGCGTTCGATTGCGCGATCGCGTTGGTGACCATTTCCAAGGTCACGTCGTACCGTTTCATGAGCTGGGTATCGAGCAGGACCTGGTACTGCTTCACGGTCCCGCCGAAGCCTGTGACGTCGATTACGCCCGGGACCGTCTTGAGGGCCCGGGTCAGCACCCAGTCCTGGACCGCCTTGAGTTGGTTCAGGGAGTAACTGTCCCCCTCCAGGACGTAGCGGACGATCTCGCCGGTCGGGCTCCAGGGCGAAAGCGCCGGGCTGGCCCCGGGCGGGAGGTTATTCACCATGCCGATCCGGTTGATCACCTCCTGGCGGGCCGCCCAGTAATCCGTGCCGTACTCGAACTGGCACTTGATGTCGTTGAGCCCCGCCAGTGAGATGCTCCGCAGATACTTCAGCCCGGGCATCCCGTTGAGCACCATCTCCAGGGGAATGCCGATCAGCTTTTCCATCTCCTCCGGGCTCGCCCCGTGGTTCTGGGTGATCACCTCCACGAGGGGTGGGGTCGGATCGGGATACGCCTCGACGTTGAGATAGGATGCCGAGTGGATGCCGATGGCGATCAGCGCGACCGTCCCCAGCAGAACCACTAGGCGGTTATGAAGGCTCCACGTAATCAGCGCGCGTACCATGGAATGTCACTCGGGCCGGAATTGAGTCGGCGAGGAGATTGGATCCCTGGGAATCGATTGCAATCCGGAGCTGGCGGGATATCGTGGTCTACGCGGTGAACAATGGAGCGGAAGGGGCTCGAACCCTCAACCTCCGCATTGCGAACGCGGCGCTCTCCCAGTTGAGCTACCGCCCCATGGATCACACGAACATCCTAGCCTAACGTCCCGGCCTTCCGAACGCAAGGTATCACGACGCGAGACAACTCGGGGCCGTGGACGATCGGCTCCCCCAGGGCCCAGACGGCCGGACCAGGATCGCAAGTCCTGTCCGACACTCGATTAAGGACACGACCATGATGCGCAGACGCACGTTCTTAGTGGCACGACTCGGCCTGGCCCCGTCTGGCGGTCCTGGCCGGGCCGCTGCAAAGCGGTGGGGCCCGGACCCAGGTTGCCCCGCCCGAGGCCTCCTGGGAGCTCGTCGCCTGGAAGCCGATACCCGAAAACCCCGTCTTCGCCGGCACCGGACGCGACACCTGGGACCGCAAGATCCGCGAACGCGGCTACGTCCTGGTCGGAGACGACGGAACTTATCACCTCTGGTACACCGGCTATGCCGTCGACAACCCGGTGACCATGTCCCTCGGACATGCTACCTCGCAAGACGGCATCCACTGGGTCCGCGATCCGGCCAACCCCATTTTCACCGGCTCGTGGGTCGAGGATGTCTGCGTCGTCAAGCAAGCGGGGACCTTCTTCATGTTTGCCGAGGGCAAGAACGACATCGCTCATCTCTTGACCTCGGCCGATGGTGTCAAGTGGACCGACCACGGATCGCTCGACATCCGAAAGACCGACGGATCGCCGATCGGCTCTGGGCCCTACGGCACCCCCGCCGCCTGGTTCGAGGACGGAACCTGGTACCTCTACTACGAACGTGGCGATCAGGGTGTTTGGTTGGCCAAATCGAAAGATCGGAAGGTCTGGACAAACGTCACAGACGACCCGGTCCTTGCACTCGGACCCGAGCCGTACGACCGCACCGCGGTAGCCTTCAATCAGATCGTCAAGCGAGGTAACTATTATTATGCCTTCTACCACGCCAACAGCCAGCGGCCCTGGAAAGACTGGACGACCTGCGTAGCCCGCTCCCGCGACCTGGTCCACTGGGAGAAGTATCCGGGCAACCCGATCGTTCAGGACAATTGCTCCAGCGCGATCCTCGTGCGCACCCCGCAAGGTCAGGACCGTCTCTACACGATGCACCCCTCAGTGCGGGTCTTCTTACCGGTAGGCCGTACGAAATAGGCAGTCAAAGACCCACGGACGCCGCGACGTAGAACGGAATTCATTCCGTTTCCTCGAAGCCATGGCCGGATGACGACCCCGGAAGCTGTTCACCGCAGTGGTCGGGAGACCCGCGCCGAACCGTCGGCTGCCGACCGATGGCTGGGCCGTTTCGCGTTTTCTGCTTGTCGTTACTGCGTACTGCCTACTACGTATATAACACCCCAACTCGCCGCCGGTATTCGTCGTAGGTCTCTTCGAACAATTCTCGTGCTCGGTCGGCACCGAGGTGGCAAGTGGCGGTCACGACGTTGGTGGGAGCCCGCCTCGGTGAGCCCTCGAGCCCCTTCGGCCTTGAGCAGGTTGATCAGGAACGAAATTGGTGTCAAGGAACGAAATTGGTGTCAGGTCGTTTTTTTTCCGCCGAGAAAAAACGACCTGACACCAATTATCCTTATCCCTGTTCCTCAATTGGTGTTTGCAGCCTTACGCTCTCGATTGCCAAACCGATGGGTCGCGGTGACCGTGGACGATCGCGAGGGCCTCGACCCGCTCCGTCAAGACACGGTAGTAGATGTTGTACGGCAGCTTGGGCACACGGGCCCTTCGCACGTCCTTGTACACGACTGCGTGCAGCTCGGGCCTCTGGCCGATTCGGTCGAGGACCTCCTGGATCTGGGTCACGAACGCCGCGCCTTTCCCAACATGTTGCTCATACCAGCGGGCCGCGTCCTCGAATTCTCGGTCGGCGGCCGGGCTCAGAATTACCGGAAGGCTCATTTCTGTAACCGCGCGAGTACGCGGTCCCTCGCGACCTCCCAAGGAACTCCGGCGTTCGGATGTTGATCCATTTCCTCGATGCGACGATCGAGTTCGGCTTTCGCGACCTCAGTGAGTTCGGCTCCCTGATCTTGATCAATCAAGCCATCCCAGATTTCCTCCACCAGCCGCAGGCGATCCGCCAGCGGCCAGGAACCCACTTCGGCGATAACAGCATGCAGGTCCATGCGTGATCTTCCCAGTTAACAAATCAGGATACAAAGTGGCGCCGCACAAACGGAGCCACCTTCAGTATACCTCGCGAGACCGACCCGTCCCAGGCCAACTCAGTCCCGTTTCCTCGGCCAGCGCGAGGGTACACCCCTTCCCCGGAAACTAGTTGCGTCCCCGTTTCCGGTGCCGTCCCCGTTTCCGATCCTGCGAAGCTACTGATATAACACCCCAACGCGTCGACGGTATTCGTCGTAGGTCTCTTCGAACAATTCTCGTGCTCGGTCGGCACCGAGGTGGCAAGCGGCGGTCAGGACCTTGGGGGGCGAGCCCGCCTCGGTAAGCCGTCGAGCAACCTCGGCTTTGAGCAGGTTGATCATCGTACAGCCCGTGACGCTCGACAAAGGCGCCACCGGCGTCTCGAGGCCTGGGACCCAGACGGCCGAGTCACCCGCCGGTGCCCGCTGGTCCAGCACGACATCGGCGACCTCGTGGAGCTTCTGTCCCGACTCGTGCCGCGACGTCGATGCGCCGGCGTGCGCCAGCGAAGTCAAGACCACAACCGTCATCCCCAGCCGCTTCGCCTCCAGGGCGACATCGATGGTCACGGCGTTGCAGCCGCTAGTCGAGATGGCCAGGAGGGTGTCGTCGGGCGAGGTCGCGAAGTTGCGCCAGAGGACGGGCCCGAATCCCTGGACGTTCTCCAGGAACATCGCCTGGCGCTGACCGTTGGCCCCGACGACCGGGTTGTGATAGGTCATCGACAGCTCGACGATCGGGTGGAAGCCCGGGAACGATCCATAGCGGGGAAACATCTCCTCGACGGCCATCCGCGAGTGGCCGGTCCCGAAGACGTGGACCAGCCGGCCCTTGAGGATCGTCGCCGTGAAGAGCGCGGCCGTTGCGCGGATCGCCGGCAACTGGGTTGCCTCAATGGCGTCGATCGCCGACCGGACGGCGGACAGGTACTGGCTGAGAACCTCGGCTTGATCGGGCATTGAATCCGGCTCCTCACCATGCCATCTCTTTGGGTGCATTCGATCCGCAAACCTTGCGGAATTCCAGATGACCGTTTCCAGATCCCAATTAAATGCGTCTAC
The DNA here is from genome assembly GCA_963842405.1 of uncultured Isosphaeraceae bacterium. Taxonomy (GTDB): domain Bacteria; phylum Planctomycetota; class Planctomycetia; order Isosphaerales; family Isosphaeraceae; genus CAVZRC01. The sequence goes on along the minus strand of CAWJGW010000011.1, from coordinate 698,200 downwards.
TATCTGGAATCCGCAATCCCTCTTCGGTTGCGGCCAAAGGCCGCGTCAGTCTGATTGTGCACACCATGTGGAGGGCCGTTCAATGACGATGCTTCTCGGTCCATTACTGGCGGCGATGCTTCTCGGCCAGGCGTCGAGTTCACCGCCGGTCGCGGGCGAGGTGGTTGACGACACGGGGAAGCCGATCGCTGATGTCGCGGTGGTCTTCTATGTCGCTCCCAGTGTGTCGGGCAAGGAATACCAGGCCGAGGTCGGGACCAGGACCGATGCGGGGGGGCAGTTCCGCTTACAGCTTCCGCCATTCGGGCGGATGTTCATCTCTGGCATGAATTTCCTGGCCTATCGACCCGGGTCGGCCATCACGGCGAAATTACTTCGCCCGACGCCGCACCGATTGGTCTTGCGGAAGCCGGTGCCGCGGACCATCCAGATCAAGGATTTCGACGGCAAGCCGGTCGCCGGGCGCGGATCATCCCGCTCATCTACCACGTCTCCAACGGTGGCACCGTCTATATTCCCGGATCACTGGCCGATCCCCTGGCGGTCATCACCGGGCCGGACGGTCGTGCGACGTTCAACGGGCTGGCGGCCCACGATCAACTGGTCGCCGTGCGGGTCACGGCCGACCCGATCGGCACCCAGGATCTCTTGCTGGTCGAGCGTCCGGGTCGGAACGCCGAGGAGCCGGTCATCGCGATCGGGCTCAAGAAGACCAGCCGGCTCGCCGGCAGGGTCATGGATGGCGCCAGGCAGCCCGTTGGCGGTCAGATGGTCGAGATCTGGTCGAGGGGCGGAGGGGGTTGGCTCCAGCCGAATACGGTCGAGTTGCGCGGAGGCCCGCTCCGGACGTCTGCCGACGGACGCTTTCAGACCCCGGACAACCTCCTGGTGGGCTCGATGTATCGCGTCGTGGTCCGGGCCGCGGGCAAGGAGCCGATTATCTCCGACTGGATTGAGATCGGCGACCTGCCCAGGACCCTCCTTCCCATGCGATTGCGGCCGTTGCGATCCATCAGCGGACGGGTTGTCGATCGGCAAGGAAATCCGGTCGCGAATGTCGAGGTCTTCCAGTCGGGCGATGGTCCCGAGCAAACCTCGACCCGGAGCGCCGCCGACGGCCGATTTTTTCTCGACGGCTTTCGACCAGGCCCTGCGTTCGTCTTCGCGCGCGGCGAGGGGTTTCGATTCCATGGGCAGTTCATTCGCGAAGGCGAGCAGGAGGTCACGGTCGAGCTGACGCGACGCACCGAGCGGCCGGCGCGGGGGATGCGAATGCTTCCCGAGCCGATCCCGGCGGAGGAATCCCGAGCCATGGTGCGACGGCTGATCGAGCCGGTGTGGAAGGTCGTCGTCGAGAAGGGGCAAGATCGGACCAAGTATCAGGTCTTGCAGGCGCTGGTCTACGGCGATCCCGCGGGGGTCCTGGAGCGGCTGGAATCGGCGAGGTTCTCGAGCAAGGTCTGGGAGTTCCGGACCCTGGCCGCAGTCGCCGAGCGGCTCGCCCCCACCGACCCGGAAGAAGCCACTTCGATCGCCGAGTCGATCGCCGACCCCGCTGCGCGCCGCCGGGAGTCTGATCGACGTGATTGACGCCCTCCCGGCCACACAACGCCCGCGAAAGCGCGCGCTGCTCGAACGCGTGGCACTCCACGCCAGGACGGCGCCCGACGCGGCCCAGCGGCTCAGGCGGATCGGTGAAGCGGCCGAGCGATTGCAGGAGCTGGGCGAGGTCGAGAAGGCAAAGGCCCTGTTCGCCGAGGGCACTCGCCTCGCAAACCAGATGACCGGCAATAACGAGTATAACCGGGCCTACTTCGCCGCGATGCTCGCCGCGGTTGAACGCGCCCGCGGCGCTGGCCATCGCCAAGGATTTCCAGGGAAGCCGCCTGGGAGGGGCATTCCGGGTCACCCTGGGTCTCCGTATGATGGAGCAGGATCCGGCAGAGGCCTTGTGGTTCTGGAAGGAGGTGCATGGCATTCGGAGTGTGGGCCTCCCCGCGGTCTTCGCGAGGCTGCCCATGGGCGATCCGTGCGCGCGCAACGGTTCTTCGAGAGATCCCAGATGACGAACTTTAGGGGGTTCCGAGCCGATTTCTTCGCATACATGGCCCTGGGTTTGAAGGCGCGTGACGACTCGGCCTCGCGCCGGGCGATTGACGAGGTCTTGCAAGCGATGGATGGCCTCTTGCTGGAGCGGCCCGAACAGCTCTACTCCGCACAGACAAGCCTACTTCCGGTCATCGAACGGATCGACTCGGCCCTCGTGCCCGAGGTCTTCTGGCGCTACGTGGCCTCACGGCCCACGTTCGCCAATCCTCGCACCATCGGCGTGTATTCCCCGAGCGAACTGATCCGGCACCTCGCCCGGTACGACCGCGAAGTGGCCGCCGCGCTGTTCGATTCGAGCCGAGGCCGGATCGATCGCACCGAGGACCGCGAACTAGCGACCTGGTCCTCCGAGTTCGAGGCCTGGGCGTCATTTGACCCGTGCGCCGCGGTGACTCGGCTCGACGAAGTGCCCGTTGGGCCGGACCCGAGCCCGAATGATGCCCGGATCCGCGTCGCCAGCTTGCTCGGCTATTCTTACGACCAGTTCCTGCAAACGATGTGGCCAGACTAGTGTCGCGTCCCTCTTGGATTGTAGGGTTGGAGTCCCGGCTTCAGCCGGTCTTTTCCGCCTAAAGGCGGTACTCCAACCTGTCAGTCGAAGGTTGACCGATCACTAGCGCGCCGTCGCCCTTCGATCGACGGGTAAGGCTCCTCCAGTCCGCCGTCGGCCGAATCCGCTTCAAGATGCCGGACCATGAGAAAGGGCTCAAATCTCCCGGATGCCTTCCGAGACGCACCAGCCGCCGTTGACGACCAGCTCGGCCCCGGTCACGAACCGCGATGCCGGCTCGCAGAGATAGAGCGCGGCCTCGGCCACGTCATCGGCCGAGCCGGCACCGCCGGCCATCGGCTGCTTGGCCGCCAGGTAGGGTCGGATCCCGGAGTCATTCACAGCCCGGGCCGCCATCGGGGTGTCGATAAGGCCAGGGACCAGCAGGTTGAACCGGATGCGGTCCGGCGCGTAACGCGACGCGGCAGCCGTTGTGAGCGCGCGGACGGCCCCCTTGCTCGCGGCGTAGGCGATCGTCCCGAAGTGCGCCTGTGCCGGCGATCGGTCCAGGACCGAGCCCACGTTCACCACCGTGCCGCGCAGACCATCAGTATCGATCGGCTGCCGGAGCATGATCTGCACGGCCTCGCGGTTTGTGAGGAAAGTCCCCAGGGCGTTAACCTCCATCACGTGGTCCCAGCCTTCGTCTGAGCACTCATGTAACGGCCCGTCGCCGAACTTCCGCCCGCTGATCCCGGCGATGTGCAGGAGGATGTCCAGCCGATCTCCGAGGACATCCAATGCCTTCTCGAACAAGAGTGCGACCTCGAGGCGGCTGCTCGTATCGAACGACCAGCCCGCGCACGGGCCGAGTGTCTGGAGCGGCGCGAGGATCGCCGACTCCAGCGGTATCGGGTAACCGGTCTCCGGTTCGGCGCCCTCGCCTTCCAGACCCGCCACGACCACGCGCGCCCCTTCCTGGAGGAACCGGCGTGTCGCGGCCAGGCCGATCCCGCCGGTTCCCCCCACGATCAGGCATGTGCGGCCGTCGAGCCGGCCGGGACGTTGCACGGGCGGTCCTCCGATGAGGATGGCGCTGGCGGGGGAGGAGCGTCTCAATCCTTGACCTGGAAGATGGCCTCGATCTCGACGGCGATCCCGCTGGGCAGCGCACCCATGCCGACGGCGCTCCTGGCCCCGACGCCCGACTCGCCGAAGACATCCTTCATCAGGTCGGAGAAGCCGTTGATCACTTTGGGCTGATCGGCGAACTCCGGGGTCGAGTTGACCATGCCCAGCGTCTTGATGATCCGGACGACCTTGTCGAGCGAGCCGAGGTGGGCCTTCAGGGTCGCGAGGATCGCCAGGCCGGTCTGCCGCGCCGCGGCCTGGCCCCCCGGCACGTCCAGGGTGTCGCCCAGCCGGCCGGTAATCAAGGTCCCATCAGAGCGGTAGGGGCCGTGGCCGGAGACATAGATCAAGTCCCCATGCCGGATGGCCGTCACGTAGGTGGCCACCGGCTTGGCGCGGGGGGCAACTCCAGCTTCAACTCGGCCAGGCGGGCTTCGGCTCCCATGGCAATCATCCTCTCCTCGCGTGCCGCACGTTCAGTCACGATCTCCAATCCGACATGGAGCAAACACTAACGGCTCCACGTGGCTAAATCAACAGCGCGGAGGGGCCGGAGAGGCCCCGATCCGCCCCGATCTCGGCCCGTAAGCCCGAGCGTCCTCAACGCAGGAGGGCAAACACCAGCCCGACGACCAGGAGCACCGAGACAATCCCCAGGCCGGCGGCGACGCGTTTCCAGAAGGTGACGGCGGCGGCCAGGCGGGTCATCAGCCCGAAGAGCACATACGCGTTCCCTTGCTCATCACTGCCTGATGAGCAGGACCACGATACCGGAACGCCAGTCGTGACCGATTCCGGATAGATGAGTTGGATGATGGCGGACGTCAGACCGCAGATGAGCGGATCACACGTGCAGCCGTCTCTACAACCGATCAGCTTTCGTTGGTAGCATCCATCCTCACTATTGTAAGTGTAGACGCAGCTTCCGCAGCCGGTGACGATGCTCCGGGTGGTGAACGTTCTGAGCGATTCCGAGGCGTTCGGCATGGGTCTCTCCAGGGTCAGGGGCCGTTAGAATTCCAAACTTGAACATGTATTTGTTTAGTTGTGGCCGAAATTCCGCATTAACCATTTCCCGATCGTGGGGCAGCCATCGCCGGTGCCGTGAGAAACACGACCGACGGATGACGACAACTTACGGCTCGCTCTTGACGATGCGGAAGCCGATGTAACGGAGCTTCTCGGTGGACAGCAGCCGATCGAAGATCGGACCGGATGGCGTGACGGTCAGCCCCCCTTCAGGTTCGTAGAAACTCCCGCCCCGGATCGAGACGAACCGGATCTTGCGGCACTTGGCCCCGAGGGCGGCCCGGCAGTCGCAGCGGTCGTCATGGGGCGGGGCGGGGTTGTGGCACCACTCCAGGACATTGCCCAGAGCGTCGAAGAGCCCGAAGTCGTTGGGACGCTTCAGGCCCACCGGCTCGGCGTGGTTGCTGGAATTGCGGTGGAACCAGGCATAGTCGGCGGCATCATCATGTGAATTCCCGAAGTAGCGGTCGGTTGTCGTACCTGCCCGAGCGGCGTATTCCCACTCCTGCAGGGTCGGCAGTCGGTAGCCGCGACGAGAGAGGTAGTCCGGGGCCAGGACCATGCCCCCGGGCTCGCCGCCAGGGACGTAACACCAATGATCCGGCGGGAGTCCCTCCTGCCCGCTGAGCCAGTTGCAGAACCGGGCGGCCTCGTCGTAGCTGATGGCATCGACCGGGACCCCCAGGCTCGTCGGCGGCTCACCATGATGATCCTTGGATCGGGCCGCATGGCCCTTGTCGAAGATCTGGTAGTGTCCCAGGGTCGTCTCCGTCGTGGCGATCGCGAAGCGGTGAGTCAGCCGGCCGTCGAGGGCAGAATTTGACCTACTGGCGCCGACGATTGCCATCGTCTGGCCGAGCGAGTTGACCAGCCATCGCCGATGGCCCCTCGGCTTCCCGGCCAGCTCCGCGTCGATCCGTGACGGCTCAGCGCCCTGGCCCCATCGGCGCAGCAGGTGCGCGAGGCTGGAGTGGATTCCGGGGTCGGGATCGTCGCGGTACATGGCGGCGAGTTGCGCCGGGAGCGCCGGGCTGATCCCTTCCGGCGGCCGGCCTTCGCCGAGACCGGCCAGGCATTGGAGGATCGCTCGCCGGACGGACGCATCGGGCTCGCGTTCGAGGTGGCCGGCGAGGGTCGTGGGCTCGATCTTCGAGCGGATCAGCCAGTCGATCAGCTCGGTTCGAGAGTCGGGGACAGCGGCCAGGTGGAGCAGGGACCAGGCCGGACTGGCCGCACCGATATTGCCCGAGGCCGATGGTCCATCGAGCGCGATCAGGGCGGCCGCGGCCCGGCATCGCCGGCCGGGGTCGGACTCGGGGTCTTCGAGGGCCGAGCGGAGCCTGGGGACGATGTCCTTCTCACGGTCGCGCAGGGCCTCGCGGATGATCCGGTGCTCCTCGGGCCCGCACACCAGGAGTCGATCGGACAGCTCGATCGCCCATGACGGTTCGGAGGGCAGCAGCGCCAGGGCGATGCGCGGTCGCAGCTCCGAGTCGACCGTCCCGTCCCGAAGCAGTTTCTCGAGTCTCGGCTTGATCGAGCCGCGATACCCCTCCATTTCCCGGACTTTCCGGGGCAGGTCGGCCAGTGGGATCGTCGGGAGGTCACGGACGAAGGCTTCGACCGTCTCACGATCGCGGCGGGCGATCCGGGCCCAGGCGATCGCCGTTACCATCACGGCGACGACGGCGATCGCGGCAGCCGCCGCGCGCGAGGGATTGCGACGGACCAGGCGGACGAGCCGCGTCCACGGGCCCGGGAGAGTGACGCCGGTCGGCTCGTCATTGAGGTATTTCCGTAAGACCTCGGCCAGCTCGCCGGCGGAACGGAAGCGTTGCGACGGGTCCTTCTCCAGGCACTTGAGGCAGATCGCCTTCAGCTCACGGCCGACCAGCTTGTCCCGTTCAGGCGGCCAGTCCGGATCCTCGTCGACGACTTTGCGCAGGACGACAGCCGGCGACGTTCCGGAAAAGGGGGAGCGACCGGCCAGCAGGGCGAAGAGGGTCGCGCCGAGGCCGTAGATGTCCACGGGAATTCCGACGTCCTTCTTCCCACGGGCCTGCTCCGCGCGCCATGTATTCGGCGGTCCCCATGGGCTTGCCGCTGACGCTCGTGAAATTCGTCGCATCCAGGGACTTGCACAGTCCGAGGTCAATCAGGTAGGGCCGATCGTCCTCGTCCAGCATGACGTTGCCGGGCTTCAGGTCGCGGTGCAAGATCTGGTGGTCGGTGCCGGCGTACTGGACGGCCCGGGCGATCGGTGCGATGTAGGATGCAGCCCGACGCGGGTCGAGCGGCCCGTGGTCGCGGATCAGCGCGGCCAGGCTGCACCCCTTGATCAATCGCATGGAGAAATAAACCAGGCCGTCGGCGTGGCCGACATCGTAGATCGTCACGATGTGGTCGTGCTCGAGCTGGGCGAGGGCCTGGGCCTCGTGCCGGAATCGGGACTTGGCCTCGCGGTCGCTCGCCTCGGTTGACTCGCCCCACCATTCGGCTTTGATCAACTTGAGGGCCACGAAGCGTCGGGCTTCGCGGTCGTACGCCCGGTAGACAACCCCCATGCCGCCGGTCCCGAGTCGTTCCAGGATCAGGTAATCGCCGACCTGCCGGCCGAGTGCTCCGTTCACCACGGGGAGCGCGCCTGGCTCTTCCGGTTCCCAGTTAGCTGTCGTCGGCTCGGGGTCAGCATTCTGATTCGAGCCGGCAACGGACGGCTGCGGGTCGTCCTGGATCGGCGAAGTTTCACGGCTCATCGCGGTACCTCCCTGGAGCGCTTCACGTTTGCCTCGCGTACGCACGAGGGTGAGTCGGAGAGTTCTGGTGCGTGCATACGCCAAGCGTGAACCGCTCTATCCGGATATACGCGGAGCGCGTCAAATCCTTACAGGCGTGACCGAGAATCGGCTGGAGTGCGGCGCCACGAATCAGGCATGGGAGAGCGCTTTACGATTGCGTTGCGTAGCGCGAGTCTCAGACTCCCTTTGCTAGGGGGGAAAGGATCTCCCTCCTCACCCCTTCTGATGGGGAGTAGGGAGGTTTTCGTGCGTGCGCAACTGATTTTGAATCGCTCTAGCAGGTTGACCGTTAGTGATCCCTCCAGGCGTCCTCGCTTCGTTGCCTCAACTGAAGATATCAGCGTTTCGCCGCTGAACCCGAAATCTCTGACAGGAGTTCGATTGCTTGCATCTTTTCGGAGAAATGTTTAACACTGGCCTGCGAAGATTGCCGCGAAACCGGTTATGATGGCAGGACTCGATCCCTCGTTGAGATCAGCCGGCACTGGTGGAGAACTCGGACAATGAGACCGCTTCTGGCCATCGTGATCCTGTTCGGCGTTCTGCCGGCGGTTGACGCGCAGACGGATTCGAGCATCAAACCGCCAGCCGCACCCGCATTGCGACCGGGCCCCGACAAGGTAGCCCGGGAGGCCGGGGCGATCCTGGTGGGTAAGTGCCTGGGGTGCCACGGGCCGGAAAAGAAGAAGGGGGGCCTCGACCTGAGCCGGCGGACCTCGGCGCTCTCGGGCGGCGAGAGCGGGCCGGCGATCGAGCCGGGCCAGCCGGGTGAGAGCTTGCTGGTCGACAGAGTGGTCGAGGGGGAGATGCCGCCGAACGGCCCACTTTCCAAAGAGCAGGTCGCGGCCGTGCGAGCCTGGGTCGAGGCGGGTGCGACGTATCCGAGCGAGCCGCTGGCCATGCCCCGCGCCGGAGCCGACTGGTGGTCGCTCCAGCCTGTCCGTCGGGTCGCACCGCCCCGAGATTCCACGGACCCGGTATCGGCCCGGGTTCGCACGCCGATCGATGCGTTCGTCTTCGCCCGGCTCGAGGCCGGCGGCCTCCGGCCGTCGCCGGAGGCCGACCGCGCCACGCTCATCCGCCGCGTCACGTTCGACCTCACCGGCCTGCCACCCACTCCCGAGCAGGTCGACGCTTTTGTCGCCGACCCCGACCCGATGGCCTATGAAGGGCTCGTGGATCGGCTGCTGGCCTCGCCGCATTACGGCGAACGCTGGGGCCGACACTGGCTCGACGTGGTCCGGTTCGGCGAGAGCGAGGGATATGAGACCAACCTGCCCAGGTCGTCGGCATGGCCCTATCGCGATTACGTGATCCGCGCGTTCAACCGCGACACGCCGTTCCCTCGCTTCGTCCTCGAACAACTCGCCGGTGATACCCTGAACGAACGGCCAGCGGCAGCGACCGCGGACTGGCTGACCCTGGCGGCGACCGGGTTCCTGGTCGGCGGGGCGCACGACATCGTCGGCAACCAGACCATCGAGGGGATGCTCCAGCAGCGCGCCGACGATCTCGACGACATGATCGCGGCGACCGGCACCGCGTTCCTGGGCCTGACGATCCAGTGTGCGCGGTGTCACGATCACAAGTTCGACCCGATCCGTCAGGCCGACTATTACGGATTCCAGGCCATCTTCGCGGGGGTCAACCACGCCGCGCGCGATGTCCCCGCGCCGGACTCCGAGGGGCGTCGGATCGAGGCCGCGGCGGTCGCCGCCGAGCTGGCGCGGATCGACCGTCGCCTGGACGACTCCGAGCCGATCGCACACCCCGGTCGCGACGTGCCGGTCCGGGCGATGGTCAACCCCCGGCGCAACGTCGAGCGGTTCGCGCCGGTGCGAGCCCGGATGGTCCGGCTGACGATCCTCGCGACCGGCAACGGCACCGAGCCCTGCATCGACGAGCTCGAAGTCTACACGGCAGCGGAAGGCGGCGGTGGCTCGCCCCGCAACGTCGCGCTGGACCTCGGCAGGTGGAACGGCCGCGGCGTCGTCGGAGTACCAGGGGAACCCGAGCCACAAGATCGCGCACCTCAACGACGGCCGGTACGGCAACGGCCGGAGCTGGATCTCGCAATCGGCGGGCAAGGGGGTGGTCACGATCACCTGGCCCGAGCCGGCGACGATCGAGCGCGTGGTCTGGGGCCGCGACCGCGAGGGGGCCTATAGCGACCGCCTGGCGACCCAGTATTACCTCGAAGCGGCCCTCGAGCCCGGCCGATGGCAGGTCGTCGCCTCGTCGCTCGACCGGCAGCCTTTTGGAAGCACGCCTGTCGCACGCATCGCCCGACGTCGTCCCAGCGCGCCGGGCTGCTCGCGAAGCAGGCCGAGCTCCGCAATCGGCTCGCCCAACTGGGCACGACGATGAAGGTGTATGCGGGCACGTTCAGCCAGCCGGGTCCGACGCACCTGCTCGTCCGTGGCGACCCGACGCGGAAGGGGCCGGAAGTGCGACCCTCGGCGATCGCCTGCATCCGTCCGAGTCTCGACCTGGATTCCCGTGCCCCCGAGGCGGAGCGCCGGGCGGCGCTGGCGCGCTGGATCGCCGATCCGGCCAACCCGCTGCCGGCCCGGGTGATGGTCAACCGCGTCTGGCAGTATCACTTCGGCCGGGGGATCGTCGCGACGCCCAGCGACTTCGGCTTCAACGGCGGCCCGCCGTCGCACCCCGAGCTCCTGGACTGGCTGGCCTCCACTTATATCAACGGTGGCTGGCGACTCAAGCCGATTCATCGGCTCATTGTGCTGTCCTCCACCTATCGCCAGTCGAGCCGGCTCGACCCGAAGGCCGAGGCCGTGGACCGGGACAACCGGCTGCTCTGGCGCGTCAGCCCGCGACGGCTCGAGGCCGAGTCGATCCGCGACGCGATCCTCGCGACCAGCGGCCGGCTCGACACCCGCATGGGCGGGCCGGGCTACAACATCTGGGAGAAGAACACCAACTACGTCGCGGTGTACAAGCCCCGCGCCGAGCTCGGCGCGGACGACTTCCGGCGCATGGTCTACCAGTTCAAGCCGAGGAGCCAGCCCGACCCCACCTTCGGCGCCTTCGACTGCCCCGAGGCGGCTCTCGTGGTCCCTCGCCGCAACGTCTCGACGACGGCGCTTCAGGCGCTCAACCTCCTCAATAGCCGGTTCGTGATCCGTCAGGCCGAGTTCTTCGCCGATCGCCTCCTGGCCGAGGCCGGCGCCGACCCGGCCCGACAGGTCGAACGCGGGTTCCGCCTGGCCTTCGGCCGCGCGCCGTCGGCCATCGAGCGCGATGCCGCCGCCAGGCTGATCGGCTCCCACGGCACGGCGGCATTCTGCCGGGCTTTGTATAATGCGAATGAGTTCGTGTACGTGCCGTGAGTGAATGTTCGATATGCACCATCAAGAGCTCTGCGCCTGATGAACCTCCTGGAGTCCTACGTCATGAAGCGTGGCGCGTTCTTCTTCGGGTTGACGATGGCCCTGGCGGTTTGCCCGTCAGTGAACGGACAGGAGCCAGCGATCCCGGTGCCTGACACGATCCGAATAAAGGACGTCCCGCCGATCCCGGCCTCGTTGCGACAGGCGCTGAACCGCTATCAGAACCTCCGCTCGGCGAGCTTTCAGGGCTGGGCTTCGGACGGGTCGGGGATGTACATCATCACCCGGTTCGCCGACGTGCCCCAGGTGCATTTCGTGGCGAAGGCCGGCGGGGCGCGGACGCAACTCACGTTTCTTCCCGAGCGAGTTTTGAGCGTCTCCGCCCGGCCCAAACATGACCAATTCCTCTACACGATTGACGAAGGGGGCGCCGAGAACTACCAGTTCTTCCTCCAGGACCGTAAGGGCGGCGAGGCCCGGCGGATCACCGACGGCAAGAGCCGCAATACCGGGGCGAAATGGTCCCCGTCGGGCGAGCTCCTGGCCTGGAGCAGCAACGCCCGCAACGGCCGCGACATGGATCTCTACGTCGCCGCCCCAGCCGATCCCCACTTCGTCCGCCGTTTCAAGGAGGTTTCCGGCAACTGGACTGTCTCCGACTGGTCGCCCGACGGGACCAAGGTCGTTGCCGTCGAGTCCCTCTCGATCAATGAATCTTATATCCACATCGTCGAGATCGCGACCGGCAAGACCGAGTCTCATCACTCCGCGCCCGGACGATCCCAAGGCCCAGCGAGTCTTTGCAGGCGATGCGAAGTGGTCGAAGGATGGAGAATTCATTTACTACATCACTGATAAGAGAAGCGAGTTTCGCCAGTTGGTGCGGTATGTGAGGTATGCCGGGCTTGAGGAGATACTCACCGCACCAGACCGAGACATCGAAGCGTTCGACCTGCGCGATGACGGTACGCGGATTGCCGTGGTCGCAAACGAAAGCGGCACCAGCCGGATCCATTGCACTCACTCATCGGATCCCGTGCAAATCCACGCCATCGACTTGAACGCTGGAACAGCAAGCGTCGCAGCCCAGCCTCCTTTCTCCGGTCGGTCCACAGGCCTGCATCCTAAAGATTATCCGCCAGTGTTCCCCTCCCTCGGTTTCAGCGAGTGGACCATAGGGCTACCCGGAGAATTTACAGGGTCCTCCTGGTTCTCAGGGGTGGTGTCTGGGCTGGCGTTCCGCCCCGGGTCTCAAGACATTGGCTTCACACTCAGTACGGCCAGTTCGTCTGAGGCGTATTTCTTCAAGAACGATACCCCTGGTCCTCAGGGTGCTGTGCCATGTACGGTCCGCTGGACGACCAGCGAGACCGGCGGTCTGGACTCGGTGGGCTTTTCCGAGCCGGATCGATCGAGTATCCCAGCTTCGACGGACGCAAGATCCCGGCGTTCGTCTATCGGCCGTCGGCGCGGAAGTTTCCCGGCCCGCGGCCGGTGCTGATCGACATCCACGGCGGTCCCGAGAGTCAGTTCCGCCCCAGGTTCCTGGGCCGGCTCAACTACTTGATCGAAGAGCTGGGACTCGTCGTGATCTTCCCCAACGTCCGTGGCTCTTCGGGTTATGGTAAGAGCTACCTCAAACTCGACAACGGCAAGCTTCGCGGCGATGCGGTCAATGACATTGGCGCCCTGTTCGACTGGATCGCCAGGCAGAAGGATCTGGACAAGTCCAGAGTTGGCGGTGACCGGCGGCTCGTACGGCGGATTCATGTCGCTGGCCGTCCAGGCGAACTACAACGACCGGATCAAGTGCGGGATCGACATCGTCGGCATCTCGAACTTCGTCACGTTCTTGCAGAACACCCAGGGCTACCGCCGCGACCTCCGCCGCGCCGAGTACGGCGACGAGCGCGACCCGGAGATGCGCGCGTATCTGGAGAAGGTCTCACCACTGGCCAGTGCCGGCAAGATCCGGACGCCGATCCTCGTCGTCCAGGGACAGAACGACCCGCGCGTGCCGATCTCCGAGGCCGAGCAGATGGTCGCCGCGCTCAAGAAGAACGGCATGCCGGTCTGGTACGTCGTCGGCACCAACGAGGGCCACGGCTTCGCCAAGAAGGCCAACCAGGATTATCTCCAGGCCGTCGAGGTGGAGTTTCTCCGCCGTTACCTGCTTGGCTCGGATAAGCAAGCAGGCTGAGAAGATCGGGGAGCGATATTCCCGGTCTCGGGAACGGTGAGCCATCGAGGGCAGCCGCTCGAGAAAGGGACGATCGAATTTCATCCAACCGAGGCGGGAGGCCATCGGGCATCGGCAATGATCCGGGATGGAAGATACACCCTGACGACCGTGGTACTCCGGACGACGGGCGCTTCCGGGTACCTACAAGATCACGATCGCGTCGAGGCGTCAAGGCGCGAAGCTCCCTGCACGGTACTCCAACCCTGACACCACGGGTTTGATGGTCAAAGTCCACGCAAGCCGCAACACCTTCGACTTCGAGATCGCGGATTGAGTTGATCTTGACAAAGGTATAGCGGTGTTCCTAGCATCTCGGCCAGTGGTGGGGTGCTCCAAGCAAGTGGAGAGGCCGTCTCTGGCGGTCGTTTTCCATGCTCCGGGGTTACCCCGGGGACTCGGTTCAGCGGATCATTTCGGTGCGTGAGCACAGGCTACGCTCGACGCGTAGAACGGCTCACGCCGGACCAGACGGGTTGGAGCCCCCACCACTGTCATCAATCAAGTCTGCTTGATTCCATGGTGATGCATGGCCTGGCCGAGGCCTTCCTGTCAGGCCCGTGGGACCTTGATGGGCTGGTGGCACGAGGCGAACGCGTCCTGGGCCGCCGGTATCGCTTCCTGCGGCCATTGGCCGGCCGCGTGCTGGCGGCATTCGGGGAAGGCCCACGGCCTCGAAGTGCCGCGGCTGGCCGAGTTCTTGCGGGACGACGAGGGCTTCCGCAAGGCACGGCGGCGGCACGCACTGAGGCTGCGATTCGACCGATGGCCCGAGCCCATCATGACCCCCGCGCCGGGGCCGCCGGGCTCCTGGCCGGTCCCACCGATCACGACGACGACCGAGCTCGCCCGGTTCCTCGACATCGAGCCGAACCAACTCGACTGGTTCGCCGACTATCAATCCCGCGAGCGATTGGCAACCGTCGAGCCGCTCCGCCATTATCGATACCGATGGGTGGCCAAGCGGTCCGGATCGCTCCGCCTGATCGAGGCACCCAAGCCTCGGCTCAAGCGGCTCCAGCGCCGAGTGCTGGACGCGATCCTGGCGAACATCCCCACGCACGACGCGGCCCACGGCTTCCGGCCGGGCCGGTCGGTGTTGAGCTTCGTCGAGCCGCATGTCGGGCGATCGATCGTGCTGAAGATGGATCTTCGCGACTTCTTCGTCTCGATCTCCGCGGCCAGGGTGATCGCGCTGTACCTCACCGCGGGTTACCCCGAGCCGGTGGCCCGGCTGTTGACCGGCCTCTGCACCAACACGATCCCCCTGGAGGTGTGGAAGCAGGCGGGCGATTTTCATGACAATGGGGCTCGCGCCGTCGCGAGCTGGCAAGCCGGCCGGCTGTATCGCCGTCCGCACCTGCCGCAGGGGGCCCCGACCTCGCCGGCGCTGGCCAACCTCGCCATGTTCCGACTCGACGCCCGGCTCGCCGGACTGGCCCGCGCGGCGGAAGCCCATTACACCCGATACGCCGACGACCTGGTCTTCTCCGGCGGCGAGGCGTTCGCGCGGTCGATCGGCCGGTTCCCGATCCATGTCGCCGCGACCGTGCGCTCGAGGAGGGTTTCGCCGTCCAGCATCACAAGACGCGCGTCATGCGCCAGGGGGTCCGCCAGCGCGCCGCGGGCGTCGTCATCAATCAGGTGACCAACATGCCGCGGGACGATTACGACCGGCTCAAGGCGACGTTGTGCAACTGCGTCCGACTCGGCCCGCACGAGCAGAACCGCGATGGGGTCGCCGACTTCCGTGGCGCATCTGGCCGGCCGCGTCGCTCATGCCAGACGGCTCAACCCTGGGCGGGGTCAGAGGCTGTTGGAACTGTTCGAGCAGATCGCCTGGTAATCAGAGAGGTGATCGAAACCTTTCCGTCGGACAGCGACTCGACCGCCGGCCGACTCCATCGCGCCTCCGCTGGGAGACGAGGAGCCCCGATGGAATCAGCCGGTTCCGGTGTGCCTCGAGATCGCCGACTCAAGCTCGGCGGCATTGTCGACGGCTCGTCCCGCCTTTTCCGTGGGCCGGGCGGATCGACGGTGTCCTTGACTTTCTGGGCACCCTCGTCGATCTTCTGCCCGCCTTCTCGGCCGGTCCCTCGGAGTCGCACCCGGCGAGCGGGGCGCCTGCGAACAACAACAGGGCGACAAGAGGAGCAAAACGGTGCTTCGTTTCCTTACTCATCGGGAGCTCTCCTCGAAGATGCCATCAGAGACCGCAGGCCACAAGGCACGCGGTGCCGGTCGGCGATCCGGTTTCCACAATCGACCGCTTCGTTAACGAACGGCCTTGCAGGGACATTATCATGCTGGCGAACGAAAAAGTCAATCGGATGTTGATGGCATCGGAAGGCCTCCGCTCATCTCGAACGGTCGTGCATCGATCTGTCTCGTGGCTCAATGCGTGGAGCGGCAATCGGCTGGTCGAATCGTTCGAGACGATGACCTGATGAATCCTTCGCAATAGAGTATGATCGAACAGGTCAAAACCGGCCGTCTGTTGAAGGAGGGAAATCAACCATGGCGCGATCGATCATCCGTACTCCTGGGCCGCCACCTGCTCGACCGTCGCGGGTTCCTGGGGCACATGGCCTCGGGCATGGGCGGGATCGCCCTCAGCGCGCTCCTGGCCGAGCAAGGGCTGCTGGCGGCGCCCGACACGAACCCCGCTCGACCCAGGACCAGCCAACCCGCTCGCTCCGAAGCCGCCGCACTTCGCCGCCAGGGCGAAGCGGGTGCTGCATATCTTCTGCACCGGCGCGGTCAGCCATCTCGACACCTGGGATTACAAGCCCGCGCTGATCGCAGCGGGACGGCCAGCCGATGCCCGGGGTCGAGAAGCTGATCACCTTCCAGGGGGAGAACGGCAACCTGGCCCGCAGCCCGTGGAAGTTCCGGCCTCGGGGAGAGAGCGGTAAGTACATCTCGGACCTCGTGCCGCACCTGGCCGCCCGCGCGGACGACATCTGCTTCGTCCACTCGCTGACCTCGAAGACCAATACTCACGGGCCCGGCGAGATGTTCATGAGCACCGGGTTCACGCTCGAGGGTTTCCCCAGCATGGGGGCCTGGGTCAGCTACGCGCTGGGGACCGACAACCAGGACTTGCCGGCTTACGTGGCGATCCCCGACCCGCGCGGCGACCCGCAGCAAGGGCCGGCGAACTGGTCCAACGGCTTCCTGCCGGCCGCCTACCAGGGGACCGCGTTCAACGCCGAGCGGCCGATCAATCACCTGGCGCGACCGAAGCAGATCGCCCCCGGCGATGATGCGGCGGCCCGCGACTTCCTCCGCCTGCTCAACGACGAGCACCTCCGGCGCAACCCGGGCGATACCGAGCTCTCGGCCCGCATCGCCGCCTACGAGCTCGCCGGACGGATGCAGTCGAGTGCCCCCGAGGTCGGCGACCTGTCGCGTGAGGGCCCGGCGACCCGGTCCCTCTACGGTCTCGACGACGCGAACCCGCTCACCGCCGCCTTCGGCCGCAACTGCCTGCTCGCCCGCCGGCTCCTGGAGCGCGGCGTCCGCTTCATCACCCTGTTCAACGGCGCATTCGCCATGGGCGAGGGCGTCCTGAACTGGGACGGGCACCGCCGCATCCAGTCCGACTACAACCGACACGGCCCGATCCTCGACAAGCCCGCCGCCGCGCTCTTGATCGACCTGAAGGCCCGCGGCCTCCTCGACGACACCCTCATCGTCTGGACCACCGAGTTCGGTCGCATGCCCACGTTTCAGCGAGGCACCCAGGGCCGCGACCACAACCCCAAGGGGTTCACCGCCTGGCTCGCCGGCGCCGGCGTGAAGCGCGGGTTCAGCTTCGGCGCCACCGATGAGTTCGGCTACCAGGCCGTCGAGAAGGTCGTTGACGTCCACGACTTCCACGCGACGATCTTGCACCTGCTCGGCCTCGACCACGAACGGCTCACCTACAACAACAACGGCACGTCGCGCCGGCTAACCGACGTCCACGGCCACGTCATCCGGGATGTCCTCGCTCTAAGAAACCGCGATCTCGATCGTTATGCGCCATGGTGGAGAACGTTCTTCGGGAGGTGAGATCGGTCACAAGCACGCATGAAGGAGGCACGCCGATGAAACCCAAAGTCCAGTTCGATCCGGAGTTTGCCAGGAAAGCGCGACGTTGGTACTGGCCGATCCGCTCGATCGGGCAGTTGATGATCGTGGTGGCCCTGAGCGGGCTGATGCTCTGGATCGTGCCGATGGTGGGGTCGGAATGTCCGGTGTCGGTGTCTCCGCACCTTCCGCTGATCCCCGCGACAACCTTGGCCCAAGGCCCCGCACAAACCTCCGGCGGGGGTCAGTCAGCCACTTTACCCTGGCCCGCACATCGGCGGTCAGCTCGACCCTGTCCAACGCCTTCGGGCAAGGGCCGATCAGCCGCGCGATCGGTTCGTGATCATGGCTCGTCCCGAACTCGACGCGGGCATGGTCATCCGGGCTCGTCCCGACCTCGACGCCGGTATGGTGATCCATCCCGGCACCCACAGCCGTTCGTCGCGGGTCGCGCCGTCGGTCGGCGGGGGACCGCTCTTGCCGGGACAAGGTCCCGTGCCCGTCCCGGACCAGCGAGGGCCGCACGATTGGTCCCCGTATCCGCCCGTGATTCCCCAACCCATGCCCCGTTGAGAGGAGAGACCGACGATGTTGCGAGACCCTCCGGCACACACGCACGCGCGGGCGATTTCCCCGGCCCAACATGACGCTCCGCGAGCTGATCGGGCTGGTGGTCGCCTTCGCGGTCTCCAACGCGTTTCTCTCGTGGTTCAATCCCCAGGCGGCCTCGAACGTCGTCCTCTTTGCCATCTGGAATGGTATGCTCGCGTTTCTACCTGGGCTTTGCATTCCTCCAGGCATGGGCTCGATCGATCGGGCGCTGGCTTCGGACGGGCGATGCCTCGCCACCGGGGCGGAATCCGCCGCGATGGACGGCGCTCGGCGTCGCGGAGGCGACGGTCATCGGCGGGACTGTGTTCTGTTGCTCGGCGCTCATGCTCGAAAAGCTCGAGGACTCAGGGTCTCGATCGCCAACGACTGGGCCGTCCTGACAACGATCTTGCTGGTCAGCGGTGCCAGCGCGTTCGCGGTCCGGGCGTTGTGGCGGCGCGATCGTCGCCAGGTGGACGTTCGCGGCCTCGCCGGGCCGACGCCCGTGGAGCCACTGCTGTGATCCTGGAAGCCGGTGTCTCGACTCCGGGGATCAAGATGCAATCATGGAGCATCCCTGGAATCGAGAGAGACCGCACCCTGAAACGCCTTGACCGATTGCAAGCCGTGTCCAAGGATAGAGAAAGGGTGAGAGAACTCAACACCAGGAGAACGGCCGATGTCCATCTCGTTACTGGTCGTGGCGGCTCTGGTCGGATTCCCCCAGCCTCCGGCTCAGCCCCAGGCGGGTTCGAGCAGCGTCGTCGCGCCGGGGGCGAAGCTGGAGAAAGTCTGGGGCGACGGGGAGTTCACCGAGGGCGGGGCGATGGCCGAGGACGGCTCGATCCTGTTCTCGGACATCGGCAACCGGATCCTGCGGTTCGACCCGAAGAGCGGCAAGACGACGGTCTTCCGCGAGCCGAGCGGGCGTGCCAACGGCATGATCTTCAACAGCAAGGGCCAGCTCATCGTCGCCGAGGGGGCCAACGTCGGCGGCGGCCGGCGGGTCTCGATCACCGATCGCGACGGCACCGTCAAGACGCTGGTCGACAGCTACGACAGCAAGCGGTTGAACAGCCCGAATGACGTCGCCGTCAGCCGAGAGGGGCGGGTGTATGTCTCCGACCCGCGCTACGTCGGCAATGAGCCGCGCGATCTCGAATTCGAGGGGGTCTACGTCGTCGAACCGGAAGGGTTTACCACCGCGCTCGACCTGGACGTCGCTCAAGCCCAACGGACTGGTCATCAGTCCGGACGGTCAGACGCTCTATGTGTCCGACAACGGTCGCTCGAGCGGCGGGCGCTGATCGCAGCCCGGATCGGTGACCAGGGGAAAGTGACGAATCCTCGCGTGATCCACGAGTTCAAGGACCAGCGTGGCATCGACGGCATGACGGTCACGACCGACGGCCGGATCGTCGCCGCCGCCGGCAGCGGGACCAAGGCCGGCGTCCATATCTTTTCGCCCGACGGCAAGCTCCTCGAGATCATCCCGACCCCCGAAGACCCGGCGAACGTCGAGTTCGGCGGCGATGACCGAAAGACCCTCTACATCTGCGCCGGCAAGAGCCTCTACCGGATCAAGACCACCATGACCGGATTCGCCCTCTGGCCGCCCGCTCCGCCCGCTGGCCGTTAGGCCGGTCGACGCTATCCAAGCACAGTCCATCGGCGGCCTACTTTCGACGTCCGACAACATTGACGCCGCTACCGATGATGAGGTTGTGGTGATAGGCCCGGTCGTAGAGCGAGCCGTTCTTCGCCGGAGCGAGCTCGACGAGGTCGGCGAAGCCTTCCTCTTCGAACCAGCGATTGAGCTCCGCGGGCGTGTGGTGCGACTGGTATCGGGGGGCATACCAGTCGAAGTTGTCGCAGACGCGGAGGGTCCAATCGGGGTGGTTGGAGAAGTTCGCGAGCTTGTTGAGAGTCCGGTTGAGCAGGGGGATGCTGCCGAGCGTGCCGAGCCCGGCGCACAGGGGCTCGAGCACCCGGGCGGGCAATCGGGTCGTGACGGCCCGGAGCCCGGTGTTGAGCCATTCCTGGGGCGTGGTATTGCGCCGGTAGAGCCAGACGGCCAGCCGCCCTCCGGGCTTGACCCGGCGGGCAATCTGATGGAATGCCCCCCGCGGGTCGGGCGTATGATGCAAGACGCCGATCGAGTAGACCAGGTCGAAGGATGCCTCGGCGATCGGGAGGTCGAGCAAGTCGGCCTGGACGATCGCGACATCGGACAGCCCGGCACAGAGCGAGGCGGCCTTCTCGACGGCGGCGCTCGAGGTCCACGCCGATGACCCGGGCGCCGTGGCCGCCGACCAGGCGAGCATAACGGCCGCCGCCGCAGCCGGCGTCGAGCACGAGCCGGCCCGCCAGGTCGCTCGCCGATATCCCGGTCTTCACGCGGAACGTCGCCTCGTCCTCCTCGGGCCGCATCACGTCATAGCGGTTCCACTGACGTCCGAAGCTCGCCGCGTAGGAATCGCCCGCCAGCCGGGGAATCCCCCCGACGATCGGGAAACGCCCCGCGCACGACCGGCAGACCAGCTCCCGAGAGGGGTCGCCCTCGACTGCTCAGTTCTCCGCGGCACCGAGGGCATCGCATCAAGGCAATCAGATCGAGATTCATGAGCGGTGTCGTCGTGGCCCCCAGGTCGTGACTTGCGACAAGACACCAAGACCGTGGTTTGAGTATGGTCGAATCGAGGTAAACTGTTTCGCCAGCACCGGGTCGGCGATCCGAACGGGCTTGTGAGACCGCAACACGGCAACGCTAATCGTGCCAAAGGCAAGGGCTTGCGTCAAGACTCGTGGGTCCGGTGCCCCGCGCTGCCGCAATCAGGAATCAACGCCGTTGACGATCCCAGGAAAGCGTGCTCCGAGCGCTTCGGCCTCATCGAGACGGCCGAGGCGAACCAGGCTTCGACAGGCCAAGCCGACCGCTGGTAGATAATTCGCACAATCGTCGAGTGCGGAGCGAGCTTTCTCCAGGGCTCCCGTCCAATCCTCCCAATCGTAACGCAACTTCGCCCGGTTGTAGTGCAGTCCGGCCGCAACTCGGTTCCGTGCCAGCAACCGTTCATAGAGGATATCAGCCCTGTCGAACCGCCCCTGGCTCGCAGCGAAATTGGCCGCATCCAGCTCAGCAAACCTGGCGGAGCGGCGCGAACCCCTGAAACGAGCTTGCACCAATTCCATGATAGAGATGGGCGCCCCGACGACCGTGATCAGATTCCCGCGCAGGTTGGTCAGGGCCTCCGTTCGCATGCAGGCGCCGCACAGCGTGGCCGTCTCCCTTTCGGTATAGAACCAGAAAATCAGATAGACCACGCGACGTGAGGTGAATGGCTCGGGACAGCCGAAGAAGTGGCACGAGCCGCAGATGCCAAAGCGGGTCTCCTCCTCGAGCGGTTCATGACCGAGGGTGCCGAGTGTTCCACAATAGTGGCAGAGGACTTGCGGTGAAGGGGGAAAGCCCGACAGGTCCACCATGGCTTGACAGTGGGGGCATAATTCCCAGCGAACCTCGGCCGGCTTGCCCTGCCCGGCAAGCTCCTGGCGCCGCCGCTGGAGGCGACACCCGGAGAGAGAACGATTGATGCCCTTCTCGACGCGGCGAGCTTTCGACGCGCCGTCGAAACCCCATTCACCCCCGAAGATGCCCGGTGCGATCGTGATCTGCACGTCGTCCCTGCCGCGAGGGGTATTCACGCTGATGAGGAGTTCCTTGCCTTGGGAGCCAGTCCCGACGACCGTTTCGATCGGAATCATTCGTCGATCCAAGAGGACCGAACCGGTACGCACTTCGCCCTGTTTGGGGAATAGCCGGATGCCTTTCCGTTCCCAGCCGGACGGCCAGTACTGAAAATTCAACGTGTCCATCGTCATCTCCGCTCGCGATGACTCATGGTTTCCAGATCTTCATCAGATAATATATAAGACAATATACGGAACCAGGTTGAACAGAATGATGCTCAGCTTGTAGAACGATATTCCGGCGACGTTGAGAATATCGAACTGCTCGGAGGACACACGAACCCATTTACCCCACATCCGGAGTAACCCATCGCGCGCGAACCTGAAGAGCACCGCCCACAAAATGAGCACTCCGTAATTTATGACCGTGCACCACAGAAAAAAGCTGCGTGCCATCTCGATATTCATGATCCATCCTCCAACGGCACCTCGCTGTCGTGACTCTGGCGGATTCCTCCTCGCGCGACTCGGAAGGCTATCATGCTTGTTGGCGCGGTTCCAGATCCGCGTGGCCACTTGACCTCCGTTTGGCCGAGGCTCTCCGCGCCCGAATCGTTGCGATGGTCAAGACTGCCTCGCTCCGGTCTCGGCTTTCCCTCTTGAATCCGTGGGCCAAGTCGATGGCGGTCCTGTTTTCAAAATGTCCAGCAACGCCCTCAAAGTCGCAACGGCCTGCGGATCGATCGGGCCAGATGACGGGGTGACGCTGGTGCTCATGGAAATGCTCCGGTCTTGGTTGAGCAAACAAAAAAACAGAGCCCGCCCTCGGCGTTTGCGTGACGCCGAACGTTGCCCTGCCTTTGAATGCCCTCGACCGGGTTCCGACATCGGGGGCGGCGACCAGATTGTCACCAATCAGGGTAAGACAGGGATGCTCGAATTTCAAGATGGCGATGCTCCCTCATGAACAATAAGCTCGGCGGATCGATGGAGCCCTTTGATCCGGGGCGGTAGAATTGATCGTCGGAACCGTCCAGCGGATCGAGGTTCATTCGGGACGGTCCTTCCAGGCCCAACGCCGGCAGCAACGTAACCATGGTTCCCGACTACTACGCCAGACTGGGAGTCGATCCGAAGGCCGATCGGACCGAGATCGATGCTGCGCTCCAGCGCAAGCAGCCGGCCTGGTCGATGGGCACGCGCAACCCGAAGACCCGGCACGCGAACCAACTGTATCTCGACGAGATACCCGCGTTGCGCCGAGCACTCCTGAGCGATCCGGCCACCCGCGCGGCGTACGACGCCGAACTGGCGGTTAACCATCGGGCCGAGCGGGACCGGAAGTTCGACGAGCTGCAGCGGCGGGTCCGCCTCCGCGCCGCCAAGGGAGGTTTGGGTCCGTCCGATCGCGGGCTGCTGATCGACGAAGCGGCCCGGCTCGGCCTGAATGAGGACGACCTGCTCCGCATCACCCGGCCGATCCCGAACCTGGTCGAGGCGCCGAGCGTCAACGGCGACGCGGAGCTGGACCTGGATCCGCCGGCTGACGTCCTCGATCCGTCAACCCGCCGGCAGATCCGCATGGCGCTGGAGCACCTGGGCTGCCGCGACCTGTATGACGCGATCGGACTCACGCGCGACGCCCCGGCTTCCGACATCACCGCCCGCGCCGACACGGAGCGTCAGCGTTGGATGAAGAAGGCCCAGGTCACCGCCGAGAAGACCGCCTGGCTCGAGGTCATCACCCATGCGCAATCGCACCTGGGCTCACCCCGATTGCGGGCGCGCTACGACCGGACCCTGGCCCTGGAGACCGAGGAATCGTTCGACCGTCTGGCCGATTTCGCGCTCAAGGGTCTGAGAGCGGCTCGACCCCGGCACCCGGGCGGCGCTCATCGAGGAGGCCGCCGCGCTGGGGATCGTCACCGACCGCGCCGATCGCCTGATCGGCCGGATCTGCCGACGGTTGGACATCGCGCGCGAGGGGGGATCGGTGGCACCCGGATCGCCGAACCCCGGGCCGGCTTCGACGCACCCCGCCGCGGCGACGGGGGTCAACGGAGTCCAGAGGTTCACCCTGCTGCGCTGCCGCAATTGCGGGGGCGTGACCGAGCTGAGCCCGGTGGCGCGCAAGGCCGGCTCGGCGCGATGTCCGCACTGCGGATCATCATTACGGTGGAACTGTCCGGTCTGTCCACGTGCTCCGTGGGTTGACGAGCCGCAATGCCCATGTGGGTTTCGCATGGCGATGCGCGAGCCGGTCCTTCGCCACTTTGAAGCGGCTCAACAGTCCTTCCGCGCCTTCGACCTGACCGGGTCGCTCGAGCATCTCGAACGGATCCTGGAGCTGGCACCAGGCTTCGCCAAGGCTCGGAATGCGATCGCCAGGGTTCGGCAGCGGCAGTCCGACCTCACGCCGCGTCAAGCTGGCCTACGAGACGGCGCGGGCCGGCGGCAAGCTCTCGGCCGCTCGCGCAGCGATCGAGGCCTGGAGCCGATTGGTCAACCCCCAATCGCCCGAGATTCAAACGGCCTTGAGTGAACTGTCCCCCATCCTGCGGCGGGCCGAGGCACTGGCGGCCAAGGCGCGGAAGCTGGAGCGGACCAACCCGCCGGCGGCGCGAAACCTCTATCGACAGTCCCTGGATATCGCCGCCGACCTGCCTGATGCCCTGACCGGACTGGCACGCACCCCCCCCGACCCGCCTATCGCGATGGACGCCCAGGTGCTGGGTGACCGGATTCGCCTCATCTGGACGCCCCCACCCCCCGACGGCCTGGGGCCGCTCACATTCGTCGTCGTGCGGAAGCGCAACGGCGTGCTCCAGCATCCGGCCGACGGCACCCGGATCGCCGAGCTCGGCACCTGCGAGTTCGACGATACACTCCTGACGCCTGGCGAGACAGTCGGCTATGCCGTCCTGAGCCGTCGCGGCGGGATCGACTCGGTCTCCGCAATCTCGCTCGGCCCGTTTGTCTTCCTCGCCGACGTCAAGGACGTGTCTGTCGCGGTTCGCGACCACGAGGCCGAGTTGACCTGGTCACCTCCCCGCGGGGTCGCCGATGTCTGTGTGATCCGCAAGCGGGGCGCACCCGCCGGCAAACCCCAAGGATGGCGAGAGGCTCACTTGTGCCTCGGATCACGCGATTGACCGGAACATCGACCGGAGCCAGGTCGATCATTACGGAATCTATGCAATCTACCGGATGCCCGATGGCCGGCTGTTCCCCTCTCCAGGAGTCGTCGTCGCGGCGCGACCGCAGCCGACAATATTGGCCCCGGAAGCCCCTCGGCTGTTGCAGGAACCGACGGGCCGGGTCCGGATCGACTGGATCGAGCCGGCACGCGGCTCGGTCCGGATCCTCCGCACCCCTGTTCCGCTCCCCTTGCCGACCGGCTCCCGGCTCAACGCCGCTGAGGTCAAGTCACTCGAAGGACATTGGCTCGAGCCGGTCGCTCCCGATCGGGCCTACGACCCCGATCCGCCTCGCACGGGACTCTGCTATTACACGCCTGTGGCCGGCTGGGGGGACACGTGGATCGTCGGGCCAGGCGCGGCACTCGCCCGCGTGCCGGACCCCTCCGATCTGCGGGCCACCCGCGCCGGCAGCGGGCTCGGCTCGTCGGCAGGAGCTGGCACCCGGGTCACGCTCCGCTGGCGATGGCCCGCGGAAGCCTCGGCCGCGCTGGTCGTCGCCGCGCAGGGTGCGCCACCAAAAGGACCGAGCGATCCGCTCGCGACCACGGCGAACGTCCCCCGAGCCGATTACGACCGCCAGGACTGCTGGACGCTCAGCTTACCCACGGCCTCATTCCGGGCGCCTCCGTCCCGTCGCGGGCGAGCAACGGGACCGTCGCCGAACCGACCCCATCCGATGCTGGCCCCTGGCACATCCGGGTTTACAGCGTCGCCGAGTGGGACGGCGTCCGCACGCTCTCCCCGGGCCTGGAGCCGTCGGCGGCCACGATCCTGCCAGGCCCACACCCGGAAGTCACCGTGAGCTATCAATTGAAACGGCCGTGGCTGCCGATCCCGGGCCTCCCCTGGTCGCTCACGTTCCGGACGGAGCCGGCGGGCTCGATCCTGCCCGCCATGGTGGTGGTAGCCCACCCGCGCACTGTCCCGCTCTCTGTGGATGACGGGGAGATCATCGCCCGCTTGCCGGTCGTCCACAACGGAGCATCATCCGTCTCCGTTCGGAACGTGGCCGGTCAGGGCGTGCGGGTCTTCCCGGACCCGCACGTGGAACCCGACGAGCAGATCCCGATTCGCTTCCGGCACCCGGAGACCGGATCGACACGAGTATGAGACGCTTCGTCAAATCGTGTTCAGTGGCCTCGAACGTCGCGTTCCATCAGCGAAGGCCGCCCGAAATGTAGAGCGTTTCGCCCGTGACCCACGCGGAATCGGAGGACGCCAGAAACACGGCGGCCGGCGCGATGTCCCGAGGCTGACCGATCCGTCCCAGCGGCGTTTGTGATTCGACCTGCCTGCGGAAATCGCTGTCCGCGATCCCGGCGGAGTGCACGCCTTCGGTTTCGACCATTCCGGGGTTGATCGCGTTGACGCGAATCTTGCGCGGTCCCAGCTCCTGGGCCAGCGAGCGGGTCACGGCGTTGACGGCGGCCTTGGTCGCGCTGTAGACCGAAGTCGCCGGCGGAGCCAAGCGTGGCGACCACCGAGCTGATATTGACGATGCTGCCGCCGTCGGGACCGAAATGCTTGACGGCTTCCTGCGACGCGAGAATCAGCCCCAGCACGTTCAGGTCAAACAGTTTATGGAAGTGCTCGGCCGTCACCTCCTCGATCGGAGCGAATTCATAGATGCCGGCGTTGTTGACGAGGATGTCGAGCGGACCGAACGCTTTCTTCGCCTCGGAAAAAAGGCGTTGAATGTCGGCTTGCTTGGCGACGTTCGCCTGGACAGCGATGGCCTTGCCCCCGTTGCCAACGATCTCGGCCACGACGCGATCGGCCCCTTCCTTGCTGGACGCGTAATTGACGACCACCGCGGCGCCCTCGGCGGCCAGGTGCAACGCGATGGAGGCTCCGATCCCCTTGGACGCGCCGGTCACCACCGCGACTTTTCCGGACAGTTTCCGTGACATGACGATGCTCCTTTGTGAGAGGCCTTGTTTTGTATCGGTCGATACATAATAGACAGGCCAGCTTGGCGTGTCAAGCCGGGTAGTGTACCATTAGGTAAGAAAGGAATGTGTCATGCCCATCGGACGCCCTCGAGCTTTCGACATCGACGAAGCGCTCGACCGCGCGCTGAAGGTTTTCTGGCAGAAAGGCTACGAGGGCGCATCCCTCCCCGATCTGACCAAAGCGATGGGCATCAACCGGCCGAGCCTCTACGCCGCCTTCGGCAACAAGGAATCTCTGTTCCGCAAGGCGATCGACCGCTACGTCGCAGGCCCGGCTTGCCACGTCGGCGAAGCTCTCAAGGAACCGACGGCACGGGCGGTCGTCGAACGACTGCTGCGCGGGACTATCGAACTGGTCACGGATTCGCGGAACCCGTGCGGGTGCTTCATGGTTCAGAGCGCCCTGGCCTGTGGTGACACGGCGGATTCGATTCGCCGGGAACTGGTGAAGCGGCGCGCCGCCAGCGAAGGGGCCTTACGAACGCGATTCGAGCGAGCCGTCTCCGAAGATGACCTGCCGCCCAATTCCGACCCCGCCGATCTCGCCCGATATCTCGCGACGCTCATGTATGGGATGTCGGTCCAAGCCGCCGGCGGTGCAACGCGGAACGAGCTGTTGAGGGTCGCCGAGATGGCGATCCGGACATGGCCGACGTGAGTGGAAACCAAGCAACAAGGCTGCTCACCAATAACCTCTCCCGCTTCTATGGACCTGGCCCATCGGCGATGGGGTGTACTCTCGAAACCGTTGCTGACATACTCTGATCTGGGTCGGCGGCGCAGCGATCCCGTCCGGCGGGCCGCAACCGGTGCCCGCGGTGAGCGGAGCCAACAGGACTCCCGGAGGTCTTTTCTCCCGGCGCGCTCAATTCACGTGTCCCGTCCGTTGAGACTATCGGGAGGGCCGACGTTCATGGGGGACGATGGGGAGGAACTGGCCCGGCGGTTGGAGTCATTTCGGAATTATCTGCTTCTCCTGGCCCGGGCTCGGCTCGATGGTCGGCTACGTAGCAAACTGGACCCGGCCGACCTGGTGCAGCAGACCTTGACTCGGGCTCTCGAGCGGCGTGAACAGTTCCGCGGCACCAGCGACGAGCAGCGGGCAGCCTGGCTACGGACGCTCCTGGCCCACGCGATGGTTGACGCCCTGCGCAAGCACGCCCGGCCCGATGGCGCCGAGCGTTCGCTCGAGGCGGCCCTCGAGCAGTCGTCGGCGCGCCTCGAGGCGATCCTGGTGGCCGATCAGACCTCTCCCAGCGGCCGGGTCGAGAAGCAGGAGCGGCTGGTCCGGCTGGCCGATGCCCTGGCGGCCCTGCCGGAAGACCAGCGGCTCGCGATCGAGCTGAAGCACCTGCAGGGCCTGGCGCTGATCGATGTCGCCAGGCAGATGAATCGAAGCGTGCCGGCCGTCGCGGGCTTGCTCCAGCGCGGCATGAGAGCACTTCGTAACGACCTGGCAGAACTCTGGTAGGAAAGGCGGGCCATGAACGAACCGACGGCAACGAACCCCGACCCTCAACAGCGCCTGGAAGAGGCGATGGCCGAGTACTTGATGGCGGCCGACGCCGGCCGGGCCCCCGAGCCTGAGGCCTTCCTGGCCCGGTATCCCGACCTGCGGGCCGAGTTGGCCGAGTTCCTCACCGATCAGGCCGGTCTGGTGCGGTTGGTCGAGCCGCTACGGGCCGACCCGGCCGCGCCGCAGGGAGCCGTCTCCACGGTCACTCTTCCGGCCGATCACGCGGGCCGGCCGGCGTTGACCCTGGCGGGTGACGTCACCGCTCCGGGCACGACGGCCACGATCTCGGTGGACGCCACCGACGACGGGAGGAGCAGCCCCGCTGCGACGGCCGGGCCCAACGATTCCGGTGGGCCAGCGCCCGACCGCCCGCGCGGTGCCACCATCCGCTATTTCGGCGATTATGAGATCCGAGAAGTCCTCGGCCGCGGGGGCATGGGGGTCGTCTACCAGGCACGCCAGGTCAGCCTCAACAGGCCCGTCGCCCTCAAGATGCTCCGGGCCGGCGTCCTGGCCGGCGACGATGAGCTCCGCAGGTTCCAGAACGAGGCCGAGGCGGTCGCACTGCTGGACCATCCGGGTATCGTACCGATCTACGAGATCGGTGAGGACGACGGACAGAAATACTTCTCCATGAAGCTCATCCGTGGCGGCAGTCTGACCGAGCGGCTGGCGACCTATAAAGATGACCCGAAGGCCGCGGCCTGCCTGCTCGCCGAGGTGGCCGAGGGGATGCATCACGCCCACATGCGGGGCATTCTCCACCGCGACCTCAAGCCGGCCAACATCCTGATCGACGCCGAGGGCCGCGGGCACATCACCGACTTCGGATTGGCCAAGCGGGTCGAGGCGGACGCCGAGATGACCGCCAGCGGGGCCATCCTCGGCACTCCCGCCTACATGGCCCCTGAGCAAGCCACCGGTCGGCGCGGGGCGATTACCACGGCCACCGACGTCTATGGACTGGGCTCAGTCCTCTACGCGCTCCTGACGGGCCAGGCGCCATTCTCCGGCGACAGCGTGGTCGACACCCTGACGATGGTCAAGGAACGGCCGCCCCAGCCGCCGCGTAAACTCAATGCCAGGGTGCCGCGCGACCTCGAGGTGATCTGCCTGAAGTGCCTGGAAAAGGACCCGCGGCGGCGCTATCTCAGTGCCCAGGCCGTTTCTGAGGAGCCTGCGGGCCTGGCTGGAGAACCGCCCGATCCTGGCGCGGCCGGCCGGCCGGTTGGAGAAGTCCGTGAAGTGGGCACGGCGCCGACCGGCCATCGCGGCGCTGTCGGCTCTGGTCGTGCTGGTATCTCTGATCGGCATGGGCGGAATACTCTCACAGTGGCGAGAAGCCGTCGTGGCCCGCCGGGCGGCCGTGGAAAGAGCCGAGGCGGAGGCCGAGGCCCGCGCCGAGGCCACCCACCTGGCGACAAACCTCCAGGGTGAGACGTACGCGCTCGCCCTCGCGCTGGCCCAGCGCGAGTGGGAAGCCGCCAACATCGCGCAGGTTCAACGCCGACTCGATCTCTGCACCCCCGCCTGCGGGGGTGGGAGTGGGCCCGGCTCGAACACCTCTGCCACCTCGATGAACGAACGATCCCGGCTCCCGGCAACCACGCTGCTTCCAACTATCTGAGCTGGAGCCCCGACGGAACCTACCTCGCGGGCAAGAGCGACGCCACGGAGCGACCCTATAGCGTCCGGATCTCTGACTTTCACGATAACGCCCAGATCCTCGACATAGTGCACGAGGACCGGCGTGCCGTGATGGTGCCCAAGGTGAGAAACGCCGCATGGGGTCCGCTGGGCCAGCCGCTTTTCGTCTACAAGATCGACGGGACCGACCATGTCACCGACGAATCGCTGGAGAGTGTCGAGGCCGCCACCGGCGTGGCCACCCGGCTGTGGTCACTCCCCGTCAGCAGGATGGCGGTCGCGGACATGGCCTGGAGCCCCGATGGCCGTCGTGTGGCGGTCTCGCACTCGATTAGCACGGGCAGCAACCTCCGCGTCTGGGACGCCCGCACGGGTCAGGGCGAGCGGATACTGACCGGGCACAAGGAGCAGGTCCACGCGGTTGCCTGGAGCCCGGACAGCAAGCGGCTAGCCTCGGCCTCGCAGGATGGCACGATTCGCGTGTGGGACACGGACACCGGCACCAGCGTGCTCACGCTGACGGGTCACGTCGGCGATGTCGTTGCTGTGGCCTGGAGCCTTGACGGCAGCCGGCTCGCGACCGGGAGCGAGGACCAGACCGCGCGCATCTGGGACGCCCGGACCGGGCGCATGAGCGCCGTCATCAACGGCCACGGCGGAACGGTCAACCACCTCGCCTGGCGACCTGACGGGTCGTCGGTTGCAACTGCCGGTGACGACCGGACCGTCCGCCTCTGGGACCCTGGCACGGGGAAACCGCTGGCCATCCTGAGGGGCCATGCCG
This sequence comes from uncultured Isosphaeraceae bacterium, assembly GCA_963842405.1. Classification (GTDB taxonomy): domain Bacteria; phylum Planctomycetota; class Planctomycetia; order Isosphaerales; family Isosphaeraceae; genus CAVZRC01. The sequence continues at coordinate 667,600 of CAWJGW010000011.1, read as the reverse complement.
ACCGCGTGTTCCGGCTCGCCTGGAAGCCCGACGGTTCGCGGCTGGCATCGGCCAGCGACGACCAGACGATCAAGATCTGGGACCCCTCTCACGCGGGGGAATCGCTCGACCTGGACGGACATCCCAAAGAGGTCCATGCCGTCGCCTGGAGCCCCGACAACCGGCTCGTCGCCACGGGCGGTGACGATCCCATCGTGCGGCTCTGGGACGCGGCGACCGGCCGCTTGATCCTCAAGCTCGAAGGGCACAAGGAAGGGATCCACGCCCTGAGCTTCGCACCCGACGGCAAGCGCCTGGCCACCGCCGACACCGATGGGACCGCGAAAGTCTGGAATCTTGCCACTGCCGCGGTTGTATCGACCTTCTCGAAAAGCCGGGACGCCATCTTGGGGGTCGCCTGGAGCCCCGACAGCCAACGGGTCGCGACGAGCGGTTCGAGGACGCTCCACATCTGGGAACCGGGCACCGGGACTGAGCAACTCAGCGTTCAGGCGACATCCGATCCGGACCGAGGTTCCATCAGCAGTGTCGCCTGGAGCCCGGATGGCTCTCGCGTTGCCCTGGCGCTGAATAGGCCGGATAACGCGATCTTCGTCCTGGACGCTTCGACCGGCAGAACGCTGCGGAAGCTGGGGCACCCTCATCCTTTCTGGGCCGTGGCCTGGAGTCATGACTCCCGCTTCCTGGCCGGTACCAGCATCGACAAGACATGCCGGGTCTGGGACGCAACCACCGGGGCGCCGCGTGCCACTCTGATCGGCCACGGCGGCATCGTCTGGTCGGTGGCCTGGAATCACGATGGGACTCGCCTGGCGACCGCAGGCGCCGACGGGACCATCAAGCTCTGGGACGCGTCGAATGGCACCGAGGTGTTGACCCTCGTGGGACACACCGGCACGATCTGGTCGGTGGCCTGGAGCCCGGATGGTGCCAGCCTGGCCTCGGCCGGCGCCGACCGTCGAGTCCGGATCTGGACGAGTCATGCGACAACGGCGAGGTGACCGAGCACATCGAAACCGCCGCTCAGATCACCATCGGATCTCAATATACGCGGCGAGTCGCAAAAAGACCGACCCAAATCACATGCTTGCATCGCTCGATTGCCCAGTGTTCCGGCATGAGTCGCTCGGCTGCAACATCTTGTCCAGCAAGACGATGTAATCATCGACTCGACGCACATCCCCGACACTTCTGATCTATGGACTCGCGCGAGTCCGCCCATTCATTTCGCAGTCGCTCGGTTTGTGATAGGATGGCGTTTTTGAAGGAACCAATCGACGCCGGATGCTCCCGGCCGTGGCCAGCCGGATTCACTTCGGCCGGGCCGGGAGTCAGGTGTTGTCGCCCGGATTTCAGGACACGCGGATGAATCGCTATATTTGCGACGCCGATGACTTTTACGTCAACGTCAACCTCAATACGGAGATGGAGCTGCCGAACAACCGCGACACCGTCTTACACTTCTTCGAACAGATGAAGAAAGGGTTCCCGGAGCTGCGGAACTTCTACACGCGGGAGAATGGCGACCTCGTCCTCGAAGGGGACAAGGAACAGGAATCCTACCGATGGCTGGCGATCGAGCCGCGCCGGCTCTGCTCGGGCCACATGAATCCCGAGTCCCTCGATGACGCGTTTCGTCAGCACGAGATGGTCCTGGACCTGGCCCCGCCGCTCTTGACGATCAGCCTTCTCGACTGCGAAGCGCTGGACGTGATGTTCGGCTTCGACTTCAATTTCGACGGCAACCATGACGAGGTCGTGGCCGAGGCACTCGGTGTCGGCCATGGCCTGGAAGGGCTGTTCGATTTGGCCCAGACCCAGGTCATCAATTACGAACCCTCGATCACCCTGGCCTTGAACGAGTCGTGTCAGCTCCAGTGCCGGTTGGCCGTCGAGACCCGTACGAATGCGTATCAGGTCCGCACCCGCGAGTTCGGCGACGACCAGATCAGCGTCTACTTCACCGTGCGGCAATACTGGGGGACCGGCCCGGACCAGAGCTTCCTCGATTCGCTGAAGCGTCAGCGCGAAGTCGGCGAGGAGCTCCTCCAGCAATCCGTGATCCCCCGAATCGTCCGCCCCCTGGCACAGGTCATCGCTTCGCGATAAACCAGACTTCGTGGGGTGGGTGGAGCTGGGCTCCGTTCGGCGAAACCCACCGATCAACCAAGCTTGGCCCTGGTGGGTTGCAACGGGTTTCCACCCAGCTCCACCCACCCCTACAGAGGCGTTCGATGCCCCGACTGAGCTCCCTGGTGGAGAAGTTGACCGCGGAGACGGCCTTCACCGTGCTGGCGATCGCGCGTGCCCTGAAGGCGCAGGGCAAAGACGTGGTCGAGCTGGAGATCGGCGACAGCCCGTTCCCGAGCACGCCGAACGCCAAGCGGGCGGGCATCCGGGCGATCGAGGAGAACCAGACAGGCTACTGCCCGAGCCTGGGCCTTCCCGAGTTCCGCCACGTCGCCGCCCGGTTCGTCTCGGCGGAATTCGGCTACAGCGTGTCGGCCGAGAACATCGTGGTCGGCTCGGGGGCCAAGCCGTTCGAGCAGTTCTTCGCCGAGGCGGTGCTCGACCCGGGCGATGGGGTCCTGGTCTTCAGCCCTCAGTTCCCGACCTACGTTCCTAATCTCGAACGCCGGGGGGCGCGTGCCGTGCTGGCGCCGCTCTCGGTCGATCGGGAGTTCCGCCCATCCGCCGAGGACGTCCGACGCTTCCTGGCCACGGATCCCAAGCCCCGGGCGATCTTCCTCAACTCGCCGCACAACCCGACCGGAGGCGTCGCCACCCGCGACGGACCTGGCCGCGATCGCGGATGTGGTCCGGGGCACCGACCTGATGGTCTTCTCCGATGAGCCGTATTGCCACATGGTCTGGGGCGGACGACACGCGTCGATCCTGGCCGAGCCGGGTATGCTCGAACACACGGTGGCCGCCTACACGTTCAGCAAGTCGTACAGTATGAGCGGGTGGCGGATCGGCTTCGCGGTGGCGGCGCCGGTCGTGGTGGACGCGATCGGCAAGCTGATCAACACGACCGCGTCGTGCAGCCCGCCGCTGGCCCAGCGGGCCGCGCAGGCCGCGCTGGAGTCCGACACCGAGACCCGCGACCTCTACATGAATCAGTTTCGCCGCAAGGTCGTGCGGCTTTGCGAGGGCCTGGAACGCATCGACGGCTTCCACGTGATCCGGCCCGCCGGCACGTTCTACGTCTTCCCGGACGTCCGCCTGGCCTGCAACCGGCTGGGGATCACCTCGCACGGCCTGGCGCTCTACCTGCTCGAAGGAGCCGACGACCACTTCGGCGTCGCCTGCCTGGGCGGCGAATGCTTCGGCGACGCCGGCCGCGGCTTCCTTCGCTTCAGTTGCGCCGAGCCCGACGAGCGGATCGACCAGGCCATCGAATTCCTCCCCCTCGCCCTCGAACGCCGTGACCGGGTCCGCTGTTACCTCGACGCCAATCCCCAGTTCGCGCTGATCCAGCCCTATTCCCTGCATTGAGGCCGCGCGAAGCATCTCGTTCCCTCTCTTCCGTTATCCGCGACACCCTTGACAATGCGATCGATCGGATCGAAACTCGGGACAAGATGAAGGTGCCGCGGCAATGACCTCCAAAGTCGGACTGGCGAGAAGCCACGCGATTACGCCCCCTGGTCAGAAAGCCGCGCCTGCCCATTGATTGATCGTCAACAATTCCCATGGCAAATGTCTTGAGACTCGCTTCGCGCTCTGGTTGAGGTCGCGACGTGGGACGATGAGAGTGTTTGGGGCCAACGGTCTCCACCTTCGAACCCGTCGACTGCCCCAGGCAACCTCCTTGGCCTGACCAGTTGGCCTCTAGAATTCGTGCGAACCACAAACCACCCGAACCATGGAGGTCTTTTCCTCAACCTTCTCTGGAATTGAGGATTAGGTTATCGAAGCGTAATGCTCACTTAACCTGAGAAGCAGACGTATCGCCAGCGAGCTGGATCGACAACCGGCCGAGTTGAAACCAGCGATTCGCCAACCGACGAGGTCAAGAGCCGTCGCGAGCCTTCGTCGATGAAATCCTGGAACGAGTACGCCGGTTATCGTTCGACCTGCAATCCGCTACGCGGGATCACATCGAACTCCTGCCCGCTCGGCAATCGCTGACAACCATCACCCTCCATACCGGCGTGGGTGAACTGACCGTGCGGGACTGGGCGGCCACCGAACTGTTGGACTTTCAAATCGAAGATCGCGGCTGCGTTTTCGATCCGGATATCACCTTGGCGATGCCACCGTCTATTGGCTCGTCGGCATGCGGGAGCGTGTCACCTTGCTGATCGGTCCTCTGACGATCGAGTCCCGTCCGGGGACCGGGACACAGTTGGTGGCGGGGCTGCCCTGCATGGCCCATCCTGGAGCGAAAAGAATGACCATATCCATCGTCCTGGCGGATGATCATCCCGTGGTACGGCGGGGAATGCGATCTCTTCTGGAAGCCGAAACGGAATTCTCGGTCGTCGGCGAGACGGGTGATGGGTTGGAAACCGTCCGGCTGGTCGAACGCTTGCAGCCCGATGTGCTGGTCCTCGACCTGATGATGCCGGGCCTGAGCGGATTGGAAGTGATCCGGATCATTCACCAGCGCACACCGCGGACCCGCGTCGTGGTCTTCTCCATGCATGGCGACAATGCGTTCGTGGCCGAAGCACTGAAGAACGGTGCAACGGGTTACGTGCTCAAAGACTTGTGAGGAGCCGATCCTGGTCCTCGCCGTGCGGGAGGCCGCCGCGGGCAGGCGGTTCCTCAGCGCGCCGGTAACGGAGCGCGCCATCGACGCCTACATCGAGCAAGCCAGGGCGGCCCCGTTCGATCCGCACGAAACACTCACGGGGCGAGAGCGCGAAGTCTTGCAGCTCGCAGCCGAAGGGAGCACGAGCGCCGAGATCGCGGCCCGGCTTCATATCAGCCAGCGAACCGTCGAGAACCATCGCGCAAACCTGATGCGCAAGCTCGGTCTGAAGAACCCCTCGGAGTTGGTTCGTTACGCCGTGCGACGCGGGCTCATACCCCTGGAGGATTGACGATCGAAGTTTGTCGATCGGGAATCGTGAGAATCTTGCCCGTTTTTCGGGTAGTTATCCGGATAGCCGGTCCGACCAGCGATTGTACAATTCCGATGATCTTCTCCGAATAAAGTAGTTGTGACTTCGCCGCGGAGATTCTGGCATTTTGTTCATAGTGACCGCACATCTCGCGAACCGTGGGCCCGGTCGGCCGCCGTCTTGTGAACGACTGCGAGTGATCAAGCCACGATGCATGGATCGGCGTCTTTCCCTCTCGTAATCCGTACCGGGTTGGATGCGGAAGCACGGTGATCCCCATCTGACGACACGCCAACCTAGCCCCCCTACCCCACAATGGGCAACCGCAAGTGAGCGGACGGCCCGAAGCATGCACGGATGCAAAATTGACTCCGTTGCCAGTCCGAAGGCAACCGCGGAGCCGGGATTCCCCTTTGGAGCGTTTCTTTGATGGACAAGTTCTTGATGGCCCGAGAGCCTGCCGGGCCTGACGGCGAGCCTCCCGATGCCGATTGCCGATCGTTGCTCAGCCTCCTGGGGCGCCTGCTCACTCAGATCGACTCGAGCGGGAATGCCGGATCGACCAACGGCTCGGCGGATCGGCCAGCCGATCGCTGGGAGGATGACGCGTATATCTACCTCGAAGCCATGCTCCCCGATATCCACGACCGGGACGTTGACATCTCCGTCCACGATGGCAAGGTCGTCATCCGCATGGAGAAGTAGATGCCGGCGGAACGACGAGGTGCCCTTGTGAGTGCGCGTGAGCATGCTCGCGCCGATCGCATTCCTCCGCCAGGCGCTGGATGTCCCGTATTGTCACCATGAGTTGAGCTTGCCGAGATGGGCGAAAAGCTTTAAATAATTGACGGTCACGTGGGTTGTCCCACTAACGGACGGGCTCGAGCGACCGCAGTTCAAGCTGATGCATCTTCAGTCCCTGTCACTCGTCAGATGCTGGAGAGCTTCGATGCGATCGGGATTACGTGCTGTTTGCGCCAAGCGAACTCCATGCAAATGCTGTGGTGCTCTCGCATTGCCTTGTGGGGTCGTGGATTTCCACAAGAACTGCGAGATGATCCGGCGCAACGTTCTCGATATCTCGGGCGTCCCCATCTATTACCATCGATGCTCGGCGTGCCAATTCATCTTCACAACCGCGTTCGACCATTTCACGAAAGACGATTTCGCGAGGTACATCTACAACGAGCAATATCTGGACGTTGATCCGGACTATCAGGAGGCACGTCCACGGGGAAACGCGGACCTCGTGTGCAACTTGTTTTCCACCGTCAGGCCCCGGCGCATCCTCGATTACGGGGGCGGCAACGGCGTCCTGGCGGAGTTGCTCCGTGCCCAAGGCTTTTCCCAGGTGGATACTTTCGACCCCTTTGTTCCGCGCTACTCCGCCAGGCCGACCGAGCGCTACGACTGTATCGTCAGCTTCGAGGTGGTCGAGCATTCCACCGACCCGGCCCGGGTGTTCGAGGACATGAACGACTTTCTGGCGGATCCTGGATTGATCCTCTTCTCGACCTTGCTCCAGCCCGCCGATATCGACCAACAGGGCCTGAACTGGTGGTACGCCGGACCCAGGAATGGTCATGTCTCCCTCTTCACGAGGACCGGCCTGGCGATGCTCGTCCAGCCCTTTGGGTTTAAGCTCGGATCGTTCAATGATAACTTGCATGTGGTATTTCGTGAGATTCCCGACTTCGCCAAACACTTCATCAGGGCCTAGTGTTCCTGGCTGCAACTCACACGAGCGATCGCCCGTCCTCGCCGATCTCCATGCGTCTGACCAGGTTCGTGAGAACGCTGGCCACGGCGCTTCCTCCCCTGCTCCAGCCGCCCGCGAACGGCATCAATCCCACTCGTAAACGTCAGATCATGGGCGAGGGCCGCATCGAGGCGAGTCGGAAGCCGCGATTCGAGGGGCTTTCTCAGATGCACAGCATTCACGTCGATCACACAATCCTTGATATTTTTGGGATTTTGGATTAAATAAAATTTGCATAAGCGAAAATTTTCTGCGCGTTTTGGACTTCTGGCGGTTATGATGAGGGAGTGGCGAGAAGATCCATCACAGCCCGCGTCGTTCGCGGGAGAAGAGATAACAGCGTAAGCAGCCTTTCTGTCAGGCCATTCGGCACACTTCGGTTGGTGTTTTGGGGCGTGTGTGGGGAGGGTATATGGACAACCAGCAAACTCCGCATGACCGGGCTTCCAACAAAGCCGCGATCGCGGGTCGCCTGCGGCTCATACGCATGGACCTCTTCGGGGAGAATCGGGGCACGGAGCTTGCCGATCAACTCAGGATTCCGTTCCGAACGTGGTTCAATTATGAGACTGGCGTGACCATCCCCGGTGAGGTTCTACTGGAGTTGCTGGAGATCACGGGCATTGAGCCGCTCTGGCTGCTCCGAGGTACCGGACCGAAATTCAGGGTAGCCACGACCGAAACCATCGACGACACGCTCGTCTGAGCGCTGCTGCACCTGCGATGCCTTTGTACAAACCGCAAGCACGTCCTTTTACTATTGTACGAGCCTCAGGCTCGAAAGCCGACTCATGCCTCGTGATGTCCGAACGGTCGCAGCCTCACTGACGATGGTTCGGTTTTCAACATTGCCCGAGTATTACGACGAAGGCCGTTGTTTGGTCTGCGATGGCTCACTCGACCTCCATCAACCGGATGTCACGGCCCCAGACCGGGTCGTTGGCGTCTGCGAGGTGTGCGGGAATTGGTTCGTGATTGATTTGATTCCGGGTACCGACGAAGCCGTGATGGTCGCGCTCCCGGATGGTCAAGCATTTCTGAGCGCCGTCATGGCTTGACCGACGGTCAACCCGTGCGCGGAAAGAAGCGGCCAGGGTTTCCCTCTTGACGGCGCCGACTCTTCGAGCGAATGCGGAGTCGGCGTCCCGCGGCGCTCAATCCGGCAGGCTCCACCAGGAGCGCGAGCCGAACTTGGGTTGATCGGTCATCTCGTCTCCCTTTCCGCGACGAGGATGCACCGAAATTGCGGCTGGCTCGCGAGCAGGACGATGTCCGATGAGTGGTCGCACCTGCCGTGGCGGCCCGTTCGGCTCATACCAAGCGATCCGATGCTGGATCGCCTTCAAGCGGGCTGGCGTCTGTCCCCGGCATCACTCCTCGGCTAGAATCGTCTCCTGCGCCGACAGACGACGCCCGCCCGAGACGATTTGCCAGGGTTTTCACCATGCGACGACCAACGATTCCGCTTCGACTCGCCCTCGTGCTCTCGAGCCTGTTCGGATTCCTGCCTGGGAGACTCCTCCGCGCCGACGACGCGAAGTCGACGTCCGCCCCGCCGAAAGGCGAAGTGACCAAGTACACGCTTCGACCACAGCAAGATCTTCCCGGGCACGGTCCGGGATTACTGGATCTACGTGCCGAAGCAGTACGACCCCGCCAGGCCGGCCTGCCTGTACGTCAACCAGGACGGCAGACAGTTCAACGCGCACCAATGTCTTCGACGAGCTGATCCACAAGAAGGAGATGCCGGTGGTCATCGGCGTGTTCGTCACGCCGGGACGGGTGAAGGCCCCGTCCGGCCAGGCGATGGACCGGTTCAATCGCAGCTACGAATACGACGGACTGGGCGACAATTACGTCCGGTTCCTGCTCGAGGAGCTGTTGCCCGAGGTCGAGACCCGGAAGACCGCCGACGGGCGGCCGATCCGGCTGTCGAAGGACGGCAACGACCGATGCATCGCCGGTTCCAGCAGCGGGGCGATCTGCGCATTCACGGCGGCGTGGGAGCGGCCGGATTCGTTTCGTCGCGTGTTCAGCTCGATCGGAACCTATGTCGGTCTGCGCGGGGGCAACGTGTATCCGACGCTGATCCGCAAGTACGAGCCGAAGCCGATCCGGATCTTCCTCCAGGACGGCAGCTCGGATCTGAACATCTATGGCGGTGATTGGTGGATGGCCAACCAGGAGATGGAGCGCGCCCTGATCTTCGCCGGATACGAGGTGAACCACGACTGGGGCACCGGCGGCCACAACGGACAGCACGCCACGAAGATCTTCCCCGACGCCATGCGATGGCTCTGGAAGGGCTGGCCGGAGCCCGTGAAGGCCGGGGCCGGATCTCAGCAGCTCCGGGAGATCCTCGTGCCGGGGGAGGGCTGGACGCTCGTCGCCGATGGCTACCGGTTCACCGAGGGGCCGGCCGTCAATGCCCAGGGCGAAGTGTTTTTCAACGATATCCCCAACAGCAAGGCGTACAAGATCGGCCTGGATGGCAAGGTCACCCCGTGGCTCGCCGAGACGAAACATGCCAACGGCCAGGCGTTCGGGCCCGATGGCCGGATCTACGCCGTCGGCGAAGACAAAGTCCTCGCCTACGACGCCAGCGGCACGCCCGCGGTCATCGCCGAGGGGATCCGCGGCAACGACCTGGTCATCAACCACGAGGGTGGGATCTACGTGACCAACCCGAGCTTCGGCGGCCCGGAGCCGGGCAGGGTCTGGTACATCAGCCCCAAGGGTGAGAAGCGAGTCGTCGATTCCGGGTTGCGGTTCCCCAACGGCATCACCCTCTCGCCCGACCAGACGCTGCTCTATGTCGCCGACTACCGATCTCACTGGGTCTATAGCTACCAGGTGCAGGCGGACGGCTCGCTCGCCTACAAGCAAAAATACTTTCACCTCCATGCGCCCGACACCGCCGGACGAGAGCGGTGCCGACGGGATTCGCGTTGACCGCGATGGCCGGCTTTACGTCACGACCACGATGGGCATTCAGGTCTGCGACCAGCCCGGCCGGGTCAACTGCATCATCCCCACGCCCAACGGCCGGATCGCGAACCTCTGCTTCGGCGGTCCGGAGTTCAACACGATCTTCGCCACCTGCGGCGATCGCGTTTACAAGAGGAAAGTCAAGGTCAAGGGCGCGAACGCCTACCAGGCCCCGATCAAGCCCCCGACACCCCGGCTCTGACGCGAACAAAGGAGGAAGCTATCATGACCGCTACAACATCATCGCATCGATCCGTTCACCGGATTCTGGGTCTCGTCGCTGGGTACGCTCGCGGCCCTGGCGGTCTTCGCCCTGGCTGCGATCGACGCCCGGGGTCAGGACAAGTCCACCAGCGAAGGCTGGATCGCGCTCTTCAACGGCAAGAATCTCGACGGCTGGACGCCCAAGATCACGGGCTACCCGCTGGGCGAGAACTACGCCGACACGTTCCGCGTGGAGGACGGGGTCTTGAAGGTCGCTTATGACAAGTACCCCAAGTTCGAAGGCAAGTTCGGGCATCTCTTCTACAAGACACCGTTCTCCCACTACCGACTGCGGATCGAGTATCGGTTCGTCGGCAAGCAATGCCCCGGCGGTCCCGACTGGGCGTTCCGCAACAGCGGCGTGATGATCCACGGCCAACCTCCCGAGAGCATGAGAAAAGACCAGAAGTTCCCGGTCTCGATCGAGGTCCAGTTCCTCGGTGGCAACGGCCGCGACAAGCGCCCGACGGCGAACGTCTGCACGCCCGGCACGAACATCGTGATGGGTGGCAAGCTGATCACCCAGCACTGCACCGACTCGAAGGCGAAGACCTATCACGGCGACCAGTGGGTCACGGTGGAAGCGGAGGTCCATGGCAACGGCGTCATCAAGCACATCGTCAACGGTGAGACCGTCATCGAGTACGAGAAGGCCCAGCTCGACCCAGAGGACGCCGATGGGCGGAGGCTGATCAAGGATGGGGAGAAAATGCTGAGCGGCGGCAGCATCTCGCTCCAGGCCGAGAGCCACCCGATCGAGTTCCGCAAGGTGGAGATCCTGCCGTTGAAGGAATAGACCCGCCCCTTGCTACCATGGGTGACCGCCATGCGAGCAGAGTACCAGCCACGGCGCCACGGCCACTTGATTCATTTGTGATTGACGCGAATCCTCGAATCGAGAAGAATGCCACCGATTGCGGGCACGGAAGCCCCAGCACGGTACAGAGAGTGGAACAAACAGGGATGTTGAAAATGCGATCTCGGCACACTCGACCCAAGAAGCCAGTTCTCCTGTTGGCCGTGGTCGCCTCTTTCTTTGCTGTTTCCCAAGCTCAAGCGGACCCCCTCTATAGGTATCTCAACTTCGGCTCTGCCGTTCCGCAGGGTATCAACTCCGTAGGCGATGTCGTGCTCCAAGGTCCGGGGAACTACACCGGGGTCTACCTTCCTACGCCCCAGCGCGGGGCAGATCACCCCCGCCAAGAGCGTACGGAATCAAGGGATCCACTGCGAATCCATCCCATGGTACCGATCGGGAGTTCAGCGCCAATTTCGATCGTCAAGCGAGCGCCACCAAGAGCGTCTTGTTCCTTGGTCTCTCCCCACCGAAAGCGAACAAAACCGTATCCTTCTTTGTTTTGTTCCACTTGACCACAATGACTGCACGTCACATCCTGATGATACCACGTCGTCATCACATTTCCTCCATTCCGGACCGGCTGACAAGCTACAGCCATACGAGTCTACCGGCGGAATCTGTGCGCCCATCCCGACTATCCGCGAATTGTCGGCGATCCTACCTCGTCTTGCAACGAAAGACCGATCGCGGATCAGTGGAGCACGGGGTGGCTCGAGGCCGAATTTGGGAACAGGGAGTCTCCCAGCCTCCGACCGGGACAATCCGCGTTTTCTCCGCGAGTTCCTTGACAAAATAATTTTTCAATGGCATTCTTGTCATCGTCGTCCAGCAGTGAGGAGGGATTGATGTCCGGGGTGCTGGCGGTGGATGTGGTGCGTAGGACGGAGTAGGCCGCGAGCTTGCTGGGGCATCCGTTGCGACTGAGGGTCTTGGAGCAACTGGTTCGACCCGGACTCGGCGGCGGGACTATCGCGGCGGCTGGGTGTACCGAGGCAGGTCGTGAACTATCACGTTCCACCAGGAAGCGATGCAGTCCGGACTCTTGTTCCTCGTTTCGATCGAACAAGGAGGCTCACGCCAGGTTTACGACGTGGTCCTTTGCTGTCTGACGTGAGCCAGCTTGGAAATGCTCCGTGTCGGTCTTGCGCGCCTGGCGGTAGCGCGCGTCGGTGTCGTCGGACGAATGGCACTAGCTTAACGAAGCTGTTATTACATAAATGGTTACAGGTCAGTAAGTTGTGCGAAAGTGTGCCCGATTGGCGCAAGCTCTTGCAACAACTAGTGTTAGGTCAAATCGGGTTCCTTAAGCTAGTGCCATTCGTCGGATCGACCGACGCGTCCGCGGAGTAAGTTCGGGGCTCGATGGCGCTCTGACCTCTGTCGCCATCGACTCGTGAACAGGCCCTTTTTTCCACGCCCGAGGAAACGCCGCTGGGAAGTCCGGTCCAGGGCTAACGCCCCTGGCTACGTGCGGTCCCCCCTATTCGGGGGCTGAAATGGCTTTAAGGAACAGACTCTAAGTCATGTGTCGAGCTGCCCACCCGACGAAGCGGAATCGACTCGTTTTGGTCAGGGGTTGATAGCTCTCCCGTCCGCGCCGCCGTGGCGGGAAACCACCTCCGCTGGGTCTTCACGAAGGCGACGAGATCGGGAATGTCGGCCACCCACAAGAGGCGGTGCGCCCAGTTAAGGAGTATTGGCGATCCGTCTTCCGACGACGTCCTCATCCAGGCTTCGAAGCTGGGAGCTCACCACCCGGGCCGACGCGACATCCTGTGACAGCGCGGCGGCCATCGGGGCAATCAGCGCGCCGGCGTTGCCCACTCCGACCAGTTCCACCTCGAAGCCCTGCCGTCGCAACCAGTTGGCCGCCGCCATCGCGTCCTGGACCCACATCCCCAGCGGCGGGCGGTTCAGCATGGCGAACGCCCACAGTGGACCGGTCGAGGAGGCCGTGAGCGGTTCCTCTCGCAATGCGAGGTCGAACCGAGTCGACACGGGGAGGTCGCCGGCCGCCCGTCGGTCTTCCGACCTACCCACCACGAGTGCCACCGGCCCGATCTTTCCCCTCGGGGGCTTGACCCACTGGCCCGAGACGTGCAGACCGGGTTCCGTCTCGAGGGCGACACGATCCTGCTGCGGTTTCGCCCGCGGCGCTGGCTCGAGAGAGGTCAGGCCGAGGCAGCGCGCGAGTTCGGACAGCATGCGGGGCGGGTCCCTGGCAAGGGCTGCGCGAAACCCGGGCGTCCTGACGATGCGCCTCGACGATTCGCAAGAAGCCGCTGCCGTCGAGCCCGGCGGCGTCGTCGTACGGCATGTCGGCGACCTGCAACGCTTTCCACCGCGGGCTCCCGTCCGGGAAGTCCACCACGGGCGATCCGTCAACCAGCAGGGTCTCGAATCGGCTTCCCGGTGGCGGAGGTGCCAGGGTCATTGTGCCTTCGGGCGGCCGGCGGCCCAGGAAGACCTCGCAGAACCAGTTCACCACCTCGATCTGAGCGACCGGCCAGAGCCCGTGCGGGCAAGGCTCGATCCGGCTGCTGTAGCGTTCGGCAGCGCCGGCCAGCCCGTACGCCGCCTTCGCCGCCCCGTCGATGACGGGGACGTATTGAAGCCGATCTCCTTCGAATTCCGAGTGAACGAACCGGAACCACTTGGGCGCGTTGCAGGCCGTCACGACCGGGATGTTGGCGCCATAGGTGAGGACCCTCCGGGAGGTTCCCTTCCGCGGCGTCGTAGGTGCGCCACCGGTTCGGGAGCAGCCAACCGCAGAACGTATAGTTGGTCGAACGCCGGGGCGGCCGCGGTGATACGCGGATCCATCGTTGACGTGTAGAGCGTGGTCCAGCCGCCGCATGAGTCGCCCGTCATGCCGATCCGCTTGGGGTCGACGTCGGGCCGGCCGAGCAGGTAATCCAGGGCGGCGCGTGCCGGTGTGGAACTGCTCCTGAGCGATCGACGTGCCCACGAGCATGGCGATCCCGTTGTACTGGTAGACCGGCCCCTGGACCCCCTTGCCGATCGGCTGGATCCCCAGGACCAAGATTCCCATCCCGCCAGTGCGCCGCCCAGCCCGTGGTAGAGCTGGTTCCGTGCGCCGGCCCCGGCGCACGCCATCACGACGGCCGGGAACGGGCCGGAGCCGTCGGGGACGAACACCTGCATCGGGTTGCGGACCCCGGGCCAGAACTCAGCCGTGACCTGCTCGATCTTGTAGCCGCGGAACGCCGTGAAGCCCTCGACCCGGGCGTCCATCGGAGGCCAACGTCGCGGCAGGTCGCGGCCGAGCGAGCGTCCCAGCCCCTCCCGGACCCTCCGCTGTGCCTGCCCCCACCCCTGGCCGGCCACCGTGCAACGGGACTCCGCCTCGGTCAGGAGCTTGACCATGTGCGTCTGGAATCCCTGACTCACCGCCGGCTCGCGCGCCTGCGCCACCGCGAGCCCGAGAGCGAGGACGATTCCGATCAGACTCATTTCGCCTCCAACGCGGTTGTGTCGGCCAAGTGGTGAGCCCGTGGGGCCTCCACAGTCAAACCTGACGAACTCGCCTTTCAAACCCTCTCGACGCGTGTGCACATTCTCCGAAATCTCGACCCAGGTTTCAAATCTCGGATGCCTTGCGACGAACGAGTCTAAGCGGGTCTGCGAGAATCATTTGACGATGGGAGCACCGAGAATGGTCAGTTCACCGCAGGCGTGAGCGTTTACGCAGGACCAATTCCTCGGTTGCGGGCGGTCCATGAATTTGCAGCAGTCGGGAGGAATCGCATCCTCGATCCGCCGGCCCCGCCATGCGCGCAAGGGGTGAACCGGGCAACGGTTTACCGTGTCGGACCATCAATGTCAGTCAGAACAATACCGGAGACCGAATGCAGTACCAAGATGCGGTTCGGATGGCAGTGAATCGGCTGTCGCCGTTGGTCTGCTTGTTCCGGGCCAACTGGCGACCGGTGACGTTCACCTACGTCCTGTTCAACGTCGAGAATCTACTGAGCCTGGCCCAGCCGTTTGTGCTCGGGCTGGCGATCAATGGACTGCTCCGGGGCGAGTACGGTTGCCTGGCTCTGCTGGTCGGGCAACACTTGTCCCACCTGTTCGTGAGCACGGCTCGTCAGCTCTACGACACCCGTGTGTTCTCCGCCATCTACACCGACACCGCGGCACACCTTGTCTGTCGACAGCGGGATGCCGGTGTCGGCGTCTCCACGGTCGCCGCTCGGTCGTCCCTTTCCCGGGAACTGGTCGATTTCTTCGAGTACGAATTGAAGGCCGTCTTCGCCTCGGCCTACGGAGTGATCGGCGGGTTGGCGATGCTGGTCATCTACGACCGGCTCCTGGTCGCGTTCTGCGTACTCAACATGGCCCCGATCGCGGTCCTGAGTCGCCGCCTCGCCCGGCGGTCTCTCACCCTGAATGCGTCCTTGAACAACCAGTTGGAGCAGGAGGTCGAAATCATTGAGGATGGTCGGCCCGAACCGGTGCGGGACCACTACGGGCGACTGGCTCGATGGCGAGTCCATCTGTCGGACATGGAGGCGTGGAATTACCTCCACATGGAGTTCTTCATCCTGGCTCTGATCGTGACCGCCCTCACCCGGTACTGCTCCCACCCGGGCATCGAGGCCGGTGACATCTATGCCGTATTCGCGTACGTCCTGATGTTTGTCAACGGCCTGGATTTCGTACCGAGAGTCACTCAGCAAGTCGCCCGCCTTCATGACATCGCCGGTCGGGTGGAGTTTGACCCGCGGGATGAGGAGCCGGCGAATGCTCGATCATCGTGACGCCCCGGGTTTCGTGTCCCGGGTGCTGAGTCTTTGTCTTGCGTCGGAGTGCCTGGACGGCGAAACTGGATAGCGACGTTCTGGCAAGCCGTGGGAAAGCTCGTCCGGCCGATCTCCTGGGAGTGCGATGCGCCGTCCGTGCCGCCGTGGCAGGAGAGCTAGGGGGCAACAGCCTGAATCGGACGGGCCTCGCCCTTCCCAGAAACGCAACGGCCCCGGTCGAGTGAGATGGTCTCTACCGGCCGTTGGTTCATCAATCTCGCGGAGGATGAGACTCGATGCGTGGACGGATCGCGGTCGCGCTCCTGCTGGCAATCGTCGTGGCCGGGTGTGGCGGGGCGGTCAACCAGGAGTACACGTCCCTGGAGGGGCGGTTCCGCGTCCAGTTCCCGGGGAAGCCGAAGTTCATCCGAGCAACCCCCGGTCATGACCCCGGTGGGCCCCGTCGTCGAGAAGACCGCCGCCACCGAGGACTGGTCCCGGACGGTCCGCTTCGTCTCGTACGCGGACTTTCCCGGTGGCCTGATCCACCCGGGCAACAAGGACCGCGATCCTCGACGGCGCCTGCCAGGGGTGGGCGGCCGAAAAGCAATTGATCATCCTGAGCAAGGCGATCGATCTCCGTGATATGGCCACCCGGGTCGTGAAGTCAGCTTCGAGGGACGTCCGGGCAGTCCCGCCGGCAAGCTTTCCGGCCGGGCGCGGTTCTACCTGGTCGGAGGGCGTCTCTACCATCTCGGCATCGCCAGCTCGACGGGGCGGGCTCACCCCCGAGTCGATCGATCAGTTCCTCAACTCGTTCGCATTGCTCGACCAGGGACCGCAACCCTCGGCCGTCGAGGTCGCGAGCGACCCGTCGCCGGCCCCCCGGTCGCCCACGGGGTTCTACACGATCCCCGAACCGGCGACAGCGGCGCTTGTCGGCCGATCCGTCAGGGGCCGGTCTCGGTGGCGGGGACCGGCTGGCTTTCCCCGGTTCGCACGACCCCTCGACCTCGTCGCCACCCCCGACCTCGGCGGGCGGCGCGTCGATCCGCTCGTTCGAATGGATCGATGAGAACGCGGACCTTGTCGGCGGCAATGGCAACGCCGCCCAGGCCGACGGCAACAACGACCAACACCTCCGGTTGGCCATCGATCTCCCGCCGAATACCATCGTCGAAGAGCTGGTCGTCACGAGTGGCGAGTTCGACCGCTGGGTCACCAAACCGAACGACCGTTTCTGGCCCGTCGCGATCTTCCAGCATGGGCGGCCGGTCGCCCGGTCGCACGTCGCCCAGGTCGGCGTCTACTCCGGGCCCCAGAAATTTGACCTCTATCTGAATAGCACCGGCGGAATCGGGCCCGGGAGTCCCTTCGACCTCCGGGTCGTCGTCTCGATTGCCGGCAACCCGCTCATGCTGGGCTCGCAGTGCAAGCGGCCGGAGTTAGCCGTCGAGCTCGCCTGGCCGAGGCCAGACGGCCGCGGGTCGCCCAGCCGCCTCAGTCAACCTGATGTCCCGGCAACGCCTTCCGGTCACGCTCACCCCTCCGCCGCCGGCACCGGCCACTGAGGCCCGGCCGTCGACGCGAGGGCGGGAGTCGACCGAGGTCCCGGTCCTCTTGAAACCATCGGCCAGATGGCACATCGATCGTCTCGTTCGACTGGCTCGACCAGAAAGAGGACCGGGTGAGCACATCGGGAAGAACGCTCGAGCCCGGCGGCGGCAAGGATGAGCACTTTCGGCTTGTCCTCGATTTTCCGTCGGCGTACTAGCGTTGAAGAGATCGCCATCACCGGCGGGGGCCTCCTGCGATGGACGACCAAGCCGAGCACCCGCTTCTGGCCCGTCGCGGTCTTCGCCGAGAATCGGGCCGTGATCCACGGACAGTCGCTCCGGGTCGGGACGTTCTCAGGTCCGTGGACCTTCGATCTTTATGTCGAATCGCATGGCACCGTTCGCCCCGACCATGTCTTTGGTGTCGAAGTCGTCGTCTTCATCCGCGGGACCCGTCACTCCCTGACGGCCCGCTGCCGGCGCAAGTAACCCCAGGCCGCACTCCTCCGAGAAAGCGACGACGCCGATCATGTTCACCTTCCGAATAGTCGGGCCCTTCCTGGTGATTCTCGGTCTTCGGGGCGGCGATCACGGCCGTGGCAGCCGAGCCGGTGAAGCTGGCTCAGACCGCGCGGTTCGACCTGTCGGCGGACGCCCAGGCCGGATCGCTCGAGGATGGCCGGGTGCTCGAGAGTGACGGGTCGATGGCCCGCATGAACTGGGTGCCCGAGGCCGAGCGGTCGCGGGGATATACCGTGAACTTCCCCGTGAATTACCGGGGCTGGCGCACCGTGGCGGTCCGGTTCACGCCGGAACGTACCGGCACCGTCACGTTGAGCTTGATGGGGCCCGTGGGAGGAAGCGTCCCAGGGGGTGCTCTACCGGCAGGAGGTCCTCTGGGACGACATCCGGGTCGAGGGCGCGGCGTTGGGCGACGGAGGGTTCGAATCCAGGCCGGGCGACCAGAACGCCCGGATGGAGCGGCGGCGGGGCGGTCGTCGCTCAGACGCCCGGCGTGCCCGCGGTCGAGGGGACGCATTATGCCCGGACCTGGCATAACCAGTTCCTCTACGCGACGATGCAGGTCACCGGCGGCCGCCCGGTGACGATCCGGCTGAGCGCCCGCGCCGTCCGGCCGTGAGAACTTCCGCGAGATGAAGCGGATCGCCGGCCGCGACACCCCCGCACACCGGGCCGCGCGGCGGTTCCTCCACGGCGCGAACCTGGGAAACGGACTGGAAGCCCCTCCCGGTCAGGACTGGGGCGTCCATTACACGCCGGATGACCTGCGCATCATCCGTGCCGAGGGCTTCGACCACGTCCGCATCCCCATCGGATGGCACCACTACACCGGCCCGGGCCCCGAGTTCCGGCTCCGGCCCGAGATCTTCTCCCGGGCCGACGAGCTGGTCCACGCCGGCCTCCGGCAAGGGCTGGGCGTGATCATCAACATCCACCACTTCGACGATTTTACGACCGACCCGAAAGGCCAGACCGCCGAAGTTCCTGGCGATCTGGAGCCAGCTCGCCGCGCATTACCAGCAAGGCCCCCGAGGGGCTGGCCTTCGAGCTGTTGAACGAGCCCAAAGACGCCGCCACAACCGAGGTGATCAACCCGATCTTCGCCGAGGCCATCCGCCGGATCCGCGCGGTGGACAAGAACCGCACGATCTTCCTCGGGCCGGGGAAGTGGAACAGCATCGGCGAGCTTCCGCAATTGCGGCTCCCGGACGACGACGAGAACCTGATCGTCACCGTACATAGCTACGACCCGTTCTACTTCACGCACCAGGGAGCGACCTGGGCAGGACCGGATACGAAGGTGACCGGCATCCGCTTCCCCGGCCCGCCCAGCACCCGGCTGGTGCCCGACCCGAAGCTGAACCTGAGCCGCGGCGTCATCGACTGGTTGCATCGGTACAACACCGAGCCCCGCGCGACCAATCCCAGCAGCCCGCACGCCTTCCTGCGGCATGATCGAACAGGCCAGGGAGTGGTCCGAATACTACGGCCGGCCGATTCACATTGGCGAGTTCGGTTGCCTGGCCTCGGCCGATCCAGCCTCGCGCGGCAACTACTACCGGACCTTTCGCGAGGCCGCCGAACGCGCCGGCATCGGCTGGGCGATCTGGGACTGGAAGGCCGGCTTCCGCTACTGGGATGAGAAGACCAAGCGGCCCGAGCCGGGGATGCACGAGGCGTTGTTCGGGCGGACGTCTCCGAGAGTGAGAGGGTCCTGGAACGTGTTGAGCCAGGCAGAGCGTCAGTTCATGGATCTCTACCTTCGGGAAGGATTCACTCACGATTACGAAGGCCATGCACATCGAGCTTCTCGGGAGAGGGGGATTACCTACGACCATTTCGTCGAGCTCTACCCCTTCTATCGAGAGGCATGGAAGCTCATCGGACAGTGGCCAGATCATCTTCCGCCCCTGCCCGATGATCCGACGCTTTCTTGTCCTTGGGAGTCCGAGGATCAGCTAGAAGCTCGTCTCCGAGAGTTGAGGGCCCTCGTCTCCTCTTGAACGAGGCTCGCCGGTCGCTGACAGGGCCAGCATCCCAAGTATCTCCGAAAAGAGGTTTGACCACTCAATCACAACGCCTCCATCGGGTTAACCCCTTTGCTTCGGTACAGACCTCGAGATCCTGATGAGTATGGCTGATGGCCTACTTCCTCGGGTTGCGGATTCATCGCGAGCTGGCCATCTTCCTCACTACTGAACGAAGGGATCCCGATCGTGCCGGCATCGCAAGACAATATCACCGCCCAGACCCCCATGGGTGCCACAATCGTTCCCGGGACGGGAGTGACGTTTCGAGTCTGGGCCCCTCCGCCGTCGCGGTCTACATCAGCGGCGACTTCAACGGTTGGGCACAGGACGAGTCGAGCCGCCTGGTCAACGACGGCCAGGGCTACTGGACGGGCTTCGTCCCGGGGATCGGCGAAGGCGCCCAGTACAAGTTCTATCGTCGAGGGGACCGGCTCGACGGGATACAAGCGCGACGCGTACGCCCGCGAGCTGACGCGTCAGCCCGGCATACCCCTCCAGCAACTGCGTCGTCCGGAGCCCCGACAGCTATCCCTGGCACGACCAGGGATTCCAGATGCCGGCCTTCAACGACCTGATCATCTACCAGCTCCACATCGGGACCTACTACGGCACCGATTCGCTCGGCAACGACAACCGCCGAGCCGCGTCTGCACGTTCCTCGACGTCCTCGACCGCCTCGAATACCTGGTCGATCTGGGCATCAACGCCCTCGAACCGCTGCCGATCGTCGAGTTCCCCACCGAGACGAGCGAGGGCTACAACGGGACCGACTACTATTCGCCCGAGATGGAGTACACGATCCCTCCCGGGCCCGGGCTGGACCGCTATTTCGACCTGGTCAACCAGCTCCTCCAGGAACGCGGTTGTGCCCCCTGCCGCCGGGCACGCTCGACACGCCAGGTCAACCAGTTGAAGGCCCTGGTTGACGTCTGCCACGTCTACGGGATCGCCGTCCTGCTCGACGTCGTCTACAACCACGCGGGAGGCGGCTTCGATGACGACAGCATCTATTTCCTGGACCGCCAGCCGACCGGCGACAACAACCGCAGCCTCTACTTCACCGACCAGGGGTACGTGGGCGGACTGATCTTCGCCTACTGGAATGCGGACGTCCGGCAGTTCCTGATCGACAATGCCGCGTTCTTCGTCGAGGAATTCCACGTCGACGGCTTCCGCTACGACGAGGTGACCGTGATCGACCAGTTCGGCGGCTGGGGCTTGTGCCAGAACCTCACCGACACGCTCCACTTCATCAAGCCCAAGAGCATGCACATGGCCGAGTACTGGAATCCGGACCAGTCATGGGCGATCCGGCCGACATCCATCCGGCGGCGCCGGCTTCGATGCGGTCTGGTCGCCGCGGCTCCGGGACGCGGTGCGCGGGGCGATCGGCCAGGCGGCCGGCGGGGCCGGCGCGTCGTCTCGCTGATCGCCGTCCGCGACGGGCTCTATCCGCCCGTCCAATTTCCCGGCGGCCTGGCGGTCGGTCCAGTGCGTCGAGAACCACGACATCGTCTTCGCCGGCAACGGCCCGCGGGTCGCCAGGCTCAGCGACTCGCAGCAACGCCCGGTCCTGGTACGCCCGCAGCCGCTCGCGGTGGCGACCGGCCTGCTCCTGACGGCCCCCGGCATCCCCCTGCTCTTCATGGGCCAGGAATTCCTGGAGGACAAGAACTGGAGCGACAGCGACAAGAACCTCTTGATCTACTGGGACGGCCTGAACACCGATCAGTCCATGCAGGATCATCTGCGCTTCTGCCGCGAGCTGATCGCCCTGCGCCGGCATCAGCCGGCCCTGCGCGGCGAGGCGATCAACGTCTTCCACGTCCACGATGCCAACCGGGTGATCGCCTTCCAGCGCTGGATCGTCGGCGTCGGGCCGCGACGTCGTCGTGGCCGCCAGCCTGAACGAGTCGACCTACTGGTCCTACGCGCTCGGGTTCCCGGGCCCCGGCCGCTGGCTGGAGGTCTTCAACAGCGACGTCTACGATCACTGGGTCAATCCGATCGTCGCCGGCAACGGCGGGGGCGTCGACGCCGACGGTCCCCCGATGCACGGCCTGCCCTGTCTCCGCCAGCATCGTCATCCCGGCGAACGGCTTCGTCGTCTTCGCCCGCGACCAAGGAGATTGAGGCAGCCCGCGGCTACGAACTCTGGACCTCAATCGTCAGGGAACTCAAACCAGGGTCTCGGCCCGGAGCGATTGCAGCCATGAGACCAGGGGTTTTGCGGTCTGATTGGGCCGGATCAGGCCGCCATGCGGGTAGAGGTGAGGCAGGGCATCGCTCGAGTGGAGCCAGCTCACGGTGCGAACGAACGGCTTGGCCACGGCCATGGCGATCCACTTCGCTCCCCAGGCCGCCTGGGAGGCTTCGTTCGGGGAGAACCGGCCATTGTGAGGTCTCGACCCGGATTCCCGGCTCGGCGTTGGGGTCGGGCCCGTCGGCCGAGGGAAACGCCATCCAGAGATACAAGGGGACGTTCAGCAGCGAGTAGAGATCCAGCAACTTGGAGAGTTCGAACAGGTCCCGGATGTGACTCCCCGGCGTGGAGTATCCCGGCGCGATCTCGATCGCCACGCCGGAGATCCCCAGCTCGGCGCGGAGCAGGTAATCGCACAGATGCAGGGGCCCGAGCTGGAAGTGGCTGGAGCCCATCCATTCGGCCCAGGGCCGATCGACGCCGATGGTCAACTGCGCGGAGGGGTCGGTCTGACGGGCGATCTGGACGGCACGCGCGGCGATCCGCACCTGCTCTTCCTCGGTCAAGCCGAGGATCTCCCCGCTGGCCGCCCGGTGCACCACGTTCCACAAGGGCACCTTGCCCCGGTATCGCGAGACGGCCTGCCGGACAAAGTCGGCGACCAGGCCGCTGATGGTCTCGAAATCCCCCTCCCAGAGCCAGAGCCAGTCCGGGGAGCGCACCTTGGCGGAACTCGATCAGCGGCCCGGCCTCGATCGCCAGCCGATTCCGGCGGCACCAGGCCAACTGGGCATCGAAGAGGTCCCAGCGGTATTGCCCCTCCGACGGCGCCAACTGCCGCCAGGAGAGGGCCAACTGGCAGGCATTGAAGGTGCGAGGCCATTCCAGGGCCGCGGGCACCTTCTGAGGGTCGTAGTTCAGCCCGCAGCCCAGATGCGTCGGGAGCTTGGAGCTGGTCGCCAACCGGCTCTGGAGAACCTGGGTGGTGTAGGCTTCCATGAGCAGGTCGCCGGCCAGGGAGGCCGCCTCGAGCGCCAGCCTGGGCAGCCGCCAGGCACGCCTCGGGCTGGTCGGCCTGAGTGGCGGCGCGAATGAACTCATGCTTGGCCTCGTCCAGCGCCCGGCCGAGCTCGGGGGTCGAGCGCAGCCCCATCCCGATCCAGTCGGCCAACTGGTTGGCGCACGTCGTTCAGTTTGCCCCGCGCCAGCTCCACGGCCAGCGAGTAGGGCGCGGACGCTCGGCCAGCGTCGCGGTCCCGACGATGGGCGTGCCATATCCGTCGATCGGCCAGGGGACGAACAACCGGCCGCTCTCCGTCGTCTCGCGGAGGCAGGTCATCAGCCCGTTGCGCAGCTCGACCCCCACCCGCCCCGGAGTCCGATCAAGGCCGGTGATGTAGGCCTTGCGATAATCGGAGAGTCGTTGCGACAGGTCGTTCGAGGGCAGGCGAAACTTCATAACCCCCATGTTCAGGCTTTCCGCGAAGCGGGTTGGGACCGCTCATCGAGTCATTGATGATTGGTTATCGGAGCGATCTGAGAGCTTCGAGTCGAGCACGTCGGAGCGATCCTCACCCACCACCGACGGGTCGGGGATGACGGATCACCCCTCGATCGATCGAGTACTCTCGCGCCGGACAGTCGGATCTCGCGGGTGGAGGTTGCCGAATCGGCCAGCCGAGAATAAGTTGGGCGACAGGCCGACGCAAGCCGGAGGCGAGAGTTCGCCTTCGATAATCCCGTACAATCGGCCATTCCAGTCCCGCTCTTCGATGATACCTTTGAAGGGGTCGAGCTGACCATGCCAAGCGTTTTGATCGGTCCTTACTTGCTCCGCAACGCGCCCGGCCGCTTCCGCGACATCCTGCGTCGAGGCCGGATTCGAGGTGATCGACCCGAAAGGGGGTCCGGCCCTCTCGCGGGACGAACTCCTCCCCCACCTGCCGCACATCGATGCCATGCTCGCCGGCGGGGAACGCATGACGAGTGATCTCTTCGCAATGGCCCCGCGCCTCCGAGCCATCGCCCGCACGGGCGTGGGCTACGACCTGATCGACCTGGCCGCCGCCTCGGCCCATCGCGTCGCCGTGACGATCACGCCTGGCACCAATCAGGAGAGCGTGGCTGAACAGACCCTTGCACTGATCCTGGCCCTGGCTCGGCGGATCGTTTCCAATGATCGGGTGATCCACGCGGGGCGGATGGGATCGCGCACTGGTGACCCCGGTCCGAGGGATGACCCTGGGCTTGATCGGCATGGGGCGGATCGGCCGGGCCGTGGCGACCCGCGCCCAGGCGTTCCGCATGCGGGTCGTGGCTTTCGACACGGTCATCCACGAGGAGTTCGACCGGCGGCATGGGATCGAGCGGCTGCCGCTCGACGAGATCCTGGCCTGCTCGGACATGGTCAGCCTGCACTTGCCCCTGACCGATGCCACGCGCGGCATGGTCAATCGGGAGTTCCTGGCCCGGATGCGGCCCGGCTCCTATCTGATCAACACCTCGCGCGGCGGACTGGTGGTGGAGACCGACCTTCGCGACGCCCTGGTCTCAGGACACCTCGCCGGGGCCGGCCTGGACGTACTCAACCACGAGCCTCCCGAGCCGGGCAACCCGCTGCTGGGACTTCCCAACGTGGTCCTCAGCCCGCACATCGCGGGCACCGACCTCCGAGTCGATGGCCGACATGGCCGAGATGGCCGCGACCACGATCGTCGAGCTTTCTCACAACCGATGGCCGTCGGACTGCGTCGTCAACTCGGAACTTCGCGACGGCTGGACGTGGTAAAACCGTCTCGAGGCTCGGAGGATCGGTTGTACGCGAGGCCCAGATGCCTCGCCGTGGCGGTGGGCCTGATTTCAATCAGAGTCGCCCGCGGAAGGGCGACGTCGTTTCTCTGACGTGCCGGGTTAAACCTGGAACGAGCTACCGCAGCCGCAGCTCTTGACCACGTTCGGGTTGTTGAACACGAACCCGCGCTTCTCCAGGCCGTCGTAATAGTCGACGACGGTCCCGTCGAGGTAGGGATCGTACTTCTTCTCGACGGCCAGCCGGACACCATGGACGTCGACGACACGATCCTTCTCCGAGGTCGCGGTGTCGAATCCCAGGCTATAGGAGAAGCCGCTGCAACCCCCGCCCTGAACGCCCACGCGGAGGACGAGCTCGCCACCTTCCGGCACGCCCTGGTCCTCAACCATCTTGTCCATGATCTTCTTGACTTCGCTGGCTGCCTTCTCGGTCAAGGTCACACCCATCGGACGATCTCCTCTGCGAGTGGGAATCTTGGTTTGTCGGGACACAGTCGCCTGACTCGATACCCAATCATACCGCATCGTCAAATCGGCTGTCATCCCGGAGTCCAGGCGACGCCCTGGCTTCGGAGTCTCTCGACGGCCCTCGCCACGGACTCGATCGCGAAGTCGATCTCCTCGAGGGTTGTGAACCGCCCCAGGCCGAACCGGAGGCTCGACCGGGCCAGGTCCTCGCTCAGGCCCATCGCCAGCAGGACGTGACTGGGCTCGGGATCGGCGGCGGAACAGGCCGAACCCGAACTGACCGCGACGTCCCGCATCGCCATCATCAGGGCCTCGCCGTCAACATCCACGAAGCTGAGGTTCAGATTGCCCGGCAAGCGATCGGTGGGATGGCCATTGAGCCGG
Organism: uncultured Isosphaeraceae bacterium; assembly: GCA_963842405.1. GTDB lineage: Bacteria > Planctomycetota > Planctomycetia > Isosphaerales > Isosphaeraceae > CAVZRC01. The sequence continues at coordinate 641,918 of CAWJGW010000011.1, read as the reverse complement.
ATGCCCGCCACCCGCCGCGCCAGCCCCTCATGGAGCCGCTCGCGCAGGCTCGAGAAGCCGTCGCGATTCCTCGGGGAGCTGGCCGACCGCCATCTCGACGGCGGTCCCTAGCCCCACGATCAGCGGGACCGGGAGCGTCCCGCTGCGGAAGCCGCGCTCGTGACCGCCGCCATCGAAGAGCGGCTGGAGCCGCACCTGGGGATCGTGACGGCGGACGAACAACGCGCCGATCCCCTTTGGCCCGTAGATCTTGTGCGCCGAGAGGCTGAGCAGGTCGACCTGGTCGCGCCGGACGTCCAGCGGGACCTTGCCGACGGCCTGGGCGGCATCGGTATGGAAGACGATTCCGCGTTCGTGGCAAAGCCGGCCGATCTCGTCGATCGGGTTGATCGTGCCGACCTCGTTGTTCGCCGCCATGACGGAGACCAGTACCGTCTGATCGGTCAAGGCCCTGGCCACCGCCTCGGCGGACACGCCGCCGTATTCGTCGCAATCGACGATCGTGACGTCCCACCCCTGGCGAGCCAGCCGCTTCATCGGGTCGAGGACGGCCTTGTGCTCGGAAGAGACGGTGACGCAGGTGTTTTCCCCGTCGCATGGCGGCCTGCGCCAGACCCTTGATGGCGAGGTTGTTCGATTCGGTCGCGCCCGACGTGAAGATGATCTCCCGCGCCTCGGCCCCGATCGCCCGCGCGACCTGCTCGCGAGCCCGCTCGACGGCCTCCTCCGCCTCCCAGCCGAAGCGGTGCGAGACGCTCGCCGCGTTTCCATAATGCTCCGTGAAGTAAGGCAACATCGCCTCGACGACCTGGGGATCGGTCCGGGTCGTTGCATGGTTGTCGAGATAGATGGGCAGCCGCACGCTCAACCGTCTCTTTCGCGGTCGCGTCCGGGAGATTGTTATCCTCTACCCGTTGATCGTAGACCCTCTGCGGGTCGCATTCAACCCGTGCCAAGGGGATTACAGCCATCTCGGCTGGTGCAACCTAAGATACGAATGCAGGGTGATCTGGGTCGATTCCGGGTTGCGGAATCCGCTCGCATTCGGTAAAGACTCACAGTGGACGAGGACCCGCATGAAACGTCGCTACTCGGGGAAAGGTCTGGCTCGGCAACGGCTGGCAAGGAGGCCACAACATGGGTTACGACAAGAACCAGGCAACCGAGGAGTTTACCCGATGGAGTGACAGCTATGACCGTTCCATTCTCCAGTGGCTGATCTTCGGGCCGTCGCATCGCGCCCTGATCCGTCGAATCCGCCAGGTGTTGGGCGACCGGCCGGCCAGGATCCTCGATGTCGGCTGCGGGACCGGCGTCTTCGCATCCCGCCTCCGCGCCGCCCTGCCCCGCGTCGAGGTCTACGGCGTTGACTTGGTTTCCGAGATGCTGAAAAAAGGCCAGTCCCGATGGCGGCTCCATCACGGGCATGTCTTGCCCGTCCAGGGAGACAGCGAACGACTCCCATTCGCCTCAGGGACCTTCGATATCGTGACCTGCGCCAACAGCTTCCATCACTACCCGCGCCAGGAGCGCGCCATCGCCGAGATGCGGCGCGTCCTCTGCCCTGGCGGCCGGCTCATGGTCATCGACGGATATCGCGACCGCCCCTGGGGCTGGTTCATCTTCGACGTCTGTGTGGCCAGCGTGGAAGGGGATGTCCACCATGCCTCGGCCAAGGAATTCCGCGAGATGATGACCGAGGCCGGACTGCACGCCATCGCGCAACGTCGCTTCCCCGGCCTCGCCCCATTCGTGATGTCCGAAGGAGTCGCCGCGGAGCCGGTCGCCGTGGTTCCGCGTCCGCATTTTTCGATGCGGGCCGCCCCACAAGGCGAGTGCCTGGATATCCCGCTCTCGTCCCTGGCCGAGGAGCGTCCTGGATCGTGACGGCTTCCCGATCCAAAGGGTAAGCAATTGCGGGGCGAGAATTGATGGTGTTTGCGTCGGTTCGGATGAAGGGCAGCACTACGTCGAGTCGAAGACACACCGATTTGGATCCATTGACCTCAGATGTCTTGATGCGGAATTGTCTCTTACGCCTTACCTGGATAGAGTTGATGGTTCGGGTCGAGCCAGACAACGTAGAAGACGTTCTCGATCAAGAACCCATGGACTCTACCATGCTCGTTGGCACTGATCGAAAACTGCCAAGCGTCGTCATCGCATTCCTTCCAGCCTCTTATCCCGAAGGAGGTTACGGAAACATTCTCCTGTTTCCAATCGATTCGATGAAAACGAGTTGTGGGATTGGTTCTGTTCGTCAATTCACTCACTCGCATCGTCGAGAGCTGTCTCATCCGCTCCAAGAGGCTCTGAAAGTATCCGGGCAAGCAATTCTTACAATGAAAGACCACGTGGGAAGAATCGTAGAATTTCAGAGAGAAAGCGCAGGAGGCCATCCAGAATATCGGACGGCGACTGAGATTTGATCGGCGCCTGGTCCCGCTGCTGAGCTTGGGACTTGCCGCGGAACCGTCCCTTAGCCACTGGATCCACTCCGCTCGATGGTCTCTTCCTGCCTCACCACTCTTTGGAGACCCTCGTCTCGCAGCATGGCTTCAAGTTCGGTGTCGCTCAAACGCTGCCGGTAACACCACTCCATGACTCTCTCATCGATTTCCGCGAAACATGGCTCATCAATATCAATACCATTACGTGCCTCGATCCACGGTTCCTCCCGACGTGCGAGGTACTCTAGCCGCCGTGCGTCCAGAGGGCCATACTCTTCGAGGACCTCCTCGACGAATTCGATCGCGCGGTCATCGAGAGCGGGCCGCTCCACTCCTTCGTCGATGTTTCGCCACTGGTAGCTTTCATATCTGCGATAGATCTCCGGGATCGCTGGACCATGAATCCATGCTTGGAATTTCTCGGGAAACATGGGACGGCCATAAACCGCCAGATGCCATGCCTGCACGTAATAGAGCAACTTCTGGAGTTTCAGATTACTGAGGAACGATCCGCTCTCGTGCGAAGACCACAAGATGTAGTCGGCAACCTGCTGGGCAGTTGTCATCTCCGGGTCCTCCATAGATGGGTTAACTATTCAATTAGACAGGCATCCTCTCAAGGATTATACCAAAACTAAAACGTTTCAGCGTCTCTCGAACGCGAAACTGTCTCGACCTTCCGGGTCAGCCTCTTGTCATGTTACTACGAACTATGGAATAAACAGATCCGTCTTGACGGGACATTCCAGCGATCCGATCCTACGTAACAAGCCCGACTGATTGGCCGAACGCGGAGCATCATCAGTGGTTGTTGTCTCGAATGACATCGAAGTCTGGGAACAAGCACTGGGGCGGATCGGAAGACTGTTTCTTGTGGTCAAGCGATCGGGGCACCTCGAAGTTGTCGAGGAGCCTTCGAGGCTCGGACGCGAAGACGACAACGGGAAGGTGGCTGCGCATGTCCCCGCGTGCCGGATGGAGAATCTGGGAGACGCGAGCTTCGCGGCGGATCACCGGCTTCGTTATCCATGCATGTCGGGAGCCATGGCCAACGGGATCGGGTCGGTCGAGATCGTCGAGGCGATGGGTCGGCAGGGTTTCCTGGGGGTTTTCGGCGCGGCGGGGTTGTCGCCGGAGGTCGTGCGATGGGGCGATTCAACGACTTCAGCGTGACCTGGGCGATTCGACGCCTTATGCGATGAACCTGATCCACAGCCCGGGTGAGCCCGAGCTGGAATCGGCGATCGTGTCGCTGTATCTCGCGCGGAAGGTCCGGCTGGTGGAGGCGTCGGCGTTCCTGAACCTGACCCTCCCGCTGGTCCGTTACCGGGTCGCGGGGATTCGCATCGACAGCTCGGGGCGGGATCTGGGCGCCGAACCGGATCATCGCCAAGATCTCGCGGGTCGAGGTGGCGTCAAAGTTCATGGCCCCGCCGCCGGACCGCTTCCTCCGCGAGCTGGTCGCGACGGGGGAGATCACCGCCGAGCAGGCCGAATGGGCCGGTCGCATTCCCATGGCCGAGGATATCACGGCGGAAGCCGACTCGGGGGGACATACGGACAATCAACCGGCGATCGTCCTCTTGCCGACGATGCTGGCGCTGCGCAATCAGATGCAGGCCCAGTACGGTTACGACCGACCGCTACGGGTGGGTGCGGCCGGCGGCATCTCGACGCCCTGGGCCGCGGCGGCGGCGCTGGCGATGGGCGCGGCCTACATCGTGACCGGGTCGGTCAACCAGTCCTGCGTGGAGGCCGGCACCTCCGACGTCGTTCGCCGGATGCTCGCGCAGGCCCAGCAGGCCGACGTTGCGATGGCTCCGGCGGCGGACATGTTCGAGATGGGGGTGAAAGTCCAGGTACTGAAGCGAGGCACGCTCTTCGCCATGCGAGCGGCCAAGCTCTATGAGCTTTATCGGGCGTACCCGGGCCTGGATCAACTCCCCACGAGCGATCGGGAGTCTCTGGAGAAGACGATCTTCCGGGCCCCGATCAAGGCGATCTGGGATCAGACGCGGGAATACTTCCGGAAGCGCGACCCGACGCGAATCGATCGGGCGGAGCGGGACCCCAAGCAGAAGATGGCCCTGGTTTTCCGCTGGTACCTCGGGATGTCGTCGCAATGGGCCAACAGCGGCGAGCCCTCGCGGGCGGTCGACTACCAGATCTGGTGCGGCCCAGCCATGGCCGCCTTCAATGACTGGGTGCGTGGATCGTTCCTGGAGTTGCCCGAGAATCGGCGGGTCGCGACGGTCGCTCTGAACATCCTGTACGGGGCCGCCGTGCTGACGCGTGCGCGAATCCTCAATGCACAGGGCGTCAGCATTCCACCGGGAATCCCCCGATTGTCGCCCCTGGAGAGCATCGAGATTGAGAACCGATGCTCCTGACCCTAACATAGACACCTCGCGGCCGTCAGCAGTCGGCAGGGGGAGTGGGCAGTGGGCAGTGAAGACAGAGAAAGAGCAAGCCAGGCGTGAGCCGTCCGCTTCAGTTGATGGTAATGACCGGCCGCCTCTGCACTGCCCACGGCCTACCGCCCACTGCCTCACGCCTCCCGCCTGTTCGAAAGGGCAGAGACTTTGAATCCGTCCGACCCGTCGCCGCAGGTGCCGGTGGCCATCATCGGCATGGGCTGCCTGTTTCCCCAGGCGGAGGGCCTCGCGCGTTACTGGGCCAACATCCGCAAGGGGGTCGATGCGATCTCCGAGGTCCCTGACTCGCACTGGAAGGTCGCCGACTACTTCGACAGCGACCCGAAGGCGCCCGACCGGACCTACGCCCACCGGGGCGGCTTCCTCACGCCGGTGGACTTTCCGCCGATGGAGTTCGGGATCGCGCCGAACGCCATCGAGGCGACCGACACGACCCAACTGCTCGGCCTGCTGGTCGCTCGCCGCGCCCTCGACGACGCCGGCTACGGCGGCGATCGTCCGCTCGACCGCGACCGGGTCAGCGTCATCCTCGGCGTCACCGGCACCCTGGAGCTGGTGATCCCCCTGGGCGCCCGGCTGGGCCACCCCATCTGGCGCCGGGCGCTCGAGGCCGCCGGCGTGGACGAACGGACCACCGAGGACGTCGTCCGCCGCATCTCCGAGTCCTACGTCGGCTGGCAGGAGAACTCCTTCCCCGGCCTGCTCGGCAATGTCGCCGCCGGCCGGATCGCCAACCGGCTGGACCTGCGCGGCACCAACTGCGTTGTGGACGCCGCCTGCGCCAGCTCGCTCGGGGCCGTCAACCTCTCGATCCTCGAGCTGGCCACCGGCCGTTGCGACCTCGCCGTGACCGGCGGGCTGGATACCTTCAATGACATTTTTATGTATATGTGCTTCAGCAAGACGCCGGCGCTGTCGCCGACGGGGGAAGCGCGGCCGTTCGACGCCGAGGCGGACGGGACGATCCTGGGTGAGGGGCTGGGCGTCGTGGTGCTGAAGCGGCTGGCGGATGCGAAGCGGGACGGCGACCGGGTGTACGCGGTGATCCGGTCGGTGGGCACCTCGAGCGACGGCAAGGGCCAGGCGGTGTATGCGCCGAGCGCCGCGGGACAGGCGAAGGCATTGCGGCGGGCCTACGCGATGGCGGGGATCTCGCCCGCGACGGTCGAGCTGGTCGAGGCGCACGGGACGGGGACCCGGGTCGGTGATGCGACCGAGCTCTCGGCGCTGGAGGAGGTGTACCGAGGCGCGCGGCCGGCCAGTGCCTGGTGTGCCCTGGGCTCGGTCAAGTCGCAGGTCGGCCACACCAAGGCCGCCGCGGGCGCGGCCGGGCTGATCAAGGCCGCGCTGCGCGCTGCATCACAAGGTCTTGCCGCCGACGTTGAAGGTGCGCCGGCCGATGGGGTCGCTGGCCGGGGGCGATTCGCCGTTCTACCTCAACACGGAGGCGCGGCCGTGGCTCTCGGGCGTGCGGCGGGCCGCGGCGGGCGGCCGTCAGTGCGTTCGGGTTCGGTGGCAGCAACTTCCATTGCATCCTCGAGGAAGCCGAGCCGGAGAAGCCGGGCGTCGACTGGGACGGCGACGTGCAGGTCCTCGCGTTCTCGGCCGACGATCCCGACGCGATCGTCGCGTCGCTCGCCGCCGCTGGAGGGCCTGACGGCCTGGCCGGAGATCCGCAAGGCGGCTGCGAGGAGCCGGGCGCAGTTCCGCTCGAGTCATCGTTATCGGCTGCTCCTGGTCGCGGTCCGCGGCGAAGGGGACTGGGACGAACTGCTCGACCGAGGCCCGATCGCGGTTGGAAGCGGCGGAACGCGGATGCTGGCTCGGGCGGAGCCTCGCCCTCCCGACGGGCAATTCCTCCCCACTCCCCGGCTCTTTCTGGGAACAGGGCCGTGCCCGGGCGCGCTGGCCATGCTCTTTCCCGGGCAAGGGTCGCAATATGTGGGCATGCTGCGCGAGCTGGCGTGCCTCTTCCCCCGGATGCAAGCGTCGCTCTCGCGGATGAACGAGGCCGCCGGCGATCCGACTGGCACCGTCTCCGATCGGATCTATCCCCCCGCGGCCTTCGACGACGCGGGGCGGCAGGCGCGCGAAGCCGCCTTGAGGGAGACCGGCTTCGCCCAGCCGGCGATCGGAGCGGTCAGCCTGGGACTGCTGCGGATCCTGGAGGATTTCGGAGTCCGCCCCGACCTGGTCGGCGGGCACAGCTTCGGCGAGCTGACCGCCCTCTGCGCGGCCGGGCGGATCGACGACGCTTCCCTGGCGATGCTGGCACATCGTCGCGGGGCGCTCATGGCCGGTTGCGCGGCGAACGGGTCGGGGGCCATGCTCGCCGTCTTCGCCCCGATCGACGAGGTCTCGGCCCTGGTCCGCACGCATGGCCTGGATCTGGTCATCGCCAACAAGAATGCCCCCCGGCAATGCGTGCTCTCGGGCTCGGCCGCGGAGATCGAGCGGAGCCGCCGGGTCCTGGCCGATCGACGGATCACGACCCGACCCGTCCCGGTCTCGGCGGCGTTTCACAGCCGGTTCGTCGCGGAGGCCGAGGGGCCGTTCCGAGACGCGGTCGAGACGGTGGACTTCCGGACTTCGACGATTCCGGTCTTCGCCAACACGACGGCCGAGCCCTATCCCGACGATTCGGAGTCGGTGCGCGACCTGCTGGCCGGCCAGCTCGCGCGGCCCGTCGAGTTCGTGGCACAGGTCGAGGCGATGTATCGGAGAGGAGCCCGCACCTTCCTCGAAGTCGGCCCCGACGCGAAGCTCACGGGACTGGTCCGCGCGATCCTTGACGGGTGCGACCACCTCGCGATCGCCGTCGATGCCTCCCGCGGGTCCGTCGGCAACGTCCATGATCTGGCCTGTTCGCTCGCAACCTTGGCTGCGCTCGGTTATGCTGTTGACCTTAATCATTGGGATGAAGGGGAATCCGCGCGGGTCGTGCCGGCGACGAAACCGGGGCTGACCGTGCGGATCTCCGGCGCCAACGCCCGTCCGAAGGACCGAGCCGACCGAGGGACCCGCAGCAGAAACCCGCACCGGTCCCGCCGCCGGTGCCAGAGCCACCCGGCCGCGGGCGGTCGCTCCGCGGACTCCGCGATTCTCCCTCTCGGAGGCCATGGACCCGACGATGCCTGATCCCCAGCCACGACATCACGCCGAGAACCATCGAACGATGAACCCTCCGGAACGGATCCCTTCGCATCATTCGAACGGCCAGGCCGCATCACACGCCCTGCATCGCCCCCGGGCCGTCGAGGAACACGAGCCGCCGGCCCGAGTCAGACCGCAGTCGCAGGAAGTCGCGGCGCCCACCGACCTGGCGTTCGCCTTCCACTCCGCCCAGGAAAACCTGGCCGCCCTGCAACGGCTGGCCGAGCAGACCGCCGACCTGCATCGCCAGTTCCTCGAGGGCCAGGAGAAGACCCAGCAGACCTTCCTCAAGCTACTCGAGCATCAGCAGCGCTTGTCGCATGCGATGCCCGATCCGGCCGAGGCGCCTCTCCCTGCCCCGACCGCGGCCCCGGGCGAGAGTTCCCTGATGTGCCCGCGACACGAGGGCCGGCAGGCGAGACGCCCGCACCACAAGGGATCAAGGGATTTCCCGGACCCACCCCGCAGCCCGCACCCCGCGAGGGCGAGACGGCCGATCATCCGGCGACCGTGGCCTTGATCGACGTGGTCGCGGAGAAGACGGGATACCCCGCCGAGGTGCTCGATCTCGACATGCAGCTCGACGCCGACCTGGGCATCGACTCGATCAAGCGGGTGGAGATCCTCTCCGCCCTTCAGGAGCGACACCCCGACCTGCCGGCGCTCCCGCCCGAGCAGCTTGGCTCCTTCCGGACCCTCCGGGCGATCGCGGAGTTCATGGGCCGGGACTCTCGCCCGATCGCTGACGGAACGAGCGGGACACGCCCTCGGCCCGATCCCGCATCGGAGGATTCTGCGGAGACCTTCGGTCCGACTCAGGGCGGGGTCGGGAGACCGCGCCGAGCGCACTCAGGAGCGGGTCCGGAGAACGCCGAGCACGGTCGGGAGCAGTCACGTGTTCCTCCCGCCCTTGCCCAGGTCTTGCTGGAGACGGTCGCCGAGAAGACCGGGTATCCGGCCGAGATGCTCGATCTCGACATGCGGCTCGACGCCGACCTGGGGATCGACTCGATCAAGCGGGTGGAGATCCTCTCGGCCCTCCAGGACCGATTCCCGGGCTCCCTCCCGCGGGCCCCGAACGGATCGGTACCCTCGAGACCCTGCGCGATATCGTCGCCTTCCTGGGCGAAGCGAACGAGCCAGAGCCAACGACCGCCGTTCTCTCCCAGGACGCGCGTCCGCGAAGCCGGAGCCTCGCCTTCCCGAGGAAACGGTCACGCGAGCACTGCTGGAGGCCGTCTCGGAGAAGACGGGATATCCCGTCGAGATGCTCGAGCTCGACATGCGGCTCGACGCCGACCTGGGGATTGACTCGATCAAGCGGGTGGAGATCCTCTCGGCCGTTCAAGAACGGCTCCCCGAAACCACCGCGATCGGCCCCGAGCAGACGGGCACGCTCCAGACGCTCCGTCAGATCGTCGAGTTCCTGTCGTCTCCCCCCTGCCCTGACCCTGACCCGGCTCCGACCCATTCCAGGCGAGGCGAGAACGGCCAGGCCGGCGCGCGTCGCGAGCCAGAATGGGAAGGCGGCCCATGCGGGAAGCCATGAGGGACGGGTTCAGCCGTCTCGGAATGGGCACGGGCATTCTTCCAACGGCCAGGCCGTTCGGCTCCGCCGCCTGGAGCCAAGAGCCGTGCCGATGGCGGCTTCGGAGCGTCGCGAGGCCGTGCGTCTCCCGGCTGGGGGAACAATCTGGATCACCGATGACGGCTCGGCCTTGACCGAAGCCGTGCGTGCGCTCCTGGTCAACCGGGGCTATCGTGCTCGGGTGATCCCGGCCGGAGGGGTTGATCCGTCCGTGCGCCGATCCGAGTCTCTGCGGCTTGATCGTCCTGGCGCCGAGAGGTCGGAGCGACGCGACCTTCATCGCCGGTGCGTTCCGGACGATCCGGGCGGCTGGGCCGGCCTTGCTGCGGTCGGGTCAGCTCGGTGGTGCCTCACTCCTGACCGTCTCCCGGCTGGATGGCCGGTTCGGGTTGGACGGACTGGCACGGGAGATCGACCCGACCTCGGCGGCGCTGGCCGGTCTCGCCAAGACGGCCGGCCAGGAGTGGCCGGGGGTCCATTGCAAGGCCGTCGATCTGGATGCCGCCTTCGAGTCGTCGGGGCAGGCCGCGGCCGGGATCGTGGACGAGCTGTTGACGAGCGGCCCCGCGGAGGTCGGGCTGGGCGCGCGCGGTCGCGTCGTCATCGAGCTGGGACCGGCACGAGAGCCGGAAGCCGCGTGGGGCCGGACGCCTCGGCTCGGACGCGGCGACCTCGTGGTGATCACCGGCGGCGCACGGGGGATCACCGCCGAGGTGGCCGTCGCCCTGGCCGAAGCATTTCAGCCTCGACTGCTGGTGCTCGGCCGCAGTCCCGAGCCGGACGGCGGACGACGAGCCATTCGCCGATTGTCGCGACGAAGCCGAGTTGAAGCGAGCCCTGCTGGCGCGGTCGGATCGCTTCCGGTCGCCACAGGCCGTCGGCGAGCAGGCTCGCCAGATCATGGCCCGGCGCGAGGTTCGCCGGAACCTCGATCGCATCGCCGCGGCCGGCTCGCCGGTCGTGTATCGTTCCGTTGACGTGCGGGATCAAGCCGCTGTGCGTCAGACGATCGCGTGGGCGCGCGACGCAGTTCGGTCCGGTCCGTGGGTTGATCCACGGGGCGGGCGTCCTGGCGGATCGGCGGATCGCCGATCAGACCGACGCGCAGTTCGACCTGGTTTACGAGACCAAGGTCGAGGGCCTGCACCACCTGTTCGGGGCGATCGACCCGGAATCGCTCGCGGTCCTGGTGCTCTTCTCGTCGTCGACGGCGCGGTTCGGCCGCTCCGGCCAGGTGGCCTATGCCGCCGCCAATGAGTACCTCAACAAGTGGGCACAGCAGGCCGCCGTCCGGATGCCGCATTGTCGCGTCGTCTCCTTCAACTGGGGACCATGGGCGGGCGGGATGGTCACCGATGCGCTCCGGCCGCTCTTCGAAAAGGAAGGACTCTCCCTCATCCCGCCCCAGGCCGGTGCGAAGCTGGTGATCGATGAGATCCGGAATCCCCAGACCGGTCCGGGGCCGGTCGAGATCGTCGTGCTGGCCGAGCATCCGCCGGCCAGGCCGTTGTTGCCGGAGCCATCATCAAGCTCCGTCACAACGCCCTGTCGCGCCGAAATGGAATCTGGCTTTCCGGCGCGTTGTGGACCTGAAGACGCTGCCGATCCTTGCCGACCACGTCATCGACGGGCATGCCGTGCTGCCGATGGCGATGATCCTCGAATGGGCCGCCGAGGGGGCACTCCAGCGCAACCCGGGCCTCGTCGTCTGCGGTGTCGACGACCTCCGCCTGTTCAAGGGCGTGATCCTGAGCGGCCGGGAGCCGGCGACGGTCGATGTGCTGGCCGGCGAAGGGCGTCCGGCGGGGCACGGAGTTCGTCGTGCCGGTCGAGCTTCGAGGGACGCTGGGCAATGGCCGGGACATCATCCATGCGAGAGCTGATGTGATCCTCGGCGATCGTCATCCGGGCGGGACGAGCCGGTTGATCGATCGGTCGCTGTCGAGCTATCCCCTCTCGCGGGATGAGATCTACGGGGACGTCTTGTTCCACGGCCCGGCGATGCAGGGGATCGAGCAGGTCGAAGGATGCGGCGATCGGGCGATCGCGGGCTGGGTTGCGACGTCGCCTCCGCCCTCGGAGTGGGTGGAACGGCCGTTGCGGTCCCGATGGCTGACCGACCCCCTGGCCATCGATTGCGCCTTCCAGCTTGTCGTACTCTGGAGCCGGGAACACCTCGGGGCCAACTCGCTGCCGACGGCCGTGGGACGCTACCGACAGTTCCGCCCCGGGTTCGGAGATGAGGGCGTGCGCGTCCTGGCGGAGGTCCGGCAGGCGAGCGATGCGCGGGCGGTGGCCGACATCGAGATTCCTCGACGCTCGCGGCGAGCTCGTCGCCCGGCTCGACTCTTATGAATGCGTCGTTGACCTCACGCTCAACCAGGCGTTCCGTCGCAACCGATTGATCGCCCCTTCCTCCGTTGTGGCGGGCTGAGCGATGCGGGTCGATCCCATGACGGAACCAGGCGATGCGATCGCGATCGTGGGCATCGGGGGCTGTCTTCGCGGCCTCCGACTCCCCCGACCAGCTCTGGTCGATCCTCTTGCGAAGGGATCGACGCCACCAGCGAGGTTCCCGCCGCGCCGTTGGCTGATCGATCCCGCCGAGGCCCTCGATCGTCGGATCGCCCTGGCGGACCACGTCTACACGACCCGCGGCGGATTCGTGGACGGTCCCCGCTTCGACCCGGCAGGGACCGGTCTGGATCGCGGCTTGCTCGAACGACTGGACCCGGTCTTCCACCTGGCGCTCGCCGCGGCGAGCCAGGCGTGGCGCGATGCGCAGACCGAACGGGTCGATCGCAGCCGCACCGGCGTGGTCTTCGGCAACATCGTGCTGCCCACGGAGACGGCCTCGGCCCTCTCGCGCGAGGTCCTGGGTGGTGCCTTCGAACAGCGGCTGGGTCTGCCCGCGCCGGCGCCCGACGCGATCGAGCCGTTGAACGCATTCCCGGCTGGCCTGCCCGCCGCGGTGGTCGCGGCCGCGCTGGGATTGGGAGGCGTGGCATTCACGCTCGACGCCGCTTGCGGCTCGTCGCTTTATGCCCTCAAGCTGGCTGTCGACGAGCTCCGGTCCGGACGCGCCGATGCCATGATCAGCGGCGGGGTGTCGCGGCCGGATGCGCTCTATACCCAGATGGGGTTCTCGCAGCTTCGGGCGCTCTCGCCCCGAGGCCAGGCCGCCCCGCTCGACCATCGCGGCGACGGGCTGATCGTCGGCGAAGGGGCCGGGATGTTCGTCCTCAAGCGCCTGGACGATGCCCTGAGTCACGGGGACCACATCTATGGGATCGTGGCCGGGATCGGCCTGTCCAACGACGTCCACGGCGACCTGCTCGCTCCCAGTTCCGAGGGGCAGCTCCGGGCCATGCGGGCGGCCTACGAGCAGGCGGGCTGGAGCCCCGGCGACGTGGACCTGATCGAATGCCACGCCACCGGGACCCCGCGCGGCGATGCCGTCGAGGTCCAGAGCCTCAAGTCGCTCTGGGGAGAGACCGGCTGGACGGAAGGTCAATGCGTCATCGGCTCGATCAAAGGGAACATCGGTCATGCGCTCACGGCGGCCGGCTCAGCGGGGTTGCTCAAGGTCCTCCTGGCCCTGAAACATGGCGTGTTTCCGCCGACGGCGAACTTCGAACGGCCCGCACCCGCCCTGGGATTGGAGCATAGCCCGTTCCGCATCTTGACCCGTCCCGAGCCCTGGCCGTCCCGAGCCTCGGGCCAACCCCGGCGGGCGGCCATCAGCGGCTTCGGGTTCGGAGGGATCAACGCCCATGTGTTGATCGAGGAATGTTCCGCGGAGTGGCGGGTGGCAGGTGGCGGGTGGCGGGTGAGGATCGTCGCCCGATTCCATCGCCTTCCGAGCGAGAAATGGCCGAAAGGACTCATCGTGAGTTGCCCATCGCCATTGTCGGGATCTCGGCGCAGGTCGGGTCGAGGCAGGGCAAGGAGGTGTTGAGCGAGCTCGTGCTGGGAGCGATTCGAGCCGGCCACGGGACGAATCCTTTCCGGGATATCGTCTCGAATCCTTGGAGTTCCGGGTCGACCAGTTCCGGATCCCGCCCAAGGAACTGAGCGAGATGCTGCCCCAGCAATCGCTGATGCTCCGGGTCGCGGCCGAGGCGATCCGGGACGCCGGGTGGGACCCGAAACTCGCCCTCCGGACGGGCGTGCTCATCGGCATCGGGCTGGACCTGAACACCACCAACTTCCACCTGCGATGGTCGATGGCCGATCGGGCCCGGGAGTGGAACCGGAAGCTGAGCCTCGGCCTGTCTCAGAGAGGCCCTCGCGCGCTGGGTCGAGGAGCTGCGCGAGGCGGCCGGTCCGGCCCTGACGGCCAATCGGACGATGGGGTCTCTCGGCGGACTCGTGGCCAGCCGGATCGCACGCGAGTTCCGGATCGGCGGTCCCAGCTTCACCGTCTCGTGCGATGAGACCTCGGGTATCCAGGCGCTGGCGATCGCCGTCGAATGGCTTCGACGCGGCGAGCTCGACGCGGCGATCGTGGGGGCGGTCGACCTCGCCGGGGATCCTCGAGCCGTCCTGGCCCGCCAGCGACTCCAGCCCGACTCGTCCGAGGCGACGAGCGGCGGCCTCGCCTCGAGTGGGCTTCCGACGCGGCCGTCTCCCTGGTCCTGAAGCGACTCGACGACGCACAACGCGACGGCGATCGGGTCTATGCCATCATCGGGACCTCCCGCCCCCTTGATGGGGGAGAATGCCTCGAAGGAGGGAGAGTCGTTGCGGCGGGACTCTTGGAGACCGCGAAAGCGGTCCTTTGCCTCCATCATCAGGTCCTACCGCCGACCCGAGGTGACGACCGACCGAGAGCCACTCAGTTCTGGCTGAGGAACCGTGCCGACGGTGCCTCGTCGAGCTAAAGTCTGTGCATCGGGTCTGGGCGGCAACTGTCTCCATGTCATCCTCGAAGCGGCTCCGAGCCGCAAGGAATCGGCCCCTGACGAACGGGCGGAGGCTCTCGGCGAATGTGTTGCCAACCGCCTCCCGGTCAACCTGGATAGTCTAGACGGCACCTCGTCGGAGCGGGTCCTGGACCCAGGGAGTGGGCCGCCTCCTGACGGGGTCGCCCGGCGTCATACCGTCCGAGTCGAAGTGGGGCTCAAGGAGTTCGAGGTCCCTCCCCTCCCATTCCACCCAAGACCTCTTGCCGTCGCCACGGATTCGACCATGCAACAGGAATACGAACCGAGCACCTCCGTCCCAACCACTCCGACGACGGTCCGAAATCCATCGGTTGTTTCGGCGCAGGCCGAACGGGGCAGCTCGGATGTCGTCGATCCGCGGGGATGGCACGAGGATCGTTCCCGATCCGGCGGATCCTGGACGCTGGCTCGCCCGCTCCACGATGCGGAAGTCGCACGGCTTGAAGCCCATCGCGCGTTCTTGCGGCTCGCCGAAGGCACGGCCGATTTGATGGGAAAGCACCTTGAATTTCAGCTCGAGCTCATCGACGAGTGGCGGGAAATCGGCGCGAGCATGGCCCCTGCCCACCACGATCGGCCCGCGGCCGTGCCGCGCGATCCCACACTTCCGCCAGACTCGACGGAGGCCGTCCTGTTCGACCGCCGGCAATGCCTGGAGCTCGCCGTGGGATCGGTGGCCGCGGTCTTCGGTCCGGAATTCGCGGAGGTCGACCGATTCCCGGTGAGGGTCCGCCTGCCCGATGAGCCCTTGATGCTCGTCGATCGGATCCTGACCATCGAGGGCACGCCGCGCTCGCTTCAGGAGGGGCGGATCGTCACCGAGCACGTGGTCCGTCCTGGTGCGTGGTATCTCGACAGCGAGCGGGTCGCACCGTGTGTCGCGATGGAGGCTGGTCAGGCCGACCTGGTCCTCTCCGGCTACCTGGGCGTTGACTTCGAGACCCGGGGCCTGGCGATGTATCGGTTGCTCGACGCGACCGTGACCTTCCACCGCGGGCTGCCGGGTGTCGGTGAGGTGATCCGCTACGACATCCGCATTAACCGGTTCTTCCGCCAGGGCAAGACGATCCTGTTTCGGTTCGAGTTCGACGCGACGTGTCCGCGGCGAGCCGGTCCTGACGATGCGCGATGGCTGTGCAGGGTTCTTCACGCGCCGAGGACCTGGCCTCCGGCAAGGGGATTGTGCCCGGAAGCCTCCCGGTGCCCTCAAAGCCGAATTCCCGCTTCAACGATGACCGCGAGCTGATCCCGATGTCGCCGAGGCGGCTCGACGAGCGACAGGTCGACGCCCTGCGACGGGGCGACCTGGCCTCCGCGTTCGAGGCCCCATTCGACCGGCTGCCGATCGACGGATCCGATCCCGTTGCCGGGCGGCTCTGATGACGCTGATCCAGCGGGTGGCGACCCTCGACCCATCGGGCGGTCCTGCCGGGCTGGGACTGATCCGCGCCGAGGCCGACATCCATCCCGGCGATTGGTTCATGGTCTGCCACTTCGTCGACGATCGGGTCATGCCCGGCACGTTGATGTACGAGTGCTGCCTCCACACGCTTCGGATCTTCATGATGCGGTTGGGTTGGATCGGCCGGCGGGGACAAGTCGCGTTCGAGCCGGTGCCGGGAATCGCCAATCGGCTCCGGTGCCGCGGGCAGATCATCGAATCCACCCGGCTGGCCGCGTACGAGGTCACGATCAAGGAGCGGGGCTATCGGCCGGAGCCCTACGCGATCGCCGACGCGCTGATTATCGCCGATGGCAAGCCGGTCGTGGCGGTCACCGACCTGGCCCTCCAGTTGTCCGGGACGAGCCGGCGCGAGCTGGAACGGCTCTGGGAATGCTGCCGGAGCGGGGAACGATCGATCCGATGATGGTAGGTGCTCCGGCTGTCCTGCCGCGGCTTAGACGTAAGGTGCCGGTTCGTCCATGAAGTATTCGAAAGTCTATATCGATGCGATCGGATATGAGATCGCCCCCGTCGTGGTCTCCTCGCTGGAGCTCGAGCGGAGGTTGAAGGATCTGTACTCCGTGCTCCATCTGGCCGAAGGGCAGCTCGAAGCCTTGACGGGGATCGTCGAGCGTCGATGGTGGGAAGAGGGCCACCGGCTCTCGGACGGGGCGATCGCGGCGGCTCGCCGCGCGTGGAGGTTTCGAGCGTCCGCGCCGACCAGCTCGACGCCCTGATCTACGGCGCGGTCTGCCGCGAGTATTTCGAGCCGGCGATGGCGTGCCGCGTGGCCTCCAGCATCGGGGTTGGCCCGGAGGCCGCGGTTTACGACGTCAGCAACGCCTGCCTGGGCGTGCTCAACGGCATGCTCGAGATCGCCAACCGGATCGAGTTCGGCCAGGTCCGCGCGGGGATGGTCGTCGCCTGCGAGGCCTCGCGCGAGATCAACGAGATCGTGATCGAACAGATGCTCGCAGAACCGGAGCATGGACTTCTTCAAACTGTCGCTGGCCACGCTGACCGGCGGGTCGGGGGCCGTCGCCGTGCTGTTGACCGACGGCTCGTTCTCCACGCCCAGGAGTCGGAAGCTCCTGGGCGGCGTCTGGCGAACCGCCCCGCAGTTCCACGGGCTCTGCCGGTGGGGCATCGAGCCGGCCCATCCCGGCGAATCCCAGGACTTCCACCAGTTCACCGCGACCGACTCGGCAGCCGTCCTGGCGCATGGGGTTGAACTGGGCGTGCAGACGTGGCGAGCATTCTCTGCATCAGCTCGGTTGGTCGGGGGATCAGGTTGACAAGGTCATCTGCCACCAGGTCGGTTCGTCGCACCGCGACACGATCTTGAAGATGCTGGGCGTGCCCGCCTCGAAGGATTTCCCGACCTATCCCTACCTGGGAAATATGGGCACCGTCTCTCTGCCGATGACTGCCGGACTGGCCGAGGAACGCGAGTTCCTCGAGCCGGGCGACCGGGTCGCCTTCCTCGGGATCGGTAGCGGGCTGAACTGCATGATGCTCGGGCTGGAGTGGTAGTCAGACGACCGGAGCCACCGCGACGATGAATTCCGTTCTTGCAACGATTCCTGGCGGACCATCCCGGGCGGGACCTCGACCGTGACGGTCTGCGCCTGCACTACATCGACGAGGGCGCGGGCGAGCCGGTCGTCATGCTCCACGGGAATCCGACATGGTCGTTTTACTATCGGCATCTCATCGAGGACCTGCGGGATTCGTACCGCGTCATCGTGCCCGACCACATCGGCTGCGGACTCTCCGACAAGCCCGATGACTCGCGTTATGATTACCGGCTGGCCAGCCGGGTCGACGACCTGGAACGGTTGCTCGACCACCTTGGCCTCGATCGCGAGCTGACCCTGGTGATGCACGACTGGGGGGAATCATCGGCATGACCTTCGCGGCCCGCCACCCGGATCGGATCGCGCGGCTGGTGGTCTGCAACACGACGGCGTTCCACAAGCCGGCGGGGAAATCGTTCCCCTGGGCCTTGTCGCTCTTTCGCGATACACCCCTCGGCAGTTGGCTGGTCCGGGGGCTCAACCTGTTCGTCCGGGGCACCGCCTGGATCGGTTGCAAGAAACGTCGTCTGCCTCGAGCCGTTCGCGACGCCTATGCCGCCCCGTATGATTCGTGGGCCAATCGGATCGCCATCCATCGCTTCGTCCAGGATATCCCCTTGCGGCCCGGCGATCCCAGCTACGAGCTGATCTCCTGGGTCCAGGACCGCCTTCCCTTGCTCGAACCGGTCCCGATGATGATCGCGTGGGGGATGAAGGATTTCGTCTTCGATTCGCCGGTCCTCGACGAATGGGTGCGCCGGTTTCCCGACGCGGAAGTGCATCGCTTCCCGAGAGCCGGACACCTGGTCTTCGAGGATGAACGCGAGGCCATTGCCGGCCTGGTTCGGACTTTCCTCACTGCCCATCCCTTGGTCCGGGAGCCTGTCGGTTGATTCGATCGTCCACTCGATCCGGGCCGATGAATATCGCCGCTCACTTGAGCGCGATGGCCCGGAGGCATCCCTACACCCTGGCCGTCGTCGTGCCGGCCGGGCGAGACCGATCGGGCCGCGTCCGCTACACGCACTTGACCTATCGTCAGCTCGATCGAGAGAGCGACGAGATTGCTTGCGGCTTGAGAGCGATCGGGATCGCCCGCGGCACCCGGGCCGTCGTGATGGTCCGGCCGGGTCTGGACTTCTTCGCGCTGGTCTTCGCCGTCTTCAAGGCAGGAGTCGTGCCGGTCCTGATCGACCCGGGGATCGGATTGCGCAACCTCGGCCAGTGCTGTCGCGAGGCGGCGCCCGAGGTGTTCATCGGTATTCCGAAGGCCGTCTGGGCGCGTCGGATCCTCGGCTGGGGACGCGAGACGGTGCGTCAGGTCATCCTCGTGGAACCGGGGCGTACGCGTCCTGGCCGGTTCGGTGTGAAGACCCTCGATGACGTGCGACAGCGCAGGCCGGGAGGCGATCGAGCACGGGCTCGACTTGACTCTCGCCACCGATTCACTCGGCGGCGGATGAGCTGGCGGCGATCCTGTTCACCAGCGGCAGCACCGGCCCGCCGAAGGGAGCGGTATACACCCAGGCAATCCTCAACGCCCAGGTGGAACAGATCCAAAAGCTCTTCGCCATCGAGCCGGGCGAGATCGATCTCTGCACCTTCCCGCTCTTCGCGCTCTTCGCGCCGGCGCTGGGGATGACGGCGATCGTGCCGGACATGGATCCGACGCGACCGGCTCGGGCGAATCCCGCGAAGATCGTCGAGGCGATCGAGGACTTCGGCGCGACCAACCTGTTCGGCTCGCCGGCCTTGCTCCGGCAGCTCGTCCGGGGAGACGTCGGCACGCCCACCAAGCTCTCCGACCGTGAAGCGGATCGTCACCGCGGGTGCGCCGGTGTCATCGGCGATCATCGAGAGAATGGCCGGCCGGCTCGAACCCCCGGCGCAAGTCTACCCGACCTACGGGGCGACCGAGGCGCTACCGGTCGCCGCGATCGGCAGCGACGAGATCCTGGGCGAGACCCGTCGACTGACCGACGCGGGCAAGGGCGTCTGCGTCGGCCGGCCGGTCGAGTGGATCGACGCCCGGATCATCGTCATTCGCGACGAGCCCATTCCCGTCTGGTCCGACGACTTGCTGGTCCCCGACGGCACCATCGGCGAGATCGTCGTCGCCGGACCCGTCGTCACCCGCGAATACTTCAACCGACCCGAGGCCACGAAGCTCGCCAAGATCGCCGACCCCGAGCGGTCGATCATCTACCACCGCATGGGGGACGTCGGCTATCGCGACGACCGGGGAAGGCTCTGGTTCTGCGGGCGGAAGTCGCACCGCGTGATCCTGGCCGATGAGACGCTCTTCACCATCCCCTGCGAGGCCATCTTCAACACCCATCCCGAAGTGTTCCGCTCCGCGCTGGTCGGCGTAAGCGGGACAGAGGGCGGGGTCGGGAGACCTCGCCGCGCGATGATCCCGGTGATCTGCATCGAACCCGTCCGGCGCCTGTCCGCGCGCGACGAAGAACGCATCCGGGGCGAGCTTCTCGAGCGTGGTGGCGGCTACCCTCATACGCGGAAGATCCGCACGGTCCTGTTCCATCCGGCGTTTCCCGTGGATATTCGCCACAACTCCAAGATCTTCCGCGAAAAGCTCGCCGTCTGGGCGGCGAGGAGATTGTCATCATGAACGGTTCGGGACTGGGCAACGTGCTGGTGACCGGCGGCGGCGGCTTCCTGGGCACCGCCCTGGTCAGATTGCTCAGGGATCGCGGACTGTCGGTCCGCAGCCTGGCCCGGAGAGATTATCCCCATCTTCGGGAGCTCGGCGCGGAGCAAGTCCAGGGGGACATCGCCGATCCGGGGACGGTCACGCGTGCCGTGGAGGGTTGCCACACCGTCTTCCACACGGCATCCAAGGCCGGGCTCTGGGGGACCGGAGCGCGAGTACTACCGGGCGAACGTCGAGGGGACGCAAAACCTGCTCGCCGCCTGCAGGGCCAGCGGGTCGAGACGGATCATCTACACGAGCTCGCCCAGCGTCGTGTTCAATGGGTTGGATATGGAAGGCGTGGATGAGTCGACTCCGTACTCGAGCCGATTCGAGGCCGCTTACCCCAAGACGAAGGCCCTCGCCGAGCAGGCCATCCTCGCGGCCAATTCGGCGAGCTGGCCACGGTCTCGATTCGCCCCCACCTGATCTGGGGACCCGGCGACAACAACCTCCTGCCCCGCATTCATCGCCCGTGCCGAATCCGGCCGGCTGCGAGCGCATTGGTCGGGGCAATCCGCTCATCGACCCGGTCTACATCGACAACGCCGCCGAGGCTCATCTCCTGGCCGGCGACCGGCTCGAGCCTGGCTCGACCGTCGCCGGCAAAGCGTACTTCATCACGCAAGGCGAGACGATCCCGCTCTGGGAGATGATCGACAAACTCCTCAAGGCCGCGAACATGGGCTCGGTCCGCCGGTCGATCTCGCGTCCGCTCGCGCTGGCCGCCTCCGGTCTGCTGGAAGCCGCCTATGGCTTTTCCGGCCGTCGCGGCGAGCCCGCCATGACGCGGTTCCTGGCGCGCCAGCTCTCCACGACCCACTGGTTCCGCATCGACGCCGCCCGCCGCGACCTGGGCTACGAACCCCGCGTGAGCTTCGCCGAAGGGCTGTCCCGGCTCGAGGAATGGCTCAAGAGGAATTCGGTCGCTTGAATCCCGCAGCAATTCTCGTACGATTTCAGTCAGTCCGAGATCGATCGTGGAGTGGGATCAGCCGCCGATGTCTCAAGCTGCTCCAAGCATCGTGGTCCTGGCCGGTCCCAACGGGGCGGGAAAATCGACGGCGGCCCCACTGATCCTGAAGGACGCCCTCGGGATCGCGGAGTTCGTCAACGCGGACGTGATCGCCCGCGGCCTGTCGGGCTTCGAACCCGAACGAGCGGCCCTCGCCGCAGGGCGGATCATGCTGGCCCGGCTCCGGGACCTGGCCCGGCAACGGATGGGCTTTGCCTTCGAGACCACGCTGGCGAGCCGGACGTTCGCTCCCTGGCTCGCGGACCTCAATCCAAACCGGCTACCAATTCCACCTGGTGTTTCTATGGCTCCCGAGCGCCGATATGGCCGTGGCTCGAGTCGCGGCGCGGGTACAAGAAGGAGGCCACGATGTTCCCGAAGAGACGATCCGCCGTCGTTACGATGCGGGTTTGTCGAATTTCTTCCGACTCTATCAGCCGATGACGACCACATGGAAACTGTGCGATAATTCGGAGGCGGCCAATCCCAGGCTGATCGCTTCCGGCGAAGCGAATCTCACCCGGCTCGTCGCTGATTTGCCGGGATGGGAGCAGATCAAGGCGAGGTACGGTTTATGACTACGGACAAGTCCAAGGATGTGCGGGCGATCATGCTCGACACCGACCTTGTGGAGCAAGCATCCACGCAAGGCGGTAACCCAAGCATTGATCCGGCACAAGCGGCTGGGCACCCCCATCGTCGTCTGGCGCGACGGCAAGGTCGTCTGGATTCCGGCCGAGGAGATCGAGATCCCGACCCCTGGCTAAGATCACCAGTCGCGCCTTCACCTGCGACCGGCGCCTCAGATCTGATAGTTGATCCGCCGGGCATAATCGGCATCCGAGAGGCCGTCATTGCCTTCTCGGTAGCGGAGCCGAGGATCTTCGATGGTGACGGTCGTATACGGCGCGATGCTCCGCGTGATCCAGGCCGAGGAGCCGATGACCGAGTGGTGGCCGATGACGGTCTTCCCGCCCAGGATCGTCGCGTTGGCGTAGATGACCACTTCATCCTCAATGGTGGGATGCCGCTTGGCATTGCGGACGATCTGGCCAGACTCGTCGCGGGGAAAGCTCAGGGCGCCCAGCGTCACGCCCTGGTAGAGCTTGACCCCATCGCCGATCTCGGTGGTCTCGCCGATCACAACGCCGGTCCCGTGATCGATGAAGAACCGGTTGCCGATCGTGGCCCCGGGATGAATGTCGATCCCGGTCTTCCCCTTGGCGTATTCGGTCATCATCCGCGGGATCAGCGGCACGCCCAATCGGTGGAGCTCATGGGCCATCCGATAGACGGTGACCGCCGCCACGCCCGGGTAGCAGAACACGATCTCGACCAGGCTCTTGGCCGCCGGGTCGCCGTCGTGGGCGGCCTGCACGTCATCGGCGAGCACGAGCCGCAAGTCGGGGATCGTTTCGAGGAACCGGACGACGATCTCCTGCGCCCGCGATTCGTAGTCCGTTTCGAGATCGCGGCTCCTTGCAATCGTGGCGGAACGCGCGGGCGATCTGCTGGGTCAGGCGATCGTGCAGGCTGTCGATCAGGTCGCCGACATGGTAGGCCACGTTCCCGAGGTGAAGATTCTGTCGCCGGCCGTAGCCGGGATAGAGGATCTCCCTCAAATCCGCCAGGATGTCCACGACCTCGCGGTAGCTGGGCAATGGGGAGTGGCCCAGGTGGTGGATCGCCCCGCACTCCTCGTAGGTCTCGACGATCCGGCGCGTGATCTCAGGGAGCGGTTCCTTGGGCTGACTCGGTTTGTGTCGATGGCCTTCGACATCACCGATTGCGGCTTCTCTTTCGACTCCGTGCGTTGCTCTCCCCGGAGAGGCGGGACATCGATTCCGATTCCCCCCGGACCGCCTTCTCATTTGACCTCGCACCCCCCGCGTTTTCAAGGGCAGTCGATTCCGGCTCCACGACCGAGCGGCCGCCATCGTTCGACGAACCGCTGGTAATCCTCGGGCGTGTCGATGCCGATGCTCGGTTCGTCCACGATGCCAACCGCGATGGGGTAGCCGGCGTCGAGGACGCGAAGCTGCTCGAGCTTCTCGGCGGCCTCGAGGGGAGAGGGGGGCAGCGAACCGAGCCCGAGCAGGAACTCGCGCCGGTAAGCGTAGAGCCCCAGGTGGAGGTAGGCGACCGGTTGGACGGCGGAAGCCGGGTCGGGAAGCCCGTCGCGGTGGCACGGGATCGGGCTTCGCGAGAAGTACAGCGCGCGGCCGCGGCGAGAGCACACGACCTTGACGCACGACGGGTCGCGGTAGATGGACTCGGATCGGATCGGGGTCGCGAGCGTGGCCATGGGCGCCTCGGGGTCGTCGTCGAGCAGCGCGACGACTCGATCCAGCGCGGTACCGGAGACCTCGGGCTCGTCGCCCTGCAAGTTGACGATGATCCGGGTCCCTTCGAGTTGAGCGGCGACCTCGGCCACGCGGTCGGTGCCGGTCGCATGGTCGGCGCGGGTCATCGCGACCTCGCCGCCAAAGCGGGTGACCGCTTCGGCGATGCGCGGGTCGTCGGTGGCGACGATGATCCGTCCCAGCGATCGTGCCTGTTGTGCGGCCTCGACGACGTGCTGGATCAGCGGCCGCCCGGTGGCGGATAAAAGGGGTTTGCCGGGGAGTCGGGTCGAAGCGAAACGGGCCGGTATCACCCCGATGATTTCCGTGTTTCCCAAGAATATCTCCCGTGAAACGGTCCGATACTAGGGTCACTGATCGAGACTCGTGCTCGACCTATCCGTGGACACGGCGCCTTCACTCTAGGTCGTCTCAAGATGGGACACAAGACCGAGTGAGACACGGCGTCCGCGGCTCGATTCGCCGGCGACGCCCAGCGGCGATCGCCATGCGATCGAGAGACCCGATGCGATCGGAGCCGCATCGGTGAGGCCGGGGGACTCCTGGTCCCTCGTCCCATGGATCGGGCGGAATGATTCCGGCCGGTCTGCCACAGGAGGTTTAGTCGGAATCGCCGTCCTCGGGAGCCGAGACACGGGCGTTCTTCGTCCGCGCCTGCTGGCCCTCACGGCCGTCGATTCGCCGCGCCAGGGCCGTCCGCCCGGAGGTGTGGGGGGAGTTTACGTCTGAATGTGATTGATCTTGGGATGCGACCGTAAGCCGTCAGGTGGTCCGTCTCTAACAACCTTTGCTTGCGCTCTGAATGGCCCGCTTCGATCGCCGATCGAATCGGGTCTCCGTGTCCGGATCCGGGGCTGAACTGAGTCAGCCGAACACCCGGACACGCCAAGGAAGGAGAGCGTTCACAACCGATTCGCGAGATGGCCTGAGCCAATGGTTTGGCGGCCGTCCAGGGAGACACGATTCATGGGATGGACCGTACACCAAAGCCGCCGCCGAAGCCGTCTTCGTCATCGGCCTCATCTCGAACATCTTGATGATCGGTGTCTCCTGTCAACCGGCTTGGGGATACAATCGACACGCACGCAGCGTCACCGAGGTCCGCGATCGCCGATCGAGCCTCGTCCGCACGGGAGACCAGGACGTCTCGCATGCGAAGGGAGCCCACCTCTTGGTCCGGTACAATGCCGCCGTCGCCAAGCATCGCGAGCGGCCGGCGGGGACCCTCACCGCCGGGACGCCGACGCCACCGCCTACGACCCGATCATCGGCGCCGCCCAGGCCCGATCCACTTACAACGTGGACGGCTCCGGCATGACGGTGGCCGTGATCGATACCGGCGTCGATTACAACAATTCGGCCCTGGGCGGCTCGCTTCGGCCCGGGCGACAAGGTCATCGCCGGCTACGATTTCGCCGACGATTCCAGCCAATCCCATGGCGACCTCCTCGCAGCACGGGACCGCCGTCGCCGGCCTGATCGGCTCCGACGATCCCAGTGACCTCGGGCGTCGCGCCCGGTGTGAACATCGTCGCCCTGCGTGTCACCGACGGTACCAATACCGCCAGCCTGACCAGCATCGCCAACGCACTGCAATGGGTCATCAACAATCACGCCCAGTACAACATCACCGCCGTCAACATGTCGCTTTCCGACGGTGAACAACTACGCCCAGAACTGGTTCGCCACCGGCGGCGGGGTTGCCGAGCAGGTCACCAACCTGATCGAACCAGCTCACCGCGATGAACATCCCGGTGGTGGCCGCGACGGGCAACAGCTTCAACGGGCAACAGGGAGAGGGCTTTGCGGCGATCGTCGCCAGCACGATCAGCGTGACGGCGACCGACCTCTCCGGCAATCTCCTGTCGGATGCCCAGCGGCTCGGGTCGTCGATCGGTGGGGCCTCGTCGACCACGGTCGCGGCCCCCGGGGAAGGGTTGACCGCCCCGTCGGGCGACTCCGGCACGTCCACGCGTCGAAGGGACCAGCTTCGCCACGGCGCTGGTCACCGGGTCAGCGTCGTCCTGCTCCAGCAGATCTACGAGTCGCGGTTCGGAACGCTGCCCACGGTCGATCAGCTCAAGTCGTGGATCGAGCAAGGATCCGAATCCGATCAATGATCCGGTCACCGGCATCACGATCGGAGAGCTGAATGTTCCCAAGGCCGCCGCACTGATCCCAGAGCCGGCTTCGACTCGACATCCGGTGACCAGGACCATACCGGCGGCCACGACGTCTACCGTCTCCACGGTGACTTCTTCGACAACCGTCGTGACCGTGGTGACGACCAGTCCGACCCCACGACTTCCACCCCGGCCACGACCACCAGCACCCCGGCGCCCACACACGAACTCGACACCGACGGCGACCTGCCCCACCGCCACGACGACCCTGGTGGCCTCCAGCAGCCAGGTCCTCGGGAACGGCCAGCATGTTCCGGCGGGATCGAGCACCGGCGATGATTCGTCTTCCTCCAGCTCCACGGGCCTCAAGGCGCTCTTGAAGGCCATGAGCGTCTGGGCGGCTTCCGCCGCCTCCTGACCTCGGGCCCGGCGACTCGACCCACGGGAACCCGGCCGTCAGCGATCCGTCCGGCAAACCGGAAAGAGGACCGGCCTCGGGGCTGTCAAGCTCCGGGGCCGTGTCCTTTTTTCGAAGCTCGATCGGGACGGCGAGCGGGCCCCGACCCGATCGAATCGAATCGGCCAGGCTCGTCCTGCCATCCTCGCCCCAGTTGGACCACGGCCGTAGAATAATGGTTGCTGCCGGCCGCATTTCCGCGGCCGACACTGCCCGATCGGACGGGATTGCGAGCAATCGACGCTTGCACCGGGAGGAGACAGCCTTGGCCTCGACTTTGAAAACAGCACTGGTCACGGGGGCGGGGAGCGGAATCGGCCGGAGCATCACGGCCACCTTGGCCGAGATGGGGCTGCGCGTGGCACTCCTCGGCCGCGACCGCGAGAAACTCGAGCGGGCCAGGGCCGGGCTCGCCCTGGGACGCGACTCGGCCTTCGTCGCCGCGTGCGACATCAGCGATCGGTTCGCCGTGAAGGCGGTCGTGGACCAGATCATGACCGCCTTCGATGGCATCGACGTGCTGGTCTGCAATGCCGGCACGAACGTCAAGAACCGGAGCCTGGAGTCCCTCGATCCCACCGATTGGGACCGGATGATCGCCACCAACCTCACCGGCTCATACAACCTGGTCCATTCGGTCCTGCCGTCGATGCGGCAAAAGAAGAACGGGCTGATCGTCCAGATCTGTTCCGATCGTCGGGCCTGCGTGCGAGCACGCTGGGAGGCGCCGGCTATTCGGCTTCGAAATTCGGACAGTCCGCCCTGGGCATCTGCCTGGGACGCGAGGAGGGTCCCCGAGGCATCCGCTCCTCGGTCATCTATCCCGGCGAGGTGAACACTCCGATCCTCGATGCGCGGCCGATCCCCGTCGGCGCCGAGCGACGCGCGGCCATCCTCCAGCCCGAAGACGTCGCCGCCGCCGTGAAATTCCTGGTCGAGCTCCATCCCCGGGCCCATGTCCCCGAGCTGGTCATCAAGCCCACCGTCGATGATTTCTGCTGATCGCGGTCGCAGCCGTGGCGAGTAGCCAGTGTTCAGACACGGCCTGAACGAACTCGACTACTCGCTATTCGCCACTCCCCACTCCGGAACTCATCCCACCGCGGTCTTACGAAGCCCCTCGGCGTGTTCCATTTGACCGCTGTCCGCCTCGCCGGTTACGTATTCGTTGAACTCGTCGTAGACCAGATGGCGGAACAGCTTGCTCTCGTTCTGGAGATGGAGCGGTGAACCGGTCTCCTCGACTCGGCCATTGTGAAGGATGATCACATGGTCGCACGCCCGCACGCTCGATAGCCGGTGTGGGATCATGATGAGTGTCCGGCCGATCGACAGGCGAGCCAGTGATGTCGTCGATGAAGTGCTTCGTGTCATGGTCGATCGGCTGACTCGGCTCCTCGACGATCAGGATCGAGGGGTCGTGGAGATAGGCCCGAGCCAGCGCGATGCGGAACTGCTCGTCTGGCTTGAGATAATGGCCGAGCTGGCCGATGATCGTGTCGTAGCCGTGTGGCAGGTCCTGAATGAAGTGGTGGGCATGGGTGACCTTGGCGGCCTCGATGACGCGCGGCAGGGTATTCATGGGATCGCCCAGCCCGATGTTGACCAGCACGGAATCGGTGAAGACCAGGTCGGCCTGGAGCACGGTGGCGACCTGGGCGCGGATCGAGTCGAGTGTCGCTTCGCGAAGATCGCGGCCATCGATCAGCACCCGGCCGGACTTGGGGTCGGTCAGCCGGGGGATGAGGCAAGCCAGGGCCAGCTTCGAATCGTCGTCGAGTCCCATCAGGGCGGTCCGTGACCCCGGCCGGGATGTCCACCGACACGTCGTTGAGTAAGACCCGGCCCGATCGGCTCTCGAGAGTGACGTGCTCCAGTGTAATCTGCTGCTTGAGTGGATTGAGGAAATGCGCGGCGACATTCTGGTGCAGCTCCGGCTTCCGCTCGAGGAATTCCAGGATGCCGGCCGCCGAGCGATTGGCCTGGCGGAGCGCCTTCTGAAGCCTCAGCCATTCGGAGATCGGGTAGGCCAGGACCGTGAGCGAGACAAACAGGATCACCATCGTTGCGATCGAGATTTGCTTGCTGACGACCACGTTATATCCCAGCAGCCCCATGGCGCAGCGCCAGGGCGGCTCCGAAGAGCAGGAGAGTGCTGGGATTCGGGCGGCTACTGGTAACCAGTCGGCGTGCGTCATCGCGCCGGAACCGATCCAGATGCTCGTCGAATCGCTGGCGGTCATACTCCTCGACGCTGTAGACCCGGACGGTCCGGAGCAGACCCAGGTCTTCGTGCAGCAGGCACAACTGCACCGAGGCATCGCGCATGGCTGCGTCGGAAGCCCGATGGGCATCGCGCTCCATGACCCGGGCGGTCAGCCAGACCAGAATACCGAGCGAGGCCAGGAACACCGTCAGGATCGGCGAGACCAGCAGCGCCAGCACGAGGAGGCCCGCCGCCAGCACGTGCACCGCGCGGTGTGACGTCCAGGTCGGCGAACAGACCGTCGCGAATATCGTTGACCTCGCGCGTCCAGAGGTTGATGACCGGACCGACCCCCTCGGTCGGCAACGACGACTGACCCAGCCGGTACATTTGACGATGGATCTGTCGCCGGAGCGTCGTGGCGACCTCGGTCGCCGCCCGGGCCGTGACCTTTCGCCGCCACAGCGAGAGGATCGCGATCAGCACCAGGCAGATCAGCCCCACCGCCAGGAGGGTCCCCAGCGCGCCGACGTTGTTCCGCAACGTCGGCAGGATCCTCGTCAAGCACGATCAAGGTCCGCGCCCCGGCGCGATGGATCGGATTGTCGCTCAAGTAGCTGTCCGGGATCAGCGGGAAGATCCCCGTGTCATCGTACAGGAAGGATTCTGCTCCTGGCCGACGAGGTGCGGCTTCAGCCATTCCGGCAGCCGCTCGATGCGAGCCTTTCGGGAACCGCGCCTCGCCTCGCGAGGCCATCAGTGCGACGAGCAGGGCCAGTACCCCTAGCATCGCCACGATCAACAGTGACTGGATAGCCCCCAGGATTCGGGCGGTAATCTGATCGCGTTGGGAGCTCAGGAGCTTTCGCGCGCGACGATACGCAACGGCCTGCATGCGTGAGATCCCTTGACTTGGGCGCCAAGCTCTCGGTCCTGGGTTGCCGCCCGCCCGGGCCCAGACCCACGCCTGGACCATCAAAGACGGCCTGCCGCCTCGCTCGGCCGAGACGGCCAGAGCAACCCCCGGTCAGCGTTGAGCGGCTCCCGGCTCGAGCCCACGCAATCACGCGATGGGGATCGGCCGCCGGGTCAGGCCAGGTCACGATCTTCAAACAAGAGGAACGCGAACAACAACGCTGCTCCACTGTACAACATGCAATAGCCGAATACCGGAAGGGCGTAGCCAATCCACGGGATCACGCGCACCCGTGGAGATCGACGGGCCCGCGTTGAAGAACTCCAGGGCGGGGAGCGCGAACGCGAAAAACCGGGCCATGAAGCCGACCAGCTCGTTGAGCTGACCCTGCTCGGCCGATTCGACCAGGACCGGGCTCAAGTGACCGAGGAAGAAGATCATGATACAGACGACCAGGTTGGCCAGCATCGGCAATCGCGTCGAGATCGCCACGCTGATCGCCGTCAGGACCGTGACCTCGAAGAAGCCGAGGGCCAGTCCCGGCAGGACCTGGATCACCTGTCCCCACTGTTTCGCCGATTCCGGCAGGCCTCCAGCCCGCTTCGCGCAGGTCATACGCATACTTGTACCACACACCGGCGGCGAATAGCGCGCCCAGGACCGCGTACAGCGCCAGGACGCCCAGCTCGATTCCCAGGAACTTGCCGATGATGAACTGCCGACGATTGATCGGTTTCGACAGCAGCGTGATCGCCGTCTTCCCCTCGATCTCGTCGGCGACCGTCGAGCTGGCCGTCAAGAGCGCCAGCAGCATGCAGAAGAACGAGATCGTCGTCAGATCCCGTGTCCTTGTACATCTTGATGTCTTCACCGAACGTGAAGTACGAGATGAAGATCGTCACGATCAACAAGGCACCGGCGAAGAACGCCATCACGAAGAAAGCTGGCTGACGGATGGCTTCCTTGGCTGTCGCGAGAGCAATGGTGAGTGATTTCATGGTTTTGCTGTGACTGGAGAGCTCTTGATGAATAGAACGAAAAAGAAAGAACGACAGCGGGACCGGGCAGCAATCGGCACGGTTGATGGTCTTGCGGCTCGGACCGATGGGATCGCGCGGTTAATGTCGAATCGTGAAGCCGGACAAGGAATCCATGGGTCGCGGTACGGACTCAGTTGCGACGTCTCGGATAAAATGGCCCATTTCCCGCTGAATGGAGGTCGAGAAGTTGTCGAGTTCCTGTCGGGTCACCCTCGGTCACCAGTTCCACGCGACCGCAGGGGAGGTTGCGGACGTAACCGGCGACATCGAATCCGCGCGCCAGGGACTGGCAGGTGTAGCGAAAGCCCACTCCCTGGACGTGGCCCGAATAGTAGAGGCGACGTCGCTCCCGATGCATGCAACTTGGTCCGTCGGAAGCAGGAGGCCGACTGATCCCAAGATCACTTACGAGCAAACCTTAACGTCGGCTCTCCATCCTAGCGGCAGATGCCCGCGCGAAGCAAGCCGTCATGCGCCGGCGAGTCCTGGTATGCCACGAGTTGAGGACGGGAACCAGTCCCCTCTGGCCGCGAGCTCCCCGGATCGCAAGCCATCGCCAAAACGGAAGAGTCGGAGCCCACGTCGCGACGACGAGGAGCTCCGACTTCTGTTCGCGGCCGGACGAGTCAGGTTGCAACGCGGCTGCAACTCGATAAGCGAGTGGCAATTGGAGAAATCCACCAGCCCAGCCTCACAGCCCGTTGAGCTCGACGTGCTCGACCAGCGAGGCGTTGGCTGCCTGGATCGGCAAGAGCGTCGAACGGGCCGGACCGACACCGACTCCCTGGAATGGGACGGAAGGCGCACCGGACGAGTTTCCAGCCCTCACCACCACATTCGAGATGGTGAAAGGAAGCCGGTTTTCCAGCTTCAGGGTTGTGCTGCCCAGCGACCGCCGCGCGGGCTTGATCGAGACGAAAGCGCCGGACAAGGCACGATCGATCGCCCGGAGAGGGCTGGCCCGTCCAGCACGGAGATCGAGGAATTGTCGCGGAAGGCCACCTTGCCGAAGGGGGACCAGGCGTTCGGCTCGGAGCAAGCGTTGACCACGATCCGACCGCGAGTCTCACCGGTCTTGGCCTCGGTCAGAATCACCTTCAGCGCGAGTGCCGGGGCCGAGGAAGGGGGAATCGTCTCGGTGTTCGACCACTTTGAGCGGCATTCCCAGACGTGCAGTCCCTCGAGCTGGCCCTGGAGCCGCCGGGCGTCGCGGGCCAGTGTGCCCGCGCCTTCCACCTGGACGAAGATTCGGGACTCCGTCAGCGCCGCCTGCTCCACCAGGTCGGTGGAATTCGACTCCTCCAGGGCCTCGACGAACCGCGCAGCCAGCGCGACCTCATGCACGTTCATGACCTTGCCGGACGCCTGCTCCATCATCGTCTCGAAGGACAGGTCGTTGCAGAGCCGCCACATGACCGCCTGTGCGACTCCGTGGCTGGTCCCCAGCGTGGCCAGGGAGCGAAGTGCCTTGCGGATGCGGGGGTCGGTCGTATAGGTGTCGACGTCCATGAGGATGAGCGTGTCGCGTCCCGTCGGGGCGGGCAAGCCATAGTTGAGGCAGACGCCGGCCACGGAGACATCGACCGTCTCCTTGGCGGGTACGGCCACGGACCGAGTGGCGGCATCGGTGGTCGGCGGGACGGAGCGCAGTCCGGCGACCGCGGCCTCGCCCTGGAACTCGCCGAAGGCACCCTCGCGGGTGGTCACCGAGCTGAGCCCGATGCTTTGCGGACGCCCGCCGCGGCTCCGCCGCCGGCTGGGCGGTCTTGCTCGCGGCGATCAGCCCGGGCGGGATGATCACGTTCAGCCGTCGGTTCGTGGTATTCCGAATCGTCACTCGGACCTTATCCTGTCCGTGACCGTGAGCCACAACCGCCAGGTCGCCCGACTTGCTGGCCTTGAGCAGGTCAACCGTCTCGGTCACCACCTCGACGGGCGGCGCCGGACGGCTCGGTATGGACCGGGGCGGCGGTCGGTGTCTGGGCGGTCGCTATCGACCCGCCAAGGAACATGATTGCACTGACCAGGCCCGCGGCCGAGCAGGCCCGGGCCAGGCAAAGGTGTCGCCACAGCATCGCGCTTGTACCTTTCTGGACGGGGCCGATGCCGGAGGGCCGATCCATCCCGCTGTTCCCTCCCAGGCCCGAGTCTCCGCCAAAACTTAGGGAGATCATCCGATTCTCTTCCCACGCACCGCCGGTACATTTCCCATTCTGTGCAGACGCAGAGGTGGGCCTCAATATTCGAACCCATCATCTCATACTATTCGGCCGCCACGCGAATCATCGGTCGAATTGGCGAAATACCCAAAATGCGAATCGGAACAATAATCTCGGAAGGAGTCGGCTCAGCAATCCGGCGACCCGCCCGGCTTCGGCTTGTCGCCGCAATCGCCTCCCCATCATAATCGGGTGTGAGCTTTGGACGTGGCCGGATGCCCATTCTATTTCGTCGCACAGAATTGGAGACTCCCTTGATGCGACCCGGCTCGATTCGCGTCTTGATCACTGGAGGCAGCCGGGGGTTGGGCCGAGCGATGGCCGAATGGCTCGCGGCACGGGGAGCGGCAGTCGGGCTCATCGCCAGGACCGCTGATGATCTGCACGCGACCGTGATGGCGATCGAGGAGGCCGGTGGCCGTGCCTGTGCTCTGACGTGCGATGTCCGAGACCGCACGCGGCTCGAGACGACCGTAACGAAGATCGCGAATACGCTGGGCGGACTGGATGTCCTGGTCTGCGCCGCGGGGCAACTTCGCGGGCTCGGGCCGATGGCCGTCCAGGACGCGGACCTCTGGTGGGGTGACGTCGAGACTGCGGTCCGGGCGCCCAGAACGCGATTCGCGCAGTTCTCCCCTGGCTCCGCAAGTCTTCCCAGGCGTCCATCTCGCTCCTGGTCGGGCCCGGCCACCAGGGTTCGCTCCCCTTCGCCGCCGGATATGGATGCGCCCAGGCCGCGCTGGTCCGTCTCGTCGAATCGCTCGGCCAGGAATTGGCCGCCGAGAATGTCGTCATCTTCGCGGTGAACCCCGGCCTGGTCCCGACCGGAATCGTCCGCGGTCTGATCGACAAACCGGAAGGTCGCCGGTGGCTCCCCCAGTTCAACGAAGCGTTCGCCGAAGGCAAGGAAGTCGACCCGTCGATCGCCGCCGAGATGGTCGGCTGGTTGATCGACAATCGCCCTGCCGCGTTGAATGGCCGCGTGGTCGCCGCACCGATGACTCCGACGATCCTCGAGACCCGGCTGGAGCGAATCCGATCCGAAAACTTGAACGTGCTGCGCCTCCGCTGAGAGCTGGCCGGAGTTTGCCAGCTCTTCCTCT
The DNA here is from genome assembly GCA_963842405.1 of uncultured Isosphaeraceae bacterium. Lineage (GTDB taxonomy): Bacteria > Planctomycetota > Planctomycetia > Isosphaerales > Isosphaeraceae > CAVZRC01. The sequence continues at coordinate 608,173 of CAWJGW010000011.1, read as the reverse complement.
CCTGGCGGTTGCGTTGTCAGATGGGACTCGGGCGGGCTCGAGTCTGGCGCACATCGCTGACATGCCATTGACCGCGAGGTGTTGCAAAAATTAAACTTTTTGAGGGAGAGAACGAGTGCGGCAGAGCGAGGTGACCGAGCACTGACGAGGGATTTCATGAGTTTCGGCGAGGATGATGGCGGCAGCGAAGTCGAACTGGAAACCATGCATGGCCGAAGCTGGCCGACGGTCACGCAATTCTCGGTCTTCCTCGAGAACCGCGTGGGTCAGTTGCTCGAGGTCTACCGCGAGTTTCAGGGGTCGAAGGTCCGGATCGTCGGGCTGACCATCTCGGACTCGGCCGATTGCTCGATCCTCCGCCTGCTCTTGAGCCACTCGGAGCAAGGCCGGGAGATCCTCTCCCTGAACAAGCACGCATTCGCCGAGAACGAGCTGCTGGTGGTCGAGTTGCCGACCGGTCCGCAATCGCTGTCCGACATGTGCGTGGCGCTGCTCCAGGCGGAGATCAACATCCACTATGCGTACGCGCTGATCGTGCATCCGCGGAATCGCCCGGCGGTGGCACTCCACGTCGATAACATCGAGCAGGCGAGCACGACCCTGCACAACATGGGCTTCGACCTGATTTGCGAGGCAGACCTCGCATCGTAGGGGCGGTCTCTGGACAGCCCCCGGACCGACGCGGAAACCGTCTTCCCGGATCGGCTTCTGGACACGAGGTCAGTTGCTCGGTGTTGCATCGAAGACAGTCGAGAGGCGGGCGCGAGCCGATGAGCGAGGGTTTGTCGAGAAAGCTGGCGTGGACCGAGGCCGATCCCGAGGAAGCCTTGCTCGCGACGGTTGTGGCCGATCTCGCCGAGGAAGACGGCCGGGTCGCCGATCAGGAGAGCTGGCCGGAGTCGCTCTGGGAACCGATCGGAGTATTCCAGCGCGCCTCGGTGGACGCTCCCGCGCGAATACGGGGGAGAAGCCTGTCCTCGTCCGTTGCTGGTCCAGCGTTATGCTCAACTGGCGGGCGGCAGCCTGACGGCGGTCTTCATCCTCTCCCAGCACGACGCGGCGGTCCGGCGGCTCCTGGCCGCCACCGCCAATCCGGCGGCCGATCGTTGGCTGCACGCCGTCGGCCAGGATCATGCCGTCGCGACGGTCGGTATCTCGCACCTGACGACCTCGCGCCGGATGGGTCCCCAGGCGATCCAGGTCATCGAGTTCGCGCCGGGTCGTTATCGTCTCAATGGGTCGATGCCCTGGGTCACGGCCGCACCTCGGGCGGACCTCGTCGTGACCGGCGCGGCCCTCGACGATGGCCGGCAGATGTTGATCGCCCTGCCGACGGATTGCCCGGGCGTGGAAGTGTGCCCGCCATTTCCGCTGGCCGCACTCCAGGCTTCCTGTACATCGCAGATCAACCTCCGGGATGTCGAGGTGGACGATTCCGACCTCCTGGCCGGTCCCGCGAACGACATCCTCTCGCACGCCGGCGCGGTGGGGACCGGCGGCCTCGAGACTTCGGCGCTGGCACTGGGGCAGGCTCGTGCGGCGCTGGCAGCCCTGGTCGAGCTCTCGCCGGACCGGGACGAGCTCGCGGAGCCGCTGGACGTCCTCTGCGAGAGCTGGCGAACCCTCTGGGGTCAGCTCATCGCCCAGGCCCGAGACGAGCCCGGCGCGGCCTCTCCCAGTCAGGTCCGCGCCCAGGCCAACGCCCTGGTCCTCCGATCGACGCAAGCCTACCTCATCGCGCGAAAAGGCACTGGCTTCCTCCGTAGCGAGCCCGCCCAGCGCCGGGCGCGCCAGGCCCTCTTTTTCCTCGTCTGGTCGTGCCCGGCGCCGATCGCCCAGGCCGCCATCCGCGACCTCGCGGGATTGTGCTCGGCCTGACCCTCGATTCCATCCATATCTCGGTTAACTCCGCCCGTCACCAGGAACACTTTGCGTGAATATATTATCAAAATCATCGACCACGGCCATAGGCCGTGGTATGAGGAAGGCCCCCGAGGGGGCCGTTGGGGTCAAACCAACCGACGACGCCTTGTATCGCTCGAGACCGCCGTCACTTCGGATGCCAGCCCCATGAACTCACGGAGAAATACCGCGGGTCGCTTGAAGCTCTTCGAGACACTCTGAGGAGACCCCCATTATGCCAGGCCGATGTCGTTGTACGGAGAAGCACGCCGGATCGCTCGAGCTCTTCGGGTCGCACGGCCAAAGGCCGTGGATTTAGGATTTATTAAAACATTTTTATATCATCACGACTCGCTCGACAAAGAAGGCCGCAATTCTTGCCCAACGATTGCTAACGGCTGCCAATCCGCTATCGAGTGAATTCGCAGAGCGACCGCACGTGCTCCATGCTGCCGTCGTTGGCCCACCCGTCGAGCTGTGCGGCGTCCTTGAGCTGCTGTCCGCGACGGCGATCGACGGCCAGGAACGAGCACTTCAGGTCGGGGAGCGAGCTGAGGTCGCCCCAGAGCTTCTCGAACTGGGCGACCGGATAGACGTCCTCCTGACCATGGCCCCAGCGCCGCTTGACGTCCTTGATCGTGACGTAAGTCGGGACGCGGGCCGCCATGGAACGGACGGCGGTGGCGACCTGATCCGGGTTGTGCCGGAGGTCGTCGCGAGTCAGCCCGAACGCCTGCGAGCAGGCCGTCGATCCGCACCCAGGTCGTGAGCGTGTTGTAGTAGCGCAGCTTGAACTCGGTGTCCTCGCGCGGCTGCGCCAGTCCCTCGAGCAGCCGGAGCCGGCCGCCGACCTTGGCCAGGCCGCCGCCGCGGTCTTCGATCCGCCTGGGGATCACCTCGAAGCTGAGCGTGGAACCCGGAATCGATGACCGCACTCAGGATACCCGGCTCGAGGGTCACGCCGAGGGTGTCGATGTTGTGGACGAGTAGCCAGTTCAGATCGGGGATGTTGATCCAGGAGCTGGGCCAGCACGCCGTTGCGGAGCAGGTTCGGGACCTCGTAGAAGTGGCCGGGCGGGTTGAACCGCTGGATCGGGACATTGTCGGTGTAGTCGGAACCCTCCCGCTGGCTCTTCGCCCATTCGAGGATTGCGCGTCGGCCGGCCTCGCGGACTTTCTGCTTGTTCTCATCGAGCGTCTCGTGACTCGTCTCTTCCCAGAGGAAGCGTCAGATCGCGGGTCATCGGGATCAGGCGCTGACCGATCGACTGGCCGCGCGACAGGTAGACCGGGCCGTCGTGGCCGTAATTTCCGGTCGCGTGCAGATGATGTTCGATGGCCGAGTGGGTCAGGTAGCTGGTCGTCACGACGTGCGGGATGGCGATCCCCAGTGCGTCGCTGAAGCTTGCCGGTCTTGGCGAGGTGGATCTCCAGGAAGCTTCGATGGGAGCCCGCGAGCTGGACGAACGGGTTGACCGCCTTGACCACCCCGGCTCCGGTCGTCCATCGGCTGCCGACTCCGGCGGCGAGCGTCACGATGGCGGCCTCGCCGCGGGCCAGGACCGACTCACCCTGCTGGATCGCCTGCGATCGGCCAGGAACCATCGGCCGGGATCAGCTCGGAATCCTCGACGTCGCGGACGTCGAGGTCGACCGGCAAGCGGTTTCGCGACAGCCCGATCCGCCCGCGCTGGAGATCGTCGCGCAACTGCTCGTGCTGGACAGCATCGAACCCGTTCGCGAGGCGGATCCGCTCGGCCTCCTCGTCCCAATCCGCGGCCGAGGTGTCGGCGGCGGACCGCGTCACCGGGAAGAGGTGGTTGACCATCTTCCGGAAGAGTTTGAGAAGCTCGCGGTCCTCCGGGTAGAGTGCTGGCGAAGTGATCGACATCGGCCCGGCGCTGCTGGGAGAGCGTACGCGGCCGGGATCGCGAGCATCCGGGGCACCTGGAGCTCATAGTAGGCCGGCGGCATCATCGCGTCCGGGCCGGTGTCGAGCGTGGCAAACGTGCCGTGCGGGTTGATCCGGAAATCGTAGACGACCGGCTCCATGGCGAACGGCAGGGCGTCGTCGAGACCGGACTTGGCGCGGTGCATGATCTCGGCGATCTGGTCCTGGAATTCGTCGTGCCGCTCGGGTGCCACGAAGAAAGCCATCCCGCCGCCGGCCATGCCGCCGAGCATCAGGAAGCCCCAGAAGTCGTCGCCCAGGACGCGCGGGCCTCCCGGATGATCGTCTCGGTGAACTCGTTGGTCACCCAGGGTATGATCTGCTTGAGCGGACCGTCCCAGTTCCGAGTCGTCCAGTGTCCCAGGCCGCGGACGTCCGCGTTCCCGACGCAGGAGACGATCTGCTTGAAGATCTCGAGCGCCTCCTGGCGGGCGAGCCACTCCGCGCGGCCGCGGAGGAGGTACTTGGCGGTGACCATGTTCAGGATCGGGCCCACGTTCTGGGCCATGCCGCCGTGGACCAGGATCAAGCTCTTCGCCAGGGCCTCGGAGAACGAGCCGCCGTGCTCCTCGGCGTGTGCCAGTCGGATCGGGGACCGCCGGCTGATTGAGCAGGCGGTGGTCCGGGAGCAGTCGGCCCCGGCTCACGCGCCACTCGGGATCGGCGTCGGTCGCCGTGACACCCTGAATCAGCTTGATGCCGGGGAAGATCCCGCCCGAATCCTGCCAGCCGCCCCCGGAACCGCCGAGCCACTCGCCAAGGATCGCGCGGGCGACGACCACCTTGGCCTCCTCCAGATCGAGCGGCCCGGTCAGGTTGCGAGCCTGCCCGGTCGCCCGCATCAGGAGGGCGATCAGCGAGGCCAGCAGGTTGGTCGAGACGGCCAGACGCGACCCCTTGGGGATGTCGTTGACCTTGCTGACGATCTCCAGGCCGTGCCCCGGTCGGACAACCCGCGCCAGTAGGTCTTCGAGCCGAACCTTCGTGCCCTCCAGGGAAGGCGGGATCAGGCCGGAGGCCACGACGCCGGCCTTGATCAGGCCGAGGTAGTCGTTGCCGAAGTTGAACAGCTCTTCGAGGCTGTCGACATCCTTGCACGCCTTGAGGTCGATGCTGGTCAGCCGCAGGATCGGCTCGGCGATGACCCGGAGGCGGCTCTCGATCGGGGGACAAGGTGCGGCGTCGCGGCCGTGGACCCCGAGGTTGACCGAGATGTTCAACACCCGGGCGCCCTCGGGGAAGTCCATGCCGAGGAAGAAGATGTCCGACCAGCCGCTATGCGAGAGGTCCAACCGCACGGGCGTCCGCTCGACCAGGATCGGGAACAGCGCGTCTTCAGACTCGCGGCGGAAGAGTTCCGGCTGGATGCGCAGGGGGTGCTCGTCCGCGCCGCCGACCCGGAACATCCATCGGTTGCCCTGACAGCTCCGGACCGAGCGCCGCACCTGGTCGGCCAGGTTCTGGAAGGCGATCTGCTCGTAGGCCTGGGCCAGCGCGCTGCAAATCGCGCCGCTGGGGCCGTCCTGTCGCATCGTCTCGCGAAAGGCCGCGATCGCCTGCTCGTAACGCCGCTCCATCAAGTCGCGGAACCCGGGGAAGGGGATCAACCCCGAGCCGCCGATCTCCGACGCGTCCTGGATCTCGTAGCGAAACAGGGTATGAAGGAACAGCGAAGCTCGGACTCGCTCGTAGAGGTTCTCGCGCGTCCTCCGGAAGTGCTCGAGCTCGTCGCAGGCACGCAGTTTCTCGTCCAGGCTGGCCGTCGCGACGAGCTCGCGGATCGAGCGGTCCCGGACGGACGGATCGGAGTGAGTGATCGTCTCGATCAGGAGCTCGCCGACTGGCGACAGGCTCGCGTTCGCGGTTCACGGGAAGACAAAGCGTCCGGGCCTCCGGTTGGGTGGAAGACGCAGTTAGCGAGGAGCTATTCTGTTCGACCCGGACGACCGATTCCAAGAGGAGTGCGAGGATCCGCTCGCGGTCGACGCCGGCCAGGGCCAGGGCGATCTGGGCCTCGACCACGCCGAACTTGACCCCGAGATTGAACCGGGATCCTCGCGTCTCGAGCGCGAGGTAACGCTCGCGCTGCGCCAGGCCGTTCAAGGCCGTCGTGAGTTGGATCGAACCGAGCTCACGGACGTCCCGGCGGACGAGGTCGTCGAGCAGCTCGAAGACCGTGGGCGTCAGGACGTGCATGCCAAAGAAGCAGAGGTAGTGCCCCACTCGCAGCCCCGGGACGTGGAGCCGCAGCTCGGCCTGAGTCGGGTTCGGCTTCTCGATGATCTCTTCGATGACGTAGATCTCGGGGTGCTCGGGCAGCCGTCGGCCGGTCAAAGTCCCGTATTGATGGATCAGATGCTCGCGGGTGGCCTGGACGGCGGACACCGCGCAGTTCTCGGCCGCCGCCAGCTCGATCAACTGACGGGCGCAACGCCTCGACTCCGAGGAGATGTAGAGATGATCCCCCAGCAGGAGCAGGAACGGCTCGGACCCGACGAACGATCGTGCGCACCAGACGGCGTGTCCGTAACCTTCAGGCTCCGGCTGGACGGCGAAGTGCAAACGCTGCTCCAGGTCGAGCGAGGCGTCGGGCCTGTTCCTCGGCCCAATCGATCCCCTTGGCCGATTGGACATTGGCGGTGTAGTTGCGGAAATGGTCGCGGTAGACCGCCTCATCACCCGGATGCGCAGACGACGCAGATCTCCTCGATCCCGCTGGCGATCGCCTCCTCGGCGATGATCTGGAGCACGGGCTTGGTCAGCCCGTCGCGATCGACCAGAGGGAGCATGGCCTTCTGCACGGGATCGGAAGCCGGAAACTGCCGTGCCCCTCGACCGGCCGCCGTGATTACTGCCTTGGAGATGTGCAACGCGACGTCATCCCTTCCGCCCGTGCGCCGTCGGTGCGATCTCCACCCTGCAAAGGCACACGGCCTGAGCCCCGGATTTGACCTTTTCCTGACCAGGAGTAAGATTAACCTCCGACGATGCCAGGCGGCAACCCCGACGATTGACCGCCCGGGGCCGTTTCATTCTCATTTTGGGGTTGACAGGACTTCGAGCGACTTCTCGGGGTGGCATACGCAGTTTTGTCACCCGATGCATCGATGATCTCCCAGCCTAGGGATTTCGAGTCGTGCTCCGGATCAATCTTCCCATCGCTCTCGGAAGGCCTTCTGAAGCTCCACGTCGGTGGACACCTGACTCACCTCGTTGTCGGAATCGACGGGTCGCCAGCCGACCACGAAGGAGGCCGAGCTGCGACTGAGCCGCGACGTCGACCGCCGGCTCCTGGTCCTCGGGATAAATATGATGCTGACGGGCGAGATCCCAGAAGCTGGGGAGACCGTCCGGATCGGCCGACTCCGCGGCGTTGATCACCATCTCCACCCCGGCAGACTCCCCCGGCTCGACTGCCACCGCGATCCGAGGAATCCCTTGGTGATGCACCTCGATGCGATTGGGATCGAACCCCGCCTGAATTAACCAGCGTTGTGCTCGATCGAGAGTCTCGGGATGGGCAAATTCATGAGTAATGTACCGCACGAACAGGTCTCCCTTACTGGCTGGATCGGGTTGGGGCTGACTCGCGCCGAACTCGACGGAAGCAGGATTGTCAGATTCCAGACCCCAGATTCCAAAATCGGAGGAAACATCGACGATCCGAATTGGAGTCGGGAATCCGGAATGGAAATCCGGTTGCGGCTCGGCCCTGTGAGGCTCTTGTGCATCATCCGCGCCGTTCATCGGGAAAGTCATCGTCCTTGGCAGCGCTGCGAGTGCCCGAACCTGGTGCGGACCCTCCGCGGATCGCGTACCTTCTCGGCTCGACGCGGCGGGATCACGGCGCCTTCGGTTTCGGGGCGGCCGGTGGTGTGCCGGCACCTCCCGTCGGCGAGACCGATTGCCGGACCGGCTGGCTCGACTGGGTCGCCCGGGCCGGTGACTTGTTCGCCGCGGACTTCGACATGAGGCTTTCCACACCCATCGTCGCCAGGCCGGTGACGAGGAGCATCGTCGCGAGCCCCAGGCCCAAGGCATGCCAGGGGTGGAACTGTAAGATCAGGGTGAATACCCCGAACCACACCAGCCCCTGAAGGACGGTCCAGACGATATTCTCGGTGAACATCGACTCGTACGCCGCGGGCATGCCATAGTGCTCTCAAGGTGGTCAAGAGGATGGCGATCAACAACGAGCCGCCGAACACCTTCAGGCCGGCGTGCGGCGTGATTTCGTCGTAGAGCTGATCGTGCCCGACTTCGACCACGACGAAGCACGCGACGAACAGGACCAGCCAGTAGATCAGCAGTACCCAGATGAGTGTCGCCATCGCCGAGTAACCAGAAACGTGAGGGACTCGCGCCGGTAGATCCCGATCGACTACTCGTATCGTACTCTCATCGTCGCCGACAAGCCACCAGTGCCTGGCGGTTTTCCGCCGATCTGATATGATGACAACTGATTTTGAGCCCCGGTTCGCGATCCGGCTCCTCGGGAAGCGATCGATGATTCGCATCAGTGCCTTTGCCGACGAGATCTCCCAAGATCCCAACGAACAGCTCGATGTCCTGTCCCGACACGGCATCAAGTTCATCGAGTTCCGCGCCATCCACGGCACGAACGTCCTGGACCTATCCGACGCCCAGCACGCCGAGTTTCGGGAATCGCTCTTCGCGCGCGGATTCGGGCTCAGCGCGATCGGCTCGCCGATCGGCAAGATCCGGATCACCGAACCGTTCGACGAGCATCTTCAGCGATTCGAGCGGGCCATGGATCTGGCCGACTTCTACCAGGCCCCTCGGATTCGCGTCTTCAGCTTCTACATCCCGCCGGGCGACGATCCGGCATCCCATCGCGAGGCCGTGATCGGCCGGATGACCGAGCTGGCCCGTCGCGCGACCGACCGCGGGATCGTCCTGTTCCTCGAGAACGAAAAAGGGATCTATGGCGATACGGCGGCCCGCGTCGCCGATATCCTCGAGACGGTCAATTCCCCGTCGCTCCAGCACGCCTTCGACCCGGCGAATTACGTGGAAGTCCGGCAGCCGATCGATGAGGCGTGGGCCAGGCTCGCGCTACTTCGTCACACACTTCCACGTCAAGGATTACGACGCGAAGATCGGAACGCAACGTGCCGGCCGGGGCCGGCGATGGTCTGATCCCCCGCCTGATCCAGGAGGCCGTGGACAGCGGTTACGAGGGCTTCTGCGTCCTCGAGCCGCACCTCGTCATTGCCGAGCTCTCGCACGGCTTCACCGGCCCGGAACGCTTCGCCGACGCCGTGGCGGCCCTCAAGGGTATCCTCGACGAGCGGAAGATCGCCTACGAGTAAGTTTCGCATCCAGTCAGGATTTATCAAGGAGACGACTTCGATGGAAAGCTCACAGATCAATCGTCGGATGTTCCTGGAGGGCGCGGTCGCCGGTGGGGCACTCTTGAGCCTCGGCACCCGCGGAGCCCTGGCCGCCGAGCCGACCGGCAAGCCCGAGGCGGGAAAAATCGGCGACTTCAAGATCTCGCTGGCCGAGTGGTCGCTGCACAAGAAGCTCTACGCCAACCCGTCCAAAATGCCCGAAATGAACCTTGATTTCCCCAAGATCGCCCGCGAGCAGTACGGCATCGAGGGGGTCGAGTTCGTCAACCAGTTCTTCAAGACCAAGGCCCACGACTCGGAGTACCTCAAGGATTTGAAGACGCGGGCCAAGGACGTGGGCGTCACATGCGTCCTGATCATGATCGACGGTGAAGGCGACCTGAGTGCCACGGACCAGAAGAAGCGGGACGAGGCGGTGGAGAACCACAAGAAGTGGGTCGATGCCGCGGCGGCCCTCGGCTGCCACGCGATCCGGGTCAACACCGGGAACCATTACAGCCCCACCGATGTCGGGGGCGTGGCCGAAGCCTGCGGCAAGCTGACCGAATACGGTGAGAAGCACGACATCGAGATCATCTGCGAGAATCACGGCGGTCCTTCGAGCAACCCGGACGCCTTGCTGGCCCTCATGAAGGCCGTGAACAAGCCGACGTTCGGCACGCTCCCCGACTTCGGCAATTTCCCCAAGGCCCGGGGGAAATACACGATCGACGTCTATGACGCCATCGCGCGGATGATGCCCTATGCCAAGGGTGTCTCCGCCAAGAGCTACGATTTCGATGCCTCGGGCAAAGAGACCAGCCTCGACTACGCACGGATCATGAAGATCGTCACCGACGCCGGCTATCACGGCTTCGTCGGGATCGAATACGAAGGGGGCCGGCTCAGCGAGCCCGAGGGGATCCTCGCCACCAAGAAGCTGCTGGAATCGCTCCGGGGCAGCACCTATCAGCCTGCCGTCTGATGATCGAACCCGCCGGGGCGTGCCGCTCATCGGCGCACGTGCATGCCCCGATCCACTCTTGCAGCCAATGACCTTTCCCTTGCCGACCGGTCTTCACCGCACCTCGATCGGCCGGCGCCGGGGTTGACCGCAAACGCGTTGCACCGTATGGTATGCACCGAATCAGGGCCGATCATCCGGCGCCGATCGCGGGTGTTGGCTCGTCCTTCCCAAGTCAAGCCCTGACAGGATGTTCGAACCAGGCGCGAGGGATGGAGCCCTTGACGATCGACCGGACTCACATACTCGTCCTCAATTTCAACGGCCGAGGCTGGCTCGAGGAGTGCCTGCCGTCGATCCTGGAAGCGGCCGGGCGGTCGCCGATCCCCTGCGCCGTGACGGTCGTGGACAACGGCTCGACCGACGGCTCCTGCGAGTGGGTCGCCGACCGATGGCCGGGAGTGGGCCTGATCCGCGAGGAGAACCTCGGGCTCGCCTCGTTCAACCGCGTGCTCGCGCGACTGGACGAGCCGGTCGTCCTGCTGTTGAACAGCGACATCAAGCTCGATCCCGGCTCGGTCGCCCCCCTGCTCAGGGTTTTCGAGGAACACGACGACGCCCTCTTTTCCGCCCCGATGTGCTGGACCTTCGACGGCCGGACCTATGAAGGGATGAGGACGCGGGTCCGCATGCGTTACGGGCTCGTGCAGGGGATGTGTCGCGTGCCCGGCTTCGAACAGGCCGTGAACCAGGCCGACGAGACCGCCGCGGCAGGTCCGGTGCTGGCGGTCGATCGCCGTCGGTTCCTGGAGCTCGGCGGGTACGACCCCATCTACTTCCCCGGCCGGATCGAGGACCTCGACCTGGGATTCCGCGGCTGGATGGCCGGCTATCGAGGGTATTATGTGCCGGAGTCGATCGCCTATCACTGGGGATTCGGCACGTTTGCGTCCGAGCTCGGCATGGCGCGATCGCAATGGCTGGCCAGCCGCAATACCTTGATCTTCATGTGGAAGAACACGTCCGGCGCCCGGTTGCTGGCCCACCTGCTCTGGCTGCCGATTCGCCTCGGGGCCGCGCTGGTGCGTGGCCGTCCGGGCTTCGTACTGGCGCTCGGTTCGGCCCTCCGTCGGGTTGATCGAATCCTGGCGGCTCGACGCAGGCTGGCCGTGGGAGGGAGCGCCTGGACTCAGAGGCAAGAGGCATTCTATCGGCGGTTTTCAGTGGTAGGCGGCGAACTGGCCCCTCGGCGAAGACCGCGGCAAACGCAAGGAGGCGTTGGATGTCTTCGCGGCCGCTCCACCTGGCGATTGACGCCCGACCACGCGGGCCACGCGGCCTGATGGCGGCCGAGGTGGTGCTCGGCCGCAGCATGCTCGACCACCTGCTCGAGCTGGCGGCGGACCTTGCGCCCGCGGGTGAGCCGGTGCTCGTCCACGCCCGGCCGGAGGAGCAGCGCGAGCTCCGCGAGCTGGCCGGCGATCGGTTCCGTCCCGGCGTCGTCTTCGTGAGCGGCTCGCCGCGGGCGGATGCCGTGGTCCTTCGGACGGATCGCTTCTACGACGAGGCTCGATTGGGCCGCCGACTGCGACGCGGCCGTTCGCCGGAATCGGCCGTGCTCTGGCGGCTCGACCGGCCCGAAGCGATTTTCACCGCCGACGAGGAGCTGACCCGGCGCCTGACCTATCAGCCGATCGGAAAATACTGGGCATTCCCACTGGCCGAGCGGCTTGCGGAATTACTACGCCCGAGCCCGGTCCGGCCGAATGCCGTGACCTTGACCGCGGCCGCCCTGATGCTCGCGGCGGCCGGGCTCACCGCCGCCGGCGCAGCCGGCTGGGCCGGTCGCGCGGCCATCGCGACGGCGATGGCTCTGGCACTGGTCCTGGACACCGCCGACGGACGCCTCGCCCGATTGCAGGGAACCAGCTCCGCGTTCGGCCGATGGCTCGACCAGTTCCTCGACGAGATGGCCGACCTGGCCTTGCATGCCGCGATCGCCTGGTCGGCATTCGTCCGCGATGGCCGGCCCGTCTGGCTCCTCCTCGGGATCGTCTACGCCTCGGGGAAATACCTCTTCCTCGTCCAGTCAACACTGGGGGATGAGCTCGAGCGGAGATCGAGCCTCCGCGGACCGTTCGCCGGATCGGACGAGCCAGCCCGACGCGTGAGCAGACGCCCGCACGGGATCGCCGCAGTTGTGCACCTGATTGGGCATGCCGACGTCCGCTGGCATCTCTGGATCGTCCTGGCGGCCATCGGCCGTCTGGATCTCGCCCTCGCGGCCTACGCGGTCTATTTCCCGGTCCGGACCCTGGCCGGCGCAGTGAGGAAGGGGGTCCGCTATGCATGAGCCCCGACTCTCGGTACTGGTCGTGGCGAGGGATGAGGCGCATAACCTCGCCGACTGCCTCGCAGCCGCGCGGTGGGCCGACGAGCTGGTCGTCGTGGTGGACGCGAGCAGTCGCGACACGACCCTCGAGATCGCCCGCCGCGAGGCGGACGTCGTCGTGGTCCGGGACTTCGACGATTTCGCCAGCCAGCGGAACTCCGGGCTCGACGCGGCCTCCGGCGACTGGTTGCTGTCTGTCGATGCCGACGAGCGGGTGACGCCCGAGCTGGCGGCCGAGATCCGGCGCGTCATCAACGACCCGGCCGCACCCTACCGCGGCTACCGCGTGCCGATCCGTAGCGAGGTCCTGGGCCGCCGCTTCGCCTTTTCCGGGACCCAGCACGACCATCCTCTTCGGCTCTTCCGCCGCGATTCCGGGCGATGGATCGGCCTGGTACACGAGACGGTCGACCTCCGCGGCCTCGTCGGCTCGGTGAGCAGCCCACTGAGGCACCGGACGATCCCCACCATGAAGGTCTTTCTCGAGAAGATCAACAACTACACGACGCTCGAGGCCGAGGGTCTGGCCCGATCGCGTCGAGCTTATCGCACGACCGACCTGACGCTACGCCCGCTCTGGACCTTCTTCAAGCTCTACGTTCTCAAGCAAGGGTTCCGAGACGGCGTCGAGGGGTTCATGTTCTGCCTGTTCTCGGGCGTGTCGACGGCGGTGCGGGCCTGGAAACACCGCGAGTTGATAATGACGCGGGGTTCGTCGGGATCGACATCCTTCCCGTTTGAGGATCGCGGATTGCAGATTGCAGATTCGGAGGAAGCATCGAAAATCCTCATCTGGAATCCAGAGGCCGGAATCCGGAATCCGTCTGCGATCTGCAATCCACAATCCGCAATCTGCAATCTGCAATCCGTAGGCGGGGGCTCTGTCCCCGGACCGTCCGCCACCCCGGCGAAAACCGCACTGGCTGGGAGGGCCTCATGATCGCCAATTATGAAGCCGCCGTCGCGGCGCGGTTCGACGACCTGCATGGGCGGTTCAAGAGCGAGGTGGCGGAAGACGACCCGCGGCTCCTCAGTATCGCGGAGAGCCTGCGACCGCTCGACGGCCGTCGCGTTCTGGACCTGGGCTGCGGCAAGGGCCGGTTTGCCCGGGCGCTGGTCGATCGCGGGGCTCGCGTGGTTGGTCTCGACGTCTCCGAGGCGATGCTCGCCGGGGCGGACAGGGCCGGGCTGGATCGCGTCCGCGCATCGGCCCGCCGGCTTCCCTTCCGGCCATCCAGCTTCGACGCCGCGATCGCCGTCGAGGTCTTCGAACACCTGGCCCCGCAGGCGGTCGACGATGTCTGTGCCGAGGTGCAGCGCGTGCTTCGTCCGGGTGGGACCTTTGTCGTGGTCGACAAGAACCTGTACTCGTTGAATGCGCAGCGGCCCTGGCTGCCGAGCGTGACCGTGAAGTGGATCGACGAACGGCGCGGGCCGCTGGATGTACCCACACCGAGGACCGGTCCGGGAGCGATGGTTCCGGCCGGCCGGCCTACGGCGCCGGCTGAAGCGGTGGTTCCCCGACGTCCGCATCGTCCACCTGCTCTCGCGACGCGAGGCGGGTCGATTTCCGTTCGAGCAAGTCCCGGCCGCGCGACTCCTGGTCTTATGGGCGGCCCAGGCGTCCGGAGGAATCGCATGAAACGCTACTCGCCGATTCCGGCATCGCTGCCGCTCCTGTTGTGGCAGACGCCCCCCGGCCTGCAGCTCGTCCTCGCCCAGGAAGGGGTGCCGTTCGAGACGGTCAAGGATGCCCACCCCCTCTCGTTCCGTGGCGGGCGGTTCGTCCTGTTCGACGGACGTTCCACGACGAGGGAATCGCTCATCGGCCTGCTGACTCCGGAGCAGGTTGCGATCGACGTCAACGCGCCTGCGCCATGGCGAGCCATGCGATCCGTTTGCCGCCCTGGTCGACCGACGAGCCGCGCGGGCCTCGTGGGCCGTCGGCCCTGATCAATTGAGCGAACGGGTGGCGCGCCATCCCAAGGCGTGGATTCGCCGCCGCATGGTCAACCGGCTGCGCGAGGCCGTCACCCAGGCGGGCGGCGTGTGGATCCGGCTGGCGTCCTTCCCGTATCCCTATCGCTCGGCCTTCAGCTTTCGGGCCGACCTGGACGAGCCCGTGGCCGAGGACTACCACCGTTTCGCCGCCGCCCGGAAACCCCTGGCCGACTGCTGCACGCATTTCGTCAGCACCCACGCCTACGCCCATCATCCCTCGGTCCTCAAGGACCTGAGGGACTACGACACCCAGTCGCACGGGCATTTCCACCACGTCTACCGCGAGCCCGAGGCCAACCGGCTCAACCTGGAACGCGCGCACCGCATCCTGCGGAGCTTCGGCTTCGAGCCGAGCGGATTCGCCGGGCCCCATGGCCGATGGAGCCCCGACCTCGACGACGCCCTGGAAGATCTCGGCTACCTCTACTCGTCCGACTTCCAGCTCGGCTACGACGACCTGCCCTTCTATCCCTGGAAGGGGAACCAGTACTCGCGGATCTTGCAGATCCCGGTCCACCCGGTCTGCGAGGGACTTGTTCCTCGAGGCGGGCGTCGCCGAACCGCGTGTCATCGGCGAATACCTCGGTCAGGTCGTCGCCGTCGCGGC
Organism: uncultured Isosphaeraceae bacterium; assembly: GCA_963842405.1. Lineage (GTDB taxonomy): Bacteria > Planctomycetota > Planctomycetia > Isosphaerales > Isosphaeraceae > CAVZRC01. The sequence continues at coordinate 593,002 of CAWJGW010000011.1, read as the reverse complement.
TCGACGCCGGAGAGCTGGCGATCGCCTACGGTCATCCGGAGCGCCGGCTGGGCCGGATGCCGGAGGTCCTGCGAATCCTCGCCCAGGTGGTCGACGCCAGGCCGCTGGTCTGGCGGGCCGACGTTCTCGGACCTGGCGCGTTGGTGGCGCTGCGCGCCGAGCAGAGATGGATGGTCATCCCTCGCGAGGAGCATCGGCTCGATATCCAGTTCGATGATTGGGACGGCGAATACGACTTCGCCCTGGAGATCCACCGCGGGAATTTCTACTGTTCACTGCCCGTGACCGGGCCACGGATGTCGCTGAGCCTCACTGGGCTCGCCTACCAGAGGAGCGTGTCGAATCCGAATCGGATGCTCGATCCGCCCGGTTTGGACCGCGGGTCGATGAGCCTGAAGCGCGCCGTTCAGACCGCGATCGACTGGGAAATGGTGACGCCCCTGGCGGAGATCCCGCGTTCGTCGCTGCCGAACCGGGTCAAGCGAGGGTTGAGATGGTGGAAGCTCAAGCGAGCGGGGATGGTCCGATGACACGAAGCCAGACCATCCCTGGGACGATGCCGGCGACCATCGAGTCCTGGCTGGCGTCGCGGAGCCGGGGCGACTGCCCGGCGGGTGCGGTCTTCCTGCACGCGCCCGCGACCGCGTTCCAGTCGCCCGGCGGCGGCGAGAATCAACTGGTGCAGACCGCGCGCCACCTGGAATCGCCGGACCTGTGTGTCCGGCTGTTCTCGCCGTGGACCGATCGACTCGAATCGGCCCGGCTGCTCCACCTATTCGGGATGTCCCGCGAAGGGCTCGAGCTCGCCCGGATGGCCCGCACCCGCGGCGTCCCGGTCGTCCTCTCGCCGATCTGCTGGTATGAGCCCCGCGCGCTGGCTGCCCTCGAGACGCATCTCGTCGCGGAAGGCCGCGGGCCTCTCCGCCTGGTGCCTGCGACGCATCACGCACCGAGTCCCTTCGTGGCGACGCGAGCTACTCCACCTGGCCGATGCCGTTCTGCCCAACTCGACGGCCGAGGCGAACCAGTTGGCGCGCCTCTTCGGGGTCGCTCGCGAACGCCTCCATGTCGTGCCCAACGGGGTACTCCCGGCGTTCGGCACGGCCTCGCCCGAGCCCTTCCGAGAGCGATGGGGATCGGATCCCTTCGTGCTCTCGGTCGGTCGGATCGAGCCGCGCAAGAACACGCTGGGCCTTGATCCGCGCGATCCGCCGGCTGGGGCTGCCCTCTGGTCGTTATCGGCGAGTCGGCGCCCGGGTACCGGGGATATGCCCAGGAGTGCCGGCGAGCCGGCGAGGGCCTAGTCGCCTGGCTGGGTCAGCTCGACCACCACGACCCCGTGCTGGCCTCGGCCTACGCCGCGGCGCGGGTCTTCGCACTGCCGAGCTGGTTCGAGACGCCGGGCCTGGCCGCCCTGGAGGCGGCCCTCGCCGGCTGCTCCGTCGTGATCACCCCTTACGGATCGACCAAGGACTACTTCGGCGGCCTGGTGGCCTACGCCCGCCCGGATCGGCCCGAGGAGATCCGGCACGCACTCAGGACATCCTGGGATGACGGCCCCGACCCTCGGCTGGCGCCTTGGGTCGCGACCCACTATCTCTGGCCGAACGTGGCCCAGATCACGGCGGAGGTCTATGACCAAGTCGTGCGCTAAGCTCAGGCCCGTGCAGGTCGGGAGATACCGCTACAGCAAGCTCCGCTGGCGGCTGCTGGTCCGCGCGCTCGACTCGCTGGGCACGATCGCCGTGGCGATCTTCCGGCGATTCCGGCCGGTCCGGCCGGTCACCTCCCCGCGCCGGGTCCTGGTCGTCCAACTGGACCACCTCGGAGACGCGGTGCTCAGCACGCCGCTGATCGCCGAGCTACGACTTGCCTATCCCGAGGCGGCGATCGATGTGCTCGCCTCGCCGAGCAATCACGAGGTCTTCGAGGCCGATCCGAACGTCGACCGCGTCTGGGTCGCCGAGCGGACCTGGTTCGAGCGGCGGCCGGATCGCTGGGCCCTGGTCACGGCGGTCTGGAGCCTCGGCCGATCGCTCCGACGGATGGGTTATGACCTGGGCATCGACGTGCGGGGCGATGTCCTCACCGTGGTGGTGCTGGCCCTGGCGGGGGTGACGCCGCCGTGTTGGCTGGTCCATGGGCGGCGGGGCCTTCCTGCTGACCGACGTCGCCGGCTGGATTCCCGGCCGGCACGAGGTCCGCTCGCGGCTAGCCCTTCTGTCCCAACTGGGGATCGCCCCGGACGAGTCGGCGCGGGTGGACGTCCACGTGACCGACGAGGACCGGGTCGCCGTCGCACGACGGCTCGCCGACGCCTGGCCCCGCCGCACCCTCGGCGTCGCGTCGGGCCGAGGTCCAGGTTCATGCCAAGGCCGGGCGCGGACGGTTGCCCGATGACCGAGACGTCCGCCCGTCTCGCCCAGCTCCGAACGGGTCGCCGACGAGGCGGACTGGCTGCACGCCGATCGATTCTCGCCGCTGCCCCCGCTTCTGGCCGTCCACCTCGGGGCCGGCAACGCGGCCAAGCGTTGGCCGCCCCTGTCCTGGAAGGTCCTGGTCGAGCGGTTCCTCGACGCCGGATGGCGGGTCGTCGTCGTCGGGGGGACCGACGACCTTCCGCTTTCGTCCGTCCTCGTGCCCCACGACCGCCTCCGCGACTGGGCCGGGACGCTCTACGGTCACCCAGACCACCGCGTTGCTGGAGCGGGCCGACCTCTTCATCGGGGCCGATTCCGGACCGGCCCACCTGGCGGCTTCCGCGGGCACGCTCTCGGTCATCCTCTTCAGCGGGACCAACCAACCCCGGCAATGGCGCCCCTGGTCGCGGCATTCGCTCACCATCCGCCACCGCGTCCCCTGCCAGCCTTGCCACCAGAAGGTCTGCCCGCTCGCCGGCCACCCCTGCATGTCGGGCCTGGACCCCGACCGCGTCTACCGAGGCGCCTTGCGATGGTGGTCCCGCACGCACCGCGCGGAGTCGCCCCACGCACCGATGTGACCGAGGCCGCGACGGGCGCGGGGCTCCCGGCTCGGAGTTTCTAGAGCGCTTCACGATTCGAGTTGCCCACACCCCGGGTGCTCGTTTCGGCGCGAGCCCGACCCGAGCGTGAATCGCTCAAGAGCCCGCGCACTTGCTAACAGGTGAGGAAACAGGTGTGTCAACCGGACCCTCAATCCATCGACGAAAACTTATCTAATGAAATTTGTTTATACTAGAATTTATGGTGTTCTGTATGCAACCCGATCGTGAACCGCTCGAAGTGAAGGCGAATCAATGCCTGAAAGGCCCGTCCCTCAACTCTCCCCTCGAACTCGACCCGACTGGCGTAGCTGGATCGCGCTGGCATGGGTCTTGGTCTGGGGCTGGGCTTACGCCCTCATGGCGGTCCAGGCCCGGGCGCCGCAGGTGCTCGCGTGGTTCCGGTCGCTGACGGCCGGCCGCTTGCCACTGTCAGCCCTGCTCGGCTGGCTCGCCGGTGTTTTTCGATACTGAGCTCATCGATCGTCCGACCGTCTTCGGTCCAGGCGCGATAGTTGAGCCGGTTGGATTCCGGGTCGATTTCGATCGTCTGATAAGTGGAGACGCCGGCCTACCCGACTTCGATGTATTCTCGGTGGGCCTGGTCGACGTACTTGTCACCCGAGACCGCGATGACGTAGACCGTCCCCTCGCTCGGTCGCTCGACGCGACGGTGCGCGCGGAGCGGATACGTTCTCAGATAGGCGTGGTCGTGACCTTGCAGGACCAGGTCGACGTGGTGCTTGTCGAAGATCGGGACCCAATGCTCGCGCAACGCCGGGCTATCCCGCCAGGGATGCGAGGGATAGACCGGGTGGTGGAACATGACAAGCTTCCAGGCGGCTTTGGTCCGCCCGAACGTCTCGTCGAGCCACTCGGCCTGTCGCCGCGCAGCGGCGGGATCGGAGACGGCCATCGTGCTATCGAGCACTGCGAAGCACGACGTCCCCGACTTCGAACGAATAGACCAGGTTCGGCTCGATGCCCGGCGGCCCGTTGTGCGGCAGCTCGAAGAACGCACGATAGAGCCGCGGACCGATGTCGAGGTATTCATGGTTGCCTGCGCAGGGCATCACCGGCAGTCGGTCGAAGACCGGAGCCGCCCGCAGGAAGAGATGATCCCAGTTGGTCCGCTCATTCCCGCGATCGACCAGGTCGCCGGCCAGCACGACGAAGTCGAGATCGGGGTGCCGGCGCGCGGCCGTTTCCAGGAGTCGTCCCCACCGCTCGAGTCCCGTCTGTGCATCGCCCAGGTACAGGAACCGGACAGGACGTCGCCCGGCCAGGGGCCGTCTTCACCGACTTCCAGGGCCCCCAGCCGTGGGACGTCCCATCACCGAGGGCGTACCAGTAAACCGTGTCCGGCTCCAGATCGGCCATGGAGACCCGGTGACGTCGGATCACCGGATCGTTCAGTAAGCCCGGGACCTCAATCAAGGACGAGTCGCCCGCAACGATCCGGATCGCGCCCTCTGGCCGTTCAAGATCCGGCCTGAAGCACCCGGCCGGTGCCCCTCGGTGCCCGGACGATCCGGAGTGCGGTCGCCTCGACGTCGGTTGAGGTCCTCCAGGTCCAGACCAGCTCCCGCGCGGAATCGTCGCCGAAGGAGATGGCGACCTGATCGGGCTGCCGGTTGGAGACGACGTGGGTCTTCCAGACCCGGCCCGTGGCCAGCAGGGTCGAATGCCGTCGGGCGTGAGACGCCTGGAGCATCACGGCACCGACCAGTTCCTCGGGCAGGGCCTCGAACGGCTTCCACGCGTCGAACGCCGCACTGACCCCGGGGCGTGCGACCGCCATCCGCCAGCATGCCTCCTGACCACCGTCGAGCGTGACGATCCGCCTCTCCTGGCACGTCATGGTCTCCCCGGACGGCCTGATGAACACCACGTAGTGGGCAACCGGCGTCCGATCGAGACCGTTGACCCCCAGTTCGATCCACCCGCGCTCGAACGTGCGTCGATAGAGTCGCCAGGTTGCGTCGGGATTCACCAGCGACCGGCCCGTCGCGTGGAATCCCCGGTCGGCCAGCCAGAACGGGATCGAGTCGGTCGGGACGGCCACGTCCACGACGACCGGACGATCCACTTGAAACCGGAGGTAGCCCCGTCCCAGGGCGGCCCGCTCGGCGGGCTCGAGCCGATCCAGGATCGCCGGGCCACGTGTCGCAATCGCGGTCAGATCGCGTTCCGACCACGACCCGCTCAGGCGACGGCCAATTGTCCGGAGGGTCTCTTCCGTGGAAGGGGACGCGCCAGGCAACGGATCGGGACCAGCGTCCGACCGTCGCGACGACCACCAGCATCAATCCAATCCGACTACGCCTCTTCGCAGCATCCATGACCGCGATCCTGCGCCTCCTGCACGCTTCACAGAGCATCGCACTGCGTCCTTGTCGCCCATCCCAGTAGGGTGGGAAACCCACCGACCAGAAACGGAATGGATTCCGTTCTACAAAAAAACCATGGCCTGGACCCCATCTTGGGGGAGGCCATGGTCGTAGGCGACTCGTGGTTCGTTCTTCGAACCCGATCAATTCGATTCGACCGGTCGCTGGAACGTCGCGATCCGATTGACCAGGTCGGCTGCATCTGTGGCGCGTCTCAGGTCGGAGTACTTCGCCAGAGGCGCGGAACACGTCTCGTCCGCGTAGACCCCGACGACGGTGAATAAGCCGTTCATCTCGCCGGTCGCTGCCTTGGAAAAGAGACCCGATCTGATCAGCGATGCCAGATTCTGCTGCCAGAGCTGGGTCTCTGCCAATTTTGCCGTCATGGTGTGCCCCTTCAGAAGGAGAAAAAGAGGCCATCCGTAAGTTATTCGAGGTACGCTTCGCAATCTTGCCCGGACCATCCGCAAAACCGTCGATCCTCGAATCAGGCAATCAGCATGTAATCTGTCCTGAAATGAAACCGGGGTTTTGGATTATCCTCGATCGGGCTCTATTCGTATAGACGGAAATTGGAATCGATTTGGTTCATAGGACAGGGCTGCATCCACCCCGCCGTTAACCTTGACTCCCAATCTGACTCCCGATCGAGCGATCTTGCTTAAATCTTGGGCTGGCCAATAGCCTTCTTCAGGCTTCCTGATCAGATTATGAGCAAAAAGAACGCCGACCGGACGATTCAAGGAATTTTTTCCAAAAGAACGTCACGATTGCCTCCGCAAAGCCACGTCCTCGGCGATCCAGGTTGTGCTTCGCTCTCTCGAAACCGGGTGGCCTCCGATCCACCTGGATCGCGCAATCACGCCCTCACCGGCTAGCCTGGGTTGACTCAGGTAGCCCGACACTATTACCAATTATTGTACATTGTCTCCGAAGAGCGGTCAGATCACACCGAGAATCCAGGCCAAAACAAACTGCCGATTCCTCCTGATTTTTGTAAACCACCCAGGCTTCAGTCTCTTAGACAAATCGATCTCCAACCACGATTCGCCAGCCTGGCCCACGAAAACCGTTCCATCTACTCAATTATGTATGCTTGGTTTCAATCTTGTCAAGGATTGTGAAGGCGGAGTGAGGAAAGCTGGCGGGCGAGGCCGCGATTGCGTCGCCGATATTGCGACGAGTGATGCATCGATCTCAACGTGCCCGGTCGGCGACCGCATCCCGTGCCAGGGCCAAGGCACCATGGACGACAACTTCCTCGCCGAGGGCGGCCGGGACAATATCGAAACCCCCTCGGAATGGGGGAAACACATCCTGCTGGACGAGGCGACGAATCGGATCGAACCACCCCGCCTCGCCGATCAGGGAGACCCCGCCACCGATGACGATCCGGCGCGGTGCGACGCAGCGTGATGGCCTGCACGAGGGCGAAGGCGATCGCCGCGTGGGCGCGAGCCAGGATCGACGCCGACTCGGCATCGCCCGCCTGGGCGGCCTCGGCGACCAGGATCGTCGTGATGCGGCTCGGGTCGCCGGCCACGCGATCCAGAACGATCCAGTCGCCTCGCTTCCTGAAGGATCTTGCGTGCATGATCCTGGGCGGCCCTGGCGATCGCCCAGCCGGAGGCCACCAGTTCCAGCTCGTCGAGTCGCGCCGTCCGAGCGGCTCGTGTCGATCACTCGCAGGTGACCGATCTCGCCGCGCCCTTTCCGAAGCCGCGATAGATCCGATCCCCGATGATCAATGCGCCACCAATCCCGCTGCCGACGGTCATGTAAAGCAGCGGAGAGAACCCGAGTCCCGCGCCGAAGCGAGCCTCGCCCAGTCCGGCGGTATCCGCATCGTTGTGGACAACGACAGTCGGGACCTCCAGATGTTCGACGACCCAGGGACCGAGCGGGAAATCGTCCCAGCCCGCGACCTGGTACGACTTCTGGATCACGCCCCGCTCGGCGTCGACCGGCCCGCCGAAGCCGATACCGACGGCCTGGATTTGCGTGCGGTCGACGTTGGCCTTGCGGAGCACGATTGGGAAGGCCGGAGCGGATCTGGTCGAGGATGCCGGCCGCGTGCCGGGAGGGATCGACGCGGAGTCGTTCCAGCGCCACGAGGTCGCCTCGGCCCCGACCGATCCCGAGCTGGAGCTTGGTCCCCCCGATCTCGATGCCCAGCACCCAGACGTCTTCAGCCATGCGATCAGCTCGCCCCGGCCCCGGCGTGGACGAGCTCCTTGGCGGAGAAGCGCCGGTACAGGTCGTCGATGATCCAGTGGAAGACGACCTGGTGCAACGACTCGACGATGCCCATATCGTCGACCGCCACGTGTAAGTTGTGGTGTGCCAGGTTCTTGAGCTTACCGCCCGAGAACCCGGTGATGCCCACGGTCGTCAGCCCATGCTCGTTTGCCCAGTCGACGGCCTTGATGATGTTCGGGCTATTGCCTGATCCCGAGATGGCCAGGAGCAGGTCTCCCGGCGAGGCCAGGTTCTTCAGTTGCTCGAGGAAGATCCGATCATAATGCAAATCGTTGGCACAGGCCATGATCCAGGCCGTGTTGTCCGTCAGGCTCAAGACCTTCAGCCGCTTCTGAGACTCGAAATCGCGGAGCGTGCACTTGGCCAGGTCCTCGCAGAGGTGCGAGGAGTTGGCACCCGAACCCCCATTGCCGATGATGAACACGAAGCGGCCTTCATCATAAGCGTCCTCAACCAGATCGCTCACGTTCTCGATCTGGGCCGGATCAAGCTTCTGAATCTCTTCACAAACACGCGTGAGGTAATCCGAAATCCCCAATTTCGCACCAAGCATTGATGTCTCACCTCAGTAGGTTCAGGATCGATCGGGTCTTCCGGAGGCCGGAACTCTCGCGGCTCCTCGTCGAACCTATCGAACGAACGCGTTGATCGACACAAGATGTTGTTCCAAGACAACAATCCGGCGACGTACCCGGGCCCGTCGATTCGCTCGCCAGTAAGAATCATACTCCACGCCGTCGCCGACCGTAAAGCCGGAGAGTCCGCGAGGGTGCAATCGCGTTCTTGTCGGTGCAGCTCAAGGGCCAAGGCGACCAGTCCCTCAGCACTCGAGTGCGGCCGCGGCCGAGACCCATAACGCTCGGCCTGAGCGTCTCCGCTCACGGACGCCCCTCGCACCTGCAACAGGGCCTCCGCTCCCCCTCCTTCCCGAACAGCTCTGCCCCTTTGACGGGACGGCCCCTCCCTCGGCTTGATCCGGCTCTCGACCGACACGCTGCGGATCGGCAGATTCAACCGGCGATCACCGGAGTAGTCAATCCGGTGCGGGTTGTTCTCCACATACGCCAACGCATCGGCCGAGACCTTTTGCAGGTTGTCATCGGAGAAACCCCGCGGCGGCCACAGGCGGGCGTCGCTCGCCCGCGTGCTAAGACCTGGCGGACATGACCCGCCCAGGCCCAGCGTAGGGACCGCTCGTACGAGGGCCGTTCACCATCCGCGAGGATGAAGTGTGGGGCTTGACGTATGGCCTTTTTGCCCAGCAGCCTCTGCGGGAAGAGTGGTATGGATCGTGAATGACTGCAAACCGAGGGGGATGCCGGCATCGTATTCGTAAAGAATCCCTGGTCCCTACGCCTTGTGCGTAGCATCCTTGCGATAGGTTGCCTGTTAGATTTGACGGTATCTAGCACGCTTTCTCCAACGGCAAATGACACGACGCTCGGTCCTAATGACCGGCACAAGTGGCACAAACAAAATCGAAATAACATAAGTGGGCATTATCGGACGCTGCACCTAATTTAGATGCCCGGACACTTCGGTCCCCGGAGCCCCGGCCGTTGAGAGTGCCGGGAGCCAACGACTCCGCATAGCCTCCTGTCCGTACGACGCCTGGGCTATTAATCAAAGGCTCGTTTGCCTTTCGGCTGGCCAATTGGCCATGCGCACAGAAACTATGCGACCGTGTTGGCTCCCGTCAGGGCGGCGTCAAGCGACGGGGCGGAGGCGGCCAAGACGAGCACCCGAACGGTCGGTCCTATCAGAACATCCCGATCACGTTGAAGCGGACGGACCTCAGGCGCTTAATCTCCTCGGGCGTATAACTGTCCCGACCCAGCACCTTGTTCCGGTTCCGCTCCACCAGGGACATTCGGACCTCGTCAACGTTGGCGAAGTAGACAGGCGAGACGTACAAGGCCAGGAATCGCCCGCCAGTCAGGCGAGCAGGAGCGCCTCCTTTCGCATCCTGGCGATCACCGCGAGTGCCCCGGCCATCTCGCCGTGGCCGCCCAGCCGCATCAATAAGGACTGCTGAGGCGGCAGCCCTTCGACGATCGATTCGATCTCCGGGAACTCGATGATGGTCTCCCGCGGGCTCCGGCCGATCTGGAACTGGGTGGGCGCGACTGCGAAATAGCTGAAGTGGCAGATCGTCCAGGTGCCGATGATCCCGGCGGTGGCGATCAGCAGGCCCATTCGTAGGATGGTCTCGTACGAGGGGCGCAGCCGCAGATGTTCACCGAGCAACCAGACGGCGAGCGGCCCGTAGACCGACCAGCCGCCGACGAAGAGCACCGCCCCTCGCCAGCCGCTCAGGCCGCCGCGCAGCCGGGCTTCGACGATAACATCAGTATGTGGAGGCATGACGGGGTACGTTGACGGCCCGCCGGGGAGCCGTCAAGCCGGCCCGGCCGCCCGGCGATGCCGGATTGATAAATCCCAAATTGGGATTTATGCGGTGACATCTACCTGCCGGGTGGCACGGTTTCCCTGGTCCTCGTATTGTGCAGAGTGCGTCCAGCGCAGCCTCCGCAGAAGGCCGCCAGCAGGGCCCAGTAACAGTGCCCCATGCGGTGGAACGGGGTGGCGCTTGACACGGTGGACGCGTTGCCGATCTTCAGCAGGCCGTCCTGCACCACGTACTCGAGGTCGAGCTGCTTCAACAGCAGCCCCAGCGTGACCCTCAGGGGGACGCCTTCCACGTCGAGCTTCACGGGCGACTTCATCGTCTTGCCGGCCTCGTTCAGGGCGACCGGATCGACGTAGATCGAGAATCCGCTGTCGTGGGGGCCCGTGGTGGCCGCCTTGATGTATTTGAGCACGTCTTCCAGGGGCGTTTCGTTGGCAAATGACATCAAGACCGGCTCGTCGAGCCTGGCCAGGATGAAACGGCTCCGGATCTCGCGGCCGGTCGGCCCGGTGAAGGGCCACAAACCCGTCTGCAGGTCTGGCGTGCGGTGGAACCAGGCACCCAAATGGTCGAGGGCGATCGAAGTGAGCATTTCAGGCCGATCCTCGCTCTGTCCTAACCACGACTCCCAGGTGAGCGCCATGTAGCCCCAGCCGAACAGCGAGAAACCGAGCCAGAACGCCCGGCCCTCCCCTGCGCGGTAGACGACGGCGAGGACCGCGAATGCCAGGGTCGCCTGAGTCACCAGGAGCACGGCGGCTGCCGCGGCGCCGGAGGAAGACCGCAGGGAGGCCAGGATGAGCCCCAGCCCGAGCAACAGGACCATCATGCCCGCGACCGAGATTCGTAGGTGTGCCACGGACTCCTCCTTCGGGGCCAATCGGAGGCGGACCCTAACCATTGCCGCTTCCACAGCCTCCGTCCTACAAATGAGCGATTTCGGAACCCCTCTCGCCGACCATTGACCTTGACCTTCCCTCGTTACAGCCAGAATACCACCCTGAAAGCCGTCCCGAAATCAACATCCCGTAAGGCCAGCCTCCGGGCCTGGCACCAGCGGAGGAACTGGCCGACGGCCGGGCGTACCCCTTACCACACAAATGCTTGCGGCGGCAGGTCGGGGAGTCTCCTGCGGCTCAAGCCGGAGCTCGTCCCGCGGCGACCCCTGAAAATCCAAGGGCTCCAAGACGCCCTCGCGATTTCCTTCCGCTGTAGAAGTAGCATCGGACCAGAAAACCGGCGTAAGGCCCCTGGATAGGGCGTCATGTCGAGGCTAGGCTGTCAGAGGCGAAACGGGAATGACACTTGCCATGAGGGCCGGACCATGGGAATGCCCCGCGTGCGGTTCACGGTGCGGCGGATGATGGCGGCCGTGGCCATCGTGGCGATCTACTTCGGCTGGTCGAGATGGATGGAGAGGCGGTCGGCACAATTTAAAGCGTTATGGATTGATCATATAAACAAAGTCGGGGAAATCAGCTCGCCGAAGCCTCGGCCGGATGAGGTTCAGGGCACTTATCATCTCAAGATAGGAGAGAAATACAGGGTTGCCGCTTTGCGACCCTGGCTTCCCGTCGAACCAGACCCTCCCGAGCCATGCCACCAAGTCCGTCATACGCCCGCCCGTGACAAATAGGGTCTGGCTGACATCGACTCCCGCCGACCGCGAAAAATCAGGGGTCGGCGGCGAACGGATCGCATGACATTTGCGGTTTATCCTACTTGGCACCTCCGGCGTTCGGAAGGCTTAAGCCGGTTTTCGGTTCCATTGCTACTCACGCCCCTATCCTACCTGTCCACGAAACCGGATCAGGCCCATTTGCGAGTTCTCAACATGAAGATTTGCATCCTCGGCGCAGGCGCGGTGGGCACCTCCTTCGCCGTGCACCTCGCGCTCGCGGGGCACGACGTCACGCTCGTGGCTCGCGGCGCGCGCTGGACAAGCTCACGCGCGACGGCGGCGTCATCGCCACGTCCCCGCCGACCACGCCCACCCCCGCGTGCGTCACCGTCGCGACGGCCGTCGACCCCACGTGCGCGTGGGATCTCGTGCTCGTCACCGTTCTCGCCCACCAGCTCGACGCCGCGCTCCTCGGCGTGCTCAAGTCGTGCCCGGACTCCGCCACCGTCATGTTCATGTTCACCACCTTTGCCCCGCTCGACGAGTACCGCAACGCCGTGGGCGCGTCGCGGTGCGTGTTTGGCTTCCCCATCATCGACGCGCGGTTCGTCGAGCCCGACGGTGCGCTCAAGCACGTGTTCATTTCCACGGGCTCGCGCACGCTCGTGACCGACGATAAGTGGTGCGGCGTGCTTGCCGCTGCCGGCATCCCCACCAATCTGGAGCCCGCGGACCTCATGCAGAGCTGGCACCGCACGCACGCGGGCTTGACCATCGGCGTGCTTGGCCTAATGAACAGCGCAGCCGCACGCAACGGCGGCGTGTCGTGGGCGGCGGCGTCGCTCGCGGCTCGCGCGGTGCACGCCGCGCTCAGCGTCGTGCGCCGCGCTGGGGACCACATCACTCCGGCCCCGCTCGCCGCCGTCCACGCCATGCCCAACGCCGTGCTTGCCGCGCTGTTCTGGGCCGTCTCGCGGTGGTCCTCGCAGCGCGACCGTATCAAGTCGCTTGGGACGCGCGAGTACGTCGCGCTCACCGAAGCGCTGCTTCGCCTCGCGGAGGGCGTGGGCACGGCTGCTGAGGACGTGGCTGCGGTTCGTGAGCTACGGGAGGTTGCGTTGGGGTCGTCGTCGTGAGTCTCGGCGAGCGCTCGATTGCGGAAGAAGTAAGAGTCGCCGGAGGGCAGTAAAACAAACGAGCGTTTCCTTTACTCCCGGCCGCCCGGCTGTGCCGGATCGGTTTTCGCTTGCTTTCTGAGTAAAGGAACTGCATAAAGAAATCAAGATAAATATTTATCGGCCTGCGACGGGTTTCTTTACAGTCGCGGCAAGGGAGTAGCAGCGGATGGTAATGGCGGAAGGAATGAAGATCGGCTATGCCCGCGTTTCGACTATGGAGCAGAACCTGAACCTGCAACGCGACGCCCTTAAGGCGGCGGGGTGCGGGAAGATTGTCGAGGACACGGCGAGCGGCGGCAAGGCGAAGCGTGACGGCCTGGACCGGGTGCAGGAGCTGCTACGCAGGGGCGATGTGCTGGTAGTCTGGCGGCTCGACCGGCTGGGGCGGTCGCTCAAGCACCTGATCGAGCTGATGGCCGAGCTGGAGGGGCAGGGCATCGGCTTCCAGAGCGTGACGGAAGCGATCGACACGACGACGCCGGGCGGGAAGCTGGTCTTTCACATCTTCGCCGCCCTGGCGGAATTCGAGCGTAACCTGATCCGCGAGCGGACGCATGCCGGGCTGGCGGCGGCCAGAGCGAGGGGGCGGAAGGGCGGCAGGCGGCCGAAGCTTGGCGACAAGCAGCGTGCCCTGGCCGTCGATCTGTACCGGCAGAAGAAGCAGGCTGTCGGTGAAATCTGCCAGATGCTCGGCATTTCCAGGCCGACGCTTTATGCTTATGTCAGAAAGACGAACGGCTAGGTAGCCAATATGTTTACATTCAAGACGGTAAAGCCGGTTCTTGATCCGGAACCATCGGCGGCCCTGGTCGGGTGCAGCGCCTAGTTCGGCCCGGATTTTTTTCCTGACGGAGCCACGGCACCTTTCGGTGTGGGAGTGGCTGGCGGTTCTTGCCAGGAGAGCTTGCCGGCTCTCATGACGGGCTTGCCCCCACTCTCCTTGCTCTCGTCTGGTATCGAGTCGGCCAGTTTGGCACGTGTTTCGGCCCAGACAAATCGGTAGAACAGATAGTCCGCCGGGGCTTTACGAAGGACCTCAAACCGACGACGGCCCTCGAGACGATAAACCCCGTTATGATCCGAGACCATCTCATCGAACTCTTCATACAACTCGTGCCACGAACACATCGTCATTTGTTTCTTCCCGGATTTGATGAACACCGTGGTAAATTGCGAGTCCGGGCCGCAGTTTACGTAATTGAGCCTCTTATCATCGAACAGGCCGATCTTCTCAAACCGTGCAAGTAGCGCCGCAACTCTTTTGGGATTGACATGGCCGGTGCGATACGGTGCGCCGCCCTTCAGGCGATCACCCGACCAGACGATGGTACCATCAGGCCACGCTACGAAGATGATCGTGGGTTCGCCACTCGATGCGAGGCCCCAATCCTCCCGGTACACTGCGAGAACTGATTCGGCATCAGAGATCGGCCGCATCGCCGGCTTCGGCTCGTCTGCCGATAACTCCGAGGTATTCAAACCAAGTAGTAGAGCGTAGAGAGCGAGCCATCGAGCGCGCGCGGGCATGAGCTTGCCTCCTTGTGAGCGATATGAAGTACCGCCAGCAACTCTACTCGGCTCCCGGCTTGGGGGCAATGTCAGCCGGCGGATGCTCAAGATCTGATCCAGCCCTGTTGATGATGCCGAGCGAGTAGGCAGGGGGCGCGGTAGAAGAGGCGGCGAGCCGGGTCCGATCTCTCGGTAAAGCAAACGAAGGTTTGGGTTCCAATCGGCTCGATCCTCTGCTCACATCCTATGAGCCCACAGTCTATTGACGAGCGAAACGCCAATCGCCATTGGCTGACGCCAATCAAATGCGATGATTCATGGTTGCGGGCGAGCAATGATTGGTCGGCGTCTAGGCGTAGATAATCCCCTTTATTTCCGGCTGGCTGTTGACGCGGCATGGAAGGGGTGCATGATGGCAGAAAAGGTCACGCGGGACATTGTCGAGCGGATTCTGATTTGAGGAATAGTTCGTAAGGCGAGAATATTACCATGCCTTATGACGTGATCCTGAAATCCGTGACGCCGGGTTTCCGGTTGCCGGTGATGAAGGCGGCATTGACGGCTTCGCGAGAGGATGAGGTGGAAGTAAAGGGATATGGCTTGTGCCGCGGCTGGGTGAAAATCCTTGGCCTGCCCCTCGGCGAATGTATGAAGCTCGTCGATGGTGCCCCAGTGATGATCGCCAGCGGGATTTCGCTGGAGGATGCGGAGATACTCAAGAGAGAACTTGAGCAGGGGTCGTTTCAGGAGGGTTGGCCACATCCGGCTGAGGGGCAAAAAATGCTGCGAGGTGGCGGTGATCGAAGGAAGCGCCGCCGACCCAAGCGGTATGGCATAACGCCCCGAAAAGGATCATTCCAGACGTGGGGCGGCTCACTCGTCCTAGAGGGAAGCGGGGAGCCGGATTCACCCTCGAATGAACAGGAAGAAGTGACGCAAAACAGGTGTTTTTCGTGAAATGCTTACCGATTATATCACATGTAGATAAGCGGTGACCGGCAGGACAGAGCCGTGCGTTCGCGAGCTCAATTCCAGTCGCCACTTTCCGCAACCACGAAAATGCATCGGTGTCGTCGGACCGACAGTCGCGCAAGCGCTGATTCCACTGCCGGCTAACGTCGATGAGGATGTCGAGTGATATCAGGTGATCCTGAATCATGTCACCGGGGAAGGGCGGTCGGTTCACGACGGGGCTCTTTGTTCTGTTCGTGGCGATACCTGGAAATCGCATCGTAGGCGACCCGCCGCGCACGGTTGATGGCGCCCAGCGGCCGATGCTCGGGCAGGGCATGCCAAGGTGTAAACGACAGTTGCTCCCCGAACTCCAAGTCCTTGAAGGCCGTTGGGTCCTGCTTCGGGATGCGAATCAGCGCGACCCTTTGAAAGGGAGACAATGCCTCGTCCCAAATCACCGCCGAGTCCTCAATAGGCATCTTCAACGCATCGGTTTGAAGCTGAACCACGAACTCAAAATACGCATCCCCCTCCTTGAGCTGCTTCAGCATCGCTTCACGCAGGTATTCCGGCCCGGGGTTATCCGGCTTGACAATGGTTGTCATGGAAATTGGTCGCGCCGAGAACTTGATTGCGTGCGGTCCCAACTTGTATGGCTCTTCGCTAAAGAACTGTCCTCGAAGCGGGTTGTGGAATTCCGTCGCTGCTGCCTCCTTATTGATCTTGAATGCCTCGGGGTGGGCTTTCCAGAACTCGTCCAGTTTTCCCTCTGCTTGGGCGCTGGCGAAATCGATGTAGTCCTCGAGGCTGCTGATGAAGAAGACCGGGAAATTGATCATCACGAAATCTTGCGTCCGTGCATCTTGCTCGGCATCGAGGATTTTCTTTCCATCCACTCCCAGGAGTTTGATGGCCATGCCGCGCGCCTCGCTAATTGTGTCCGCCCGGACCGCCGCCCCACTGGCAGAAAATCGGATGAGCGCGTTGAACGTGTGTGCGCGCCTTGAAGACACCGTGGCGAAGCTCTTTTGGGAGATCGTCCAGAACAATGAATTCGGCACGCACCACGCCGTGGGTTTTGGGGTGCGCATCGCGGAGAACGGGCGTGCCGGCGGGGAACTGCACGCGGAGCCGTTCGATGATGGCATTGACGATCTTGTCGATCAGTTCCGGTTCGTTCGGCTTGACCGTTTCCTCGCCGAGGCCGGGAGACGGTTGGACGGGAATGCCTGCCTGGGCAACCTGGTAACCGCCCTTGACGTTGTTGTGGAAAAACGACTTGTCTTGTGAGGCTAGGACGGCGTCCTTGGGACCGCCGAAGGGCGCGACCTGGCCGGGCGCGTTGGGGATGGATTTCAGATATTCGACGAGAGCCCAGCGTTCTTCCTCCGTCAGCAGCGGTCCGATGACGCCTTTTCCCAGGGGCCCACTTTCGAACGAGTGTCCAGAGTTGGAATTGCCGTACAGCGACGTGTCGAAGAGGAACTTGCCCGGTTTCTCGGACGTGTCCACGCCCACTTTTACCGGATCGAACTCGGCTCCCACGAAAAACTTCTTCGAGCGCTCCTTCGCGGGAATGAGAAGCTCGTAGAGGTTCGGAACCGAATTGTTGTGCAGGTACGGGGGGATCGCCCACGTGCCGTCGCGTGGTGCTGCTTTGTAGAGACCGTTCGGTGGCGTCGGTTCGGATTCCAGCCGATAACCACTCGCCGCTTCCAGCTCGTCGTTGCTTATGGCGAGCCTGGAGAGTTCCTTATTCATGGTTCCAACCATTGCGGGCCCCAACACGCCGAGTGCCGGAGCGACCTCCTTCCCCTTGAACGGGGCGGCCAGGAATTCGCTGAGTCGCCCGGCCATCATGGTCGGGTTGCTGCCATAGCGCAGGTTATCCACCTGGGCCGCATCCGTACCGAGAAAATCGACCGGCACCAGCGCGTTCTCGATAAACCGTTTACCCTGCTTCTTCGGGTCGCTCCAGCGGTGAGGCCACTGCGAGTGGCACGAGGCGCAGTGTTGGGCGTACAACTCCGATCCCTGGGCCACCTTTTTCTGGTCGATCTTGCCCAGGATGTCTTCGGGCCACGTAGGGGGAGCCAGTTTTCTCAACAGGCTCTCGATCAGGATCTGTCCTTTGAGGTCCAGTGTGGAGTCGAACAGTCCCTCGGCCGGCGTTTTCGAGGTCAGGTCTGTCTTAACCCAAACGCCCATGGACTCGCCGGCGTTGCGAAGCAGAGGAAACTGTTGGGTGCCTCGCCAGCCGACCCACGCCGACTGCGGCGCGTTCCAGAGGAAAGGCCACTTAACCGGGGCGCTAGCGGCGATCCAGTTTTCCGGGATGCCCAGCTCGTTGGATACCACCTGATTGTGGACCAGCGTGATCGCGTCCATCCGCCCTGGTCCGACATCAGTGGAGGACACGTAGCCCTTGCGGACGCGATGGAGATACACCGTTTCGGTTTCCAGACGCTTGCGCAACTCCGCCTTGCCGGCGGCATCGCGGCGGGCGAGCTTGTCTGCCAGGCGATCGAATTTCTTCGAGTCGGCGACGGCGGCTCCGATGGCGTCATCCAGCCCTCGGACGAAGGCATACAGGTCGAACGTGAGATTGACCCCGCCGTCAATCCGGATCTTGTTTCCCTTGTATTCGAGCTGCCCGTTGTGGCACGCAGCGCAGGAGATCCCAGCCCAATCGCCCTTCCAGCGTCCTTCGGTGACGACCGTTTTGGTCCAGCCGATTGGCAGTGCATCGGGATTGACCTTGGGGTCGGCGGGTTGGGGGACGAGTCCGTATCGGACCATGTTCTCGTCGGCACGGAACAAGTGCTCGCTTTTCGCCTCCTCAAGGTTGAGGAAGAAGTCGTAGGACAGCAGCGCCGAACCCTGGGACGTCCTGTAATACTGTTGCCGCTCATCTTTGGTCCAGCCCTGGTCGAGGTACACGACCTCGTACTTCGCGTCCTGGGCCAGCGCCACGGGATTGCCCAGGAGAGCCAACAACCCTCCGGCCAGCACCAGAAGGCCGAGCGTCCACGTCCTCATCGGTGTCTCCTCATTCGCGTCGCAGGATATCACGGGAGTTTAGTGCGAAAACCTACGGTAAGCGGGCTCGATACCCCGATCGTGCTCTCGTGAGCAGTCGCAACTGCATCGAGCCGGGCGGCCGATGCCTCGTCAACGGGTGCCCTCGCTGAACGACAATTGCCCAGCGATGGTCGAATTCTCGGAGGCCTTGTGCCGGTATTAGACCAGGGCCGCATTCCCGTGTCCAAGGGCAGGCGGGGAAATCGGAGCGGTTGGCAAGCCGGATGGCCGAGGCGAGGTCGGCTTATGGGCGGTCGGGCCGGATCGCGGACACCACGAGGCGAACCAGTCGCTATCTCGCGTTGTTTCGGCCCCTTGACGGGACCATGAGCCGCATGAGCATGCGTCGGAAAGCGCTGGAAATGCGTCTTCCGTGACCATTGACGCAAGGGCCAGGGCGATCATCTATACGAGAGATCACTAATCTACATTGCTTTTTGTCCATGTCCCATCCCCATCCCATCCCGTCGGACGCCAGTGGCCATGATACTCATGCACGGTCGCCGGACCCGTTCTCGGGGGGCAGGTCACGATAGCTTGCGCGCTTCGGTCTGACCGACCGATGTGCCCAACGGCACCTGAAGCTCCTCGGCAATGGTTCCGAGAAACGACGAAAAACATGTGTTTTCCGTCATGTCTGGAAATAGTTTTCGCAGTGGTCACACATTTCTGTGCGCTCACTCGCCCTTGCGTCCGGTCAGGCGGATCTGGATTTTCCTTGCCGCCACCTCGGCGTCTTCCTCCTTGCGGATGAAATAAACCTCGGTGGTGCGGATGTCGGCGTGCCCGGCGAATTCCCGCACCTCGTGCATGGTGGCCCCGTTGCGGATGGCGTCGTTGATTGCCGTCTTGCGTAAGGAATGGATGCCGATGCCGCGGCTGCCCAGCCGCTTGGGGTCGATGCCGACGACTTCGCAATACTGCTTGACCAGCCGCCACGGGCGTCTTGCGGTCGAGGTGCCGCCGCACCAGCCCCAGGCCGTCGGGACGCAACGGGCGGAAGAGCGGCCCTTCCCGGTCCTCCTTGATGCCGGCCCGCTCGAGGTAGGCCAGGAGCGGCCGGGCGGCGTCGAGCAGGATCTTCCGCCGCTTTCGGTTGCGCTTCTCGGTGACATGGAGGTAGTGATCGATGCCGTCGGTCTCCAGATGGCCGACGCAGGCCCCGGTGACCGCCGACACCCGGCAGCCGGTCAGGAAGAACACGCTCATCATCGCCAGGTCGCGCATGCCTTGCAGGCTGTCGGTGGGGATGACTTCCAGGAGGGCGACTGCCTGCTTCTGCGTCAGCGAGGGCGTGGCGTTCTTCTGGACGCCGGGGGCCTTGACGGCGGCGATGTCCTGGGCGGTCACCCAGGAGATGAGCCCCTTGGCTGCGAGCTGCTCGTAGGCGCCGCGCAGCACCGACAGGCGGCGGGCGACCGTGGCCGAGGCCATGCCAGCCTCGAGCAGAGATCGCTTGTAAATCTTGACGTGGTCGGCGGTGACCTCCAGGGGCGTGACCCCCTGGGCCTGCATATGGCGGACGAAGTCCATGAAGTCGCGGCCATAGGCTTTGACCGAGTGGTTCGACAGCAGCGCGTCGCAGATCCACGGCACCAGGGCCCCGGCGACGGTGGCCGACCCGCCGCTGGCTTCCAGGGCGTTGGCCAGGAATGCCTGGACCCTGTCGGCGGCCGGGGCGTCGCCCTCAAAGAAGTCGCTGTTCTCGGGGACGAGGGGAGAGCGGGCCGAGGAGGGCTTGCCTGCGGGCACCGGCAGAGCCGGGAGCCGGGCGGACTCTTGATCGCGATCCGGCGGAGCCTGCCCGGCGCTGGTTGCGGGGCCAGGAGTTCGGTGTCCGGCGCGGTCGGCCGGCCGTGCCATTGCTCGGGAAAAATGACCTTTGAATTGATGGATGAGGGGATGGAGTCCATTCTGACCTCGTTGCTGGACAAAAGCATGGAACATAAAGCAGATTATGTTCCTTGCTACGAAATGGCCTTAGGTCAAGACACCTCGTACCTCCAGGCGACGAAGGCCAATGGAGTTAGGTTCTTACGACGCGAGATCGGAGTCGAGATTTGCGCAAAATCCAGATGTCGAGCAATCAATGCGAGATCGCCTTCTTGCACTCAGCCAACAACCCGACATAGCCTGGCGGCACGATCGCAGAAACGCGACTGCACCCAGTCCGCGAGCAGAGGGAGTTCGTGGCATGGACCCATGAGAGAGCAGGCAACCGGCGGGGTCAGGAATCGGGACACTCATGCTCGCATCCCTACTTCGAAAGACCCTGCCCCAGATCGATGCCCCATTCCAACTCCACGAGCTCGGGGATGACACCAAAAGTAGCCCGCCCATCGGCCCACTGGATGGTTTCCCGCTTCTTCGCTGCCTCGGTGCAGAGGTAATGCGGTTCCGGCGTGATGCCCACCCGTCCGAGATCGAGCCGGTCGGCGTCCCAGCAGGTCTGGATTGTGATGTCGGGATGAGTCCGCTCATGGGTGTGCCCAGCGCAGGCTCGATACAGAAGACGGAACTCCGTCTCGGGTAGTTCGAACAGATGGCCGCGAATCCTCCGGGCGAACGCGGCAGCACGGGGACCATGCTGAGGATCCGTGTGCTCGTTCAACCTGCGCGAGTCGTGGAGCACGGCGAAGAGGTTGACCACCTCGATGTTGGCCCCCGTTTCAACGGACAGGCGGCGACCGTTCTCCAGCACCCTGGCCCAGTGCGCGACACCATGATCGCCCTCCAAGGGAAGGGTATACGATTCCAGGAGGGCGTGGACGATCCGAGGGATGTCTATTGCCATCTGGGGGAGACTCTCTGACGGGGATAATTGGACGTCGCCGAGCGAATAACATCTCAGAAACAGCGTATTCAAAAGATCTCAATCTGAGGAGGCCCCATGCCTCACGAGACACCGATTTCCGAAACGCCGGTCGATTGGCGGAGAATCCACGCGTTGGGTCTACCGTCCGGCAGTATCCGAGCCCTGCTCGCCATCCTCGTCTTCGCGACCGTCTGGACTTTGCTCCTGACCCGACCGAGCGAGGAGGTCCCGAACTATCTCGGAGACCTCCTGTTCATCATCATGGGGCATTACTTCGCGGCCCGTCGCCGCGTGCTGGAGGACCACGAGCCCGGACCGCCTCCCCTGTTCCTTCCCCGAGGGAGCGTGCGTTTGTTACTGCTCGCCGGGTCGATCGCGGTGGCTGTGCTCCTCTTCCGTCGCGGACAACTGACGTCGATCGAGCAAAACCCAGGCGTGGTCGCACTCCTGCTTGTCGGCGGGTTCCTGCTCGGCGTGGCGATGAACACCTTGACCACCTGGTGGAGGGAGCGAGGACACCGGCCGCCTCGATTCGTCGAAGATCTTCGTGCCGTCGTCTCCCTTGCGGCCGGCGGCTTTCTCGTCTTCCTCGTCTTGAACCGCGTACTCCTGGTCCTACCGCCGACCAATATCGACAACCAACTTTCCACGTGGGTTCATCTCGGGCATCTCCGGCCGGAGCAGGTCCTCGCGGCGGTCGTCGGGTTCTACTTCGGCTCCCGATCCTGAAGGAGCCGTAATCTTCCGTTGGGAGTGGATCGGGCGTCACCCGAGTTCACCGATTGGCGCGACACCTCCTTTCTCGGGTAAAATCATCGAGTTACTCTGGATCCGCCCGAGGCCCACATCGGGCTGGGGCTCAGAGCGATGGGGATCAGATCACCTTTGGAGAACAGACCATGCAGGTTTTCAAGCGGTGGGGGTTCGCGGGTCTGGCGTTGGTCCTGGCTGCCGGCTGGTCCTATCGGGAGGTGGCATTCGCCCTCGACGAGCCGCGACGGGCCACGTCCGGAACGATCAACCTCGATCAGGTCGAGATGATGAGTTTCACGGACAAGGGCGAACCCGTGGGCAAGAACGGCGTTTATCTCGCGGGCGACACTCCGGCCTCGACCAAGTTCGTGACGGGCGGTTCGTGTTGGAGGCCGGCAAGTCGCCGCATGCCCCGCACACCCATGCCGAGGAAGAGGTCATGATCATCGAGAGCGGACACGGCGAGATCTTCTGCGACGGCAAGACCACGAAGATCGGGCCCGGCTCGGTGATGTACACGACCCCGAACGTCCCGCACGGCATCACCAACACCGGCAGTGAGCCGATCGTCTTCTACTACGTGAAGTGGGAAAGCCGGAAGTAAATGAGCAATGACTGATGCACTGATGAGCAGGGGTTTCATTTGAAGGAGCGTTATGGCTCGTGCCGCCAACTGGACAGTACCGCTCGTCGGACAGTGGCCAATGCCCTGCTGGCGGTGGGTTCGTATGGGATCGCCGGCTCATGGGCTTGGGCAGCCGCGTGGGTTGGCCCGGTGGCTCGCCGCCAGCGTGGTCTTCTGGACCGCCTCCACGGTCGGCCTGGAGGGGATGAGCGCGTTCGGAGCGATCGGGCTCAATCCCATGCTGGCCTGGGCCGGGACGGTCTTCGCGGTCGGCGTGGTGTTGTGGTGGCTCAAACACGGCGATGTTCACGAAGTCCAGAATGATCCGCGGCAGGAGGCGCCCCTCGGTTGGGACGCCCTCCTCAGCCTGGCGCTCGTGCTCACCGCCGGGGTCATCCTCGCGATTCCTTCGTTGTTCATGGCCGTGAAGGTCGTCAGCGACGGCCCGATCTATCATCTCTATTTCGCGGCGCGATGGTGGAAGGCCGGCCGGCTGATCCTGGTGGCCGCCCCGTTCGGGGAGAATGCGGCGACCTACTTCCCCGCCAATGGCGATCTCTGGTTTACCTGGCTGATGGCATCCTGGGGCGGCGAAACGCTTGGCCAAGGTCGGCCAGGCCCCGTTCCTGCTCCTCGCCGCAGCGGCGGCGTATGGCTGCGCCCGATCGGTCGGGACCGGGCGGTCGGCCAGTCTGATCGCGACATGCTGGTTCGTCTCCGCGATCCCCCTCTTCCTCTTCTCGTTCGAGCCGAACGTCAACACGATCTTCGTGGCCGGCTACCTGCTGGCGGCCTATTTCTATCTCCGGTTCGCGCGTGGAGAAGGGAACACGTCGGCATTGGTCCTGGGCTCGCTGGCCGCGGGCGAGGCCATCGGGACCAAGGCCATCGGGGTCGTCTTCCTCCCCCCGCTGATCGTCCTGATCCTCGCGGCAATCCTGCTCCAGCCCGTGCCTCGGCGGATCAAGCTCATCCGGACGTTGGCCGTCGTACTCGTCCCGGTCGTCACCGGAGGTTACTGGTTTGTCCGCAACCTGATCCTCACCGGCAACCCGCTCTATCCCCTGGAGGTCCGATGGATGGGGCACACCCTCTGGGCCGGGTGGTACGGACCGGACGCGATGCGTACGAGTCCCTACTACTTGCCCGTAGGCCACTGGCGGGCCCTGGGCGACATCCTGCTCGCCGTGCTCGACCCCAGGCTCACCCCGCTCTGGCTCGCCTCGGTGGCCGGGGCCTGGGCCGTCAAGAATCCGAATGTGCGGGAATCCGGTCGATGGATCGTGGTTTTCTCGATCCTGGCCGTGCTCAACGTCCTGCTCTACTGGTTCGTGATCCCCTATCGGACGCAACAGCGATTCATGCTCCAGGCGTTGGGCCTGGCCGTTGTCCCGCTGGCGGCAACCCTGGATCGGGGACGATGGCTCCGTTACGCCGGGACTCTCCTCCTGGCCGCTCATATCCTGACTCCCGAGACCTGGCCGTTCCCGGCACGCGAGGACGCGATCCCCTGGGACCTGACGCCCGGTGATCCCGAATGCCATCGGCGCACTGGTGCCCCTCGTTTCCCGGCTGGGAGCCGGGGACGCGGGCCGGGGTCGGCAGGGTCCCCGTCATCCGACCGACGACGCTCGGACTGATTCTCGTGGCCGCGATCATGGTCTGGGCGTGGAGCCGGCGGGCCGCGATGACCCTTCGGCGATGGCCCCGGCAGAGATGGGCCCTGGC
This sequence comes from uncultured Isosphaeraceae bacterium, assembly GCA_963842405.1. Classification (GTDB taxonomy): domain Bacteria; phylum Planctomycetota; class Planctomycetia; order Isosphaerales; family Isosphaeraceae; genus CAVZRC01. The sequence goes on along the minus strand of CAWJGW010000011.1, from coordinate 568,657 downwards.
GGCTTCGGCTACCATGGGATTCGTCCTCCTCGGGTTCGTGGATGTGGGTGCCGGAGTCTTCGAATCCCGGTTCCGTTTCTATCCCCCCTCCTTCCCTGATTTCTATGCCGGCTGGCTCAACTTCGAAACCCGATGCGGACCCGCGGGGACCCGCGTGGCCTACGCCGGGACCGATCTCCCTTACTATCTGTTAGGTCGTGGTTTACGCAACGAGGTCCGCTACATTAATGTCGATCGACACCGCGACTGGCTCCTGCACGACTACCATCGCGAGGCCCTGAGCCACGGCCAGGGGACCTGGCCGAACTCCCGGCCGGGCTGGGACCGGATCCGGCCCGATTATCGAGCCTGGCTCGACAACCTCGATGCCGAGGGCATCCAGCTCCTGGTCGTCACTCGCGCCAATCCGGCAGGAGGGAATTCACAACATCGCCGACGCCGAGGGATTCCCGATCGAGAAAGTCTGGGCGGACTCCCACCCCGAACGATTCCAACCGGCTCTACGGCCAGGACGAGAGGGATCCCTGGTTCCGGATCTACCGGATCCGCCGGAATTGACGGGATTGCGATTCACCGCTCCGGGAGGCGCGGGGGACGGAAGCCCACAACTCGAGGGGGCATCGCCCGGCCGGCGTTCGTTCCGTATGGTATTGTAGATAAGATGCGCACCTGGAGGATGAAGCCATGCGAAGAACAAAGATGAGCATTTCGCCGAGCGTGGATGTCATGGAGCCGAGGGTCCTGCTGTCTACCGCCGCACCCCTCTTGTCCAAACACGCGTTGAGTGGAGTCGTTCGCGACGTCAAGGCCATCATGAGCACGCTGGCCAGGACGGAGGACGCTGTCCAGGCGAGTGCCCACCTCACCTGGCTATCGTCGCGGATTCCGTCCGGATCTGAAGGGCTCGCCCCGTCGTGGCAGAGCGACCTTGGGCTCTATAGCCCGCATTCCGCGAGGTCGATCATCACGACGCAGAGGCAGAGTCCTCGGCGACCTCTACCGTTTCGTCCAGGGTGGAGTCGATGGCGGCAACCCACCGGTAACCGGGTCGGGCTCCACGACCTCCACCACTCCCGGCCAGGGCACGGGGACCTCCACCACTCCCGGCCAGGGCACGGGGGGTACGGCCACTCCTGTGCCTGAGTCAAGTCTCGACAGCGTGAGGATTCAGAACACGACCGGCCTGGCCCTCCTGGTGACCGTCCGTCTGGACGTGCCGCAGGTCCAGCAGCCGTGGATCACCGAGACGATCCCGGCGCAAGGGAGTTCGATCGTGACCTTCAATTTCGGGACCGCGACCAATGCCTTCATGACGATGGACGTGAGCCTGGCGGACGGGGGCCAAACTCCGCCCCCGTTGACCGATCTCAGCCTTTCGCAGCCGATGAGCGGCTACAACGGGGCACTCTTCTCGATCTCCTTATTGGGTCCCTATTTCAACGTCACCCCCCTCTGATCCCCGCCCGACTTTGCGATGCCGGCAATCGCCAGCTACGCCTGACCCCGATCGCTTTTCACCGAAGTCCGCTTCATCGAGGTGAAGGGCCGGCCCTGGATCGGGGAAATCTTCCTGAAGCGCCAACGAATACAAGTCCGCCGAACGGCTCAAAACCGATTATTGGCTCTATGCCGTCTACAACTACGGCTCGACGTCTCTGCTGTACAGGGCCCAGGGACGCGGTCCGGCTCGACCGGCAGTCGGTGACTAAGGTCGAGCACTGCCGGGTCAAGCCGGGCGCGGTTGTGGGAAACGCATCGAGATGGTCGGACGTTGACGCGAGGGAAGGAATGCGGGCGATGGAAGCGACGAGGGTGTCTCGATGAAAAAGCATATCCATGAAATCCGAGATCCGATCCATGTCTTCATTCGACTGGAGACGTTGGAGCGAGAGGGTAGCCGTTCACAATGGAGTTGACGGTGTTTGTACTATGGAGTCCGCGCGCACCAGGACATTCACCAATGGCTCAGCATTGGCCATTCCCGCGATGGCCTTCTCCCGGTCATCCCCCCGGCGCAGGATCGCCCCTGGCTCTGGGGAGGGATGGTCACGGCGGCGTTCGACCTGCAGACTTCCCGGTCCTTACGAACCTTGCACCTGCCGACTCGGCCAGCCCGCTCTCTCGCTTCGCTCTAACTCTCCTGCGACAACAACGACGGCGCCTCATCCCCCTGAAACCACGCCGACACCGCCGCCTCCAGATACGCGAAAACCGATCGCCCCTGTTGATGGCACGTCGCCAGCACCGTCCAGATCCGTTCGCACCAGCGGTTGCCACGCTCGCTCCGCGTCCCCTGCGTGATCAGGCGGTCGATCACCACGAACCGGATCGCCTGTTCCGCCAGGTTGTTTGTCGGTCCCACCCCCGGAGTCGTAATGAACCGAAAATAGCTCTCCCCATGCGCCTCGAACCGCTTGGCCAGGTTCTGACTGGCCCGCGTCGCCGGCACGTTGTGCGTCCCCAGTCGCAACACCTGGGCCCGCGCCGCTTCCAGTTGGCTCTGGAAGTCCGGCGCCGACAGATCGTCGCGGCGGTGGATCACCGCGAACAGCGACCGCAAACCCTCGAGCAGCTGGTCGCCATAGGCCCGATCCCTGGCGTCGGGGAGCGTCGTCAGGAACTTCACATCACGAATCAGGTGTGCCAGGCAGAACTGAAGGGCCACACCGAACTCGCGATGGTACCGGCGGTACGCCGAGAAGTAGTCGCAGCCCAGCACCCCGTCGAACTCCGTCCCCAGCACCTCGATCAGGACGTCGCCGCTCCGCGTCGGGTCGATCTTGAACAACGTGAACAGCTCCGCCCGGAAGCACCAGGTCCAGAGCCGTTGGCGGTTCTGCTTGTGCCCGGTCTCATCGACATTGAGGAAGTCCTCGTCCGGCAACTGGTCCAGGAGTTCCTCGTAGGGCCGCTGAAGCACCGGCTGACCTTGCCGATGATCTTGGCCAATTGCCCGCGGGAGATGGTCAAGCCGATCACATCGCGGATGTACTTGCGGATGGTCGAGAACGAGGCGTGACAGACCCCCTTGAGATCGGCGATGACGGTGGTCAGCCGCGGCCCGGCCAGGCCGCCGCGCTGGATCGGGAGCGGGAGCGGGGCGTAATGGGTCTTGCGACAGTGGGGACACCAGGTCGGATGACTGCGGTGCTCGTGGATCTCCAGGGGCACGTCGCGGATGTTGACCTGCTGGACAACCTGGATCGGTTCGGCGTCGGTCAGGTGCAGGTGCCCGCCGCAGCCGGGGCAGGCGTCGAGGAGGTAGTCGGTGGGGGTGGAGGTGAGCATCTCGGGCGGGAACAGCTCGCGCTGGTGTGCGGTGTGTCCCGGCTGGCCGCCGGGCTGGCGCCGCTCCTGGCCGGGTGGCGGCTGCGGCTTGGGGGGCTTGACGATGTCCGAGGAGGGGGGCTTGGACGAGTTGGAGGAATTCTTGAGGGCCGCGGCGAGTTGCTTCTGCAACTGCTCGACGACGACCTGGAGAGCCACGAGTTGAGGCGCAAGTCGTCAACTTCGGCTTGCAACCGCTGGCAATTGGCACATGGAGGTATTGTGTCGGTATGCATGGTCGTAGAGTCTATTAGGGCCTGCGACAGCGATTCAACACTGTGAACGGTTACGTCCCATACAGTCAATCCTGATACTACCCGAACCCCATATCCCTTCGCAACTTGCTTCGACTCAACTCGGCCAGCCGGCTGACTGACCTCTTGCTCGACGGCCGCCCAAGCCCTATTTTCGATCCCGGTCACGAAACCTCCGGAATAGCAATTCCTTCCGGGACCATGGGGCTCATCGAGGTCCAACTCCCATCCGCCACACCGAGGAACCACGGACTCGATGATGCTGGGAGCCCCCAGTATTCTGTCCCCGCGGCGCATGACGGGAAAGGTAAGTGGTTCTCAGATCTCGCTTTGTGTCAACGAGCCGAATCCAGAGAAGTCGGGCTTCGTCTCGCTTCATCTCCACGGTCTCGGAAAACGATCCTCGAATACCAAGGCACCCGGCGTCTTTCGGAACGACCTGGCCGGATGGCACAATTCTCGATTTTTCCCATTCTCGCACGGATTGGTCGCGAGATCGCACTAATAATAATAGACGACGGGCGCCCTCTCGGCCGATCCGCGCCGGATGGACCCGATACCAGGTAGGTCTCCAGAACGAGGAACTCGGGAATGCGCCTCACGCTCAGGACACTCCTGGCCTGGCTCGACGACACCCTGGAACCCAGCCAGGTTCGGGACATCGGTAAGCAGGTTGCGGAGAGTCCTTTCGCCCAGGAGCTGTCGGACCGGATTCATCGCGTCACACGCCAGCGCCGGCTTTCGGTCCCCAGCAATTCGGGCCCCGAGGCGACCGACCCGAACGTGGTCGCCGGCTATCTGGATAACGACCTGGACCCCGATGCCGTGGCGGATTTCGAGAAGAAGTGCCTGACCTCCGACGTCAACCTCGCCGAGGTGGCCAGCGTCCACCAGATCCTCAGTCTCCTCGGTCAGAAAGTGCAGGTGCCTGCCCGAGGCGCGGACGCGGATGTATCAACTGGTCAAGGGTCGCGAGACGGTCGCTTCCAAGTCTCCGGTCAAGAGACGCCCGCCGGCACCCGAGCCGGTGACCAAGCCGATTCAGCCCTGGGTCGCGCCGGAGCCCCCGAAACGCCCCTTGATCGAGCGGTTCGGCCCGCGCGGTCCTCTGCCTCGTCCTGATCGCGGTCTGTACGTTTACGGCCTGGCGGAGTCTGACGGTGACCTCGCCGATTCCGCCGCTCAATCCTTCGGTGTTCGTGGCCGATGCAACGCCGAGCCCGCTCGTCCCACCGCCCGCCGCGGAGAAACACGAGGCGCCGGACGGCGAGCCCTCATCGGAAGCGACCAAGGTGGACGGCCACACGGCGAAAGCGCAGAGCCGGACCGGGCGGCCGAATCGAGCGGCGCGGAGAAGGCGAGCCCGGCTCCCGCCTCCGAGACGGCCGATACGTCCAAGGTCGCCAAGTCGTCGACGGAGGCCAAATCGAAAGATGCCGCCGTGCCGTCGAGTCCCCTCGGGTTCCGCCGGCCTGGCGGAGAAGTCCGACGGCATCCTCTTGCGTTACAGCACGGATAATCGGGAGTGGGACCGCCTCACCCAGGCGACCCCCTTGAACCGCTCAACGATCGCCTGCTCTGCCTGACTCCGTTCCGCGAGTCGATCACGATGGCGAAGATGCGAATCACCATGGTGGCGGAGACGGAAGTCCGCATCCTCTCCGCGTCGAACCGACCCGGTGCCCGCGCTGGAACTCGTGCACGGCCAGCTCTTGATCCGCCAGCCCGCCTCCAGCACGCTCAAGGTCGTCTTCTCGAACCGGTCCGTCAGCCTCGATATGCCGCCGGATAGCACGGTCGCCCTCTTGAGCGGATCGAGCCGCGGACCTACGGGCAGCCGGTCATGCGAACTCCAGCCGCTGGCGATTTGCTGCATCCAGGGAGAAGTGTCGCTCACCATCGACAACAAGCAGGAGGAACTCAAGGCGTCGAATCGTCGCCGTGATTGACGCCGGGCAGGTCCGGATCGCGACGCCCGACAACCTCCCACCCTGGGCCACGCAGCCCGAACCAGTCTCCTATGAGCAGCCAGGTGCGGGACCAGTTCCTCAAGATGTTCCACCCCGGGCCGTCCCATCCTGGCGGAGCTCGTCGCGGCCATCGAAGACGAGCGGAAGGAGATCAAGGACCTGGCCGTCAGGGCCATGAAGGCCCTGGGCGACCTGTCGCTGCTCACACCCTTGCTCAATCGCGCGAACGATCCCATGGTCACGCCGCCTCACGATCGAGGCGATTCGCTCCTACATGGCCATGGCGGCCCCGACGCCGCGAACCGCGTTCGCACGACAGCTCGACGAGGAATTCGGCGAAAACCTGGGGGCCATCGCCCAGCACATGCTCGTCGGCTACTCCCCCGACGAGGTGGCCAAGGGCGACATTTATCCCCGGCTCGTCGGCCTGCTGTCCCAGGAGCAGCCGTCGGTCGGCATCCGCGAGCTGGCCCTCGATTCGCTGAGGCGGCTAACCGGTCGCGATGACCTTGGTTACGATCCCGATCATCCCACGGGCAAGGGGCTCGACGCCTGGAACGACCTCCTGCGCCGCAATGAATTGAAGCCCCTGCCCGTCCCGGCGAAAGCCGAAATTGAGGCGAACTCGGTCGAATTCCGTGCTCTCGCGAGCGGCGCAAGTCGTTCGCTCCGCCGCTCGCGTCTCTCAACGTGTCGTACGACCTTGCAGAGCATCGCGCCGGGCGACCGGCGCGGCGCGATCGAATCCGAAGGGGAACGCAATCCGCTGTTGCATGCAACGATAGAGCCTGATCCGCCGGACGGGCTTGCCGCCCCGCTCGACCCAGAACTCCGAGGCGGGCTCGACGTTCTGGAACCAGCGCGCAAAGTAGCGAGCCACCACCACCGGCTCGTCCCCCACCAGGACCAGGACTCCGTCGCGGCCGACCCAGTCCTCCGGCCGGCTCCAGAAGGCGAACCCGCGCGGATCATCCGTGTTGTAGCACAGGACCGGCCGGTCGCCTCGCATCGCGTAGGCAATCTGGGCACTTTGATACCAGTAGCGCGTGAATACGAAGCTCCGCGGGTCGTCGACCAACCCGAGCTGTCGGATCCGGCCGGCGACCTGGTCCCAGCCATACAGATCGACGGTCGGATCGCTCCGGGCCTCGATCCATCCGATCCGATTCCCCGGGCCGTGCTGGAACCAACCGGTGCGGAACTCGACGATCGTCAGCACGATCAGCGTCATCGACAGGCACGCAGTAGGCCGCGAGTCGCCGCACGCACCGCCCCGGGATGGGGATTCTTCGAGTCGCACGGCCCAGCTCCGCCCGAGGATCGGGAACAGCGACACCATCCCGATCAAGCCCCAATGAGGCAAGACCGGGCGGAAGCAAGCCACCGCGGTGAACACGCCGAGCGGGATCGCGGCCAGGCAGAGCCAGAGTCGTTCCGGACCCAGGGCGATCGTCCACCATCCCCGCCAGCCCCGCACCAGGACCACGACCAGTGGCACCCAGATCCACGGGAACAAATACCCCGCCTGCGCCAGGATCGCGACGAGCAGATAGTCCGGGCGCGGCATCCAGCCCCCGACCGCACGTCCCCCCTGGAAGTAGAACGACACCCAGCCATGACTGGCATTCCAGATCAGGACCGGGCTGAAGAGCATCAACCCGATCGCCATCGCCAGGTAGGGGCCCGGCTGGAATAACCATCGCCGCCGCATCCGGCCGTCGAGCAGAGACATAGAGCGCAGCGCCCATGGGGATGAAGACGGCGTGATACTTGCTCAGCATGGCCCCGCCCCAGGCCAGGCCCACCTCGACCCAGGGCCGCAACCTCCGAGGATCGGACTCGTCCAGTGCCACGCTCAAGCGGTCGATGGTCAACAGCCAGAAGAAAAGGAGGGGACCATCGGGCAGGGCGAACATCGAGGCCGCCAGCCCGTAGTAGCCGGTCACATTGAGGGCGAAGGCGGCCAGGAATCCGGCCTGCGCCCCGTAGTACCGGCTCGTCAGCCGCGCCAGAATCGCCGTCGACCCGGCAAATAAGAGGATGAAACCGATTCGCAACGCCCACGTCGAGTTCCCCGCCCCCGGCAAGGCCAGGCCCGCCATCTCGACCCAGGACATCATCGGCGGATGGTCGAAGTAGCTCAGCGCGGGGTGAGCCGCATACAGGAAATGATACGCTTCATCGTTCCCTAAACCCAGGCAGATCGCACAGATCAGTCGGACCAACGCCGAGCCGACGATCAAGATCCAGAGCGCATGCGTGGGGTTCATGGAGCGAGCATCCTTGCTCGTGCGCGGCGCGAGTCGAGTCCGGAACGAGAGCGTGCGGACACCGACTCGATTCTTATCCCAGATCCGCGTCGGAATCGAGATCAATTCCGGCAGGAATCCGTTTCCGCGGTCCAGACTCGTGAGGACCAAGAGCGAGCACGACCGGCGATTGCCATTCGCTGGGACCTTGGGCAACAATCATAGAAGAACGGCGACGAATTCAAGGAGATGACCGATGCCCTCACCATTCCCTGGTATGGATCCTTATCTCGAGAGCCCCGACTGGTTTCCCGACCTCCACGACGGGATGATGCTTCCTGATCAAGGAGGAGCTTCAAACCCGCCTCCCCAGCTCCCTATTATGCCCGGACCCGCCAGCGCGGTTTGGCTCGACCTGACATTTCGACCGCCGGTCGAGCCGGATGTCGATATCCTCCGAATCAAGGGCAAGAAACGCCGAGGATCAGCGTGGTCGCAAGGACAGGCGGCGGCGTTGCCGTTGCGGAACTCGTCACTTCGGAACCCGTCGTCATTTCATGTTCAGGCGATCCTGAGTGATCCGATCGAGGAGATCGTACCTGGACATCCACCGCCGCCAGGGGACCGATGATATCGTCGTAGCCGATTCATCGAGATCCTGAGCCCCTCCAACAAGACGCCGGGAGAGAAGGGCCACAACCTTTATGTGACCAAGCAGCAGGAGACGCTACTCACCTCCGGTCCATCTCATCGAGATCGATCTCCTCCGCGCGGGCATGCATGCGACAGCCGTCCCGCTCGACCTGGCCGTCGCCGCGGCCGGCTTGTTCGATTATCATATTTGCGTACACCGCTCCGATCATCCCACGGATTTCTTCGTCTATCCGGTCAAACTTGAGGCGAGACTGCCCCTGGTCGCCATCCCGCTCCTGGCCGGCGACCCAGACGTCACGCTCGATCTTCAGGCTGCTTTCGACCGGGCCTATGACGCTGGCCCCTACGACCGGGCCGTCCGCTACGACCTGGCCACCGTCGAGCCACCTCTTCGACCTGAGCAGGCGAAGTGGGTCAAGGCCCGTCTCGCGGCCACGAAGGGCACATCCGCCACCGGCCGACCCGCCCTGCCCCGGGTCGAATGGATGAATCGGGTTCGATCGAGCGAACCGAGCCCGCCTGCCGAGCCTCTCCCTTGCCGCCAGCCCTCCCCATGGAGCACAATACCACGGCATCACGCCCTGATGTCGGACCGGCCCAGCTTCAGGTTCTCTGGTGGCAGACCCGGCCGTAACGACTTGCGGGATCGTCGGATGAGTGTTTCCAGTCCCGTCGAACCGAACGTCAACGAGCGATCCCGTCCCCTCCGTCGGCCCACCTCAGGGTCGGACGATCGACAAGTCCGACGGCGCGTCCGGCAGATGTTCGCCTCGATCGCGCGTCGGTATGATCTTCTCAACCATCTGCTGAGCCTGAACATCGACCGTTCCTGGCGAACGTTCACGACCCGCGTGGCACCGCCGGAGCCGGGGACTCCCGTGCTCGACTGCTGCACCGGAACGGCCGATCTGGCCCTGGCTTACGATCGGGCGGGCCGGGGGCGATCGCCGATCGTCGGGACCGACTTTTGCCGGGAGATGCTCGAGGTGGGCCGCGAGAAAGTCCACAAGGCCGGTGCGGATGGGCGGGTCACCCTGGTGGAAGGGGACGCCCAGCGTCTGCCCGTGCCGAGCGATACCTTCGGTGTGGTCAGCGTGGCGTTCGGGTTGCGGAATGTCCGCGACACGGTCCGCGGTATCGACGAGCTGATCCGCGTCGCGCGGCCGGGGGGCAAGGTGGCGATCCTGGAGTTCTCCCGCCCCCGTGGGCGGCTCCTGGGCCGGCTCTACCTCGGCTTCTTCCGCCATCTGCTCCCGAGGATCGGCCAGGCCCTCGCACCGAACGACGACCAGCGCCTACGACTATTTGCCCCGCAGCGTACTCGAGTTCCCCGACGGCCAGGCCATGCTCGACCTCCTGGCCTCGCGCGGCCTGACTTCGCTGGAAGCTCTATCCATTGACCGGCGGGATTGCCACGCTCTATCTCGGGACCAAGGCGGCACCGGCCAGCTCCTGTGGGACCGATTTCATGACCAGGTCCGGATCTTCGAACCACGATGACCTGGTCGTGGCCATCACCGGCGCCAGCGGCGCGGCCTATGCCGTCCGGCTGCTGCAAACTGCTCTGCCGGATGGGGCGGACGGTCCAGCTCACGCTCAGCCCCAGTGCCGCGCAGGTCCTCCGCGAGGAGCTCGGCCTCGAGTTGAACCTCGACGCGTTCGACCCCGCGGCCCTGGGCGGCGAAGGCCCCGGCCAGATCGTCTATCATCACCACCAGGACTTCAGCGCGGGGATCGCCAGCGGCTCATTCCCGACCGGCGGCATGGTCATCATCCCGTGCAGCATGAGCACGCTCGGGGCGATCGCCGGCGGCATCACGACCAACCTGATCACCCGCGCCGCGGACGTCCACCTCAAGGAGCGCCGCAAGCTGGTCCTGGTCCCTCGCGAGACACCGCTGAGTCTCATCCATCTGGAGAACATGGTGCGAGTGACCCGCGCCGGCGCCGTCGTGCTCCCGGCCATGCCCGGCTGGTATCACCACCCGCGACGCCTCGAAGACCTGATCGATTTCGTGGTCGGCCGCGTCTGCGATCAGTTCGGAATCCACAACGCCCTCTCGCCCCGATGGGGAAACCGCGATTCGCCCGATCCGCTCGACGATACGCGGTTCGATACGAATACCATCAATCTGGACGAGACGCATCCGGAACCCTTCGAGGACCTGTGAGGCCATGCCTGGAGATGCGTCGTCGAAGGCAACGCGCCCGGTTATCCTGATCACCGGCGCCTCGGCCGGGATTGGAGAAGCCCTGCGCGCAGAACTGGTCCGACGCCGGAAAGTCGGCGCACTCGTGCTGACCGCCCGGCGCGGCGATCGTCTGGATCGCCTGGCCGATGAGCTCCGCGCCCGGCAACCCGATCTCGAAGTCCTCACGATCGCCGCCGACCTGGCCGACCCGGCGACACCGAACCGCCTGATCGCCGAGACGACCCGCCGGTTCGGCGGACTCGACGTGCTGATCAACAACGCCGGTCTCGGGCTGCCGGCCCAGTTCGCCGACGCCGAGCCCGAGCAGCTCGCCCGGCAAATCGCGGTGAACTTCACCGCCCCCTTGATGCTGAGCTCGCCTCAGCCTGCCGTCCTTGATCGAACGGCGGGGATGCTCATCAACATCGGCTCGGCGATCACCTGCGTCGCCAATTCGGCCCTGGGGGCCTACGGCGCGACCAAGGCGGGCCTGGCCTACTGGAACGATGCCCTCCGCCGTGAGCTGTGGTTGACCGGCGTGCGCGTCTGCCTCGTCGAGCCGGGTCCGATCAAGACCGAGTTCTCGGACGCCCTCCACGCGCTGCTGCCTCCCGGAGAGCGTCCCGATCCGATCCTGGACAACGCCGCACCCTGGATGACCGCCGACGTGGGCGAGGTCGCCCGTCGCGTTGTCGGCCTGCTCGACCATCCCCGGCGTCGGCTGTCGGTCCTGCGGCGATTTGTCTGGACCTTCCGAGCCCTGGGAGTGGCCGCCTCGATCTGCCCGCCGCTCGGGGATCGGATTGTGGTCGCACTCTCTCGGAGGCAGGCCGCCCCTGGCCGTCCCACGGCTTCATCGAGCCATTCCGTGGAGCACCCCTCATGAGCCTTGCCCATACACGGAACTACTTCGAGCTCGTCAAGTTCAGCCACACGCTGTTCGCCCTCCCCTTTGCGCTGCTGGGAGCCACACTGGCGGCCTTCGCCCCGGACAGCCGGCACGCTCGGCTCCAGGACTGGCTCGGCATCCTCCTCTGCATGGCGACGGCCCGCTCGGCGGCCATGGCGTTCAACCGATTGGCCGATCGATCCTACGATGCGATGAACCCCCGGACGGCCGGCCGACACCTCCCTTCCGGCCAGCTCAGCGTCCCGGCGGTCGCCACCTTCACGGCCGTGTCCGCGGCCGCCTTCATCGCCTCCACGCTCCTGTTCCTCCCGAATCGATGGCCGGTCATGCCTCTCCGTCCCGGTACTGCTCTGGCTGCTGAGCTACTCGTACGCCAAGCGATTCACCAGCCTCGCTCACTTCTGGCTGGGCCTCTCGCTCAGCCTGGCGCCGATCGCCGCCTGGATCGCGCTGCGTGGCGACCTGAAATGGCCCCCGGTCCTGCTGGCGATGGCCGTCCTTCTCTGGGTGGCTGGATTCGATATCATCTACGCCTGCCAGGACGTGGAATTCGATCGTCGATCCGGCCTGCGCAGCGTCCCGGGTGCTCTCGGTGTTCGAGGCGCCCTCCGGGTCGCGGCTGCGTGCCATGCCCTGATGATCGTGCCCCTCGTGGTCCTGGGTTTCGTCTACCCGCTCGGGACCATCTATTTCATCGGGGTCGCCGCCGTCGCCGCACTCCTGGTCTATGAGCATGCCCTGGTCCGCCCTGACGACCTGACCCGCGTCAACATCGCCTTCTTTCAGGTGAACATCGCGATCAGTCTCGGCCTCCTGGCCGTCGCCGTACTGGATCTATTCGTCTGAGAGGCTGTGAAGAAATCGATTGCGGATTGCGGATTGATATAAAGCCTTATTTCAAAAGCATTTATGAATTCGCAATTCGCAATTTGGAATCCGCTAATTGCGAATTGATATAAAGCCTCATTTTAAAGGCATTTATGAATTCGCAATTCGCAATCTGGAATCCTCCATCGGATTCTTTCACAAGCTCTGAGTTCGACTTTGGCCGATGATTTGCAGTCCTCGGGACTTAGTGGGCGGTTAACACCTCGACAAAGCGCGTGCGGTCGTAGCCCGTGATGATGAAGGTCCCTGAGCCCGGTTCAAGGCGAGCCCCCCAGCCACCCTTGTGGCGGAACAACGCGACCTCCGCCCAAGTCCCGATCGACTTGTCAATCGCGCAGCACGCGGCCACCGGGTCGTGCAGCTTCTTTCCTTGTGGGTTCTTGTGCAGGTATGCCTCCATTCCTTGCCAGATCAGTTGCAGGGACAGGCTTCGATCCTTCACCGCGCCCACGGTCGTGTGGAGCACCGCGTCATAGAACACTCCGTGGCAGACGTTCTTGGACACGAAGCGGCGAGAACCAACGCCGGGGGCGGATAGGGCCGCTCGCGTAGCCTGAAGCGCACCGTCGAGGTTGTAGCTGGGACACATGGTCTTGCCCCGGAACTGGGGGAGCTGCCGTTCCTGAGGGACAACACCTTCCCCAGCGAATCCCCCTTGGGCCACCCAGGTTCCCAGCACGAAGCCAGGAAGTTCAACGGCAGCACCGAGGTTTTTCGGCGGAGCCCCCGTCACCAGGGTGCCCTGCTCGTCGCATTCCCTGACCAACACAGCGGGACCGGGCTCGGCATCGCGAGACGGCGGAGCGTCCCCGTAGGTGCGGTAGTGCCACGTCGAAACGCAGATCCTTCGGGTGGTCGAGATTGAAGGCACCCACCGGGAGATCGCGTCCGAACCAGGAGAGTGCACGTCGCACGAGACCGACCTGAGCCGGCGTGCCGGGGGTAATCGTCACTGCCTTGAGATTCACCGCGGGATGACCTAGCAAGAGTAACAGGGTGAGGAAGTCATCGGGGTCGCCCGTTTCCATGTCCAAGATGATATCGAGCATCGTCGAAACCTCCATCCTGCCACACGCGATTCCGTCCCGCTCACGGCGGCAAATCGCGTTTCTCACCGAGGAGACGGAGCGCAAACCGTGATTCCAGCGACGCGAAATCCGCCGGGCCCAGGCCCGTCGTCGGCGTAGGTGATGTTGACGAGGATGACGGGTAGCTTTCCCTCGCTCGCCTCCAGGATGAACGCGGGGTCGCGTCGCGCGTCTTCGATCCCCTGCTCCGTCCTGAGTCGCAGAATCTGGTAGGCGACCCGGTCCCCGAACGCGGCCAGGATGGCCTGCTCGATGGTGCGCAGTTGCACCTGATCCTCGCCACTCACGTCCAGCGTGATGTATTCACGTCCAACTCTCGGCATCAGGGGCTTCCTTTCTTACCCAGGAGCCGGATAACCACGTCGCGCGTCGTCTTTTCACCTGCCTGGGGTTCCACGACTTCGATGATCTGTCCTTCGTGGTTGAAAATGAAGATCGGTTCGGCGGTCGTGCTTTCGATGATCTTCTCCGCGTCGTCGCCGATGGCGAACGGCACGTGGAAGGTCTCGCTGACGACATTCGTGGGTGCATGGGGGTCAACCACGATTCGCGCGCCCCGCTTTACTCGCCACCACGTCCGCCTCGAAGCCCAGGGTTTCGCGGAGCCAGAATCCCTTGAACTGGCAGTCCGTATGCAGTCGAGCAAGCGGCTCGATCACGTCATTCAGAAGCTTCCGGACCGCACTTCCCGAAAAGAAAACCTCAGTGAAGGCGAATCGCCGGCTACCTTTGGCGATTAGCGCTTCGATCTCGGCGCGCCATGTCGGCCATGACCGCATCGAGGTTGCCTTTGGGGACTCGGAGGATCTTGGAGGCCAGTGACGGCTCGCCGGAGGTGGCGGCGTCGGCGATGAACGGGCCGCTCCGCTCCGCCCCTACGATGACGTCGGGCGCGAACGTTCGCAGCGAGCCGCGCAGCCGCCCCAATTCTGCGGCGTTCTCTTGCAGGACCGTGTCGAGGATCGCCGTCTGGTAGGGACCCCCCGTGCGTACCGATTTTTCCACGCGAGCACGCACATCCTTGCGGGCGCCAGACTTGATGTCCTCGCTGAGTTGCTCCGGGGTGGGCGCAACATCCCGCCGCGACCGCCTTGAGGGTCTCACGCGCCTTCTCCGCCAACTCGAGGACCCGCCTTGGCGGCTGTCCGGCGGCGCGGCGCGATGCCAGGACGCGCTCGCCCTCCGTTAGACCGGCAAATTGCTCGGCGAACTGCTTGAGCGACGGGACTGAGCCGTTGAAGAAGTCCCCGAGGCGGACCCGGGAGTCGCGGAGCCGCTCCAGCAGCGTCAGTGTCGGCTCGTCGAGAACGCCGACCTCCTTCGCAGCCCCGAGGAGAATGTCGGGTGGGAGCGGCTTGTCGCGCAGCATCGCACCGAGCACGCTCTGGCGAACGTCCGGCGACAGCGGCTCCAAGCGTCCCAGGAAGCGGTCCAGATCGGCTGGTGCGGACTTGAAGGCGCCCCTGAGCAGCTTCGCGGCACGTGTCCGGATCCTGCGTCAGGAGCGTCAGCACACGCCGGGAGACTCCCAGCTCCGCCAATTGTCCGGTCTTGACGAGTTCTGCGATGAGGGTTTCGTCGGCTTTGCCCAGGCGCTGAACAATTCGGCGGGCGGCACTTTCCGCGCGAGTAGCCGCTGCAAGAGGGCATCGATGTCGCGTTCACTCGCCGTCTTGAGCAGCCGCCGGAGCCCTTCGGTGGCCTCCTTGCCCAGCTCAGGCCCGTAGAGGTCAAGAAGCGAGCGATCAGCGCGGGATTCGTATTCGCGGCCGAGCGCCTTGAGCACGTCGGCCACGCGCTGCTTGAATCCTCGAGCGATTGCTGGCCCGGCCTCGTGTTGAATGGTCCTTTCGATCGCCGCGTCAACCTCGTCGGACCCTTTGAGCAGCGCTTCCGTAATTTCCAGCAGCGACTTGCCGCTCTTGCGCAACACGCGGGCCGCATCCACGGCGGTGGACGCCTTCTCCATCACCAGTCGCAACGGCGGCGCGAGGATGGGCACGGCCACGAACTCGAAAACCAACGTCATCAGGAAGCCGGTCTTGAATCGATCCCAATACTGCGAGGGGGCCGACCAGCCCTTGCAGTGGGAATAAGTCAGCAGATCCTCGGCAAATTGATACGTGACCTCCATCGCGCCCACACCGGCCGCTGTTACTGTGCCGCGCAAGGCATACACGATCCACTTGGTCGCGACTTCGCTGACGAGTTCCCGCGTGACGAGTTGGCTGGCGACGAAGCCGCCGAGCCCCTTGACCACACCGGACAAGGCCTTGAAGCCGACGGCGTCCAGTTCGCCCTTGAGCACGGCCGTGAGGTAGCCCTGGAGGGTGCGGTCCTCGGCGTCGGTGGTGAAGCGGTAGACCACCACTTGCACGCTGACGAAGAACAGGAGTTGGCCGAGCGTGGCGACACCAAGCTCGATGATCATCACGGCCCCGATGACGACCGTCTCTGCCAGCAAGAACAGAGTCAGTGCTGCCAGTTCGTGCTCTACGGTGTAGTAAGTCAGATAGCCTTCGAAGCCATAAGGGTTTTGGATAATTACGTCGCCGGCCGGTACCCACGGGTTATCGCCGATTTTCCGCACGAGCTGGTAATGGACATAGATTTCCTCTACCCCTTGCTCGAGGCGACGCTTCGAGCTTCAGGACGCGGATCGACTCGCTCATCGTGACCTTGATCAGGTCGGCTTCTTGCAGGGGCGGCAGCTCTTTGGCGGCTTCCTGCGTGGCCTTTTGCAGCAATTGCTCCTGGGTCAACTGCTCGCCGGCGACAGATCATTCGGCCAATGATCTCCCTGACTTTCTTCCGGGTTGGCTCCCGCAGCCGGTCCAGCACCTCGGGCTTGGGCTGTGGGATGCGCGCGGTCTGGGAATAGAACGGCTCAACCACCCCCACCACCCCCAGTTTGTCATCGCTGCTCCCATTTGCCGGGTGGACCTTCTTCGTCGAGTCGCCGTCGATCCAGATCTCCTGGGCGTCCACGTCGTACCGGCACTTCAATCCGCTGCGTACGAGCGCTTCGATGTCATGCGCAGGGCCACGATCCGCGCTCCGTTGCGTAGGCGGTGCCCTGGGCTTGCGCCACCACCGCCCGCTTGAGAATCGTGTCCCACCCACGCAAGCTGCGGACTGCCTCGAGGAACGCGTCGAGCGCGCCGCGCGATTGCAGTTCATCGAGCAGGTACCCGAAAAGTCTGGGGTTGTTCAGATTACTCCAGTAGTTGATGAACCGTTCGAGTGCTTCGGTCCGGTCGGCATTCCAAAAGGTGTTCTCCAACTTGAGAATGCACTGCGCTCATCGGCTTGGGACAAGATCAACGAGTCGTTGAGCTTCCGGAGAACCTGGTCCACGAAATCTCCCAGGAAGAGCGGAGTGATGTTCACACCCTCGGTCCCCGGAAGCCAGAAGCCGTTTTCGATCTTCCCGCGCGGCTTGGAAGGGTTGGGGTCGGCAAGCGCCGTGAGGAACGGCCCAAGAGTGGGTCCGAGCCCCTGGAGCACCGACCCGGTCAGGGGCAGAATGCGCCCGAGCCGCTTTACCATATACGTGTCGCGCCGGTACTGTTCGAATAGGGCGGCCAGGGCACGTTCATGGACCTTGCGCCGGACGCTGAATACTTCCGTGACCAGCGTGACCGTGAGGTTCGGCGCATCTTTCTCGATGCGCGCCCAATCGAGACCCACCTCGGCTCTGAATACCTCTGGCGTGACGAGTACCCCGGCCTCACTCGCCGGCACGTCGATCGTCTGCGGCTTCTTGATTTCGACCAGGTCGCCAAGCGTCATTTTCGGCAACGGCAAGAACACCGAAAACACCCATGCGCCCGGTCGCAGGATCGTCTGCTTCTCGCCTGCGCCGGGGCCGGGCCGGCTGTCGACGAATCCTCTGGCTCCGAACGCCGGAATCTGGCCGGCCACGCGATGGTCCCGGTCAGCTTGGGCGACGAACGCTCGAAGTTGGCCCCATCCGTTTATCCCCCAGATGTACTCGCTGCTGGGGCGAGAGGCCCCGAAGTGACGGATGACCTCGTCGGTGAGTGCCGTGAACTCGTACTCGCGCGAACACTTCGACCACCAAGGCGACCGCCGGCATCGGCGTGTCGAGAAGCGGATAGTAGTATTCCTCCGGGTCGACTTGGTCGGCCTCGCCGGGCGCCGCGGATATTTGTTGCGGATCTCGAAGAAATGGCGCGGCGTGATGTGGAAATCGACCTTGATGTGGATACGCCAAGGAGGGGAAGCGGTTGCCTTCTTGGCCGGCGGAGTGTACCTCGCAAGGACAAACTGTCGCGCCTGCGGAGCAGACGCGGGACTGCCGCCTGCGGCACGCACGATCCCATCTTCGACCGCTTTCGCAACGCGCTGTCGCAGGTCGTCGTCGAGCGGGTCACCCTTGAAGCAGAATTTTGGTGCCGCATAGGCCTTGTGCCACGTCGAAAGGCCCTCCTTGTCCGCAATGGTCCGGTCCGCAAAGAGCAATCGGCTGGACACTGCACGCCTGACCGCATCGCTTAGCGCATCGAGCCGCTCATCGTCGGGAATTCCGCGGAGTCGCACGACAATCGGAACGATGCAGCAGCGCTCGGTCACACCAAGAAACTCCAGTGGATCGTAGATCACTCGATTACCGGCGCCGGCACGGTCTGCATCTGTACCATCGACTACAACCGGGGCAGAGAGGTGGCGGCGACAAAGGGGCAGAGGCGTCGAATCTCCAGGGATAAGGTTCTCTTGCCAAGAACCGAACGACTTTCGCAACCTCGCCGTCAGCGCCGCGCACCCGCGTCTCGCCCTGCTCCTCCAGCTGCGCGTCGCCGGGCCGGCCGGTGATCTTGACCTTGATGGAGATGTCGCAGAGGTTCACGCGGTGCGATCCAAAGCGTCGCTCAGCCTCTCCCAAACACGCGCCTGGAACTCTCGATGGTCGGTGTCGGAGAAGCGCCCACGACGATGATTTCGACCGGGAAGTAGTAATTAACAACCGTGTGCCCGGTCAACGAGGCCGCCTCGATGGCGGCCGCCGAGCCGGGGGCGGGGATGATGTACTCACCCTTGTCGACCACCGCCAGCCCCGTTTTTTCCACCAAACCGCCGGATTCAAATACCGGCACTTCTACCTGATCTCGCGTTCGTCCTACGTCCATGGGCCACCAATAAAGTGACGTAATTGGTTCGTTTGGTCTGGTGCCAGTACTGCAGGTGCGGACAGGACTTCAACGATTACCGTATCCGATCCGCACCTGCAATCGAAATGAGGCAAGTTACGATCCAGACAAAGATCAATGAACTCCGCGGCGCCGGAAGAAGAGCGGGCGCGGCGGGCACGGCTGAATCACATATTGCGGCCACGGCTGAACCACACACGGCGGCCCATTGCCACTGCCGCCGCGCAGGCCGTTCCCCGTCGTTGTGGTGATCGTCGTTCCTCCGAGCCCAACCGTGATGATTGGATCGGAATCGGGCGCCGGCAACAGATAGCTGATTTGGTAACTGCCGTCCAGGTTATCTGTCAAGGGTTGCTGGACCGTTCCCTGGGACGACAGCACAGTGAGAGCGGGCAGTAAGTCAGGGCCAAGGAAACTACCGAGGCGATCTTTCGGCGTGACCTTGAGACTGAGCAGGAGCGGGTTGGTCGAAGGCAGCAATGCCACCTGCGTCTTGCGCCGGGTCGGGCTTGCACCGCACGTAAGCCGTCACGATCTGCGTGCGTTGGAAGGGGCCCTGGGAACTGGACCCCGCGACGGTAACCTTGAAACGATAGTGCCCCTCCTGGCCGGCCCCCGCAAAGGTGACGCCGTAAGTGCCACCGCCGAGGTCATTGAGGTTGACCGTCGTCGGGCTCGTCGTCCCGAAGAGGGCTCCCTGGCTCGCAAGGAGCAGCAGAAGTTTATTCATGGCAGCAGAACGGATTACGTCTCCCCCGGTATTCGCCGTGCCCGAGGGCGTCGGCTGGGTCGAGAGGACGTTGCCCAAACCGTTGCTGGGGCCGATCAGATCCGCGGACACGACGGCAGCAGGCACCGCCTCGCCTTTCTCAGTTAACCGCACCTGAAGCGGCACCGGTTCACCCGTACCGATGTCCTGGGCGGCGATACGGTACTCCGATGCCAGCGTTGGGTTGTCGAGCAGCACGATCATGTGGTAGTCGAGTTGTGAAACGATGGAATCAGGTCCGAGGTTGAGTCCGATCGTCCACTCGCCCTTCGGGTCGATCCGCTTTTTCGCCTGCACCAACGGGAAACGGACCATCGTGAAGCTGGTGCCCGGTGCGAACGTCCTGCGGCCGCTCAGGTCGACAACAGTTCCGTCGGGCGCGGTCAGGGTTAAGGGAAGCCTGGTCAACTGGCGACGTTCTCCAGCACCAGTCGAGGGTGGTGTCCAGGTTAACAAAATCCCCAGAGACAGGTCGTTCTGGTTCGCCAAGAATTTTTGCGTGACCGGCACGGTCTTGCTGACAGTCCCGATTTCGTCGCGCACGGTTTCCAGTTTGTCGCCCTGCACCGCGTCCGCCAGTGCCTGAGCGAAAAAAGTCGCTAAATCCTGGCTGGTGAGGACGTGAAACGATTGGTTGTTGTTCAATGCCTGCCCGATCTGGCTTTGAAGCATATTGCCGTTATCAGTCAGGGCGCCGGCCGTGATCGGAATAATATGGTCGATCGGCTGGTAAGGAGTCCCGGCGATCGAAACGGAACCGGGAGTGTTGCCCATGGCCGGCGTGGGAGTATCGAGAAGCGGCGCCGTGTTTTGATCGCCATCGGAGAAGAGCACGACGATCCTTGTGGGTGTCGAAACAAAGCTCGTCTCCTTGCCGAAGCCCACCGACTGGGCCAACTGCAGCCCCTGCGCCGATCGAGGTGCTGTTTGTGGGACCCTGCATGTTGATATCGTCCATCAACTGCTTCAGGCTCTTGGTGTTGACACCCGATACCATGGTCGGGAGCAGCGGATTGGTTGAAGTAGGGAGAGAGGCCACAGTGCTGAAATAGACAACACCGACTTTGTCACCCGCCCAGGCATAGCTGGGAAGTGCCGTGAAGAATCCCTGGGCAGCGCTTTGCAGCGCGGCGATCCGGGTCTGCGGGGACGGCGGCGGCGGGGGATTATCAATCGGAGGGTACGCCATGCTCCCGGAAATGTCGAATACCAGCTCAATATGCCTTGGGCCGCGACTTGCGGGCTGGCTTCCGGTGGTGAATTGTACGGTGTTTGGCGCCATCGCTGGGGGCGGCTGGGTTGCCCCGTTCGCCCCGACGACGCCCGTCGCCGAGTACTGGATCGTCGCGTTGGCGGGGAAATTGCCATTGTAAAAGATCGTCACGCCACGGCCGTCCCGGCTGACACCGAAGGAGGCGGCGTTCAATGGCGGGTCGAAGCCGGGAGGCACGGTGAGGGGATTGCCATTGATCACGAGGCTGGCGGTGGCGCCTCCAACATTAAGCGGATACGCCGCGTTGGAGGGATCAGGGTTGCCATTGGCGAGGAAGGAGTCGTAGTTGAGGGTCAGCCCTTTGCGGCCTGATTCCACAATCTGTTCGCTGGCGGCGTTGGGCGGAGCGGAAAAATTGATGTCCGGTGCCACGGTCTGGGCGTGCAGCAGGCGGCGAGCCGACCAGAGCCACCAGTGTGCCCAGGGCCATGACCAAGGTGCCGAGAATCGAGTGAGCTCTCATTTCTTTCCCTGCCTCTCTAGGATGTGGTCTGAACTGCAAAACTCAGAATCCGAAATGCGAACTGCACAGCGGCAGTTGTGGGGTTATAGAAGGTAACGGTCACCTGAACCTTGTTGTTGAGCAGTTGCCGGTAGAGGAACGTGGGGAGGACGCTAAAATTGCCCGGCGCGGGTTGCACCAAGATGATGGGGAAATAGACCTTTTCCACGTTGGCGGGGAGCAACGAGGCATCGTAGGTCTCGACCGGAAACTCCGCTGAGACCGTGTTTGGCTGGAGCGTTTGAGGTGCGGCCGCATTCAAGAAAGTTAGCTGCTGGAGCTGACTGATCGCCGTATTCGTGGCCGTGAAGGCGGCAGAAATGTTGTCGAATTCGTTCTCGAGCGAATGGAACTCCGGGTTGAACCCGTGGCTGCCGTCCGCCGTGACCACGTCTTCGTTGTCCACCCAATCAACGTGGGAGTAGGTCCGTGTATAACTGATATTCGCCATCGTCTATCTCCATCCTGAAATCAGATTCGGAAGTCAGGGTAAGTATACCCCGGGAACGCCAACTGCGGATTTTGCTCGATCTCTTTCACGTATTGGCGCAGGTTGCCGGTAACGACTTCCACGCCGATGGGATGGAAGTAATTGAGCAGGTTCATGATCAGGTCGTACTGGTCCTTGGGCAGGATGGTGCTGGGGACATCTAGCTCCGGTTGGAAGCGAATCTCGAAGGAATAGGGCGCCACGGTCCGCTCGGCAGGCTCGAAATAAGTCACTTGCAAGACAGCGTCACCGGTCGCCGTTGGGGTGAACACAAGCTGGGGACGTCGCGAAAAGTCAAAGGTGCCGTTGCCCAGGTCGGCGGGCTGCACGGTCCAATTGTAATCGCCGGCGGCTGCCGTGCCCCCAGTGCCATTCGCCAGGCCGGAACTCGCCGCAATATACTGGAACGTCGTGATCGTGACCGCATTGATCGTATAGTTGCCGTTGTAGCCGGCGACGGAAACGCCCGATATGGCGACACGCATACCGAGCTGATACCCGTGCGCGCCGAGCGTCGTTATGGTCACGGTCGTGCCGCTCTCGGTCGCGGTGGCGATGGCCTGTGAGGGCAGTTGGTCGAAGCGAACGCGCAGATCGAAGCCTGCCGCCGTGGCCTGGCCGCCGGTGCCATTGGCCAGGCCCGCGCCGACCGCGGCATACTGCAACGTCGTGGGGGATACCGCGGTGATCGTGAAGGCACCGTTATAGCCGGAAGCGGCAACAACCCCGCCTGTGACCACGCCCGTGATTACGACGCGCATGCCGACCTGGAAGGAGTGCGCAGCGGTCGTGGTTAGCGTTACGGTGGTACCGCTCTGCGTCGCCGTCGCAATGTTCTGCACCGGTAACCCGGTGAGCAGTTCATCGCCCAGCGTCGTCAGTCCCGGGGTTTGTACGATCTCGAGAAGTTCCCCTTCGGCCACCGAGCAATAAATCTGGTTGCCCTGCCTGAGAACGTAATCGAAACCGGCCTGGTGGGCCAGGGCGCCGAGGCCGTCGGCCGCAATCGTTGGATGACCGAGCATCAGGGCTCGGCCTGCTCGATACCGCCGGTTGCTGGCGTCCGTCGGGTTGTACGCCTCTATGACCTGAAGACCCGGGAGTACCCCCGGCATGGTCGTCAGTCTCAGGAACGGCTTCTCCGCCACGATGAGCATCTTCTGGTTATTCGGGTTGGCGCCGTAGTTGACGGTCGCCACGTTGCTGGTGATCAGGTAGCTCGGATTCGGTGCGGTGTTGGCGGAACCAACGGCAGCATCCTCGTCCGCATCGCTGCCGACGCCCTGAGAACCATCGGCTGCGATCGAAGCTTGGTCCACCAGGGCGCCAATGCCGATGCGAAAAGAGCGTGTGCCGCTGACGGTGTTTCCCCGGAAGGTGAACTCGACCTTGACGTTGACGTCTCCGGGCGCGTCGGCGACCAACCGTAGCTGACGCCGCGTCGTGATCGCGCGTACGGAGCGTCGAGGCATCGGCTGGATGAGCGGCGAAGTGGGCTTGCCCCGCGCCGGGGAGAATCAGCGTCCACTGCACGGTCCCGGACACCGGCAGGCTCGCGGGGACAAGATTCAGGGTGACCGACGTCTCGGCGGTCGCCGTGCCGCCGGTGGCATTCCCCAGACCCGAACCGGCCGCCGTGTATTGGAACGTGGTAGCCGTCACGGCAGTGAGGACGAAGGTTCCGTTATACCCGGACACCGACACGCCCGCGATGACGACGCGCATCCCGACCTGGAAGTTGTGCGCGGTGGAAGAGGTGAGGGTCGCGGTCGTGCCGCTCTGGGTCGCAGTCACCAGGCTTTGGGCCGGCAAGACGTCAAGGCGCGGCGGCGAACCGAGGAGATCGATCGGCGCGACCGTGCCGCCGTTGGCATTCGCCAGGCCCGAACCGGCCGGCGTATATTGGAAAGTCCTGGGCGTCACCGCCGTGATGGCATAGGTTCCGTTGTATCCGGGCACCGACACGCCGGTGACGACGACCTGCATCCCGACCTGGAAGTTGTGCGCGGTGGAAGTGGTGAGGGTCGCCGTGCTGCCGCTCGCGGTCGCCGTCGTAATGATCCGCCCAACCGCCATGGTCAGCTTGTCGGCCTCGGACATGGATGCATAAACATACGTCGCGCCAACCTGTAAGATATTCTGAACGAAGGTGAACCCGGCCCGGTGTGCCAGCGCCCCCAGTTGAGCAGGTCCCAAGGTGTCGTGCTGTAATCGCAACGCCCGGCCAATGCCGTCCAATCCGGTGCCGCCGGGGTTGTATGCACGGAGGATATTCAGGTTGCCGGCGACGGGCGGTGACAGGGCACCGATCCGGTCGATCAGGGCGTCCAGAGTCGCCGCCGTTATGACTTGCATGAGATGGTTGTTGGGGTCCGACCCGTAGGCCACGTTCGTGCGATTGTGCGACGTGAGGTAGATCGCATTGAAATCGGTATCGTCCTGCGGCACGCCGGAAGCGTCGGCCTCCTGGGATTTTGTATTGCCGGTTGCGTCGATGCTTTGGTTGGCGGACAGGAGCGCAGGCACGATGCGCACCAATTTGCTCCCGACGGCGGCGGGCGGCAATCGTTCGATGAGCATGAACGACTGCGAATTGTTATTGATCTGCACCAGGTCGTTGATGGCTGCGATGAGGTTGGAGGGCGTCGGCAAGAACCAGCGCTGGAAGATGCGCAGATGCCGGCGATAAGTATCGTCGCCCTCGCCCAGCGCGGGGTTGAATGTGGTGCGGACCACACGCGACAGGCGAATCTCGTCCAGGATCCCCGAAAACGGCACAGCCGGGGACGGTACCGCTCCACCGCCGATCTGGATGGCTACGCCGTTGGCCACGACGCCTACCGCACTCGCGTTGACGGCCGCAAGCTCGGTCCCGTCGAGGAACAAACGCAGCCGCTGGCTCGTCCGGTCCAGGACACCGGCCAGATGGTGAAAACGGCCATCGGCGACGTTGACATCGGCAAACATCTGAGCGGCGTGGCTGCCGTCGGAAATCGCAAAGACGACATTATTCGTCACATTGCGCGCCGTCACCAGTGCCAGCGACCAGCCGGCGGCGGTCAGGGTGCCCGTGGCATCCACCGGCCCTTTCCGGATCAGGAAGCGCGGGACGGGGTTAACGACAGAGACGGCCTTCAGGAACAGTTCCAGCGTCAAGCTGCTGTTGGCCGCAATGTCGAACGCCGGATCGTGGGGAACCGTCACCGCGGCAGCGCCCCCCGTCCCGGGGAAGCCATAACCGAAACCAAACTTGCCCACGGCAAAGATATTGGCACCAGCGTTCACACCTGCGTGCCCCGGCTGATTGAACAGGGCCATTTCGTCAAGGACCGCGACGGTTAGCGCCGCCGGGTCGGTTGGGTCCGAGAGGCCGTTGGCCTCGTCGAGATGGTACAACGCGATCGTCTCGGCGTCATAGGAATATTCCCTTGGCGGGAAACGCGGCACGCGCAAATCCTGGCCGAGCAAGTCCAGGCTGTAGGTTTGCGCCAAAGCGGATGGACCTTTGTTGCCGCACTCGTCGCAGCAACTGTCGCAACTGATCTTTTTCCCAACCGAGCAAAAAGGCGAGTTTGGCGATGTTGCCCAGGAGTGCCAGAAGGCCAAAGTTGGCGGCGCCGACTCCGGGTAGCGGCACCGGGGTCTGTCGCAAGGTGACGATCCGGAGCGCCGCACCGGCTCCCGCAGGGGTCGGGATCACAAACGAGGTGCCGGCGAAAGTCAGTGGCGGAATCGCCACCGTCGCCGTGCCCGACCCGCCATTCTGGTAGTCGATCTCCACGGTCAGCCCGTCCGGGCCGATGTCCACACGGGGAAAGAGCACATACTTCGGCAAAGATGGAGCGGACTGATATCGGGACTCATACTCGCTGAAGTTATAACTTGGCACTCCCGTCCCCGACGCCGCATCGGTGCCGAGCGGGATCGCCAGCGTTTCCGCGCCGCGGGCGTACGGCGCCGTCAGCAGCCCGGTCATCGTTTGGGCGTTCAAAAGACCGCGGAACATGGAACTCATTGACTCACCTGAATGTCGTTCAGCGGAGAGTCCACGGAAAACACGGCGATCTCATTAGGCTGCAAGGTGATGTTTTCCCCCACAGGCATCTCAATATAGGCGGCGCCAAATCGCGGGCTGCGGCCGAACGTGATCCCGCTGAACACCGGCGGGAAGCGGCGCAGGTGAAGTTGCTGCACGTCGGCGGCGCCGGTGACCTCCTTGCAATCGCACATCACCTGGGAGTAGAGGACCGCGTTGCCAAGCCCTAGCGCATTGACGTGTGCTTCCAGGACGTCCTTGATCGCCGCCGTCACGGCATCGCCATCGTGGCCCGGCTGAAGGACGACGATGGCGCGGATGCCGATCTGCACGTTATCGGCCAGGCTCAAGTTGGGAAAAATGGAGATCGGACGCACTTCGTCGACCACGGCCTGCACCAGATCCTGGACGCCGGTCTCCCCCGGGCGCTTCTCCCACAAGAAGCCCGGCTGCACGGCCACCAGAATGTTGAAGAAGAAAGGCGTACCAATCTGGCGTTCAGTACCGAACAGGCGCCGATTGAAGGCGAAGAAATTGAACTTGCTTTGCGAGACGTTGACGCCGCCCAGCGGATCGGAGAGCCGGCAATCGCGCACGCCGTCCACCGCCAGCACGGCACCTTGCACGGCTTCGAGGGTCCAGAGTGTGCGCGGCCGACCAATGAGCACCTGACGGTAATCCTCGTCGGCCTGGGGCTGTTCCCCGCCGGTAGCCGGGTTGGCGTTGGTGACCTTGACCTGAGCCGAACCCAGGCTAAGTCTCGCCTGGGCAAACGCGGCGTTTATTTTGTCGATGGCTCCTGCGGCCACATTGCCGGCTGGCCCCGTCAGAATCGCCTCCACGGCGACGGTCGTCGTCGGCGATTGACTGGAAAGTGCCACGCTCGCCAGCGTCCGGAACCGCTGCGCGGGAATGATAGGAGGTGGGTCGATCAGGACGGTCGGCGCATTGGAATAGCCCAAACCGCCGTTGTTGACCACGATGCTGGTGACGACGCCGCCAGTGATCACCGCGTGAGCAGCCGCCCCGCTGCCACCGCCGCCAATGAATGTCACCCCAGGAGGGGCCGGATAACCCGACCCTCCCGTGCTGATCGTTACGCCGGTCACGGACCCACTGGCGATCGCCGCCGTGCCGGTGGCTGCCGTGCCCAGCACAATGGGATCGGTCTCGACCACCGTACCGGAAGGAATATTGTAGACGCGGCCGGGCGTCTGCGATGCGGGCGGGAGTTGCAGGGTGAGCTGCACCGTCGCCTGAGCATTCAGGAAGTCGCGCGGCACTCCGAGGTCGTCGCCGAGCAGGTCGAGGGCGTTGCCCGAAGCCGTCGACAGGAAGCTGCTGTAGTACAGCGACTCCGCTAATTTCCAAAGGTCCAAATCCGCAGCAGAGGAGATGTCGAGTATCTTGCGCAACGAGCTGGTCGAGCGCAGATCGATGTCGTCGCCGAACACGGCCTGCGCCAGCGCCGCCTTGTCGTTCAGGATCGCCTGAAGCGGCTTGAGGACAAAGCCGGTAGGAGTGATACCGAAATCGCTCATGAATAAAGTCCCGTCCCCTCGAGCTGCA
The DNA here is from genome assembly GCA_963842405.1 of uncultured Isosphaeraceae bacterium. Lineage (GTDB taxonomy): Bacteria > Planctomycetota > Planctomycetia > Isosphaerales > Isosphaeraceae > CAVZRC01. The sequence goes on along the minus strand of CAWJGW010000011.1, from coordinate 541,315 downwards.
GCGACACCTGACCCTGAGAGATGGTCTGCAAGACGATGAGCGCCTGCCACTGCCGTGTCGTACGACGCGTCTGCTCGTCCGCATTGGCATTAGCCGTTGGCAGATATTGGTAGTAGGCCGGGTCATCGTCGAACACCACGTCGTTGATCAACTTGACGCGATTGTCCTGGCTGAGGCTCTTGACGATCTGGAGCCGGATCAGGTCCTTGGTCGCCTGGGTGGTTTGCGCCGTGGTGAAAACCGCCTGAGCATCGAAGCCGTAATTGACATTGAATATGTCCGTGCCGAAGCCGGTTTCAATCATGATCGTCATCGCCTGCCTGAAGTTGTCGGCATCGGCAACGAGAGCGAAGTCTCCTTGCTGGAGCACGAAATCGCCATCGTCCAGCAGCAAACTGCGTCCGAAGCGCCGATGGTGCTGATGGGTTCGGCATGTCAGCCCTCATTCATCTTCGTTTCACCCGCATCGCTGATCGTCCATTTTGCCGAAGGGTCGGCCGGATTCACGGCAGGGCCGGTCGCCGTGTCGAGAAGGACGCCGGCCCCACCCACGGTAATCTTGCTGGAGATGCCGCCTGTCGCCGGCGATGTGGCGGAACACGGCGACGGCGCGGGTGGCGTGGTACTCGTCATCTGCGTGCAAGGCGCCGGCTGATCCGGAGTGGGCGGAGCCGTGGTGGGGAGGAATGAGTAGCCGGTTTCCATGCCGCTGGTGACTGCTGCGGCGCCGCCGATGGTAAGCTTGGAGTTACCCTTACTGAGCTTCGTCAGGCCGCCGTGACTGCATTTGAGAAACCCGCCGCCGACAACAATCTTTGGCATCGCACACTCCTATTGCACATTCACGTTCCCGCTCACCGTCAGATCGCCTTGGATCATCACGCCGCTCGACGCGTTGATCGTCACCTTGCCGTTCTGGTCAATCGTGATGGTTGAACCGGACTGACCCGTCAATGTCACCGCACCGTTCTTGTCAATCTCGAACGTCGTTCCGGACGGCTTGTGCTCGATAAGGAAATCGTCGTCGCTGCTCTCCGTAGGGCGAGCACCGACGGTCCCCAGGGTCGATTTCCCAACGGTGATGCGCAGTCCGCTCACCTCGATGACTCGATGGCCGTTGTTGGCGATGAGGTCGTTCACCGCATTCGTCGAATCGGTTGGCGTGGTACCGTCGAAGTTGACGGGCAGGCATAACCACCAGTCGCCGGGCTTATTCTGGGGAGGGTCGTATTCCGGCTGTATCCGACCAGATGAATCCAGCAACGAGCCCGTCATCGGTCAGGCCCAGGTTGTGAGCAACCACCGCCTTCATGCCGGGATAGACTGGCGTAACCAGTCCGCACTTGTGCCAGGCAAACGCGGACACGATCGGCTTGTTGGCGAACAATTGCGTGGGATCGGTGTCCACAGACGCGCACGTATGCTCGGCTGCGTCTCGGATGGGTCGAAGCGCTGACCGAACAGGAGATTGGCGCGATGAGGGTTGGCGTTCGCAGCCCCCTCCTTGTACGCATTGACGGCGCACATTTCGATGATCGGCCGTACAGTTGCCTGGTCCTTGATGCGGTGCATCACGCGCCGGGCGACATCCTCCGCCTGGCTCGGTGCAATCAATTTCTGTTGCCGCGGGCCGTTCGGGGTCGCAATCACCTTGACTGCCACGCCTTTGCAAACGTAGCCCTCTGTCATGCTCAGCCTGTGCACCACGTTCAAGATGCGAAATTCGGTGTTGTCGCTCTTGCGGTAGCCCGCCGCGCTGGCGAAGGGGCCGTCCACGTCGGCATACACCTGGTTGCCGGGCCGCAAACTCGGATCGCCGGCTATGGTGAAGAAGTAACCCTGCGACTGCGCTGCCGGCGTAGGCACGATCCGCCAGCTCGCGGTGTCTTCCTCAAGAGTCTGGGTCAACGGACGGAAGACGGCGAGGTTCACGTCCCGGCTGAATTCGGCCGGCTTGTAGTCGTCGTTGGCCACCGGATTGCCGAGATAGACTTTCTGGTCGGTCACGAGCAGCTCGGCATCCGCAGCGCTCGCGATGGCCTCGAGCACGTCGAGAGCGGATTTTCCCTTCAAGGACGGGGCATTCAGTGTGCCGCTAAGGTTCGGCACGACGGGCGTCGTGTTGATGAGGCCGCCGCCCCCGTCCGGAAAAGCGGCCTGGAGCAGGTCCGTGGCTGCTTTGCTGAAGCTCACGCTATCGGTCTGTCCCTGGCTCTCATACTTGGAGTATGTCAGTGCATATGTCGCGTTCTCCAGGCCTTCGAGCTTGGTCACCAAGGTGTCGCCTTCGACATAAACCTTCGGGACCTTGGTAATCACTCCGGAGACGGCCAATGCAAACGGCTTGTCGAAGTAGCCGAGCTTGATGTTGACCTTGGCGGTTTTCTGGGGCGCGAGCAGGGTCATCAGGGCCTGTGCTTTCTTGTCGGGCAGGTCGATCAGTTCGACCGTGAACCTCGTGCCGCTCGCGCCCGGCATCATGTCAATCGTCACCTTGACATCGATGACGACATCCCCCTCCAGCAAGTCATTGGAGACTTTGAAGCCGGGGACCGGAAAGTCGATCACGTACTTGATGATCACGCCCATCGCGCCGCGATGCCTCCCGTCACCTGAGAGCCGAACGATCCCTGTCCATTAAGGTTTTGCACTGCGACGCTTTGTGTTGGAAAAATCAACGCAATGGTGCCGGCCTCGTATTCCAACTCCGGCACCACCTTGCGCAGAAACAGGAGTACACTGGAACCATCTGGCATGCTCTGGTCCACGCGTACGACGAGGTATGCTTGCGGCAAATCCAGGTTGCGCACGGGGGCGTTGGCGATCATGCCCGCCGGCGGCTTACCGGTCGTTGGGGCCGTGCCGCCGGCGATGGCCTCGCCTGTTATCGGCAGGACATTGTCGCTGAGACCGCCCCCGAAAGTGATCTGGTATGCGTCCGCGGTTGCAATGGGCGTGACGGCGGCACAATTCTCGGCGCCAGGAAGCTGCCCTGGTTAAGCGCGTTGCTGATGGCAGCGGCCTGGGTGGCAGAATCGTTGCTGTAGCGGATGGCCGCCGTGGTATTTCCCCTGAAGGTCAGCTTGAACTGGTCACCGTTCAAGAAGCCGCTCAGCGTAAGAATCTGCTGGCTGGCAGCTTGGACATAAGGGAGTTGGTAGATCGCGTGCTTGGTCCGCCACCAGTTCGGTAGAAATATTTACATAGAGGCTAAATTGGTATGTGCCGCCGCCGAAGGCAACCGGAAACGTCTGCGGGAAGCCCTGATCGCCATCGATGGATAGCGGAGTATAAGTCCGCCCAGAATCCCCGTTCATGACGTCCCACTTTCTAGATAAACGCCGAGCCGACGCCGGCAGCCAAATCGAGAGCTCCGCCGAGTAGGCCGCCGAGCTGAGTCCGCGGTACCTGGACCAGCGTGATTGACACCTTGAGGGTATCGCGCATCTGGTTGTCCTGAGTGAAAACCAGGCTCGTAATCTGCATATCGAGATTGACGCTCGTCTTGGCGACCACGGGGATGCCAGCGATTTGCATGAGCGGCGCCGTTACCGAAGCGAGCAGGCGCGACGTCATGGCCATGGCCTCGAGGGCAGGCCGCAACGCCCGTTGCACCTCGATCAGCAGCGCTTCGATGGTGATGGTCTTCGTCGTCGGCGCCACCATCTGCGTCAGCGAACTCCCGGCGATGGTTGCGGTCTTGTAGCCCTCGTTCATCACGAAGTTGGTCACGGCAAGCAAGGGAACAGCGCCCACCAACACCGGAATATTTGTGTTTGCGCTCATGCCTATTTTACTCTACGTGGGGACCTGGTCTTTGCTGCCCGTGAAGCCCAGGATGATCCCGCTAAACGTGGCGGTCGGGACGCCGTCGATGACCACGTTGCTTGGATTCGCGGAGGTGATCAGGCAGTTCCGAAACAGCATGCTCTTGAATGTCCAGTCCTTGCCGTTGCCGCTCTCTGCCAACGAGATGTCAAATTGGGTGCCCGCCAGCGCCAGGCCGGTCAGGACGGCGACGGCTGGGCCGATGGCCTTCAGCGTCATCGTGAAGGTTGCCGCTTGCGGATGAAAGACGAGCGCGAATGTTGTCGGCCTCGATCGAATGGATCGGCGTCACCGGTGTGGTGAACGTCGGCGTGAAAGATTCGACAGCACTGATGGTCGTGCCGTTTGCGCCGATCTGCAGCCGAGTTTGCCAGTTCAGCTGAGTAGGTGCGGCCACGAGGTCAACTCCTATTGAAATATGAGATTGATGTTCAGACGGTGAATGGCGCCGGCGTAGGTCACGGTAATAATGGCCTCGACGGTGCGCGTGTCACGGGCATTCTGGATTTCGGCCGCTTCCACAGCGGTAAGCGTCGCCGGGTCCTTGTCGAGCAGCACCTGTAGCGGAATGAACAGGTTGTAAGCGTCGAGCACCGCTGCCTGCACGAGCGGTTCCAAAACGGATGCCATCTGCGCTTTGAGTGTGCGCAGCCCCGCCCGGGTCATGCGCAGGTTGCCGATCGACTGAATCAGTTGCGCCTTCAGGAGAAAGGAAACATCGTCGATAGTGCGGGTGATGTCGATGTACGGGATGTTGGGATCGTTTCTGATGTAGCCCTCGCCCATGTACATCCCGTTACCCGGAATCAGGGTCGGCGACGTGATCCAGTTGATGCGCGCAGTATTGAAAGCGTCGATCTCCGAGTCGGCGAAGGTGTCGCTCATGGCCAGACTGACCGACTTGAGCAGGAGCGAGATTTGCGGCTGGTAGCCGGCGACGGTGCCGGCAACGGCGGCGGCGGCGTCTTCGTTCGATTTGTGAGCGATATACACCAGCCGAGCTGCCGAGGTAGTCAGATCGTTCGTCAGGGTGGGGGGTGCGGCGCCGTTGGCTAGCATCACGACGCCGATGCGCTCCATGCCGTCGCCCCCTGTATTCGAGACGGTAGTAACATGGTCGGCGAGTTTCTGGAGCGTCGCCTGGTTGGCTGTGTTCAACGGTGTGTTGGCAAGGAAGACAATCTGCACATCGAGCTTGTCCGAGACGCTGAGTGCACTGCCCCAGGGGTCGGAATTGGTCGAGTCCGTTTGGATCGCCCAAACCAACGTTGGCCCCGGGGACTGGGCAAACACCTTGCGCACCGAGGTGGCCAGGTCGCCTGGAAACCAAACGAAATCGTCCACGGCACTACCTTTGGAGGCGTAGGTAACCGCCGCATTCTGGACATGAGTCGCCGCGGTGCTACCGGCGGCACCGCGTGTCACAGTCCAGGTGGTATTGTTGGTGCCGCCAATCGCCGTAACCGTGAGGGTCTCCGAATCGATTTGAACATTGAAGCCCAGGGGCGGAAAGCCGGTGGTCGACTGAACGGCGATTGTTGTTGCGGCCGCCGTCGCCGCCGCGGTCAGGGTGGTGGTGACGGTCTGGTTTCCGTGCGTAAACGTGACGGTTGCATTTTGTGCGTGAGCCGCCGCGGTGCTACCGGCGGCACCGCGTGTCACAGTCCAGGTCGTGCCTCCAGTGCCTCCCGTGGCGGTGACACCGAGTGTCTCTTGATCAATTTGGATCTGGAAGCTGGTCAACGGCGTCGGGAACCCAGCAGCGGACGACACCGTAAGTGTTGTTGCCGTCGGGTCAGTAATCGCGGCTGACAGGGCGTTCGTCGCGGTGTAGGTGATGCTGTCCGGGTTGGTGATCGGGATCCCGGTGAGCCTCGGCCCGCCGGCTGTCGAGTCGGCTTTCCCGACTACGGCAATGTCGCCAAACGCCCGGGTCGCCGGCTGAAAGAAATTGGCAACCGGCGTCACTGTGATATAACGAACGGCCATAGGCTCTCCCTTCTGCAAGGTAATTGCCATGTTGCGCGCGACACCGGCCGACCGGTTACGCGAAAAACGCCAGCACGTGTTCTGCTTCGAAAAGAGTCTGGACGCTAGAGAAGACCTGCGCCGCCGTGAGGCCCGGGATCGTCTCGTCGGTTACGGCAGCGGACGGGAAGACTACGACGAACGCGTACGGCGTGATCACGGTGGCCCCGTCGACGTCCGTGAGGAAGTCCTCTTCGTTCTCGAAAATGCTGCGACACAACTTGGCCGCCTGAAGGCTTTCGCAGACGCTGAATTCAGTCTGGAACTGCACGCACACGATCAGCGGAAAGCTGAGAGTGGGCACGTTGTTCGGATCGGGCGCCGGAGGTGCATCGTAAATGAACTGCAGGAACAGGCCAGGCTCGCTTGCGAATTGGTTGAACGCTGGTAATCCTCAATTGCTCGAAAAAGGCATCGACGACGCTCGGCGAGTACAGGGCACCGAGCTTGGTCCTGAGATCATCGAGCGAAGTCACGCCGCCAAGCTTGGTGAGCAGGCTCTCGGATGTGATGCTTTTAATCGGCATCGCCAAGGATGTGGTCTGAACCGTCACGAGGATGTCGAGATAGACGTCTACCCAGTTCAGACGCCCGGAACGCGGCCGATCCCGGGCCACTTTCACCCGCTCCGGTGTCGGAACGATTTGTTCGTCCGTTCCTCGTGTCTTAAGCGTTTCGAAGACTGGGAATTCGAATTTCTTCCGCCGCACGGTTGTGAGGGCCAGTGTGGGCAGGTTTACCTGCACATTTTGCGGGGAGTAGGTCAAGTTAAACAGGGAAGGGAGGCCAAGCTTGTTGGTCAGCCAATCGCTCACAAAGGAGTCTTGCGTGAACAGAAGGATCTGGCTGTCGGCGAAAGCACTCACAGCTCGACTCCACTTGCGATTTCACTTGAGCTCGCGAAACGGATTACAACCCTTACACGAATCGTATGCAACCTCCCGCGTGAAATTTTTTGCAGTTTTTAGCTAGAGACATCGATGCAACTGCTACAAGCGTTATCACCATAACGCAAGCACGCCCAGTGTCCTTCCGCTTTGGGCAGGGGCAACATCGGCATCATCGCCGCCGCCCGCGCCGGTCGCGACGGCGCTGCCGATTCGCCTCGAGCTGAGGCCCAACCCCCGCGAAGAGTTCCTTACTCACCAACCCCGAACGCCGATGAAGATTTGGTCTTCCGACGGATGTGCCCACCTGTGAGTAGGGTCGCCGAGGCTGCTCGGGGCGGCCGCGTCGGGGGCGGGTCGGCTGCGTCTTGAGGGCACAGACGCGGGTCTCGCCGAATGCCGCTTTCCCCATGTAGGCGGGGTTCTTGAGGATCAGCCAGACCATAGAGCCGTCCCATTTGATTTGCCGGTCCCTGTGGGAATGCCGTCGCGTCGGAGACGCCGGAAGACCTTGCCGATAGAACAGCAGAGTCGGCAGTGTACTGCCAATCGGCGGATGCGCCTTCATCAGGGCGGGCGGCGGTTTCCGGTCGATGCGCGTCCCCCTGGGCGTGGTCATCTGGCTGGACTTGCGGCTCTTCATCCGGCCGATTCTCCGCCACTTCGCACGGGTCGATTCAACTCCGTTTGATCACGCGGTGTACGACGGCCAGGTGCTGCCGGTCGCCGGCGGGCTGACTGTGCTCCGCACGCCCGGCCATTGCGCCCGACAGGTGTGCCTGCTGTGGCTCCCGCACGGTGGCACCCTGCTGGCGGCCGACGTTGCCACGAGCGTGTTCGTCCTGGGCCGATCCGTCACTTACGAGGAGCGGGGCGAGGGCAAGCGGCCGCTCCGGACATTGGCCGCGCTCGACTTCCGGGTCGCCTGCTGCGACCACGGCAAGGCCATCATCGGTGACGCCGCGTCCCAGTTCCGCCGGCGGTGGCCGATCGGCAGTGCCCCAGACGCCGAACCAGGCGCTACACCTGACCGCGGCGGCAGGTAACGGTCTCGGACTTTAAGCTCACCCTTGTCCCGGCCGGCACGTTCCGGATGGGCTCGCCCGATGAGGACGCTGACGACGAGCACAAGCCCCGGCACGAGGTGAGAATGAGACCAGCAGGCCCTCCTCGGCGCTGCGGACCGACGTGATGGGCGGCGTGCAGCCCACCACGTCCTTGACCATGATCGCCGCCTTGGCGGCCTTGCCAGTGACCTCGTCGTAGTCTTCAAGCGACATCACCAGCATGGCGTTCGGGTCCTCGCGGAATTTCACGAGGTTGGGCATGCGGCGGATCGCCGTGCCGTCGGAGGTCTCGGAGAAGGTGGTCTTGTTGATCGGGCCGTAGGCGCCGACGAACAGGTCGTATGGCGCGGTTCAGGGTCCTCCGGGCCTCGTCCCGGTTCGCCTCGGGCCAGCCCTCGTTCTGGGACTGGAGCACACGGCGGGCGTGGTCGCGTAAGCCCACCAGTGCGGCGAGGCGTCGTCCCGTCATGGTGATGTTGGAGGTGAGTCGGCGCGCCGCCGTAGGTGACGGGGGAGGCCTCGCCGCCCTCTATCTGGTGGATCGTGCGGTCCTCGGCCACGAAGAAGCTGCCCTCGGCGATGTGCCGCTCAGCCGGCGGGGCGTGAACGGAACGGGAACCCCCTCCCCTTTCGGGCTGTCCGTCTCCTGGGACGCGGCAGGGGCCGCCAGCCGGGCGATCGCCGTACGGAGGAGGGTGGATAGGTCTCCGCTCCCCAAAACGCCGTAGGTGGCGTCGTAGAGCCAGTCCTGGCGGCTGTAGGTTCCGAGAACCATGTCCGGGTGATTCAGGAAGTATGTATTAATCGGGATGTCCGCCCTCGATGTTCACAGGACGCGTCTACAGCCAGGCCGGGTCGGCGTGGTGCGCCTGCTCGCCGCCTGAGCGTTTGCGTAGGAACACGATGTCGGTCACGACGCGGGTGCCTTCGTTTTTGAAGGCGTCGGAGGGCAGCCGGATCGCCCCCAGGAAATCCGTCCGCTCGGCCAGGTACTCGCGGGTCGCCGCGTTCTGCTTGTCCAGCGTGGTGCTGGTGACAGGGCCAGGAGCCGCCGGGCTTCGAGCGTCTACGACTTGGCGAAGAAGTAGTCGTGCAGCGACAGCCGCCCTTGTGTCGAGCTTGACGTCGGCGAAGGGCACGTTGCCGATCACGCGTCGATCCGCCTCGGGCAGCTGGTGTCGCGGAAGTCTCGATGCGGATGTCGCCTGGGGTGAGCACGCGGCGATCGCCGGAGAGGCTGTCGAGCTCGACGCCGATGAACCGCATGCCTGCGGGGCGGCATCGATGAAGGCCGATGCCGCAACCCGGTTCCAGCACGGTGGCGTCGCGGGCACGCCAGGCGGGCCAGGGCCTCGTGCATGGCCGTCATGACGGTGGGCGAGTGTAGAAGCGTTGCAGGTGGTCGCTTGGCGGAATCGTATTCCTCGGGCGTCAGCAGGGAGCGCAGCTCCTCGCCGAGGATGTGCCAGCCGTCCTTGAAGCGGCCGGTGACCGGGTCGGGGAAAATCGACAGCGCCACGGGGCCGAAGCCCCCGAATCGCGAAGGCGCCTGTCGCTTGTCCGGCCTGGGCGGTCGTTGCTCGTGTTCGATGGCCTTCAGGGTGCGGATGGCGGCGATGATGTCGCGGGCCTTCGCCTTCTCGCCGCTGGCCGTCGGAATGGGCGTGGTGGCTCCGTTGCTCTCCATAGCGTGGTTCCTTCTCCTTGTTCCCGGCCCCGACGGGGCCTGACGGCCGGGAAGGAATCAGCTAGCGCGGAGCGGGTCGAGCGCAGCACCGGTCAAGCTCGCAATGGGGCGGAGGTCCCCGTTCGTGCTTGACCGGCCCGGCGGCTGATTCACCGTGCCGTCAGCCTTGGCCCCGGGCGGAGACGGAGGAGGTGGAAGGGAAACGCCTGGAGAGGATGGCAGCGGCGTCTGCATGTGGGGCATCGGGGTGCTGCGGCGCCGGATGGTCGTCGGCTGCGGCCGGCTGGCGCTGCCAGGCCGGGAGGAAGAACGGCAGAGGAGGCTGGCCGGCAGCGCGCGGGCCGCGCTTACGCGGTCGGCGTAGCTCGGTGCAGGAACGCCATCGCCGCATCCAGGGAAAGCCCCTCCCCTTCGCCGCTCGGCGGCGACTCGGAGAGCAAACGGTCCCGCAGGTCCTGGATAGCCAGCTCCAGGGCCTCGCACGGGATCTGGCCGTGATCGCTGGCCGGCCTCGCCCGGCGGAGCTGGTACATCCAGGCCCCGTGACGGCTTCTCAGCGTGTGCGCGTAGGTGTTCAGGCGGGAGAGCAGCGTCCGGCTCGCCTGGAGTTGCTCGTGCAGGGCCGGATACTCCTCCTGGAGGAGTTCGAGGATGATCGTCTTGTAGCGCATGGCGGTTTCCCTCCTTTGGTGGCGCTCCGGCGTCCGGCGGACCGGGCTCCTCGCCGGAGTCGAACGCGAGTCCCGGCAGGAGCGGTGACGACGAGGACCGCCTCGGAGCCATGGCAGGAAGCGGAGAGCCGCTTTACGCCATGCTCATGACGGCGGCCAGCCCCTTGTCGGCCCGGATCTCGTTGGCGATCTGCTTGAACAGGCGCTCCGCGTCGGCGGTGGTCTGCAACCTCTCGCCTTCCCTCGGAAACTGCTTGGTCCAGATCCCTTCGTCCTGCGTCCGATCCGTCCAGCCCGCCTTTGCCAGCATTTCCTTGTACTTGTCGTCCGGCTCCCAGTCGAACTGAATCTGCATCTGCTTGTTATGCTGTGTTCAGCATAATCGACATTATGCCGAGTCCCCCGGTATGCGGCGTTGAGCCGAGGTCTCGCGTCGGGATCGGCAAATTTCATGGTCGGAGACCACATAACGAGACCGGGCCTTTCCCACGTCCATTTACTTCCAGCGGGGAGGCATAGGGCTTCCCGTCCGCATTCCGCCCCATCTTGAACGCGGCCCACGCAGGAGACTGATATGTTGGAGGGCTTGTTTACCAGCCCGAGGGGCCTGGTGCCGCACACACCGCTCCTGGCTCCGGGACGTCATCGGTAAATTTATCGATGACTTGAACACTCAACGATTCAAGAGGAGCACCATGCGGGTTTGTTGCCGCCGGCTCCTCGCCTTCGGTGAGTTCACCGCTGCCCAAGGTGTTTGCCAAGTCGCCGCATTGCCCCGGTGGATCGACCCCTTCGTCGCCCAGCTCCATGCCCAGGACCCTTCCCGCCACGCTGCGCGACTTGCCCTCCAGCAGTTCATCCGCATTTCTGCAGGAGAAGAAGCTCGTTCCAGACTCGGAACCCTTGCCTCCCACCGCTCCCCATGCCCAGCTCATCGACGACTATCTTCTCTACCTCCGGGAGCGGCGCGGCCTGTGTCCCGAGACTCTTGAGTTGGTCCGGGCTCCGTGCCGAGCCCTTCTGGATTTCGTCATCACCGAGGGGGCCGCCGACCTCTACTCACTCCCGTCCGAGACCATCACCCGTTTCATCACTCGCGAGGGCAGCCATTACAGCCGCGGGACCTTGCAAGGCCGATGTTCCCGGCTCCGTGGCTTCCTCTCTTACCTCTACCGGCGCCAAATCCTCTCGGCGGATTTCTCCGCCGTCGTGGTGGCACCACGGGTCTCCCAACACGAACCATGTCCGCGGTTCTTGACTCGTTCCGAGATCAACGCGGTTCTGGCCGTCATCGACCGGAATACTCCCGTGGGTCTGCGGGATTACGCGATCGTGTTGCTGCTGGCCACCTACGGCGTTCGCGGGATCGAAGTCATCCGGCTCCGACTGGACGACATCGACTGGCGGTTGCGACTTCTCTCCATTCCCGGGCGGAAGGCCGGCAACAGCACGATCTATCCCTTGTCCGCGACGGTCGGCGATGCCATCGTCGCCTACCTGCGGGACGGGCGTCCGGAAAGCCCGCACCGGTACCTCTTCCTGACGTCGTCCGGCCGTTCACCCCCCTGGCCTCGACCGACGCCGTGATCGGGCGGGTGAAGAGGTATCTGGCCAAGGCCGGCCTTCGCATCGCTCGGCCGGGCACGCACACGTTCCGCTATTCCTGTGCCCAGAGGTTATTCGAGCAAGGCATGCCGCTGAAGACCATCGGCGATTACCTGGGCCACCGCGACACCGCCGCCACGCTACGGTACACCAAGATCGACCTGGAGCATTTGCGAGAAGTGGCCGTGGGCGCTGGGGAGGACATCTTATGACCCCGGGCGAGCAAAGCCCCTGCCGCGATCGGGCCGACGCGGAACGTGTCTGGGCCGAGCACCTGACCACCACTGCGGGAGAATTCTGGCACGGGCGATACCAGAATCGCGACGTCGTTCAACAATTCCTGTCGAGCATCTGCGTGGCTGATCACTCGGGATGCCAGCGGCTGGTGATCGACGAGCCCCGCGTCCTGAATTGGATGATTCAGGATGTCGCGGGCGAAGCCCCTGCCTGCGTCGCCGAACGGCTCGCTGTCCTGGACCGGTTTCTCCAGGTGCTCGTTCAGTCCGGCCGGATCGACGCCCATCCGTTGGCGGGATACCGCACCCGGCACGGCCAGCGGAGTTGGCGGCGCCTGGTCCGAGCCCTTCAGGCAGAAGACCCGCGAGCGGCCCTCACCGACCTCTACCCGCCGCCCGAGCCCCCCGGTCCCTTGGCCGCTTGTGTGCGATCCTACATCGATTTGCAACAGGCTCTGGGCAAGGGCTACCAGATGCAGCAGGGCCTCTTGAAAGACCTCGACCGGTTTTTGGGGGCCCGTGCCGTTGATTCGCCGCAGGCCGTCACACCGGCGCTGCTCGAAGCTTGGATGGCCACCCGAATCGGTGGCGCCCTCTGTCGTGCGCAGCTCGTCCGTGCCGCGCATCGCTTCTTCGGCTACTTGCGCGGCCTGGGCATCGTGACCCACAATCCCGTTGCGCCACTGCGGAACGGCCTCGGACGGGTCCCGCCCTCCTCCTTCAAGCCGTTCCTTTTCAGCCAGGAGCAACTCCGGGCGATCCTCGCCGAGGCCAAACAGTTACCGGATCACAGGTGTACCTGCCGGGCTCAGGTCTGCACGACCATGCTGACGCTGTTGTCCACCTTGGGGCTCAGACACGGGGAAGTCCGCCACCTCCGCATTCGTCACGTCGATCTCGCTCGGCAAACGCTGCTCATCGACCGGACGAAGTTCCACAAGAGTCGATACGTCCCCTTCGGGCCGAAAGTCGGTCAATGCCTGCAACAATATCTCAAGGTGCGTTCCACGCTGCTCTTGCCCGTGCGAGAGAACGACCCGCTGTTTGTGACCAAGTGGCGCAAACCCGTCTGCTCGGTAATGCTGCTCGACGCCTTCCGGGACATTCTCGGCACCTTAAGGATCACGAGTGGCGATGGGCGGCGTGCTCCCCGGCTGCACGACCTTCGGAACACGTTTGCCGTCAGCTCCTTACTGCGCTGGTATCGCGACGGGGTGGACGTGCAGAGCCGGCTGCCCGCCCTCGCAACGTTCCTGGGACACGTCAACCCCGAGTCAACCCAAGTCTACCTGACCATCACCGCCGAGTTGCTCGGGGAGGCAAATGCCCGGTTCCACCGGCACTCCGGCTCTCTGTTCGACGAAGGAGGGCTGAGATGACCGAGCCAGCCTACCTGGCCCCTTACGTCCGTTCGTTCTTCGAGGACCACCTGCGTTGCCGCCGCAACGTGTCCCGCAACACGGCGATGAGCTACCGGGACGCGCTCGAGCTGCTCCTGCGATTCGCGGCCATCCGGGTGAAAAAACCCGCGGTGAACCTGTTGGTCACGGACGTCACGGAAGAACTGATCGTTGCCTTTTTGGTCAACCTCGAACAGGTGCGCGGCAACTCGATCCAGACGCGCAACCACCGGCTCGTCGGCATCCGCCGACTCTTCGAGTACATCGGCGAGAGGGAGCCGCCGTTACTCGGCCATTGCCACAAGATCGTGACGGTCCCCAAGAAGCGCGGAGCCGCGTTGCCTGTGATCCACTACCTCGAAAAGGAGCAGATCACCGCCCTGCTCGACGCGGTCCCCAGGGGCGTCGCCCGGGGTCGGCGGGATTACACCTTGCTGCTGTTCATGTATAACACGGGTGCTCGTGTGCAAGAGGTGGCGGACACCCGCCTGTCCTGGCTTGTCTTCGCTCCCACGGCCAAGGTGGATCTGCTCGGCAAAAGGCGCAAATGGCGGACCTGTCCGCTCTGGGAAAGCACGGCCAGGCATGTACGACAATTGATCGAGGAGCGCGGGCTGAAGCCCGGGCAGGAAGGTCATCTGTTCGTCAACCGGTTTGGCCAGCCGCTCAGCCGGTCGGGGATCGCCGATATCATTGGCCGCCACGTGCGCAAGGCCGGCGAGGCGGCTCCCAGCCTGCGGGGCCAGAAGCTCACGCCGCACACGATCCGTCATACGACAGCGATGAACCTGCTCCAGTCCGGAGTCGAGGTCAACGCGATCCGGAGTTGGCTCGGGCATGCCAGCATTGCCACGACCAATCGCTATATCGAGATCGACTTGGAAATGAAGCGAAAGGCCCTGGAAACCTGCGAGGTCGGTCGAGGGGATACCCTGCCCGAAGGATGGCAGTCCAGTCCCGACATCCTCACTTGGCTCGAATCGCTCTGAGCGTTATGTGCAGAACCAGTTCCCTACAAACGGTGCTCCGAGGACTCAACTCGACTCAACGCCGCATTCCGGGGGACTCGGCATAATGTCGATACCTAAAGCTGCGGAGTAGCCGCATCTTCGGGTCGGCGTTGGACGTACCGAGCGTGACGGTCTTTAATTCGCGTGGGTCGGGAAGGTCGGACAGTTTCCGCTCCGGCGTCGCCTGGCTCTTCTCTCCGTTCGCCGAGGCAGCGGGTGCTTCCTGGACCTCGGGCAGCGGGTCGGCGGAGAAGTCTTCCTCGGTGGCGGGTATGGTCGCTTTCCTGCGTGGCATGGTGGTTCCTCCGACATGGTGGAGATGAACCAGTAGCGCATCGCGGTGAAGCCGTAAAGGGGATTGTTCGGGGCGGGGCGTGAGCAGCAATGTAACACTGTCCCAGGACGGTCGTCCTGGGACGGTGTTACATCGGAAGGGGGAAGCATGAACCGCCCGCGCCTGATCGCCTATCGCCGTGTTTCCACCGTTCGTCAGGGCGTCTCCGGGCTCGGCCTGGAGGCGCAGGATGCTGCCATCGCTTCCTATGCTCAGGCAGCAGCGGCGACGCTCCTGCGGGCGTATACCGAAGTCGAGATGGGCAAGCGTGCCGACCGACCCGAGCTGGCTAGTGCCTTGTCAACCTGGTATTGATAAGTTCCTCGGACTTTTGTCCAATCCTGGTGGTTTCACCAAGATCCTGGGACGGAGTCTGATCATGAACAAGAAATTCGTCGTGCGCTTGTCTGTCGAGGAACGCGGCCAGTTGGATTCGCTCGTCGCAAAAGGCAAGGTGGCGGCGCGAAGTTGACCCGGGCGCGCATCCTGCTGAAGGCCGATTGCAGCGACCTTGGCCCGGCGTGGTCCGACGAGCAAATCAGCGAGGCTCTGGACCTCGGAGCGATCACGGACCGCCGGGTCCGCCGCTCATTCGTCGAAGGTGGTCTGGATGGTGCCCTGGTTCGTCGTCCCCTACCGCGTCGTCCGCGGATGCTCGACGGCGAGCAGGAAGCCCACCTCATCGCCTTGGCCTGCGGAAGCCCGCCTGCAGGGCGGTGCCGCTGGACGCTCCGGCTCTTGAGGGACCAACTGGTCGAACTCGGCCAGGTCGACAAGGTCTCCCATGAGACCATCCGTCGGACGCTCAAAAAAACGAGATGAAGCCCTGGCTGGTCGGGTGCGATCGCTCTGGTGCCAGGGTTTTCGGCACTTTTCCTCTGGTTTTCGTCCTTGACCCGGCTTGAGTCAGCCACCTCGGGAGGAGGATCTCTTGAATGTTGAGGCGCCTCTCCTGTGAAGTGACAGTGTCTAACACGCTCTGTCCCCACAACCGGAAAGGCCGCCTCGATGGACCATGCTACGTCCTCCCGACTCCTGCTGGCAACGCACTTCGCCACGTCCTTGCTCCCGTTGACCGCCCGCCTGGTCCCGGTGATCACCGAACTCGGTCGCCTCATCGTCTCGTTCCGCCGGGCCGACCCCACGCCCCAGGCCTGCCATCGCTTCGAGACCGGCTTGCAGGAATCGCTCCGCGAACTCGGTCGGATCATCGTCGAATGGACCTTCAACCACCTCGAGCCGCACGATCGCAAGGACATGCCCGGCCAGATCGAGTCGGGCGGGACCTGGTGATCAGCGACAATTAGAATTCCCTCCCGTGTTGCCTCATCGCAAAATGCTACCAAGAAACGCCCCCTTGGGGGCGGCGCGGGCCCCACTCAGGCCCTCCCCAAACGGTCCTTTTCCAAGCATCCACGCATGAACTTGGCGGGGTCACGCTGGCCTGCTGGATCTCACCTGGACCACAACACCCTTGCACTCTCTTGTCAGCATGACTGGTTGAATTCAGGATCAAACCGATCCTCGATCGGGTCTTTCTTCGCAACGAGTGTCTGTCTCCTTTCAAACGAGATTGTGTTGTCTTCTCCTGAGCGGCATTTGAAAGATCCAGCAGCCGGCTCTCTGAATCTGCAAACAATGACTAATAATCTACATGATTTTGTATAAAGATATTATTAATAATATAATATACTTAATAATTTATATTAATCCAGGGCCAGCGGTGAGGCCAGATTCCCGCCTAAGAGGGAATGACAAAAATATGTTTTCATATAATTTTAGAATATTATGATATAAATAGTATTATATAAATATGATCGGTCACGCTGGCGTTCGCTCCTATTCGTCACCCTGGCCTCGCCGCACCTATCACCATCGGTTGATCATTCGCTTCGCTCCCGTCCAGGCACGCCTCCACCAACGTCCGGGCCATCACGCGACGCCACTCCCGAATTCGGCGCTGCAAGGTACGCAGTTGCCCCTCGGGAAACTGTCCGGGATAGGCCTGCTGCAACCGTTCCAGCAGCACCTTGGCGGTCGATTCGGGATCCGCTTGGAGCCACAGGAGGATCTCCGGCCAAACCGTCTCGAAGGGATCTTTCCGCGTTCGCCAACCGTGCGGTGTTGAGGGCTCACTCCGATGCGTCGGACGAACTTCTCCTTCACGCCACAACTCGGGAAGCTTGGCGAGAAACGCCTCCAGACTTTCTCGCTCCGGACCATGGCCCAGGTCGCCCGAGCTGAGCGCAACCAGGGCGGATTGTCCCTCGCGGATCTGATGCAAGATCTCCAAGGGATCCAGCGTGGCGAGCTTCGCTTGAAGGGCTGCTTTGGCCGCGATCGAGACCGACGGGTGAGCCAACAGGCGGTCGCAAGGAGTTGCCGGCTTGAAATACTGCTTCTTGACCTTGGCTCCCTCTCGGGTCTTGGACCGAAGTTTGAACGATGGCTGGAAAAAATTCACATACAAGCGAACCATTCCATACAGGCGGGCCAGACACTGACCAGCGACCAATCCGGAGAACCGCCGGTAGCCCACGAACCGCCGAATGACCGAGCCGTTCTTCTGCTCGATCCAGGCTTGATCGTTCTTCTGGTAGGCCCGCGACCGCGTGAACTCGAGATGTCGTTCCTGGCAAGAGCTCAGGAGGGTCTCGTTGATGAAGGCACTGTCATTGTCGGTGTCGATCCCACAGATCGGTACCGGCATCTGGCGACGAATGACTTCCAGCCCTTCGATGACCAGCGACTGCTCTCGGGCGACCAAGGCGACGGCCTCGGTCCACCCCGAACAGACAACGGTTGCCACCAGGCTCCACAAGAAGGTTCCTTGCATGGAATCGCCGCAGTGAGCGACGAAGTCCACCTCCAGGAACCCAGGCCCCGGCTCGTTCCAGTCCGCAAAGGTCCGGATGGGAATCTGCCGGCTGGATTTCGTGGTCGGCTTTCGCTTCCGCCGTTGACCTGCTGTGACGCGGATCGGCGTCAGGAGTCGGTCGATGGTCGCCGCGCTGATCGTGAGTAGAGATTGCCGGACGGTCTCATCGAGCGCCAGATGGCCATTCCGTTCCATCGCTGAGATGAGTCCGGGCAGGATGGCTTTGAGGCGCTTTCCGCAAATGCGATCCGCCGCTTCCCACAGAACGATGAGCGCCTCGCGAACCGTCTCGGAATAGATCCGCCGGGACGAAGTCGATGGTTCGTGGACTGCGGGGGCGACCCCGGCGAGCTGTCGAATGGCATGCTTGCGGTGACAGTTGGCCAGGGCAACGAACTCATCCAAGATTCGGGCTTTCTCGATCTTCG
Source organism: uncultured Isosphaeraceae bacterium (assembly GCA_963842405.1). GTDB lineage: Bacteria > Planctomycetota > Planctomycetia > Isosphaerales > Isosphaeraceae > CAVZRC01. The sequence goes on along the minus strand of CAWJGW010000011.1, from coordinate 523,256 downwards.
ATGCTAGCTGATAACGTTCACGGAGGGCTTCGAGCACCTCGTGTTTCGTTTGTTTGCTGATCTTGACGAGCATACTGCACCTCCAGAAGTTGGTAACATCCTGGTGAGGCAACAGCTCATTCTCGGTAACAGAATCGGTGAGTCAATGCGGCAGGGAATTCTAGTTGTCGCTAATCAGGCCGAAATCGAAATCGCAACCGCCAGGTAGCGATCCGGCGCCCAAGAACCAGGACGACGGCATGACCCTGGATCAGGCGATCGATCGATTTCTCAGGGAGAACCTGGAGCTGAGAGCGCTCCATGATGAGATCGCCATGGCCCAGGCGGACGTCGAGGCCGCCGGCCAACCGCCCAGGCCTATCTCCTTGTCGAGGTGGGAGTCGGTGGAATCAAGACCTGGCCGGTCCAGCCTCGCGATGTAATCCTGACACGTTGGGTGCGCACCCTCGTGGCTCGCGCGGTCATGCGGGTGCTTGAGGCACAGTACGACGACGCCGTCCGAACTCGGATCGACGACCTCTACACGGCGTTCGTTGACGTCCAGGAGGCGCGAACCCAGGTCCGTTTTGCCAACGTGGCCCTCCAGGGCATGCAAAACCTGGTCCGGAGCACGGAGACTCTCTTCAAGGCAGGAGCAGTCGATCACCCCGCGGTCACCCGGTGTAAGGCTGAACGCGAACGCGCTACCTTGGCTAGTGGAGAAGCCGAGACCACCCTCCGCAAGGCCACGCTCGTCCTGGCAAACCTCCTCAACCTCCCCGACGCCGAGGCTGAGAAACTGAGGATCATCGACGATGAAGACGAAAAGACCGCCACGGCTCGCGAGGCACCCGCCGTCGAGGACCTGATCCGCAGGGCGCACGATCGCCGGCCGGACTTGCGGGCCTATCGACTCGGGCTCGAACGTGCTCAACTGGAGTGGTTGAAGGTACTGGTCGAGCCGATCAACCAGGTCAACGTCCACCCCTGGCCCGAACGGCTGGACTCGGTGAGGCCACGGCAAGCGAGGAATGAAGGTATGGACTGCGACCGCAATCGTCACCTTGCCGACCACAGTACGCAACCAGGGCGTCCTCAAGAGGGCCGCGATCAACATCTCACAGACCAGGCCCCAGCTCGCCAAGCTCGAGCGGGACGTCGTTCTTGACGTGCGGAAGGTACGGTTGGATTACGAGCACTACCGCTCGGCCCTCAACCGGTGCCGAGAGACAATTCTTCCCAGCGCGAGAGAGGCACTTAATGAGACGAGGCGAAAGCACCAGGGCGGGGAGATTAGCTTGACCGAGGTTATCGCAGCCCAACGAGAATTCAACGAAGGCGTTCAGCAGTATCTCGAGGGTACGAGCCGCCTCCGGCAGAGCATGCTGGCGCTCAACACGGCGGTGGGCGAGCGGATCATGCCTTGAGCCGAACCGCTAAATAAAGAGACTCCTCGCTGGACGCCACCAGGATTTGCCCCGAAGGGGCCAAACAAACCAGCCGGGGCAACGCCCCGGGAGCCGAGGAAACCCCCAGAAAAAGCCCTGAAAGGGCGGCACAAGGAGGGGCCCTCAGGCCAGGCTTGTGTCGCCCTTTCAGGGCTCGGCTTGGGGTGGGCGACCGAGTCCCGGGGCGTGGAACGCTGACGAAATAACTTCCCGATTTCCCCGTCACTCGCTCTACGTTTCAAGGCTTGAAAAGCGTTTGGCATGGGAGTTATTTCGTCAGCGTTCCTTGCCCCGGGCTGTTATGTTTCGGCCCCTACCTTCTAGACATATGTCTGACCGGGTACAATCGGTCGACACCTGTTTAGGAGGTTTAGCCTATGGGCATTCGCAATGTCAACCGCGAAGTCATTGAGAGGTTGGATTCCAAGACCCTCGATGCTCGCTTCACCACTGAGATCCAGCAGGGACTCAACTGTTCCCCCTTTGAGTCCGAAGCCGTTCTCGACGTCGTCAAAGAGGTCTACTTTCCCTTCCTCTCCGCCGAGGCGACTGAACCCTCCCCAGGGAAGATCTCGCTCCTGGCTGTCGCCGCCGACGAGCCGGCCGGAAAGCCCGTCGCCGCCTGTCAAAAGCAGACCGTCTGCCTCACTCTCCATCGCGGCACGATCGACGACCTGGTCTTTCAGCAACACGGCCCAGCCGGTTTTCGCCAGGCTCGAATCCTCGACCTCTGCCAACAGGCCCTCAGCCAAGGAGCCTTGCTCACCGCCGAAGACCTCGCCTATCGCGTCTTCTTCGTCACCACGCGAACCATCTCGCGGGACCTGATCGCGGTCCGCCAGGCTCACCCCGATGTTCTGATCCCGATGCGCAGTACCCTCCACGACCTCGGGCCCGTCCTCACCCATCGCACTCAAATCGTCCGCCTGGCACTCCAAGGCAAGACCACTTCCCAGATCTGCCAGATCATGCACCACTCTCCCGAAGCGGTCGCCAACTACCTGTCCACCTTCACGCGCTGCGCTCAACTCGCCCACAAGGAGATGCAACCCGGACAGATCGCCTTTCTTCTCCGCCGCGGAGTCTCCCTCATCAACGCCTATCTCAAGATCCTGGAGGAATGCCGCCGCGATCGCAACATGGCCTATCATCTGGACGAGCTCCTCAGGATCGGCTCCTGCGGCGAAAAAAAAATCACTCGTGGGAGGCCCGCCCATGAGTAGCAAACCCGACTTCATCCGCAAGAAGTACGGCCCACTCCGCGAGAAGACCTTGAGGAACGCACTCGCCCACCGGATTGTCAAGGAGTTCCCGCGTATTGGAGGAAACCGCATATGTCAATTGTGCGCAGATATGATACTTGAGGTTGTCTACAAGCACATGCGCCCCAAAGACCACCTCGTTCACGGCCAGGCGCTTCTGGATGGCCGTCAGCCTCAACGACCCGCCCGGTCGTCGCCAACGCATCGCGGACGTCGATCTGATCCCCGTCCTCCTCGAGATCTCTACCGCGGAGGACGCGCAACTGCGCATCGATCGTCTCCCCGCTCCCCAACGCTTGTTGCGCAAGGCCATCCGCCTCTGCGAGCAGGCCCACCAGCAGGGTGGATTGCTCTCCAACTGCGACCTCGCCGAGCTGCTCGGCGTCGACGACTGTCGGATCGCTCATGTGCTGGCCGACCATGAGCGCCTCACCAACACCGTCGTCCCACGACGCGCCACGCTCCACGATGTCGGAACAGGATTGACTCATAAGCGGATTATTTGCTGGAAGCGATACGCCGAAGGCAAGGAGCCGCATGTCGTCGCTCGCGAGACCTACCACAGCCTGGACGCGGTCGACCGTTACCTCGGCCAGTACGATCGTGTCCGCCATTGCCGTCTGGAGGGGCTCACGCCCGAGCAAACCGCTCACGCCTTGGGGTGCGGCCTGCCTCTGGTCAAGGAGTACCTCGCCATCGACGACCTGCTGGCGAAACGTCGCACTTGACACGAGGGCTCCTCTCCAGCCGATAATCGATGTTGGCAGGCGAGAGGATAGGGCTCTGCTGAGGAGCAACCCGAGCGCTCGTCCTGCTGCCGAAACATGGCTGGGGGTCTCCCTAACACGGAGGCCCCCGCTGTGTCTCTCCCCCTGCCATGTTTTGGCTTCAATGCGTTAAACCTTCGTGATTGGGGCGTAGCCCCAACCACGATCCTTTTGTTCAGATCAAGCCGCGCGGTCAGACATATGTCCGGATCTTCGGGGCAAAGATCCGCCCGAAACGGGCCCGCGTCCGGTGGTGTTGGGCGAGAAGTCTCTAAATAAACCCTCGCAAGAGGGAAAGCGAGAGATCGGGCGGGATTCGCCCCTTCGGGACGGCGGGATTGTCTCGACGGGGCCCCAGCAACTCACCATTTTATCACTTTTTTGAAAAAATCTGTCACCTTCTCGCCTGGTTTCGCAGAACCCGTAGTAGGGAGGACGCGATGAAGGCGGCGCAGCAGCCTGACACCGAAGAATTGATCCAGCGAGCGGGCACGGGCGATCAAAAGGCCCGGCAGCAATTGCTGGCGCGGCATCGGGGCCGATTGCGGCAGATGGTCGCCCTCCGCATCGACCGCCGGATGGCGGCCCGCGTCGATCCCTCGGACGTGGTGCAGGAGGCGCTGGCCGACGCCGCGCAGAGCCTGTCCGACTACCTCAAGACCCGTCCGTTGCCGTTCTATCCGTGGCTGCGCCAGTTCGCCTGGGAGCGACTGCTCCAGCTCCATCGCCACCACCTCCAGGCCCAGCGCCGGAGCGTGTCGCGGGAGCAGCTCCGGATTGGCGACGTCGCCGACGAATCGGCGGCGATCCTGGCCGAACGGCTGGCCAACTCGGGGAGCAGTCCCAGCGCCCGACTACTCGCGGCCGAGTTGCGGGATCGGGTGCGGGCCGCGCTCGACGCGCTCGAACCGCGCGACCGCGAGGTCCTTGTCCTGCGCTACCTGGAGCAGCTCACGAGCAAGGAGATCGCCGCCGTGCTGGGCATCAGCGAGGCGGCGGTGAAGCAGCGACATCGCCGGGCCCTGGAGCGGCTACGGCGCATCCTCGACGAGTCAGACGAATGAAAGACGACCATGGCAGGCAAGAAAGGCCGATACGAGCCCGAAGCGCCAGCGAGTGCATTCCGGTGGGGACCATCCACTCACTCGCTCGGCGCGATACGAGCCCAAAGCGCCAGCGCGTGCATTCCGATGGGGACCATCCATTCAGGCGCTGCCGCGGCAAGCATCCATTCACTCGCTGGCGCGATACGAGCCCGAAGCGCCAGCGCGTGCATTCCGATGGAGACCATCGATTCAGTCACTAGCGCATCAAGCATCCATTCACTCGCTGATGCTTCGGGCTGGTATGGATAATGAGGACCAACGCCGATGTCCCGCTCCGACCACGATTCCGCGATGACCAATGGGTCCTCTGCCCTCCTCGATGACGTGATCGAGGACGTGGCCAACCGGCTCCAGGCGGGCGACGCGGTGGATTACGAGGCGATCCTGGCGCAGTATCCCGAGCACGCCGAGTCGCTGCGCCGGCTGCTGCCGGCGATCGCGGTTATGGCCGACTTCGGGGTCTCCGCCAGCCGGCTGGCGGCGTCGGGCGTATCGCCCGGCTTGAGCTCCCTCGCAGGCGAGCTGGGCGTCCTGGGCGACTTCCGCATCCTTCGCGAAGTCGGTCGGGGCGGCATGGGTGTCGTCTACGAGGCCGAGCAGATGTCGCTGGGCCGCCGCGTGGCTTTGAAGGTCTTGCCATTCGCAGCGGCCATGGACCCGCCGCAACTCCGCCGGTTCAAGACCGAGGCCCAGGCCGCGGCGCAGTTGCACCACACCAACATCGTGCCGGTCTTCTGGGTGGGCTGCGAGAACGGCGTGCACTACTACGCCATGCAGTTCATCGAAGGCCGCACGCTCGCCGACGTCATCCGCGAGCTCCGTCGGCTCGAAGGGAAGGAGAACCTTCGGGAAAGTTCCCTTCCCCCCTTGTGGGGGAAGGCGGCCGAAGGCCGGATGGGGGGTTCATCGGTTGGGCGTGGATCTCCCGACCCTCCGCACGGCCCGACCGAAGGTCTCGCTGATGGGCTTGGGGACTGGAAACCTTCGGTCGGCCGGGTGACAGGGTCGGGAACCTTGCCACAACAGAGTCGCGATGATTCCGGGAGGTTATTCCCCGCCTGTTCCTGGAGCGCTGAACTGATGGGTTGCGTCCACAGTGACAGCCGATCTCCCTCGGCCTGAAGGGCCGCAGGAGCCAAGCCCCGGGTGAGGAACGCTGACGAAATAACTCCCATGCCAAACGCTTTTCAAGCCTTGAAACGTAGAGCGAGTGACGGGGAAATCGGGAAGTTATTTCGTCAGCGTTCCAAACCCGGGGTCCGCGACACACCCCAGATCTCCGGCGGCCTGAAGGGCCGCGGGAGCCCCTCCGGCACCCCTTCAGGGTGCATGAGCCGGGCGCGGGGCGACCGATTCCCGGGAATTCTCCCCGGGCAGGGCTCCTGCGGCCCTTCAGGCCGAGGGAGGGCTGGGGTGTGCAACCCAATCGCGAAGCGCTCTGACCGGACACCGCGAGGCCAACGACTATTGTCGAAGATCGCGGAGGGCATGGGCCAGGCTGACGAATTCCTCGACGTTGAGCGACTCGGCCCGGAGCTGACCGCTGAGTCCTTGCGACTCGAGCCAGGCATCGACCTCGGACTTGGTCCACCCGTCGCTCCCGAGGCCCGCCAGAACGTGGCGGATGTACTTGCGTCGCTGGAAGAACATCTGGCGCACCAGAGTGTGGAACCAGGCGACGTCGCCCATCCTCGCGCGCTTGGCGGCGTCGGGCCGGATGGCGATCACGGCCGAGTCAACCTTGGGCCGCGGCCAGAAGACCGACGGCGGCAGCGCCCGGACGATCGACACATCCGCCAGGGCCTGGACCAGCACCGAGAGTGCGCCGTAGGCCGAGGTCGCGGGCTCGGCGCACATCCGATCGGCCAGCTCGCGTTGAATCGTCACCACCATCAGGTCCGGGCAAAGTTCGGGATGGACGAGCAGGTTTGAGATCACGGGGGTCGCGACGTTATAAGGCAAGTTCGCCACGACCTTGAACCGCCGGTCCGGCCCCTCGGACAGAGCGGCTCGCACGGCGTCCAGTAACTCGGGGCTCAGCATGTTCTTGTTCTTCAAGGCGTCCCGGTGGAGCACCCGGACATTCGGCAGCCCGGCGACCGCCTCGGCCGTTAACTTCACCATCGCCGGATCGACGTCCACGGCAACCACCGCCGCCGCGCCTCGGCTCGCCATCAGCGAGGTCAGCGCCCCGGTCCCCGGCCCCACCTCGAGGATCACGTCGCCCGGGCCCACCTCGGCCGCATCGACGATCACATCATGGATATTCAAGTCGATCAGGAAATTCTGTCCCAGCCGCCGTTGTGGCGAGATCCCGCGCTGAGCGAACAGGCTCCGGAGATACGATTGGGTCTGTCGGATTGCCATCGAGAGGGCCTGTGGCTCCTGGTCAGGAGACTGTGAGAATGGAGGTGTTCGCTGGGTCGCTGATCCGGGTCTTCACTCGCCACCCGCCACTCGCCACCCGCCACCCAGGAGTTTCTGCACGTGCTTGGCGAGCATATCGGTCTCGATATTGACCCCGTCGCCCGGCCGGATGAAGCCGAGTGTGGTCACGGCGAGCGTGTGCGGGATGAGCATGACGGAGAACCCCTCAGACGCGACGTCGACCAGCGTGAGGCTGACGCCGTCGACGGCGATCGACCCCTTGGGGACCAGGAGCGGCGTCCAGTCGGGGTGAATCCTGAAGTCAAGAAACTCCCACTCCCCCTCGTTGCGCCGCTCGCGGAGGACGGCGATCGTGTTGACATGCCCCTGGACGAAGTGACCGCCCAGGCGGTCGCCGACCCGGAGCGCCCGCTCGAGGTTGACGCGGTCGCCCGGATGCTTGAAGCCGAGGTTTGTGCGGGCCAGGGTCTCGGGCCCCGCCTGGACCTCGAATCGTTCGCTGTCGGCGGAGATCACCGTCAGGCAGCAGCCGTTGACCGCCACGCTCTCGCCGAGTTCCAGGGGCTCGCCGGCTGGAAGGTCCGGCCAGGTGATCGTGAGGAGGCGGCCCGAGCCCTCCTCGACAGTCTGCTCGATCCGACCCAGGCATTCGACCAGTCCCGTGAACACGTCCGGAGTCTCCTCTCCCCGTTCCAGGCGTCAAGGGCCGATAAGACCGTCCAATTGCTTATTGGAGCTCGCCGGACGGATCGCTACAACGGATAAAACTCATCTCCTCATTCAACATTTCACAGTCTTGCGTTTCTTGCCGACCGCGCCCTCTCCCGGGCCTCATGGATATGCTCCAACGCGTTCGGTACCTTGCAGGCCGTGTTACCCATGTCTGACTGAGACCTGGCCAACCTTCGCCGCGGCCTGCTCTGCAAGGACGCTGAGTTCCTGTACGTAGGTGCCCAATGCGATCAAGAAGCCATTCATGGCATAGCGAACGGAATCCGGCTGCTGATGAATCGTTTCTGCGCACGCAGGAGGAGCCGCTTCAGTCCGGCCGGATCAAGATCGTGGTCGTCCTTCATGGCTACCAGGCTGCTCAGAGTTCGACCACCCGGCAACGGCCACGTTTTCGTCCTCGGATTCGATCCACTCGAGGGCGATCTCGTACCCGTGGTTGCTTCCCGCCGCGACCCAGGGGACAGTGGCTGATGCGAGTGCGCCTCCGTTGGCCCGTCTCACCCAGTGATTGAGGTGCCCTTCCTGGTCATTTTGGCATCGTCGGCGACCAGCCCGGCCAGGTACATGGCATCGTAATTCCCGGTGTCGTACAGATCGAGCGCGATTTGATAGTCTTTCTTGATACGTTTCTGGATCTTTTTCATATCGCCGATCTTCACGCCGAAGAACGGTTCCCGCACGCCGTGGTTGCGAAGCACCTTCTTGATGCTTTCCGACCCGAGCGTCCTGAGTTCTTCCACGATCTCTTCTGCGGTCATGAAAGGTTCTCCAGAGGAATCCCCTGAGAAGGGACGGTTCAGTCCGCTTCACGGGCTACCAGACCCCGCGAGGATGGTTAACTCGGACACGTACAGCAGTCCCCGTTCCGCGACCCCCGGTGCGTGCGGAAGTGGGCGACTCGGCAATTGGTCTATGGTAGCACGAGAGTGGGACGGTTAGAATCGCAGGGTATGTCGCCCGGCATCGCCGCGCGACCCTCTCGACGGGGACGCGATTCGATTCGATTCGATCCGACTTCGTCTCGCGTGGCCGTCCCGGGCGTCCGGGACGGAATGATGCGCTCCAGGGACTTTGGCACCGGGGAGACCGAACGTGATGACACCTCCTCTGAATCGCCGCGACTTCATGGCGCAGGCGACCGCCACCGCGACGGTCGCGCTGGCCGCGAGCACGACCACTGCCTCCGCCGCGACCGGCGCTCGGCCGCGACCGATCCGCGCTTCCCAAGAGCCCGGCCGACAAGGTCGTGCTGGGCAAGACCGGTATTCAGGTCTCGCTGGTCGGGATGGGCACGGGCAGCATCGGCTCCGGCGGGGCCAGCAACCAGACCCGGATGGGGGTCAAGGAATTCGGCCGGGTCGTCCGCCACGCGCTGGACCACGGCATTTGCTTCTTCGACGTCGCCGACCAGTACGGCTCGCACGTCTATCTCCGCGAGGCCCTCAAGGGCGTGTCCCGCGACCAGTACGTCATCCAGACCAAGTCCCACGCGACCAACTTCAAGGACGCCAAGAGCCACCTGGAACGCTACCGTCTGGAACTGGGCGTCGACTACATCGACATCGTCCTGCTGCACTGCATGCAGAAGCGCGCGGATGGCAGCACGCCGCACCAGGGGTCAATGGAGTACCTCATGAAGGCCAAGGAGGAGAGAATCATCCGGGCCCATGGCACGAGTTGCCATGGCATGGACCCCTTGCGCACCTCGGCCAAGGAACCCTTCGTCGAAGTCGACCTGGCCCGGATCAACCCCGAGGGGCTGATCATGGACAACGAACAGAAGCCCGACGAGGTCGCCTCCGTGCTGGAGGAGATGCATGCGGCCGGCAAGGGGATCGTGGGAATGAAGATTCTCGGCGAGGGGCAGATCAATACCCCCGAGCGGAAGGATGCGTCGCTGCGGTTACGTGCTCGGCCTCGGTACGGTCAACGCCTTCATCATCGGCTTCGAGTTCGACCGACCAGATCGATGACATCCTGAAGCGGACGTCCGATGCCTTGACGTTCCTCAAGAGCTGATCGCGCCGGTCAGCCTCGGCGACTAGGGCGGTAGGACATGCGACCCACCGGCGGGCTTTGTCAGCTTTATGGCCCGTCGGGCACTGGCGAATACGGACCGCCCGGCGAACCCGAAGGAGTGGGAGGCTGTCTCGGGTGCCTTTCCTTCAAACCAGGATGGGCACCTGAACTCGCATGTCGGGCGGGAATGGTCGTCCCTGTCCGCGAAGTCGCTGGTGAATGATGGCACACTGCCCGGCTGCGACCAATCGGCCGGGTTTCCGTCAATCGATCCCGCGTCCGAGACCAGCGAGCCGGTCGATCCCGCAACGCTCAAGGATTCTCTTCGGCAGGGACGTGTATCGTGATGGCTCGCCGCTCGCAAGGCCAATCTCGCTTGTTCCTGACGCGAATCTCGCGCGGTCACGTAGCTCGCCACCCGGGGCGTATAATAGACCACCGCGGCGACCACCAGGATTACCGCTAACCAAACCAACATGTCCCCAACCTGCCGCATGACGGATCGCCTCCTCACAGTTTTGTCGTGAAGCCGGCGTCAGTGGCGTCTACCGGCGAGAACGCCGAGTCACTGCACACCGCTTGCTCCACGACTGCCCCAAACCATTGTCGCACTCATTCCCCAATCGCTCCGGTCCACGATCGAAACGGGCCAGGTTACTCCATCGACAGAATGACGCCGGAACCCTACAACCACGAAGGGGCCGGCGCTGATGAGCGTTCAGACGAACGAGGGAGTTTCACGAAAACCGCAGTCCTCTATTAGCAGATTCGATTCCGTTTCACGGTTCGTTCACGAATTCCCTGAAACTGTTCCAGCTGGCGGTCGTCTGGTGTTGCCCTGGACGAACACGAGAGGTTCTGAGGGAACACTAGGTTGATTTTTTCGATTTTGTCTTCTCCAAGTTTCTTCATTATGTAGATCACCATTCAACCCCGATTTGCGATACGACGTTGTGAAAATTCAACATCTTGAATGACGACGTTTGAAGTAAGCTGGGCGTTGGCCTGCCGATTCGGGGCGATGATCCGTGGGCTTGAGTTTTTCCATGCAACGGTGAGCAGGAGAGAGGCCGCATCATGGTCGAGAAAAACGTCGGGGCTCATCGAGCCGGCAAGAGGATTCGAGCTTTGGTCTTGCTGGGGGCCGTCTGGGGTCTGGCCGTCGCGGGAGTCGCCAGCGGGGCCAGGGCGGCCGATGTCCAGATCGATGGGCGGACATTCCGCATTCCGGATGGATTTACCATCGAGCGGATCGCCGGTCCACCGCTGGTTGACCGGCCGATCACGGCGGCGTTCGACGACTCAGGGCGGTTGTATGTGGCCGATTCCTCGGGCTCCAATGACAAGGTCCAGAAGCAGCTTGCCGACAAGCCTCATCGAATCATACGGCTCGAGGATGCCGATGGTGACGGTCAATTCGACAAGAAGACCGTCTTTGCCGACAAGATGATGTTTCCCGAAGGCACCCTGTGGTACGACGGCTCGCTCTATGTGGCGGCGCCGCCAAGTATTTGGAAGCTGACCGATACCGACGGCGACGGCGTGGCCGACCGGCGAGTCGAGTGGTTTCAGGGCAAGACGCTCACCGGCTGCGCCAACGACCTCCACGGCCCGTATCTCGGCCCCGATGGTTGGATCTACTGGTGCAAGGGTGCTTTCGCGAAACAGACTTACGAGCGGCCGGGCAAGCCACCATTCACGACCCGGGCGTCGCACATCTTCCGATGCCGGCCCGATGGGACCGGAATCGAGCCGGTCATGACCGGCGGCATGGATAACCCGGTCGATGTCGCCTTCACGCCCGGCGGCGAACGCATCTTCACCACCACGTTCTTCGTCCATCCTGGCGGTGGCCAGCGCGATGGGCTCGTCCACGCCATTTACGGCGGCATCTATGGGAAGGTCCATGATCCCATCTTCGAGCCCAGCCACAAATGGACGGGCCCCGAGGTCATGCCGGTGCTCCTGCACATGGGACCGGCCGCGCCGTGCGGCCTGACCCGGTACGAGTCCGATGCCTTCGGCAAGGCGTATCAGGACAATTTGTTCGCCTGTTACTTCAACCTGCACAAGGTCGGCCGGCACGTCCTGACGCCCCAGGGGGCCACCTTCTCGACCAAGGACGAGGATTTCGTCTCCAGTCCCGACCTGGATTTCCACCCGACCGACGTGCTGGAGGACGCCGACGGCAGTCTGCTCATCGTCGATACCGGCGGCTGGTACAAGCTTTGCTGCCCGACCTCGCAGCTTCACAAGCCGGACGTGCTGGGCGGAATCTATCGCGTGAGGCGGCAAGGATGCGCCGAAGGTCGAAGATCCCTGGGGACGGGGCGCTATCCAGACCTTGACGGCCGAGCGATTCGTCGCGCATGCTCGGCGACCCGCGGCCGGCCGTGCAGCGACATGCGATCCAGATCCTGGCCAACGGCACTGCGAGCGTTGCGAGCGGACTGCGATCCAGGCCCTCCGCAAGGCGGCGCCGAAGGGTCGATCGCCATCGCCTGGCGGCGGAACACCGTCTGGACCCTGGCGCGGATCGATCATCCCGTCGCGCAGGGCCCTGGTCCGCGACGTACCTCGCCGATCCCGACGAGACGGTCCGTCAGGCCGCGATCCATGTCGCGGGCCTCTGGCGCGACCGCGAGGCGGTATCCCAACTGATCAAGCTGCTCCAGTCTTCCTCGGCGCAGAACCGCCGCGCGTCGGCCGAGGCCCTGGGTCGGATCGGCGACAAGGCGGCCGTGCCGGCGCTGCTGGAAGCCTCGGGATCGGCCGACGACCGCATCATCGAGCACTCGATCACTTACGCCCTGATCGAGATCGGCGATCCCGAGGGGACGGCGGCGGGATTGCAGAGCAAGAATCCCCGGACGACCCGCGCCGCGATGGTCGCGCTCGACCAGATGGACGGCGGAAAACTCGACCCGAAATTCGTCGCGGGGCTGCTGGCCTCGACCGACCCGGCATTGCGGGAGTCGGCGTCGTGGATCGTCGGCCGGCACCGGGACTGGGCCGATGCGCTGGCCGGGGTCCTGGGCGATCGGCTGGACCGGCCGGACCTCCCGGCCGCCGAGCGGGCCGAGCTGGAGCGGCAACTGGGCGGGTTCGCGCAGGCGGCGCCGATCCAGCAGCTCCTGGCCGCTCGGCTGCAAAATGCCTCCGCCCCGATGGCCCCGCGACGGAGCAGCTTGCAGGCCATGGCCTGGTCGAACCTGAAGGAGAAGGATGTGCCGCCCGCGTGGGTCGCGGCGATGGCGAGCGTGCTCGACGGCAAATCCGGCGAACGCCCCACTGCGTCGCGCCCGCCATCGCGACCATCCGCGCCCTGCCACTGGCCCGGAACAAGGCCGAGGACTTGCGTACCCGCCTGCTCGGCATCGCCGCCGACGTCAAGAATCCGGACGGACTCCGGCTCGACGCCCTCGCCGCTCTCCCTGGAGGACTCGTCAAACCGGATGAGACGTTCTACCAATTCGCGATCGGCAAAGCTCGATCGCGGCCAGACCGTGGCGACCCGGACGACGGCCGCCGACGTCCTGCGCGGGCCAGGCTCACGACGGACCAGCTCTCCCGGCTGGCCGACGCCTTGCGGTCTGCCGGGCCGGTCGAGGTTGACCGCCTGCTGGCCGCCTTCGAGCAGTCGAGCGACGAGGTCATCGGTCTGAAGCTGATCAAGGTCCTCGCCGAGTCGTCGGCGCTCTCGAGCCTGAGGTCCGACTGCGCTCAAGGCCCACCTGGCGAAATACGGTCCGGCGGTGCAGAAACAGGCCGAGGCGCTCTACGCCCGGCTCAATGTCGACGCGGCCAAGCAGAAGGCCCAGCTCGAGCAACTCGTGACCACCCTTTCGGCCGGTGACATCCGCCGGGGCCAGCTCGTCTTTCACAGCGAGAAAGCCGCCTGCTACTCCTGCCACGCCATCGGCTACCGAGGCGGCAACGTCGGTCCCGACCTCACCAGGATCGGCTCGGTCCGCGCGGATCGCGACCTCCTGGAAGCCATCGTCTTCCCCAGCGCCAGCTTCGTGCGGAGCTTCGAGCCGGTCGCCGTGGCCACCCAGGACGGCAAAGTTTACAACGGTCTGATCCGCGGCGAAACGGCCGACGAGCTGATCCTGGCCACCGGCGTCAACCAGGAGGCACGGATCGCCCGCCGCGACATCGAGGAAATGCGGCCCAGCACGGTCTCCGTCATGCCCGCCGGCCTCGACCAGCAATTGACTCCCCAGGAGCTCGCCGACCTCGTCGCCTTTCTCAAGGCATGCAAGTAGATCATCCCCCCAGGGCCTTCGGTTTCCCTTTCCGTTATGCAAAGGAGGGCTTCTGACATTACCCGATGTTCCGCCATCGGTCTGCCACCCCAGCGGGCGTCACTGGCAACGGCGAGGTCCGAAGCCTGGGGGACAACGTAACCTCGATCCTCGGATCGGTCGTGGACGCGCGAGCCAACACGGCGACTGCCAGCATCACGGCGGTCGGGGGCCAGCAGTCCGGGTCAGGTCAACCCAGGTGAAGTGCCGTTAAAGGCCGTAAAAACCGACAAGCCTAAGATGCTCTCAGGCTTGAACCAAAAGGTACGTGGTCAGGTACAGGGGCTGGAAACTCCCCCGTCGCGGATGATGCACCACCGGCCGAGAGGCACGACCTCACCCCGGAACGATCGAGCAGGTGAACGAAGTAACCCCGTTGCCTCCCCGTGAGGGAAGGCGGACTGCAAAGGAAGCTGATGAGACAGCGGGGAAGGGATGAGGGAGGAAGCGAATGCCGGTCGGTAATCGACCGGATAAAGGGTGAGTCCGCCCACGGACAACATCCCCTCACCGCGAAAGCGGGCTGACTTCCCTCGGGTGTTCCGTCACGAGAGAACCTCGGCCAACCGACTCAGGGAGACAAGCAGATATGTCGGCAGCAGAAATGCTCGCTGGTGCGGCTCCCGAGCGTATGCCCGACTGGCATTCCATCGAATGGAAGACGGTCTGGGCATGGTCCGTCGGCTCCAGGCGCGTATCGTGAAGGCCGTCGCGGAAGGCAGATGGAATAAAGTCAAGGCTCTGGTCTATCTGCTCACGCACTCGTTCAGTGGCCGGGCTCTGGCCATCTTGCGAGTTGTCAGTAATTCGGGTGCGAAGACTCCCGGTGTGGACGGAATCCTCTGGAACACACCGGAAGCCAAGTCGGCCGCTTTCAACACCCTGCGTCGGCACGGTTACCAACCGCAACCGCTCCGCCGAGTGTACATTCCCAAAAGCAATGGTAAACGGCGCGGCCTCGGGATTCCCACCATGACCGATCGAGCCATGCAGGCTCTGTACTTGCTCGGTCTCGATCCCATCGGGGAATCGCAAGCCGACGGCCATTCCTATGGCTTTCGACTGGAACGCCGTTGTGCTGATGCCCTCAATCAAGTTCATACCTTATCGAGCTGTCAGCACGGTCCACAATGGATTCTCGAAGGGGACATCAAAGCTTGCTTTGATCGAATTAGCCATGATTGGCTCTTGACGCACGTCCCCATGGACCGGCAATTGCTCCGGCAATGGTTGAAAGCGGGTTTCCTGGAGAAGCACGCCTGGTTCGCCACCACGGACGGAACCCCTCAAGGCGGGATCATTTCACCCGCCCTGGCGAATTGGACCCTGGATGGACTACAACGACTCCTGGCGGACCGCTTCGCCTCGACGTCGAGACAACACCGGAAGTTCAAGGTCCACCTGGTCCGCTATGCGGATGACTTCTTGATCACGGGCACCTCGAAAGGATTCCTTCGTGACCAAGTTCAACCTCTCGTGGCTCACTTCTTGAAGGAACGCGGTTTGGAACTTTCCCACGAGAAGACCCAGATCACGCATATTGAGGACGGCTTCGATTTCTTGGGACAGAACGTACGGCGTTACCGTTGCGGCAAGGTCTTGACCAAACCGTCATCGCAGAGCGTGAAGACGTTCCTGACCAAGATCCAGGAAACGATCGATCGCTCGGGCAGCCGAACGGCAGGAGAAATGATCCGGCGTTTGAATCAGCAAATCAAGGGCTGGACCATGTATCACCGTTACGCGGCGAGCAAACGCACCTTTGCGTACGTGGATCATCGGATCTTCCAAATGGTGTGGCGGTGGTGTCGGCGACGGCACCAGAAGAAGAGCGGGAAATGGATCAAGACGACCTATTTCCAGCGCGATGGTCATCGCCACTGGGTCTTCACCGGTACGCTGTGGAACCAGAAAGGCCAGGGCCGGCCCATCCAGTTGATGGCCGCAGCGCAGGTGCGGATCATTCGTTATGTGAAGATCCGTAGTGACGTCAATCCCTACGATCCGAAGTGGGAACTGTACCTGGAAGCACGGCTGGGTTGGCAACTGACCCAAACGCTGGCAGGTCGCAGTCGGATCGAGTATCTCTGGAAGGATCAAGAGGGGCGATGCAGGGTCTGTGGTCAACTTCTGCGAATCGAAGAGGGCGACTGTCAGATCCATCATCGCATCTGGCGGAGCCGAGGCGGTTCGGACACGGCGGACAACACGGAGTTGTTGCATGCCAACTGTCATCGGCAGATCCACGTGCAAGAAGCACGGACAAAAGCGGCCGCGTCTCGCGAGGGGCGTTAGTGAAGGCTTGAGCCGGATGAAGGGCAACTTTCAAGTCCGGTTCTTAGGGGAGGGGGCGATGGCGACACCGCCTCCTTACCCGACCCCTGGCGGGGGAAGGTGGCCCAAAGGGCCGGATGGGGGCGCTCTTCACTCCCGCCGGCAGCACACCGCGCAGGAATCGGCGGGACCGGAGGAGGAACTCTGCCTCCCTTGGCTCGTCGCGGCTCGACCGGCGTTCCAGGGCCCGATTTACTCTCCCACTCGATGCGAAGTCCCTAACTTCTCGCATGGAGTGGAGTTAGTCTCGCATTTGTGGGTTTATTCGGATTTTAATGTCTTTTCAGGGGTATCGTGGCATTCCGCTTGCAAGAGATGGGTCTCTCAAGAGTGGCCAGGGATGATTGGGGCCGGATGGTGTTCTCCGGCCTGGATGGCCACTCACGCGACAAACCAGGATGGGACCAGAGCGTTTGAGTCCATCTGTGGAGGATGAGTTCATGAGCAAGCGATTCTTGATGTGCGGAGCTTTGGCTCTGGGTGTAGCCGGTCTGCTTTCTGGTCGGGTCATGGCCCAGGCCCATAAGGCGGGGGACATGCCGGGCCCGATTGACAGCCTCGCCGACGTGCAGGACACGGCCAAAATGCTCTTCAAGCTGGCCGATTCCAACAACGACGGCCAGATCTCCCAGAAAGAAGCGATCGATGTGGGCAACCTGCTCGTCGGCGGTTTCTTCTTTCGGGCCGATGCCAATGGTGATGGAACGTTAACGCCCGAAGAGGCTCGTGCAGCGAAGGAGTCATTGCTCAGCCAGCAACCCCTGCTGCGGTACGTCCTGCAGAAGATCAAGCCGACCAACAGCAATGGCAATACCGAACAGGTAGGGGTGACCAGCCAGTCGAGCTCTGGAAATCAGAACCCAGTCCAGGTGATCACCAATCTGCTGGACACCAATCGCGATCAGAAGATCGCGGCGTCCGAGCTGCGCCAGGCCGTTCAGACGGGCGTGCAAACCCTGTTCACGATCGCCGACGCCAACCAGGACAATCAGTTGAGCCCGGCCGAGCTGAATCGGGCTGCCGGTGAAGCGGCACGGACCGTCGTCCAGGTCGCATTCCAGAACGCCGACATGGACCACAACGGTGCGTTGAGCCTGGTCGAGTTCGACAAGGCCCTCACCGAGCCGGCGCACGCGGTCTTCCGCGTCCTCGACGGCAACAGCGACAACCAGATCACGCTCGAGGAACTTCAGAAGGCCCAGCAGATCATCACCGACCAGATTCAGCGGCTCCGCGTGCCGGAGGCCGGCGAATTCGATCCGGAACCAGATCCAGAACCGGACGACCACGGGCATCGGTCAGCCTGCCCCTGCCCTCGGGACTCCGGCCCCTGGCCTCGCGACTCCCGCACCGGCCCCCACGATTCGTCCGTGACGTGACCTGACTTGCGCGTTGTTTCTCGCTCGCTGAGGCCGCCATCCCACCCCGGGCACTCCGCCTCGGTCGCGCGACCAGGCATGGCCAATCGGCTCCCACCCTCTCTTGATACCATCAGGTTCGAGGGGGTGGGGGCCTTTTCGTTTGCTGTGTCGTCAGACTTGCCTCGGCGGGAGAGGTTTCGGGAGGGCGATTCCGAGAGCTTCGATCACGGAACGCGATTGCTGACGAACGTGGTCCCGAGGGTGGATATTGGTGGATCAGATCCGTGACGCGGCGTTGCAGCGCTGGCGACCTGGTGTAGCAACGGATCATCGGACGCAGTATCTTTCGAAGGTGCCCATCGCCGGGTCGGAAATCCACACGGCGACCGTGAGACAGATCGGTCGTTCAGAGGCCGATGTTGTAAAGGGTCAATATCTCTCTCGTATCAATGAAACCTGGTGCGTGGATTAAGAACTTACGTCAAGCGCAGCGCGGCAATGCCTGAACCAGAGAGGGCTGTTGACACCAGGGTGGTCCCAAAAGGGGGGAACGTGGGAGCCAGGACGATACAAACCTCCACCCGTCGCGAGATCAGATGGATGGCACTCTGCGCGACCGCCTTGCTCTGGGTCTTCGGAACCTTAATGGTGGCGCAGGTCCACGGCCAGACCCTCGTCGGAGCCGCGACGATCGCCGCCGTCAGCGCTCTCGGCGGGCTCATCGCCTGGGCGATCTACCACACGATCAGCCGACGGAATAATGGGTTGGGGATTTTCACCTTAGCCGCCACGGTGACGTTGACCACGAGTCACCAGAACGTTCTTCCCTTGAATGAAGCGCTCACTCAGCAGGCCAGCGCGGTCGTCATCCTGGCGTTGACGTCGGTTGTCTTCGGCCTGATGAGCCGCGAGCGTCCGAAAGGCCAGGGGCATACGGCTGGCTCTCCTCTCTGGGATGCCGAGCTCGATCCGCCATCCCCAGGCTGAGCCCGCTTTACGGCTGTAAGGGTGCACTCATCGATAATGCGGATCGCTGCGCATTGTTTCGAGTCAAGGCTGACGGGTCGTCGGTTGTCGAAGCGTCAACCGGATGGCCGCGATCGATTCATCTGCTCGAAGCCGTCCATGAGGTTGGTTGAGGGTCAGCCTTTTTTTCCGTGCATGCGACGATCGTCCGGATTACAATTCGCTCGGAAGTCGTCATGATGCAGCGGCAAGCCGTGCTGGACCCGGATGAGGTCCCGATCGGGGGTGAGGTCATGCTCCGGATCAGTCGATGGGTTCCTTTCTTCTGGATCATCGTCCTCGGTGTCGAGACGGCCTGGGCCGTCGACCCGCCGCCGAAGGAGGCCGACTCAAGCTCGTCGAGTCGGTGGTTCGCGACGATCTCGACTCGGTCGTGAAGGCCGTGATCAGCCCGGATGGGAAGTTCCTCTACGCCGCCTCGTGGAAGCTGGGCAAGCTCTTGACGTTTCGCCCGCGACCCGAAGACCGGCAAGCTCGCCACAAGCAGACGATCTCCGACCCGGAGAACCTGGGCGGATGACGGGGTTTGCACTGAGCCCCGACGGCCATCTGGCCATTGCGACCGCTTTCCAATCGAAGACCGTCGTACTCTACCTGAGGGACCCCGGAAGCGGCCTGATGGGCCGTCTGGACATCGCGCGACGGCGAGGGCGGAGTGCGTTTCGACTTCCCAGTTGAGGCGGCGTTCTCGCCCGATTTCGAAGGGCGTCAGCGTGCTCGACGACACCGGAGTGGGGGACGAGATCCAGGGTGCTGTGGTCTCATTCCGGATCGAAGACGGCAAGCTGGTGATCGTCGGCACCGACGCGGGCAAGGCCGGTTGCTATGCCGGTGGCCGCGGACTGGCATTCCACCCGGATGGCAAGACGCTGTTCGTCGTTTGCAACCGGGCCGGCACCCTGGTTGTCGCCGACCGCGATCCGATCGCCGGCTGGACAAGAGTCCGCCAGGTCATCAAGGACGAGGAAGGGAACGTCCACGGGCTCGACGGCGCGATGGGCGTCGTCGTCAGTCGTGACGGCCGATTTGTCTACGTCAACTCCGGCCGATTCCAGGGGGACAACGCCGTCAGTGTTTTCCGGCTCAGCACGAACGGCCGCCTTTCCCTCGTTCAAGAGATCATCAATGGTCAAGGCCTGCTCAACGGCTTCGAAGGCGGCAACAACCTGGCCATCACCCCCGACGGCCTGAACGTCTACGCCGTCGCCACCCGCTCCGGCACCATCGCTTGCTTCAGCCGCGACCCCGGTACCGGCAAACTCACGCTCATCGAGACCATACCGGACGGAGCAGAAGGGAATGGTTTCGGTGCGGCCAGCGCGAGCATCAGCCCGGACGGTCGGTTCGTGTATGTCCCGACCGAGGACAAGAAGGCGATATCCATCTTCCGCCGCGAGATGGACCGCGATTGAGGGAGGTGCGCTTACGCCGAACCTCTCACGAAGCCCGTTTCCGACGCAGGGCGGGCTACGATGGACTCGTTGATGTTCATCGTAGTGGTCAGAAGACTCGAGCCTTGCGGCAGAATTGACCGGGATGGGCCGGGAGACCACTGCGGTGAACATCTTCGGGAGTAGAGGAGCGGGCCTGCGGCCCAACGGAATGAATTCCGTTCTACGGGCCGGCTCCTCGCCGTAGAACGGAATTCATTCCGTTTCCTCCAAGCCATCGCGAGACGACGATCCCTGGAAGATCTTCACCGCGGTGGTCGGGCGACCCGCGCCCCATGCGAATTGTCGATCGTTGGTTGTCGGCTCCTGGAGGAAACGTTTCCTCAGGGAGTCTCCACCTCAACCCATAACTGTCGAAACGCCTGAGGCCAGTCCCAGTTCGAGATGGGCCGGGGTAACCGGCGTCAACTGTGCCCGGACCGGTATCGCCGCGGGTCACGCGAATGTACTGGCCGTCAGCGAAGAAATAGCACTTGGTCCCGCTGTAGAGAGCGGCATCGATGCCATTTGCTCCAAAGCTTCCCCAGCCCCAGTTCGAGATGGGCGCGGGTAACCGGCGTTGACCGTGCCTGGACCGGTATCGCCGCGGGTCACGCGAATATACTGGTCGCCGGCAAAGAAATAGCACTTGGTCCCGCTGTAGAGAGCGGCATCGATGCCGTTGCGTCCGAAGGTCCCCCAGCCCCAGTTCGAGATGGGCGCGGGTAACCGGCGTCAACCGTACCCGGACCGGTGTCGCCGCGGGTCACGCGAATATACCGATTGCCAACGAAGAAATAGCACTTGGTACCACTGTAGAGACGCGGCATCGATGCCATTTGCTCCAAAGCTTCCCCAGCCCCAGTTCGAGATCGGCGCGGGGTAACCGGGATCAACTGTACCCGGGCCGGTATCGCCGCGAGTCACACGAATATACTCGTTGGTGGCAAAGAAATAGCACTTGGTCCCGCTGTAGAGTGCCGCAGTGCTGCGAATCGGCCTCGTCTCGAATGCCGCCAGAAGTGCGGCCCCATCGGGGCGCCCGAGCCCCGTGCAGGCATCCCAACCGGAACCCGCCGAATAGCCGAGGCTCGTTCCTGGCGGCTTGTTGTTGCCTTGCGTGATGTCCCGAAGCGAGCCTGGATTGTTGTAGAGGTACGGAAGGAAGAAGCCGATTGGCTCCGACACCTTCTGGTTGATGATCGCCGTCAGACCAGCCCAGAGCGGGGCGACGGCGCTGGTGCCGAACCAGACCTGCGATGAACCGTTGAGGACGATCTGGTAGCCGCTCCCGCTGGCCCCGTTGCCGGAGACGTCCGGGACGCCACGACCGGCCAGGCCCGTGCTGACGTTCTTGGGCACATTCGCATTATCCTGAAATCCGGGAACCGGATAGAGCGTGCTAACACCTCCACCGGTGCCCCAGAGGGAGCTTCCGTCGTTCCAGACCGTCTCGCTCGTGATGGAGTTCCCGGTCGCCGAGATCACCGTGCCGCCGCACCCGATCGACCACGGGCTCGACGCCGGGTACTGGACATGCACCTTCCCGTCGGTATTACCGTCAGTCCCGAGGTGGTCTCCCACCGCGACGAAGACCGAAATGTGCAGCGTGATCGCGTCCTGAAAGACACTGTCCATCTGCTGCCGGAACTGGGTGGAATAGTTCGTCTCCGTGCTACCCCAACTGATCGAAACGACGGTCGGCGCATTCGTCGTGTCGTGGACCGCCGTCGAGACCGCGTCGACAAATCCCTGGGTGGAGTTGGGTGCGAAATAGACGGCGAGCTGGCGCCGCGGCCACGCCACCGGACACCTGCATGTCCAGCGCGAGACCTCACCGTCAGCGTTCGAACCGGTGACGGTTCCGTTGGTCGCGCCATCGACGGGAACCCAAACCACTTGCGGTGTGGTCTCCCCCATGGCCTTGAACGATTGAGTGAGGTCGGACTGGAGAAACCCTCCTCCGAGCTCGATCAGAGCAATGCACTGGCCAGCCCCGTTCACCCCGGCCGGATAGATCGTAGAGAGCCCACTGCATTCGGCAGGAATGACGAAGCACCCGAGGGGTTGGCGAGAGGGCTGGAGTTCGGATGGCCGCAGGCCTGGTATCCAGGCCCATCACGGCTTGGACAATGGGCGATACGTCGTCGGGTAGCTTCAGCGCCTTCTCCCGCCCGCGAAACTTCCGCTCGCCGTCGTCAAAGAGGCTGAGCTTGGTGCCGAAGGCGGCTGCAACCTTCGCCGCCGGCCCTTTGATTTTCACAAGGCGCCGACCCAGTTCGACCTCCGAGACGGTCAGGCCGTTCTCGGCGGCGAACTCCTTGATGAGCCGGAGGTCATCCTTGTGCTCGTTCGTTCGCTTCGCATGGAGCGCCGCCCGGCGTTCCGTCGGTCCGCCAATGGCTCTGTCCTGCTGGGGCGTTGAGCGAGGCTTCAGGTAGATGCTCACCTCGATCACCTCGGCAGGCGGCACGTCTCCGAGACGGTTCGCTCCCTTTGGTGGTTCAAGGTGACTCTCTTTGAATTCGATGTATTTCTTGCTGACCACGGATATGTCCCCCGTCCTTGTTCCGAGAGGGCTTGTGAGTCCTCTCAAGTGGCGTTATTGAACCTGTTACTCTGATCAAGAAAGCGGGCTGAACCCCGAAGTGACTCGACAGTTTTCCCAATTTGGCAACGAACCAACCACGCAACCGCGACGTAACCACAGTCATTGCTCCGGCCGATCGAGGCCGAGCCGACCGGAATCAACAACAAGCGGCCGACGCTTCGACCGTCTCGTCTCATCGACCCATGGAAGGGATTCGGATCATGGACCGCTCGCGCCGTCGAGATCGCGACTGCGACCGTCGCTTTGCACCAGGCATCGAAGGGCTGGAAGTCCGACAACTCCTGTCCTTCTTCCCTCCGATCTCGAGTTATTCGCTCCTTCTCGGGTCGACCTCGTACGGTTCCAGTCAACAACTTGCGGCGCGGGCGGCGATCGTCCGCCACGAGTACGACCAGTACGTCGGCGAGCTGAAGACGCTCGAGTTGAAGTCGCAGGCAACGCCGCAGGAATTCCTCGCGCTCCGCGACGACGCCCGTGCGATCTCCACGGCCGCGTCGGTGGCGAACCTGCCCCCCGCGGTTGCGAACACGACGGCCGCGGATGTGTCGCTCCAGCTCGACCGGTCGCCGCTTTACGGTGCGGCCAAGGACTCGGGCTGGGGCGTGGTGGCCGCCCGACTCACGACGAATCTCGATAGCCTCGACGTTCCCCAACCGCTCATCCAGCAGACGCTCGCCGACATGAAAGCCCTCGCGAGCTCCGCGGCGTCAGCGCGGACGAATTCCAGACCTTCACCAACGACTTCTACACGCTCCGCGACGCCGAGTCGTCGCTTCCCTCCAATCCCTACTACCACTTCGAGGACCCCGGCCTCTTTTACACCCAGCACCTCCGCGGCTTCTTCCGCGACTGGGGCATGCAGAAAGTCGCTGCCGAGGCGAAGCTTCAACACGACCTGCGGAGCGTGCAGACTCGAGACCCAGGTCGCCCCGGCCGGGCGTCGCCGTGCTCCACCGCGACGTCCACTTGCTGGAGGGCCTCGGCGCCGCGGTGCCGAGCACCACGAACCAGCAGTTGGACGACGCCTACCTCGCGGTTTTCGCCCAGGGCGTTCCAACCCCTCAGATCCAGTCGCAGCTCCGTTCGAACCTCATAACGATCCTCGGCCCGGCTGTCACCGCGTCCCGGATCGCGTCGATCGATCGACTGGTCGCCAACGCACCGGCCTTCGCCCAGGCCATCGGTGAGCCCTCGCCCAGCGTTCAGACGATCGTCAACGACGTGGGAGTGCTCGTCAACGCTGGAGGTGGTGAGACGCTCAACCCGTTCAAGGTGACGATCCGGCACGCCTCACGGTCGAATCAGGCTGGCTGACGCCAAGAATCCGACGTGTCGGTAAGATGTCCCATAGGGCTTGCTCAGGCCGATCGTTCCTTTTCACCATTGTCACCTTCGCGAGAACAAGAAAGGACAGATGAACATGGAATACCGTCAGCTCGGAGGCTCGGGGTTCAAGGTCCCGGTGCTGAGCTTGGGCACGGGCACTTTCGGCGGCGGCAGCGAGTTCTTCAAGGCGTGGGGCGCGAGTGATGTTGCCGAGGCCACGCGACTGGTCGACGTCTGCCTCGAGGCCGGGCTCACCATGTTCGACTCGGCCGACATCTACTCGAACGGGCTGGCCGAGGAGATCCTGGGCCAGGCGATCAAGGGGCGACGCGACCAGGTGATCATCTCCACAAAGGGTACCTTCCGCGCCGGCACTGGCCCGAACGATGTGGGCTCCTCCCGGTACCACCTGATCCGGGCGGTCGAGGCGAGCCTGCGCCGACTGGGTACCGACTACATCGATCTCTATCAGCTCCATGGCTTCGACGCGATCACGCCGGTTGAGGAAGTGCTGGGCACGCTCGACGACCTGGTGCGCGGCGGGCAAGATCCGCTACATCGGCTGCTCGAACTTCTCCGGGTGGCATCTGATGAAGTCGCTGGCGGTCTCGGAGCGGTATGGCCTGGCTCGATACGTCGCCCATCAGGCGTATTATTCGCTGATCGGCCGCGACTACGAATGGGAGCTGATGCCGCTGGGGATCGACCAGAAGGTCAGCGCGGTCGTCTGGAGCCCGCTGGGTTGGGGCCGGCTCACCGGGAAGGTCCGCCGTGGCCAGCCGCTGCCGCAGACCAGCCGGCTCCAGAGTCAGCTCGTCACCGATATCGGGCCGCCGGTCGCCGACGAGTACGTCTACAAGGTCGTCGACGCCCTCGACGAGGTCGCCAAGGAGACCGGCAAGACCGTGCCGCAGATCGCACTGAACTGGCTGATCCAGCGGCCGAGCGTGGCCAACGTCATCGTCGGCGCACGGAACGAGGAGCAACTGCGTCAAAACCTCGGCGCCGTCGGCTGGAATCTGACCCCGGAACAAGTCGCCAAGCTCGACGCCGCCAGCGCCACGACCCTCGCCTATCCGTACTGGCACCAGCGCGGTTTCGCCGAGCGGAATCCGCCGCCGGTCTGAATCCGGGGTGGTGGGATGTTGGAAAGTTGGGCTCTTACTTCACTCTCTTCTTGCCACACGCCTGGCTCTTTCGCATATTGCGAAGTACAAAGGAATACGATCTCGGAACCTGGAAGGAGGATTAGATCGTGGCCTCTCTCCGAACGAAGTCGGCGGCGAATGTCAGGGCCGAGCCCGAGCCGAAACAACGCGAGCGCACCAAGGCACCACGCGCCGGGCACGACGAGGCCCCGGCGAGGCCTACTTCGCCCTGGTCCATCGGTTCCCGCTCAGGCCGATCGACTCCGACGCTGAGCTCGAGCGGCGCGGACCGTACTCAACGAATTGGTGGATTGCGACTCGCTTGGCCGTGACGAGGGGGATTACCTCGACGTCCTCGGCAGCCTAATCGACCAGTACGAGCGGAGTCGGCATCCTCTGCCCTCGGTCTCCGACGTTGATATGCTCCGGCACTTCCTCGACTCCCGCGGCGTAACCTGTACAGAGGCCGCCCGCGGCGCCGGTATCGCCGTCTCAACTCTATCTTCCATACTCGCCGACAAGCGGAAGATGGATCGGAACCACATCGAATCTCTGGCCCGCTACTTCCGCGTTAAGCCGGCCGTGTTTTTCGGATCCGCGACCGAAGTCGCCTGAACGGCAATCTCCGGAGTCGGGCACCGCGTCGTTCCTGGATGGCGGGTGACAGCCGGCGCGAGGATTCTGGGAATGCGGATTCCATTCTCCCACCACTCGCCACTCGCCACTGGATTCAAGTCGCCATGGCCTATTCGATAGAATGACCAGTCGGAAGACCCACGTTTCGAGCCTGAGGAGACATCCATGGCGATCACGTACGACGATGCAGTGGCGAAGCTCCACGAGTGGACGGACAGCCCGGCGCTGCGGAACCACGCACGCGGAGTCGAGGCCGCGATGCGGCGGGCGGCCCATCGCTACGGCGCCGGCGAGACCGACGAGCCGCGATGGGCGATGACCGGTCTCCTGCACGATGCCGACTATGACCGATGGCCCGAAGAGCACCCGCGGCGAATCATCGCGTGGCTCCGCGAGCAGGGTGAGCCCGAGATCGCCCAGGCCGTCGTCGCTCATTTCAACCCAGAGGACGTCCCTGAACTGGCCACGCTCGACAAGGCGCTGCTAGCCTGTGACGAGCTGACGGGCTTCGTCATGGCCTGCTGCCTCGTCCGCCCGGACGGCATCCGCTCGCTCGTCCCATCAAGTGTCAAGAAGAAGTTGAAGGATAAAAGTTTTGCGGCCAAGGTCAGCCGCGAGGACGTCTATTCGGGCGTCGAGCGGCTCGGCGTCCCGCTGGAGGAGCACATCCAGCTCGTCATTGATGCCTTGGCTCCCCACGCCGAAGCCCTCGGCATCGGCGGCGCCGGAGGATCGTGAGAGCCGGATCGGCGCATCCCCTCTTGAAAAAGGACCGCACGGCGCGAACCTTTCCGGGAAGGTCGGTGTCGAGTCTGAGGGAAGCTCCCATCGGAACGAGCCGTTCATTCGAAAAAGGACCGGTTGATGTTGACTGCTCCGGCGGACTGGTGGCGGACATTCTTCTCGGGCATGGTCGTGGAATCCTGGTTGAACGCCACCACGGCGGAGCAGACACGGCAGGAAGCGTACTTCATCCTGGAGTCTCTCAATGTCTCGCCGCCGGCCAGGCTCCTCGACGTGCCGTGCGGAGGAGGCCGTCACTGCCACGCCCTGGCCGATCGCGGGTACGACATGACGGGCGTCGACATCTCGGCGGAGTTCCTCGCGGCGGCGAACACTCCGTCCACGGGGCGGCCGGGGACGATCGCCTGGGAGCACCGCGAGATGCGTGACCTTCCCTGGCCGGAAGCCTTCGATGGGGCCTACAGCTTCGGCAACAGCTTCGGCTACCTTGATGATGACGGCAACGCCGCGTTCCTCGAGGCCGTGGCCAAAGCACTGAAGCCGGGGGCCAGGTTCGTCCTCGACACAGGCTACGTTGCGGAGACCCTCCTACCCGTCTTGCAGGAGCGGGCCTGGTACCCGTTGGGCGACATGGTCATGCTGGCGCAACGACGGTATGATCCCGTCGAAGGCCGGCTGCACGTTGAATACATTCATGTCCGCGACGGCGCGATGGACAAGCGGTCGATGTACGGCGCGGATTCACACCTACCGCGAAGTCTTCCGGCTCGTCAATGATGCCGGCTTCACCGACTTACAGGCGTACGGATCGCTGGCAAAGGAGCCATTCCGCCTCGGGTCGAACCGGCTGCTGATGGTCGGGACGAAGCGATCGGTCTGACTGCTCGTGGTGGCGGGTGATGGGTGGCGGGTGGCGAGTAAAGACCGAGGATGCGTATGATCTCATCGCGCCACGCACCACCCGCCACTCGCCACCTCTCCCTGATCTCATCGCACCACCCGCCACCCATCACCCGCCACCCGCTACCTCCCCTTCCGCCACGGCACAGGCTGCCATGGGCGACTCGGTCGGCTGAGGAAAGAGGCCGTAGATGATCGCCTTGAACCGGTCTCCCAGTGCGTCAATCTCCGCCTTCGGCAAGCCCCAGGTCACCAGCGAGAGGTAGAGGAAGTGGCCGTGGCCGGGAACGGAGGCCATCTCGATGATCAGGATCGCCTTGTTCAGGCTTTCCACCATCGCCGCGAAGGTCTTACCCGGCACGTAATTCCGGACAACCCCGGCGAGGACATCACCCTGACTGGTCACGAACCGGAACGGCGCGCCGATGGTGAGTCGTCGAGACTTCCCTCCTTGACCAGTCCGTCGGCACTCATCAAGTGAACCCAGGCTTCGGCCGGAGGGATGGCGAGGACGGCGTAGAGCACGACGTTCCCCACGGGCTGGCCGCGGTGGTGCTCCAGGTAGTGCTTCATCGTCTTGTGGAAGAGGTCCCAGCCGTAATAGGTCCCGTCGTACTCGTGGTCCCACTGCGGTCCCTCGCCGAACCCGGAGGCGACCATGCGGACCCGGGTGACGCCCCCTTCATGCTCGAGGTACCAGTCGATCGCGTAGGGCTCGGGCGGTTCGGTCATCTTGGGCTGAGCGAGATCGGGTCGGACGGACTCGGTGCGGAGGTGGGTGCCAGGCTCCCAGACGGTTATGACACTTGTTCCCTTGGCGCCGCCGCCCCAGTCGACGTGGTGCTGACCGCCGACGCCGGCCTCGCAACTCGCCTCCTTGCAGAACCACCGCGTGAGCTCTTCGCCCTCGGTGATCGCCTTCCAGACGGCCTCCGCGGGGGCCATCACCTCGAACGTCTTCTCGTACGATCGCCCCTTCTTTGCGCTCATGGTCTGGTCTCCTTGGTCGGAGGCGGAAGAGGAGGCGGCGACGATGTCGACTCCCTTGCGGCCTCCTCGTCCGTCTTGGTGATCGCCGGGTAGGCACCCAGCACGAACCGGAACAGCCGCCCCTGCGGCGCCTGCTCGTCGTGGTACTTCACGGCCAGCTCGGCCACTCTCGCCGACAGCTCGTGCGTGAACGCGTCGCGGTCGCCGGCCGAGGCGAAGCGGACCTCGGTCTCCAATGTGAACGTCGACAGCCGTTTGCCGGCGCGGTCGGCACGCCCCCGGAGAATTCCCAGGTCGCGCACGACTTTCGCCGCCGCGGCCACCAGGTAAGCCCATGAGAATCGGTCCTGGAGTCGCCTGGGGTCGGGCTCGACGGCCCCCATTGCCTCCGGGCTGATCACGTACGAACGCGCCGTCGCTTGCATCAACCGCTCTTTCAGTCCTCCTCGCGGCCGCTCCTCCGACGAACTCCACCACCCCCGCGCTCTCCAGCGCCCGCAGGTGATAGTTCACCACCTGCCTCGGAACTCCCAGCCGCCGCGATAGTCCCGCCGCCGAGTCCGGCTCGACCAGTTGCTCCAATACCCTCAGCCGCAATGGATGTCCCAGCAAGCTCGCGGCCTGCTCCGTCCCACGCACCACATCCACCGCCAGCACCCCAGACATCAATCCCTCCTCTACTCCCGGATGACGAAGACAAGAATGCCATTGAAAAATTATTTTGTCAAGGAGCACCCAGAGAAAACGCGGATGGTCCCTGGTCGGAAGCCAGCGACTCCCCGTTCCCAAACTCGGCCTTGCGCCGCTCCCGCGCACGAGTTATCCGCAATCGGTCTTCCGTTGCAAGACGTGGTGGGATCACCGACAATTCGCGGAGAGACGGTATGGGCGCACAGACCACTGCTGTGAATATCTTACAAATGTCAGAGGAGGGCCGATTTCCGCTGTTTTCCCGGGGTTTTCTCGACCTCGGCCGGGATCGCGGACCCCGAAGGAATTCGGCGTCGGGCGGCCTGTGACCACGAAACCCCTATTTTTCAGCGGTTTCACGCCCCTCTCAAGATGTTCACGGCAGTGGCGCACAGACTCCGCCGGTAGACTCTTATGGCTGTCGCTTGTCAGCCGGGCCGGAATGGAGGACATGCGATGACGACGTGGTACCATCAGGATGTGACGTGCGGTCATTGTGGTCAGCCGAGCCAGCACGACATTCTGGGCAGCACAAATGCTTTCGGCAGGGCGGACCTCGACCTCCGCCCGCCGGAAATGCAACGGTCGACGATGGAGGGCTGGCTTCAGCTTTGCCCCCATTGCGGCTATATTGCCTACCTTTTGCCGCATGGGACTCACCCGGCCACGGCGGTTTCCGTGCTCTCATCGCCCAGCGAGACGAGCAGGGCTGCTGAGCTTGTGGAGAAAGCCAACGGTCTGCTCAATCTCGACCTGCGACCGAACCAGCATTCACACGATCTCAACCCAGGAATCACTCCGCCTCGTCCGCGGCGATGGGAACGGCCGAGAGCTTCAGCTCCATGTCCATCGCTAATGCATAGCGGGCCAGAGTGTCGAGTGTCGGATTCGGGTTGCGGCCGTTCTCCATTTTACTCACCATCGCCCGCGTCAATCCCGACCTTTCGGCTACATCGGTCAAGCTCAGCCCTTTTCGCTCCCTCTCGCGCCGGATCGCATCGACCCACGCCAGTAGCTCCATGAAGGCACCCTGCGAGACGAATTCCTCGACGTCACTCTGCTCGATCAGCTCGTCGGGACCGGGACGATCGATCTCCGCCTGCTCCCGGATCGCCCGGAATGCGGCGCGCTGCTCCAGGGTCAATTCCGCTTTGGTCGCGACTGGCCTGCTCATTATGGTTTCCTCCGCGGGGGTGGGGCTGGGTACGCGGTGACGGGATAAACGGTTCGGGGGTCTTGCTCGATCAAGTCCCAGCTAACGGCGATGAACTTCCCCGTTTTGGTCAAACCAAACGTAATTGGCCGGTCGCTGCTCTGGCTCACCGTGGTCCGGTTGCGGGGGTTCCTGAGTACCTGCTCGACCTCGTCCGGAACGAGGCCGTGGCGGGCGATGTGCTGGATGTTGCCGGCAGGGTCGTCTTCGTCATCCCAGATGATCGCGAAGTCGGCCACGGTTCGGTCTCGCCCTTATGTAGAAATATCCAATCCGACCTGTTGCATTATACGGCACGACCAAGATGTGTCAACAGACGATTCTGCGCGGCCAGAAGCATCGCCGCGAGAAGCCCTTCAAGACGCTGGACCGCTCACGCGACGGCTTCATCCTTGACCGCTTCGCCGTTCTTGAGGGCCTCCCACTCCTCCCAACTGTAGAGAACCTCGCGGGCCGAGCCGCTCTTGAATTCGCCGACGATCCCGTCCTCGGCCATGAAGTCGATGAGCCGGGCGGCTCGGCCGTAGCCGATGCCCAACGCGCGCTGGAGCAGCGAGCAGGAGCCCCGGCCCTCGCGGATCACGATCTCGATGGCCGGCTCGTACAGATCGTCGCGTTCTTTCAGAGCGGCACCGCGTTCCTTGCCTCCGCGGCCTCCGCCCACCTGGAGCTGGAGCAACTCGCGGCTGAACTCGACGGGGTAACGTTCGAGGTACTTGCGCAGATCCGCGTGACCTCCCCGTCCGAGACATACGTCCCCTGGGCGCGGATGATGTGCGAGGTTCCCGGGATCAGGAAGAGCATGTCGCCGTTGCCCAGCAGCCGGTCGGCGCCCATCTCGTCGAGCACGACGCGGGAGTCGCTCCGGCTGGCCACCTGAAACGCGATCCGTGCCGGCAGGTTCCCCTTGATCAAGCCCGGTGACGACGTCCACGGTGGGCTTCTGGGTCGCCAGGATCAGGTGCATGCCGACGGCCCGGGCGAGCTGGGCTAGCCGGACGATGTGCTGCTCGAGCTTCCTTCTCGTTATCGGCAGTCATCATCATCTCGGCGAACTCGTCGATCACGATGACGATGTATGGCATGTAGGTCGGGATCCGCTGCCGCTCCGCGTCGTCCTCGGGGGCCAGCCGCGCGTAGATCTCCTCCGGCGCTCAGCTTGTTGAAGGAGCTGGATGTTCCGGACCTCGGCCCGTCGGAGGAACTCGTAGCGCTCGTCCATCTTCTCGCAGGCCCAGGCCAGCAGCGACTCCGCCTTCTTCATGTCGGCGACCACGGGGTGCATCAGGTGCGGGATCCGCTTGTACTGCGAGAGCTCGACCTTCTTGGGATCGATGAGGATCATCTTGACCTCGTCGGGACTCCGGGTCATGAGGATCGAGAGGATCATGGCGTTGAGGCAGACCGACTTGCCCGTGCCGGTGCGGCCGGCCATGAGCAGGTGGGGCATGTCGGCCAGGTCGAAGACCAGTCGGCTGCCCCTTGGCATCCTTGCCCAGGAACAGGGGAATGCGGCATTCCTCGAATCGCCCTCCCCACCCCGGTCATGACGTCGCCCAGCCGGACCATGTGCGGTGGTCGTTGGGCACCTCGATGCCGACGGTCGTCTTGCCGGGTATCGGTGACGACGATGCGGACGCTCGGCACGGCCAGGGCGATCGCCAGGTCGTCGGCCAGGCTGATGATCTTCGACACCCGCAGGCCGGCCTCGAGCTCGATCTCGAACTGGGTGATGACCGGACCGGTATCGATCTGCACGACGCGGACCTGGTAGCCGAAATCCAGGAGCGTCCGCTCCAGGAGCATCGCCCGGGCGTGGATCTTGGCCTCGTGCTCCTGGATCGGGAAGGCCGTCGGCGGGCTCGAGCAGATCCATCGAGGGGAGCTGGAACAGCGAGCCGGCTCGTACCGGTGCCGCGGACGCCGGCTCGCGCGCGGGCGTCGTTGCCGACGTTGACGCTGACGATGAGATCGGCCCGCGCGGGCCGGC
Source organism: uncultured Isosphaeraceae bacterium (assembly GCA_963842405.1). Lineage (GTDB taxonomy): Bacteria > Planctomycetota > Planctomycetia > Isosphaerales > Isosphaeraceae > CAVZRC01. Next base: position 490,849 of record CAWJGW010000011.1, on the reverse strand, counting down.
GATCGCTGCCGGCGTCGCGCGTGGCCGCGGCGCTGCCGTTGACGGTAATCGGAGGATGGACCCGCGTCTCCGGAGGCGTTGCCGGATCGTCCAGGAGCACGGGATTGTCCCAGTCGCCGCTCCGTTGACACGCCCGGCGCCGGCACTCCGGCGGGTTCGCCCGGCCGGCCACGGCCCAGCCGGCCTCGGAGCCAGCCGCGAGCCTCCTGGACCGGCCAGGCGATCAGGACGTCGTGGCACAGCGCCAGTCCCAACGAGCCCCACGAACGCCAGGATGAGGGCCAGACCCGACATTGCCGAGATGGAGCTCCAGGAAGATCGCGATCAAGGCGCCCAGGTAGCCGCCGCTGCCGACCGGGGGGCTGGGCTGGAGCGTCGGCGCCAGCTTGTGGATCGACCCGGCGGCAACCAGCAGGACCAGGAGGAAACCGATCGAAGGACCGAGCCGGTCGGGGACCGGCCGCCTGCGGACCAGCAGCAGGTTGACGACCAGCAGCGCGGGGACCAGCAGCCAGCAGGACCAGCCCAGGGTCGTGAACAGGACATGGGCCAGCGCGGCACCGACCGGACCGCAAGGGTTGGTCGGGGGCTGATTGACCGGCTCGGCACCCCGGCCCGGTGGATCCGCCGGGTCGTAGCCGAACAGGCTCAACCCCAGGAACACGATCGCGAGCCCGAACGCGATGAGCGGAGCGGACCGCAAGGCACGCTGGCGCACGGACATGGAACCCCCTCGCGGCGCGCAGCTACCACTCGACGACTTCCGGGCCGATCAGACCCGTCCCGACAGGACCGGGCGTGGCGCACCGCATCCGCCGCTTCGCACACCTTCCCAAAGGGGGGGAGGAAGTCCACTGATCGGCCAGGAAGTCGCGAGGGCTTGCGGATTCCGCGGCGAAGTCCCGCGCGCGCGAGCCGGACCTTATTCAATCTCTCGGTTGGGTAAGATCGATCGTCTCGCCGCCCATCTCCAGCTCTTCCGTCGGCTCGACCGTCTGGAGCTTGCCCGACATGTCCAGGTAGATCTTCTCCTGCATGATCTCCTGGATCACGATCGACATCTTGTCGGCGCCCCGCATGTCGACCAGCGGGCGGCGCCCTGGTTCAGCGCGATCATTCGCTTCTGAATCAGACGTCGAGAGCTTGAAACGGCCCCCGACCTTGTTGACGATCTCCTCTTCTTTCAGCTCATCAATCATGGTCTCTCCTTGCTCCACAACCATCTCGGATCAGGATCCCGGCGAGTTCTTCGACGGCGCGGTCCAGGTCGTCATTGATCACTTGAACATCATAGTAGCGGGGCCATCTCCAGCTCGCGGCGGGCCGCGGCCAGCCGACGCTCGATGGTGGCCTCATCGTCGGTCCCACGGGCCCGCAGCCGGCTTTCCAGGACCTCGAGGCTGGGGACCTGGATAAAGACCAGGAGGGCGTCGGGGACTTTCTCCCGGACCTGAAATCCCCCCTGGACGTCGATGACCAGCGCCACGCAAACCCCCTGGGCCATCAACCGGCGGACCGGCTCGGCCGGCGTGCCGTAGAGGTGGCCGTGCACCGAGGCGAACTCGAGCAGCTCGCCTCGATTTCGCTCGAACTGCTCCGGTGTGAGGAAGAAATAGTCACGGCCCGGTACCTCGCCGGGCCGGGGTTTCCGGGTCGTCGCGGAGACCGAGACCGTCAGCCGCAGCTCGGGATGAGCGAGCAGGCGCTGAACCAGCGTACTCTTCCCCGAGCCCGACGGGCCGCTGATCACGACCAGCCGACCGGAGCGCCCCGATCCTGGCTGCTGGCGACCCGCTATTCCCATCTTCCCCATCATTCCACATTTTGAACCAGCTCGCGAATCTTTTCCAGAAGGGCCTTGACGTCCACCACCGCGCGGCTGATCTCCACGTCGCTGGCCTTCGAGCCGATCGTGTTGATCTCCCGACCCATCTCCTGCACGAGGAACTCCAGCTTCCGGCCGCTGCTCTCGGGCTCCTCGATGATCGCGGCATACTGCAACAGGTGGGCGCGGAGCCGGACGACCTCCTCGCTGATGTCGCAACGATCGGCGAGGATCGCGACCTCGCGGATCAAGTCCTTGGGCTCGACCGTCACCCCCTGCTCCAGCACCAGCGCCTGGACCCGATCGGTGATCCGCTTGTGATACGCCTGGACGACCATCGACGCCCGATCGGCGATCCGGCCCAGATGATCGCTGATGGAACGGCCCAACGCGCGTCGAGCTCGGCGGCCATCGCCCGCCCCTCCTGCGCTCGCGCGGCCTCCAACGCGTCGAGGGCCTGGGCCGACCACCCGGGCGACCTCGGGCCATTCTTCGTGGGCGGAATGGCCAGCCGTGCGGACCTCCTCGACAACGCCCGGCAACGCCAGGAGCTGCGACAGGTCGAGCGGCGCGCGCCCCGGCCACGGAGCCCTGCAACCCCCGGAGCTGATCTCGGTAACTGGCCAGTGCCACGAGGTTCAACCGGTAATCCTCGGGCCGGCGCGGTCGCTCGACCCGCAGGATCACCTGGACCGTGCCCCGCTTCACCCGCTCCCGCACCAGGTGCTCCAGCGCCGACTCCATCGCCGCGAACTCGTCACTGATCTTGGCGCTGAGCTTGAAGTGCCGATTGTTCACCGTACGCATCTCGACCAGGACCGTCCACCTCTGGTCCTGATGCCGAGCCTCGCCAAAACCGGTCATACTCAATAGCAAGGCAGCCTCGATGGTTCGCAGGGGTTGTGAAGATCGGATTCTCCGACTCGACTCCGAGGAGGGTGAAACCCACCGATGTCCCGCCGTTTCTCGGTCGATTTCATCCACCCTACTCGCGTTCTCGTATCTGGCTCACTTCGGCGTTGACGCCGGCTTTGCCGGCGCTGGCGTCGGAGTCGATAGCCGGTGCAGGTGTCGGAGCCGACTTGGCGGGTGTCGCCGCCGGGGCCGATCTGGCCGGCGGTCGGGGCGATCGCCGGGATGTCGGGGATTGCCGGGAGATTCGAGGGGGGGAGTCGACAGCGGAGCACCGGTCGCCGGGATGGGAATCGGGGGCGGGACTTCGCCGGCTCCCAGGTCCGACGCCGCGGACTTGGTCTTCGACTTGGCCGAGGAGGACGAGAGTTCCTTCGTCACCGAGGTCGGGACATCGCTATCGAAGGCGGAGTGATGCCGGCCATTGGTCAGGACGACGAGAATCATGGCCGCCAGGATCCAGCCGGCCGCGACGCCGATGGTGATCTTGGTGAAGACGTCGCCCGCCTTGGTCCCGAAGGCGCTCGAGCCGCCGACCCCACCGAATGCGCCCGCCAGTCCGCCCCCCTTGCCCCGTTGGATCAGGATGATGCAGATCAGGAAGAGCGAGCCCAGGACCATCATGACATTCAGGAGGCCAATGATGAAGTCCACCACGAGAATGATCCTTTACGTTAATGGAGAGTGGGGTGTGGGGAGAAAGGGACCGAGCCTTGACCGGCTATGAGCAAAGCTTCACGCTTGGTTGGCACACGCCCAGGCCCCCCTCTCCCGCAACCCTCTCCCCGTTGGGGCGAGGGTCCGACCGCTTGACGACCGGTCTCCACGGCCTGATCGGCTCGGGTCCAAGGCCTCGCCGTGGCGCGGTCTCCGACCCCGCCGGCGAGAAGGTCCCGACCCCGCCGGCGCCGGATGCGGGGGGTCTCCGACCTCACCGGCTGCCGGATCGATGGTCTCCCACTCTCGCCAAGCGTGGAGACCTACGGTCGGCCGAGCCCAGGTCAGGAGACCTCGCTCTCAATCTGGGTCCGGCTGAGCCGGTATTTACACCTCATCGCTCGCGCGCTCCCCTCTACCCACGTTATCGATTGGTCACGTCCCTTGCCGCGCGGAAGATCGCCAGGAAATCGTTCGCTTTGAGGCTGGCACCGCCGATGAGGGCCCCGTCGATGTCGGGGCAGGCCAGCAGCTCGGCGGCATTGTCCGGCTTGACGCTCCCTCCGTACTGGACAACGACGCGGGCCGCAGTCGCTTCGCCGAATTGTTCCGCCAGCCGGCCGCGGATGAACGCGTGGGCCGACTGGGCCTGCTCCGGGGTCGCCGTCAGGCCGGTCCCGATGGCCCAGACCGGCTCGTAAGCCAGCACGGTGCCGGCCATCTGCTCGGGTGAGAGGCCGGCCAGCGAGCCGGTCAACTGGGTCGCGAGGACCGCCTCCGTCTGGTCGCTCAGCCGCTCTTCCTTGGTCTCGCCGATGCAGACGATCGGGATCAGCCGGGCGGTCAGGGCCGCGTGCAGCTTGGCGTTGACCTGGACGTCGGTCTCGCCCATGCCGTGCCGGCGCTCGCTGTGGCCCAGGATCACGTGAGTGCAGCCGGCATCGACCAGCATCGCGCCGGAGACCTCGCCGGTATACGCCCCACCGGGCTCCCAGTGCATGTTCTGGCCGCCCAGTCCGATGGGAGACCCTTCGAGGACCCCGTCCACCGCGTTGAGATAGACCGACGGCGGACAGACGATGACATGGACGTCGGCCATCGCGCCGACCCCCACCTTGACCGCCTCGGCCAGGGCGATCGCCTCCGACCGGGACGGCGGACTCATCTTCCAGTTCCCCGCGATCAGCAAGGTGCGCATGTAGCCGGCTCTCCCGTACAGACATGGATCGACCTGCCGAGCAGGTCCGCGAGTCGTCGGATGTCGTCCATCAGTCGGTCGAACTGGTCGGGGACGAGGGCCTGCGGCCCGTCGGACAGGGCCTTCTCGGGGCAGCTATGGACCTCGATGTGGATCCCGTCGGCACCCGCGGCGACGGCCGCGCGGGCCATCGCCGGGATCAGGTCGGGCCGGCCGGTGGCGTGGCTGGGGTTGACGATGATCGGCAAGTGGCTCTGTCCCTGGATGTTGGGCACCGACGACAGGTCCAGCGTGTTGCGTGTCGAGTCCTCGAAGGTCCGGACCCCGCGCTCGCAGAGGATCACCTGGCGGTTCCCTTCCGCCAGGATGTACTCGGCGGACATGAGGAGGTCCTTGACCGTCGCGCTCAGGCCCCGTTTCAAGAGGACCGGCATCCGCGTCCGGCCGCACTCCTTCAAGAGGTCGAAGTTCTGCATGTTCCGCGCACCGATCTGGAGGATGTCGGCGTAGCGTTCAACCATCTCAACCTGACGTGGGTCCATGACTTCGGTCACGACCGGCATGCTGAATTGTTCGCCGGCCGCCTGGAGGATCCGCAGCCCCTCCTGGCCGAGACCCTGGAAGCTGTAGGGGCTGGTCCGAGGCTTGAACGCCCCGCCGCGAAGGATGTTCGCACCCGCCTCGCGGACCCGAGCCGCGATGTCGAACAGCAGGGATTCTTCCTCGATGGCACACGGACCGGCGATCACGGCGAGGTGGCCGCCGCCGATCCGGACCCCCTTGACCGTGAAGACCGATGCCTCGGAGTGGAACTCCCGGCTGGCGAGCTTGTACGGTTTGAGAATGGGTACGACCTGCTCGACCCCGGGGATCGCCTGTAACGGCTGGACCTGCAACTTGTCCTCGTCGCCGATGACCCCGATGATCGTCCGCGAGACCCCCTGGCTGAGGTGGGGCGTCAATCCCAGTGCCGCAATCCGCTCGAGGACGTGCTCAACGACCTCAGGCGCTGGGTGCGGCTTCAGAACGATGATCATTCGGCATCCTCTAGCAGGAAGTAGACGGCGATCTCTGGAATTCGTCAGTGTAGCGCTGCGAGCAGTCGGTCGAAGGCTTCAAGCCGGTGAGGATCGTTCGCCTCGAGGAACGACCGCTCCTTCCGGGAAAGAACATTCCAGTTTAACGTCTTTTGGTTCTTCCGGGAAGTACGATTTTTGGGATTGCGACACGCGAAAATGATCGGGGGCATCGACTTGAGCAGGCCGTTCCCGAGAAGGTCAGCGCGGGTCCTCATCCCAACGTTTCCAGAGGAGGAAGCTCGCAAGGTAGAGCCGCGCGTCGTCCATCTTCCGGATCCGCCCCCAGGCCTCGGACGCCTCGCGGCGCCGCTTGGACGCGGTCCAGCACCTCCTGCCGTCGGAACACTTGGGTGAGGTCATAGTCCGCCTCATGGCGGACCTCTTGAGGCTTGAAGAAGCGTCCTCGCCACGGTCTTCAGGTCGGCAGGGGATGTGTAGCCCCCACTCGGCGATTGCACGGCCCTGGGAAGCTTGTCGTTCCCGAACATCGTGGAGGATTTCTTCATCAAATCGTCGCGGCGGAGACCCCTGGCTTCAGCCATGGGGAGGAGCCGCGCCCTCAAGGTTGATAAAAATGAACGTATCTCGACAACCCGAGATTTATTCGGGTACACTGCTCCTCGTCGCGAACCGCTGCCGTGAGCGTAAGACTAGGGCCACCGTCAGATGGGCCCGACTGAGCAGTCCGATCCTGGCAAAGCCAGGCGTAGAACCAAGGGGTACACGGCACGAAACCTGGAATTGCAAACCCCTAGCTTCAGCTATGGGGTATCTGACGTCCCCGTGGTTGAGCGTCCGGTTGATCCGCGCCGCCAGGCCGAGCTCGGCGGCGAACAGGGTTGACGTCTCCGACGACAGCAAGTGGAACAACGCGTAATAGGCCGACGAGATCGCCCGGCGGAGGTTCACCTGCTTGGGGCGTCGAGCATCCCACTGCGCGAGTTGTTGCGCCTGAACGAAAAGGTCATCGGGGAGACTCATCAGGCCTCCACGGGCTCGGACTGCTCCATGAGCGAGCGGAACGAACTGTAAGGGAAGCGATCGGGTGCAACCTGCCGGGCGACATCGTCGAGGGGATCCCGGAGCCTTTGAGCCGTTCACAAGAAGTCCTCGTCCCTCGCGGAGACCGCGTCCGAGAGAAACGCCCAGATCCAGAGGCCGGGGTCGCCCGTGTGGTCCAGACCCGTATGGAACCGGAGCTCCGCAAGCTCGGGCGGCCTCCAGGGTGCAATCTCCCTTTCGAACAGCTTCCCCAATCGGAAGGCCTCGGCGCTCTCGTAGCGGTCGAATTCGAGCAGCCGTACGATGTCCCGGAACAAGGGCAGAGCCCTTTCCACGGTGCCGGCCGGAACTGGGGCTATCGGGCTCACGGTCGAAACCTCGGTACGGAAGTCCGCCACGAGGTTCGCCAGTCGTGACCGCTCGGCGTCGGATAGAAACGCGAGCTCCGTCTCGTCGAATCCGGCGACAGACCGGGGCGTGACCCAATGCGTTGTCTTGCGAAGCATGTGTTCGATGGCGTCCGCATCGAGCGGAGGCGCTTTGGCGATGAATTCCGGAGCGTACCGGTTGGCACCGATCCGCACATTTGTCCAGAAGTCGTGTAAGGCCATGATGATTCCTCGGGGAATTCGAGGCGCGGGTGAAGCCGTCGAATCTCAATATACCGACGAGCCAACGTACCGAATCACCCCATTCGTTCCATAGCCAGTCGAGTCAAAGGCGCATTGCAGAGCTCATTGGTCCGAAATGACGAGATTTCGACACCGTAGCTCTCTCCGGTGGGCCTCGCGCCGCGTTGCGGCGTTCGACCCACCCTACTCACCCCAAGGCGAACGGCAGTGATTCCCTTGACCCGTAATACCGTTGTTCTCGGCTTGATCATTGGATGCGCAAACAGACTACTCCATCATGGAGTATGCCTCAGGTTTTAGAACCCGTTGCGTCGATCAGGAATTTCCTGAGTCTGTGTCGGGGACGGGTCTCCGACAAGAGAGGACCAGTGGGAAGTGATCGTACGTTGAGTCCGTCATGATCCGCTCCCGCGATCGGGAGACCTTGGTCTTTCGCTAAACTTGCACTTGCCGGTCGCCCAAGAAAAAAGACCCGGGCTGGTCGGCCCGAGTCTCTTGCTGAGGGGAACAGCGGCAGCCTTCCGGTTGTCGCGGCTTACCAGTGCATCCAGGAACTGGGAACGTAGGACGCCACCGATTCGGGGACCTTCTTGAGCCGATCGGGCAGATGCTTGAGCCGATCGGGAAGTGCCCTGTATTGCCTCTGGTGCATACCGTTCGAACCAACTCGGTTCACGACGAGATACGAGCAAGGTTACGAACAGACCGAACCCGAACCCGATGCCGAAGCTGGTCATGACCGTCTTATAAGGGTTACGCGCGACGAACCCGGCGACCCGGCCCGACGCGTCCCAGCCTTCCTCGTATCCTTGGCCTTCGCGGCGACCGTTGCCGTACTCACCACGTCCCTCGAAATCCCCGCCGGGACCGTCCTCGGGACTGCGCTTTGAACGAGCTCTCAACGCGATGGGAGTCATTGCTCCTGACCATCTGAAGCTCCTTTGCCCTTGGGCGGAAGGGTTGTAATGGAAGCCCATCCATCACCGTTCCTACATTGCAAAGGCCGTGCCAGAACCTCGCCCTCCCGAAATACCGCTGCGAGCCGTAAAGTAAGATGAGTTAATGGAATACGACGTGCCCTCGGGTTCCTCCATCATCCCCGGACGTCGCGATCGAGCCAGGATCCCGCCGAGCGGGTGCCGCTGAGGACGGCGTTAACGAGCGTGCCCTGAAGCACCGGTCTCCGAGGCGCGGACGAGGCCGGGTGCATCGTGTCTTCTTGAGTTGGGTGCACCCCGCCAGATCCCGCGTCTTGACACCGTCTTGACAGGCCCCCCAGAATGAGGATCGGAGGTGGTCCGATGGAAACGCCCCGATCCTCATTCCGATTAACACCCAAGACCCTCGGCCGCATCGCGGCGATCCAGGCCGCGCTCCGCGAAGACGACTACTGGCACGCCGAGGTCAGCAAGACCCAGGTCATCGAACGCGCCGTCGACGAGCTCTATCGCAAGCACTGCATCCCCAAAACGGCCCCGGGCCCCGGCCCTCGACAAGCCACGAAAGGACCCGACCCTATGACCCCCAACCGCATCCGCGAGGCCCTCAAGACCCAGCCCTTCCGTCCCTTCGACATCGTGATCGCCGACGGACAGACCTTCACCATCAGTCATCCCGACTGGGTCGCCGTGCCACCCTTCGATTTCGCACGCGAGATCACCGTCTTCACCCGGATCGAAGGCGAGCACGAACAGTGCCACGCACATCTGATCAACCTCGACCAGGTCCGTCAAGCTCGTCACCCCAACCGAGACGGCCGCCGGCAGGACCGGGCCACGATCCGAAGGCAACGGCGCCTCGAGCCTACTGCCCGCGAACGATCGGGGGTGCACCTCTTGAGCTATCACGCCAGCGCCGCGGTTGGCGGCCCGCGCCAGCAGCGGTATACTCAAGGTAATTGCTCGCCAGCACTCAAGGAGCCGAAAGCGTGACTCTGACCTTCGAGGCCGTCTACTAGAACGGCGTGCTCAAACCCACCCAGCCATTGCCGTTCGAGGAACATGAAAAGGTCACGGTTACCGTCCAACCGGCTCTTAGCCTGGCGCGGCAGACGGCGGGGGTGATCCCGTGGACCGGCGACCTGGAAACACTGGAACGCATGACTCGCGACCCGGAATTCGGTATCCTGGAGTCGCCATGATCTTCGCTGATCTCCAGGGGGGGGTGAGGCGATCTTCGTCGACGCCAATACACTCGTCTACCACTTTACGAACCACCGAGAATACGGTCCTGCATGCACCGCGCTGGTGAAGCAGTCAGCGTGGTGGCCGTGCTCGCCTGGTTGACGGTCTGACTAACGATGCTGGAGGTGCTGGTCGTGAAGTTGCCATCGCCGCCGTAGACCGCGGTAATCGAGTGAGTCGCCACGCTCAGCGAAGTAGTGCTGAAGGTGGCCACGCCGCCGCTGAGCGTGCCGGTGCCCAGCGTGGTAGTGCCGTCCTCGAAGGTGACCGAACCGGTGGGCGTGCCGGAGCCGGGGGCGTTGGCAGAGACCGTGGCGGTGAAGGTCACCGACTGACCAAACACCGACGGGTTGTCCGAGGAGGTCAAGCCGGTGGTGGTCGAATCTTGCATGACCACCTGCTCCGCCGGGGTCGTCGAGTTGCTCGTGGCGAAATTCCCGTCGTCGGATATGTATGTGGCGGTGATCTGGTGCGTGCCCACCGGCAAGGTCGAGTCGGTGATCAATGCCGCGCCTTCGTCATTGAGCGTTACGGGAGCCCCAAATGCGGCGCCGTCAACGTAAAACTGCACGCTGCCCGTCGGCTCGGCCGTGCTGGCCGGAGCGCTGGCATTGATCACCTGCGCTCCGAATGTCACCTCCTGCCCGTACACCGAGGGTGATGGACCGCAGTCGATGCTCGTGCTCGTCGCGGCTGGGTTGACCGTTTCGACGATCGCGGCAGAAGTGCTGCTTTCGAAATTGGAATCGCCGCCATAGATCGCCGTGATCGAATCGCTCCCCTGGGGCAGGGTAGACGTGGTGAAAGACGCCGAACCGCCGCTGAGCGTGTCGCTGCCGAGGGCAGCGGAGCCGTCGTAGAAGGTCATGGTACCCGTCGGCGTGCCACTTCCTGGCGACAACGCACTGATCGTCGCGGTAAATGTGACCGACTGGCCGTAAACGGATGGGTTGGCGGACGAGGCGACCCCCGTCGTTGTGCCATCCTGCTCGACCGTCTGGGCAAGCGCCGCGGAAGTGCTAGTTGAGAAGTTGGCGTCACCGCTGTACACCGCTGTGATCGAATCGGTCCCCACCGGCATGGACGATGCGGTGAAAGAGGCAGAGCCGCCGGTGAGTCCGGCGCTTCCGAGCTCTGTCGAGCCGTCGTAGAACGTCACGGTTCCGGTGGGGGTTCCGTTCCTCCCCACCTCAGACCCTCGCAATCGCCAGCCGCCGCTGGCTCAGCTTCATCGATTTCACCTCCTCAGGCTCGATAGCTCCGACTGCCCAATAACCACGACCTCACGCCCGGCTCCCTCTGGCAGATCCCGCCGCCGCCGGCGGGTTCCGGGTTGCCGATGGTGGCTGCGCCGGGCGACCGCTCCGCGGGCCGATCCGGCCAAATAACCGCCGCGGTTGGAACTCCTCATCATGGACCCCGACATGATACAACGCGACGGCCAACTTGCGCATCACGGCCACCAAGACCCGCCGAGCATCGTCGGGATTGCGGGCTTTCTTGGCTTCGTACCAAGGTCGCACGCCGCACTTCTGCACCAACCGCAACACCGCGAAATAGAGCCATTGCCGCGTCCGTGCGCTGCCCCGCTTGCTGATCCGCAAGTGCCCTTGGTAAGTACCGCTGCTGCGTTCGGCCAGGTTCGACCCCATCGCTTTGCGGTAAGCCCCCGCCGCATGATACTTCCGGGGATCACCGGTGCTCACCCACAACACACACGCCGTCGCCACGCCCACCACCTTGCCCTGGGCTTGGAGCACGGCGTGTCCCGCGGCCAAGCGGTGCAACCGCCGTTGCGCCTGATTAGCCTGTTGCCGCGCGGCCAGTGCCTGCTGGGCATAATCCTGGATCTGACGCTGCGACCACTCCCCGACACGGACACCCACGCTCGAAGCCGCACCGGCCAGCAGGAGCTGGATCTTCTCGGCCGAAAGCCACAACCGTCCCCAGCGGGCCAACTGCTGGGCGGCTTGCGGATCCGCCACCAAGGCCTGGGGGCTGCCGTAATGCTTCAAGACCCGCAGTAAGGTCCCCGAGGATAGTTTCAGCACCTGGGTCGCCTCGGGCCAGTGACGCGCCACGAGCCCCTCCAAGCGCCCCTGCCCGATCGTCAGCATCTGGCGGTGGGCCACCATCCATTCCAACCAATGCGTGAGTTCCTGCTCCCAGGGATCCACCGCTGGGTAGTCCCAGGGCAGGGCCTTGCCCAAGGCCGCCAGCTCGGCCACCACCGCCGCATCTTTGCCGTCGTGTTGCGAGGGCACGCCGTCGAAGACCTCCGCATAATCGGCGCCGCCTTGCCACTGACCCGTTGGACCGCGATCGTATTGTCGGCCAACGCTTGCCGCAGCGCGTCGCCGTAGGTCCCCGAGGACTCCATCGCCACCACCAACTTGCGGCCCAGGCTCATCCGCTTCACCAAAGCCAGCAACGCGGGAATCTCCGCCGGATTCTTGACCCGCCAGGGACGTTCGAACCGACCATCCGCCCATCGACAAACCGGCCACAGGCTGAACTTGCCCACGTCGACACCCAGCGTGAGGCCCACGCCCTCCCGGCCCCGAGCGAGCTGGTCCCAGTTCACGTCGTTGACGAGCGTAGCGCGGTATGCTTTCCTATTCATGGGGATGACCTCCAACAAACGCGGTTGCGAAATCTCAACAACTTCGCTTCTACCGCCTATCGAGGCATCCCCACAACTATCTTCTATAGCCACTTCGGTCTGGCACACGGCGGGGTCCGGAGACCACTGCCGTGAACATCTTTGGAGTCTGTAACCACCCTGGAAACCAGGGGTTCGAGACGATTTCGCCGCGGAACCCCTGGGGGCATCGCCCGTCGGGCTCGACCCCAGCCACCCTGGGCTTTGCGGACAGGGCCCCTGGGTGGCTGGGGTCAAGCCGGCTCGGCCGGCGCTGCCCCCAGAAGTGCCGCGGCGACCAAGATGTTCACCGCAGTGGTCCGGAGACCCGCGCCGAACGGAGACGATTCGGCCGACACCGTTGCCGCCCATGGCATCGCCTATCTCGCGGCGTTACCGAGTTGCCGGGTAGGAATTGCACCTACTGAAGACCAACGCCTTTTCACGGCGCACAACTCGGTGTGACACCCAGTCGCCCGGTGCTGCAAGCGGACCTCGGTCTACTCTGACCCGAGCGCGATCGCCTGGCGGAGGGATCGGATCTCCTCGCGGAAATCGTCGCGGTCGTGTAACACGCGAAGGTCCGGGTCGTGCTCCATCCAGTTTACGTCCTTCCACCCCGCGGCGATGGCCCGGCGCAGCTCAACGACGGACCGCTCGGCGTAGTGCCGCGCCGCCGGGTCCGTCGCGCTTGACGCCCGCCGGGATCGCCGCAGCCAGTTCGCTGCAGAGAGCCAGCGTGCAGGCCAAGTCGTAGGCTGGCAGGCTGCCCCGCCGCGCGATCGCCTCGCTGATCCTGAGGGCGCGTTCCAGCGACTCCAGGCCCTCCGCCGCCTTTCCCTGCTTCCCCAGCACCTTGCCGATCCCGCGGTGGATCGACGCGAGAGTGACGAGATTATTGAGGTCGTCGGCGAGGGATCGCCGGACCACCTCCGCCTGGTCGCGCGGCCCGGCCGAAACAGTCCAGACCCTCTCCGAGCGCATCCCGATCGACCAGGAACTGGCCCAGCTCGGAGTACGTCGTCGCCAGCACGCGGCGGTACTCGATCACGGCCGGGTTTTCGGCCACCACCCGCTCGATGATGGCCAGCGATTCCCGGAAGCGCCACTCGCTCTCCTTTCGATCGCCGAGTGTATTCAGGATAATCGCCAAACCCCGGGTTGTGAGCGAAAGCTGGTGCCGGAGCTGCGCGTCGTCGGGCCAGCGCCGGACGAGATCCTGCTGGAGGGCCAGGACCCGGCGAACGCTCGTCAGCGCCTCGGTGGTCCTCCCGCCATGTTGCTGGAGTTGGCCGAGATTGCTCAGGCTCCGGCTCAGCTCGGTGCCGTACGCCGGGTCGTCGGGGTACTCGGCCGCCAGGGCGTCGCGCAACTCGATGGCGCGCTGGAGGTGACCCTCCCCCTCCAATCCCCCCCGGTCGTAGACGAGCGTGCGGGCGAGGTAATGGTGAGCGAAGGCCAGGTCGGCCCGGGCCCGGGTCGCGCCGTTTCGTCCCGCAGCCATCGGCTCCAGCAACGCGATCGCCCGGCGAAAGTTGGCGACCGCCTCGTCGTTGCGGCCACTGTCGGACGCGAGCTTCCCAATCCGCGCCAGGCAGCGGCCGCGCTCGGCCGCATACGCCCGGCCGGTGCGGTCCAGGCGGGCCAGTTCTGCGTAGAGGCCCTCCGACCGGCCGAGCGTCGCGATCGCCTCGTCCCGCGACCCGATCTCGGCGGTGATCTCGCCGACCCGCGCGTACGCCGCCGCCAGGTCGAGTCGCACCGCCCGGTCCTCGCCGTGGCGCGTCGCGAAGTCCTGGTAGTACCTCAGCGCCGCCTCCAGCAGCCGACGCCGCAGCGGTTGCAACCCCGGCGCCGGCGACCGTAGCAGCGTGCTCTCGCTAACCGTCGTCAGGTAATCCTCCACCGCCCCCCGCGCCTGGATCAGGCTCGCCTCCGCGTCCCCCCTCCGCTCTTCGGACAGCCGGTAGAGGTGGCTCGACCGCAGTCACAATGCGGTCACCAGCGGCAGCCCGGCCACGAAGACCGCGGCCAGCGATGCGGCCAGCGCCGCCGTCATCGGATTCCGACGGGCCCACCGCCAGGCGCTGGCCGCGCCGGTGCGGCGGGCCCGGATCGGCCGGTCCGTCAGGTACCGCCGCAGGTCTTCGGCCAGGTCGCTGGCCGACGGATACCGTGCCTCCGGCTCCTTGGCGATGGCCTTCAGGACGATCGTCTCCAGGTTGCGCGGGATCATCGGGTTGACGGTGCGCGGCCTCCGTCGGCTCCTCTCGCACCACCTGGTCGACCAGGGCCGCCCGCTCCGTTGCCGCGAATGCTGGCTCAGTGGTGATCATCTCGTAGACCGCCACGCCCAGACTGTAGACGTCGCCCCGCGGGTCGGAGCGGCCGCGGAACCGCTCGGGCGCCATGAATCGGAGTGTCCCGACGATGTCGCCGGGGTTCGTCAGATCGTCGCTCCCCTCGGCCTTGGCCAGGCCGAAGTCGGTGACCCAGGCGGTCCCCTGCATGTCCATCAGGATGTTGGCCGGCTTGATGTCGCGGTGCAGGATGCCGTGGGCATGGGCATGGCCAGCGCCTCGGCCACCTGCGTGCCCAGCCGCGCCACGCTGCGGGGGTAGTACGCCTCGGTCGGCCCGAGGAACATTGAGGTTGAATCGGCGCGGCGAACGGGCACGCCGCCGAGCTGGGCCGGCGGCGGATCGACCGGCCCGTCGGTCGTCGGCGCCGTCGAGGCGACGATCGGTGCCAGGCCGGGGGGAAAGCCCGTTTCTACTCGACCCGCTTCAAGGAAACCAGGCGATCACCGCCCTGATCAACGTGTAGAACCGCTTCTCGCTCCCGGAGTGCTGGGGCTCGGGATAAACGCGTGTCGGCGGACGGGTATGAAGTGGGACATCACAACGCAACCCGGCGATCTGAGATGCCTGCATCGCCCGGTCAAGCGGACCATGGAGACTCGATCGACCCCATCAGCCCTGTGGATTCACCAATCGCCCCAGGAACAGAATGCTGCCCGTCCGGTTGTCCCGGATCAGGAACACGAACGGGTGATTGGCCCGGAACTCGGGACTCCGGACCGATTTCACCGACATGATGCCCGTGGTGGCCGCGACGGCCTCGGTGCCCTCCTCGTTCACTTCGACGAACGTCTTGTGGATGACCTTCGAAACGAACAGAGACTCCCTGCTCATGCCGGAGAAATCGGCCTCGCCGGGAGTGAATGCCCGACTCATACCCATCGCCGAGAGCACATCGGCAAGCTGGAACTCCGTGGTCATCTTGAATCGGGGCAGGGAGACCTGGACCATCTGACTCCGCGAGCTCGCCAGCCAGCGAGACAGGTTTTCAGTCGTGAGCTTGCTTTCAAGGGCTGAGAATCCGTCGATGGTGTCGGGCAGCAGGATGAGCATCGCCAGGTCGCCCTTACCATAGGTCAATTCCAACACCTTCACACCATCCCTCTCCCCATACCGAAATCTCTGCCTCTGGTGCATCAATGGCACTTCGACCTGCTCCTTCGTCGAGAGATGGAAGGGGGCTTGCTGCGTAGCCTCTTTCCGGAACGACACGGCCCACTCGCCCTTGAAGTAGATGGCGTTAGTCAGGACCAACCGGGTCATGCTCTGTAGGACGCCCGGCTCGATGAGCTCTCGGATCTTGCCCTGGGTCTGCTCTTCGACCCAGGCATTGATCCGCTGGCGGGCCTGCTCAGTCTGACGGTCGAAATCGACCTGGGCCATTTCTGCACCATAGTCCTCACGGGTTATGGCCAGGAATCCCGGCAAGAAGTGGAAGCCCTGCTGGCCCCAGAGCCGGTTGGCCACGCTCAATTGAAAACCCAGATCCTTACGTTCGACGCCCCAGTACCGACGCAAGTCTCTAAAGGCCGGATGGAGCTTCTCCTGGGGCAGACGGAAGTGGAGCACCTGGGCCATCTGCTCGGCGGTCTCGCCCCTGGCCCCGGCGTAAGTCATCGCCAGAGCGGTCGAGAGGCTGGCCGGCGAGAAGAACAGGTTGTCCCCTTGTCCGGTTCGCAGCCGGGCATAGAGGTCGAAGGCGAATCGATTGTTGTCTTCAGCAACGCCTCGCACATCGGTGCTCGGCGTTGCGGGCGGCCGATCCCGAGCATCCGACATGGGGGCACAGGACGGGCTGGCGATGAGTATCAGGGCCATGAGACTGAGCCCGAACATGTCATGGTTCGTCCGCTGCCCTACCCGAACTGGCTGCATGATGGTCCTCCCCGGTGGATCACCGGCGCTGGCGTAAGGATTCCTGGTCGAGGGAAGGCTTAGCCCGAGCCACCTTGAGTAACCCAGGGTCGAACGACATCTGACCTGATTGTCATCGTACCGGTTCCCGGCGGCAAACCGTGGTGCTATTCTCTGGTTCTTCCGCACTTTCGATGATCCAGAGCGGCCGACCGGCTCAAAGGTCCGTCAGTTCTTGAGACGATATCGCCCCTGGCCCAATGAGTTCCGGCGATGCACACGCAGAGGGCCGCGAACCTCGCAACGATTCTCCGCATCGCCGAGGATCTCCTGTTGTGTGGATTCCGAATCGACCTTTCGAGGTCTCGTTCAAGGACTCTCCCCCGTCTATGCCCGGCAACTCGTCCCAGGGGACAGGGAGACCAGGAATCCGTCGCCCGGCATGTCCCCTCGCCGCCGGGAATGGGCATCAACACGAGGGAGGGCCCTCGCTGTGTTGTTGCCGCCGAGCGGTGAATTGACTGCCCCGCTTCCCGGGTACTACAATCGCCATGGCGTTCATGTCGGATCCCTGCGCGGACCTCGGAACCGGGCGATGTCTCCCTCAGAAGGCTCCGTCTCGCACTGGCTTCGCCCACTCCAGGAAGGCGACCCGGACGCGGTGCAGCCGCTGTGGGAGCGCTACTTCCAGCGGCTGGTCGAGCTGGCCCGCAAGAGGCTGCGCGACCTGCCGCATCGGGAGGCGGCCGAGGACGTGGCGCTGAGCGCTTTCGACAGCTTCTGTCGCGGCGCCGGGCGCGACCGGTTCCCCCAGTTGGTCAACCGCGACAGCCTCTGGCGGCTGCTGGTGGTGATCACCACACGGAAGGTGGCGCACTACAAGCGGGACGCGAACCGGCAGAAGCGCGGCGGGGGGGCCACCGGCGTCGGGTCGGCCCCACGGGATGCCGACATGGAGACATACCTCGAGCAGATCGTCAGCCGCGAGCCGACGCCCGAGTTCGCGGCGAGCTGCCGAGGAATGCCGGCACCAGTTGCGGCTGCTCGGCGACCCCGAGCTGGAATCGATCGCGCTGTTGAGGATGGAGGGCTACACCCTCGAGGAGATCGCCGAGCGGCTGGGCTACGTAGCCCGGACGATCAAGCGGAAGCTGCGGCTGATCCGCGACCTGTGAGAACAGGAGCTCGCGCCGTGACCCGCGAGTCCCCCTTCGAACCCGCGAGCTTCGGCGCCGGCGGCGGCCCGGCACGTGGACGACATCTGCACCCGGTTCGAGCCGCCTGGAAGCGCGGCGATCGGCCGCGGATCGAGGAGTTCCTGGACGGCCCGTCGGATCTCGAGCGATCGGCCCTGCTGGCCGAGCTGATCCTGCTGGACCTCGACTACCGTCGGGCGCTCGGCGAGGACTGCGAGGCCGGCGACTACCGCGAACGCTTCCCGGGGCTGGATCCGACCTGGCTGGATCGGGCGATCGCGTCCCCCTCGGCCGAGGCCGCGGAACCCGAGGCTCGCCGGTGGCGTGCGAATCCGTGGCCGGCCGCGGCCGGCCCGTCCGGAGCGGCCGACGTCCAGCCGCGGTCCTTCGGCGACTATCTCCTCACCCGAGAGATCGCCCGCGGCGGGATGGGGGTCGTCTACGAGGCGTGGCAAGTCAGCCTGAATCGCCGGGTCGCCGTCAAGATGATCCTCTCCGGCGACCACGCGGGCCGCGATCATCTCGCGCCGGTTCCGCACCGAGGCCCGCGCGATCGCCCGGTTGAAGCATCCGCACATCGTGCAGATCCACGAGGTGGGCGAGTACGACGGCCGGCCCTACCTGATGCTGGAATACGTCGACGGCGGCAGCCTGGCCGAGCAGCTCGCCGGCCAGCCGCAGCCGGTGAAGCCCGCGGCCCGGCTCGTCGAGACCCTGGCCCGCGCCGTGCACTATGCCCACGAGCAAGGGGGCGTCCACCGCGACCTCAAGCCGGCCAACGTCCTGCTCACGGCCGCGGGGACGCCGAAGATCGCCGACTTTGGCCTGGCCAAGTGCCTGGACCTCGACTCCGGCGCGACCGGAAGCACGACGGTCATTGGCACGCCCAGCTACATGGCCCCCGAACAGGCGATGGGCCGGGGCCGGACCGTGGAGCGGCCGCCGACGTGTATGCGCTGGGCGTCATCCTCTACCCGATGCTCATCGGCCGGCCGCCGCTGGGGGCCCCGACGCCGCTGGAGACGCTCCAGCTCGTCGCTTCCGAGGAGCCCGTCTCGCCCCGGTCGTTGCAGCGGGGCCTCCCCCGCGACCTGGAGACGATCTGCCTGAAGTGCCTGCACAAGGACCCGTCGCGGCGCTATGCGACCGCGGAGGCGCTGGCCGACGATCTGGACCGCTTCCTCAACGATCGGCCGATCCAGGCGCGGCCCGCCGGTCTCCCCGAGCGCGGCTGGCGATGGTGCCGGCGCAATCCGATGATGGCGACGCTGACCGGGTCGGTGAGCGTCCTCCTGGTCGCGGCCGTGATCGTCGCGACCTGGCTGGGCCGCGAGCCGCCGCGGTGAGCCACTCGCTGCGCCGAGGACGCGCAGCGCGAGCGGACGGAACACCTCTGGCAATCGCTGCTGGACCGGGCTCGGGCCGAGCGGTTGAGCCGCCGCGTCGGCCAGCGGTTCGCCAGCCTGAGGGCGATCCAGCAGGCCGCCGCGCTGGCGCACGAACTGGCAAGCCCCAGGCCGCTTTCGGCGCGATGCGCAACGAGGCGATCGCCAGCTTGGCCGTCGTCGACCTGGGGCCGTCGGGCCGTGGACCTTCCGGCCGGCCGGTGAGCGGGCCGTCTTCGACGCCGCGCTGGCGACGTGCGCCTCCTACATCGGTGACCGCGGGACGATCGTCGTGCAGCGCACCGGCGACGGAGGCGAGATCCACCGGCTCGAGGGGTTCCCCCAGGAGTTCGCCTTCCTGCGGCTCAGCCCCGACGGCCGCTTCCTGGCGACCTGGAACAACCATCGCCTCAGGGCCTGGCGGCTGGCCCCCGGCCTGCCTCACCCGTTTTACGACGACGCGGCCGAGGTCGCATTCCGCGGGGTCGAACCGTGGATCGTCGCGCTGTTCAGCCCGGACAGCCGGCGGATGATCCTGACCCGCGCCGGCGACAAGACCTTGCGCGTCTGATGACCTCGAGACCGGGAGCCTGCGCGCAGCATCCCGCTGGGCGAATTCGCCCAGTACAGCGTGTTCCACCCGGGCAGCCGCCTGCTGGCGGTGGGCCTCCGCGACACGATCCAGGTCTGGGACATCGAATCGGGCCGCCAGGTCGGCCGCGCGTTCCCGCACCTGTGGGCGGGATGGCCGCTGGCCTGGAGTCCCGACGGGTCGATACTGGTCACGTGCCCCGACAGCGACGACCTGAGGCTCTGGTCCATGCCCGACGGCAAGCCGCTCCACCGCCTCACGCATGGCGGCGGGGGCACCGCGGCGGCGTTCGACCCCTCGGGCGAGATCCTCTATACCGGCAGCTCATGGGTCCCGTCCCTGCGGCTCTGGCATGCGCGGACCGGCCGCCTGCTGCTGGCCGATGACCGCTTCCTCTACCCCGACGTATTCGCCGCGACGGCGTGCCTGGTTCGACGAGAAGCGTCGCGACCTGGTCGAGGTGGCGACGGCCCGCGAGTATCGCGCGTTCACCACCAACGGTCCGCGCGCCGATCGCCATTACTGGAATCCGGCCATCGACCCGTCCGGCCGGTTACTGGTGCTGCCGGAGGAAAACGGCCTCGGCTTCTGGGAGCCGGCGAGCGGGGCCAAGCTGGGCACGATCCCCAGACTGTGGGGGAGGTCATTCTTCGATGGTTCCGGCGTCCTGTGGACCTACGACGGCTCAGGCTTGCTGCGCCGGCCGGTCCGATGGGGAGTGGACGGCACGGTCCACCTCGGCCCTCCCGACCGGCTCGCGACCCCGGTCATGGTGAGCCACGACCTGAGGGCCTCCAGCAGCCTCGACGGCCAGGTCGTGGCCGTCGCGAATTACGAGGGCGCGGTCGTGCTCCATCGCGACCGGCCCGGCCGGGGCATCTGGCTCGGGCCACAGGCGGATTGTCGCCAGGTCGCCGTCAGCCCCGACGGCCGGTATGTCCTCACCGGGACCCATGCCTCCTCGGCTTCCACCGTCTGGGATGCCCGCTCCGGCCGGCGGCTGAAGGCGTTCGACGGCGACGGCCAGGTCGGATTCATCGGGGACGGGCTGCAGCTCCTCGCCGCGGGGCGGTTCTGGCGACTCGGTTCGTGGGAGACCGGGCCCGCGGTTGACTTCGGCGGGAGCGGCTTCGCCGAGGGTGCCGCGCCTTCCCGTGCCGATCGTGAGCGTCGGTATTACGGGATCGACTACGGCGGGGGCGACTTCGCCGAGGGCGCCGGGCTCCTCGCCTGCGGGACCGGCCCCGTCGTCTCGCTGGTGAGCGTGGCCACCGGCCACGCGGTGGCGCGGCTGGAGGATCCCAACCAGGAGGTGGCGACGTACCGCAGCTGCACCCCCGACGGAACCCGGCTCTTCACGACCAGTCGCCAGAGCGAGTCGATCCACGCCTGGGACCTCCGGCTGATCCGCCGCCGACTCGCCGAGCTGGACCTCGACTGGCATGCCCCGCCCTTCCCGCCGGAAGCCCCCGGCTCGACCCGCCGCCGCGGCGCCTCGTGGTCGACTTCGGTTCGATGGAGCCGCTGCTGGACGACCCGCAACGATTGCTGACCCGCTACGGCGTCGCCCTCACCATCCGCCCGCGCGACGCCGAGGCGTTCTACCGCCGCGCCCTCGTCCGGGTCCGCCTCGAGCGTTGGGACGACGCGCTGGCCGACGCGCGTACCGCCGCGGAGGTTGCGCCTCGCGATCGGCGGGCGTGGTTCCTCGTCGGCCGGATCCAGCTCACGCTCGGGCGGCTCGATGAGGCTCTCGCGTCCCTGCGGCGAGCCATCGACTGCCCTGCGGGGCCGGGCGATCATCCCGTCGAGCTCGCCGAGGCGTCGCTGCTCAACGCGGCCGCCTGGCAGTGTGTGGCCGATCCCACGCCACGGCACGATCCCGCCCGCGCCCTCCCCCTGATCCTCGCCGCGATAGAGATCCTGCCCCGGCCGTCCTACCGCAACACGTTGGGCGTCGCCTATTACCGGCTCGGTGCGCCATCGCGAGGCCATCGACTGCTTCGAGCGGAACCTCGACCAGCAGAGGCGGTCCTACCTCCCCGACGGACCTCTACTTCCTGGCCATGAGCCATCACCGGGCGGGCGACCCCGCGAAGGCCCGCGCCGCCTTCGACCGAGCTGTCGAGGTCCAGGGGAAGCTCGGACTCACCCCGCCGCAGATGGCCGAGATGAACGCGTGTCGCGCCGAGGCCGAACGCACGCTCGCGAACTAGAGCGCTTCACGCTTGGGTTGCACTCGCCTGACACCACGAGGCGATCGGGGAAGCCCTCTTCAGCCCCCACTGCTACTGAGGCCGGCTCGGCAAGATCATCGGTCGGGTGTGGCGATAGCCACCGAGGGATCGGGTATCCCTGAGCAAGAATTCGGCTCGGTCGGACATGGCGTTCCACACGCCGGCCAGTTCGGCGACGGCCGTCTCCGGACGGGCACGGGCACGGCCCACGGTCTGGTCGAGCTCGTCACGAAGGGCCCGCATCTCGCCGATCCCGAGTAAGTTTGACGCGGTGACCGTCAAGAGCATCGCGCGCGTCTGGCCAACGGCGTCGCGCCAGGCGCCTGGGTCCACGCCTGGCGGGACGATCTCGAACATGGGATCGATCGCCGGAACCACCTGGCTCGCCCCGTAGGCGGCTCGCTCCCGATACCGCGACCGCCACTCGCGGAAGACCAGGTACAGCACACCCCAGATTACGAGCACCGCGATCACCGCGACGATCACGAACCGCCGGCCCGAGTGGGATCGCGGCAGCCATGGCGACGATCGGGATGTGGCCGGGAGGTCCCCCGCACTCTCCTCACCTGTGCCGTGAGCGTAGGTGCGAGTCATGATCGAGGCCAGATCATCATATCTCAGCCGCCGGACCGGGTCGCGGTGACTCTCCTGGCGGCCATTGGACGAGCTGGACGTCATTGGTTCAAGTCGATGCCCGGTGTGACGGTTTCCTCATCAGGCCCACGGTCTCAGTGTAGCCGGTGCCCGGCGATTCGGAAAGGTTGCGTGCCCCATGTCCGACCCATCGATGATCCGGGCTGGCTGCTGTCCATGGCATCCCTCCGATCGATCCGCATCATCCGGCCGAGCGCCCGGGAACGGCCGGTCCGATGAACGGCCGCCTGGCCTCGAACCAGTGGCCAACGGCGTCATAGGCCCAACCGGCCAGCAAGAACAGGGTGCATGTCATCAGCAGATCAACGATCAATGGTGCCAGCATCTCCAGGACTCCTTGCGAGTGTGACTCCGGGCAACCGCCGGGGCAATGTGCCCGAGATGGGCTCATCGATCCGTTCGGAGTGTTGCCTGTCACGAGTCATCCTAGGAGTCAACGATAAGATGACCGTGAACCGAACTTAAAATCCGCTTCATCGTGCCAAGTTCGACTATCTCGGCCCCGGGGGTTTTGCTGGAATGGATGCAGGACGGAATAGCCGAGCCTGCGAAAAACGCCAGGGCGTGCTCGGCCGGGCCTCTGGGACGGGCGGGGTACGACATGGGCATCAGAATCCTGGTCGTCGAGGATGAAGCGAAGATCGCCGACTTCCTGGTCCGGGGCCTCCGGGAGGAGGGTTACACGGTCGAGCATGCCGCCGACGGAGGCTCGGCCTGGCATTCCCTCCGATCGAGGGGCTGGGACCTGATCGTCCTGGACTGGTGGCTGCCCGGCGAGGACGGTGTGACGCTGCTCCAACGGTTCCGCCAGCTCAACCGTCAGACACCCGTACTGTTCCTGACGGCCCGCGATGCCGTCTCGGATCGAGTACGGGGCCTTGACGCCGGCGCCGATGATTATCTGTCCAAGCCATTCGCCTTCGAGGAGCTGCTAGCCCGGATCCGGGTATTGCTCCGGCGACGCGAAGCCGGTGAGGGCACGGCACTCGCCTATCGCGACGTGCGGGTGGACCTGGCGACGTCAGCGGGCCGAGCGCGACGGCCACCCCCTGCATCTGACGGCCAAGGAGCAGGCGCTGCTGGTCTTCTTCTTGCGGCACGTCGGCCAGGTCTTGTCGCGTACACGTATTTATGAACATGTCTGGGACGAGCGATATGACGGGCTCTCCAACACCCTGGAGGTGCACGTGAAGGAGCTGCGCCGCAAGCTGGAGGCCCACGGCCCGCGCCTGATCCACACCCTGCGAGGGCGGGGCTATCTCATGGGTGATTCCCCGGACGACACAACGACTGGAGGACTGATGAGCCTGGCAACCCGCCTCACCGGTTTCTTTCTGCTCGCCCTGGCGCTGGTCCTGGGGGCGTTCTCGGTGACGTGCTACTTACTGGCGCGATTGCACTTCCAGCGGGACCTCGACGAGCGGCTGACGACGACCCTCGACACCCTGACCGCATCGGTCGAGGTCGACTCGGACGAGGTGGAATGGAAGCCCATCGGCCGGCCCGTCCTCGCCGAGGCGCATCCGCAGGGTGACCCGGTTCACTGGGCCGTCTTCAACAGCCGTGGCACGCCGCTGGATCACTGCTGGGACCTCCGAGCCGAGGACCTTGCGAAGATCCTGTCGCTCAGCCCCGACGCCGTTCACATCCACGACGCCCTCACAGACCGTGATGGACGCGAATGGCGGCTAGTCGTGCGGCGCATCCGGGCCGCTGGGGCTCGTCAACAAGAATCGGGGCATCACGACGACCCTGCGACCGGCACGAGCGAGCGCCTGGAAACATCGGCCAAGGACTCGCCTTCCTTGATCCTGGCGACCGGCGCACTGTCGGAGCCGATGGAGGCTGCCCTCCGTCGCGTGGCGATGACCCTGGTCGGGCTCTCCACCGTCACCTGGCTGCTGGCCGCGCTCGTGGGCCATCGCCTCTGCCGGCGAGCGCTCCTCCCGGTGACCCGGATGGCCAAGGTCGCCTGCTCCATGAGCGCCGCCGATCGGGACCAGCGTCTCCCCAGCCCAGGGACCGGCGACGAGCTGGACGGCCTGGCCCGCTCGTTCAACGGCCTTCTGGAGCGGCTCCACGAGGCCCTCGAGCGTCAGAAGCGTTTCACCGGCGACGCCTCGCACCAGTTACGGACCCCCCTGGCGGCCGTGCTCGGCCAGATCGAAGTCGCACTCCGCCGCGACCGCACCGCCGCGGAATACCGGCGCACCCTCGAAGACGTCCACGGCGAGACCCTCCGGCTCCGGCAGATCATCGACGCGCTCCTGTTCATGGCACGGGCGGAGAACGAGGCCACTCGGCCCGATCTCCAGCCGATCGAGCTCGCCGCCTGGATCCGCGACCACCTCTGCGGCTGGTCCGACCACCCGCGCGCCGCGGACCTGCACGAGGACCTCGACACCATCGCACCGGCATGGGTCCGCGTCCACCCTCCCCTGCTCGGCCAACTGCTCGACAACCTGCTGGACAACGCCTGCAAGTACAGCGCCGGGCACCCCGATCCATGTCCGACTCGGCCGCGACGGCGATTGCATCACGATGGCCGTGGAAGACCAGGGCCCTGGCCTGTCGACCGACGAGCTGCCGCACATCTTCGAGCCCTTCTACCGCACCGCCGAGGCGCGCCGGCGCGGCCAGTCGGGGGTCGGGCTGGGCCTGGCCATCGTCCGGCGAGTCGCCGACGTCTTCGGGGGCACCGTCGAGGCTTCGAGCGAGCCCGGACGAGGCACCCGCCTCGTGCTCCGCCTCCCCATCGCGGGCGACACGATGCCGGCTCCGCGCCACTGCGAGCCCCCGGTGGAATTGTCGACGTCAGGGGTCTGAAAAGTGGGTCATCACGCGATCGGCCAGACACGCGGTCAAGCTCCGTCCCGCACTGTTCAGAATCCCAGATCCTGCTACAATCAGCGCAGATCCATTCGGCAGGTCGAGTGGTCCGCATTCGTCGTCCTCAGACCGACAAACCGGCCCGGACCGACAATCCGAGAGGAAGACTCGCATGGCGACGGTTCCGCAACAGCGACGGACACGCGAAATCGATTATCCCACGGGGGATGGGAAGCCCATGGCGGAAACCGATACTCCACCGCAATGACTCGATCAGACCTGATCCAGACCTTGGACGATTACTTCGAAGCCGAGCCCATGGTCTACGTCGCGGGCAACTTGCTCGTGTTCTACGAGGAGGGAAACCGCCGGAAACACGTCTCACCCGATGTGTTCGTGGTTCGAGGTGTGGAGAAAAAAAAGAATGAGCGTGGCAATTATCTCGTCTGGGAGGAAAGCCAGGCCACCGGATTTGGTCGTCGAGCTCACCTCGAAGACCACCAGAAACGAGGACAAGAAGAAGAAATTGGCAATCTACCGGGATATTCATACGGAGTGTCCGAATATTTCCTTTTCGACCCGACCGAGGATTACCTGAAACCCCGCTCCAAGGGTTCCGGCTGATCGCCGGCGACTACGTGCCGATCGAGCCAGTCGACGGTCGGTTGCCCAGCCAGGTCCTGGGTCTACACCTGGAGCGGGATGGGAAAGAACTTCGCTTGTACAACCCCGCGACGGGAGCTCGATTACTCACGAAGGACGAGCAGGACCAAACTGGCCCAACGCACCGCTGACGAACAACGCCGCGACAGCGCGCCGAGCGAACATCGCCAACGTGCGCCGACGAGGAGAACATCAACGCGCCGAGGCACGAACGCCAACGCGCCGAGGCCGAGGAACGCCAACGCGCCGAGGCCGCGGAAGCCGCCCAGCAGCAATCTGCCGAGGAGAACGAACGGCTCCGCCTGGAGCTCGAGGCCCTGCGTCGCGGTTTGAAGTCCGAATGAGCCGACAGCACGAAGCCTCAATCCGCGAGGACACAGGAGCACCGCCATGGCCACAGCCCCGCGACGGCGAAAAGTTCGCCCTATCGAATACCCCACCGGGGACGGCCAGCCCATGGGGGAGACCGATATCCATCGCGAGAACATGACCGACCTGATCCAGACCCTGAATGACTATTTCGCAGACGATCCCATGGTCTACGTCTCAGGTTGGCTTCTCGTGTTCTACGAGGAGGGCGATCCGAAGAAGCGGGTTGCGCCGGACATCTTCGTCGTGCGGGGTGTCGAGAAGCGCCTGCGCGACCATTATCTGATCTGGGAAGAAGGCAGAGGGCCTGATCTGGTCATCGAGCTGACCTCGAAATACAGGCGTCATCAGGATCAGAAGAAATTTGAACTCTATCGCGATGTCTTGAAAGTCCCCGAGCTCTTCCTGATCGATCCCAGCGGCGGTTGTTTCGATGCACCGCTCCAGGGTTTCCGCTGGTCCGAGTCCGGCTATGTCCCGATCCAACCAGGACGCGGCCCCGGGCTGCCCAGCGAAGTCCTGGGTCTGAACCTGGACGCGCGAAGGATACGCACTCCGGCTCTATGATCGGGACACCGAGCGGAAGTTGCCCACTCTGGACGAGCAGATCGCCGAGGCCGAGTCGATGCGAGCCCAGATCGAGAAGGCTGCGCCGGCTTGTTGCCATGGAGCTCGAGCTGGCGGAGATGCGGCGCCAGCTCGCCGAGAACAACCTCAAGCTCACCGAGGCCCAGCTCGAGCCCGCCGAAACCCAGCTCGAACATCTCAAGGCTGAGAACGAACGACTCCGCCAGGAGAATGAGACCTGCTCCGCCGTCGACGGTAGGCGAACCCTCAGCCCGAGCTCGGATCCCGACCATTCGCCCGAGGCTCAACCTCGTCTCGACACTCACTCCCTGTGCGATTCGCGACCCGCCCGCTCGCATGCCTTCGATCGACCCCGGCGTCCTTGAGCATCTTGGTCTGGGCCGACTTGGCCGCATCCGACAGCGGATTGCCCGCGAGGTAGAGGTGCAGATAAGGGGCGAACAGCTTCGGGCCGGCGGCATCGGCCTTGGCCGCGTCGGCCAGCGGCTTCAGGTCCTTGATCTTGTTCCGCTCGATCTCAGGATCTTCAGCTCGGTCTGCTTGGCCAGCGGGCTGATGTCCTCGATCTGGTTATCGCTCAGGTTGAGGGTCGAGACCTTGGTCACCTTCTCCAGCACCTTGATGTCCTTGATCTGATTCTTGGGCAGCGGAGAGCGTCCACAGCTTGGTCAAGGCAGCCAGCGGCCCGATGTCCTTGATCGCGTTGCCGCCGAGATAAAGAGACGTCAGGCTGGTCAATCCGCTCAATGGCTCGAGCTTCTCGACCTGGTTGCCGGAGAGATCGATGAATTGGAGCCCCTTGAGATTGGCCAGCGGCGCGATGTCCTTGATCGCGTTGCCGGACAGGTCGAGCGATTCCAGGTTCGTCAGGTCCTTGAGCGCCTTGATGTCGCTGATCTTGTTCTTGTCGAGCTTGAGCTCGGCCAGGTTCTTGCACTTCTCCAGGCCCGTGAGGTCCTTGATGTCCTTGCCGGACGCGTCCAGGATATAGACATTCTGAAGTTTCTCATCGGTGAGCTCGACCTTGGGCTCGTGCTTGAGCACGTCGCGGATCGCGGCTTCGAGGTTCTTGTCGGGGAACGGGGACGCCGCGCGGGCCGGTCCGGACCAGGCGGTGACCAGGAACAGGACGGCTGCCAGCGCAGCCGGCGCGGTGGGCTTGTGAACTCGTCGCATCGAGGCGATTCTCCGGATGAAGGTCAAATGGGGCGGGTCTCGACCGGCGCGAGGACTGGCCCGCACTCGCGACCGAGCGGCTGTGATCGTTCGAGCATACGCCGAGATCGCCCCGGAGAAAAGGGCTCTTGGTCATTGGTCACTGGTCATTGGTCATTGGTGAGAGCGAGGATGCATTGGCCATAGGCATCGCCCTTCCCGTGACCAATGACCAACTCCGGTCCCATTAGTCGCTGGTGAAAACCGAGAATGCATCGGCCGCAGCAACTCCTCCCGTGACCAATGACCAGTGACCAGTGACCAATGACCAGTGACCAATGACAAAAGCGAGCCCGTTCTTCTATCATGGAAAACGTCAAGAAGCGGATTGAGGCGACAGCCGCCTGCCCAGCGAGGGCAACCGACGATTGGCGAAACCTGCAACGGGACATGGGATCGATGAACGATCAGAACGCAGAGTCCTCGTGGGTCATCGAGGTCACCTCGGCCAACTTCGAGCGGGACGTGATCGAGCGATCATCGGAGGTGCCGGTCGTGGTCGACTTCTGGGCCCCGTGGTGCGGCCCCTGCCTGACGCTCAGTCCGTTGCTGGAACGGCTGGCGGAGGAGTACGGCGGCCAGTTCGTGCTGGCCAAGATCGACACTGACGGCGAGTCCGAGCTGGCCCAGCAATTCGGCGTCCGGTCGATCCCCGCGGTGTACGGCCTGCGCGACGGCCAGGCGGTCGATGGCTTCATCGGGGTCCAGCCCGAGACCGCCATCCGGGCCTGGCTCGACCGGCTGATGCCGACGCCCATCGAACGGTTGATCACCGAGGCCCGCCGGCTGGAAGCGTCCGACCCTCACGCCGCGGAGGCGAAGTACAACGAGGTGCTCGCGCTCGACCCTGGCTCGATCCCGGCCCAGATCGGGCTGGTGCGGATCGCCCTGGACCAGGACCGGCTCGACGAGGCCCAGGCGCGGATCGTCGCCATGGAGCGTCAGGGCTTCCTCGAACCCGAGGCCGAGCGGCTCAAGGCCGAGCTGGTCCTCCGGCTCCAGGCCCAGGGGGCCGGCGGCGTCGAGGCCGCCCGCGCCGCCCTGGCCGAACACCCCGACGATCGGAATCTCCAGTTCCAGCTCGCCGAGGCCCTGGCCGCATCCGGCCAGTATGCCGACGCCCTGGCGATCTGCCTCGAGCTGGTCGAGCGCGACCGCAAGGGCGTCGGCGAGCGCGCCCGCCAGACCATGATCGCGATCTTCCAGCTCCTGCCACCCGACTCCGAGCTCGTCACCGAGTTTCAGCGACAGCTCTCGATGGTGCTGATGGACTGATCCCTACGCCACGATCACCCCGACACATCGCCAGGGTTTCGAGCCGAGGGACCACGAACCGGACGACGCCGTCGGCCTCGGCATGAGCGATCGGGCGATCTCCCGGAAGCTGCACCACGCGGACGACCTTCTCCGGCAGGCGGAGGCGGACCGGGATCTCGGTAACCGCGATGTTGGGCAGGTCCTTCTGGAAATTGACCAGGCTCAGTCGATACCGGTGCCGCTCGGGCTGGTGAAACAGCGTCAGCTCGACCGCCGACGGCGCATCGGCCTCGAAGGCAAGTTGATTGTCGAGCAGGCGCACCATCTGGGCGACTGTGCTCCCCAGGCTCTCGATCGTCTCGAGCGGGCTGCGCTGTAGATCGCGTGCCCCTTCGCCGAATCGGTTGAGGACCACTTCGGGTCGATCGGTTGGCTGCCAGGGCGGATTGCTGTGGATGGAGGAGAACCGGGTCGAGTCAGCGGCCGGCCAGACCAGGGTCGTCGTGGCCAGCACGGCGACGCCCGAGTCCGCCCGCGTCACGACCTCCTGACCGGTCGTCCGGGCAAAGGCTGGGTACGAGGGGCTGAAATCGCCGAACAAGGTTCCACCTTCCTTTTTCGGCGCAATGTAGTGCGGCCAGGCCGTCCAGCTCGGCGACTTCACGGAGACCCCGAAGACGTCCCCGAGGCCGAAGTCCTTGCGGAGCCGGCCGCGGGTATCGACCAGCGACGTCCAGCCGGTGGCAATCAGAGAACCACCCCGGCGCACCCAGTCGCGGATCGCCTCGATTTCGGCGTCGTCCATCATGTTGACGTTTGGCAGGATGAGGACCTTATGCTCGTTCAGATGGGCCAGCGTCGTACCGGGTGATGAAGCCGAAGGGGATATGATGGCTCCCCAATCCTCGGGTGACGGAAGTCACGCTCTTGGTGTGGGCGTCGGTCGTGTCAGCACCGGGGACGGGCCGGCCGTTGCCGGCGAAGTCGAACTTGGAGTCGAGGCTGTAATACACGGCAACGTCCGCGACTCGCTTGCCTCCCAGCTCGGCGTAATACGGCATGAGCCGATCGAAGATCCGGCCCATGCGTTCGTAGACCTTGGGGTTGAGCGTACCGATCGGGTCGATCGCGTCGATGAAGATGAACGCCGCGTTGTCGGCCACGGCCGCCGACGCCTTCGCTTCCAGGATGCGCCTCGGACTTCATCGCGGTGTGGTCGGCCAACTCGGCCGAGAAGCTGGTCTCGAATCCGAACGGCCGGTGGGGCGTCAGGTCCTCCAGCAGCTTGCGGACGAATGACCCCTGCCACGAGTCGCCGTAGAAGTCGCCCTGAAGAAAGTCGTTCTGCGGGATCAGCGGCGCATTGACGCCGAACTGCCAGTGCAGCGGGTAGGTTGACGATTGATGTTCGACGCTGGCCCTGGGCCGGAGTTTCCGCACCGTGCCGGTGGCGATCGCGGCGAACTCGGCCATCCACGCCTCGCGACGATGCTGAAAGGCCACCCACCGCTCGTCGAGCCAGTTGACCGTGGTGGGGATCGCGCCGCCGACCTCATCGGCGAACCGCTTCTTGCAATGCTCGCAATAGCAAACGGCCGGCCAGAAAGTCATATCGAACCGGAACCCCTCCGGGTCAAACAGCCGGCATTCCTCCTCGACCCAGGCGCGGACATACTCGCGATAGGGCGAATTCGGGCAGACCAGCCCGTGCCGGCCTCCGCCACCATGAGGCTTACCATCGACGGCCTTCATTCGCCATTCGGGGTGGAGATCGGCCGAGGTCCGATCGAAGATCAGGCTGTTGTAAAGGACCACGGCGATCCCGCGCCATGGCAGCCGTCGAGGATCTCCTGAACGATGTTCCGCCCCTTGAGGTTCTTGTGCTGGCGGCCGACCTTGGTCGGATAGTTGAACAACCCGACGTGCGACATCGCGTATGCAACGATCGACTGGGCCCGGGCCTTCACCAGCATGTCCACATACTGGCCAGCGTCGAACCGCGAGAGGAACGCATCGTCCCAGTCGGGGATGTGCATATCGATCACAGCGCGGCGGTAGGCGGTCGTGTACCAAGGCCTGGTAACCGAGAAGTCCATTGTCTTGCTCCGACAAGCCGCTAGAGTCATCGTTCGAGTGAGCCTCTACAGGCAAGCGTCATGGCAGGTGCTCAGAAGGGAAGATTCCCTCGGTGATGAGCTGCTGTCGGAGCTCCACGGCCGCGGGCCGATTGATGTTCAACGCACGGATCGTCGCGCGTCCGGTCCCCGTCCTACCAACAAGCCTTGGGCCATGCCACCGAAAATGTTCATCCCAACGGTCTCGCCGCGGATGAAAGAGCGGCGTGACTCGACGGGTCTTGTAGTCGAACCCGGCAAGATTCGGCCCCTTGCTTCGATTGCACCAAGGGCAGGCATACGCGAGATTCCCGAGGCGTGTCTTGCCACCATGTTGACCGGCGATGATGTGGTCAACCTCGAATACCAGCGTGTAGGCCGATTCCGGTAGACGGCAATACTCGCACCGGCCCCCGGCGCGTTGGCGCACTCGACGCTCCATCACCTCGGAGATTGACATAGTCGATCACGAATTCTGGGCGGCCTTCTTCAGAGCTTGGCGCCTTCTCCGAATGCAAGATCGCCAGCAGGTCAGCGAAGTGAGAGGTATTCATCGAGTTCAACCTGCTCTCTCTCAGGCTCTTGGCTCAGGACTGCTTCTCGGGCCTTCGCCGAAAATTCTCTAACCCTGCGCTATCGAGCTCATCGAACTGGATATCCAACAACTTGCGGGCGGTCGTGGCGAGAGGGCCATCGGTCACGTGTCCCGGCGACTTTGCAGTTGGCATCAATACGCCATCGCATGACGCCCGGCACGGGGATCACCCGAAGCATTGAACTGGCTTGGGTTGCCAGGACGAATCTGGATTACGGAGGGTGCCGCACTCAGCGGGCCGGGGCGGACCACCAGCTTGTGCCCCAGCTTCTTGAGGGCGTCGAGCGTTTCCTGACCGAGCTCGGGATTGATCCGGAGCTGGCCCAGAGCCGGGTGGCTTCTGTCCGAACGAACTGATGAAGTGGTCGCGTCATGAACCGCGGGGCGATGACGGCGGGGATAAACAGGTCCGGTTCGGCGTTCGAAGTCGATGAAGTCCACCAGGAGCTGCAAGATCATCTGGTCCTGGTTGTCGCCCCCGGCGACGCTGATAGCCAGAACGGGCTTCTCGTTGTTGTCGAGCACGATTGTCGGCGACAAGGTGATCCGCGGCCGTTTGCCGGGCTCGATGACGTCGGGATGGCCCTCCCAGGTGTTGAAGCTCTGCAACCGGCTGCCAAGCCAGACACCGGTATCACCGGCCACGACGCCCGACCAGCCGCTGGGCGTCGCCGCGACCACGTTGCCGAGCTTATCGGCGACCAGGCAGGTGGTCGTGTCTTGAACGGTCGCCACCGGCGGCGCCGGGCGCCGCGCGGCCGGGTCGGCCGGTCGGGTCGAGCAACGCCTTGCTCGAACGGGGATCGCCCGGCCGGCGTTCGAGCGATGCATGCTTCGGGTCGATCAACGCTCGACGCTTGGCGGCGTAATCCGGCAGAAGCAGAGACTCGGCCAGCGGCACGTCGGCGAAGAGCGGGATCGGCGTAATACGTGTCGCGATCGGCCATGGCGAGCTTCATCGCCTCGACGATCGTGTGGATCGTCGCGGGGTCGTTACGTCTCAACGTGTCACGCTCGCTGACTCCATCAGGGATCGGTCGCCCGTCGCTTGGAGGTCGATGCCGTCGAGGATCTGAAGGGCCTGGAGCAGGCATGGCCCCTGGGTCCATGGCCCGCATTTGTAAACGGTCCGACCGCGATAGGTGACCGAGACCGGCTCCTCGATCCGCGTCGTGTGGGTCGCCAGGTCGGCGTAGCGGATGAGCCCCCCGTTGGCCCGCGACCAGGCGTCGATGCGGCGGGCGATCGGCCCGCGATAGAACGCGTCGGCGACCAGGCGGAGCCCTTGCGCGACGATCGCCAGCCGTGGACCCCGGTCGGCCGGGGTTAGCCATGGCCTCGGCGGCGACAAGCATTTCCAGCGTCCGCGCGAAGTCGGCGTGCCAGGGCTCGCGGCGTGCCGGACGGGCGAGCAACTGCCGCGTCGGCGTGACGACCTGGGTGAACGTCATCGTGCCGAACCGATCGAGCAGGGTGAGGCAGGCGTCGAGCGCGGCGGGGACCGCCGCCGGCCTCGATCCCCTTGAGGGGAATCCCGCCGCGTCGCACGAACTCCTCCCGGGTCGCCAGCCGGGGCGCGGCGCCCTGGCCGGCGATCACCGTGACGCCCTTGGTCCGGGCGTCGTAGACCATGATCGGCACCTCGCCGCCGAAGCAGAACGAACGCGAGTCCGTCACGCTCAAGGCCAGGATCGTCGCCGCCGCCGAGTCCGCGGCGTTCCCGCCGCGTTTGAGGATCTCGAGGCCCGCAGCCACCGCCTCCCGGCCCCCAGCGGTCACCGCCCCCTGTGTCCCTTCCGCTTTCCAGTCCGTGTATCGCGGCGGCGGTGCGCCGGTGCCGCCGGCCCTCTGCCACCACCGGCGGCACCCTCCTGGGCCATGGCCCCACCGACTCCGTAGATCGCACACAATCCCAGGACAATGATCCGCGCGCATCGCACCATCGCCGTCAGCTCCTCATGAAGAGTAGGCAGCAGGCCGCTTGAAGAAGCGAGAGGCGTTCGGTTCTCTCGAGATCCGTCGCTGGCTACTTACTATCTCACCCGCGGCCACCGGCTGCCACTGCCTACTGCCGGATACGGGACTCCCGGCTCTACCCAGTCGGCTTGTCGGGGGATAAGATGGGGCGATCTATCGGTCGGATCGACCGTCCGCCGTCGTGTCGGCACGCTGGCGTTCTCGAGCCGGTTGCTCCGGCGCGATCCGGACGGAGAGTGAAGTGACGCGGCTCGGGAACGGCGTTCGGAAATCGTTGTCAGGCAACCAGAGGTGAGTCCCCGCGATGAATATGCCACGGATGATTTCGGCTTGGATGACGGCCACGGCTGTCGCGTTCACGATCTTGGTCTCGATCGTACCGGGCCCGGCCTCGGCGGCGGTCGGGGACGATGCCCAGGAGGACAAGATCCGCAATTCGGTGGTGAAGATCACCGCGACCATGCGCGGTCCCGACTACACCAGCCCCTGGACCAAGCGCAGCCCGAGCGAGGCCAGCGGCACGGGTGTCGTCATCGACGGGAAGCGAATCCTGACCAACGCCCACATGGTCACCTACGCCAGCCAGCTCTTCGTCGAGAGCAACCAATCCAGCGACAAGCTGCCGGCGCGGGTCGAGGCGGTGAGCCCGGGCATCGACCTGGCCGTGATCAAGCTGGAGGATGAGTCGTTCTTCGACAAGCGGACCCCGATCACGCG
This sequence comes from uncultured Isosphaeraceae bacterium, assembly GCA_963842405.1. Classification (GTDB taxonomy): domain Bacteria; phylum Planctomycetota; class Planctomycetia; order Isosphaerales; family Isosphaeraceae; genus CAVZRC01. The sequence goes on along the minus strand of CAWJGW010000011.1, from coordinate 456,118 downwards.
CACCGCGGCCCTCCCCGAGGTCAAGGAGACCGTGCTGGTCTACGGCTTTCCTCAGGGCGGCTCGACGCTCTCGATCACCAAGGGGATCGTCTCGCGGATCGAGTTCACCGGCTACGGCGAGAACGCCTCGGGCGTCCGCGTCCAGGTCGACGCCCCGATCAACCCGGGCAACAGCGGCGGACCCGCCCTGATCGACGGCAAGATGGTCGGGCTCATCTTCAGCAAGCTCACCCAGGCCGACAACATCGGATACATCATCCCCAGCGAGGAGATCGACCTGTTCCTCAAGGACATCGCCGACGGCACCTACGACGGCAAGCCGGCCATGCACGAGCCGCTCCAGACCCTCGAGAACGACGCCCTGCGCAGCTTCCTCCGGCTCGACCAGAAGACCCAGGGCATGGTCGTCCACGCCGCCCAACCCCGCCGATCCCAAGGACCCGCTCAAGACCGTTCGACCTGATCACCAAGATCGGCGACCACGAGATCGACAACACCGGCATGGTCAAGATCAACGACAACCTCCGGTTGAAGTTCCAGTACCTGATCCAGAAGCTGGCCAAGGACGGCAAGGTGCCCCTGAGCGTCGTTCGCCAGGGCAAGACCATGAAGATCGACCTGCCGGTCAAGTCGACCAACCCGATGCTGATCGAGTCGCTCAAGGGGAAGTATCCCTCGTACTTCATCTACGGGCCGCTGGTCTTCTCGCCGGTGACGAGCGAGTTCGCCGCGGCTGTTCGGCCGGTTCGCCTCGATCCTGTCGATCACCGGCAACCCGCTGGTGACCCGCCGGGGCGACTACCCGAAGTTCGAGGGCGAGGAGCTGGTCGTCGTCACCTCGCCGAAGTTCCCCCACCCGATCGGCAAGGGGTACGACAGCCCCCAGTACAAGGTCGTCAAGGAGATCAACGGCATCCACGTCAAGAACATCCGCCACATGGTCGAGCTCCTGCGCGACTCGAAGGAGAAATACACGACGATCCGCTTCGACGACCGGGCCTCCGAGACGATCGTCTTCAACCACCAGGAGGCGCTCAAGGCCACCGAGGAGGTGCTCTCCGACAACGGCATCCGCCAGCAGGCCTCCGACGACCTGGCCCGGATCTGGACCAAGAAGAAATGACACCCCTCGGTGCTCATACTTCACGAACGTGCGATGGCCACAGACCGCGATCTCGCTCAGGCTGACGGTGTCGCTGGCATCGGGAGACCAACTGAGGGAGCAAATGATGCACCGACACGTGGGTTTGCACGTTGGGCCCTGAATGTGCTGCCTCGACCTCGTGCATCAACATCATCTCTCACAACGAAATGACGGCGGCGAAGGTGGCATCCAGTTCGCCCGGCGGCATTCGTCTCCGGGACTATCCCAACGTATAGCCTGCTCGCGCCCAGGCCAGCGGAGATCCCGCTCGACGCTATCCGACCATCGCTGAGTGCACTCGAAAGGGTTCCATCCCAGGTCGTGGCCACCGAGTTCGACCGGTGCCCGGTCAGAGGGCCATGAGAATCTACCTGAAAGGGACCGGCAATGGCGAGGACTCTCTACGACCTGGCCATGGAAGGCGACGCCTCATCCGGATACGAAATCATCGCCATGTACCGGAGCAAGGGACCATACCCTCCCTCGAATCGACGTCCGTTACCGAAATGATACGGGCTTGATCCCGGAGCACCCGCATGACAAACCCGCGGCGGGATGAAAGGAATCGCGACCATACGAAGAAACGAACGCACGATAGAGTCGGCCGGAACGTCTGGCTGGCGGGCTTCGTGTCTTCGGACTTCCGTGCGTTGGTGGTCCGGCAAGCACACTACTTCACCGAGACCATCGTTCCGGCGTGCGTCGCGATGGTCCTGGTCCTGGCCGCGACGGCACAGCTCCGCGCCCAGGCCGAGGCCGACTGGGTCGGCAAACGCGTCGTGCCCAGGAACTCGCGACTTCGTCCTCCGCATCGACGACGAACCGGTCGAGACCAGCCGCAAGGCAATCGCGATCTATCTCGTCGAGCGGACCGACGAGGCCCGTCGCTCTGGCTTCAGGCCGAAGGACAGCCGCGACTCAACGGTTGGGCCAAGGCCGAAGACGTCATCCCGTTCGAGCGGGCCATCGACTTCTTCACCGAGCAAATCCGCGTCGCATCCCAAGGACGCATTCGCCTACACCATGAGGGCCCTCGTCCGGCAAGACAAGAACGAGCTGGACGCCGCGATCCACGACTACGACCAGGCCATTCGACTTCGATCCCAAGAATGCATCCCTTGACTGTGCGTGCGCCGGTGCTCGACATGCCAAGAAGGCGTACGACCAGGCCATCGACGACTACAACGCGGCCATCCGGCTCGATCCCAAGTCCGCCGCCGCCTACATCGGCCGGGGCATGAGCTGGGGTGCCAAGAAGGATTACGATAAGGCCATCGAGGACTTCAGCGAGGCGATCTGGCTCGCTCCTCTGTCCCTCGCGGCATACGGCAATCGTGGCCTCGCCTGGCATTTCAAGAAGGAGTACAAGAAGGCCATCATCGACTACGACCGGGTCATCCGGCTCGATCCCGAAAATGCCCTCACCTACAACCGGCGCGCCTTCGCCTGGAAGTCCCTGAAGGCGTACGCCAAGGCCGTCGCCGACTTCGAGTTCGCCATTCAGCTCGACTCCAAGGAGCCCGTCGCCTTCGACGGCCTCGCCGGGATCCGGGCGACTTGCCCCGATGCGCAAGTTCCGCGATGGCAAGAGAGCCGTCGCGTCGGCCACCAAGGCGTGCGAGACTGACGGGATGGAAGAATGCCTCTTACCTCGCAACCCTCGCCGCGGCCCATGCCGAGGCGGGCGACTTCGATTCGGCGGTGAAATGGCAGGCCAAGGCCAATGCCCTTTATCCCGAAGCCGAGGACAGGACCAAAGGCGAGACCCGACTCAAGCTCTACCGGGAGAAGACGCCCTACCGCGAGACGGACCCCTGAAGGAGACGAGGCCCGATTCCACCGGCAACCTCGGGTGGCACTCTCGAACGCCGCGAGGCGCTTGCTCACGACTTAGATCCGCAGACCTCGGCGGAGCATACCGATCCAGGCCCCGACGCTCGGGCTGACCAGAGCGACCAGAGCAAGGCGATCGTCATGAAGGTGCCGGCGACCTGGGCCGCGTGGATCGCCAGCCGGAGCGGCGCCCGGAACGGGCCCTGCGCTTTCCGCCTGCCCCGTCGTGCGTCGAGCTGGACGTTGATCAGCACCAGGACGCCGAGGATGCCCCAGAACAGGGCGTCGGGCGCGCCGAAGCCCCAGGTGCCCCGCAGCCAGAACGACTGGTACGCGTGCAGCAGCCAGGTGACCACGAAGACCACCACCGTCGCCACCGCCAGCGCCACGGGCTGCGGCCGTCGCTTGAGGCGGAAGACCACCGGGTTGAACACGAGCCGCACCATGAAGTCTTTCCAGTAGATGTTGATCCGCCGCCAGTAGTCGGTGAACCCGGTCGCCAGCAAGTAGCGGTGGTGCGTCTCGGGGAGCTGAAAGCCGAACAGATGCAGCATGCCGCAGGCCATGTGGAACTGCCCCGACACCTGGAGATACAGCAGGTAATTGCAGACGAGATAGCCCAGCAGGCTCGACAGGTTGTGCACCGCCTCGGCGGGGATCAGCAGCCTGTGGTGGATCACGCGATAGAAGAGCAAGTGCATGGTCCCGCGTGACATCATCTCCAGGCCGGCATGCTGGATCTCGTGGATGCCACGCGCGAAGTAGCCGCGCTGAAGCGTCCGGTAGTTGACCACCGGAAAATGGAGGAAGCTGAAGTTGGGCAGCAGGAAGAAATAGCCCAGCGTATCGACGAGCGTCTCGCGCCGATTGGCGTGCTTCAGCTCGTAGAGGTAGACCATCATCCGGAACATGAACATCGTCGCGAGCACGGGGATGACCCCGGCCCCGGCCGTCTCGGCACCGGAGCCGATCCTGGGCCGGAGCACGGCCAGGAGCACGGCCAATCGCGGCGATCAGACCGGCGCGGACGCGCCACGGGATCGGCGCGACGGCGATGCCGATCAGCACGGCCGAGAGGGCCAGCACCCAGACCCCGGCGGAGATGCCCACGACCAGGATCATCCCCAGGATCGAGACCGCCACGAACAGCGGCTTCTTCCATCGGTAAGGCGCCAGGTAGTGGGCCGGCAGCGCCCCGAACGCGACGAGTACGAGGAGTCGAAACGAGGCGGTCTCGAGCCGGTACGTCTGGAAGACCGCCAGCAGGATCCCCAGTTGCACCAGGATCGACAGGAACTCGCGCGCATCGGCGCCGGCAGTTCTCCGGCTCCCCGGGATACAATCCCGGACTCCCGATGGGTATCTCCTCGGAGATCGGCAAGATACTGGCGATGCGGGATCGATCGCCAACCGACACGGCTTCGAGACTGGATTCGCATGGGCCCCCCCAGGAGGAAACCAGGGTGGTGTCGCTCGGCGACGGCCCCTCGCCCCAGGGCGCCACGCCCGCCGCCGGCATGACCGGCATCCGACACCAATATTCTTAATATTATAATCGAATATTTATCTTTATGACGACATTGACTTTCCTACTGGATCTGTCCCCGGCTTCAGGCCGGGCTGGCCCGCGCGGTCGCAGGACCGATCGCACGGCCAGCGGACTGACCGCACGCGCACGATGGTGCTCGTCCATCCTGCTCGACGATCTCGGCTTCGAGGAGGAGCGACTCGGGGCTGCCGCGGCCGGCACCGTGGCGTCGGAGGCCGAGAACCGACTGGCTCTCGGAGTCGCGCAGGCGCGCAGGGTGCTCTCTCAGCAGAGGAAGCGGCAGAGGGACCGGATCAAGTCGTCGCCCCCCTGCATGGCGAGGATGTGTGGGTGGAACGAGAGGATGGTCGATCGGAACGATCGTTCACATCAGGCCGATCGGCGTGAATTCGGCCGTGGGCCGGCCAACGGCATCACGGTGTAGGCGCAGGCTGGCGTGCATGCCACCCGGAGCGAACACTTCACCGGGACCCTTGTCGTGATCGTCCAGCGGGCAGCGATCGGAGTCCTTGCCGCCCGCGAGATCGGCCAACTCCCAGGTGAGTATCCGGAACAGCCACGGGGATGACAGGTTACGGAAGTCGGGCGTCAATCCCTGAATCGCCATGGCGACCAGGAGGATCAGTTGGCCGATCCGAGATGATCTTGCGTCCCTGCCCATCTCACCGCCTCTTCCGGCATCACGACGGAATGAGGTGCACCCCGAGTCCTTTCGGGGCCGTTCGCATTATCGCCAGGATCCGTCTCTTGACGAGGCCAGCTTGGCCAAAATCGCGGTAATTCTTTGTTAATCGCGGCCGATGGGAAGCGTCTTTCGGGTCGGTCCCACGCCGGCCACCGATCCCGAAGGTGCATCCAACGCTTGACTACCGTCGGATTTTCCTTGCCAGAGTCAACAAACTGGTTGACTCCGGCAAGGATTTCTCAGTATCCTCGCGCACATGCTCACTGGAAACCTCCATGGAATCTCGCATCGACGCCGTGAGGCGTTTCAATCGCTTCTATACGAAGACGATCGGCGTGTTGCATGAGGGGTTGTTGCAGAGCCCGTTCTCGCTCACCGAAGTGCGAGTCCTCTTCGAGCTGGCTCACGCCGAGGCCCCCACGGCGACCGCCCTCTCGGCCGAGCTGGGGCTCGATCCGGGCTATCTGAGTCGGCTCCTGGGGGAATTCGAGCGGCGCGGACTGGTCAGCCGCAAGTCCTCCGAAGCGGATCGCCGGCAGAGTCTTCTCTCGCTCACGGGAGAAGGCAAGGAGGCGTTTGCCCGGCTCGACGAGCGCGCGTGCGACGAGATTCGATCGATGATCGGCGCGTTGACGAGCTTCGATCAAGTCGCGGCTCATCGAGGCGATGCGCACGATCGAATCGCTGCTCGGCGACCGTCCCGAACCGGCCACGCCCTATCTCCTCCGATCCCACCGGCCCGGCGACATGGGATGGGTGGTCCATCGCCACGGCGTCTTGTATGCCCAGGAATATGGCTGGGACGAGCGATTCGAGGCCCTCGTCGCCGAGATCGTCGCCAAGTTCATCCGGCACTACGACCCGAAGGTCGAGCGCGCTGCTGGATCGCCGAGCGGGACGGGCAGAACGTCGGCTCGGTCTTCCTGGTCAAGCAGACGAAGCGCGTGGCGAAACTCCGCCTCTTGCTGGTCGAGCCGACGGCTCGCGGGCTGGGAATCGGCACCCGGCTGGTCGAGGAATGCACCCGATTCGCCCGCCAGGTCGGATACCGGAAGATCGTCCTGTGGACGAACCACGTGCTGCACGCCGCCCGGAAGATCTACGTCGCGGCCGGTTATCGACTCGTCCGGGAGGAACCGCATCAGAGCTTCGGGCATGATCTCATCGGAGAGACCTGGGAGTTGAGGCTCTGAGGCCGCGGTGTCGCGGATGACATGCCGGCCAATTGGACTCGGCCTAGCCAGGATGGTGGCGTAGCCGAGGACTCCTTTATCGATGAACTTGATCTTCCGACAGCACATCCCATCGTGCTGCGAAGCGAAGCAGGCTTTGCGCCAGATGCTCGTGCTCGCCGGCCCACAAGTCGTCGAAGAGGATCCATTGATGGAACGGACCTCCTCCGGGGTAGATGCCGAATTGGGCTATGTGTTCATGCAGAGCGACCAGGTTGTTCGGCTTCTGATGACACGGGCGACTGGACCTGCTCAGGGCAACTTCCCGGTACGTGTCCAGTTGGGCTTTCGCCTCCTCGACGGTGCCGAGTAACGGTCGGTCCGGCAGAGCGTCCTTCAGGATGGTAGGTACGACTGAGGTCATGTCTTGCTTCAGGAAGCTGAGGGGAGTGCGGGTTACTTCATCCAGTGCTTCGAGCAACCAGGAGCGACATAGTCGGGACTGGCACGCACTCAGGCGTAGCAGCCTCAGCTCGATGGGCCAGTCCGCATCGGGCTCGGCCTGCTGGAGGTAATCGCGAAGGTCCGGGAGCCGGACCCCCTCGATCCGGCGTGGCGGATCGCGCCACAACTCGTCGAAGTACTGAATTCCCGGGTTCTGGAACAGCAGGTACGTCGTGCCCGATCCGGTTCCCATGGGTTGCAACTCGGGCGGTTCGATGCTGGACACGAAAGGGCGCGAGCCGCTCGAGACCGGAAGTCTCCAGTCCTCATAGAGAAGGTATGCCGTGTGCTCGGGGTGCTCGCGGGCGAACTGATCGTCGAAGAAATAGTAGGCCAGCTCCATCTCGTCGTCATCGGTATAAGCCTGGATTGCATGCGGCGAGATGAGGACCGATGACTCGACGTAAAGATACTTCGAGAGGTATTCCGCGAGCTGATTGTCGGTCTCGGGCGGCGGCAACGCGAACTCGCGCGCTGCCGCGAAGATCGACGAGAGGCCATACACATCATAGCCGAAGTCGGCCTCGACCCAAGCCATCGCGTTCCGATTCCACTCGTCCTCATCTTCGCCGAGAGCCGCGTGGGTCCAGACTCGACGGAACCAATCCAGGATCGAGTCCGCCTCGAGCCTGCGGATGTGCTTGCCGATTGGCCCCGCATAGGGGGTTCGATAAACGAAGCTAATGCTCAAGATCGACACCTCGCTACGGAGTGACATGATCTCAGTCCAACCAGGACCGCGAGTATCCGGCTTACCGAAACCCCGGCGAACTGGTTCATCGCCATGTAACGCACCAGCGTCCTTGGAATCGAGCAGGTCGAGAGAAGAATGAAGACAGATCAGGATACCACGACCAACATCGGTGTCCACACGCCGTTGACCGCAGACCCTCAGTTGGGTGCGCCTCCGTCAGTCCCCAACCTGCTCGACCGGATCCCAACCGCGCCCACCGAAGAGCGGATGACAGCGGGGAGGACGTCTCGTAGCATATCCTCGTGTCTCGATGGGGTTTGGCGGAGTGGCCGTGAGGAGACACTCAGCGATGCAACTCGATTCGGCGAGGGACCTGAAGGCCGCTTTGCAGGAATCGGTAATCGTGCCGATGGCGACATCGTTCCTCGTGAAGTCGGCTGGTCTTTCTGCGCAGCCGACCTCGGGACTGGCGGCCACGCCGCCCACGATGGCCCTGGGAGTCGTCCGCAAAGGGAAGCAAGACTTCGGGATCGCCGTGCGTGTCCAGAAGCGGGGGCTGGTGAACAGCCCGCAGGTGGAGACGATCACGAGGAAGGCCAAGGGGGAAGTCGACGTCCGTTACATCGGCGAGGTGACAAAGCGGGCGGCCCTCCCCTGGTATCAGAAGATGACCCGGCCGCTCCGGATCGGGGCCTCGATCGGACACTTCAAGGTAACCGCTGGTACGCTGGGTTGTTTCGTCCGCAGTCGCGACGACGGCTCGGTACTGATCTTGTCCAACAACCACGTCCTGGCTAATGAGAACAAGGCCAAGAAGGGGGACCACATCCTCCAGCCTGGCCACTTCGACGGCGGCCAGGACCCCGCGCAGAAAGTCGGCGAGCTCCTCCGGTTCGTCAGGCTCAAGAAGGCCGGGGCCAACCTTGTGGATAGCGCCGTCGCCTCGATCGATGGCCAGATCAAGTTCGACCACCGGACACTGACCGGCCTCGGCAAGCTGGCTGGGTTGGGCGACCCGATGCTCGCCGACGACGACGTGGTCGGCAAGGTCGGCCGGACCACCGGCACGACCAAGGGCCGTGTTACTGCATTCGAACTGGACAACGTCGTGATCCAGTACGATCTCGGCTTCTTGAAGTTTGATAACCAGGTCGAGAGCGAGGGTGCCAACACCGCCCCGTTCAGCCAGGGAGGCGACAGCGGCTCGCTGATTGTCGATGCCGGCCACCGCGCCGTCGCGTTGCTGTTCGCCGCCAGCGACCTGGGCGGCTCCAACGGTCAGGGCCTGACGTACGCCAACCCGATTCGAGCCGTCCTCGATGCGCTGAAAGTCGATCTGATCGTCTCCTGAGCCGATTGGACCAGGAACGGGCTTCACAAGACATCGCCGCAGTGGCGAAGATGGAGAAGAAATCGGCTTGCATCCTCCGGTGTGTGATCGTGAACGCGGTCATGCCGCTCAGGATCGTCCATCATCGTTCCGAGGTAAGTTCGCGATGAAGACAACCGGACTCGATGAGGCCCGCGCGGCAAAGGAGCGGGCCAAGGCGATCTTCGCGAACAACACGTCGGTCGTCGGCATCGGCATCACCCGGGTCGGCGACGGCTACGGCGTGAAGGTCAATCTCGACGCTCCCCTCGCGGCCAATGCCGAGTTCCCCGAGACGATCGACGGTGTCCCCATCCGCATGGAGGTGGTCGGGCCGATCCGGCCGCGCTGAGCTAACCGAGCAGATGCTCCCCTCGACAGGGGCGCTACCTCCGATCCACTCCGGGGCTCGATCCGGTACGACGACCCGAAGGTCGAGCGCTGGTGGATCGCAGAGCGGAACGGGCAAAATACCGGCTCCGTCATCCTCGTCAAGCAGACGAAGCGCGTGACGAAACTCCGCCTCTGGCTGGTCGAGCCGACGGCTCGCGGCTTGGGCATCGGCACGCCCCCTCGTCGAGGAGAGCACTCGATGCGCCCGCCAGGTCGGATGCCGGAAGGTCGTCCTGTGGACGAACCACGTGCTGCGCGCCGCGCGGAGAATCTACGTCGCGGCCGGTTGTCGTCTCGTCCGGGAGGAACCGCTGCAGAGCTTCGGGCATGATCTCATCGGAGAGACCTGGGAGTTGACGCTCTGATCCTCCGAGCCGAGACTGGGGAGATCGATGTCGCTGACACGCGATCGCGATCAGATCCGGTCCGGGTAAGCTCGCAGCCGCGCAGCCGTTCGAGATAGCCCGAGAGCTTCCAATGTGCTCAAGAACTCCTCGACGGTCTTTGGGGGGGCGATTCAGGCTCTCGCGCTGAAGCTTTGCCGCGGCAAGGACCCCGTCGAGGGTCGTATCGATCAGATGGTTGATGAACCCGTCGGGATGCTGGGACTCGATTCCGTGAGCGGCGAGAGTGGTTCCCGGGAAATCGGATAAGTTGAACGTGACGATGATTTCTGCTCCCGAGTGGATGGCAGCGGCCAGGACGTGACGATCGTTGGGGTCGGGCAAGCTCAGCGTCTCGATCAGCTCCTCATAACCCGTGACGAGCGATTCACGGGCATGTGTATTCATAAGGTTCCGCGTCCTCTCGAGATGCTCGCGCTTCAGATCCGGGCGATTTGCCAGGACGCTTCGCATCCATTCCTCGTGAATGGCATCCGTCCATCGTGGCCGGTACACGTCCGACACGGCGAGGTACATCAAAAGGTCGCGTAGCGGTGCCGGATAGAGGACACAGGCATCCAGCAACGCCGTCGGATGTGTCACGATCAGTAGCCCATATTCAATTCTTGAGCCTGGGCCACTAGTTCCCCGAGAACCCTCAACCGCTTCTGGTCGTCCAGGCGTTTATAAGCCATCAGGTCGTCAAGGCGAACCCGACGATGGTTTCCGACCAGACGGAACGGAATTTTCCCGTCCTCCAAGAGACCGATGAGATAAGGCCGGGAGACGTTTAGTAGGTCCGCGGCCTGCTGGGTCGACAGCTCCGAGTGGAGGGGGAGCAACGTTACTCCGTTGCCTTTGGCCATCTCCTCCAGGATGTCTTTCAAGAGGCGAAGCGCGGCCACGGGAAGGGTCACGGCCTCTCCCGGCCGATCACCCTCCTGGATTTGAAGGCGCAAATCCGCACGCTGATCCTTCGACCCCAGGAGCCGAGTTAATACCGGGACGGACTCGCGCGCCAGCCGGGCATCCGCCTCCGTCAGACTTCCAGACTCCGGAAACTCCGTCGCGGAACTAAGCATAACGACTCCTCTAAATGGCTCAGGTTATCCTAACGCGCACTCGAAATAAAAGCAATAATAGAAGCACTCGAAAGACAGCGTGCTTGCAACCGTTGGCGTAGGATAATGAGTTGCATCGATCTTCCCGCCGAGAGCTGAGGCCAACAACGGGCGAGGATTGTCACACTCGACCCCACTCCAGCCATTCCGCCGGGTCGGCATCCGACGGCATCCGCCAGTCGCCGCGTGGCGACAGGCTGACCGTCCCCACCTTCGGGCCGTCCGGGACGCACGACCGCTTGAACTGCTGGCGGAAGAAGCGGGTGTAGAACGTCCGCATCGTCGCTTCGATCAGCTCGCGCGGGTAGGCTTGCGTGAAGCTGGCGAACTCGCTCAGGAAGAGGATCTTCGCGGGCGAGTGCCCGCATCGGACCGCGTTGTACAGGATGAAGTCGTGGAGCTCGTACGGGCCGAGCGTCGCCTCGGTCGACTGCTCGATCTCGCCGGCCAGCGAGGCCGGCAACAACTCGGGCGAGATCGTGGTATCGACGATCGACAGGAGCGTCTGGCGCACCGAGCCCTCGGGGAACTGGTTCATGGCCACGTAGTGCACCAGGAACTTCACCAGCGTCTTGGGGATCGAGCAATTCGGATTGTACATGCTCATGTGGTCGCCGTTATAGGTACACCACCCCAGCGCCAGCTCGGAGAGGTCGCCGGTACCGACGACGAACCCCTTCGACATGAGCAGGAACGTCCGCAGCCGGGCCTGGACGTTCTCGAACGTCAGGTCGCTGCGGGACTCGCACGGTACGCGCGCCAGCGCAGCGCGGAAGGACTCGACGTCCATGTCCGCGGCAGTCGATGCCGAACGGGGCGTGCCCCATCTCCCGGAAGGCCTCGAGCGCCAGCGCGCTGATGTCGATCGTCTCCGAGGAGACCCCCAGGTGGTCCATCAGGTCCAGCGCGTTGGTCCGGGTGCGCTGGGTCGTGCCGAAGCCGGGCATCGTCAGCCCGTGGACCGTCCGGCGGTCGAGGCCCAGCATGTCGCAGGTCGTGACCGCCACCAGCAGCGCCAGGGTCGAATCGAGCCCACCCGAAATGCCGATATTCAGCGGCGTGCCCGAGGGGAGCTGCTCGATCCGCTTGGCCAGCCCCGCGCACTGGATGCCGAAGATCTCGGCGCAACGGCGGTGCAGCTCGGGACCCTCCGCCGGCACGAACGGCGTCCCCGGCACCATGCGCTCGAGCCCCTCCATCGTCGGTGAAAGCGCGAAGGCGATGCGTCGGAACGGCCGCAGCGACGCACAGGCGGTCGTCGAAGCTGGTCATGACGCGGCGGTCGGTCCGCAGCTCGGGCGACGTCGACGTCGCGGGTGATGCAGTACGACTCGCGGCGGACCGGCTGGCCGTCGCCGACCCGGGGCGACTCGGCGAGCAGGACGCCGTTCTCGGCGATCAGGCAGTGGCCGCCGAAGACCACGTCGGTCGTCGACTCCGACGGCCCGCAGCCCGCCATGGCATAGGCCGCCACGCATCGGCCCGACTGGCCCACGACCAGGTCGGTGCGATACTGGCTCTTGCCGATCGTCTCGTTGCTCGCCGAGATGTTGAGCAGCACTGTCGCCCCGGCCATGGCCTGGAGCGCGCTGGGGGGCACCGGGACCCAGAGGTCCTCGCAGATCTCGATGCCCACGACGACGCCTTCAGGCCCCGCTCGCCCCCCCTGCCCTGAGCCTCGAACAGCAGATCGATCCCGAAGGGCACCCTCCGGCCGCCCAGCTCGATCTCGGCCGGCTCCTTGCCGACGGCCGGGCTGAACCATCGGCGCTCGTAGAACTCCTTGTAGTTGGGCAGGAACTGCTTGGGCACGACCCCCAGGACCACGCCGCCGCCGATCGCCACGGCGCAGTTGAACAGGCTGTTCCCGACCGGGATCGGCATGCCCGACGACCACCAGTTGGGCGCGCCCGGCGGTCGCCTCGGCGATCCGCACGACCGCCCGCTGCGCCGGCATCCAGCAGCGACGTCTGGCCGAAGAGGTCCGCGCAGGTGTATGCGGTGACGCACAGCTCCGGGAAGACCACGACGTCGCTGTCGGGCACCGACTCCAGCACCCGGACAATCTCCTCGGCGTTGGCCGAGGGATTGGCGACCGCGGTCCGGGGCGAGACGCAGGTGATCCGCACAAATCCGAAATGGTTCATATTCAATCCATCAATGATCCACAAAACAAGGAGACTGGCTCCGAATCTTCCAGATTCCGGTCACCTTCTTGGGAAACTTCCTGATCGGTCCCGCGAACAGGTCGGAATGTCGTCTTTCCGCGAGATTGTCACGCCGGACGATTGACCGAGCCTAGCCTTCGAGAGTAGAACAGGTTACGTCGCGCATCAATGGCTCTCGGGCGCGACCGGGGCCGGAATGTCCGTCCGAGTCTGATTTCAGCGATTAACGCTTGGGTGGCGCACGGGCCACACCAACCCAACGCGCAAGTGAGGGAAATACCGGCGAACCCTCGGTGGCGCTTCGAGTTAAAATGGCTCACGCGGTCTCGACGTGCGCAACTCTTGAGAAAGCGCTCGAAGTCCTCGTCGAATCAGGACCGTTCCACCCCTGGGATTCCCCTTCTTATTCTACCAGGAAGCATCATGTCGAAGCCGAGTCGTTACATTGCCGTTTGGCTCATCCTCGCATCCGGCCTGTTCGGCGCGGACGCCTGGGCGCAGGGCGGAGGGCCGCAACCGTGGGGCGGCGGCGGCGGGCGGCGGCCATTCGCCAAGCCCGGGACGCCGAAACAGCCCGAGCGGATCCGTTACATCGACGTCAAGCACATCAAGGCCGAGCTGACCCTCGACACCAAGAAGAAAGAGGTGCGCGGCACGGTAACCCACACGCTGAGCCCGCTCCACCCCTACCTGAACCGGCGTCGACCTCGACTGCGGGCCGAAGCTCAAGGTAACGAAGGTGACCGTCGGCCCGAAGGCGGCCCCGTGCACCTTCACCGTCAAGGGCGATACCTTGTCCGTGACCCTCGACAAGCCGTACAGCCCCAGCGATACCCTCGACCTGGCGATCGAGTACGCCGGCTCTCCCGAGCACGGGCTCCATTTCGTCTTGCCCGACCCGGCCTACCCCGAGAAGCCGATGGCCATCTGGACTCAGGGCGAGGCGGAGGACACCCACCACTGGCTCCCGTGCTACGACTATCCCAACGACCGCGCCACCAGCGAGATGATCATCACGGTCGAGAAGCCGCTGTTCGTCCTCTCCAACGGGGCCCTGGTCGAGACCAAGCCGAAGGACGGCAACGCCACGACCTACCACTGGAAGATGGACGTGCCGCACGTCAGCTACCTGATCTCGCTGGCCGTGGCGGATTACTCCATCTATCACGACAAGTTCGGCGACCTTCCGGTGGATTATTACGTCGCCAAGCGGGTCGACGAGGCGACGGCGCGGCGGTTCATGGGCAAGACGCCGCGGATGATCGGCTTCTTCGCCGACAAGACCGGCCGGGCTTACCCGTACAACAAGTATGCCCAGTCGGTCATGCCCGACTTCGGCGGCGGGATGGAGAACATCTCGGCCACCACGATGACCGACGCCGCGCTGAAGGACGAGATCGAGGCCCTGGAGGGGGACTCCGACGGCCTCGTGGCGCACGAGCTGGCGCACCAGTGGTTCGGCGACCTCCTGACCTGCAAGGACTGGTCCCACCTCTGGCTCAACGAGGGGTTCGCCTCCTACTTCGACCCGCTCTTCACCGAGCACGACCGCGGCGAGGACGCGTTCCGGCTCGAGATGAACAACGTGCTCCATTCCTACCTGGGCAACGACCGGGGTTATCGCCGGCCGATCGTCGAGACCCGCTATGAATCGTCCAACGACATGTTCGACGGTGTGACCTACGCCAAGGGGTCGTGCGTCCTGCACGTGCTGCGCGGCCTGCTGGGCGACGAGGCCTGGTGGAAGGGGATCCGCCGCTACGTGGCCGATCACCAGCTTCAGGTCGTCGAGACCGACGACTTCCGGAAGGACGATGGAGGCGGCCTCCGGCAAGGACCTGAAATGGTTCTTCGACCAGTGGGTCTACAAGGCGGGCCATCCCGAGCTGAAGATCCGCTGGCATTACGAGGACGACGACAAGACGGTGCGCGTGCAGATCCAGCAGACGCAGAAGCTCGACGACCAGACCCCGCTGTTCCGCCTGCCGACCACGCTGGCGATCGCCGAGGACGTGGGCCGCACCCGCAGGATCCCGATCGTGATCGACGGGGCCTCGCATGAGTTCGTGATCCCGTCTGCGTCCCGGCCGAAGATGGTGCAGGTCGACCCGGACGGATGGCTGATCAAGGTGGTCGACTTCCCGAAGTCGGAGGCGGAAAACCTGTTCCAGCTCGATAATGCCTCGTGCGTGCTGAGCCGGCTCGAAGCCGCGCGGGCGTTGGCGGGCGCGGCCAAGAGCAAGCCCGCGATCGCCCGGACGCTTTCGCGTGCGTGGAAGCGTGAGAAGGCCGTCGCCGCCCGTCAGGAGCTGGTCCAATTGCTCTGCAACGGCCAGGAGGCCTTCCGCACGGCCCTGCTCGAGGCGGCCCGGGACTCCGAGGCGCGCGTCCGCGTCGCGGCGATCGGCGGACTGGCCAAGCTCGGGCGCGACGACACGACCGAGTCCATCCTCCGCGCGGCCTGGTCCAATAAGAAGGAGGCCTACGGGGCGCGCCGGGCCGCGCTGCGGGGGCTGGTCTGACTGGAAGGTCGAGGACGCCCCGGCGCTGCTGGAGGCCGCCGTGAAGCTCCCCGCCGACCACTACCGGATCGCCGCGATGGCGCTGGGCATCCTGCTGGAAACCTCGGGCTCGAGGGCCCGCGAGCTGGCGGCGATCTATAGCCGCCATGGGCAACCCTCCGCCTTGCGATCCGCCGCCGTCCGCGCCTTGACCCGTCTGGCCAAGGACGACCCGGCCCTCCAGGACATCGTCGTGTCCCTGGTCGACGACCCGGATTCGTCGTTGCGATTCTGGACCCTGGAAGCCGTGCGCGAGCTGAAGCTCACCCGGGCCGTCCCGAAGCTCAAGGCCCGGCTCGAGCGCGAGAGCAACGGCTTCAGCGCCTTCATGCGTCGACGGCTCCAGGAGGTGATCGACGCCCTCGCCAAGCCCGAGTCCACTCGCGGCACGACCACGGCCAGCGGCGGCAGTCCCGCAAACCCGAACCGGGGCGTCGCCGAGCTCGAGGCCCAGGCCGTCGAGCTCGAGCAGAAGGCCAGGGACTTGAGGAGTCGGATCTCCGCGCTGAAGTCCGGCACCCAGTCGGCGGAATCCGCCCCCAAGACCCCGGCCGCCAGCAACGGCTCAGCACACTGAGCGGCGATCGCCTCGAAGCTCGGTGTTTCCATCCTGCTGGAGATAACCCGATGCCCGACCCGATCCAGATGGCGCAGGCGACGGGCCTGGCGTTTGCGGCCTCGGCCCTGTTGCTGGGGATCTTTACGTGGTGGGGTCGCCGACGTGCGACCGGACCGACCTGGATCGACGCGGGGTGGGTCCTGGGCATCGGTGCCGGGTTCTACCTGGGCTGCTGGCTGCTCGAGGTCCGGCCTCACTGGCCGCCGGCCGAGGACATGGACCGCCTGCTGGAGATCGTGGTCCCGGCCGCGCTTGGTCGTCGAGCTGCTGGCGGCTTTCCCGAGGATTCCGCGCTGGCTGATCTGGACGTTGCGGCTGGTGATTGCCGGGTGTTTGGCTCGGGTGCTGTTGCACGGGTCGATTTACCTGTCCGACTCAACCGAACCCGGGACGCTGGCATGGCCGCCGGCGACGGCCTGGCTGATCCTGCGGCTGCTGGAGGCGGCCCTGGCGACGTCCTGGGTCCTGCTGGTCTTGCTCGCACAACGGTCGTCGGCGGTCACCACGGTGGTCGGTCTGGCGATCGCCATCGGCGGGTCGGCGATCGCGATCATGCTGTCCGCCTATGCCACCGGCGGCCAGGCCGGGCTGCCGCTGGCGGCGGCGCTCCTGGGCGCCTCGGCCGTCGCGATGGTGACGCCCGGGCCCGCACGATTGACCGCCCCGATCGGCGTGGCGATCGTCGGGCTGTCGAGTTTGCTCGTGATCGGCCGCTTCTTCGGCGAGCTCCGCACGGATCACGCCGTCTTGCTCTTCATCGCCCCGCTGCTCGCCTGGCTCCCCGAGCTGCCACGCCTGCGACGGATGCCGCCCTGGGCTCGCGGCCTGACGCGCGTGCTTCTCGTCAGCGTGGTCGTCTTCGGCGTCCTCGCCGACGCCGGGCGGAGGTTCGCCGCCGGATCGGGCCCGCCGGCGTCGGGATCGGAGGATCCCTCGAGCCAGTTCTACGAGGAATACGAGCGTTGAGGCAAGGCACGGAGATGATCTCGGCGGGTATCAGTAAACCTCTGGCAATTCTCCCCGCCTCCTTCGCTCGTAGTGGCTGTGTTGAATACCTTCCGGGCGAGAGTTGCCACCGGGACGGAGAACGCCGAGGTTCGGAAGGTCGCTGGGATAGCCCATCAATTCTTGGTAAAGTGACAATGCTCCCTCATTCTCGCGACTGTCCCAGAGATGGCGTATCAGCCGAAGCATGTGCGCTCGATATCGATTCATCTCTTCATCGTCCAGTTGCGGGATCCTCATCATCCTCTTCCCCGGCTTTGTGAGCGCCTCGATCGTTCCATCATCTCGAACCCGTAGGTGCGTTCCATAAGCCACTCGGCACGGATCCATGATTGGCCACTGATCCAGCTTGTAAGAGTTGCAGTGGAGACACGCATAGAACATGTTCTCGTAAACGAATTCCAGCTCCGGAGCTATCGACCTCGGCTTCAGATGCTCGACGCCGAACTTATCCGCTCCACGCGGAGACAACCACGCCTCTCTCACGCGGCAGAATACGCAGCAAAACGCAAACTCGTCGCGAAGCCACGGCTTGAAGGACGACCAGTCATGATACCCGGATGGCCCATGTCGGCGTCGATGGGGCTCTTCCGGATAGGCCAGGGGCTCCGACACTGTCATGGGCGTGGGGCCTCTTCATCATCGAGATGAATGCCGGCGCGGCGAGCTCGTTCCTCGAATTCTTCCAACATGTCAAACGGCAAAGGTGCGATCGTGTTAAAGTATCTCCCGGTCTCTTTCTGGATCCCTTCGAGTTCGCTCTGCTCATCCTCACCGAGACCGACATCAGCTTCCTTCTCGATCAACTCGACCCGTCGTCTGTTCAGCGACTCCCACTTCTCCGCGGGATTATCGGTGTTGCCGAGGATTCGTACGGGTAGAAACGTTTCAAGGTCGTACCCCGTAAACGTGAAAGGCACTGGTCGCGGAGTTCCATCGAAGAAATCCAGGAGTTTTCTCTCGAGATGGGGGGCCAAGTCATAGCCCTTGAGGATGATCCCGTCGATTTGCATGAGGATTCTTCGAGCCTCCTCGTAATGGTCTGGCGCAGTACGTTGAGGGGCTCCAAGACCATTCAGGTAGGAGCGGACCAAGGCGAGAAGGGCTTCCCCCTCCTCAGCCGAGAGGCGAGGTAGGGGGATCTCCTTCAGGACGTCCTTCGAAACCCTCCTCCCCGCATGGGCTTCAGTGAACGCAGAGGCGACCGATCCATTCAAGATCGCGGCCAGAACCTCGATCGTCGTCGATCGCTCCTTCGGCCAGACAGCCACGAGGCTCCTCAGAGGCGATCAGCCCCTCGTCGTCGAGGATCGCCACGCACCTCCACCGCGATTCCCTCACGTGCTGAATCGCCTTGACGAAGACCTTCGGAAGCTTCCAACGATCGTTGAGCTCGGCACTGCCGCGCCGGTTCACAGGCGGGACGTTGAGGAAAACCGGAGCCGGTGGAGAGTATTGTCTGAGCTTCTCATGGTCCCCGCGCCCGTATCCTCGCTCGAAGCCGGGCCTCTCATCGTCGGAGTATCTTGCATCATCCAGGATCCGTGCCGGCCACTTGATCCCGCTCCGAACGTCGGCAATTTGGCCGAACTTCCGGTGCTCACTCAGCGCCTTCCAGACGTTTCGCAGAGAAGGCACGGCGCGGCGTTTCGCGGCTTCTCCGGCCATTCGCATCAAGGGACCTCGTCTGGTCACCGTTCGCTGCGGGTTTTCTCCCTCTCTCGGCGTCGTCTTATCGTCCATGTCCTCCTCCAACCTCCTCGGACCGCAGGCTCATGAAAGGATCCCTTTGACGACCTTACCCGCGACGTCAGTCAGGCGGTAATAGCGCCCCTGGTGCTTGTAGGTCAGCCGCTCGTGGTCGACGCCGAGCAGCGAGAGGGCGCTGGCGTGGAAGTCGTGGACGTGGACGCCGTCGGTGGCGACGCTGTATCCGAACGGGTCGGTGGCGCCGTAGGTGATGCCCGGCTTGATCCCGCCGCCGGCCGCCCAGACGGTGAAACACCGGGGGTGGTGGTCGCGGCCGTAGTCGTTGGCCGTCAGCTTCCCCTGGCTATAATTGGTGCGGCCGAACTCGCCCCCCCAGAGCACCAGCGTATCATCGAGCATCCCGCGCTGCTTCAGGTCGCGGACCAGCGCCGCGCACGCCTGGTCGGTCTCGCGGCAGAGCTGGCGGATACCGCCGGGCAAGTCCGCCGTGATGGTCCCAGCCGGGATGATAGAGCTGGATGAACCGGACGTCGCGCTCGGCCAGGCGGCGGGCCAGCAGGCAGTTGGCGGCGAACGTCCCCGGCTTCCGCGAATCCGGGCCGTACAGCTCGAAGATGTGGTCGGGCTCGTCCGAGATCCGCGTCACCTCGGGCACGGAGGTCTGCATCCGGTAGGCCATCTCATACTGGGCGATCCGGGCCTGGATCGACGGGTCGAGCGTCTTGTCGTACTCGATCTGATGCAGCTCGCGGAGCCGATCGAGCATCTTGCGGCGGCTGGCCGCCGAAACGCCCGGCGGGTTCTCGAGGTAGAGCACCGGGTCGGCCCCGGCGCGGAACTCCACTCCCTGGTGGACTGACGGCAAGAACCCGTTGCCCCAGAGCCGGGAATACAGCGGCTGGTCGGGCCGCTTCTGGCTGATCAGCACGCAGAACGTCGGCAGGTTCTGGTTACAGGAGCCCAGGCCGTAGCTCAGCCAGGAACCCATCGACGGACGCCCGGCGATCGTCGAGCCGGTCTGGAAGAAGGTGATCGCCGGGTCGTGGTTGATCGCCTCGGTATAGAGCGAGTTGATGATGCACAGCTCGTCGGCCACGCGCGCCGTGTACGGCAAGAGCTCGCTGACCCATGCGCCCGACTTGCCGTGGCGGGCGAAGGAAAAGATCGAGCCGGCCATGGGCAAGGTCGCCTGGTTGGCCGACATCGACGTCAGCCGCTGCCCCATCCGGATCGAATCGGGCAGGTCCTGGCCGTTCATCTTGTTGAGTAGCGGCTTGTAGTCGAAGAGGTCGAGCTGCGACGGCCCGCCGCTCATGAACAACGAAATCACCCGCCTGGCCTTCGGCGGGAAGTGGTACGCCGGGAGGATTCCTCCCCCGACCCGATCGATCGCCAAGGAGATAGGCTGCCGCGTGTCGGGCGTCGCGCCGCTTCCAGGGCCCGGTTCCGCCCCGGCCGCCCTCGATTCGTACAGAAGCGACGCCAGCGCGGCACTGCCCAGCCCCAGGCTGGTCCGCGAGAAGAAGTGCCGCCGGTTGAGCCGAAGGCCCGGATCGTCGATAGGGCATGCTAATTCATTCATACTATTCGCCTTTGGTTATTGCCAGGCCTTGGTTTAACAATAATTGTACCAAGAATCGAGTCGGGGGCAACCAAGGCACGACCTCCTTCATGGTCTGGATGAACTCTCTGAACCGCGCCATTCTTGCTCGAGCAGAGCGTAGAGATACTCGTCTCCCCAATCGCCTTTGAACCACACGTTCTGGATGAAATGTCCCTCGCGCCTCATCCCCACTCGCTCCAGCACCCGGAGTGCGGCCGCATTACGCGCATCAGTTATGGCCGTCACGCGGTGCTTGCGGAGCTCCCCAAAAGCGTAATTCAGCAGACCGGTAACCGCCTCGGTTGCATAGCCTTTGCCCTGGTAATCCGGGTCCAGGGTGAAGCCGATCTCGACCTGTCGAGGTGGATCCTTCATCGAGTGCAGCCCGCAATCGCCGATGATCTCTCCCGTCTCCGCGAGTACGATCGCCATCTGGAACCAGGTCCCTTCCACGTCGGGGTGAAGCTCGGCCTGTTCCGCGAAAAACCGCAGACCCTCCTCTTCCGAAAACGCCGTCCAATCTTGATACCGGGCGACCCGAGGGTCGGACCGATAGCGGCAGAACGGCGATAAGTCTGATCTCCTGAGTCGCCTCAGGATCAGGCGTGGTGACGATAGGTACTCAAACTTGATATCGGCCATGTGTGCCCGTCCTCCATCCCAAGGGCGACGCCCAAGTCTCGATCAAGCGACTTCGATCACGGCGCGTCCTTGAAGGAGCCGCTCTTTGGAGGCATTCGGTTCTCCGGCGTAGCAGGCACAGGTTCATTCCGCCCGCTCGACGAACAGGATGCGGATCGGTTTCATTTCGCGGGTGAAGATCAACCCGGTTTGCTCGTGGAGGTGTTGAAGCACCTGGGCCTCGTCGTGATCCTCTCGCCGCATTCGCTCGGTGAAGGGGCTGCGCACGTGAGTGAACCAGGAGATCG
Organism: uncultured Isosphaeraceae bacterium; assembly: GCA_963842405.1. Classification (GTDB taxonomy): domain Bacteria; phylum Planctomycetota; class Planctomycetia; order Isosphaerales; family Isosphaeraceae; genus CAVZRC01. The sequence continues at coordinate 434,676 of CAWJGW010000011.1, read as the reverse complement.
GTTCCTTCGGCGGAGCCTGGACCTCATCGACGACAGGTCGGCCGATGAATCCGCCAACCCATTTGAGGAACTTCGGGAGGTCTCCGCTGCCCGATCTCGGAGCCTCATTCTTCACAAGCTGCTTACCGTAGAGATCGATCTCGTTCTTGGATCGGCCCGGCAGGGGCATATAACGGTATCGGCCGCGCACGACCACCACGTCGCGCGCGACCTGGCGGAACGTCAGCTTGATCCGCAGTCTCAACGTGCGCTGGAGGATCGACGCGAGAGAGCCGACCATGCGATCAGCCGGCACTCCTTCGCGAAAGATCCAGTCGCCGGTGACAGCCGTCTTCAAGAGTCCAGGATCCCCTTCGATCTCGTCCGGGTCAACGTCCATCCCGATGGCCCCGGGAAGGTGCCGGACCTGGTAGCCCTCAGTGGCTGGTCCGAACAAGCCGGCGTAGTTCTCCAGATGATCGGGATCGCGGTAGCGGAAGACCATGGCCGCGTATCCTTCGGGTCCAGTCCCCCCGTTGATGGGAAACTTGCGTTTCCACCAGACGGCGGCACCCGTCGGCCGAGGTGGTTCGATTCGCTTCAAGTTTTGACCGGCGGCGAGACGGTAGATCTGGAGGAAATCCTGCAACGCCTTGTTATCATCCTCACCCGGCGAGCCAGTCGTGTCCTTGCCCTGGGCGTCCTCGCGACCGACGGTGTCCTGCCTGGCCTGAATCGTGCCTCGTAGCGACGGAGCGATCAACGCGGTCATTGCCAGTGCGATTAACCCGAACCGACCCCGACGTGTCAGGATCAGCAAGCTTTGGCCGAGTTGCGACAGCAAACTCGAGCGCCAGACCGAGAACGTGCCCAGAGTCGCCCCTATCCTGTGAGAAAGGGCCATCGCCCACCCGCCGCGGGGCAGGACTGATCCGTAACCTCGGTCAAGCATGGCTCGTTTCCTTCGGGTGAACGCCCTGGTTTGAGCCAGCGGGCCAGCGACAACAGGCCGGCCCGCCGACGACCGAGACCTCGGTCGCTCCCGGAAAGGATAACCGAGGAGCGGGATCCTGTCGCAGATCTTTTTGCGGGCTTGGACGACCAGCGAGTGCAAGATTACCCAAAGACCAGGCTTTCCCGATCGCGGGAACGGATCACCACGGTCTCAGCGTTCGATCCCTTCCCTCCGGTCCTCTCTTCTCGGAGACCCGTCGCCGACACAGACTCAGGAAATTCCTGATTGACGCGACGGAATTCCAAACCTGAGGCATACTCCATGGTGGAGCAGTCTGGTTGTGCATCCACGGCTCGCGAGCCGTGGAGATTCGTGGGGCGCCCCACCGGGATTCGACACCGAAATCGCGCGAACGAACCCAAGATCACCCGAAATTGAAATCGCGAAAACGAAGCCACGATAATGCCGAACCAATCGATTGTGCGGGCCAACTCGCCCTCGGCATCGCCATCGTACGAACGAACCCAATCTGACGCGGCCGGAAACTGCGAAAACGAAGCCACGATGATGCGGACCAAAGCGATTGTGCGGGCCGAGCGGCCACCGGACGCCGAAGTCCCCTGCTCGGCGACGTGACAGATCACAAGACAACGATCAAGCCCAGAACAACGGTATCGCGGGTCAAGGCATTTCTGCCGTTCGCCTTACGAAAGGGGGATACAGGGGGGTTCCTCGGGAGAGAGCGTCGATCGTATGCAACACAACCGTGTAGCGCTCTAGCCCGGTTCCCCTCGGCCCAACGGGCCGGCGGAATGCAGCCCCAGGGTGAAACCCTGGGGGCTCTTCCCAGCTTGCCTTCGTCGCGGTACTTTGTGTTCGGTGTTCAGGCATCCAGAATCGTCTTCTCTCGACGTAGCAGAGGCTGAACATGAGTCGTCGTGAGTTCCAGCTCATCGAGGGCACCTCCCGGAAGTTCTGGTCGATCGAGCTGGATGGCCAGGCGCACACGGTCCAGTTCGGCCGGATCGGCACCGACGGTCAGACGCAACGGAAGGCGTTCAACACCGCGGCCGAGGCAAAGAGATCTTACGACAAGCTGATCGCCGACAAGCTCAAGAAGGGTTACACCGAGGTCTCCGCCACCACCACGGCCGCGCCCAAGCCGGCCCGCGCGAAGCCTGCACCCAAAGCTAGCGATCCGAACGGCGCCGCGCCCGAGCCGCCACCGTCCGCTCCGACAACCGCCGCAACTCTCTCCACTATCTGCTCCATCGACCTCGATCCCGGGGACTGGTTCTGGGCGACCTGGCGGCCCCGCACGCCCCTTCCGCGGCCGGCGTTGAAACCGTTCGACCTGGAGGAATGCCTGGATCGCCTGGACAATGTCCGACAAGGTCCCTACTCGTGGAACTGGAGCAAGGTCCGGATCACCCCGACCATGACCCGCGAGGAGGCCCACTTCTGGCTCGTCGCCATCACCGAAATGACGCGGCGGAATCTGATGCAACCGACCTTGTTCGTACAGGAGCTTCGTCGCAAGAAGAATACCTTCGAGGGAACCCTTTCGCAGGTCGAAGCCGCCCGGATGATCCGCCCGGTCACGCACCGCCTTCCCGAGCAAACCGCGGTCGTCCTGGCGAATCTGCTCTCGCCCCGCGATCTGATCGCACTGTCGCGAGAGAACCAGAACCTGGGGCTTCACCTCTTGCAGAACAGCGAACAGGGAATCCTCGGGGGCTTCCGAAAGGCCGTGTTGCCATACCTCTCCGACGAGGAACACCGAGCCATGCAGGACGAACTGCGGACCATGCTCGGAACACCCGGATTGCCATTGAAACATAAGGATGGTTTTCCGCTGGAAGTCTACCTGGCCGCCGCACTCGGGCTCCACGAGGAGGTTGGTCGCATCGTAAGGAGCATCCCCGACGATCATTATGCCGGGGAAGACTGGCGCGATTACTATGAGCGTCCTCAGCTCCTGATCCTTGGCCTCGGCGACCCGCGATCGGTCGTGTCCGAGATGCGTCGGCTGAAATTGATCCTCAAGAGGCCGGAGTACATCCGGGGCTGGATTGCCCACACCGAGGACGCATCGCTCGACGACGTACGCGACAGCATCCTGCATTTCGACAACAAGGACGATTGCGCGGCCCTGCTCAAGGTCCTGGCGCTGGTCAAATCCGCGAAGAACGCCGGGCCGATGCTCGATCTGCTCGGGTCGAAGGCTCCCGGGATCGCCCGTAGCTGGCTCGACGAGCAGCCCGGCCACGCCATCCCCGGACTCATCCCCGTGGCCGTCGGCAAGGGCAAGCTGGCCGACGCCGCCCTGGACTACCTCCGCGCCCAGAAGCGGAAAGGCCACGAAGGCTTCATCCGCGAATGCCTGGCCTCAACCCCGCCGGACGTTGCCGAGAAGGTCCGGCGCAGGTGCTCGAACGCGTGGAGGACGCGATCCCCGCCTTCGACGAGAAGACTACGCCGGACTGGCTGCGTACCGCTTGCGACGAAGCCGGGAAGCTCAAGCCTCCTACCTGGGTCGCGCCTGACGACCTGCGGCCCATCCTCATCGATGGCCGCAAGCTGAACGACGAGCAAGCGAGGTCCGTGCTGGCGTCCGTGGCCAGGAGTACGCTGGATGCGCCCAACCCGCTCGTCGCCGTCCTCAAGGCCCATGCCGATCGCCGATCGCTCGACGCCTTCGCCTGGTCGCTCTTCGAGCGATGGCTCGCCGAAGGCACGCCGTCCAAGGAGAAGTGGGCCATGGGCGCGCTCGGCCTGCTCGGTTCCGACGACGCGGCGCTCAAGCTGGCCCCGATGGTCCGCGCCTGGCCTGGCGAGAGTCAGCACCAGCGAGCCGTCTTCGGCCTGGAGTGCCTGCGAGCCATCGGCACGGACGTGGCGCTGATGCAGCTCAACGGGATCGCGCAGAAGCTGCCGTTCAAGGGGCTCAAGGCCAGGGCAACGCGAGTTCATGGAACGGATCGCCAGGGACCGCGGACTCTCCCGCTCCGAGCTGGAGGACCGCATCGTACCCGACTGCGACCTCGACGACCGCGGCAGCCGCCTGTTCGACTTCGGGCCCCGCCAGTTCCGGTTCGCACTCGGGAGCGGGATGAAACCGATGGTCCGCGACGAGGCCGGCAAGCTGAAGGACGACCTGCCCAAGCCCGGTGCCAAGGACGACGCGGCCAAGGCGACGGCGGCCGTCGAGGACTGGAAGCGGCTCAAGAAGCAGGTCCGCGAGGTGGCCAAGCTCCAGGCCGAACGACTCGAGCAGGCGATGGTCACCGGCCGACGCTGGACTCCGGCCGACTTCGAATCCCTCCTGGTCCGACACCCGCTCATGATCCACCTGGTGCGTCTGGTTCTCTGGGGCGGCTATGACGAGGCGGGCCAGCTGGTCTCGACCTTCCGCGTCACCGAGGAGCGGGACTACGCCGACGTGAAGGAGTCGAGCTATCGGCTGGACGGGATCGCCAGGATCGGGATCGTCCACCCGCTGCACCTGTCCGACGAGCAGCGATCGGCCTGGGACAGCGATCTTCGGCGACTACGAGATCATCCCGCCGTTCCCGCAGCTCGGCCGCGCGGTGCATCGGCTCGAGCCCGGCCAGGAGAAGGCCAAGGATCTCGTACAGGGCGAGAAGATCACGGTCCCGGCGGTGAGCCTGGTCGGCATCCTCGAGCGGCACGGCTGGAACCGCGGCATCCCGCAGGACGCCGGACTCTTCCACGAACACACCAAGCCGTTCGTGGGAGCGAACGTGACGGCGGTGATCCAGTACCCCGGCATCCCGGTCGGTTACATGGTCGACTGGGACGACCAAAACGTGGACAACTGCTTCTTCGTGCCGGGGAACTACACGCCGACGATCTACCCCGAGCACAGGGATGCCCTGCCGCTGGGCGACGTGGACCCGGTGGTCATCAGCGAGGTGCTGGGGACGCTGGGCGTCCTGCGCCGCGAAGGGGAAATGACGCACATGGCCCGAGTGAAGAACACCAAGACGAATGCAGCCGGAACCGAGATGGGTGACGACCGTCGCCCCAGCCGCGGTCGACGCCATCCAGCGCCCGGCGTCCGAGGTGCTCTACGCCGACGAGCTCGACCGGCTGGCCCGCGACGACGGCGACTGCGCCCCGGCCCCAGGGCTGGCGGCTCACGCCCCGATCGGTGCTGACCTTCGTCCTGGGCGACGAGTCGAAGGGGATCGCCGCCAAGTTCGTCGGCCGACGCGCGTTCCTGGAGCGCTGCATCGTCGCGCTGGCCACCAACCGCGGACTTGATGCTGATCGGCGAGCCGGGCACGGCCAAGAGCTACCTGAGCGAGCTCCTGGCCGCCGCCGTGAGCCGCGACTCGACCCTGACCATTCAGGGCAGCGCGGGCACCACCGAAGACAACATCAAGTATTCGTGGAATTATGCGTTACTCCTGGCCGAGGGTCCGAGCGAGGCATCGCTCGTCCCGGCGCCGTTGCACCGCGGGATCCGCGAGGGGAAGATCGTCCGCTTCGAGGAGATCACGCGATGCCCGCTCGAGATCCAGGACGTGATGCTCTCGATCCTGAGCGACCGCGTGATGAGCATCCCGGAGCTGGAAGGACCCGGACGGATGCTCTATGCCCGATCGGGGTTCAACGTGATCGCCACGGCCAACACCCGCGACCGCGGCATCAACGAGATGAGCGCGGCCCTGAAGCGTCGATTCAACTTCGAGACGGTCCATCCGATCGCCGACCTGAAGGAAGAGATGGCGCTGGTGCAGCGCGAGTCGGACCGGCTGCTCCGCCGCGCGGAGGTGCCGGTCTCGCTCCGGCCCGAGATCACCGAGCTGCTCGTGACCACGTTCCGCGAGCTCCGCGCCGGCAAGACGGCCGACGGCAGTGCGCTGGAACCGATGACCACCGCCCTGAGCACGGCCGAGGCGGTCTCCGCCGGCTTCGCCGCGGGGCTCCACGCGTATTACTATGGTCAGGGCCAGGTCGAGCCGGGGCACCTGGTCCAGCACCTCGTCGGCTCGGCGCTGAAGGACGCTCCCGACGACCTGAAGAAGCTGCGCCACTACTTCAACCACGTCGTCAAGGACCGCGCCGGGGCCGCCTGGAGGGCCTACTACGAAGCCCGGAGCCACCTCCTTTGAACCCGAGCAAACCGGCCGTCGACCGAACGCCTCACCGACTTCGACGCCGATGCGCGCGATCGTCTTCTTCCCGGTCCGGCATCACAGCCCGACCTGTGCGCGCATGGTCGTCGAGCTGGCCGAGCGGATCCGGCCCGACGCGATCCTGATCGAGGGCCCGTCCGACTACAACGACCGGTTCGATGAGCTCTACCTCGGCCATCACCTGCCGATCGCGATTTACAGTTATGTCCGGCTCGCCGATGGATCGCGACGGGGGGCGTATTACCCGTTCTGCGTCTTCTCCCCGGAGTGGCAGGCGCTGCAAGTCGGGCGGAAGCTCGGCGCGACGGTGCGGTTCATCGACCTGCCGTGGGCCGAGGTTGCCGGCGATGACCGGTTGACCCACCGATATGCCGACGCCGAGCTGCGCGGGGGCGCGTACATCGATACCCTCTGCCGTCGGCTCGGCGTCGACGACTTCGATGCGCTCTGGGACGAGATGTTCGAGGTCGAGCCGGCCATGACCGTGGACGAATACCTCCGCCGCGGCCACGCGTTCTGCGAGCACCTGCGCCGGCTCGATGGCGAGCCGCGGCCGGTCGACCTGCGCCGCGAGGCGTTCATGGCCTCGGAGATCCGCCGGGCGATGGAACAACACCGCGGCCGACTGCTCGTGGTCACGGGCGGATTCCACAGCTCGGCGCTCCAGGGTCTCTTGAACGGGGCCGATACGACCGCCGTCCCCCCTGCCCTGCGTCCACGGAAACGGTGGAGCGCGGCCTGGCGTTGACACCCTATTCGTATGAGCGGCTCGACGGCCTCAAGGGGTACGAGTCGGGCATGCCGAACCCGGGCTTCTACCACCAGGCCTGGGAGGACGGGCCCTCGGGGCTGACGCAGACGCATCGCCGGCTGCTGGCGCGCGTGGCGGGCGTCTTGCGGAAGCGCGGTCAGCCGATCAGCGCGGCCGACCTGATCGCCGCCGATGCGACCGCCCGCGGCTTGTCGGCGTTGCGGGGTCACGCCGTCGTCTGGCGGCGCGACCTCGTTGACGGCATTACCGCGGCGCTGGTCAAGGACGAATCCGCCGTCGGGCAGACCCACCCGCTCCTCGACGCCGTGCACGAGGTCTTCCGCGGCGGCGAGCGTGGGCGGCTGGCGGAAGGGACCGCGCTGCCGCCGCTGGTCGCCGACCTCAAGCGACGGCTCGCCGAGCACGGCTGCGAACCCGACCCTCGCCCGCGCGAGATCGAGCTCGACCTGGACGCCGAGCCCGACCGGCTCCGAGAGCCAGTTGCTGCATCAGATCGTCCTGCTGGGCATCGCCGGCTTCAACCGGCTGGGCGGGCCGGACTTCGTCCGCCGCGACGACCTGCTCCGTCGCTGGGAGCGATGGCGGATCGCCTGGTCGCCCGACATGGACGCGATCGGCGATCGAGGCGGCGCGGTACGGCTCGACGCTCGCCGAGGCCGCCGCGGCCCGGCTGCTCGAGTCGGCGAAGCGGGCCGAGCGCGACGCCGTCACCGCCGCCCGGCTGCTGCTCGAGGCCGTGCTCGCCGGCCTCGACTCCGTCGCTGGCGAGCTGCAAGACCAACTCGCCGCCAAGATCCGCCAGGACGGCGACTTCCTCGCCGTGGCCGGCGCCCTGGGTCATCTGCTGCACCTCTACCGACACGACGCGACCCTCGGCAGCCGGGGGCGCGGCGACGTCGCGTCCCTGCTGGTCGAGGCGTTCACGCGCGGGTCTGTGGCTCCTCGAGGGCCTGGGTCAGGTCGCCGGCCACGACGCCGAGCTGATCGAGGGCGTCCGCGCCTTGCTCCAGACCTTCGAGCAATGTTCCGCCGAGATCGGGTCTGGATCGCGACCGAGTTCCTCGACGTGCTGGCGCGAGTCGCCGACGATGCGAGCCAGACGCCGGTCATCCGGGGCGCGGGCTACGGGGCCTTGTGGACGCTGGGCGCGGCCGACCCCGATCGGGTGCGGGCGGAGCTGAAGCTCTTCGCCGAGCCGAGCCGGCTGGGCGACTTCCTCAGCGGCTTATTCGGCCTGGCGCGCGAGGCCGCCCAGCGACAGATCGGCCTGATCCTCGGCATCGACGAGCTGATCGCCGGCTACTCCGCCGAGACGTTCCTGGAGGCGCTTCCGTCGCTCCGGCTGGCGTTCACGTATTTCACTCCGAGGGAGAAGCATCACATGGCGCTGACCTTGCTCCAGGCGCTCGGGATCAACCCGGCCGAGCAGCCGATGGCCGCGCTGGAGGTCAACGCCGAGGACGCCGCGCGGGCGTTGGCGTTCGAGGCGCGGCTGTTCCGGGCCGCCGAGCAGTTCGGCGTGCGAGGGGCCTCGCGATGAGCGACGACGCACGCGAACAGCTCGTCCGATGGCGGCTGGTCCTCGGCCAGGGGGCCGAGGACGCACTCGGCTGCCCACTCGAAGGGCCCGCCGCCGAGCAGGACCAGGCGCTGGGCTACCTCTACGACCGCGAGTACGGGGCCGGCCGCAACGTCCGCGGCGGGAGCGGACCATCCGGCGGACTGGGCGACTCCCAGCTTACCGTGCCCGAGTGGATCAACGCCGTGCACACCCTCTTCCCCAAGAAAACCATCGAGCGGATCGAGAAGGACGCACTCGAACGTTACCGGCTCGACGAGATGGTGACCAACCCCGATCTGCTCCGCCGAGCCCGGCCGAGCATGTCGCTGCTCAAGGCCGTCCTGCACACCAAGCACCTGATGAACCAGGAGGTGCTCGCCCTGGCGCGCGACATGGTCCGGAAGGTCGTCGAGGAGCTGATGGAGAAGCTGGCGCGGCCGGTCGAAGCGGCCTTCCTCGGCGCCGTTGACCGCCAGCGCCGGAGCCGGCTCAAGGTCGCCAAGAACTTCGACGCCGAGACGACCATCCGCCGCAACCTGGCCCGATACAATCCGAAGACGAAGCAACTCTCCATCGAGACGCCGTTCTTCTTCTCCCGCATCCGACGCCAGGCCGACCGATGGCAGGTCATCATCCTGGTCGACGAGTCGGGCAGCATGGCCGACAGCGTGATCCATGCGGCCGTCACCGCGGCCATCTTCTTCGGCATCAAGGCGCTGCGAACGCACCTCTGCCTGTTCGACACCAACATCGTCGACGTGACCGATCAATGTAACGACCCGGTGGAGACGATCATGAAAGTGCAACTGGGAGGCGGGACGGATATCGGCAGTGCGCTGGCCTATGCCGCCCGCCTGGTCGAATATCCCCGGCGGACGATCGTCGTGCTGATCACCGACTTCTACGAGGGTGCCCCCGTCGATCGGCTGCTGAGCGTTGCCAAGGGCCTGGTCGAGAGCGGCGTGACCCTGCTCGGCCTGGCGGCCCTCGACGCGCGCGCCGAGCCGAACTACGATAAGGCCACCGCCCAGCGGCTCGTCGCGCTCGGTGCGCATGTCGCGGCCATGACGCCGGGCGAGCTGGCCGAATGGGTCGCGCAGAAAGTCAGGTAATCTGTGGGGTGCTCTGCAAGCACCGTAAATCGACCAAGGAGCGGTGCTCGCAGGCACCCTACGAACCATGCCCCGCCCCGACTTGATGGCCCTGTCGCCGGACGACCTGGCGGTCCTGACCAACCGCGGAACGGTGAGCGCGCCGAGCGAGAGCTCGAGTCGGGCGAGGTGACCGGCGAGCTGGATGAGGCGGCCGACGGCGAGGTGACGGCGCGGTGGTCGGATGGCGTGGAATGCCGGCTACCGCCCGGCAAGGTCATCGGCGAGGGCCGATGCACCTGCGCGGCGACCGAGTTGTGCCGGCATCTGGTCCGCACGGTCCTGGCCTATCAGCGTCGCGCTGCGGATGCCGCCGCGGTCGTGGACGAAGCCGTCGCTCCGCCAGGACCATCCGGCCCGTGGGACCCCGGCCAGATCACCGACGACGCCCTGGCCGCCGCCTTCAAACCGGCCGCGCTGGCGAGGGCTCGCGGGGAGTTCCAGCAGGGCCTGCTCGTCGAGCTGGTCCGCGGTGCGAAGCCCAGTGCGCGGTTCCATGTCCCGCCGCACACGGTGCGGTTCCTCGTGCCGGGCGACATCCGCTATACCCACTGCGACTGCGCCGAGCAGGCGCCCTGCCGACATGTCCCTCCGGCCGTCTGGGCGTTCCGGATGCTCGAGCCCCTCCGCGACTGCCGGGCCTGGTCTCGACCCAGCAAGTGACGCTCCCGGTCCCCTCCGCACTGCTGGACGACCTGGAAGAAACCCTGCTGGAGTGGGTCGAGTACGGGACTTCCGCCGCGCCGCGCGCCTGGTGCGACCGGCTGGCGCGGCTGGAGACGCGATGCCAGGATGAGGACCTGGCCTGGCCGGCCGAAGTGCTCGACGAGTTCGCGCGTCAGTTCGAGCGATACCTGGCGCACGACGCGCTGTTCGATCCCAGCCGGGCCGCCGAGCTGATCGGCGAGCTGGTCATCCGGTCCGACGCGATCCGGAACAACACGCAGGCGGTCCCGCAGCTCTTGATCCGCGGCACCCGGTCCGACCGCCCGGTGGAGATCGGCTCGGCGCGGTACACCGGGCTGGGTTGCGGGGTGCGCGTCGCCCGACGCTCGGTGGAGTTGATCGCCTATCTACAAGATGTCGACACCGGCACGATCGTCGCGGCCGGGCGCGAGTTCGCCGATCCCGCCGGAGGGCGCGACCGAACCCCCGCGCGACTTCGCCAAGCTGGCGCAGACGGCGGTAGTCAAGGGGGCGTCGCTGGCCGCGCTGGGAGCCGGCCAGTTGCTGATCCAGGGAGCGAAGCGGTCGTCCAGCCATCGCCTGCTGATCGGCCGGGGTCGGGCCGTCGTCAATCCTCAGTCATTCGCCTGGGATCAGCTCCGCGCCCCGGTCCTGGCCGAGGACTTCGACGAGCTCCGCGCGCGGCTCGGGGTTTTGCCTCCGTCCACGCTCCGTCCGCGTCGCGTGGCCGAGGATTTCCATGTTGTTGCCGTTGCCGCAATTCAGGATGTTTCGGTTCGACTCCGCCGCGCAGGTGGTCCGGGCGTCGCTGATCGATGCACGTGGGGGGCTCGCCGTGCTGGAGCATCCCTACCATAGCCGAGGCCGCGACGGAGTCGACACGTTCCTCGCCCGCCTGGCGAAAGGGCCCGCCCGAGTCGCTCCGCTTCGTCGCCGGTCCGGCGCGGCTCGGGCCGCGCGGCCTCGTCATCTCGCCTACGGCGCTCGTCTTCGACGAGGAATCGTCCCGAGACGATGGTCCAGCCGTGGGTCGACCGCATCGTGGGGGAATCGGCTGCCAGGTCGCCGCGGAGTGCGACGAGCCAGCCGATCGATCCGATCGACGACTATCCGCGCCAGCTCCTGACCGCCCTGGGCGAGCTCGTCCTGCTGGGCCTCCAGCGGGCCGACGCGCACACGGCCCGGGGCTGGCGCGAGCTCGCGCGGTTCGGTACGGCGATCGGTTTCCATCGCCTGACCCGCCCGGTGGCGATGCTCGCCGACGCCCTCGAGTCGAAGAGCCACTCTCCCCGCTGGGACACGCGCCCCGCCGCGCGGATCGCCCTCGAGCTGACGGCACTCGCCCGACTGGCCCTGGACGTGAGTCATTGAATTCAACGTCCGTCTGAGGAGATCGGAAGTCATGAACAGATCATTTTCAGGGAACCAAGATGGTCGGTCGGGGCACTTCCTCGACGAACTGCGAGCGACGTTCGCCGATCGTGCAGGCCAGCCCGCGATCGTCTACGAGGATCGATCGTGGACCTACGGCGAACTCGACGTGAAGGCTCGCCGCTGCGCCGCCCGCTTGCGCCAACTCGGGGTCGTGCGCGGAGACCGGGTCGCGATCGCGACCTCGGAAAAACTGCCGTTCCTGGCGGCCCACCTGGGGACGCTTCACGCGGCCGCCGTCTCGCTCCCCTTGAATCCATGGCTCACGGGCGACGAACTGCGAGCTATCCTCCGGGATAGCGGTGCGCGGGTCGTGGTGGCGGGCTGGGACGTGCACTCGATCGTCAACGCCTTGCGGGCCGACCTGCCGGGACTCCGCGCCTTGATGCTCGACTCCGAAGCCTGGGAGGCACCCGAGGCCGAATTCTCCGAGCCCGCGATCGACCGCAATGCCGCGTGCTTGATCCTCTACGATTCGGGCTCGACCGGACGGCACCAGGGGTGTCGTCCACACGCACGCCAGCCTCGCCGCCAGCCTGCGGGCACTCCAGACGGCCTGGCGATTCACGCCCGACGACACGCTGATCAACGCCTTGCCCCTGTTCCACCTCCTCGGACTCTCCGTCGCCGCACACCTGAGCCTGTTGACGGGCAGTCGCATGCACATTGAAGAATCATTCCATCCCCGACGGACCCTGGAGAGCGTCGGGTGGGGCACGGTCTTCATGGGAATCCCCACGTTCTACTACACCTTCCTCGAGCAGCCCGAGTTCCGGAGACTTGCGCGGAGATGGTCGAACGTCCGGCTGTTCACCTGCGGCTCGTCGGCGATCCGTCCCGATGTTCTGCCGGAGCTGGAATCGATCCTGGGCCGGCCGGTCATCAATCAATACGGCATGACCGAGGCGCACGTCATCACGAGCTTGCCGCTGGATGGGCCCTGGCCCCAAGGCTCCGTCGGTGTGCCGCTCGACGGTATCGAGGTTCGCGTCCTCGGCGACGATGGCAAGCCCGCCGCGCCGGGCGTGGTCGGCTCGGTCCAACTTCGCGGTCCGAACTTGTTCCGCGACTACTGGCGCAACCCCGATGCCACCCGTGCGGCATTCGTCTCGGGCTGGTTCGATACGGGCGACCTGGGCTCGTTCGACGAGGGCGGATTCCTGACCCTGGCCGGGCGGAAGATCCAGCGGCAGGGACTTCGCGAGGTAGCCCTGCCGCCAGTGGAAGAGACCAGGCCCCGCTGAATCAAGTGCCAACTTCACCGGCTCATCGCGATGATCCCGCGCGAGCGTGGGTCGGCGGGCTTGGCCTCGACGGGGGCCTTGAGGCACTTGAGGAAGCCGATGATCGCCGCGCGATCGCCGCTGTCGAGCGATTCGAAGGACTCGGTGACGCTCTCCGCATCCCCCTTGTGTCGGCGGATCGCGACCTCGAGGGTCGGCGAGGCGCCGTCGTGGAAGTACGGGGCGCTGTCGGCGACGCCCCAGAGCGGCGGCGTCTTCCATTCATCCGGCTGGGGGTGTTCGTCCGGCAGTGGAATGGGGGGGACCTCGGAGTATCCGCTCGCCAGACGGCTGGTGTTGACGACCCGGTGCAGGAGGAAGTCGCTGTAGACGCCCGACACGCCACCCAGATCAGGTGTGTGACAGTTCGCGCAGCCGATCTGACTGAACAGGACCTTGCCGCGCTCGGCCTGAACCTGCCCTCGTGGATCGTCCGGCAGGATTTCCACCGGCCGGGGCAGCGTGTCGCAGAACCCCACCAGCGCGCGGAATTGGGTGGCGTCCAGGTCTGCGTTCGCTTTCGCGTGGTCTCCGCGCGTCCACGGCCTGGCCTGCTCCATCATGGGGTTGCCCAGCCCCAGCTCGTTGGCGCACGCGGCGGCCACGAATTCCTCCAAGGTGGCGAACTGCGCCTTCCAGCCGAACTTGCCGATCCGGCCGTCCGGCAGCACGCGCGGCCGGCCCGGACGGACGGGCCCCATTTCGGCTCCCACGACCTCCTTGCCGATGACCTGCCACGACCGCTGCCGACTCTGATGCAGATGCTCTTGCCCGAGATCCGGTCGATCCAGCCCGCCCCGAACAAAGCCGTCGGGTTGACCGCCTGAACGCGGACCGGGTCAAAGTCACGCGTTCTCGACGGTGCAGCCCCCGACGATCTTCAGCCCACCCTTCACCACGGGGAAGAAGTCGTGGAGTCCGGCCGGGCTCTCCCGGCACTCCTTCGAAACGGCGAAGCTGTGGACCACCCCGCCCTGAACGTCGGATCGCCCCGGCGCCGGGAACGCCTCGAACGACGCCACGTTTTGCCGCGCGGCGCCGCCCCCGCCCACTCCACCCTGGAAGTGGCAGGCCACGCACGACCGCTCGTTGTACACCGGACCCAGCCCGTCACCGGCCGCCAGGGAATCGCCCGGCGACCACTCGTGCTCGAACAGGACCAGCCCCGCCTCCCGCACCGACGCGTTCGACGCGAGGCGCCCACAGCACCGGAATCCCGGGAGTCAACATCCAGATTACCCACGATACCGATAGCACCGACAACCCCAGGCCGACTCGACGTCGCGACCGTGCCAGCGCGTTCTCCCTCATGGCGAGGTCCCCCCGTGGAGAAGAACCAGAAACCGCCGTCACCACGACGGCATGACCAGGCCGCACACCACCACGGCCCAGCCTCTGACATTTATCCGACATCGGACAATTGTAAAGAGGGCTCCGGATTCGATCAAGGGGTCAGGGACTCGCGGAGATCACTTTCGGTTATTGTTCGATGCATCGACGGCAAGCGTTACCACGCAACACGGACTTACTTCCTGACCAGAGATTGTTGGCGCGGCTTGAAGCGGTTCTTCGCGCGGCGATTGCTCGAGCAACCACGCCGGCCGGCTCCGAGACCGTCCCAGGCCGGGCTCCAGCCTCTACGATCGTGAGACGAGATCAGGAGGGCGTCGGCGCCTTAAAAACATGTTCATTCATGAGTTAGTTCCCCGGGTCGATGAACCCGGGGAACCGGGCTACAGGTCGGATCGAGAAGTTTGGTCAAAGTCACGAAAGCGTGAAGACCCGATGCTGGATCTCGTTGCGCCTTCCCCTGGGCGAGTCGAAGGCGAAGATACCCAGGCCGAGGTTGGCGGCCAGGGCGATGTGCTGCGGCTGTCGGATGTCGAATCCCTCGGTCTTCAAGGGGTCGAGGCCCAGCTTGCCGGCGGCGCCGACCGGCGGCAGTCCCTTCTCCTTGCGCTTGGCGTCGACATACCGCCAGGCGACATGGTCCATGGCCACCGGGTCGGTGGCGAAGAAGAGGGCGTTGTTCTCCCAGGTCCATTCCGGCCGCGACGCGCCCGGCCCGCCCTGGTAGACCCCCTTGATCCCGTCCATGATTTGCAGGACGCACTTGCGGCGGATGACCGGGTGGTTGACGACCTGGGGATGAACTGGTTGCAGACGTTGGTGTCGGGCGTGCCGTGCGATCGGCAGACGTTGTTGACCTGTCCGTGGCTCATGTTCTTGAGTGCGCCGGTGACACCGGCCGAGCCGTGGTCCTTCAGGACGGGCAGGAGCACGATCTTGTTGACGCGACGGGTGATCGAGCAGGCCGAGGTGCGAGCGCCGCGTGCGGTCGTCCTTGGGATCGAGGCCGGGCATGACCAGCTCCATGACCATGAACTCGTCGGGATCGTAGCCGGTGACCCGGTCGAGTGTGGCCGCCTTCTGGTCGTCCCCCTTGATGTCGACCTGCTTGCCGTTGTAGGCGATCCCCAACCCGGTCCAGGCGATCCCCTCGGGGACGGCCTCGTGCATCTTGGCCCCGATGAACTCGTCGCGGTACCGCTCGAAGACGATGATGTCCTTGGTCTTGACCCCGGCCGCCTTGAGGCCGTCGATGACCTCGAGCATCAGCTCGGCGGAACTGTTGGCCAGCGGGTTGCCGACCGGGTTCATCTTGACGCCGACGACGTCGCCCGGCTCGAAGAAGCTTCGCCAGGCCTCGACCGCATCGGTGGCGCCGGTCAGCTCCTTCATGCCCCGGTCGACGGCCGTGTGGATTGCCTCGCGGTCCTTGACATCATTCTTGATCATCCGAGGGTTGCGGACCTCGATGACGCGGCCGGGATAAGGGCCGGGAATGCCCCACTTCTGTTCGCCTCGACCTTGCCGGCGGCCGCTCTGGGCTCCTGGGCCGAGACGTAGGTCAGGGACATCCCGGCCAGCGCGGGGACCGCCGCCCCGGCGGCCAGGAACTGCCGGCGGCCAAGGCCGCCCGAAGTGGGCTCATGATGCGACATGGGAAGTGCTCCTGTGATGCGACCGGCAAGGAATCCGGACGAAACCCGTTCCAATGTTAAGGCTACTCGGTCCCGACAGGCGCCGCAACGACCGGCCAGGGCCGCATGTCCCACAATTGAACCGCGATTGACCAACCCGGATACCTCGGCAACAATGACATCAGAGCCGACGTCCCTTCCGAACGAGGAGCCGTCCGATGCCCTCACCCTTCCCGGGGATGGACCCGTACCTGGAGAGCCCGGACTGGTTTCCGGACCTCCATGGCAGTCTCATCGTCTTCATGAAAGAGATCGCTCCAGCAGCAGACCTGCCCGAGTCCTATTATGCCCAGTCGAGCCAACGCGTCTGGCTGGAGCACACGCAGCGCCATTTCGAACCCGATGTCGAGATCGCCCGCTCGGCTCGAAAGCCACGGAAGCGGCGCCGAGGCGGCGGTCTCGCCCTGCTGGCCGAGCCCCAGGAAGGTGGTCCCTTGGTCGTGACGGTCGAGACCATCGAGCATGGGCCGTTCAAGCAATCCTTCCTGGAGATCCGGCGGCGCCGCGGCAAGGAGGTCCAGATCATCACCTCGATCGAAGTCCTCAGCCCCTCCAATAAGAAGACCGGCCAATCCCGGCCGCGAGAAGTTTCTGGAGAAGCAGCGGAAGACTCTCGAGAGTGAGACTCACCTGGTCGAGATCGACCTGCTCCGCGGCGGGGCGCACGCACTGGCCGTCCCCAAGGACCTCGTCAAGGCCCAGGCCGGCCCGTTCGATTACCTGGTCTCGATCCATCGCTTCGATCGACCCAAGGAATTCCTCGTCTATCCGATCGCCGATGACTCAGCGGCTTCCCGAGATCGACATCCCGCTGCTTGCCGGGCGACCCCGACGTGCCGCTCGATCTCCAGGCGGCCTTCAACCGGTCCTTTGATGCTGGCCCTTTCAGACGAGAGATCGAATACGGCAAGGACCCGATCGTACCTCGCCTGAAACCCGAACAGGCCAATGGGCCGCGACCCTGCTCGAGCCGCGTGGGCGTCGCACGCGATGAGCCGGGCCGATCATGACGCACACGCCCGGTCATGCCCCGGCGACTGCGGCGGACGCACCAGGAAGCTTCAATCCCAGCTCGGCGATCTGCGGTAGATAACGCACCCAGTCGACGGCGATGGGCGGCTTGATGATCGGCTCGTCGATGTTGATGCCCAGCGACGAGTGGGCGGACTCGCGGGTGATGCGCCTGGCGATCGACCAGCGGCAGCAGGTTCTCCTTGATGTCCGCGGCGCGCGATGCCTTCTGCCGCTCCTGTTCCTCCTGGAAGCGGAGCGCGATCTGGTGGAGGGTGACGATCCGCCAGAAGTGGTACCATTCCTCGACCAGGACGTGCTCGCGGCACCAGTCCCAGGACGCCAGGCGGTCGAGATCGCCGCGACGGATCAGCAGCACCCGGATGCAGCACTTGCGGACGACCTTCCGATCCTCGCAGGTCACGGCCAGCAGCCACTGGTCGCGCCGGAACGATGCGGAGGCCAGGCTCCCGGCCACGCTGTTGACGATGTCGTTGACGATCTCGAAGCCGGCCGTCCCCTCGGTCGCGAGGATCGGGTCGGCGAGGCTGGCCTGCTCGGCCAGGCTGCGGATCACCCGCCGCAGCGCCACGTTGTCCAGGAGCTGGTCGACCGTCCGGGGCGGCAGCACGGTCCGGAGCTGGAGCAGGTAGCGATCGCCCCCGGCCTGCGGGCTCGCCGATCGGCGTCAGCAGGTTCGCCGAGAACACCACCTGGTCCGACCTTCCCTGGGTGAGCTGTCGCCACTGGCGATACAGCACCAGCCAGCCGATGACCACCACGGCCACCGCCTGGAAGACGCCCTCCAGCAACTTCTCGCCGAGGAACTTGAGGACCTCCCGCACGTCGAGCCCCTGGAACCAGGAGGAAATCGAGGCCCAGATGTCGTGGAACCCGGAAGCCATCGTCGGAGTTCTCCTTCGTCATTCGTCCGTCGTCCGTCATCGGTTGCGGCCCCGCCTGGGAGTCGAGCAGGTCGGAGAGACCAGGCGCACGGCCGGGCTCAGATATTCCCTTGGGCTTCGAACCGTCCGAGAACGGACCGAGGGCAAATCGAAACATTGTACCGGCCTCCGGCCCGGCTAGAACCGGCCTCTGCCTCACCTCCGGTGGGGCTCGCCGGCCGTAGCCGAGCCGCCACGATCTTGTGCTGGCGGTTAATGTCGCCGCTCCTCCGCGGTAAGTCTCATGGACACGGCTTCGCGGGCCAGGAGGAGACGAGCGGATGAATCCCGAAACGCGATCGTGGAAAGTGGTGATCCCCGGCGGCACGGGGCAAGTCGGTGGATTGCGGCGTGCCTTCCAGGCGGATGGGCACGAGGTGACCGTGCTCAGCCGCAGCCCACGAGCCGCACCTGCACGTGGTCAGCACGGGACGCGAAGAGCCAGGGAGACTGGGCCGCTCCGGATCGCTTTGTCAGCGCAATCCCAACGCGGCAATGCTTACAAATCGAGCGTGGGGCGAGCACCTATTCCCAACACGCATCCGCATGCACCGGTGTTGTCAGCCCAGGAAGAGGACTCGGCTGATCAGTAATCAGGAACGGACTTTGCGGCGAAGGATCGTCGGAGCGTTTCGGAGAAACTCGACATCCTGGCGAGATTCCGGCTTTCGGTATTCCAGTTGCTAATGAGAGTATCATCGGACATCCACTTCTTCCCGGCTCCTTTTCCCAAGGAGGCGACCATGAGTCCCAAGAAGCGTCGCAAGATTTACGGAGTCCGTCGCGAGTCTCGCAGGCCACGTGGCTGGACGCGCTGGTTCCACGAAGGATTGCTCGAGGCCGATCCGGCCCCGAGCGTGCGGCTCCGCACCGTCCTCTGGGGCCAGAAATGAGGATGCTCACCAAGCCCTCGATGCGATG
The DNA here is from genome assembly GCA_963842405.1 of uncultured Isosphaeraceae bacterium. GTDB lineage: Bacteria > Planctomycetota > Planctomycetia > Isosphaerales > Isosphaeraceae > CAVZRC01. The sequence continues at coordinate 415,772 of CAWJGW010000011.1, read as the reverse complement.
CCTCGACCTCATCTAATAGCCAGTACATCAACACTCAAGTTCTGAATACGACGCAGCCGGCCCCAACTCGACCTGAAGCGGGACCGGCTGTGTCTGCCGCACATCCACAGGGAGGTTCTTCCCATCACGACCAAAAGCCTGGGTCCAGTTTGCCCACCTATCTGAATGTTGACAATTCTCCACACCGTCCCGCCAAATCCCCCTATTCTTGGACCCAACGCCGCTCGTTCGGTCGTGGGGTCATACACCATTCCCCAGAAGCGGATCGCAAACGGCGAAGCCAATCACGCAGGGATGCATCATTCCCGTGCAATCCGATGACCATTTCCTGACAGTCCACCGCTAAGTGGAGCGGAACGCCTTTCGGGCCGGCCTAATCGAGCAGGCGGGGAGTGGAGCTGGGTCATCCTCATGGGCGCGACGAGCACACGGTGCGCTGGATCGGCTGGTCTTGAGCCCTGGCCGATCGATCGCCCGCGCGACCTGGTTCGCAGGTCAACCGGGCCTTTGGCCCCAGGGAAAAGGAGGCCATGCGGCGAAGTATCGAGCGTGGTCAGCCCTTCGGACGAGGCATCCTCCCTCACTTCCAGAATCTTCCGCCGCAGGAATGAATAAGGCGATCCAGCATCATGGACCGGCCAAATGATGCCGGGAAGCAACGCATGTCCACACCGTCCAACAGTTTCGCGACCGAGATGTCCATTCATGGCAACATGGCTTCTCGCATCTGTGACCATGCCGTATGGTCGGTAGTGGCACAGGCCATCATCAGACGGTCCACGACCTTTGATCGCAGGCGCCGGAGATCTCGTGGCCGCGTCTCGATCGATACGAGGTCCGTCCGATGGGCGGTGTCGCCGACCGTCTCGTTCCTTGCGAAGAGGGTCCTGCTCGGGCTTGCCGAGGGGCCTCGATCGCGCGGAGGCGAGGGCCCGACGCCATTGTGATCGGCTTTGATGACCGGAAAATCGCGTACGACCCTAGAATGGACATCCAACTCATGCCTCAGAGCTTCCGCGATTCACTCTCACCCATTGTGGCGATGGTAGGGATCCTGGCATTGGGAATGGCCGCACCGGCCCGTGCCGATCTGGCAATCGAGTTAAGCACGAACGGGGTAAACTGGAGTCCTGTGGCGTCCGCAGCTTCCGGCACTGCGGCAAGCTACTCCTCCACTTTCAACGGCTTCAACATCTCGGTATTGAGCGACGACTCCAACAGCCCGGGTGAGACCGCCCTGGCGTATCTCGAGGGGTCCGCTCTCCATGTCACCAACAACAACAAGGGAATCGCCACCCTGTACATCAAAATGAGCGATACCGGCTTCACCTCGCCGCTCACTTCCTACGATCACATCAGACTGGACAGCGAAATCGGTGGTTCGGTGACCACCAAGGGTGCCGATAACACGCTGACCTTCCAGAGCTATGTCGACCCCGCGAACGGGCAGAGCAGCCTGGCCGGTTTCACCACCGGCGCCCAGACGCCCAACATCACCGGTACGCCCAAGGCGTATTCGACCGACACCTCGATGCTGATCACCACCGGCCTGACCTCGACCTACTCGATCACCGAGTTCTTCAAGATCACGCTGGACAAGGGGAGCCAGATCGGCTTCCAATCCAGCACGACCCTCGCACCTGCGCCGAGCCCTCGAACCTGGTTCTGGCCGTTCTGGGCGCGCTGGGACTGATTGGCTACGGAATACGCCGCCGCGCGGCCGCAGGCGCCTGAACTGACTGCGCGTTGCACCAGGAAGCTCTCGATATCGCACGCGGGCGAAATTGATCCAGTTAATGAGAGGGCGCGGCTCCTGCAGACAACGGCCCTCGAGCTACATGATCTACCCGCACGCCAACGGAAGAATTGCTTTAACCCTCGCCGGCCTCCGCTGGCGAGGTTTTCTTTTTCCTGCACCGGAGTGTCTCGAACACGTCGAGGATGCTCGCGCACAGCGAGGATGGGGCGTCCAGGTCGCATCGACCGCCGAAATGTTGCCGAAATGTACCAAGTGTCCATAAGACTGAACGATCTCGCTATTTATTGTCAATTCATGACAACATGACTTCTCGCATGACTATTCTTAGTTTAACCTGGTTCTTGGCACCGGTCATCATCGACTCGCGACGGGTTTTCGATCGGCGGCGACGGCTCCGCCGGATGTGCGTCCCGATCGAACAACGTCTCGTCCGAAGGTGATCTGACTGATTGCCGTTTTCTCGCGGCCGGGGTCGGATCGCCTCTCCGACGGCCACGGATTGCGAGAAGGTCAGCGGCCTGAGCCAGGCAGATCGAATCGTGATCGTAAAACCAATTTTGAGAAATCTCTGAGATGGGAATGGAAACGCGATTTATGTCTAAGACCTTCCGAAGTTCGATTGCGACCATCGTGGCGACGGTTGGGGTCATGACCCTGGTGACGGCCACTCCCGCTCGTGCAGGCTCCCTGGAGATCCAGTTGAGCACTGACGGTGTGAACTGGACCACCGTGGCGACCGCCCCTTCCGGCACCGCGGCGATCTACAACGCCACCTTTGACGGCTTCAAGATCTCTGTTTTGAGCGACGACTCCAACAGCCCGGGCACGTCATCACTGTCGTATCTCGAGGGGTCGGCCGTCCACGTCATCAACAGCAACGCGGGAACCGAGACTCTGTACATCAAGCTGGGCGACACGGGCTTCACGGCGCCGACGACTCCCCCGGGCATCTTCATGGATAGCCAGATCGGCGGCTCGGTGACCGTCAAGGGGGCCGACAACACGCTGACCTTCCAGAGCTATGTCGATCCCGCGAACGGGCAGAACAGCCTGGCCGGCTTCTCCACCGGCGCCCAGACGCCCAATATCACGGGCACGCCCAAGTCGTACTCGGACGATGCCTCGATGCTGATCAACAGCGGCCTGACGTCGGCCTACTCCATCACCGAGTACTTCGCGCTCACCCTGGACAAGGGGAGCCAGGTCGGCTTCCAGTCCAGCACCAACCTTTCGGCCGTTCCCGAGCCCTCGAGCCTGGTGCTCTCCGGCATCAGCGTGCTGAGCCTGATCGGCTACTGTCTGCGGCGTCGCTTGGCCAAGGGCGCCTGAGCCCAACCCGACCGTCAACCCGATGACCCCCAGCTCGCTTTCGTGATCCGCCAGGGACTCGTCCAACCCCCGCCGGTCCCTCCGACGGGGGTTTCTCTTTTCCCGGACACCTTACCTTTATCTACAAGCCGCGGCGGCAATTCCTCCGTCGCGTGAACGCGACGGTATCCTTGCCAAACATCAGATGAGGCTTGACACGCCCCGACAGTCGGTTTACAAATAAACTATATGAGCCAGGCCCGGAAGTCCGAACGCTGGTCACTGCCGGTTCTGAACGAAGACCCCCGCGACTGGGAGGCCAAGGTGAGCACCACCTTGCTCCGCTTCCATAGCCGCCTGGAGCGGCGCATGGCCGAGTCCCTCGGGGCCCACGGTCTGTCGCTCTCCCAGTTCGACGTTCTGGCGACCCTCTGGCACGGCGAGGGCATCACCCAGCAGGAGCTGGCCGAGCGGCTTCTGGTCACGAAGGGGAACGTGGTTGGGCTCATCGACCGGGTCAGTGCGGCCGGATGGGTCGAGCGACGACCCGACCCGGAGGACCGGCGAGCCAATCGGCTCTACCTGACCGACGCCGGTCGCAAGCTCGTGGCCGAGGCCTGGCCCAGCCAGGTCGCCCTCGGCAAGAAGGTCTTCGGCACCTTGACCGAGGGAGAGCTCCGGCTGATGCACGAGTTGCTCGAGCGGCTCGAGGATGCGACCCGGGACTACGAGTGATTTCTCTCCAGGGCGGCGAACCCAACGGGAAACGGCCGGGGATGCCACGGCGGTGGGACTGTATCCGCGGGGGCCTCGCCCGCACGGCGCCGACCCCAGAGCGCCTCCCCTTCACTTTGCCAACCGTGTTTTTCACAAGAAGTTTATATCTTGACCGTCATCTAGTAAACGTTCAGTGGGCTAACCGACCCGTCGGGGCTAGGCCCGGCGCCGCTCACGGCATCCACGCCGTGGGATGGATCTCGGCCACGTAGCCCGCCCGAATCGCACGCACGGTCGATCCCGGCGTGATGACGGTCGCGACCTCGCCTCTCGGCCTGCGGTGTCGTTCCCGATAGCCACCGGGCGACCAGGGGAGTAATTCGTCACCCCAGATCAGGCAGGCGTGCCCATCCCGGCCATCGAGGCTGACGAACACGCCGTCCGGTAGGTCGTCGAGATTGGCCCGGTCGGTACGTTTCGAGCGATCCGGGCCGACCCGCTCGGCGTGGAGCTGGTTGTCGATCATATCGGCCCTGATCGGTTCAGGTCCCATGGTCCGGGGGTTGCCGGCGGTCCAAGCGTCCCGGAAGGCCAGGAACCGGCCACGTCGGCATTCGGCGCACGGGCGATGACCGGCGGCCAGACCCGTGGCCTCGTCGAGGAAGAAGAGCTCGGTGTAGCGGTTCGGGGTCATGACCGTCCGATACCGCCCGCGGAACTCGAGCACGCAAAGCAGCCACCGCTTCACCTGCCAGGGACGGCGGATGCGGCCCTCGGCATCGTGGAGGATGCCTCGGTTGCCCATCATCATCCCCCGCTCCGGCATGGCGACGATCTCGCCGAAGGGCGTCACCCGATTCTTCCTCGGCATGGTGCGATCTCCTGCGGTTTAGAGTATCAGTAAGAGAGTCGGAGCGGAAAGCGGGTCGCGAACCACCTCTTCGAGTCATGCGACCGTAGAATTGCTGACATCGAGGCCTTGGATCCGCCTCAGATTGACCACCTGCGCTTAACGCTGATCTGGACGTTCCTGGCGTCGCTCGTCATGCTGACCATCAGGTGGGCCACGATGGAGGTACCCTTGGGATGGTAGGTCGCGCGCGATGAACGAAGACCTTGTCGAAACCGATCCGGTGAAGGAAAGGAACTCCGCATGAGAATTCTCCAGAGTAACAGCGCGTCCGCCGCAAAGGGTCCGGTTCCGCATGGAATGGTCGTGACCCTGCGATCCCGCTGAGTAAGAACAACCACCTGCTCAGGTGGGTCGAGAAGATGGCCCGGCTCACGCAGCCCGCGGCCATCCACTGGGTGGATGGCTCGCGAGACGAGTACGACGCACTCTGCCGCGGATGGTTGTGGGCGGGACCTTCATCAAGCTCAACGAGGAACTGTGGCCGGGCTGTTACCTCGCACGGTCCGATCCGAGCGACGTCGCACGGGTAGAAGACCGCACCTTCATCTGCTCGTTCTCGAAGGAGGCGGCGGGGCCCACCAACAACTGGGAAGAACCGTTCAAGATGCGGCACAAGCTCAAGGAGTTGTTCAACGGCTCGATGCGCGGGCGGACGATGTTCGTGCTGCCGTTCAGCATGGGGCCAGTCGGCGCACCGGTATCGCAGATCGGCGTCCAGCTCACCGACTCGCCCTACGTCGTCGTCAACATGCGGATCATGGCCCGGATCGGCCTGCCCGTCTTCGCGGAGATCGATAAAGGCGGGAAGCGTGTCGTGCCGTGCATGCACACCGTCGGCGCCCCGCTCGCGCCCGGCAAGCCGGACGTACCCTGGCCGTGCAACCAGGAGAAGTACATCGTCCACTTTCCGGAGACGCGCGAGATCTGGTCTTACGGCTCCGGCTACGGCGGGAACGCGCTGCTCGGCAAGAAGTGTTTCGCCCTCCGGATCGCCTCGAACATCGCGCGTGACGAGGGCTGGATGGCCGAGCACATGCTGATCCTCGGGATCGAGGACCCACGGGGCGAGAAGACCTACGTCACCGCCGCGTTCCCCTCCGCCTGCGGGAAGACGAACTTCGCCATGCTGATCCCTCCGGCGGGGTTCGAGGGGTGGAAGGTCTGGACCCTTGGCGATGACATCGCCTGGCTCAAGCCGGACGCCGAGGACCGCCTGAGGGCGATCAACCCCGAGACCGGTTTCTTCGGCGTCGCGCCGGGGACGTCCGCGAGAACGAACCCGAACGCGATGGCCACCCTGTCGCGCAACACCATCTTCACGAACGTCGCGCTCACGCCCGAGGGCGGCGTGTGGTGGGAGGGCATGACCGACGAACCGCCCGAGGAGTGCCTCGACTGGCAGGGCAAACGCTGGACGCCGCAGATCGCCAAGGAGACGGGGGCCAAGGCCGCGCACCCGAACTCACGATTCACCGCCCCGGCCTCGCAATGCCCGACCATCGACCCGGCCTGGGAAGACCCGGAGGGCGTGCCGATCAGCGCGATCATCTTCGGGGGTCGCCGGGCCACGACGATGCCGCTGGTTCACCAGGCGTTCAACTGGAGTGCCGGCGTGTACATCGGGGCCACCATCGGCTCGGAGATGACCGCCGCCGCGGCCGGTGTGGTCGGCAAGGTCCGGCGCGACCCGATGGCGATGCTCCCGTTCTGCGGATACCACATGGGCGACTACTTCCGGCACTGGATCCGGATGCAGCGCGCGCTCTCAAGGAGACGCCCCGCATCTTCCATGTGAACTGGTTCCGAAAGGATGCGGACGGCGGGTTCATCTGGCCGGGCTTCCGCGAGAACATGCGGGTCCTGAAGTGGATCGTGGATCGGGTCCGTGGGCGTGCCCTGGGCAAGGAGACGCCGATCGGCTGGATGCCCCGCTACGAGGACATCGAGTGGCGCGGCCTCGACTTTCCCAAGGAGAAGTTCGTGCAGTTGCAAGCCTTTGACCGCAACGCCTGGCGGTTGGAAGTGCTCGGGCACGAGGAACTCTTCATCGACTTGCACGACCGCCTGCCGCCGGAGATGGTCTACGAGCGCGAGCTCCTGATCTGCCGGTTCTAAGCCTGTCCGGTAGGGTGGGTGAAACCCACCGGATGTGTTCTTTGATATTCACTTGTTGATGTTTATGGACCTGGTGGGTTTCACCCACCCTACGAATCTGCGGAGGGGGAACTTCGACCATGAATAAACGGATGTTCCTCAAGCTATCGGCCGCGAGCCTGGGCGGTTTTTCCGGGACGCCACTCTTCGGTCGTGCGCCCGATGAGCCGGATCCGAACGGCCCGCTCACCAACTGGGCCGGCAACTACCGATACAGCACGGACAACTTTCATCCTCTCACGTCGATCGAACAGGTTCGGAAGTTCGTCAAGGAACACGATTCCTTGAAGGTGCTCGGCACGCGTCATTGCTTCAATGACATCGCCGACAGCACTCATGCCTTCATCTCGCTCAAGCCGATGGATCGGGTGGTCGCGCTGGACCCGAAGGCGCGCACGGTGACGGTCGAAGCCGGCATGAGCTACGGCCAGTTGTGCCCCGATCTCCATGAGAAGGGCTTTGCGCTGCACAACCTCGCGTCGCTGCCGCACATCTCCGTCGCCGGCGCCTGTGCCACCGCGACCCACGGATCGGGCGTCAAGAACGGGAACCTGTCGACGTCGGTCTCGGCCCTGGAGATCGTCACGGCCAGCGGGGACGTCCTGACGCTTTCGCGCGAGAAGGACGGCGACCGATTCCTCGGGGCCGTCGTGAACCTGGGTGCGCTCGGGGTGGTGACCCGGGTCACTCTGGACGTGCAGCCGACCTTCACTGATGCGGCAGGACGTCTACGAGAACCTGCCGATGAGCTCAACTGGCGGACCACTTCGAGAGCATCATGTCGAGCGGCTACAGCGTGAGCCTGTTCACCGACTGGCAGAAGAATCGCATCAACGAAGTGTGGGTCAAGCGCCTCGTCGAGAAGGGGGACGCGCCGGCGCCAAGCCCGAGTTCCACGGGGCGAGGCTCGCGGCCAGGAACCTCCACCCGATCGCCGAGCTCTCGCCCGAGAATTGCACGGAGCAGATGGGCGTGCCCGGCCCCTGGTTCGATCGGCTGCCCCACTTCCGCATGGGGTTCACCCCGAGCAGCGGCAAGGAGTTGCAGGCCGAGTACTTCGTCGCCCGCAAGGACGCGGTCGAGGCGATCCTCGCGATCGAGCGATTGCGCGACCGCGTGAGCCCCCACCTGCTGATCTCGGAATTGCGCACGATCGATGCGGACCGATTGTGGATGAGCCCGTGCTACGAGCGGCCCAGCCTGGCCATCCATTTCACCTGGAAGCCGGACTGGGAATCCGTCCGCAAGCTGCTGCCGATCATCGAGAAGGAGCTGGAACCGTTCGAGGCCCGTCCCCACTGGGGGAAGCTGTTCACCATGGAGCCCGCGCGACTGCAATCCCGCTACGAGAGGCTGGCCGACTTCAAGGGCCTGCTCAAGGAGCACGATCCAGGTGGGAAGTTCCGGAATGAGTTCCTGAACAGGAACCTCTACGGCTGAGATCGTTCCAGCAGGTGTCAGCCAGGAGCCGGGACCAGTTCACGATCCGGATACCAGTCGCGTTGTAGAAGGGCTCTCTGCCCTGCCTACGCCGGGACCCCAACTGAGAGGATGTGAAGAAATCGATTCCGGATGATGGATTCCGAATTGCGAATGGATATAAAGCCTGATTTCAAAGGCATTTATGAATTCGCGATTCGTAATCTGGAATCTTCCATCGGATTCTTTCACAAGCTCTGAGGAGAATTCCCAGAAAGTTGGAACAACTCGCCCCTCGGCTGCTTTACTGAGATAGGACAACCGCGATCGCTTGGGGGGAGGAGTTCGTGGCATCTCATCGGAATCGGTCAGCCCACCGATACCTTCGCATGCTCTTCGATGCGGGGACTGTCACCGGGCTGACCGACGGTCAACTCCTGGAACGGTTTGCGGACCGGGGTGGTGAGACCTCCGAACCGGCCTTCGCGACCTTGATCGAGCGGCATGCCCCGATGGTACTCCGCGTCTGCCGGGCTATCCTGCAGCACGAGCACGAGGCCGAGGACGCGTTTCAGGCCACTTTCCTCGTCCTAGTACGCAAGGCGGACTCGCTCTGGGTGAGGGACTCACTGGGGCCCTGGCTTTATCGGGTCGCCTATCGCACCGCCGTCCGCGCCAGGATCGTCTCGGGTCGCCGCAAGGCGGCCGAACGGCAGGTCGCCGCGTTGGCATCCGACCGATTCAGTGGTGGAGGGCGGAGCGACCCAGGGCCGGTCCTCTACGAGGAGATCGATCAATTGCCGGACCGCTACCGAATCCCGGTCGTGCTCTGTGATCTGGAGGGCCGCACCTACGAAGAGGCGGCTCGCCACGTGGGGTGCCTGGTCGGGACGCTCAAGAGTCGCCTGGCGCGGGGTCGGCAGCGGCTGCGCGAGCGGCTGGCCCGCCGTGGCCTGATCCCGGCGGGTGCCCTGGGGACGTTGCTTTTCTCGGATGCGGCGCTGGCAACCGTGCCAACGGCGTTGGCGGAACTTACGGCCCGGTCCGCGATTCGCTTCGCGACCGGCGCGTTCTTGACAGTCGGGGCGGTCCCGCTGTCGGCGACAATGCTAGCCCAAGGAATACTGAGGGGCATGATCATGACGAGACTGAGGTGGATCGGGACGATCCTGGCGGCGGCCACCCTGGCGACCGGGGCGGGAGTGCTCACATTCCAGGCGTCAGGCTCCCAGGATCAGGTCTTACCGACAAGCCAGCCATCGCAGCCAGAGGGCGGAGTGCGGGCAGCCGCAGGCCCGATTCGCTCCTTCGCGGACCTGCTCGCGGCCCAAGCGCGAGTGGGCCAGAGGGCGCATGAGCAGGCCCTTGTCTCGTACCGAGCGGGCAAGGTCGACCTGGAGAAGGTTCACCTCTGGTCGCAACGACTGATGCAGGCCCAGATCGAGACCGCCGTGGGCAGTTACGTGAGCGACCCGAAGGCCAGGGTCGTCTATGTCGCGGCTGCCAAGGCCCATCGGGATCGGATGAGACAGCTTGAGGAGTTGGTCCGGGCCCGCGTGGAGAAGGGGAAGACCTACCCCTGAGCACCTCGACCGCCGAGTATTACCACCTCGAAGCCGAAGGCTTGGTGCTCGAGTACGACCGGGCGCGGATACGACCAATAGAGCGCTTCACGATTGAATTGCGCACAAGAATCATACTAGCCCGACTGCGCCAGCGAGGGTCCGACGCCTTTTCCCTCGCTGGCGCGTCGGGCTAGTATGAGCGGCAGGCGCTTTGAGCTGTGCGCAAATCATGCGTGAAGCGCGCGAGGTGAAGTACACGCAAGCTCCCGCTCGCTCCGGCCGGGTCATCCCTCGGTTTAGAACCATCGGCAGAAGTTCCGCCCGTGGTAGGTTGACTCTGACGATCAACCCGAGGGATCCAGAGGGACGTTCCAGTAGGCGTCGCTCAGGAACCGGGACCAGCTCGCGATCCGGATGCCGGTCGCGTCGTAGAGGGGTTTCCACGACGGGCGGACCGGGGCGCGGCGGAGCTTCATCATCGCCTGCTCGGGCGTCCGATTGGCCTTCTTCGCGTTGCAGGCAACGCATGCCAGCACGCAATTTTCCCACGTGGTCTGACCTCCCTGGGAGCGGGGGAGCACATGGTCGATCGTCAATTCCTCAGTACCGGGCTGGCAAGAGCAGTACTGGCAGGTGGAATGGTCCCGCTTGAACAAGTTCCGCCGGCTGAAGGTGACAGTCTGGTGGCGAGCCCGATCGTGCCGGGTCAGCGCCAGCACTTCCGGCACGCGCAGGTGGAACCGAACGGTCCGGATAAAAGGCTCCCCTTCGCGGGGCGCGAGCTTGGCCCAATCCGACCAGGTATAAAGCCGAAAATCATCGGGGTCGATCACGCAGGCGGCCTGGTTCCACAGCATGATCAACGCACGATGAACGGGGGCGACGTGCACAGGCTGCCAGTGCCGGTTTAGTACGAGAGTCGGTCGTTGCAGCACACAGACACTCATGGGTTGCAACCTCGCGGCTCGATCGGGAAGAGACCCGGTGCTCGCTCCCTGGCGGGGCGCGTCAAGCGTTCGATGGTTCTCCATGTTACCCGATCGTAGATCGATGGTGCCAGGGAGAACCTGAGCTGTTAGATTGGGCTTCTCGACTTTTTCACGAATGCTCGAAATTCGGTTGAGCGAGTCATCGGGAGGGTGGGAATCGACGATGCGGGCCGAAATCATCTCGATCGGCAGCGAGCTGGTCAGCGGGCAGGGCCTGGATACCAACAGCCGATGGCTGAGCCAGCAGCTCGGGTCGCTGGGGATCCCGGTGGCGTTCCACACGACCCTGGGCGACGACATGGAGGACCACCGGTCCGCGTTCCGGGCCGCCTTCGACCGGGCCGACCTGGTCATCATGACCGGCGGGCTGGGACCGACCCAGGACGACCTGACGCGCGAGGCCCTGGCCGATTGCGCCGGTGTGCCGCTGGTTGAGGACCCGGCTTCATTGGTGGCGATCGAGGCGATGTTCGCGCGGCGCAATCGCGTGATGACCGAGCGGAACCGGGTCCAGGCCCTCTTCCCCCGGGCGCCGAGCCGATGGAGAACCCGGTCGGGACGGCACCCGGCATCTGGATGAAGGTCGGCCGGGCGACGGTCGCCTGCCTGCCCGGCGTGCCTTCCGAGATGAAGAAGATGTTCCAGGAGCAGGTGGTCCCCAGAATGAAGCGGCTGGGACTGGTCAACAAGGTAATCATCCATCGCAAGATCAACCTGTTCGGCAAGGGGGAATCCGAGATCGAGGCCCAGGCGATGGACCTGACGGTCCGGGGGCGAGTCCCGGAGGTCGGGATCACCGCGTCCGAGGCAACCATCAGCTTCCGGATCGCCGCCGAAGGCGCGACCGAGGAAGACGCCTTGCGTCTGATCGAGCCGACGGCCCAACTGATCTACGAGCGGTTCGGCAGTCTGATTCTCGGCGAAGAATCCGTCGATATCGCCGAGTCGCTGGCCGCCCAGCTCACCCGCACCGGCTCGACCCTGGCCACGGCCGAGTCGTGCACCGGCGGGCTGATCGCCCGCATGCTCACGGCGATTCCGGGTATCAGCTCGTCGTACCTCGGCGGGGTCGTGACTTATGCCAACGAGGTCAAGACCGAGCTCCTGGGCGTACCGGCCGAGATGCTGTCGGCGCACGGAGCGGTTAGCCCGGAGGTTGCCGCGGCGATGGCCGAGGGCGTCCGGACGCGGCTCGGCGCCACCGTGGGGATCAGCACCACCGGCGTCGCCGGGCCCGGCGGCGGCACTCCCGAGAAGCCCGTGGGGCTCGTGTATCTCGGGCTCTCCACCAAGAAGGGCACCCAGACTCGCCGGCTCGACATGGGACCCGAACGCCCGCGCGACTTCATCCAGCTCCTGGGCTCCAAGGCCGCCCTCAACTGGGCAAGATTGGCGTTACTGGATTCCTCTAGCCAGTGAACCAGCCATGGTCGAAACCTCCCGCGAGTTGGCCGAGAAGCGTATGATGGAGGTTACCAGAGCTTCATGCCGGAAACCTCTCAGGCAATCCCATGGCAAACACCTACGATGTGATCCACGAGGGACGGCGGTTTGGGGTGGCGTATGTCTCGCCTCATCCCGACTATGCCGATCATATCCTCGTCTCGGTGATCCCCTTGGAACGAAAGGGCAAGTGGGAGAACGACTCGAGGGAGATTCACTTCGATACTCCCCTGCATGACATCTTTCCGGACACCAAGGACGAGGTCGAAGCCGTCAAGAATGTCGTCGCTCAGGCAGCGATCGAGGCTTCTCAGGTTCAGGTCGAGCCGCAACCCGATCTCCCGAAACGGACCGTCTTAGAAGCTGGGCGAAGTGGTGTGGCCGCTTCCGTGACGGGGGGTCACACGCTATCCAGTGAGGGATTCAACCGCCTGGCGGCCGAGTGGAAGTCGCAGGCCGAGTTCCTGTCCTCGCCGACAAAAATCGCGGAACTGCCCGCTTACCAGGCGATCATCGCCATGGGTCCGCCCGCCGTCCCGCTCATCCTGAGTGAATTACGCCGCGAGCCCGACCATTGGTTCATCGCGCTCAAACGGATCACCGGCGAGGATCCGGTGCCTGAAGACGCACGGGGCGACATTGATCGGATGGCGGAAGCCTGGTTGAACTGGGGGCACATGCATGGAGTCCGGTTCTAGTTTGCTCGGGCCACCGGGATTCCCAAATCTGCATAAGGGCAATCACGAGGTGACGAGCCCCTCTAACCGTCGATACAACTGCATCGCTTGGACGGTTGGAGACGAGAAGAGTTGGTGGTGGCCAGACGCCGAAAATGTCGCACTCTGGCCTGCGACGGTCCCGCGTGAGGAGACAATCGAGGCGTTCGTGGATGCCTACCGGACCCTCGGGTACGCCGCCGTGTGCAGACGGCGAACACGAACTCGGATATGAGAAAGTTGCTCTTCATGCCCTTCAAGGGGTGCCGACCCATGCGGCTCGGCAACTAGCTGATGGTCGGTGGTCGAGCAAGTTGGGGAGGTCCGTCGATGTCGTCCATTCTCCCGAAGCCCTCGACGGGCCCTTGTACGGGGTGATTGTGCTCTACCTTCGGCGCGTGGCTGTTGCCGTGGAGCCGGCGGAACCCTCATGACTCTGCGAGGAGAGAAGGGGCCGGGAGCCATTGTTGTGATGTCAACGAGCAACGGCTCTTGAGCCATTGCGCCGGGTCAGGTATCGCCCTCCTGCCTTCGTTCGCCATGTGAGCGACGGCGCGTTCCGCGATGGGCCTGCCTGCGGGCCGCACGGCAGGCTCGGCATCGGTTCGCACCCGAATAGATCGTCCCCTTGGCGACCTCATACCACCACTTCTGCTGCTCCGCCGTCCAGATCTCCCGGCTGCCACAATCGATGCAGGAGAACTCGTAATCTCGGTAGAATGTCGGCGGACAGTAGGAGTTGTTGGGGGCCTGCTGGCTCAGATCGGCGGGGATGCAGGCGTCTGGAACCTCGGGACGTTGCTTGGCGTCGGCCCCGCGCTGGTAACGGGGAACACGTCGATTTCGCTTCGCCATGATGCCCGCCTCCGCTTAACACATGAATCCAGTTGACGGGCCCGTAGCGAGTGGCCTGTGTGATTCCTGGATCACCCGGTCCACGTCCCGACATCGTCCCGTGCCCGCCTGTCCGCGCCAACCGGGATTCAGGCGGCACGCAACCCGTCATCTCACCTCACGGTATGGGGATGCAAAGAAACCGAACTCCACGCCCCAAGTGTTGGCCATGACGTTGAACGACAGACACGCGACCGATGTGGCTGAGAACAGGACAACCCCGCACACGGCCAGCCATGTGTGTGAGCGAACCAGGGATTTGATACAGAGCAACGGAGGCATGATCGCTCCTACCCCGAACAGGAGCTGAGGCCAGTCATAGACCTCGACGAAGGGCTCCATCCGCATGAGGATCACGGCGTAGCTGGCCAGTGCAGGGGCCACCCACCCGGATCTCTCTCGATTCGACCGAAACGAGGCGAGACCCAATAAGGCGACCGAGATGGCACCGGGGGCTAACCAAAATGTAAGCCAGCCTTCCCAGAGCCCTTGCTCTCGAAAGGCAAGCCACCCCCAGCCGAGTCCAAGGAGGACGACAAGGTATTGAAGAGTGATGACCTCATAGATCAGGACGGCCTTGCCAACCATTTCGCACCCCGGTCCTGATTCAGCCCATGACAAATCGCTTCCCTGGGTCACCGTTTACGCTTTGTTGCCGGGCAAAGGCCCGAGTGGCAAGTCTCAACAATACTTCACCCGATGCGCTCTGTGCTCCCTCCTCAGCACCACGGAAACACGCCCTTCCAAGCCGTTTCACTCCCCTGTGGGGTCGCGGGGGTCTGGGGGTTGTGTCGCACCACTCCCCGATTCTCGCCCTGGATTTTCGGAGCAGGAACCGTTGCTGTCGGGTTCGAAATCTGCCACCTTTTTCCCCTCCCGCTCCTCAACCACTTTTTTCTCCCACCACCCCTCCATGGTCCACGGCATGGCAACCCCGCGACGTCGGCACTCGTCTTCAATGAGCCTTGCACATACCTGCGTACATGCGTAGCAAATCAATACAACGTCTGGTCCCTCGGCCAGCGGGCCGACATCGCGATAGTGCTTTCGACAAAAGGAGCAGTAACCAGGATAACAACGTCGAAAGGAGTCCTCCCTGCCCCCTTCATTTTCTTTCGGTGGCATAGCGACGGTCCTTACAAGCGATTATTCCACTTCTGGTTCACCGGTTCCGGGTTCCTGCATCGTGCCGCGCACGACTGTCCGAGCCGACACTAATCGAGCCTTCACACTCACGGTTTGAAGTAAGTCCCAAGACGATGGATCAAAGATCGCTGCTCCCAGCCCGATATTGACGCTTTACCGTTCTTACCGTCGTAAAGCCGGGATGGTTCACGGTTCGCAGGTCGCCTCGCGAACGAGACGAGAACCTCATCTAAGGATACCGCGCTGGAAGTCCGGATGAAGGCCATTGCCGGATGCGGTCGCTCCTCGTCCATATCCGGAGGTGTATACAGGATTCCCACTCGGTCCCACGATCACCGTTGACTGACAATCAGGTCGGGAATCACTTCCCGTTTTGCTCAGGGCACTCGCGCGAGAGAAGGCCGGCCAAAAAACCGTAGAACGGAATTCATTCCGTTCTTCTGGAAAACGGAATGAATTCCGTTCTACGAATGTTTGTTTGAGCAAAGCAGGAGTTATCCCCAGCCTGTTCCTGATCATCGTTCACACCTTCGCCCGGGTTTGATCCGAGGCTTCGATCGCGATCGAGGAAGAAAACGCCTGCACTCCGGCAGCGAGCCTCCGTCGGACCCGGGCCGGAAGGCAAGGACTGGCCGCGCTCCCCGAAGGCGCGTATATTCGACCAAATCGAGCTCTCGAGCTGGCCGGGAGATCGCATCCTGGTGCCTGGGGGACCACCGTTCCAGGTCCGGCCGATCGAGAGACCTCGTGAGCAGGTGCCGCATCGTGGAGAAGCTCTCCCCCGGGCAATACTATGGGCAGGCGAGGGGCCACCGCGAAGTCGCGGGTCTGACCTTCTCCGAGTCGGTCTACGCGCGCAGAGTCCTTCATCCCCGCCCATCGCCACGAGCGCGCCTTCTTCTACCTGGTCGTCGAGGGTCATTGCAGGGAGGTTTGCCATCGACGCAGCCAGCTTGGCGGCCCACCGACCCTGGTTTTCCACCCACCCGGCGAGGTCCACGCCAATCATTGGCATGGACCAGGGGGCCGATGCTTCCACATCGAACTGGCGCCCACTCGCCTGGAGTCCGTGCTGCGGCATGCCCCCGACCTGGACCGGACCATCCGCCACTCGTCCGGGCTGCCGAACTGGCTGGCTCTTCGACTCTACCGCGAGTTCTTGCGCGGGGACGGGGCCTCGCCCCTGGCACTCGAGGGACTCGCGCTCGAACTCCTGGCCGAATCGTCGCGTCACGGCCCCATCCCTCTCGATCGCGAGACCCCTCGGTGGCTGCTGCGCGTCCGCGACCTTCTCCACAGCCGCTTCCCGGACGACCTACCGCTCGCCGCAGTCGCAGCCGAGGGCGGGGTCCACCCGGCCCATCTCGCCCGAGCATTTCGAACGCACTTCGGCTGCACTGTGGGCGATTACGTCCGTCGGCTGAGGGTCGAGGACGCCTGCCTCCAGCTCGCGACCTCGGACGCCCCGCTGGTCGCGATCGCCCTGGATTCCGGCTTTGCCGACCAGAGCCATTTCGCCAAGACCTTCCGGCGACAGATGGGCATGACGCCCGGCGAATATCGACGGTCCGTCCGTCCGCGCAAGTCGGGGACAACCTGATGCATCTCCGAGACAAGAAGCGGGGGCGTCAGGGGCGTTAGGATGGCGCCCTGCCGCTACCGGAACCGGTTTCCCGCACGCAATAATCTCGTCAAGGGGATGCCAATGCGAAAGTCCTTGTCGCACTCGCTTCGTTTCGACCTGGTGGGACTCGCGTTCGTATTGCTGTACTCGACGGCCGCGATCGCCGACGATTCCAAGTATTACACTCCGGTCATCGAGTGGTTGCAGCGCGACGTGCCGAAGCTCTTGGCCGAGAACCACGTCCCAGGCGCCTCGGTAGCCCTCGTCGATGACCAGACGGTGATCTGGTCAGGGGGATTTGGTTTCACGGACCGATCCGAGAAGACAGGGATCACGGCGGACACGCGCTTCAGTCTTCAGTCCGTTTCCAAGACCTACACCGCCACGGCGTTCGTGAGGGCCATGGATCTTGGACGATTCACGCTCGACGAGCCCTTGAAGAAGGCGGTGCCCGGGTTCAGCGTCCACTCCCGGCGGGGTGAAGCGGAGGTGGACGACATCACGTTTCGTCACCTGCTCAGCCATTGGGCGGGCCTTTGTCACGAGGCCCCGGTCGGCAACAACTACGGCGACTGGCACTGCACGTTCGATGAGCACGCCCGGAGCATCTCCGACACCTGGCTGAAGTGCCGGGTGGGGGAACGCTTCCGGTATTCCAACCTGGGATACGACCTCGTCGGCTACGCCCTCCAACTCCGGGCGGGAAAGCCTTTTCCCCGGTTGATGCGCGAGGAATTGTTGGAACCTCTTGGCATGTCGGCGAGCACGTTCGATCAGGCCGAAGCCCTCGCGGACCCGCACCGCGCACGAGGCCACTCGCAGGGGAAGGAGGTGCCTCCGCTCGAGATTCCCATGCTCGCCGCGGGGGGGATGTATTCGACCTGCGGCGACATGGCGAAGTTCATCGCGTTCCAGCTTGCGGGCGGGACCGTTCAGGGCCGACGCCTCATCAGCGCTGATGCCCTGAGGGCCATGTCCACGCCGCAGTTTCCTCTACCTGGTCAAAAAGCGGGGTATGGCCTCGGCGTCAACAGCCGACCGTATCACGGGGCCACGCTACTTTTCCACGGCGGCGGGGGTTACGGTTACTCGACCGACCATCGCTGGGTGCCGGAGGACAAGGTTGGCGTTGTCATCCTGAGCAATGGCGACGGCGGGGACAACTTCGTGGCCGACCTGGCCGACCGGGCCCTTCAGGAGATGATCCGCACCAAGCGGGCGGCCTTGCCTCCAGACGAGCCACTCCCCTGGACTCAGGAGCCAGTCGTTACGCTCAAGCTCGAAGAACTCCGGCGGTTAGAGGGTAGCTACCTGGTCGGGGCTCAGTTGACCGCGTTCCGCCTGGAAGGCGACCGGCTACACATCGTTCGAGGAAAACGCAGTGAGCCCCTGGACGCCCACTCCCCGACGCGGTTCAGTCGCGGCCTCAATCTTTACCAGTACCTGTTCGACGGCCAGGGCCGAGTGCGGGAAGTCCAGAATCACGGCGACAACGGTGTGAGCTTCCTGCTGCCCAACGACTCACCTCGCGACCCGGCCGGGCCGGCCAAGCCGGAATGGGCGCGATTCCTCGGCGTCTACCACGCTCGTGTATACGGTCAGGACAACGAAACGCCCGTCGTCTTCAAGAACGGCCATCTGTACTGGAACGACCGGCTGAAGCTGAGGGAATACCGGCCTGGCCTATTCTTCACCGCCGATGGTGACTCGGTACAGTTTGGCGAGGATACGGTCGAGTATGCCAACCGGCACTTCCGCCGCGTGAAGAGACCGTCCGTCGGTCGCGCTACGTACCCCGGCAAGTCACGTCGAGGCGTGGAATATCTCGTGAGAACGCAGATTGCCGACGGGTCCTGGTTCGTCCCGACGCGAAGTTTTCCGCTGCAGCCCTTTGTGGGAACACGATTCCCCCATGGGAGGTCGCAGTTCATTTCCGTTGCGGCAACTTGCTGGGCCAGCATGGCTCTGGCGCTGGGCAGGGAACGGCTCCCGTGACGGTGCCGCCCGGCACACATCCGAGATGCGGACTCAGTACCACCAGTTGGAGAGGTTTCCGAAGATGAGCAGGGCGATCCAGGCGAGACCGATGAGGCATCCTGATCGGTTGACCCAGGTCCGCTCAGGACGCCAACGCCCCGACAGGGCCAGGATGAGCCAGGCGGCCGCGATCGCCGTGGCCGTCCCGCGGAGGTGGATCGCCTGGGCCGTGTAATCGGACCACGTCGGCTTGTACTTGGCAAGCATCAGGAAAGCTAGCAAAAACCAAGCCGCGATGAACACCGCGTAGGCCGTCGCCGTGGCCACGGCCAGCATCCCCGGCTGGCACATTAGTCGGACCGTACGGGGTCGCGGTGGCCGCAGGCGGACGATCAACACCGCGAGCGTCCAGCAGCCCAGGAAGCGCGACGCCCCGCGTTGAAATGTGTATAAACGATCGGTGAACGTCACCGGCCGGGTCAGCATCGCGCTGAAGACCGTACCGGTCGGTATCACTTTGGCCTGGACGGTTGCGACTAGGTCCGTGCGGCCCCATGCGAGGCCGGCGGCGGTCGCGGCCACGAAAATCATCGCATCGATCAGGCTGAAGCGACGCGCGGGCTTCCCCTTCATCGTCTGGTAGTCCCCTGATGCGTCGGACGAGTCGCTGGCTTTCAACCAACCATCATCAATTGTCCGATGGCGACCCCGGTCGCCGCAACAACTGGCCCGAGAATCGGGCCATTTTCGCGTTGTCGAACGCCGAGGGATCCGAGACGACGACCATTCCGACCTGAACGTCCTCGAAGTAGAACACGACGCCCAGCCGGCCGGCCACGTTCGCGCTGCCGTGGATGAATTGCTGGGCTGCGAGCCGTACCAGCTTTGACATGCTGACAATCGCGTCCTGAGGAAACATCTGCATACCCACCTGCGCGAGAACGTTCTCGAGGAACGGGTGAGCGATCGCGTCTCCCAGGGCAATGAACTCCGGATCATCCCCGAAATGGTCCAGGAAGAACGTCCAGATCGGCATCAGGTCTTTGTCGTGGATCAGCTTCTGCTTCAATTCCTCTAAGCGTGAAAGATCCATGGGTGGCCTCGAGGTAAGAGCCTCTGGGAGCGGTGAAAGCGTCGGGAGTCAGGCGATTGATGGGGCCGGGAGACGTTCGGTCTGTCTCGGGCGGGGTCGGGAGACCCGCGCCGCAGCGCTCGGACCGTAACCGAACCGATGACTCCGAGGGCCTATTCGCGATCTTTACGGACCAGCCGATGATCGCGAACCTCCCAGCCCTGCCAGATCTTCGCCGCCTGGGGATGATGACGGCGCAGCCAGGTCGTGACCTCGTCCAGGCGATTTTCGCGCTCCCCTTCCGGCAATCGGAGCGCGGCGAGCAACAGGGCGGCCAGTTCGCCGTTGATGTCCGCATTGTGGGCGGCCTTCTCCAGTTCGGCGGTCATCACCGGGTCGGGACCGGACCGCGGCAGCACCGCCAGGGCGAAGGTCGCCCACAGGCCGATCATCGGGTCGGAGTGCCGTTTCAGCTCGTCCAGAGGATCGCGCGGGATATCGTACCCGCGCCCCGCACCATAGGCCAGCCGTCGTGAGAGCAGCAGCCGGAGCCAGTCGGGCCAGCCCTCGCTACGTGCCACGAGCATCGTGTAACCACGCGGGTCCCGCGCCACCACTTCGGTTGACACCGACTCGGCCAGCAAGTACCGGGCCAGCTCCGGCGGGTCTTTGCTGAGGCTGATCTCCAGCTTCTGGACGTCCGCGAACCGGGAATTCCCGGCGAGCTGGAACGCCGCCTCGATGCGATCCGCGTCCGGCCGGCTCGCGTCGTGCACCGCGTAGACGTCCGACCAGATGTCCCAGTTGCTCCAGACGCCGTACCCAAACCAGCCGACCAGCAGGACCATGAACGCGAGCCCGGCGATCCCGAGATAGAAGAGCCCACCGTATTTCTCCCGCTGGCTGCGCGTCGAGGCAGGGGGCGGAGTCGGGACAGCAGGGTTGATGATGGGCAGGTCCGGGAACCGAAACGGAGCCCGGTCAGAGCCATTCGGCGCCGGATTCTCGCCGAAGCCATTCAAGGGTCGATCCTTCAAGCAAGCACCAGTATCAATAAGAATTGATTAATTGCATTTCCGGATTGGCCACCTGCTTGGCCAACTGGTAGGCATGATAATGCATGGCCATGTGAAACAGGTAGAGCAGGACGAGCCCGGGCCGCCGGTGGACCCTCAGGAATCGCCCGAGGCGTTTGCGATACTCGCGGCGCAGGCTCGGTTCGCCGATGCTGGTCATCAGCCGGGCGAACAGGCCGATCCCCTGGAAGAAGAAGAGGGCCTCGCCGAGGTACGATTTTGGTGAGGAGAGCCAGGGCCGCCGCTTGTTGATTCCGATGTCGAACGACGGCTCGAGGAACAGGGCCTCGGTCCGCTCGAAGTAGGCTTCGGGCTCGTAGATGTCGTTCAGAACGCGGATGTAGCCGTCGCGCAGCTCCTGGCGGCTCATCAGGAGGGGGACGACGTTGGTGCCGTATTCGCAGGTGTCGGCCAGGTCGAGCCGGCCATCGGCGGCGAGCCGGTCGTGCAGCGGCGTCTTGGGGATCGCCGAGAGCATGCCGCTCATCGAGAAGGCGATCCGAGCGTCCTGGATGAACTGGACCTGTCGGTCGAAGATCCCCGGGTCGTCGTGGTCGAACCCCATGATCATGCCGCACCAGACCTCCAGGCCGGCCTCCTGGATGCGGTGGACCTTCTCCAGCATCGTCCCCCCGCCACGGACGTTCTGGAATTTCTTGGCCTCGCGGAGCGAGTCCTCGTCGGGGCTCTCGATGCCGATGAACGTGGCGATGAAGTTGGCCTGGACCATCAGGTCGACCAGCTCGGGGTCGTCGGCCAGGTCGATCGATGCCTCGGTGAAGAAGGTCAGTGCATAGTTATGCCGCTCCTGCCAGGCGATCACGTCGCGGAGCACTTCCTTGATCGCCTTCTTGTTGCCGATCAGGTTGTCGTTGACGATGAAGACGATCGGGATCCGGGTGCGGTGGATCGCGTCGAGCTCGGCGATCACCTGGGCGCCGGTCTTGATCCGGGGACGCCGGCCGAAGGTGACGATGATGTCGCAGAACTCGCACTGGAACGGGCATCCGCGCGAGAACTGGAGGCTGCCGAAGGCGTAGTGCTTGATCTTGAGCAGGTCGAACCGGGGCGTGGGCACCTTGGACATGTCGGTCTTCTCGACCTGCTCGTAGCGGTCGGCGTGCCGGCCTTCTCGCCACTCGTCGAGGAACCGCGGCCAGGTGTCCTCGGCCTCGCCGACGAAGATCACGTCGACCAGGTCGCCGAAGTAATCCTCCTGCACGGTGACCCACGGGCCGCCCGCCACGCAGAAGCAACCGCGCTGTTTCAGCTCGGCGAGGATCTCCTTCATCCGGAACCGCTGCACGCTCATCCCGGTGATGCCCACGATGTCGGCCCGCTCGCAACGTTCCCAGTCGATCGGCTCGACGTTCTCGTCGATCAGAGTGACCGTGTGCTCTCCCGGCGTCAGCGCCGCCAGGAGCGGCAGGCAGGCCACCGGCAGGTTGGCTCGCTTGCCGACTAACGGCAAGGCATGCTCCATTCCCCAGTACGAGATCTCGAACCGAGGATTGATCAGCACGATATCAGCCATCGATGGGCAGACCCCCTTGAAAGCCGCCGGGATGGGGCGGACAGCCTCGAAATTGTCGCGATGTGCGGGCCGTCGCGAATCCCAATACTCAACTAGGAAGGATGTTAGCGGAAATCGGACGATTCTCCTAGCCGTTTGTGGGGACTGTCGAAAAGAAGTCGCCTCGTGCTGTGATCCGCGTCGCCGCGTCAAGCCCCTTGTGCTATGATCAGCAGATGTTCAGTTCCAATCTCCGATCGCAGTCGTGGGCGCCGGAGGCTCGCGCATGAGTACCGTCTCGAAACAATCTCCCGAGCCCCCGGAATCGGACCCCTATTTCTACGGTTGGCGAGAGGTGGTGGTTGTCGACTCCGATGGCACCCATCGTCTCAATCAGGTGCCTCTGACCCAAGAAGACGTGCTGTTTCCCCAGGAGGGAGATCACATCGTACAGGGCGAGGGACACCTGGCCGACGCCACGTACTCGCGGACCGTGTTCCAGGCGCGGTTGGAGGATCAGCCGACGGCAGCGGTGCTGGCGGATTGTGGCGTGGACTTCAATTTCCCGGGGGTCGAGCCGCTCTGCCCCGACATCGCGGTCTTCTTCGGCATCAAGCGCCATTACGATTGGAACATCTTCGACGTGGCGGCTGAGGGGGCGACTCCGGCGCTGGTGGTGGAGGTGACCTCGCGAAGCACGCGAGAAAACGACCTGAGGACCAAGTTCAGCTTCTACCACCGGGCGAAAGTCCAGTTCTATCTGATCGCCGACGCAACCCGGAGGGGCAAGAAGCGACACCTGGAATTGATCGGACACCAGTGGACGCGAACAGGCTACGAGAAAGTCGCGCCGGATGCCCAGGGTCGGATCTACCTGGACGCAGTGCGGCTCTGGGTGGGCGTGGTGGTGGACCGCCGAGGCGGCTTCGAGCGCCTGGCCTACTATGATCCCAAGACCGGTCAGGAGTTCCGGGTTTACGCGACCGTGCTCCAGGAGGGCATGGAAGCTCGCAAGCAGGCGCGCGCGGCCGAGCGAAAGCTCCGTGCCGAGGCGAAAGCCCGCACCGAGGCCGAGGCGCCGATCCTTGTTGAGATCGAAGCCCGCGCCGTTGAGGCCAAAGCCCGCGCCGCGGCCGAAGCTCGGATTCGCGAGCTCGAAGCGGAGCTGAACCGATCGCGTCGCCGAGAGTCTTGACGCTCTCTGGCAGTCACGGCCGTGCGGACAGCGCCGCGGCGACGGCCCCCTTGATTCGTTCACCCTGGAGGTCCTTGGCCATGATCCGGCCGTCGGGGCCGATGAGGAAGACATTGATCGGGTAGCGCACGCCGAAGGCTGCCGCAATCGGGTTCGGGTCGTCGCCGCTACCGAGATACCGCTGCTGCCAGGCCAGGTGATGGTGGGCAACATAGCGTCGCATGATGTCGGGATTAACATCCTCGTTCAGGCCGATCATGACGAAGCGGGGGTCGCGGCCGAAGGCGTCATGGGTCGCCTTGAGATAGCGGATGCTCGCCCGGGTCGGTGCGTGATACGTCGCCCAGAAGGCCAGCATGACGAACTTGCCGCGCATCGCCGCCAGGTCGAGCGGCCGTCCGTCGACCGCCCTGGCCGTGATCTCCGGGACACGATCGCCGACGGTCAGCTCACAGAAGGGGAAGACGTCCAGCGGGATGACGCCGATGTCGAGAGGGACATCGCTGCGGCCGCCGGGGACCTCGGGGACGACCACGTTGACCCGGGTGAACGCGATCCGGGCGGACCGATCGACGCCCGTATTTCCGGTGAACGGCAGCTTCAGCACGAAGCGGCCAGCAGGGACGTCCTCGATCCGGAACCGGCCGTCGGGGCGGATGTCCACCGCGTATTCCCGCTCGGCGCCCTCGAAGTAAGCCCGCCCTTCAGGTGTCTTCCGGAAGGTGTTCCACCAGGCCGAGCGCTGATCTTCGGTGTAGTCGGGGTAGTCATCCGGGGTGGGTGGCCAGGTCCGTACGGTCGAGAGGTTGCCGCCATGCCCCAGGATGAAGTTCGCCAGCGCGAAGCCGGCCGGCAGCGTGAGCAGGCCGACGATCGGCCGGCCCGTCCCGCCAACCTGGATGCGGAGGGTCTCGCCGGGTCGGACGTCCACGTTGGCCGGATTCGAGGCCGTCCATCCATGGTGGTCCGCATCCTGGACGTAGCGGTAGACCATCAATCGCCCCGGGGTGACGCGCTCGAGGACGAACCGGCCGTCGTCATCGGTCAAGGCATCGTAATCAACCCGACCGAACGGTCCGAGGTCATGGAGCCAGGCCCTCACTTCCTGCCTCGGGGCCGGCCTGGGACCGATCTTCATGACGCCTTCGATCCGGCCCCAGGGGGTGAGTGTGATGTCCGTCGAGGCAGCCAGTTCCTCGTGTGTGCGGACGGCAAATCCAGCGTCGTTGGCGGCAGCGATCGAGACGCGACCCTCCTGTGGTCGGAAGGTATATCGCCCGTCACGGTCGGTGCGGAGCCGTGCCGCCGGGGCCCTGGCGTCGCGGTTGGTCAACCGCCCGTTATTGATCCGGACATCAGCGCCGGCACGGCACAAGACAACATCGGCGCCGGCGATCGGGCGGCCATCCGGGTCGCGGACGATACCCGTGATCGGCGGCCGTCGCGAGGTCCGCCGAAGCTTGAAGTCGTGGGCAATATCCTCCTGGTCGTCGAGGAATTCGCGCAACTCGGCTGGCTCATAACCGTCGGCCTCGATCCGGATCGAACAGCGGGCGCCTTCCTCGGTGGACAGGTCGCGGGTCAGGTCGAACCGTCCATCCGTGAACGCTCTGGCCTGATCGCGCTCCCACTGCGGCTCGAAACCGAGGAGGGGCGGCCCTGGGCCCGTGATCAGCGAGAACCGCGCGATCGGGTGGCCGTCCTCGGCATCGGTGACGATCCCGTGCAGATGTTGCGGGCGGTGCAGGACGATCGTGACCTCGCGCGACACGGCGTCGATCTCGCGCCCGGCGGCCGGGCGGAATGGAGACTTGGAGGCATCGAGCCGGATCGGGCCCTGGGTCGGGGCCTCGAACCAGACGAAACGCCCATCGGCGTCGGTCTTGGCCTCCCAGTCGAACTGGCTATTGTAATTGGGGTCCGAGGGGCGGACGCGCGCCGGGGATGGACCGGCCCTGCGAATCGACCACCCGGCCGTGCAGCGGTCGGCGCGGCGTGAGCCGGATGATCTGCGGGGGGATCTCCGGCGTGTTGGTGAGCTGCCGCATGGTCGAGGCAAATCCCTCGGCCTGGATCGTCAGCCCCAGACCGTCCCATGCCGGATCGATGAACCTCCCGGTGTGGAACCGACCGGCCTCGTCCGTCCTGACCCGCGCGAACCTCCCATTCCCGTGCCGATTCAGGACGATGACCTCCGCCCCCGCGACCGGGCGGCCCGTGGGACTGGATACGGTACCGGAGACGGAGCGGCCGGGTCTCAACACCTGGACGCTCGTCTCCGCGCGGGCTTCCGCGAGCGTGAGGAATGGGTCGATCGAGATCGCATCGGGGTGCGTGACGAGGACCCTGATGTTGGGACCGACGCCAGCCGGAAGCACGTCGGATCGCCAGCGGCCCCGGACGTCCGTCCGCGCGGCGACATCATCCGGGCTCGCGGCCAGCTCGGGCCAGTCCCATGGGGAGTTCCTCCCCGCTCTCGCGAGGACCCGCGCCCCCGCGATCGGCCGGCCCTGCTCGTCGCGCACCGTGCCGCCGATCGCCACCCCGCGCTCCAGGGCCACCGTGAACGCCTCGGGCATCTCCGACCGCTTCCAATCGTGCTCGACGGCCACGAAATCCGGATGGGCGACCGCGACCTGGATGAACTCGTTCGCATCGCCGGTCAGCTCGATCGGGAATCGCCCCTCGTCGTCGGTCGTCCCCCGCGCGATGCGAGACTTGCCCCACGTGATGCGGATCCAGACTCTGCGCCAGGCAATGGCGAACGATCCACGGCGCTCACGACTTCCAGGTTGAACGTGCGGACCGGCTTCGGCTCCTCGGCGGGTTGGGGTTGCTCGGCCTGAACGGCAGAGGGAGCAGCGGAAGCGTCCGAACGCGTGTCGCGCGCCACCAGGCCCGCGCCGATGGCGAGCGAAACCGCCGCGAACACCAACACAACTCTCTGTATCATCGACATGAGCATGCTCCTCGTCACGGAACTCGCCAGGGCGGCGGCCGTCGCCGAGACGGTCGCGGCCATCGCCGTCTTGCCGATCGCCGTGGCGACGGCGCTCCGGACGGTGGCCGCAGCCAGTGCCTCCGGCACTGCCGCCGAGGCCCCCTCGGCCAGGAACGCCCCCAGCGCGACCGGGGCGACCCCGCGCCGGATCAGCCGGGTTCGCAGCCGAGCCCGGCCGCGAGCCAGCCGGCTCTGGAGCGTGCCCAGCGGGCAACGGAGCCGTCGGGCGGCCTCGGCGTACGAGCGGCCCTCCAGGTCGCAGAGGACCACCGCATCGCGGAATGACGACGGGAGCCGGTCCACCTCCTGGTCGATGATCGCGAGCAGATCGTCGCGTTCCGCCTGTCGTGCGGGTCTCATGACAGTTTCCTCCGCAACGTTGGCCTGCTCGCGATGGTGGGACCGGCGCCGTGCCGCTTCGGACCGCGCTCGCATCGCCACGCGGCGGGCGACGCCGTGCAGCCAGGGCCCGAGCCGGCCCGCGTCGCGGATCGATCCGGCACGACGGACCAGGACCAGGAACGTCGCCTGAAAGGCGTCCTCGATCTCGTGCTGGTCGCGCAAGATGCGGCGGCAGACGCCCAGGACGAGCGGGCCATGGAGGGCCACCAGCGCGGCGAAGGCCGCCTCGTCATGCCGCGACACGAATCGTTCCAGCAACTCCCCATCATCCAGCCCCGCCACGGGCCCCTGATGGAAGAGCTGTTGGATCGACCTCATGACCGAAGACTGCTGGCTCGCCATGCGTTCATCCTCTCACTTTCACCGTGCCTCAATAAAATCGTGGCCGGTGGCGTGTCGCGGTCAAATGCGATCCATCCGTTCGGTCTTCTCTCGTCGTCCATAAGCCTTCTGCCACTGACTCATACTGTCACGAGGCCGGTCTGGTGTTCCCGGTTTCTCCAGGATGACTGCTCGATCGGTCGTGTTGACCAGAATCAACTTCCATGGTAAGCAATTTTGTTCACCATCTTGAAGATTCCGGGGCTTCATCGGATGATAGGGAAGAGTTTGTACCTCGATCGGTGCATGGGTTCGAGCATCGTCGAATGGCGGATTCTTCTGGGCTTTAGGGTGATCGATCATGAGAATCTCCGCACTCCTCGTCACAACAGCAATCATCGGCGGCGTGGCCGGCTCGACCGTGAGGGCTCAAACCGGGAGCGGGACTTCCGCCACCGCACCAACGGCCAAGTCTCAAACCCGGAGCAAGACGTCCACCTCCGCGACCACCTCGAGCGCTCAAACCCGGAGCGGAACCTCCACCTCCGCGGCGACCATGCGGGCTCTAACCCGGAACGGAACAACCAGTTCGTACAGAAAGGCTCCGGCGATTCCCGGTTTGACCCAGCGGAAGGGAAGCGCTCAGACGAAGTATTCTCGGAGAATCCCGCCACCCCCCCCGCGCGCGGGCGTTGCCAGGAGGGCCGCGCGTCCAGCGTCCTCCCGGAAAGCGGGTTCCGGGGACGACGTGTTCGCCGATCAGACCGGAAGGACGGACCTGTCAGGGCGGCCGGTCTCGTTCTATCCATCCTCGCGGACTATCACCACGGGGAAGAGCCAGAACTCCGCGACGAAAGCGAGTGCGGCCGCGAAGCCCCGGGACAACCCGCTGAAAATCAAGAATTAGCCCGAGTCGCGAATCGGCGGGCGAGCGGGCGTCCTTCGACATCGGCGGATGGCAAGGAACACGTACTCTGACCGGTCCGACGGGAAAACCCAGGTTCAAGAAACACCCGGCGCGAACGTCAGGATGTTCGCGCCGGGGGTTTTCGTTTCCGCGTTGCGGACGCTGTCTCATCGCGATGCCTGCCTCCCGATTCCCACCGATTCAAATGGGGAATTCCGAGTTCTTGAGACCGGGAGACGCCGATGAGCGCGCGCCGAATCGATCGTCAACGGTTTCTCTGGAATGCCGGGGGCGGCCTGGGAGGGATCGCCCTGGCTCAATTGCTCGGCACCCATGGATTGCTGGCCGGCGACGCGACGCGCCAAGAGCCTCACCCCGAGTGGAACGGAGGGCTGCACCATCCCGCGCGGGCGCGGCGGGTCGTCGAGCTGTTCATGTCGGGCGCGGCCAGCCAGTGCGACTTATTCGACTATAAGCCGCTCCTGATCCGGAAGCACGGCGAGAAGTTCGACCCGGGGGGCAAGATCGAGCTGTTCCAGAGCACGCCGGGCGCGGTGATGAAGAGCCCATGGACGTGGAAGCCGTACGGTGGGTGCGGCAAGTGGATGAGCGGCCTGGTGCCGAACCTGGCCGATTGTGTTGACGACATGGCGTTCCTGCCCGCAATGGTCTCGAAGTCAAACGTTCACGGACCGGCGACGTTCTTGCAGAACACCGGGTTCGTACTCCCGGGGTTCCCGAGCTTCGGCGCGTGGGCGTCCTACGGCCTCGGGAGCTTGAACGATAACCTGCCGACGTTCGTGGTCCTGCCCGACGCGCGGGGGTTCGCCCCGAACGGGCCGGCCAACTGGGCCGCGGGGTTCCTGCCGGCCGCCTATCAGGGCACGATGGTCAAGGCCGCCTCGAAGAACCCGATCTTCGACCTGTTCCCGCCCGATGACCCCGAGCTCACCGCCGAGAGTCAGCGCGACGGGCTAGCCTTGCTGGAAACGCTCAACCGCGCGCACCGCGCCGGGCGGGAAGCGGACTCGCGGCTCGACGCGCGGATCGCCTCATACGAGTTGGCGGCCCGTCTGCAGTTGAGCGCGCCGAAGTCCTGGACATCTCGGGCGAGTCGCGCGCGGTCCGGGACCTCTACGGGCTTGATCAGCCGATCACGGCCGACCTCGGCCGCAACTGCCTGATCGCCCGGAGGCTCCTCGAGCGTGGCGTGCGGTTCGTCCAGGTCTGGAGCGGCGCCGACAACGGGTTCCCTCGCCGCAACTGGGACTCGCACGAGGATATCGCGCGCGACCACGGCGCGATGGGCCGGAGCATGGACCGGCCCGCCGCCGCACTCCTCAAGGACCTCAAGGCGCGCGGGATGCTCGACGACACCCTCATCATCTGGACCACCGAGTTCGGCCGGATGCCGTGCAGTCAGGGCGGCAAGGGGCGCGACCATAATCCTTCGACCTTTACCTCCTGGCTGGCCGGCGGCGGCATCAAGGGGGGCGTCACCTTCGGCGCCAGCGACGAGTGGTCGTACAAGGCCCTCGAGAATCCCACGTATGGCTACGACCTGCATGCCACCGCGCTGCATTTGCTCGGCATCGACCACACCCGGCTGACGTTCCGACACAACGGCTTCGACCGCCGCTTGACCGACGTCCACGGACACGTCATCCGCGAGATCCTGGCTTGAGGTTCGAACACCGAGCGGTCTCATCATTTCAGATTCCAGATCTTAGATTCCGGATTCCAAAAGGACTCGATGGCGGCGACGGACGACCGCGTGATGGCAACCACGAGGCTTCTGTTATACAATCAGAGTCTGCTTGGCAGGATCAGAGTCGGGACGTAGTCGAGGAGAATAGCTGTGTCGCTCAAGGAATACCTCGCTTCCGAAGCCGAGAAATTGCAAAGCGAACAATCGGATGCCATGAGGAAGCGGGACGAGTGGGTTGAGTCCGTCGGTCGCCTCCTCGCCCAGATTAGGAACTGGCTAGATGAGGCCGACTCCAGGCGGATCCTGATCTACAAGAGTGGTCAGATGACGTTGCGTGAGGCGGGCATTGGGACCTACGACGTGCCCTTGCTGATCATTGAGCTAGGAGCGAGGGAAGTCAGCATCAAGCCAATCGCCCGCTTCGTAGCAGGACCTCTCTCATCGACCGGAGCCATGCATATCTTGCGATCCTATGGACGTGTGGACATGGGGAATAGGCTGGAGAAATACATGATCTTCAGGACGGATAAGGAGCTTGACGGTCCTTGGATCATCATCGAGGAAGACGGGTATCGCTCGCAGCCGTTCAACAAAGAGACATTCGAGTCCGCATTCCAGAGACTGCTCGAATGATGACGCTTGATGATGCCCGGCGATGGTATGAGACGACCAAGCGGCATTTGAAGCTGTTCGGCCGGGTCGGCGAGAAACACTGGAACAACCTGGATTGGGACGGTGCGCTCGGCCGGGATGATAAGCTGAAGGCCCTCGACGCCGACGCCATCGTCGAAAGCGTGGAATTCTCTTTGAAGCACTTGGATGACCTCGCCATCCTGGTCCTCTTTTCTGCGTTCGAGTCGGTCGTTCGAGATCAAGGCCTCTCGACCATCGAGGAGGAAATCAAGGATGAGCGGAAACGACAGGATCGTCCCCTGGTAATCCAGGTTCTCGATGACGGCGCGCCAGGAGACCAAGCGCGGCAGGATCCTCCGGGTGCTCGGATTCTTCAAGAATCAAGATGCGGGGCTCGTCGAGGAAGGTCAACCAGGTGCGCCGATATCGGAACTGGGTTGCTCATGGTCGGCGCAGAGATTCGCCCGCCGGCTGTGGATCCAATCGACGGCATACGAACGCCTGAAGCGTTTTCTCGACCGCTTCGCCCCGTCCATCCCCGATGAGCAATGATCGCCGCCGGGCGGTTCCTTGCCCCATCGCGCGGGCTGTGATAAGGTCGTGACTCGTCCCGCGAGGGTGGTTGCACGGCCTGGGTTCGAGTCGCGGAGTCCTGCGATGGGTGGCTTACGGCAGCTGATGGAGCTCCTGGCGAGCTCGCTGGCTCTTCTGGTCCTGATCACATCAATGGCCATGCCGGGCGTCGCCCGGGCCAGAGCGCCTGCGGGGGCCGTCGGCCGCCCCGGAGACTTACTGGGTTTACGTCGGGACTTATACCGGCGGCTCGGGCAAGAATCGGAGCCAGGGGATCTACCTGATGGAGCTGGACTCCCGCACGGGGACGCTGGGCACGCCGCGGCTGGCCGCCGCGTCGCCG
Source organism: uncultured Isosphaeraceae bacterium (assembly GCA_963842405.1). Classification (GTDB taxonomy): domain Bacteria; phylum Planctomycetota; class Planctomycetia; order Isosphaerales; family Isosphaeraceae; genus CAVZRC01. The sequence continues at coordinate 384,404 of CAWJGW010000011.1, read as the reverse complement.
GATCCCTCGTTCCTGGCCATCCACCCCAGCCGGCAATACCTGTACGCGGTGAATGAGAACGGTCTCACGGGCCACCGCGGCGGCGGCGTCAGCGCCTTTGCGATTGACGCGGGGCAGGGGACCTTGTCCCCGCTCAATCGAGCAGTCGTCGGTCGGAGACGGTCCCTGCCACCTGGTCGTTGACCGGCAGGGCAAGAACGTGCTGGTGGCCAACTACGGCAGCGGCAGCGTGGCCTGCCTGCCGATCGAGCCGAACGGATCGCTCCTCCGCGGCCTCGTCGTTCATCCAGCACCGGGGTACCGTCGCCGACCGCGGCGGCAGGGAGGGCCTCACGGCCACTCGATCAATCTCGACGCCGCGAACCGCTTTGCGGTCGCCGCCGACCTCGGGCTCGACAAGGTCTTCGTCTACCGATTCGACCCCGAACACGGCAAGCTCACCCCGAACGAGCCGGACTTCCGCCAAGGTCAAGCCGCGCTCCGGCCCTCGGCATTTCGCGTTCCACCCCAGCGGCCGGTTCGGCTACGTCATCAACGAGATTGCCAACACCGTGACCGCGTTCGCCTACGACGCCGACAACGGGACCTTGACCGAGATCCAGACCATCTCGACCCTGCCCGCCGACTTCAAGGGGCGGAGCAGCACCGCCGAGGTCCAGGTGCACCCCTCGGGCAAGTTCCTCTACGGCTCCAACCGGGGACACAACAGCATCGCGATCTTCGCCATCGACCCCACGACCGGCAAGCTGACAACCGTCGGCTTCGAGCCGACCCAGGGCAAGAACCCCGCGCAACTTCGCCCTCGACCCGACCGGCAGCTACCTGTTCGCCGAGAACCAGGATTCCGACTCGATCGTCGCGTTCAAGATCGACCAGCAGACCGGCGCCCTGAAACCGACCGGCCAGACCGTCACGGTCGGCAAGCCGGTCTGCATCCGGATGATCCCCAAGCCGGTCGAGCGCGACGCGGTAGAGGAGGCGGGCGGGAGTCATGTCTCTGATGAACGACGCCATGGAACCCTCCGGCGGCCACGGCCCGGGGCCGGAGCGACAGGCCAAGCTGTTCGCGCTGCTCTACTCGGCCGAGGAGGTCGATGAGCGAGCGACCCGGATCTACGAGGAGGTCCTGAGCCAGTCTCCCCAGATCCGCACGGGCAATTTCACGGTGATCGGCTCCGACGACCTGGAGCGGCTCTTCGCCGCCTACGACCGGGAGTATTTCCGGGGTCGGCTCGGGGAGATGCTCCACGAGGACGGGGCGCATCCGATGGCGTTCCGCCTGTCGCGCCGATTGGTCCGCGCCGCGGGGCAGACCATGCGGCAGGCCCGGCGGGTCCTGCGAGCCGGCAAGCCGGCGACCCAGTACGAATACGAGATCACCGTCTCGACGACCCTGCTCTACAACACGTTTCAGAACGTGGATCGGACGGTCACGGTCGGGGGCCTGGTCTGCCGCGACCGGCTCGAAGCGCTGCAACGGATCTTCGAGCACGAGCTGCTGCACCTGGCCGAGTTCCTGGGCTGGGGCCGCTCGAATTGCCGGGCGGGGAATTTCCACGCGCTCTCGCGGCGGATCTTCGCCCATGAGGGGGCCTATCACGACCTGGTCACGCCCCGGGAAGAGGCCGTGGTGGCCTTCGGCATCAAGGTCGGCGATCCCGTCAGTTTCGAGCTCGATGGCGTGCGGCACGTCGGCCACGTCAACCGGATCACCCGCCGCGCAACCGTCCTGGTCCAGGACCCCCACGGCCAGCTCTACTCCGACGGCAAGCGCTATCGCGGCTTCTACGTGCCGCTGTCACTGTTGCGCAGGGAGGGCGCATGGCCGGCTGAGCGCGGGCCGGCCGATCCGGACGGCGAACCCTTGCGATCCGAAGGATTTCGGGCCATCATGACGGACCGTGACGTTGCGCTGCAACGTCCCACGGGATGCACGCGGACGAGTCCATCACCATTGATTGTTCGAGGAATGCTCATGTTGCAGTTCGCACACGATCCCGATCCTCGGCGGCCTGCTGGCCGTCGCGGCCGTCGCGCTGTCGGTCCCGCTGGGCAGCCGGGCCACCGGTGCCGAGGCCGAGGGCCCCCAACTGGCCCACATGGTCTATTTCAAGCTCAAGGACAACTCGGGGGCGAGCCGGGCCAAGCTGGTCGCTTCCTGCAAGCTCTTGCTCAACGGGCACGAGGGTACGGTCTCCTTCGCCACGGGGACGCTCGCGGGCGACTTCACCCGCGAAGTCAACGACCGCGACTTCGACGTGTCGCTGCACATGGTCTTCGTCAACAAGGCCGCCCACGACAAGTACCAGGATCACCCCCGGCACTTGAAGTTCATCGAGGAGAACAAGGAGAACTGGGAGAAGGTTCGCGTCTTCGACTCGTATCTCTCGCCGGCCCCTCCGGCTCCCGTCTGCGAGTTGAGCGGATCAACGGATCGCGGCTTGGGAGTGTGGAGTCCCGCCGCGTCTCGCGGTAGGATCGCTGACGCATTCTCCGCGACTCACCGTTTCTGCCATGGCACTCGGCGTTCGAGCCGAGATCTCCATGACTCCGTGACCCGGTGACGGATCCATCCGGGTATCCGGACCCCGCCGATCTCCGGATTAGCCGTTCGCGAGGGCTCCGCGAGTACGCCGGTCCTGGATCTGACTCTTCGCTTGAGGATTTGCGCGGCGTTCCTCGTCCTGTAGCCGGGGATGTAGACTCCGAGGGCGATGACCTGCCGGACCGACTGAAGCCGGGACTCCAGACATCGGGATACCACGTCTGTCGATCGCTTCGTCGCGGCCGCGTCCGGGCGGGAGTCCGCACCCGGACGGGGAACGGCGGCCGGGCCGGCGGCTTGGGCGGCGGGTTCTCGGCCAGCTCCTTCAGCACGACCTCGATGGCCTTGTCGAGCTGCGGGTCCTTGCCCGCGGCCACGGCGGCCGGGTCCTGCTCGACGTCGATATCGGGCGGGACGCCCACGTTCTCGACGACCCACCCCTCCTCGGTGAAGATGGCCAGGTCGGGCGCCGTGACCATGCCCCCGTCCATCAGGGTCGGGAAGCCGAGGATGCCGACCAGGCCGCCCCAGGTCCGCTTGCCGACCAGCTTGCCCAGATTAAACTTGCGGAACATCCACGGCAGCAGGTCGCCGCCCGAGCCGGCCGTCTCGTCGATGATCATGACCTTGGGGCCGAGGATCACCGCGTTGGGCGATCGGAGGGTCTCGCCGTACCGGGTCGCCCAGTAGCTGATCAGCGGCCGGCGGAGCAGCTCGATGTAATAGTCGGCCACCTGTCCGCCGCCGTTGAACCGCTCGTCGACGATGATCGCTTCCTTGTCCGCCTGCGGGAAGAAGTATCGCTTGAAGTATTCATATCCCGATCCCGCCGTGTTGGGCACGTAGACATACGCGACCCGGCCCTTGGTCCGCTCGTGGACCTTGCGGAGGTTCCCCTCGACCCAGGCGCGGTTGCGGAGCGATCCCTCGTCGGCGATCGGTTCGACGACGACCGTGCGCGCGCCCGAGCCGTCGGCCTTGGGTCCGACCTTGAGCTCGACCCGCTTGCCGGCGGTCGCTTCGAACGATCGGTAGACCTCGCTGTCGGCCTTGACCTCCTTGCCGTTGACCGCCAGCAGGAAATCGCCCGGCTTGACATCGACCCCGGGCGCCGTCAGCGGGGCGCGGAGGCTCGGGTCCCAGTAGGCGCCGCCGTAGATCGTCTTGAACCGGAAGCGGCCGTCGGCGACCTCGTAGTCGGCCCCGAGCAGGCCGACGGGGATCGGCTTGGGCTCGTAGAGGCGTTCGCCGCCGCCCAGGAAGCTGTGGCCGACCGACAGCTCGCTGAGCATCATGCGGATCACGCGGTCCAGGTCGTCGCGGGACGCCAGGTGGGGGAGCAGCTCCTCGTACTTCCGCCGCATGGCGTTCCAGTCGGCCCCGTGCATGTTGGGCGCGTAGAAGTAATCGCGGTTGATCCGCCAGGCTTCGTGGAACATCTGCGCCCATTCCGCTCGCGGTTCGACCCGCACCGAGATCGCATCGAGCTTCAGCGCGCCGTCACCCTTGTTGAACTTGCCCGCGTTGACGATCCCCAGGACGAGGGGAGCACCGGGCGGGGGCGGCCCGCCGGCCTCGTAGAGGAGCTTCTTGCGGTCGGCCGAGAGCTGGAAGTCGTCGATCCCCTCGGCGAGCGTCTCCTCCTCGCGGGTCTTGAGGTCGAACCGCTTCAGCGAGGGCTTCCCGCGCGCGGCCGGCCCCTGGCCCGGCCGGACTCCCACGCGCCGGATGTAATAAATCTGCCCGTCCGCACCGGCCGCCAGATGCTGGAGGTGCCCCGCCTCGACCGGCAACGCCACGACCCGGCCCGCGATTCCATCCAGGTCGATGACGACGGGTTTCTCCTTGTCGTCCTTCTTGTCCTTGGAATCCGCGTCTTTCTTGTCTTTGGAATCGGGCATTCTTGGAGTCCTTGCCGCTTTCGGATTCTGAGGCCCCTTCCTCGTCGCTCTCCTTCAGGAGCGGATTGGCCGTCGCCTTGGCGAGCGTGACCAGGTAGAGCGAACGGGTCGCCTGCATGTCGGTGAAGGACTGGTCGAACCAGTTGTTGACGGGACCGGCATCGGTCGAGGCGAGGAAATAGAGGTACTTGCCGCCGTGGTCGAAGACGGGCTCGCCAGCCTCGGCGAGGCCGTCGGTCACGGGGTGGGACTTGTCCGCATCGACCGCATAGAGCCAGATCGCCTGGAAGCCGGCGCGGTTGATCAGCGAATAGGCCAGCCACTTCGAGTCGGGCGACCAGGCGTAGTGCGTCCGCGAGGCCCGGTTCGGCCCGTAGATGGGCTCGGCGGCGATTCGCTTGACGGCGCCGGTGGCCAGGTCGATCCAGGAGAGCGTGCGGGAGTTATCCATGAAGGCGATCTTCTTGCTATCGGGCGACCAGACCGGCTGCTCGTAGAAGCCGGACCCCTTGAGCGGGTAAGACCGGCCTTCGCCCTTGCCGTCCTGAGGGCGGACGACCAACTGGTATTCGCCGGTCGCGTCGGAGAAATACGCGATCGACTTGCCGTCCGGCGACCAGGCGGGCGAGCGTTCGTGCGCGCCGGGGGTCTCGGTCAGGTCGTGAGGGTCTCCCTTCTTGGCCGGGATGGTGACGATCTCGCCGCGATATTCGAGCACGGCCCGCTTGCCGGTGGGCGAGATCCCGACGTTTCGGATATGCTTGGCGTCGCTGGCGTAGCGAGGCCGGGTCTCGGCCAGGTCGGCGGCCACCCCGATCTTGAGCCGGTGCGACTCGCGATCCTTGGGGTCGAAGCGGTGAATCCAGCCGGCTTGCTCGTAGATGACCTTGCCGGCCCCGGCCGAGGCGCTGGCGATCGGGAAGGCGTCGTGGTGGGTGCATCGCGCGACCGTCTTCGATCGCGGATCGTAGGAGTACAGGTTGAACTCCCCGTCGCGATCCGACAGGAAGTAGACCGTCTCGCCGATCCACATCGGCTCGGTGTCGTTGCAGCCCCCGGCGGGCTTGGGGACCTCCTCGTGCGACAGGTCGTCGAGCTTGAGGACCCAGATCCGCGAGGCCGTGCCGCCGCGATAGTTCTTCCACTGGCGGAACATTCTCGCCCAGCGGCGTGTAAGCCAGGTATTTCCCATCGGGCGAGATGGCCCCCTTGATGGCGGTCGGGATCGGCAAGCGATCGGGCACGCCGCCCGCGACGCCGACCGTGTAGAACTGGGCGTGTCGACGCGAGAAGACCGATCGCTGCGAGCTGAACAGCACCTTGCCGTCGGGCGTGAAGCCGCGGACGATGTCCTCGCCGGGGTGCCAGGTCAGCCGCGTCGGCTCGCCCCCTTCGGTCGGGATCACGTAGACGTCCTCGTTGCCGTCGTAGCTGGCCGTGAAGGCGATGTGCTTGCCGTCCGGCGAGAAGTACGGGTTTTGCTCCTCGCCCGGGTGCGACGTCACCCGCCTCGGGTTGGAGCCGTCGGCGTCGGCGACCCAGATGTCGTCGGCGTACGCGAACGCGATCTTCCCCTCCGTGATCGCCGGCGTCGATAAGAGCCGCGTGTCGGTCGTGTCCAGCGCACGCGCCCCGATCGGGATCAGAGCCATCCCGGTCGCGATTGCCACAAGAGTCGACCACTTTCGGTATCCGCGTGCCATGGTGCTGTTCCTCGGTTGTCACCGGAGTCATGAATGACCGTAGTCCCGTCCCTGTCCGTCCGACGAATTGAAGGAATCAGGTTACTACGGGTTGTAGAAGGATGCAAGGTGTTACCCGGCGTCGAGCCGGGATGGATCCGCGACCTCCAGGGAGACAGCGAGGAGTCGGAGTAGTGAACGACTCTACCCGGATCTTCGCCTAGACGCAGCTCGCCCTCCTGGTTTGCCTGCCAGACCTCATCGCGTGCGGACATCCAGTGCGGTCAGCCAGCCGCCGCCGTAGCAGAATGTGTCGATGCAGACCAGGTGGCCGAGGTCGAGGATCTCGCCGCTCTTCTGCGAGGTGTGGCCGACGATCACCGTCTTGCCCGAGTCGTGCGGGCCGGGGGTGCCTTCGCGGAGCGACTCCCACCGCAGGAGGTAAGAGGCTGGTCCTCCATCGCCAGGTCCGGGTCGTACTGGGCGTGGACGAAGATGTGCGTCTCGGTCTCGTAGTAGTCGCGACAGCGCTGGAGGAACGCGATGTGTTCGGCCGGGATTCGCTCCAGAAGTTGCCTTTCACTGTCGTAGTTCGGGCGACGTCGCCGGAGGAACGCGACGTGCTCAGCGGTGATCTCCGACGGATTGGCCCTCGGTCATTCGCCCGGCATCGTACGATGCGAGCGTCGCACGCCCCCCCATGTCCAGCAGATCGGACAACCCGCGTCGCTCGCCGTTCAGGGCGACTGAGCAACGTCTGATCGTGGTTGCCCAGGATCGGGACCAGCGTGCACTGGCCCTCCAGGGCGATCAGGCGGTCGAGCACACCCCGGCTGTCCGGGCCGCGATTGACGTAGTCGCCCAGGGTGACGATCACGTCCTCGGGGCGCGGACCGATCGCCGCGAGCAGGGCTTCCAGGGCGCGCGAGCAACCGTGGATATCCCCGATGGCGATCGTTCGAGGCCGCATGATTCGGTTCCTCCGCTGGTCTCCTTGCGCCGACCGGCTCGACCCAGTATAATCGATGGAGGACAACCGGATGGACACGATCGGCCGAATCCGCGGAGAAAATGATGATGCGACCCAGGACGGATCTCCTCACCCTGATGACCCTGGCGGCCGGTTCTGAGCGCGTGTTCCGTCGCGGTGGGCGCCGAGCCGTCTCGGAAGCCGGTCGACTTCAACTTCCAGGTCCGGCCGATCCTGTCGGACAAGTGCTTCAAGTGCCACGGCCCCGACGCGCGCAACCGCAAGGCGGAGCTGCGGCTCGACATCCGGGAGGGGGCCTTCGGGGAAACGCCGACGGGTGCCCGCGCCGTCGTGCCGAGGGACCTCGAGGCCAGCGAGCTCTACCAGCGGATCACCGCCGAGGACGAGTCGGTGCGGATGCCGCCGAAGTCGCTGGGCCGGACGCTCTCGCCGGAGGAGATCGACGTCCTCAAGCGATGGATCGAGCAGGGGGCCGAGTGGAAGGCGCACTGGGCGTTCCTGCCGCCGGTCGCGGCGCCGGCCCCCGCGGTCAAGGACACGGCCTGGTCCCGCAACCCGATCGACCGGTTCGTCCTGGCGCGCCTCGAGGCCGAGCATCGGTCGCCCGCCCCGGAGGCCGGCAAGGAGCGGCTGATCCGCCGCGTGACCTATGACCTGACCGGCTTGCCGCCGACCCTCGCGGAGATCGACGCCTTCCTGGCCGATCGCGCGTCCCGGCGCCTATGAGCGGCTGGTCGACCGGCTGCTGGCCTCGCCGCGGTTCGGCGAGCGGATGGCCGTCGACTGGCTCGACCTGGCCCGATACGCCGACACGTACGGATACCAGTCCGACGTCTATCGCGCCATGTGGCCGTGGCGCGACTGGGTCATCCGGGCGTTCAACGACAATCTGCCGTACGACCGGTTCATCACCTGGCAACTGGCCGGCGACCTGCTCCCGTCGCCCACCCGCGCCCAGGTCCTCGCCACGGCGTTCAACCGCCACCACCGCCAGACCAACGAGGGAGGCAGCATCGAGGAGGAGTTCCGCGTCGAGTACGTCGCCGACCGGACCAACACCTTCGCGACGGCGTTCCTCGGCCTGACCCTCGAGTGCGCCCGATGCCACAGTCACAAATATGATCCGATCACGCAAAAAGAGTATTATCAGCTCTTCAGTTTCTTCGCGCAGCATCGACGAGTCGGGGCTGTACTCGCACTTCACCGACGCCGTCCCGACCCCGACGCTCCTGCTGACCTCCGACGATCAGGATCGTCGCATCGCGGCCGTCGAGGCGAAGATCCGGGCCGCCGAGGCCGATCTGGACCGGGTGGCCGAACAGCGTCGGTCCGCATTCGAGGCGTGGCTGAGCGAGTCGAAAAGCGGTCGCGAGCCCAGGCTGACCGGCCTGATCGGCGACTTCCCGCTCGAGGCCATCGACGGGTGGCAAGGTCGCCAACCGCGCCGATGCCCGGAAGCCCGGCCAGGCTTCGGAGAATCCCGAGGTGGTCGAGGGACGAGTGGGCCGGGCGCTCAAGCTCAGCGGTGAGAACAACGTGACGCTCCCCCTGGGCAACTTCGACCGCTACGAGCCGTTCTCGCTCGCCTTGTGGATCAAGACGCCCGACTACAAGGACCGCGCGGTGATCGTCCACCGCTCGATGGCCTGGACCGACGCGGGCAGTCGCGGTTATCAGCTCCTGATCGAGGATGGCAAGCTCAGCGTGGGACTCATCCACTTCTGGCCGGGCGACGCCATCGGCATCCGTGCCAGGGAGCCGGTGCCGCTCAACCAGTGGACCCATGTCGCGATCGCCTACGACGGCTCCAGCCGGGCCGACGGGCTGGCGCTCTATGTCAACGGCCGACGCGCCGACTGCGAGGTCATCCGGGACCATCTGACCAAGAACATCACCGGCGGGGGCAACGACCACCTCACGGTCGGCCAGCGGTTCCGCGACCGTGGATTCAAGAACGGGCTGGTCGACGAGATCAAGGTCTTCGACCGCACGCTGACGCCGCTGGAGGTGGCCCAGCTCCATCGATGGGAAGGCTCTCGGCCGTGCCTTGACCCTCGACCCGACGAAGTTGACCGGAACGCAGCGCCGGGACTTGTTCGCCTATTACCTGGCGAACATCGACGCCGAGTACCGGAGCCGGCTGGCGGAACTCAGGGCCCTCCGCAAGGAGCGGAGCGCGCTGGTGGACCCTGTGGTCGAGATCGCGGTGATGAAGGAGCGTCCGCGGCCGACATTCGTGCTGAAGCGTGGGGCGTACGACGCGCCGGGCGAGCGGGTCGAGCCGGGCACGCCAGCGGCCTTGGCGCCCTTCGACGCCTCGTGGCCGCGGAACCGGCTGGGCCTGGCGAAGTGGCTGACGGACCCGAAGCATCCGCTGACGGCCCGCGTGGCGGTCAACCGATGGTGGCAGTCGTTCTTCGGCCGCGGGATCGTGGCCACGCCCGAGGACTTCGGCAGTCAGGGCCAGCTCCCCAGTCACCCCGAGCTGCTCGACTGGCTGTCGCGGACGTTCATCGACTCGGGCTGGGACGTCAAGCAGCTCGTGCGGTTGATCGTGACCTCGGCGACCTACCGGCAGAGCTCCGATGCGCCGGCCGATCTCGTGGCGAAGGACCCGGAAAACGTGCTGCTGGCCCGCGGACCGAGGTTCCGGCTGTCGGCCGAGATGATCCGCGACGGGGCGCTGGCGTCCGGCGGGCTGCTGGTCGAGACGATCGGCGGGCCGTCGGTGAAGCCCTATCAGCCGCCGGGGCTGTGGGAGGAGAAGTCCGGGGCGACCTATCAGCGCGACGTCGGGCCGGGTAGCCACCGGCGGAGCCTGTACACGTTCTGGAAGCGGACCGCGCCGCCGCCCGTCGATGCTGACCTTCGACGCCACGACGCGCGAGGTCTGCGCCGTCAAGCGGCAGACGACCGCCACGCCGCTCCAGGCCCTCGTGCTCCTGAATGATCCGCAATTCGTCGAGGCCGCCCGGGGCCTGGCCCAGCGCGCCCTGACCGAAGGCGGGTCAAGCCTCGACGACCGGCTCGCGTTCGTCTTCCGGACGCTGACCGGCCGCCGCCCCGGTCCTCGTGAGCTGACCACGCTCGAGACGCTCTACCGCGACCAGTACGACGAGTTCCGCGCTGGCCGGTCCGACCCGAGCAAGCTGCTCGCCGTCGGCGACGCCCCGATCGACCCAGCCCTCGACCCGGCCGAATGCGCCGCCATGACCGTGCTGGCCCAGGCGCTGCTCAATTACGACGAGACGGTGACGAAGCATTGAGGACTTGTGGAGTAGCGGCCTGGAGAAGGGATCGATCTTCCGAGCGAAATCCTTTACGATAGCTAGGGTGCGATTCACCACGTGGGAACGGAGTCCTCTTTATGCCCTTCACCGTCAAGCTCGAGCCCGCGGCCGTGGAGGAACTCAAGAACATCCGGGTTTTCGACCGTGGTCGAATCGTTCAAGCCATCAAGGAGCAGTTGACACACGAGCCCAATGTGATGACGCGAAACCGCAAGCCCTTAGCCGGCGTTGAAGCGTCCTTCTCCGGTGGCCTACCGCTCTGGGAGATGCGCGTCGATGAATTCCGTGTCTTCTATCATGTCGATCGGGATGTTGTCTCGGTTCGAGCGATTCGCACTAAACCTCCTCACCAAACCACGGAACAGGTGTTATGAAGACCACCACGATCGAGTTCGACCAGTTCCGCGATCACCTGGATCAGGCCCTGGCCGAGGTGGAGCAGGGCGAGTTGATCTTGACCCGCCAAGGCAAGCCCTGGATTGTGATGCGCGCTGCGTCCCACAAGCGAGATGCCAAAATCCCGGGTGAAGTGGGAAGTCATGGCGAATCCGTAAGCGACTCCCTCGGAGTTGAAGAAGACACGGTATCGCTGATTGGTAAGTCCGTGTCGTGGGTCAGGAACTACCTCCGAGAGACTTGCACGATCCCTCTCGAGGCCATGGCTTTTGTCGATGGGAAACGCGTTTCCGACGACTTCGTCCTCGAGCAAGGGCAGGTTCTCGAGTTCGCCGAAGAGGAAGAAGATGAAGAGTGGGCGGCCCAACTGCACCGATCCCCCGAATTCTGGGAAATGATCTCGTCAACGCAGCCGCGAGGAAGCGATTCCCTGGGAGGAAGCCAAACGCCAGCTCGGCCTCGATTGAACGTGGTGCGTGTCAATCGCGCGTCAACGCCTCTCTGTGATCGAACGGGATTCTCGGAACTGGTTGGAGGTCACGAGCATGGATCTGCCCATCAACGGTAAAACGGTGTCGTGGGTCCGGGAGCAACTCGGAGGGGTTTTCCAGATCCCTCCCGAAGCAACGGCTTTGTGGATGGGAAGCGCGTTGCCGAAGATTTCGTCCTGGCTCAGGGGCAGATCCTCGAGTTCACCGACGAGAGCCGAGCCGAGGGTCGCACGGACAAGTTATCCGATTCCCTCGAATTCTAGGCGATGATCCGGTATCGGCATCGCCTGGACAGCCCCTTCTGGCAGGGCATTCGGACCGGGCCTCATGCTGGCGGACCGGCAGGGGCGAGCAAGCTCTTCCCAGGTGGAGACTTCGTGGACGCGGTCGCTGAGGTCGTTCAGTCGATCGACGTCTCCCATCGTGGCGATCTCCGCTTCGATCCGCTCGCCGGGCGGACCCAGCTTCTTGGCCCCAAGGCGGAGCAAGGTCGTCCTCGCTTCGTTGATGCGGCCTTCGGCATAACCCGCAGCGAAGGCTTCGACATAGCCAATTGCGAAGACTTCGGCATAGATCTTCGGCGTAGACTCTGACATAGCCCTTGGCGGAGGCTTCGGCAAGACCGAGGGCCTTACCTTTCCGTCGTATCTTCTCATGGACGGACGACTCCGTAATCCCTCCAGTGCCGAACAGCATGGGCGCGACTCCCTAACGATCAGGCGAAGCCATCAGTTCGTCCCAGGTGGAGACATCGAGGACGCGGTCGATGAGATCGTGCAGGCGATCGACATCGTCCAGCGCGGCGATCTCCGCCTCGATCCGCTCGCTCGGGCGGCCCCAGCTTCTTACCCCCTTGTTGGAGTAAGATCTTCCTCGCGTCATCAATGCGGCCTGATTTGGTCTTTGTTCACCTTTCCTGAGGATGCCCTGATAGACCGTTGACTCCTCGATCCCGTGGATTCCGAACAGCATGGTGGGTACCCCTTTCGTAAACCGCGTCGACCTGCTCTTCCTCGTAGCGCAACCCCATCAGGATCTGGGTCGCGCTCCACAACGTCGCCGCCTGGTCGGGGCTGGCCTCCCGTGCCAGGCGGTCCGCGATGGCCAGGAGCACCTCGGGGACCTTCTCCGGCTCGACGTTGGAGACCGGTGCCAGAGGCAGGACCGTCAAGCCGCAGGCCAGCAAGAAGTTCCACCGGCTGCTCCCAGACCCGTGATCACATTATACCGGAACGCGTCATACACGTCCCCATTGCGGTGTTTCTGCTCTCGGAGGCCGGTCAACTCCGGGCCGTCCGCCTCCGGCCGGAGCAAGACCACGCGCGTCCGGATCGGCACCCGGAACTGATAGCCCAGCAGCGTGTTATACAGATGAGACCGATCGACGAGCCGGATATCCCGGCCCGCCTGGAGCTCGGCGTGCTCGATCCAGGGCTCGGGGGCGTCGATCCAGAGGACCTTGTCGGCCTCGGCCGTGATCGTCGAGAGGTTCGAGTCGATCGCCCTGACGAGTCGGGGATCGGCCAGCGGGCTGCCGAGGTAGCCCGCCCAATCGGGCGGACCCATCTCGATCAGACTCCGCGTCGTTGCATCGTAGGGTTTCTTCATCTGACGGTACCTCGTCGTCCGTTCAGGAAATCCGGGCGTCTGGCTCATGCTGTATCTTTTTCGGAGAGACGGGCCTCCGATCGTTGAAAACTCGGACTGCCTTTTCCCCGAAAATGGCGGGTGTCGTCAACCGGTGCACCCTTCCACGACCGTCGCGCCGGACTCTCCGCGACGTAAACCCTTGACATCCGCCGCCGAATGGTCGATGTTAAATATCGATCAAACCTTTTTCCGCGCGGAGAAGGACATCATGGGCTTATCCTTGCGCTCGATTTTCCCGGTCCGGATCTTGCTGGACTGGTGCTGGCGGTGATCGCCATTTTGCCGGTGGTCGCGGCGGCCGGCGATCCGCAGCCCGGCGGGGGCAAACTCGACCCTGCGGCCGAGGAGTTCTTCGAGGCGAAGGTCCGGCCGGTCCTGGCCGCCCGCTGCCAGGAATGCCACGGGGCGGAGAAGGCCAAGGGGGGCCTGCGGCTCGACGCGCGCGACTCCATGCTCAAGGGGGGCGAGAGCGGACCGGTCGTCGTGCCGGGAAAGCCCGACGAGAGCGCGCTGATCGAAGCCATCCGCTACGAGGGGGCCGTGCAGATGCCCCCCAAGGGCAAGCTCAAGGACGAGGAGATCGCCGCGCTGACGGACTGGGTCAAGCGAGGGGCACATTGGCCCGCGCCGCGCCCCGGCATCGGTCGCGACGACCGCGGCTTCCATAGCCGAGAGTGCCGCCCATTCGGCCGTCGTGGTCGAGAAAGCCCGGTCGTTGTGGTCGTTCCAGCCGGTCGGGAACCCCGCGCCGCCGGAGGTCCGCGACCTGGCCTGGCCCGTGTCGCCGATCGACCGGTTCGTCCTCGCCCGGCTCGAGGCCAACGGCCTGGCGCCGTCGCCGCCCGCCGACAAGGCCGCGCTGATCCGCCGCGTCACGTTCGACCTGATCGGGCTGCCGCCGGCCCCCGAGGAGGTCGCGGCCTTCGTCCGCGACGAGGCGCCCGACGCCTTCGCCCGGGTCGTCGATCGGCTGCTGGCCTCGCCCCACTACGGCGAGCGCTGGGGCCGCTTCTGGCTGGATATCGCCCGTTACGGCGAGGACCAGGCCCACTCGTTCCAGCCCAGGCTCTATCCATACGGGTTCCGCTATCGCGACTGGCTGACCCGGGCCTTCAACCGCGACATGCCCTATGACCGGTTCATCCTCGAGCAGATCGCCGGCGACCGGCTAGATGGTCCCGAATCCGAGCGGCTCGACCGTCTGGCGGCCCTCGGCTTCTTCGCCTGCGGGCCGGTCTACTACGGAGATGGCAAGAAGCTCGACCAGTACGCCGACCGCATCGATACCTTGACCCGCGGCTTCCTGGGACTGACGGTCGCCTGCGCCCGGTGCCACGATCACAAGTACGACCCGATCCCCACCACCGACTACTACGCGCTCGAGGGCGTTTTCGCCAGCACCGACTACATCGAAGTGCCCTCGGTGCCGAAGGAGCAGGTCGAGGCCTATAACAAGGCCCAGGCCGCGATCACCGCCAAGGAGAAGGAGATCACCGCGTTCCTCAAGGCCGAGGCCGAACGCATGAAAAAGAAGGTCGCGACCAACGAGCTCAAGGCGTTCGAGCGCATGCTGCCGGCCGAGGCCAGAAGCGAAGGTGAAGGCCCTCCGCGCCGCGCTGGAGGACTTGAAGAAGAAGGCCCCGCCCAAGTATCCCGTGATCCATAGCCTGGTCGACGCATCACGGGCGACCGACATGCCCGTGCTGGTGCGGGGTAATGCGGCCACGCCGGGTGCCAAGGTCCCGCGACGGTTCTTGACCGCGCTCGGCGGTGATCGGTCGACCTTCCGGAAGGGGAGCGGCCGGCTCGAGCTGGCGCGGGCCATCGCCGACGCCGACAACCCGCTGACGGCACGAGTGATGGTCAACCGGGTCTGGCAGCACCACTTCGGCCGGGGCCTGGTCGGCACGGACAGCAACTTCGGCACGCTGGGCGAGCGGCCGAGCCATCCCGAGCTGCTCGACTGGCTGGCCCGCCGGTTCGTAAAATCCGGCTGGTCGCTCAAGTCGCTGCACCGTGAAATCCTGCTGTCGTCGACCTACCAGCAGAGCAGCCGGTTCGATTCTCAGGGCTTCACCAGGGACCCGGGGAATACCCTGCTCTGGCGGATGAACCGCCGCCGGCTGGACGTCGAGGCCTGGCGCGACGCCATGCTGGTCGTCGCGGGCCGGCTCGATCCGACGATCGGCGGGCCGTCGATCAGCCTCGACGCTCCGGGCAATCGCCGCCGCACCGCCTATGCGGCGATCAGCCGGCACGACCTGGCCTGGATGCTCCGCCTCTTCGACTTCCCCGACCCCAACATTACCAGCGGCCATCGCGTCGAGACGACCGTCCCGCTCCAGCAGCTCTTCGTGCTCAACAGCGAGTTCATGGTGGGCGCCGCCCGCGCCGTGGCCGCCCGGCTGGGTGTGGCTCCCACGGCCGGCCGGGACGACGCCGAGGCCATCCGCCAAGCCTACCTCCTGCTCTACGGCCGTGCCGCGACCGCTCGCGAGATCGAGCTCGGCCTGACCTATCTCCGGACGCCCGAGCCGCCGGCGACGGCTGACCCGCAATCGAAAACCTCGACCGATCTGAGCCGTTGGGAACGGTACACCCAGGCCCTGCTGGCGGCCAATGAGTTCTTGTTTGTCGATTGATTGTGTCTCCGGACAGTGAACTGCAATCTGGAATCCGCAATCTGGTAAGCAACGTCCCACGGAACCGAACCAGGAGGTCACCGGCCATGCAAGCGAATTATGATCGATCAGCGATGGGCGGGAACATGGTCCCGGGACTGCCGATGACCCGCCGGGCGTTATTCTGCCGGATGGGCGGAGGCTTCGGCGCGCTTGGGATTGGGGAGCGTGCTGGCCGATGCCGGGTTGCTCTCGGGGACCGGCTGGCACTCGGGTCGCCGACGACTCGCGGAAGCGGCGGTCCCGAGCAATCCGCTGGCCGCCCGACCGCCGCACTTCCCCGCGCGGGCCAAGCGGGTGATCTTCCTGTTCATGAACGGCGGCCCGTCGCACGTTCAACACCTTCGATCCCAAGCCGGCCCTGGAGAAGCACGCCGGCCAGGCCCCTCCAGCCTCGGTGATGACCGGGCGCCGCAAACAGGGCAAGCTCATGCCCTCGCCGTTTTCCGCCCGGCCTCACGGCCAGAGCGGAATCGCGGTCTCCGAGCTGTTCCCGCACGTGGCCGCCTGCATCGACGAGATCTGCGTGCTCCGCTCGATGTACACCGACAACCCGAATCACGAGCCGTCGCTCTTGATGATGAACTCGGGCAACATGCAGCCGATCCGGCCCAGCCTCGGGTCGTGGCTGACTTTCGGCCTGGGGACGGAGAACCAGAACCTGCCGGGCTTCGTGGTGCTCTGTCCGGGCAAGCCGGTCGTCGGCCCGCAGTTGTGGAGCAACAGCTTCCTGCCGGGCATCTACCAGGGGACGCACATCCGCAACAACTCGATCGACCCGGACCGGATCATCCGCGACGTGTCCAACCGCCACCTGTCGCGGCCGGCCCAGCGGACGCAGATCGACCTGCTCCAGGCGCTCAACCGCGAGCACCTCGACGCGCGCGGCACCGACGAGGCGCTCGAGTCCCGGATCGCATCGCTGGAGATGGCCTTCCGCATGCAGTTCGAGGCACGCGAGGCGTTCGACCTGGCCCGCGAGTCGGCGGCGACCCGCGACCTTGTACGGCACCGGCGAGTTCGCCAACGCCTGCCTGATCGCCCGCCGCCTGGTCGAGCGCGGCGTGCGGGTCGTCCAGGTCTACTACGGCAGCGGCCAGCCCTGGGACGATCACGCGGACATCAACAAGCACCGCGACCATGCTCAGAAGAGCGACCGCCCGATCGCCGCGCTCTTGAAGGACCTGAAGGCCCGGGGACTGCTCGAGGACACGCTGGTCATCTGGGGCGGCGAGTTCGGCCGCACGCCGTATTCCGAAGGGGCCAAGGGCCGCGACCACCACAGCCTGGGCTTCTCGATGTGGCTGGCCGGCGGCGGCGTCAAGGGCGGCTACGTCCACGGCGCCACCGACGAGTTGGGCATGCAGGCCGTCGAGAACCGCATGCACGTCCACGACCTGCACGCCACGATCCTGCACCTGATGGGCCTGGACCACGAGCGGCTGACGTATCGCTACAGCGGCCGCGACTTCCGCCTCACCGACGTCAGCGGACGCGTCGCCCGCGAGATCCTCGTGTAGACGGTGGCCCTGCTTGTCGGTCGCGGGCCCGATCCGAGTGCGATGTGCCCGGGAGCCGTCCGCCTGAGAATAGGTGGAATAACAGGTGTAGCAACCGTACACTGAATTCATCGGCGTCAATATAACACATAGAATCTGTTAATACTTCCTAAATCCACGGCCTCTGGTCGTGCTACCGGAAGAACTTCTAGTGAGAGTGATCACGATAATTGACAGCGCACTGATCAAGATAATCGATGGTTCCTTTCGGGCACGAAGTCAGTACCGGTGGCCTCTTCTCTGTT
Organism: uncultured Isosphaeraceae bacterium; assembly: GCA_963842405.1. Lineage (GTDB taxonomy): Bacteria > Planctomycetota > Planctomycetia > Isosphaerales > Isosphaeraceae > CAVZRC01. Next base: position 366,973 of record CAWJGW010000011.1, on the reverse strand, counting down.
CCCTCTGGTCTGGTGATGGGATCCTGCCTGTTCTGTCGGCATGACCAGACAGGTTGCCCTCACCAGCGCGGAATCCAGGGGATGTCGCAGCTCAGGCGACGGCAGAGATCGATCGCGGCTTGATACACGCTCTGCTGGGTGGCGGCCGACCAGAGCTCAAGTGAGTTGCCACGACTCTGGCAGCGATGGCAACAGTAGCGACCGCTCGCCACGTTCACCGAGAAACTGCGACGACGACGGCCGGTCCCGCAATCCGGAAGGGGACAACTTCCGTACCATTGGGACCCCCACCGACTCGAGGGCTCGAACCCCAGCAAGTTCAGGACCTGTTCCATCGTAACCAAGGCGCGATATGCGCTCGAAGTCCACCCCGGGCCTGGTTCCTCCTCGTTCGCTTGACGCGAGCACTGAGTGCGAGTTCGACCGTTCCGTTCCCTTTCTCCTGAGGGGGAACGGGAACGGCCCGGTCGGTCGATCAATCCCGACGTTGCCAACCCGCGGGCGTGTGGCACAGTCGGCCGGCTCGCTCCAACGACTCCAGCACCGCGCCCAGCCGCTGGTTCTTGACCCCGAGGGATTCCCGGAGCTTCGCTCGGGTCACGGTCGCGCCCGGGCCCAGGAGCTCCAGCACCCGCTGCTCGAGGTTGCGCCGCGGGCCGTCGCCGGTGAGCCGGGTCGAACCGTCCCCCGGGTCCCCGACGACCTCCAGGGGGGTCGTCGCCGCGTCGGTCGCCACCAGCTCCCGATGGACCGGCGGCCAGGCCGGGGCCGCGCGATGCTCGCTGGAGAGCACCAACTGGTCCCGGCTGCGCCGCAGATAGTGATTCGAGTCGCCGAAGGCATGGATGTCACTGGAGCCGCGCAGGCCCTGACCCGCGGCCACTCCCCCCGCGGCGTTCTTGCGGGTCTGATGCACCAACACGACTGCGAGGTCGAGCTGCCGCTGCAACCCGCGGAAGTAGGCCAGCAACTCGGCCACTTCGCCCGCGTGGTTCTCGTCGATGCCGTGAAGTCGCACCAAGGGATCCAACAGCAGCAGCCGCGGCCGCAGTCGCCGGGTCGTCGCTCGCAGCCGAGCGCGATCCGGATCGCGGTCCAGCCGCAGCACCGGTGCGGTGATCGCGTGGACTTCGACCGCGGCCAGATCCAGACCGCGATGCCGGGCCATTCCCGCGATCCGTTCCCGCACCACCAACAGCGCATCCTCAGCCAGGTAGACCAGCACCGGACCGGGCTGTGGCACCGCGTACCGGCCCAGGCACGCCGTGCCGGTGGCAACCGACAGCGCCAGGTCCAACCCCAACCAGGTCTTGGCGCACTTGGGGGCGCCGCCGATGACACCCACCGACGACGCGCCCAGAGCCCGTCCACCAGCCAGCGCGGGCCGCTGTCCGGCTGGGCAATCTCACCCACGCGCACCACCGGAAGCACGGGATCTCCGTTCATGGGCATCTTCACACCTTCACTTTCTTCTTCAGCGCCGGGCGGGAGTTCCTCGGCTGAAAGACCTCCAGGTAACATTTCTCGTCCAGTTGCGCCCCGTCGTGCGCCATGCCATAGGCCAGGAGCTCCGCACCCAGGATCATGAGCAAGCGGTAGTTGCCCGCGCTCTGGTCGGCCAGGGTCTCCATCAGCTCGGCCGTCATGAGCGTGGCGTTGCCGGCCTGGGCCAGCGCGTGGCGGAGCAACTCCAAGAGCTCCGCGCGGCGGGTTCGGTCACCAGCCGGGTGCGAATCCGGGTCCCCAAGGGGACCAGGTCTTCCTGCCGCAGCCGTTCCAGGAGTCGGCCATCTCCTGAGAGGACCACGGTCAACAGCGACGTGGCATCGAAGTCGGCACTGGAGAGGATTCGCAGCTCGCTGAGAACCTCCGGGCTCATCTCCTGGGCTTCGTCCACCAGGAGCACCGGGCGGATTCGTGACGAGGCCACGTGGGTCTTCCAGCGCTCACGCAAGGCTTTGAAGCCCCCCCAGCGATTGTGGGCACAAGCTTCACCGCGAAGATATCGCCCAACTCGCGGTCGAAGTCGGCGGTCTTGGATGGGGGCCGCTCGATCACACCGACGGACACGTCCCGCAGTGCGGCCAGCCGCCCGGCGACCATCCGCAGCGCCACCGACTTGCCGGTCCCGGATTCTCCCGTGATCAGCGCGAAGCCCCCTTCCTGGACGAGCTGTTCGACCCGCCAGGCGAACTGCTCGATCTGGGGGGTCAGAAACAGGGTTCATCCGGCGGATGCGCGCCACTCACACACCGACGTAAGTCGATGGGTGATCATGAGCTAACGATCATCCTACCAAGGCGTACCTCGTCTCATGGATCGCCAGGATCTTCAGCTTGAAGAAGGCCAGGTCCCGGAACCCGTACGCCTGACGCTTCATCGTCTTGATCTTATTGTTGGTCCCCTCCATCGGACCGCTCGAGATCATCACGTCGTAGTACGCCAGCAGACCCGAGCGGTGCGCCGCCAGCGTCTTGGCCATCTCTTGCAGTGCCTTGACCCCCGAGGCGGTCGCTCGGCGAATCCACCCGTCCAGGAACGTCGTCGCAAAGCTCTTGCCCGGCTGCTCCCAGAACCGCCGCAGATCCTCCTTCATGTAGTAGGCGATCGCCAGCGGTTCATTCAGGGCCAGGGCCTCCTTGAGCCGTTTCTTCTCATCCTTCTTCTCGTCGAGGTTCTCGGCATTCTTCAGCAACAGCCACCGCGTTCCCTTGAGGACTTCCTTGTGCTCCACGTCGGTCGCCTGGCGATACAAGGCCCGGCGGAGGTTCGAGAGCTTCTCGTTGAAGAGCTTGATCACATGGAAGTGGTCGAAGACGATCTTCGCCTTGGGCAGGTTGAGCCGGACCGCTGCCTGATACCCTCCCGACATGTCCATGGCCACCGCTTGGATCTTGGCCCCGCTGGGCCGCAGCCGCTTCCAGAACGGCTTGAGGGCATCGGCCCCCTTGCCGTCACCGACGAAGACCACGGCGCCGCTCTCCAGGTCCATGACCACCGTGAGATAGCGGTGCCCCTTGGCCACGGCGATCTCATCGATGGCGAGGGCCCGCAGGTGCTTGAGCTTGGGCTTGGCGTAGCGCCGCGTCAGGTCGCGCTTCTGGATCTCCTTGACCAGGTCCCAGCTAATGTTGAGGTGACGACCGACATCGCGGATGGTCATGCTCCGGGACAACTCCAGGACGTATCGCTCGAAGGCCTTGGTGTAGCTGCGCCGGGGATCGGCGAAGGCGACCTTGACCTGGCGCACCACGCTACACTTCAGGCATTCGACGCGCGGGATGGCCAGGACGACGGCGGTCATCCGGCAGCCAATCGGCAGGGAGCGAAATCGGCGCCAGACGTGACCGCGCGCAGAGACCTCCCGGCCGCCACAGATTGGACATCGGCAATCGTCGTGGTCCTGCTCGATGGTGAAGATCACCTCGCCGTCGATGTAGTCGGTGCGGACGTGGTCATAGCCGCGGACGCCAAAGGCGTGATACAACAGGCTGGTGGACATGCTGACCTCCCGGTTTGAAGTGCTTTTGACACAACTTCAAGTGGAGTCAGTATGTCCACTTTTTTCAAGACCCGCGCGCCTTCCTCCGGATGAACCCGAATTCGCGTGCCTCATGGCGCTCCACGACCATCGGGATTGGTGGATGGACGAGGTCGCCGACGTGCGGCTTCATGGGACGATCCAGGAGCGTCCCATCGATCGGTTCCTGGCCCTGGAGCGTGCGGCGTTGCGTCCCCTGCCGCACCGGGGATTGGCGGTGCGGACGCAGCGTTTATCAAGAAAGGTGAGCACTGACTGTTTTGTTGATGTCAACACGGTTCGATACAGTGTGCCGCACCGCTTCATCCGGGAGGTCGTGGACGTGGTGGTGGGCTTGGAAGCCGTGGAGGTCTATCGCCGGGGGGAACGGATCGCCCAGCATCGCCGGTGCGATCAGCCCCACAGTGTGATTCGCGACCCGGCTCATTTCGCCGGGTTGTATCGGGGCCTTGGTGGGGGCGAGGCCGCGGCGACGGTGAGCGTACCGTCGGTACCCATCGCCCTACCGGCGACGGCCGGGTTCGCTCGACCGTTGTCGGAATATGCCCTGTTGGTCGAAGGCAAGGAGGTCCCCAATGACCATGCCGAGTTCGCCGATGGACGATCGTGTGAACATGAACTTGAAACGTTTTCAGTTGACTCACACGCGGGAGACCCTGCCCGCGGTGCTGTCGGAGGCGGCCCGGAAGGAGTGGTCTTATCTGGAATTGATTGATCACATCTTGCAATGTGAAGTCGATGCGAAGCAGTCCAAGCGGGTGCGGATGGGCCTGCAGATCGCCCAGTTCCCCACGGTGCGGACCCTGGAGGGCTTCGACTTCGCGGTGCAGCCGTCGGTGGACGACCGGCTGGTGCGCGAGTTGGCGACCGGCGGATTCCTGGCACATGGAGATAACGTGCTCATATTCGGACCTCCTGGTGTGGGAAAGACCCATCTGGCCATCGGACTGGGTCGCCGGATGGGCGAGTTGGGTCATAGCGTCCAGTTCACCACGGCGACGGAGTTGTTGTCAACCTTGGGGAAAGCGGAGTCGTCCGGGAGCTTGGGTGAGAAGCTGACCTACTTCGCCAAACCGCGGCTGCTGATCGTGGACGAGTTGGGTTACCTGCCCTTCGAGCGTCCGGCGGCCCACCTGTTCTTTCAGCTAGTCAACCGCCGATATGAGAAGGGGAGCCTGTTGATCACGACGAACAAGAGCGTGGGGGAATGGGGTCAAGTCTTCGGTGACGACGTGCTGGCCACGGCGATCCTGGATCGGCTGCTGCATCACAGCCAGACGCTGGTGATCCGCAGCGAGAGCTACCGGTTGCGTGAGAAGCGCAAGTCAGGCTTGATCCGTCCGAGCGACGAGAACGACCGGTCGCCTGGAGAGGAGGGACGATCAAAGGACCGTCGTCGCGGCAGTGATCGTTAGTGGATTAGTGAACAAGGTCGGTCAGGATGAACCTGGGGTTCAGTACAGGTCCAGGGGTTCAAAAATAGTGTCGCCTGACAGGTGTAGGATGGATGAAACCCACTGCAACCCCAGGCCCAATGGTGGTTGCCCCCCTACGAACCCTCTGACATGGGTCCTTACCAATCTCGACCCATGAGCCAACTTATTCCGCGAACAAGCCTAAAAAAGCCTAAGCAGCACCAGGATAGTGAAATCACGCTGGCCTCCGGGTGCCAGTTTGCGTTTTTTTATGGGCATAAACCTAATGTTAACGCCTATGGGGGAAAGGGGCCAGCCCGCGCGTGTTCGATTCGCTTGGGTCGAAGAGGGCTTTTGGTGGACGAGCCCCCAGGAGTGTCCCCGGTTAGCTTTGCCACCCTGGAGAAAAACCAAGGTCGTCTGTCGGATAGCCGGGTGGCGTGTTGATCAACTCAAGGGACATCGAGTGGGGCGGCTCGTCCGGCGCCGTGCGCCGAGGGCTCGTCGGCTCCGGGAGGTACGGTCGATGGACAAGGACGGATCGGTGACGCGGCTGATCCAGCTCCTCCGCTCCAGCGACCCCGCCGAACGCGACCTCGCCGCGCAACTGATCTGGCGGCGCTACTTCCGCGATCTTCTGGAGCTGGCCCGCAACAACTTGGACCGGAGGATTCGTCGCCGGGAGGATGAGGAGGACGTACTCCAGAGCATGTACAAGAGCTTCTGCCTGCGGCAGCAGCGAGGCGAGTTCGACTTGGTTGGCCGTGATGGCCTCTGGAAGCTGCTGGTGACGATCACGCTTCGCAAGGCGCGGAACGCGGCCAAGAAGCAGGGCAGGGACAAGCGGGATCTCGCCCGCGAACAAACCTTACCGATGGACAACGAGACACAGTCGGCTTTCTGGACATTGGAACAGATGGAGTCCGCCGGGCCCTCGCCGGCCGAGGCGGCCTTGCTTAACGAGGCGCTGGAGCGGCGGTTGGGTGTTCTGGTCAACCCGGAGTTGCGGCAGATCGCACTCTGGCGACTCGAGGGCTATACCAACCGCGAGATCGCCGATAGGCTCGACTGCACCGAGCGCTCGGTCGAGCGGCGGCTGGAGCGAATTCGCAGCAAGTGGATGTCGTATGACGAAGGTAGCTCTCAGGGTGGGTGAAACCCACAAGCGGTCCCCAGTAGGCTTCTTTTCATCGCGGGGCGACTGACCCCCGATGCAACGCTGGACCGAACGTCCCCATGCGAGGGCCGGAGTTTGCCATGGCTGAAAGCCCGACCGCGGACTGGACCTGGATTGACGAGGCTGCCATTCGCTTCGAGCGTGCTTGGAAGGCCGGCCAGCGACCACGGATCGAGGATTTCCTGGTCGAGGTCGGGGAGTCCGGCTGGCTGCCGCTCCTGGAAGAGCTCCTGCGGGTTGAGCGTGAGCTGGTCCAGAGGTCGGGTGCCAAACCCGACGCGGAGGATTATCGCCGCCGATTCCCTGATAGCGCCGCCGTGATCGACGCTGTCTTCGGGCTCCAGGCGGCTCAATCCGCTACGACCGACTCGCCTCACCAAACACCCGACCCGACGACTGAAGGACCCGCCACACCCGACGGCGAGCCGGCCGGCCGCCCCGGCACTCGCGTGCGCTACTTCGGCGATTACGAGCTGCTCGACTTGCTGGGGCGGGGCGGGATGGGACTGGTCTACAGGGCCCGCCAACTCAGCCTGAACCGACCGGTGGCGATCAAGATGCTCCAGGCGGGCATCCTGGCAACCGAAGACGACTTGAGGCGATTCCAGAACGAGGCCGAAGCGGTTGCCCAGCTCGATCATCCCCACATCGTCCCGATCCTCGAAGTGGGCCGGTACGAGGACCAGCGCTACTTCAGCATGAAGCTGATCGGCGGGCTCAGCCTCGACCGGAGGCTTGCCGAATTTACCACCGACCCGAAATCCTCGGCGCGGCTCGTCCGGACGGTGGCCGAAGCGGTACACCACGCCCACCAGAGAGGAATCCTCCATCGCGACCTGAAGCCGGGCAATATCTTGCTCGACGAGCGCGGCGCCCCCACGTCACCGACTTCGGCCTGGCCAAGCGGGTCCAGGCCGACAGTGAGTTGACCCAGAGCGGCGCAATCCTGGGGACGCCGGCCTACATGGCTCCCGAGCAAACCTCGGGCAAACGCGGAATGGTGACCACGGCCACCGATGTCTATGGTCTGGGCGCGATCCTCTATGCCTTGCTGACCGGTCGAGCTCCCTTTGGAGGTGACACGCCCGTCGAGACCCTTGAGCAAGTCCGCGACCGGACGCCAGATTCCCCGTCGAAGCACAATCCCGTCGTGGAGCGCGACCTGGAAGTCATCTGCCTGAAGTGCCTGGAGAAGGACGCGACGCGGCGCTACCCCTCGGCCCAGGCGCTGGCCGACGACCTGCGGCGCTATCTGGACGGTGAGTCAATCCTCGCAAGACCAGTATCGTTAGCGACTCGGGCTTGGATGTGGTGCAAGCGAAACCAAGCTCTGGCGCGGTCTGGCCCTAGCCCTGATGTTGGCTTTGCTCATTCTCGCCTTCTTCGGCATCGGTTTGGTGGTCATCGCGGCTGGGAGGGCCGGGAGGCCGAGGCCCGCGCCACCTCACAGTCGAATTTCCGACTGGCCAACCGGGCCATCCGAGACTACTTGACCAGCGTCAGCCAGAATGCCCTCCTCAAGCAACAGGATTCTGTTGATATCCGCGGTCTGCGCCGGGAGCTGCTGGAGACGGCTCTCAAGTATCACAAAGACTTTGTCAAGCAGCGGGGCGACGACCCCCAAATCCGGCAAGAGCTGGCCGAGGCCCACTTCCGCATCGGGGAGGTCGCCACGGAGATCAGCACGACCGACGAGGCAATCGCCTCGTTCAACGCGGCGCTGGCGATCTGGGAGGCGCTGGCCGCGATTGCTCCCGCCGATCCGGATCTGCGGCGTCGCATGGCCGATTGCCACCTGGCGATCGGCCAACGGCTCACCGCCGACAAGGAGTTCCTGGCGGCCATGACCTCGCTCGAACGGGCTCGGTCGATCCTCGAGCCTCTCTCGACGCAGCATCCCAAAGTCGCGAGCGACGAGGCGAATCTTGCCGCGTGTTACCACGAGATGGGCATCGCCGAGGCGGGTCGCAACCTTCCGGAACGGGGCCTTGAATCTCTCCAGAAGGCCGAGACGATCCAGAGACGATTGATCGGTCGATTCCCGGAGGATGTCGAGTACCGCAAGAAGCTGGCCGATATGATCAATGTCCAGGGCTTCGTCAACTACCAGCGGAACAATTATCCAGCCGGCGCTCCGCTCATTCCAGGAGGTGCGCGGCATCTGCCAATCCCTGCTCGACGGCATCAAGTCCGGCCCCAAACCGGTCCAACTTCTCAACTCGCTCGCGATGAGCCATTACAATATCGCGACCATCGAGCTGAAGAACAACCGACTGGAAGCGGCACTCGCTTCGTTCGAACGCTCGCTCGAATATCGCTCCGTGCTCGTCTTCACTTATCCTTCGGTGATCCATCACCGAGTAGTTCTCGGGGAAACACTCAACGAATTAGGCACACTCCTGCACAGAGTGGGCCGAGACCGTAAGGCGTTAGGTTCCATCGAGAAGGCGATCGACATCCTGACGAAAGTCGGCCCGTTCCAGCCAGATCAATCGCGATTCCGTGCATCACTGGCGCGGAGTTGGAACATCTTGGGCTACCTCCACGACGAGGCAAGGGATAACGCGCAGGCGATCACGGCATTCACGCGGGCCATCGCCGAGCTGGAACTAGCTGTGGCTGAATCACCGAATGTGGTCGAGTACAAAGAGGAACTCTGTTCCGAGCTCGAGAATCTCGGGGAGCAATACATCGACCTGGGAAAGTTCGCTGAGGGACTGCCCTTGTACCTCCGGGCCGCCGATACTCAAGCAAACCTCGTTACGGCCCACCGGGGAGACCGTGGGCTTGCATTGAAAGCGGCAGAGTCGCTCTGGAAACTGGGAGCGATCCAACGTCACGCCGGCGACTCGGCCGGCGCCCGGGACTCGTTCGCGAGTGCCCACGAGGTGCTCGAAAGCATCGCTGGCAACTCGACGGAGGATTCCGAAGTTCAGGGACGCCTCGGCGCGGTCCTCACCGGAGAGGCCATGGCTCTGGTCGACCTGGGCCAGACACGCGAGGGATTGAAGATCCTCGAGCGCGCCGTTGCGATCTTGAAGCCGATCGGCACGGCTTCGACGGCGAGAGACCAGGCACGAGACTGGCTCACCGAGTCGCTCTGGCACCTCGGCCGGCTCCTCCGAGCATCGAGGTCCCCGGCTGAAGCCGATCTCCTCGACGCCGAGCGCCAGCTCATCTGGAAGGACCGCGCGCCCCTCGACCTTGCCAAGCTGGCTCTCGAGCAGACCAGGCGCGCCGCTTTGATCGGCTACGGCAAGACCCCGATTGACGGCCAGGCCGAGTCCGTCCGCCGACTCGATCTCGACCAGGCCGCCGACAATCTCCGCATGGCCGTCTCCCTCGGCTTCCGCGATCTCGCCGTGCTCCGCGCCGATCCCGATTCCTGGCTCCTCCTCTCCCGAGACGATATCAAGTCCCTGCTCATGGATCTGGACTTCCCTCTCTGGCCTTTCGACAAGAATCGCTAGACGCCCAGCGGGGCGACCATACCGAGGCGGAGGCAAAAAAGGGAGGCGAATCTAACTGCGTCCCCGTTTCCTCGTCCCCGTTTCCTCGCCCCGAGGCCCATTCCAGATTCAGAAGCAGTGACGACTTGACCGGACCGTTCCGACCCGTCAAACTCTTTGTATCATGTGACTTGGTACGCGACGAAATCGGTCGTTCTCACCGGTCATCAGGGAAATGTCGGATTACCGGATTCATCGGTCGGAGTCCGCACCGCCGGGGATTGTCCATGGGGGCCACTACAATGGTCAAGCCGTGAAATCCCCGGACACTCTCAAACGCACCAGCACCAATGAAACGAGACCTCGAAGCCGCGATCAATCAGTTTGCCGACAGGGTCGAGGCCACGGCTAGTTACAAGAAAGTACGTTTCAACGAAAAGGGAGAGTAGATGGAGGTCTCCAGGATGTCACCGCATATGAAGTCAAGCACCTGAAATTGAAGCCACTCTCCAAGACGGACTCAACGTCTATCTCCGCGACGTTCAATGCGAGGACGGCGTTCCCGAAGGACCAGATCGAGTTGTGTTTGCGGGCGGGACCGTGGGAATAGGGGACTCGGCGTAAAAAGGGAAGGACGGAAATGGCGTCGGAGATAATTTGGGGGTATTGAAGAAATTATTTCCATCACATTTTATCGTCTCACCTTAGCGTCAAGTAATTATTTCGGTCCCCTTTGTCTAACTCGGACTCGGGAAACTTGGTGACTCGACTGTTTTCAGCAACTCATAGAGTCTATCATGAACATTAGCCGCCACGCTCAAGATCGAATGGCTCAGCGACGAATAACATTAGCTCAGGTCCAAGACGCCGTTGCCCACGGAGTCGCCGTGGCACACCGGGACGATCCCACCTGCACCGTTTACATTCGGGGTAGGCTTCGTGTCATCGTCAACCACGTTACGAACAATCTCGTAACCACGTTTCGTGTTTGATGATCGTTGAAAACTTCCAGACCATCAGTTAAAGTGTCAGAGTGGGAGATCCAAGGCCGGTTGGCAACCAGGGGATCGCTTCAGCGATTTACCAAAAATGAATAATTGGATAGTCAACAAGTCAGCCAACGCAAGCTATTACAAGCTTTCGGATCGCCCGGTGGCCTACTCGATCGAAGTGGCCCCATTGGTGGTCGCAGATTATGACGCAAGCGGGAACGTTGCTGGCATCGAACTGTTGACCGCAGCCACTGATAAATACGACATCCACAATCTGATCGCGCTTGCAGGCAAGCAGGCGAAGTCCCCGTCCGAAATGAGGAGCCAGCCTGAGGAGGGTGAGGCGGCGGGAGTGTGGTAGGGTTCGTCCGCACACGAGCTGGGCCCCCCTGCGGCGGCAACCTCGCCAACTCGATCATGAGTTCGGTCGGCCGATCGACAGCGACACATCACGATCATGGTTCGCCTCCCGGAGTGCGATCTCCTGCTTCCGCGTCAACGAGGGCGTGGCGTTCCGAGGGACGCCGGGGGCCTTGACTGCGGCGATGTCCCGGGCGGTTTCCCGGGAGACGAGGCCCCTGGCCGCAAGTTGCCCGTCGGCGCCGCGGATCACGCCACGGGTTGATGGCGAGAGACCACCCCCGCGAAGACCGCGGGGTGGAGTGAGCTCGCGGTTTCCTGGACGCCTCGCCTCATCCCAGCGGAAGCCCCGTCCCCAGCTTATTGCCCTTGGACTTCGTCGCCAGCGCCAGGTCCGTCGTATTGACCGAACCGTCGCCGTTGACGTCCATGCTCAGCGCCGTCAGGCCCGACGCCGGCTGGCCGATCGCCGTCGCGATCTGGGCCAAGGCCTGTTCGATTCCATACATGATTTAATGCACGCAATTTTAATCGCTTCTATCTTCGCATTTGCGGATTCCGTCGCGAATTCGGAAACCTATCGACCCAAATTTGTGTTATATTTACATTGCTCGTTTCCGCCGGAGTTCTTCCGCGGACAACACGACCGGCAGCCGTTTTCCCCAGCGCACGCCGCATGGCGCCCAGCCAGCCCACGTCGATCTCTAGCACCAGGGCTGAGCGACAACAACGTGAGCGAAATGGGGACTGGGTAGGTCTTTGAGTCGAATCGAGCCAGATGAACGTTCATGGAACGCAAGAGCGACAAGCCGAAAAGCGGGTCTGAAGGAGAGATCGTCGTTTTCTCCGTGGTTCGTCCTACCCAATGCACGGAATGCGGCGTGGAACTCTGGAAGGGCAATCTGCTCCGGCTGGAGGGGGAAAAGGCCCTCTGCATGGGCTGTGCGGATCTTGACCGTTTGGAGTTTTTGCCCAGTGGTGAAGCGGCGGTGACGCGCCGGGCCAGTAAATACTCAAAGCTCCGCGCCGTCGTCGTCCGCTGGTCGCGTGCGCGCAAACGCTATGAGCGGCAAGGCATCCTGGTCGAGCCCGAAGCGCTTCGCCGTGCCGAAGAGGAATCACTGGCGGACGCGGAATTACGGGCCTGGCGACAGGCACGAGCCGCCGAGCGCCGCGAGCTTGAGGATCATGAGTTTGTCAACGCGTTTGCCAGCGCGATCCGCGAGCAGTATCCCAGGTGTCCGGCAAGAGAAGAGATGGAGATTGCCGAACACGCATGCCGCAAGTATAGCGGCCGCGTCGGCCGCACCGCCGCGGCCAAAGAGCTCAGCCCGGAGGCGATCCGCCTCGCTGTGATTGCCCATATCCGGCATGCCCATACCAACTATGACGAGCTGCTGGCGCGGTACGCGGATCGCGACGCGGCACGGGAGCAAATCTGGGATAAGGTTTCGAGAATCCTCGGCGATTGGCAACGGCCCGGCAGGTCCGAAAAAACCAACGGTTGACCTCCAGATTGCTCGAGGCCAGGTTCCGCTCGTTCACCAGTTCGGCCTCCGGAGGTCAACGACCATGCGACAGTAGCAACGGGGCGAGTTGGCTCTGAAGACCATCGGCGGAAATCACGGCTTGGGCTCAGCCTTGAAGGCCTACGTCTCACGAAGCTCGTAACCAATAGCGCGGGCGCAGAGAAGGTCGAAATCGCTCGCCCGGGCGAGGTGTGCGAGCGGGACCCCGGAATTCGAGAAGGACAGGGCCAGATAGAGCGTGCCGCCCAGTAGGTTCGCCAGAGTGCACATCGCGCGTGTTTCCGCCGATTCGGAATTCTTCGATAGAATAACCCGCATTCGGCCAGTATATTGACTGGCGCCGACCACTTCCAAGTCAAACCACTTTGCGATCGGGAAAAACCATGCGTTTGGCGCGAATGATCCAGGCCGTGGACGCCCATGCCTGCGGCGAGCCCGGCCGCGTGATTGTGGGCGGCGTGCTCGACGTTCCCGGGCACACGATCTTTGAAAAGATGCAGCATCTTCAGAACCATGCTGATGGGTTGCGCAAGCTGATGCTGCGCGAGCCGCGCGGCTATCCCGCCGCCAATTGCAACGTGATCCTGCCCCCAACTCATCCCGATGCCGTTGCCGGCTACGTGATCATGGAGCAGACCGAGTACCCCGGCATGTCCGGGACGAACACGATCTGCGTGACCACGGTCTTGCTGGAAACCGGCATGGTGCCGATGAGTGAGCCGATCACCGAGCTGGCCCTGGAATCGCCGGCCGGGCTGATTCACGTGCAGGCCGAATGTGCACTCGGCAAGGTCCGGAAGGTCACGTTTCGCAATGTGTCTGCCTTTGCCGTGCACCTCGACAAAGCGATCGATGTGCCCCACCTGGGTAGGGTCACCGTTGATGTCGCGTACGGCGGGATGTTTTATGTCATCAGTGACGCAGCACCGTTCGGCCTGCGTCTGGTGCCCGAAGAAGGACGAGAGATTGTGCGGATCGGCGAGATGATCAAAGCCGCCGCCCAGGAGCAATTACCGGTCGACCATCCGCGGCAGCCGGGATTCCGCGGGGTGACGATCACGGTTTTGTCCGCGCCGCCGACCCAGGCCGGGCGCATGCCAAGAACGCCGTCGTCGTGTCAACGGGCCGGCTCGACTGGAATCGTCCCGTCACGTGGACCGGGGCCATCGATCGCTCACCCTGCGGCACGGGAACCTGTGCCAAGATGGCCACGCTTCACGCCAAGGGAAAGCTCGGCCTGAACGAAGACTTTCACCACGAGGGAATCCTGGGAACGATCTTCACGGGTCGATTGCTGGAAGAAACGTCGGTTGGACCGTATCGAGCCGTGGTACCGACCATCAGCGGCAGGGCCTGGATCACCGGCTTTTGCAATTACGTACTGGAGGCGGACGACCCTTTCCCGGAGGGATTCACCGTCGGCGACATCTGGTGAGGCCCGTAAGATAAAGAACCCTCGGAAGATCGTCCGGGCCTCGCTGGGATGGCTTGCACGTGACAACATGGCATGGACGCCTCAGAGACCATTTCCAGGCAGGAAAGGGCCGGCTGGCCGATCCCACGTCGCCGGGACACCGCGGCCAGCGTGAGTCCCGCCCTCTCGCGGGCGCACGTGATCTCCTCCACGAACAGCCGCAGGTCGCGATACTCGCCCTAGAGGTCGACTCGCGTGTCACTCACGTTTTCCGGGCGGAAGACATTCCTGACCGCCGCCATCCCGGCTACGATGGATTGAAGGAGGACTCGCCATGAATGTCATCGAAGAGACGATCGAGGCCACGCTGGACTCGAACGGTCAGTTGCGACTGACACATCAGCCGCGGCTGCCGCCCGGCCCCGTGCGAGTGACGATCCGTGTCGCCGCGGCGGTTGGACCACAGCGCGGCCTGGCGGACGTGATCCGGGAGATCGCAGCCGAGCAGCGCTCCCGCGGCTTCCCCGGGCGGTCGGCGGAAGACTTGCGCCCCGAAGACGACGTGCGCGCTGGCCGAGGACGCCGAGCGGGATCGGGAACTGGACGCCGCACGCCGCGAGGCCCTCGTCGGGGGAGCCGTGAGTGCTGTACTACCTGGACACCGTGATCGTTATCTACGCGGTCGAGGGCAACCCCGCCGACCAGCAACGTGCGCTGAATCACCTGGCCGCGCTCGAACAGGCCGGCCATCGATTCGCGATCAGCGAGCTGACCCGGACGGAATGTCTGGTCCCGGTCTTTGGCCCAGGCGGCGGCCAGCGGCTGTCGGACTTTTTCCGGTTCTTCCACGGGCCGAACCTGCGGACGCTGGGCCTGACTGCCGCGATGTACGACCGGGCCAGCGCTATCCGGGGCGGTCACACATACCCGGCGATTCCGCCCGCTCAGCCGAGGCGTTACGGGCTGGCCGACGCCCTCCATCTCGCCACTGCGATCGAGTTCGGCTGTGACGTGTTTCTGACCAACGACAACCAATTGGCGAACTTCCCGGACATCACGGTCGAGGAACTCTCCATTCACAGGGCCAGTGCCGAGTTTTGCATCATTGAAGTACCGGGCGCGGTCCACGAGAATGTTAATGGGCCGGGACAGGTCGCGGAGAAAGCCAGGATTGGGTATTAGCCATGAGTGCCACGCCGCTGGAGGACCGGGAGGACGCAGACAAAAGCGTCCCTAGCTCTGGTACACCCGACCCAGACGACGCGAGGACGCCCGAAGAACGGCTGCGAGGGTCGCCCGTCGAGGACGTGCTCAGACTGCTCGGTGATCAGGAGCTAAGGGAGATCGCCGAGAGTCTGTCTTCCTCAACCCACGAAGGGATGGTAACGCCGCCTGGCGAAGATACGGGAACCTGGCTTGGTGAAGAGCTACCGACCCCTGAAGCGAGAGAAGGACCGCCCACGGAGGAAATGGAAAGCGCAATCGCGCCGGGGATGGTCCTGTCCAACAAGTACAGAGTGATAAAAAAACTCGGCGAAGGAGGCATGGCTTCTGTGTGGCTCGTCCAACACCTGGGTCTTGGCGAGACACGCACACTCAAAATCATCCGTTCGTCCATTGCTGGAGATTACATCTCCCGGGCACGTTTCGATCGCGAAGCCAGGATACTGGCCAGGCTAAAGCACCCCAACGCGGTCATTGTGTACGACACCGGAGTCGTAGGCGACCTGCGCTACATCGAGATGGAGTATCTGGAGGGCCGAACCCTTCGAGAGAGATTGGCTTCCGGCCAGCCCTGCCATCTTCCCTGGGTCGAGTGGGTCTTGCGAGAGGTCTGCGTTGTACTGGCGCGGCGCATGACCTGGGCATTGTTCATCTCGACCTGAAACCCGCGAACATCCTCATCACAACCGATCAAGTCAGTGGCCGAGAAAAGATCAAGGTTCCTCGACTTCGGGATTGCCATGATTCTTGGGGGGAGCCGGCCAGTTGGACCGCCCCAGCCGTGCACATGAAGTCAGCAATCGGGACCCCGGGGTACGCCAGTCCGGAACAGTTTGCCATGGTCCCGGGGGTTCCGATCGACCACCGAAGCGACCTCTACTCCCTCGGAGTCATACTCTACGAAATGCTGACTGGTGCGCGACCCTTCAAAGGAGGTACCGTTCATCAGCTAGTCGAACCCTCAGTTGAACCCAATACCAGCCAATTGCTCTCGTTCGCTACTTTGCCCCATTTCAGTCCACAATCATCGGAACAGAAAGTCGGTTAAGCCCCTCCCACGCCCTCGGGGAAAGTGTAAAAGAAATCCCCGGTCGAATTCGCGGGGTCGGACGCTGGAAATCGCGGGCTTTTGGGCCGGAAAACCGTAACGAGAATCCTATAGCTTTCTCTTGCCAATCCGGCCGCCCCCGAGGTAGGCTCGATGCCTTCTCTGATCCATCGGGGCAAGCAATGCCTAAGACTACCTATGGCCCGAAGTCGCAGTACCAACGGATCGCCCATAAGCACGTCGCCATCTACGTCCGCGTCTCGCGCAAGAGGCAGGACACCGCGTCTCAAGAACCGGACCTGAAATCCTGGCCCGAACACGCTTAACCCGACTTTCTGTTCCGATGATTGTCGGACCCCTTTCACGCCACGCGCTTCGCCATCAGCGGACGACCCGTGTACGTCCAGCGGAACGGATGCGCGAAGACGCGATTGAAGTAGTCGATGAAATCCACCAATTTCTCACGCAAATCTTTCACCGATTTGAAAGAACCACGGCGGATCACTTTCCGCATGATCACCCCAAAGACCCCCTCGATCTGGTTCAGCCACGAACTGTGCTTCGGCGTGTACACGAACCGGACGCTGTGACTCTCCTCCGACAAGAACGCCTGGCGAGTCGCCACCTATTTCAGGACCCCACGTACCCCCTTCTTCCCCAGCGGCGTCGTGATCTCACACGCCTCGGCCACCACCTCCACCAAGGTCTCCGAGCAGTGGATGTTCAAGTTATCCGCGACGAACACCCAGGACTCGCCCGGGTCGGTCGCCATCGTCTGCTCGATGTGGCTGGCGAAGTCGGCCTCGGTTCGCGTCGGGCCGATCCACGGCGCGATCAGTTCCCCGGTCGTCACCTGGAAGTTACCGATCAGCGTCAACGTCCCGTGGCGCTTGTACTCGAACTCGATCCGCTCCGGCTGGCCGGCGATCATCAGCTTGGTCGCAGCATCCGTTCCAGCGCCTGGATGCCCGTCATCTCGTCCACGCACACGGTATGGGTGTTCTGAGTTCGCTCCAACGCCGGCGCCGCCAGGTACGTCTCGCAGACCGCCTCGACCTGCTCCTGAAACCGGACCGGATCCTTCTCGGTGGTGTTGAGCCAGTACCGGCTCTTGTGGGGCTGCAGGGCCACCTCGCGGAGGTAGCGGCTGACCTGCGAGGTCGAGATCGACACCACGATGCCCCGCTTGACCACCTCGTCGGCCAGCTCGTTGGCCGTCCAGTGGGTGATAGGCCGGCCGGACTTCTCGGGGGGCTCGCAGGCGACCGCGAGGATCATCGTGACTTGCTCCGGGGTGAACTTGCCGGGGGCTCCGGGGCGGGGTGCGTCGGTGAGGAGCGCTTCCATCGCCCGGCGCAGGTCGGCTTTGGTCTCGCGGCACTCGAGGTCAATCAAGCGGGACCAACCTTTGGCCCCGCGCCGTCGCCACCGTCCGACTTGGCGTCCGCCCAGGCCCAGCTCTTCGGTGATGTCTTCATTGCGGAGACCGTCGAAGGCCAGGAGGATGATGGCGGCGCGTTGCCGGAGATGCGACGGGGCCGTGACGGCGTCGCGGAGCGTGGTGAGGATGTCGCGTTGTCGTTCGGTGATGGTCACCTTGGCCGCCTTGCCTGGCATAGCGAGAGCCCTCCTGTTGAGTGGGAATCTGGTGAGGCCGGGCAATTCTAGCGTGACAGTCAACTTCATCGGTTCTCAACTACGATTTTTCGACTAGTGAAAGAGCACGCACAAAAGAAACCTCCGCGATTCGCTGAGATCGCTCCCACAGTTGTGGTGCCGCAGGCCGTCGAGGAATTGGTACTGCAGTGTTTGGAGAAGGATCCGAACGCACGTCCAAAATCGGCCTCGGAGCTGGCCGACAGGTTCAGTATCGCAATCAAAGCTCATAACGGGCGTACAGGCGCCACCGTGAGGTTTCCGGCCAAGGTCGTCGTTGGCGTTGCATATGATCTCAGCGTTAACCTTTTTCGGGGTGAGGAAGAGGCACCTGACGAAGGGACAGGTGAGAAGACGGGTGGGGCCACAATCACTGGTGAGGGAAGGGCACCTGAGGAGAAGCCGGGTCAGAGGACACTCCCTCGCTGGGACGATTGGATGAGTAGCTTCTTCGTTTCTTTCATGGCCTCAGTCCCCGGACCAGATCTGTTGCCGGCCATGGTCCGAGTAAGGATCAGCGTGACAGTCGAGAATCTCCTGATCGGCGGAACCGCAGAAACGCTCCCGCCCAAAGGACGTGCCTTGTCCGCACGAAACCCATCGGGGCCCGTCGGCCTGCCGATCAGGGTCGTCAGGTGGCTCGGCCGTACGCTGAAGAGGGTGGCGCCAGGGTCGGTCGCTCCGACGAGGCAGGCGCCAGAGACCCTCTCGAGGGAGAAAGCAGAGCCACGGGAGATCCAGCAAGTTGACGGAAGCATCGGCCGACGGACCGACAATGCCGAGGTGCTCGTTCCGTTAAAGGGCCGCTCGCCTGAGATTCGGTTCAGCCTCCGTGGGTTGGAGATCGGCCCGGGCCGAGTGATGATTGACTTCGCGCAGGGTGGTCGGCCTATCGGCTCGATCGATCTTGCTCCCCAGGTCGTGTCCAGTATCGATCACCAGGACTCATTAAACTTGGATGCGTCCGCTTCGGCGGGATTGCTCTTGAACCTGGCCGCAGGGCCGATTCCCCGGTCCCCCGATTTGGTGATCAAAGTCTTCGAGCATCGTTTCGCCAGCCAGGTCGGCCGACTGCAGTTCGTCGTATCGTCGCCCCTTGGCGAACTGAACGACTTGGACCTGCTGGACGGCGACTTCGGCACAATCGACCTCAAGACCGATATTGCAGGCTGGGTTGAAGGTCGCCTCGGCGCCCTGGCCGCACTGGCTCGGCAGACGGAAGCGACCCCAGAGATGGTCTCCGGGACGTTGGCCAGGGTTGGCCATCGCCTCTTCGATCAGCTTTTCCCGAAGGGCACCTTCAGGATCTCTGCTGGAACATTCGGGGACGGAACGTCAGAACGGTCCTGATACTCTCGGATGAACCGCACATTCCATGGGAACTCATCAAGCCCTACCGGAACGACCCGGTGACCGGCGAGTTCGTGGAGGGCGAGTTTTGGGGAGCAATCCTATGCACTGACACACTGGCTCCGGGGGCGGCCACCCACCCAGCGATTCTCGTTCAACCGCATCTTCGCGCTGGCCCCAGGGGCCGGGTCATTGCCGAGTGGTGAGGCAGTAAGGATCCGCGACATGGTCCCGCTGGTCCCCTTGATCGCGTCTGAGGCTGGTCAAGCCCCGGAACCCTCCGCCTGGCTTCCCATCTCGAGCGACGAAGAACTCGCCGTGCTCAGGTTACTGGAAGCCTCGGGGTCTCGCGTCCAGTTACTTCCGGCCCGTTGCTACGAGCTCCTGAACGTGTTCGAGCAGGGGGATTTCGATCTTCTCCATCTGGCCGCTCACGGTGAATTCGCGGGATCATCCACAGCCGATGCATCGTCAGTGCTTATGGAAGATGGCGCTTTCCGCGCTAGCGATCTGTCACCCAGAATGTCCACGGCGTTTCGTCGGGCGGCCCCGCTAATCTTCTTCAACTCCTGCCAAAGCGGCCGAGTCGGCTTCTCATTGACGCGGCTCGGATCATGGGGTGCCGAGTTCGTGCGTCTCGGCTGTGGAGGATTTGTAGGCACGCTGTGGCCGGTGACCGACCGCGCCGCCTCGGTGTTCGCCCAGGCGTTCTACCGGTCCATGTTCGAAGGTCGATCCATAGGCGAAGCCATGCTTCGGGCGAGGAAGCAAGTGCGCGAGGCCTATCCGAACGATCCCACCTGGCTGGCCTACTGTTGCTTCGCGGATCCCCTGGCCCGCATCGAGCTCCCAGTCCGAAGAAGCCTCGAAGCCTAACGCGAGTTCTGCCGCCGCGCGGCAGAGCAGTTCGGCGAGACAACCGACTCAGGGGATACCTCACATCCACGCGGCCGTGGTCAGTGCGAGTGTACTTCGTCCGCCGCGACGGAGGCGATGGGGACTTTGCCATTCCCGTCGAGCGATTCGCGATCATCGGGACGTGGCTTGAGAATCTCCGCCATCTGGCGAGCCAGGTTCTGGAACTCGCGCGGGTTCGTCGGCGCATGAGCCAGGCGGACATTGGGATCGGTTGGCGGCGCGAGGGGATCGTTGGGCATGCTGACCTGATGATTGAACAGGTTATACACTCCGTACAGGACTTCGATCTCCCAACGTCCCGCCGTCTCGATCTCCTGGCGGAGTGCGAAGGCCGCCTGGGCCGCGTTGAGGCCAACGGCCGTTTCGATCAGGGCGTCGCGGAATAAAGGCGAGTGCCGCGCCTCCCGCCCCCAGACTTCATCCAGGCTGTTCGCCGCCTCGCGGACCGAGACGAAGATCTTCTGGAGGATCGACCGCAAGGCGGACGTGGTCCGCTTCGACCAGAATTTGAGCGGTTGAAGATAGGCGTCCACGGCCCCGGTCACGGCGCCGCATCCGCTGTGCCCGAGCACCACGATGATTTTGACGCTCTCGCTCAGCGCCTCGACGGCGAAATCGACGCTCCCCATGCAGACGTCGCCCAGGACGTTGCCGGCGACCCGGATGACGAACAAGTCGTTGAAGCCCTGGGCGAAGATCATCTCCGTCGGCACGCGGGCATCCGAGCAACCGACCACGACCGCGAACGGCGCCTGCTTGGGCATGCCACCCTGCTTCCGCACCATCCCCACCTCGAGGCCGTTGCACTGGACGACGTACCGCGGTTCCTCGCCCAGAGTCAGATCGTGACCCTGGCAACTCGCCATCCATCGCGGAACATCCGGTTGCCGTCCTCCAGGTTCTGCCGTGCGACTTCCGCATCCGTCGGCGGCGGCTTCGTGCTGGGGTTCTTGGGGTCGAACCGATACACATAATCGATCGTTTTCATTGGCTATCCCCTTCTCGACGGCTCGGACAGGGACGCAGTCCCGGATCGCTACGAAGTCGCCAAGGGATGCGAGATCCGGCGTAGATGGGCTGGCGATCCCTTCGGATCACTCGATGAGTCCGATATGATAGAGCACGATCGGCCGCCAAGCAAGCGTCGCCGTGCATTGTGTCATGCTGGGAGATCCCGGGAATGAAGTCACACACTGAGTATTTGACCTTCAACGTGCCGGCTCGAATGGACTTCATCAACATCACGCGCCAGGTCGAGGAGATCGTCCGCAAGAGCGGCGTGCAGGAAGGGCTGCTCCTGTGCAACGCCATGCACATCACGGCCAGCGTCTTCATCAACGACGACGAGCCCGGCCTCCATGACGACTACAAGAAATGGCTGGAGGAGCCTCGCCCCCTTCGATCCCTCGCCCCAGCGTTACCGGCATAACCGCACCGGCGAGGACAACGCCGACGCCCACCATAAACGGCAGATCATGGGCCGGGAGGTCGTCGTGGCGATCACCAAGGGCAAGCTCGACTTCGGGCCGTGGGAGCAGATCTTCTACGGCGAGTTCGACGGCAGGCGGCCCAAGCGGGTGCTCGTCAAGGTCATCGGGGAGTAACACCGGCCGCTCACCGCGATCCGATTCCCGGCCTGGCCGGGGCCAGTCGCGGCATCCCACCTTCCGCGAGTTTCTTCATGACGAGCAAGGACACCCGACGGCCGATCGCCTCAGCCCACACTTCACACCCCCGCGGCGAGAAATGGCCGTCGCCGATCCGGCCCATGAACAAGGGGTTGCCGATTATCGGCTCGTCCTGCCGGATTCCCTCGATCTCGATCTCCAGCAAGGCGTTCGCGAACTCATTGATGGGATCGAGGTAAAGGACCCCGGTGATTTCCAGGATGTTGGAAACGCGACCCGGGTAGTACCCGGCCATCTGAGGGCCCTGGATCTGGTTGACCCAGGGGGCCGGGACGAAGAGGCAGATCTGACCGCGCGAGACGCAGTAATCGCGGATCCGGCCCAGCCAGTACCTCCCCTCCTCCCAGTCTCCCCCTCGGCCCTCGAGCACGTCCTTGACCTCGCCGGCGAAGTCGTTCGCGAAAACGCTGACGACGACGAACTGGGCCGGGAACCGCCCGTCATACTCGACGAGCGAGTAATAATATTGCTCGGGCGAATAGCCGAGGTGTCCCGTATTGAGGATCTCCACGGGTCGCTCCCAGCCGCTTCTTGAGGTCCCGTTTCAGGCATTCCGTCGGCGTCTGGTCGTCGGCGACGAACAGGCCCTGCATGTAGGAATCGCCCAGCACGATGCCGCGAAAGGGAGCGGTCATGTCCGGCTCGGGACCGCGCAGTCCCCAGGAGTTGGTCGTCTGCGACGAGCCCTCGACGATCTTGGCGCCGGTCCCCTCGACGATCTGGGCCGTCTCGGGCGTATCGGGGATCGGGATATAGGCCTTCACCGCCCCCTTGGCGGGAAAGTTGTAGATCCAGATCGAGCGGACACCCGGCCGGAACCGATACGATCGACCCGACTCGTCGGCTTCGAACACCGTTGAAGGCAGCATCACCGTGCGGTCGAAGTTCCCCCAGCGGAGCAGGACATGGTCGGGGTCCATCCCGGCGAAGCGGAGGAGCCGCTGCCGGGCCTCGTCGTACTCGGCGAAGGTCCCCCGAGCTTCGCGCGGCCGCTCGCCATGTCGAAGAACCGCTTCCGCTGCCAGTCGGCGTCGACCTCCGAGCGATCGGGCTCCAGCCCGACTGCGTGCAGGGCCAACCATCGCCCGCGCGTCGCCAGCCAGCTAGCCAGGTAGCGGCCCGACGGCAACGCCGCGAGCAGGATGACGACGACACCGAGGGTCAGGACGGCCATCGCGATCTTGAAGATGCGATCGAGCTGTTTCGCTCGCTCGACGAATGGGAAGACGCGCTGTCGCGCCGGCCGGGGCCGCACGATCCGGCCGATCGCCCGGTCCCATCGCGATCGCCGGGGCACCGCAGGCGTCTTCAACCACAGTGGGAGATTCTCGCTCACTTCGCTCACGACAGCCAGTTCTCCAGATTCCTCGTCCTCCCCGGACCACGCCCGCGCCGATCTAGTCCCCGCCGGATAGGCTCTTCTTCGAAGACCACGACTCGTCCTCTCCAGGAGCAGAGCGAGTCGGCGGCCCACGGACGCGGCCCAGACCTCGGAGCCGACCGCCGAGAAGTGTCCGTCGCGAGATCACGCCGTTGAACAGGGGACACCCCTGCGGCCTTTTGCCTCTCCGCTCGCCTTCGATCACCAGCTCCAGGTGCGCGTTGATGAAATCGTCCGTCGGGTCGAGGAACATCAGCGCCATTAGCGTCCAGGATATTCGAGAGGATGCCCGGGTAGTAGCCGGACTTCCGCCGGCTGAACATGTGCGGTTCGTACGGGAGCGGGGACGATCAGGAGCGGCCATCCTCGCGTCCGGCAGTATTGTGTGATCTTGTTCAACCAGTACTTCCCCTCTTCCCAGTCGCCCAGGCCTTTCGTCGGTACGTCATGGAGATCGCCGAAGTCGTTCGTGAAAACGCTGACGACCACGAACTGGGGCCGGAAGCGATCGACGAAAGCGAGCAGCGAGTAGTAGTATTGCTCCGGCGAGTACCCCATGACACCGGTATTCAGGATCGAGACCTTCCGCTGGAAATGGGCCTCGAGATAGCGTCTGAGGCATTCCGGGGGGGTTTCCTGATCGCCGATGAACATCCCCTGCATGTAAGAGTCGCCCAGGACGATGCCCGCAGCGGTGCCTCGGGATCGGGCTCGGGACCGCGTAACCCCCAGGAATTGGTGGTCTCTCTCGAGGTCTCGACCGGAATTGCCGGCGTCCCCTTGATGGCGTCGGCAAGTCCCGGGCTATCCGGGACGAGAAAGAACATCAGGACGCCGCTCTTGAGCGTCAAGTTCCTGAGCCAGATCGAGTGCGTATTGGGACGCAGCCGGTAGGAGCGGCCCGTATCATCGGCCTCGAAAATCGTCGAGGGCAGCAGCAGGGTGACGTTGAAATTGCCCCATCGCAGGAGTCCGTGCTCGGGATCGAGCCCGGCATAGCGCATCAAGCGCTGGTAGGCCGGGTCGGCCTCGGCGTAGACGCGTTCCAGCCCGCGTTGCGACTCGGTGATCCCGAGCTGCCGGTAACGCCGCCAGGCCTCGTCGATCTCCTCACGGGGCGTCGGCAGGCCGAGCGTGTACCGCGTGGCCCGCCGCGCCTCGGACGCCGCCGAGGCCACGAGATATCGCCCCCTCGGCAACAGGCCCAAGATCAGGGCGACCGTCGAGCACGTCGTCACGAGGACCAGGCACTTGAACCACCGCTCGTGCCGCCGCGGCGTCGGACAAACTCGAAAACGCGCTGGCGACGCGGCTTGGACGCGCCTCCATTGTAAAGTCATTCGCATAAGAGCATGGCTGTGGAGGACTCGTTGGATGCATCGTCCCGGGGCCTCACGATTCTCGCCGCCCATGACCTCCGGCGGAACCGAGAAACGGATCATCTCGCGGATGCCGAGGCCCCGAACGCGATCCGGGATGATCTTGCCAAACCCCGAATGATCCATCGTACACACATTCCAACCGACTTTCGACCTACCGACTTCTCGCTTACAAGCAAACACGGGGTCCGCTCAGGCCAGTCGAACAGAGAGCGGCCATGCCCGGTTCCTTTCAAGACGGATGCCCGTATCAAGGCAATGAGGCAAATCATCCTGATGGAAGCATATACCCCAAGCTTCTTTACATCATGTTCCATGCCGTAGAACGCACAAGACAGCAAAGCTAACCTCTGCGGATGAATTGCAAAAAAACGGGAAAGACCCAGGAATTCTTAGTTAAGAGGATTCTGGCAGTTGCCAAAGAAGCCGCCACTCACCCAAGCATCGAAATGAACTTTTAGTAAGCGTTTAATACGACTATTATAACGATTTCGCGGTCCAGGATGTGCGTAGGGACGGACATATTTTGCAATCGTGGGCACATTTGAGGAATAATCTTTCGGACGTTGTCGGTTGTTATTCATGGTCTACGGTGATACGTTGGGAGGCATGGCGTTGATGTCAAAGCCGAATAGGGTCTTGCGTCCCTCGATGGGTGAGAGCAATCCGGCTTAAATGCTCGCATAAAACGACTGACTCTTCCTATGAGATCCTTTGCGCTTCTGAGAATCTGAAGCTATCGACCATGGAGCATCAGAAAGATGGCCGATACGCCGCTCGTCAGTATCGTCATCGTCAACTGGAATCGCCTCGATGATGTGCTCAGGTGCTTGCATTATTTGAGCCGCCAGCGTGGCGTTCGACACGAGGTGGTGGTCGTCGACAACGGATCGACTGACGGCTCCGCCGAGCAACTCGCTCAGATCGAGTCCATCAAGTTCGTCGGCCTGGAATCGAACGTGGGCCCGGCCAAGGCGAGGAACATTGGCGTCGAGCATGCATCGGGGAAGTATATCCTCTTCCTCGATAGCGACGCGGTCCTTTCCAAGTCGGCATTGGGCCATCTGGTCAAACGCATGGAGAGCGACCCCTCCGATCGGGATTGCCGGCTGCCGGATCATCAACGGCTACACCCGAAAGTTAGACCAATGGTTCTATCAGCACTCGGCGGCAACGCATGAGCACATTGAGTTCGACACCTACTCGTTCTCGGCCGCCGGGGCCATGATCCGTATCGAGGCACTACAGCGACGCGGGCCCATTCTGGGATGACCTGTTCATTTACAATGAGGAGGTTGACCTCTCAATCCGCGTCATCAAGGCCGGATATCGCATCATCTATTATCCTGAAGCACGCGTCTACCACACTTACGTCCAGCAATGGCCGGAGCGGGGAATCGACCTACTGGAGCCTCCAGATCCGCAACTGGATCTGGATCTTCTACCGCCACTACAGCCCCTTTTACTGCGCGGTGAACATCACCGAGTACATCATATTATATTTAATCAAAGGCTTGTTCAATGGCCATCTCCCCGCGTGCCTCAGCGGGCATACGGGCCGGCCTGGCGAGCTCGTCGATCCGCCGGCGTTACCCGGACAAGCTGACCCGCGAGGAGATGGGTCGAATCCACTCGCTGAGCCGGCGACGCATGTCGATCCGTCAGAACCACTCGAGCGAGCTGACCCGCGAGGAGATGGGTCGAATCCACTCGCTGAACCGGCGACCGAAGTTCCGACTCGGGCGGGGTTGAGCGGGATAGTCGATGCGGGCCCGGTGTCGCTATGATGGAGATCGATCGGTCGGCGGTGGACCGACCGGTTGCCGACGCCAAGGCGTAGGGCCGTCCCGCGGTCCATATTGATTCTAACCCATCCGGGGCGGAAGCCGGGCGAGGCCGTACAGGGACAACCCGGATGATCGATCGTCCGTCGGCTTGGCCGATGTCCCCGGTCCGGCTGATGTCTAACTCGTCCTCCGGCCGTGACGGGATCGAGAGCGACTTCCGATGTTCGACGACCTGTTTCCCAGGTTGGGGATCGGCCAGATCAATCGTGGCGTATCGCTCGAGGGCGAGCCGAGCCCAGGCGGAACGACCGTGATCCGCCCCACCAATCCGGCGACCGGTCAGCCGCTCCCCGCGGTGCGAACGGCCACGATCGAGGAATACGACCGCGTCGTCGACCGGGCGTGCGAAGCATTCCGCGACTGGCGAATGGTCCCGCCGCCGCGGCGGGGCGAGGTAGTCCGCCAGATTGGCCTGGCCCTGCGCGACCATAAGGCCGACCTCGGGATTGCTGGTGACCCTCGAGACGGGGAAGATCCGCACCGAGGGCGAGGGCGAAGTCCAGGAAATGATCGACATGTGCGACTTCGCGGTCGGCCTGTCTCGCCAGCTCTACGGCCTGACGATCGCCAGCGAACGCCCCCGGCACCGGATGCTCGAGCAGTGGCATCCGCTGGGTCCCCTGGGAATCATCACGGCGTTCAACTTCCCGGTCGCGGTCTGGGCCTGGAACGCCATGATCGCGGCCGTCTGCGGCGATACGATGATCTGGAAGCCTTCGCCCCGGACCCCCCTGACCGCGGTCGCGGTTCAGCACATCATCGACCGCGTCGCACGGGCCAACGACTGCCCAGGGCGTCTTCCAGCTCTGTGTCGGCGGAGCGGACGACATCGGCGAGCGAATGCTCCACGATCGTCGGTTACCTCTGATCTCCGCAACCGGGAGCTGCCGGCTGGGGCGCCGGGTTGCCGAGGTCGTGGGCCGCCGTCTCGGCCGGACGATCCTGGAGCTCGGCGGGAATAATGCAATCATCATCACTCCCAACGCCAACCTGGAGTTGGCAATCCGGGCCACGGTCTTCGCAGCGGTCGGGACCGCCGGTCAGCGGTGCACGTCCGTCAGGAGGCTCCTGGTCCACGAGTCGATCCACGAACAGATTCTCGAACGTCTGGTGGGAATCTACCAGCGAATCCGGATCGGCGATCCCTGGGACGACTCCGTGCTGATGGGACCGCTCATCAGCGAGGGCGCCGTCGAGACGATGATGACGGCCCTCGAAGCCGCGCGCCGGCAGGGCGGCGAAGTCGTCTACGGAGGCAACCGGCTCTCGCGGCCGGGATTCTTCGTCGAGCCGGCCCTGGTGAAGGCGCGGGCCGAGATGCCGATCGTCGGCGAGGAGACGTTCGCGCCGATCCTCTACGTCATGACCTATCGCACCATCGACGAGGCCATCTCGATCCAGAATGCGGTCGAGCAAGGATTGACGTCCGCGATCTTCACCAACGACCTGCGCGAGGCCGAGCAGTTCCTCTCGCCGGAGGGCTCGGACTGCGGGATCGCCAACGTGAACATCGGCACCTCGGGCGCCGAGATCGGCGGCGCGTTCGGTGGTGAGAAGTCCACCGGAGGCGGCCGAGAGGCCGGGTCGGACGCCTGGAAGTCGTACATGCGCCGACAGACTTGCACCATCAACTACGGCAGCCAGCTCCCCCTGGCCCAGGGTGTCCGCTTCGAAATCGAAGGGCCCTGAGGAGAAAGCCAGCTCAACCCGGTTATCCGACTCCGCGCGCCACCTCGACGAGCCGTGCGACCCGTTCCGGGTCGATCGAAGGCGCGACGATCTCCGCCGTAACACGCCGCGCCCCGGACGGCAAAGACCTCGGGCTGCAGAGGCCGTAGACGACGGATCGTCGCCTCGTCGAGAGAGCCGGCCAGCGCCACGAACCGACCCGTATCGCGGACCCGGTCGATGTGCCCCTCCCAGGTTCGATCGAAGTCGATCCGCCGCGACTTGTCCCAGGTGTCAAAGAGGACGCCCGAGCAGTCGGCCACTTCGTCCGGCTGCTCGGATGACGGTATCAGGATCAGGAGCCCGGGCCTTCTCCCAGTCGAGGTAAACCACGGCGACCCAGGACGGACGTATCCAGGGCTCGCCCGGTCGGCTCAACGCGCATGGCCGCGGGCCGTTCACGGAGGTCCCTCCAACGATCGATCCAGCCCGTGCCGGCATCCGAAAGGCCAATCTTGCGAAAGGCGATCCCCGCCCAGAGATCTTCGGGGATTTCCAATCGGCTCGGCTCGAGCCATTCCGTCAGCTCGCCCAGAGCCACGCTCACAGGGATCGACGCCGGCACAGCCAGGCGCACCTCTCGCCAGACCGACCAGTCAGCCCGGCCCAGCGGCCCGCGCGACGGCTCCTTGACGTCGATGATCGACGCGCCCCCGGCCAGGGCCGCCTCCGCTTCGATCGCCGATCGGACGCTCACCAGCAGCTTCGCCACTCGAGGATTCTCAGATGGCTCAAGCGCCTGCATGGGTCTCGGCCGCATCCAACTCGAGGACCGATGGATCGGACCAAGCTCGAGCCACCGCGCTCCGACACGCTCGAAAATCGGTCCGAGGCCGAAGAGGAGGGCGGTACCCAGAAGGTCCGCCAGGACGGTATTCCGGAGGAAATGGAATTCGAGCGCCGAGGCGTAGCAAGCGACCAGGCCGGCCGCCGTCAACGGATAGAGCTGTCCCTCGGCCCAGGTCGCCAGGTTGGTCGTCACGAAGAACAGCGTCGACGCACCCAGCGAGAGGATCGGGAGCACCCAGAGCGGGGTCTTCGGCCGCTTGGCGATCAGCCCCAGCCAGGTCGTCGCGGCCAGCGTGAGATAGACCGTCCAGCGCGTCAGCTCGGGGTAGGGCCAGGGGTGGACGTATTCCAGCACGATGTCGGATAGAATCATCGCGACCATCGGAACCGCCCATGCCCAACGCCGAGGCAACCGTGCTCCGGCGTAGAGGGCGATCGCTCCGACCGGAACGAAGTTCCAGATCTGGTAGGTTGGGGAAAGCAGCCGGGTGATGATGGCAAGCAGGACGAGCGTGATGCCGGTAACCATGAATCAGACCTCAGCAAGAGCATGTTGTGTCGAGGAACTTAATCTAACCTCTGAGCGATCGGCTATCAACACAGATACCGGATCCCTGATTCTCGATCCCACGCCGCAAGTGTTCTCCATTATGATGAGGAGTTGCAGGCGTGGCAGACGCCCCCCGGAATCAACCAGCTCCGCACAGTCATCCGGATGGACTCCCACTCATGCACACGTTCGCAAGATGGGCGCGAGGATTCCCGATCGTGATCGCGTGTGCGGCGATCCTGGCGGGCTGCGCCTCGGCCTCGATCCGATCCACGCCCCGTTCTCTCATTCGATCAGCCGCAGGAACCGGCTCGAGAACCGAGCCCCGCGCCGGATCTCCAGGATCTCCGCGATCAAGTCGTTGAGGCTCACAATCGGATTCGGGCCGACGCAGAAGCTGAACAAGTTGTCGGTGAGCAAGAAGCTCCAGGCCGCGGCCCAGGCGCATGCCCTGGACATGGCCGAGCACCGCAAGATGAGCCACAGAGGGAGCCGGGGATCGACCCTGACGGATCGGATCAAGGCCAAGGCTTATCGATATCGACGCGCCGGAGAGAACGTCGCGGCCGGCCGATTCACGTCGAACGGCTCATGAAAGGTTGGATGGACAGCCCTCCCCATAAGCGAAACATCCTCGGTGGATTTTCCCAGATCGGCGTGGGCTGCGCGATTGATGAAGACGGAAAACGCTATTGGTGCGTTAACTTCGGACTCCCCGCCGCAGCAGTAATCGGCGGCCGGCGGCCGTTCGGTCGGGTATGGTTGATTATCGACGCCGCTCACCTCGCCGAAAGTCGACGACCGGGTGCGCATTACACGTCGGAGGAGGAAGGAGACGATGCGTGGAACTCGCTGGCTCGCAATCATGTCTCCTGGCCTCGGGAGTGGGTGCCGGCTGCCAGACCGCCGGTACCACCCGGACGGCGACCGTCGATCTCGCCAGAGCCGGCCCTGGCTGATAAGGCGAGAGCCTGTCGCCGAGAAGACCATCGAGACGGCCCCGGTGAAAACGGTCACGTTCGCCGACCGTCATCCCCTCTTCACCAAGCCGCGGCAGTACTGGGAGACGTCCGGCGACAACAAGATCGTCAAGGCGGCCGCGGCCACCTTCATCGGCGTTCCGGCCGGTGTCGTCGGCGAAGTCAAACAGATCTTCGTCGGGGCGCCACCCGAAACGCGATTCTGATCGGTCGTAGCGCACCCGCGACGCCACTCAGCCGCCCAGGTCCGGGATGACTTTGAGGGAGTTGAACGACTTCCCCTCGAGTGATTCGAGGAAGGCGCCGCCGCCGGTGGAGACGTGGGTGACGCGATCGGCGAGGCCGAACTTCTCGATCGCCTCGGCCGATTCACCGCCGCCGACAGCCGTCACGGCCGGCGAGGCGGCCATGGCTTCCGCGACGGCCCTGGTCCCGTGTCCGAAGGCTTCGACCTCGAACTTGCCCATCGGGCCGTTCCACACGACGGTACCTGCCTGCTTGATGATCGCCCCATACTCGGCGCAAGCGGCCGGGCCGATATCCATGCCGAACCAGCCGTCGGGAATCTCGCCGCGTCCCACCGACCTTGGTCTCGGCGCCGGCCTCGGGTTGGCTCGCGACCAGGTGATCGGCCGGCAGGACCAGCTTCTCGCCGGCCAGCTCGAGGAGCTGGCGGGCGACGTCCAGCTTGTCTTCCTCGACCTTGCTCCGGCCGATGGAGATCCCGCTGGGCCTTCAGGAACGTGTAGGTCATGGCTCCGCCGATCAGTAGCCGGTCGACTTTCTTGATGAGCGTTTCGATCACGGCGATCTTGTCCGACACCTTGGCCCCACCCATCACGGCGACGTAGGGGTGTTTGGGGAGGCGGAGCAAAGTGTCGAGGATCTGGAGTTCCTTCTCGACAAGAAAGCCGATGGCGCGGCGATCGGGCGGGAACTGCTCGGGAACGGCCACCATCGACGCCTCATCGCGGTGGCAGGTTCCGAAGGCATCGTTGACATAACAGTCGGCCAGCGCCGCCAGACGCGCGGCGAATTCGGGATCGCCCTTCTTCTCCCCTTTGTTAAACCGAACGTTCTCCAGCACCACGATGCCGCCGGGCTTGAGCTGGCCGCATGGCGGCCTGGGCTTCCGGGCCCACGGTGTCGCCCACCTTCACCACCGGCCGTCCGATCAGCTCCTGCAAGCGGACGGCGACGGCGTCCAGCCGGAAGGGGGCGTCCGCTACGGGGTCGCCGGTGGGCCGACCCAGGTGGCTGACGAGGATCAGGCTACCGCCCCGGTCGAGGATGGCATTCAAAGTCGGCAGTGCCCCGCGAATCCGTCGGTCGTCGGCCACGCGGCCGTCGGCGGTCTGAGGCACGTTGAAGTCGACGCGGACCAGCACTTTCTTGCCGGCCACGTCGAGGTCGCGAACCGTTTGCTTGGGCATCAGTCTTCCCCTGATCTTGGACGAGCGTTCGTGAGACGGACCCGCGCCGGGGCGATCGATATCGCCCCGGCGCGATCCATCCTGCTCTGTGGCGCCGGCGATGGGCGTCGTTCAGAGGGCTCCCAGCTTGGTGAGGAGCTCGGCCGTCCGGTTGGAATAGCCCCACTCGTTATCGTACCAGCCGATCACCTTCACGAGGTTGTCGATGACCAGGGTCTGGTCGGGCACGAAGACGCAGGAATGCGGATTGCCGATGATGTCGCTGGAGACCAGGGGGTCGGTGGCAGTACTCGATGATGCCCTTGAGCGGCCCCTCGGCGGCGGTCCGCATCGCCGCATTGACCTGTTCCTTGGTGACGTTCGCCTTCATCTGGGCGGTGAGGTCGGTCACCGAGCCGTCCGGCACGGGCACGCGGAGCGAGAAGCCCGTCAGCTTCCCCTTCAATCTCGGGGATGACCTCGCCGACGGCCTTGGCGGCCCCGGTCTTCGAGGGAATGATGTTCACGGCCGCGGCCCGGGCACGATACGGGTCTTCGTGGACCTGATCGGCGACGCGCTGGTCGTTCGTGTAGGCGTGAATCGTCGTCATCAGCCCCTTTTCAATCCCGAACGCCTCGTGCAGGACCTTGGCCATCGGAGCCAGGCAATTGGTCGTGCACGACGCATTGGAGATGATCCGGTGGTTCTTGTTCAAGATGTGATCGTTCACACCCAGCACGATCGTGGCGTCGAGATCGTCCTTGGCCGGAGCGCTGAGCACGACGCCGCTCGGCGCCGGCATCGATGTGCTTCTGCAGGCTGGCGCGGTCGGTGAACCGCCCGGTGGATTCCAGGGCGACCTGGCAGCTCAGCTTCTTCCACGGCAGTGCGCGATGGGTCCTCTCCCGGTCGTGATCGGGATCTCCATGCCGTTGACCACGATGCTCTGCTCGCGGGCCTCGACGGTCCCCTTGAACCGCCCTTGCACGCTGTCATACTTCAACAGCAACGCGAGGTGCTTCGGATCGGACAGGTCGTTGATGGCCACGACGTCGAAATCCAGGGGCCGCTCGGCCAAGACCCGGAAAACCAGCCGGCCGATCCGTCCAAACCCATTGATGCCCACACGTAATGCCACGACTGACCTCCTCGTTCGATACGACGAAACCATGTACTCCACTCGGAGTGGTTCTGCAAGCTCGCCCCGAGCGTACCAGATCGGAACGGTTTTTCGTAGAACTTACCGGCCGCCCGGAATGGCGACCCACCCGTCCGGCCCGTTGACAACGACGACGCAAAGGGGCAAAACCGCGGCCCCTTGACCGGGTCGTCAAGATCGTCGGTGTTGTCCCCTACCGAACGATCACAACGGATTTTACGGCGAAGGGCAAGGACTTGCCGGGGCGTCGCCCCATGGAATCGCGAGGCGAGTCGACTCGATGGAGTCGTCATCCGACCTGGCGGTCCCACGGCAGCCGATCAGCCCACACTGTTGGCCCGAGTCTCCCGAGCCGTCCTGACCCACTCCTTGGGCCGGCCGCCGAGCGAGACGAAGAGCTTCCAGACGATGAACACCGGGAATCGGGCGAGGGTCGACGCATATCTCCACGGCAGCCGCATTGCCAAGAAAGGCGAGATCGCATAAAGGCCGAACGACGCGGTCAGCACGAGGCTCAAACCCAGCAGCGTCCAGCGCAGGATCGGCCCGTACGCCTGCGGCGTCTTCCAGAATGCCAGGATGTCCAGAGTCGACAGGCCGATGTAGAGCAGAAGCAACGTCCCCATCGTGGGGATGCTCAACTCGAGGAACGAAATGAGCTTCTCCCACCAGCCGACCTGCTTCGACCGCAGCAAGGGGACCAGGTATTTCCGGCGGATCTCACTGCGGCCGAATTCCCAGCGCCGCCTCTGATTGGCCGCCGCCGGCCCGGCCGAGCTGAGCATCGCGCCATGGACGCGCACCGAGGGTTGGAAGGCGATCGTTTCGCCGACGATCCGCAGAGTCCAGGAGTATTCCATGTCCTCGACCAGGCCATACGACGCAAAGGGCCTGCGGCGAAGGCCGCGCGTCGAGAAACACATCCCGTTGCCGCGCAAACCCCCGCTCGTTCCCAGCGCCCCCTGCCCCAGCAACATGACGCCGTTGATCAGGCTGAACGCATAAGCCATCAGGCGGGTCCGCCAGCTTTGATCGGGGTCAGCGACCGTGTAGTAGCACTGGACCCAGTCCCGGCCCGCCTGGATATCGGCATCGAAGTAACGGAGCAAGTCCGGGTCGATCGTCGTATCGGCGTCGATCACGACCAGCGCGTCCAGGGCGTCGAGCTCGCCCGATTCGACCAGTCTCTCAATCAGGAACTCGATCGCGTAGCCTTTGCTCTTCTTGACCGGATCGAACCGCTCAACGACGCGGGCGCCGGCATCCGCCGCCACCGCCGCGGTCCGATCCGAGCAGTTATCGGCGATCACCACAACACTGAACAGGGATTCCGGATAGGCAGCCGACCGGCAACTCCTCACCGTGAGCCCGATGCCGCATTCCTCGTCGTGGGCCGGAATCACGATCAAGAAGCGAGAACGGACGTCATCGACTAGGAACTGGCTTCTCCGCACCAGCATTGCCGCAATCGCGATCACCAGGAGAAACAAGAAGTAGGGCAGAATCGCGAGGTTTGCGACCAAAAGAATCCAACCCACTACGACCATGACTGCACGTTCCCTCCCACTGCCCGCAGATCATCCCTCGCTTGGCCTGGACGATCTTCAGGCGTCGACTTCAGGTTCGTCCGGGAAATGACGATCGCAACCGTGATCCAGACGCTTCGTAAACTTCCAGCCAACGGCGGAATATCGCCTCAGACAAGTCAGGAGCGTAAGTCGAAACTCCTTGGCACTGCACTGACGCGGGTGGCAGTGCCCGAACGCCCCATCGCGGATCTTTAAGCTGAGAATAGTATCTACTTTAGTATAGCAGTGATCGAACGACGTGACTACGATCCGGGTTTGCTACCCGTCTTCTGGCATCGAAGGAGATGGCAACACAGGCCATAAACCATTCGCCTTAATGAGTTTAGAAATTCTAACGATACTGTAAACATGGAGGACCACTCCATGGAAGAGCGTTGTTTTCTAGAACAATTCACGCACTTTGCCACACAATTGCACGATATCATGCTCGCATACCGAGGGCACGGCCAATTTGGGCTCATCCGACCGCCGCGGTGATCTCCGACAGCGCGTTGACGAAGGCCGCGATGTCATTTGGCGTCGTGAACGGGCCGGGACTGAGGCGGAGTGTGCCGTCAGGGAACGTGCCCAGGGCGCGGTGGATATAGGGGGCACAATGGAGACCCGGCCGGACGGCGATGTCGAAGCTGGTGTCGAGGATGGCGGCGATGTCCTGCGGGGCCAGCGACTCCGGGACGATCAGCGAGAGGGCGCCGACATGCGTCTCCGGGTCCCAGCGCCCCAGGACCTGCCAGCCGTCCGCGTTCTGGGACCAGTCCACCACGCGTTGCAGCAACGCGACCTCATGGCGGCGCAAGTCGGCCGGCCCGCGTTCGGCGACCCAGGCCACTCCCGCGGCCAGGCCGGCGATGCCCAGGACATTCGGGGTACCCCCTTCGAGTGAGTAAGGGAGCTGGGCCGGCTGGGTCGGGCTGGAGGAGTCGCCGCCGGTGCCACCCTCGCGCCAGGGTCGGATCCGGCCGTCGGTGCGCGGCCCGACGTACAGCGCTCCGGTCCCGGTCGGGCCGTAGAGGGCCTTATGGCCGGGGAATGCCAGCAGGTCGATCGCCGTCTCGCGCAGGTCGATCGGTACCACCCCCGCCGACTGGGCCGCGTCAACCAGGAACAGCGCACCGGCCTCGCGAACGATCGGCGCGATCGCCTCGATCGGCTGGAGGGTTCCGAGGACGTTCGAGGCATGCGTCATCGCGACCAGGCTCGTGCCGGGCGTGATCGCTCGACGAATCGCGTCTGGGTCCACATACCCGGCCTCGGAGACGACTCGCGTCAGCGCGATCACACCGGCCTTCTCGAGGGCCCGCAACGGGCGGCTGATCGAATTATGCTCCAGGTCGGTCGTCACGACGTGATCGCCGGGCTGGACGATCCCCTTGATCGCGAGATTCAGTCCGTCCGTGCAATTCATGGTGAAGATCCAGCGTTCCGCGGCTGCACCCCGGAAGAACTGGTTAAGGGCGTGCCGCGCCGCGTCGAGGGTCTGTTCGGCGGCGATCGCCATGCGGTGGCCCGCCCGGCCCGGATTCGCCAGGCTGGTCCGGGCGAACCGGTCGAGTGCCTGGTAGACCGGTTCGGGCTTCGGGAAACTGGTCGCGGCGTTGTCGAGATAAATCATGGCTCGTCAGTGGGCAGTGGGGGGTGGGGAGTGGGCAGTAAATGATCGACTTCATTGCCAGAGGCAGGAAGAAGTGGGAAGATCGTTACTGAGCGATTCGTTCAAGGTACAGTGAACATATGACCAATCACTGTTCTCTTCCTACTGCTCACTCCCCACTCCCCAACTGGTTAATGCCCAACGAACTGAGCATAAAGCGTCCGCGCCTTGGCGATGTCGTTGGTCCCCTTGATGATGGCACGGCCGTCGGGGAAGACGGTGAACTCGTAGCCTTCGGTCGTAAATCGAAGCATGAACGCATTGTGACGGACCTCTCCGAGGCTTGACAGTTGACGGGCCAGCTCGGCGAAGTTCAGGGGCTCGGACCGCCGGATTGCGACCTGAACCGCGTTGCGGCCGCACAGCGAGGTCGTATGCGTGCCCATGGCTCCCGTCCAGCCATTCGAATTGCCGCCGAGTACAGCAAGGGCAATCCACCTTGCCGAGCAGTCCGGCCACCTTGAGCTGCCGGAAGGTCCAGTCCCAGATATCGACCATGATCAGGTGGTCGTTGAGGGCCTCGAATCGACCGGCCAGCAGCTTGATCGCCTCGATTGCCTCGAATGAGGCGATGACCGCCACAGCGGGGCCAAGCACGCCGGCGGTCTCACACGTCGGGGTCATCCCGGGAGGGGGAGCGGTCTCGATCAGACACCGCAAGCAGGGTGTCTTGCCCGGGATGATTGTCATCGTCTGACCTTCGCTGCCGATCACCCCGCCGTAAATCCACGGCTTGTTCAATTTGACCGCTACATCGTTGATGAGATATCGCGTCTCGAAGTTGTCGGTACCGTCCAGGATCAAGTCGGCGTCACCGACCAGGTCGACGATATTTGTATGGTCGATATCCGTGACGATGGGTTCGACCTCGATGGTACTGTTGATCGCCCGGAGCTTCCGTGCGGCGGCCTCGGCTTTGGGCAGGTTCGTCGGCGACATCGGCCTCGTCGAAGAGGATCTGGCGCTGCAAGTTATGGGTCTCGATGAAGTCGCGATCGATGATGCGGATCATCCCGACCCCGGCCCGGGCCAGGTGGTTGGCCAGCACCGTTCCCAGGGCGCCGCAACCGCAGAGGGCCACTCGGCTCTTCAGGAGCGACCGCTGGCCAGACTCGCCGAGTTGCGGGAACCGGGTCTGGCGGCTATAGCGGTCGAGGGACTCCTCCTCTGGTCCGTGGTCCATGCGATCCAGGCCAAGCCCATGCCCATGCCCTCAGTTTAGGTATCAGCCCTTGATTTCGATCTCACTCGGTGGCGCAGCCAGAGCCACTACGGACCATGGACCACGGACAAAAGGCT
This sequence comes from uncultured Isosphaeraceae bacterium, assembly GCA_963842405.1. Taxonomy (GTDB): domain Bacteria; phylum Planctomycetota; class Planctomycetia; order Isosphaerales; family Isosphaeraceae; genus CAVZRC01. The sequence goes on along the minus strand of CAWJGW010000011.1, from coordinate 329,447 downwards.
TAGCCGCCGGCGACGGCCGGAATGATGCTGACCTCGTCGGTCGCGGCGACGGGCGTGGCCAGATCGTCCAGATAACGGATATCTTCGTTGTTCACGTAAACATTGACGAACCGGCGCAACTCCTCGCCCTCGAAGAGCCGCTCGCGCAGCGCCGGATGCTGCGATGCCAGGTGGCCCAGGATCTCGCAGACCGTGGAGCCGGAGGCCTCCACGCGATCGAGGCCCCCGGTGTGGGGACGGAGCGGCGTCGGAATACGGACGACTGCCATGGTTTGATCCTAACGCGGCGATGCCGCAAAAAGATTCCAGATTCCGCAATCTCATTCGATTTGAATCTGTAATCTGGAATCTGTAATTCGCCTGTTGGGCGCGGGACTCATGACCCCGCCCCCGGGCCGACCGAAGGTCTCCTGTATAGGCATAGGGAACACTTGTCTCATTCAGCAAGATCGAGAAGGAATGTTTCCAAGAACGACGGATACGCAATCCGAGAGCCATGCGATTCCTGCGCAGATCACACGGAGGTCAAATCTATAGCCTGATGGCTCGTGGCTAATGGTAACTGCGTCGGTCGAGAGCTAGACGGCGCTGGCCGCCAGGGCCGGCGAGAGGGTTTCGAGGAGGGCTTCGAACTCTTCCATGGTCGGCTTGATGACGACGGGCCTGGGCATCCGCTCGAGCAGGGGCTCCTGGGTCTTGAGGCCGTTGCCGGTGATGCAGATGACGATCGAGTCGTCGCGGCCGATCCGGCCCTGTTCGATCAGCTTCTGGGCGACGGCGAGTGTGACGCCCCCGGCGGTCTCGGCCCAGATGCCTTCGGTCTCGGCGAGCAGCCTCATGGCATCGATGATGGCGTCGTCATCCACGTCTTCGCTCCAGCCGCCGGTCTCCTGGATCAGCCGGGAGGCGAAGAAGCCATCGGCCGGGTCGCCGATCGCCAGGCTCTTGGCGATGGTCTGAGGATTGCGGACCGGCTTGACCTTGGTGCCGCCGGTCTTCACCATGGCCGAGATCGGGTTGCAGCCGGTGGCCTGGGCCCCATGAATCCGGGTCGTGACCGGGTGCCGTCGAGCAGGCCGAGGAGCTCGAACTCCTTGAACGCCTTGTGGATCTTGCCGATCAGGCTGCCGCCGGCCATCGGAGCGACGACGTGATCCGGCGTCCGCCAGCCCAGGTCCTCGGCGATCTCGTAGCCGAACGACTTGGATCCCTCGGCGTAGAACGGCCTGAGATTGACGTTGACGAATCCCCAGCCGAAGCGGAACGCGATCTGAGAGCAGAGCCGGTTGACCTGGTCATAATTCCCATGGATGGCGATCACCTTGGCGCCGTAGATCGTCGCGCCGAGGACCTTGCCTTGCTCGAGTCCATCCGGAATGAGCACGTAAGCATCCAGGCCGGCGGACGCGGCGTTGGCCGCCACGCTGTTGGCCAGGTTGCCGGTCGAGGCGCAGCCCACCGTCTGGAATCCCAGCTCGACCGCCTTGGAGAGGGCCACGGCCACGACCCGATCCTTGAACGAGAGGGTCGGATGATTCACGGCGTCGTTCTTGATGTAGAGCTCGGAGACGCCCAGCGCCCGGGCCAGCCGGTCGGCTCGGACCAGCGGTGTCCCGCCGACGTGCTGCCCCACGGTCGGCTCGCCGTCGACCGGCAACAGCTCGCGGTATCGCCACATCGACCGAGGCCGCGATTCGATCGCCGCGCGGGTCATCGTCCGCGCCACCTCGTCATAGTCGTAGATGACTTCCAGCGGACCGAAATCCTCCGTGCAGAAATTCAAAGCTTCCTTGGGATACGTCTTGCCGCAAAGGCGACACTTCAAACCGATCGCAGTTTCCACGGACACCGGTGTCACTCCCGATTACACAATACAAAGGAAAGCGGCCCGATCCGCGGCGAAATTCGCCACGGCAGGGCCGGTCCGCCGCGCCGGACAGGTGGATGGTCGGGGCCGGATCGAAGACGCTCGGGACCGGACTTCCGAATGAACCCGAATCGCCAGGATCCTCCCCTGCGCGGTGATTCCTATCCAGAGTGCTCGGCTCGATGCCCGTGCGGATGGGTGAGATAAGGGGGGTTGACGGCAACCAGCCGATCGATCGGCGGCTCGCCGTTGACTATCTTATCTGCCCCATCGGCGTCGCACTCCCCGGAACCGAATTCGGCGTCAGCCGATTGCGATCCCGGGAAACGGACGCTGGGCGGGAGTTAGCACCAGCATTCGCCGGGATGGCGAACCGGTTGCTGTGGCGTCATCGGGCCCGTCCCTCAGCCACTCTGGATAAGATGCGCACCAAATTGTAAGTCAACAGAATGTAATCCCGGCGAACGGCCCACGTCAAGTCCCGATCGACCAGACCGGCCCCGGCGCCCGGCTTGCCACCTCGTTGGAAGGACGAGACTCCTCGATGCCGATCGGATTCTCAACGTCTGGTCGCCTATTGAGTTGTGTTGTATCTTCAGGAATTGCAGCACCGTGCCGCGCCACGGGCCGGAATGCCCGCGCTCTCCCGGTATATCGTCGGGTAACGAGCCCAAGAAGTCGGCCTCGAGTCGGAAGTTGACCCATGGGTCCAATGCGAGGAGCAACCCGGTCCGGCCTGGAGACGTCGCGGCCCGTACGACCGGTCAGGCGAGCAATCGCCGTGGTCGCGTCGGCGGGGTTGGCGTGTCTCGTGGGCGGGTTATGGTGGCAATCGTATCGCTCCGCGCCCGCTCGACTGGCACAGGCTGCCGCCGCACGAGGGCGCGACTATCTCCGTTCCGGACGGCCCGACCTGGCGTTCCAGGCCGTCAGCAACATTCACGACGAGTCGCCCGAGGCCGGCGAAGCGATGACCGTCGCCGGGATGGCCTTGATCCGTCTCGGGCAACTCCGGCTCGCCCGGATGGCGCTGGATCGCGCTTTGACGCTTCAACCCCATCAATTCGAAGCGGTGGTCACCCTGGCGGAATTAAACCTCGACCTGGGCAACGCCGAACGTGGGGCTGAGTTGCTCAACATGGCCGCTCGGCTTCGGCCTCGTGAGCTCGGGGTCTGGCGCACGCTGGGCAGGGCCCTCAGTGACGTCAACGATCCGGCCGGTGCTTCTCATGCGTATCAGAAAGCACTCGAACTGAGACCCAGCGACCGTATCACAATGATCGCGTTGATCGGCCTTCTGATCAACAGCGGCCAGTCCGAGCTCGCCAAGCCCTGGATCAGCAAGGCGCTCGAACGGTACCCCGAGGATCCCGTCGTGCTGGGTTTCGCGGCGCGAGCGGCGTTCGACGCGAATCGCATCGACGAGGCCGTGGCATTCGCCGATCGAGCGCCTCTGCGCGATTCTCAGAACCCAGACGCCTTGCTGGGCGCGCGCGTTGCCGGGTTGCCCGGTCACAGTGGAAGGAGGCCTTGCCCGACGCGGAACGCGCCGCGGCCGTTGCGCCGAACGACCTGGGCACGCTCCAACTGCTCTGGATCGTCGAGACTCGCCTGGGACTGACCGAGCGCGCGGCCACGACGTTGGCGAAGCGGAAACAGGTCCAGGAACGCACGAAGTTGATGGATCAACTGACCGAGGAGCTCAAGCTACATCCCGACGATCCCAGGATTCCGTGGCGGATGGGACAGGTCGCCAGCGAAGCGGGATCGATCCTGTACTCCAGCCGTTGCTTCGAAGCGTCGTTGGCCCTCGCTCCGGATTATCAACCGGCCCAAGAGAGCCTGACGGCTTTGAGGGCGTCCCACCCGGAGCTGTCGAGGAATCCCGGCGGACCGGCTCACCCTTTCGAAGCGAACCCCTTTCGTCCACCGCCCCGAAGGGGCAGTCACAAATCAGCCCCGGGCAACGCCCTGGGATCTGGAACACGTGAATACTCTTCGCCATGAAAGGGCCAAGCCAGTCTCATGAATTTGCCGCCGACCTTGGCGGCGCGGTCTTGTCTGAGGGAGTGAAGCGTTGCAGAAACCCGGCGATGCATCGCTGGGCCTCCTGTGCCGTACATTTCGGGGCACGAACCGATCCAAGGCCCGCTGAGCACCTTGCCCACACGGTTCCGGACTCAACGCGACCCAATGCGGACGGCTCGCTGACTGCGCACCCGGTAGTCGTGACGCGACGTGATTCGCGGCTCCGCCGAAAATTCGTGCGCCACTCGCGCAACACAAGCCGGTCCATCGCATCTCTTAATTTTAGAGGAGTCTCGGCGACAGCTCTCCAAGCGCCGCGACCCGGCGTGCCCTGCTGTGATGGCACGCCACCAGATTCAGTGGTAATTCCGCGCACGCCCCACCGTGTGAGATACCTGCATGCGTCAACGAATTCGCGGCAAAGCGACTTCATCGGGTGGCATTGCTTCTCTCCGATCCGCTGGCGCGGTCCACACGCGCCTCAGATGTCGGCGTTGCGAGTGCGAAGTCGGTCGGTACCGATCTCTTTGGACTGACCGAGGTTGTGAGCAATCGCCTGTACCACAACCGGTGAGACGGTACCTTCGAGGAGGTGACGTCCTCGGCAGGGTTAAAGCCAGACCCGCCGGTTGTTCTGCAAAGGAGCTGGCTTGACTTCGACAACGACGATTATTCGGACTTGTTCCGAACCAGAAGTTTAAGGAAGTCGCTGTCCGTCGGTTTTCCGAAATCAACGCGTCCGCAGGAACCCGCGGCCTCCAGAACGGGTATGGTCCCTCCTGCGCCGACTAAGATTGCGACGGCGACAAATATCATAACATCATGTTCCAGGATCCGGGCCAGGGTGATCGCTGGCTCACGGTGAAGCTCGTGGGGAAGTAGACCAACCGAGCGGCCATTGGCGCCTGGATCAAGGTGACCACGGCTGGCGACCAACCTTCCACGATCTACCGACAGACCTGGTCGGGACTTACCGAATTCGCCTCCGACTACCACCGACTGGACTGGAAGCCGATCCCAGTACGTTGAGCTGGCATGGCAGTAGCCTCATTTTCGCGGAGCCCCGCGCCATGCGCAAAATAAATTTACAAATTCTAATATGTTCACTATTAATGGGATGCCTGGCTTCGGCTGCCGCGATCAGCGCGGTGTTATGGGGTCGTGCGAGACGCGCAAATTCCGCGCGTCATCGATGTTTTCCCGGGTGGCAGCATTCAAAGAGCCCTGGAAGCCGCCGTCGGGCAACCGGGAAAGCGGATCATTCGGGTCCATGCCGGGACTTACAGGCCGTCAACCGCTGGGCAAGCGCTCATCTACTTAAACGCTCGCCACGAAGGGATCGCTCTGGAAGCGGTCGGCGACGTGGTTCTCACCGCCGCCAACCTGGACATCGCGGATCCTCGAACGCCAGGCTACCCGGCGATCGTCAATCATGTCGTCTATTTTGGGGACGGGCTCTCACCCGCCACATCCTTCCGTGGTTTCAAAATCACCGGGGCCAACGGGTTTGTATCTGGGCCACCGGACCTCCTGACGATCAGAACGACCGACGACCTCATGAAATCGATCACCTACCGGACGTTGGCACCGTCGCCGATCGAGTCGAATAACTCGCTGATAAAGACCCAATACTTCTACACGGACGGCGGCGGAATCCTGGTCCACGGCCGGTCGTACCCGAGCATCGAGTCTGTGGAAGTGTACGACAACGCAGTATCGGTGTGCGGCGGAGGTGTCTCGGTTCAACACGTTCCCGGAGCGCCCAGTGGGGCTGTGCTCTTCAAGAACTGCGTCTTCCGGGACAATCGCGCGTCGTTTTCCGGAAGTGCGGTGGACATTCTCACACCGGGCAGTTGGGCAATCCTCGAGAACTGCCTTTTCACAGGCAATCTCAGCAACGACGGGAACGAAGCGATCGCGTGGCCCGGTCATGGCGCCTTGACAGTCTTCCCCGGGGGTCGGGCGACTGTGACTCGATGCACGTTTACCGGCAACCGGAACGCCGTGGACGACTGGGGCTCGGGCAGTTCCTATCGCAACACAATCTTCTGGCAGAACGACCGTCCACGATCGTCCGGTTCCAATGTCCGATTCGAACTGTTCGTCCGCTCGAAAGAGGAAGTGACCGATTGTATCATCAGTGACATCGTGGGGGACGTGCTGGGCACCATCAGCCGTGCGACCAACAAATTCAGCGTCCTGAAGCCAAGCTTCGACGCCGAGTATCGGCCTCTTGATAGGGCTTACGATGGGGTCGGTTATCGTCCCAGCGTCCCCAATGGTCCCTGAGGGATCACCTCACGGCCATGTTCAAATCGTCGTTGCTAGACTGCCCGTCGGTCAGATCAGCGACCCAGGTGTGCGAGCTTTTAGAAATTGGCCCGGCATGGTATCCGAAGCGAACCCCTTTCTTCCGCCGCCCCGCAGGTGCAGTCACAAATCCGCCCAGGGCAATTCCTGATACTTTTAACACATAAATAATCTTATATGTTGCAAAAGAGCCATTCCTGAACGCTTTCCATAACTGTTCCATCTCTCCTCAAACCCTTTCTAGAGCGATTCACGAATGGTTTGCGCACGCGCAAGGCCCCCTCACCCAACCCGCTGTCCGTTGGGGCGAGGGCGAGCACCGTCGCCTTCTCCCCGCCGGGGAGAAGGTGCCCGAAGGGCGGATGAGGGGGATTCCGGACCCGCTTCGGGCGGGTTCGCAAACCAATCGTGAAGCGCTTTATCTCCGATGACGCCGCGCGACCATCGGCCGCGCCAGCCTCGTGAGCGCCCGATGGGTCATCGTCGGCAGCGTGATCGTGCTGGAAGTGAACTCCGCATCGCCGGCGTATGCGATCTCGATCGACTTCTTCAGCACGTCCTTGGCCGCGAGCCTGAGCGTCGCCTGGCCGCCGGCCAGCGCCACAGTCCTCAGCGTCTTGACCTTCTTCTGCTTCAGCTCGAAGACCACCGCGCCGGTGGGCGCGGCCCCGCCGGGTGCCATCGGCATGACCTCCGCGGTCAGTCTGACCGACTCCACCGCCTTCTTCTTCACGAGCGGCTGTGGCACCAGGACGATTTGGATGCCGGCCTTGGAGACCAGCTCGGCGATCGGAGCGGAGGTGTCGCCCTGGTCGCCGGCATCGCCGCTGTACGTCGCGGTGATCGAGTGAGGGGCGACGGCCAGCGCGGAGGTGGTCAGCGTGGCCATGCCGGAGGCGTCGAGGGCGACGGTGCCCAGGGTGGTGCCGCCGTCGGTGAAGGTGACGGTGCCGGTGGGAGTGCCGCCGGGTGCGGTCACGGTGGCTGTGAAGGTGAGAGACTGGCCGTAGACGGCCGAGGCGGCCGAGGCGGTGAGGGCCACCGTCGGTGCGGCCTGGTTCACCGTCAGCGCGCGGTGGCGCTGGCGGAGGTGTAGGTCCCGTCGCCCATGTAGGAATAGCGGATCGAGTAAGGCGAGCCGGAGGCGCTGAGGGTGCTGGTGTCGAACGTGGTGGAGAACGCGCCGCCGGTACCGATCGCGGCCGGTTGCGTGATGCCGTCGAGCGTGACCTGCACGCTCTCACTGTCCGGCGGGGCCAGGTTGCCGTTGGCCAGGATGCCGGAGATGGTAACGCTCGCTGTCCCGTAAGCGATGCGCGGGCTGGTCAGATCGGTGAACGAGAGGCTGACCGGTTGGGACGTCTGGTAGGCGCCGATGTCGGGAATGGGCGTGTCCAGCGGCTGGCCGCGCTGGTCGGTGGTGAGCGCACTGCCCTGGGCGGCGATCTCCATCCCCGCGCTGCCGCCGTGGATGGCGGTGCTGCCGGGCCGGAGGGCTATCGTCTCAGTCGGGCCGCCGTAGTCGCCCAGCGGGGCCAGGCCGAGGTCAGCGAGGCTGGTCAGGACGATGTTGCCGTTCGTACCGTCCGTGAGGCCCGCCGAGCCGCCGATGCCCACCAGGTTGTACGAGCCGGATACGACGGTGCCGGCGGTGCCGGTGATGATGTCGTTCGGGCTGGCACTGGCACCGGTCTGGGCCGAGTCGTTGTCGGCGACGATCGAGCTGTCGAGCGTCACCGCGTTCGTGCCGGGGCCGCCGACGTAGATGCCCCCGCCGCGGCCGGTCGATGTGTTGCCGCTGATCGTGCAGGCGACCAGGCTCGCCGTGCCCGAATCATCGAGCCCGCCGCCGTTGGAGGTCGCGGGATAGATGCCCTGGCTCACGGAGTTGTTGGCGATCGTGCTGTCGGTCAGCGTCGCCTGGCCGTAGTTGAATGCCCCGCCACCACCCATCATGGCGTTGTTGTCCGAGATCGTGCTACCGGTCAGGGCCAGGACGGCCGTGGTATGGAGCGGACCGTTGGTCACACCGCCGCCTTTGTACGCGGTGTTCTGGCTGATGGTGCAGTCGGTGAGGGTCGCCGTCCCGTCGTTGCACAGCCCGCCGCCGATGGAGGCGGAGTTACTGCTGATCGTGCAGCCGCTGAGGTCGATCGTCTCCCCGAAGCTGTTCCACACGCCCCCACCTGAATTGTCGTTGGAGTTGCCGCTGATCGTGCAGTCGCTGAGATCAGCGGTACCCTTGTTGTACACGCCCGCGCCCGCGTTCACCGAGGTGTTGCCGCTGATCGTGCAGCCGTACACCTTGAGCTGGCCGGTATCGGAATTGTACAGGCCGCCGCCGCTTCCCCCGGACGAGTTGCCGCTGATCGTGCAGTTGACCAGGGTGGTCGTTCCTCCGTTGAAAATGCCGGCGCCCAGGACATTCACCTCGCCGGTGTTATTGTCGATCGTGCTGCCGGTGATCTCTGCCGTGCCCTTGAAGACGTCAACGCCGGAGCCGTAGTGGCTGTTCCCGCCCGTGATCGTACAGTCGGTGATGTCCGCCGTGCCGTTGACGTAAACGCCGCTGGCCGAGTAGCCGCTGAGCGGGTTGTTGGTGATCTTACAATCGCTCAAGGTTAACGTGCCGAGATCGTTGATCGAGCCGCCGTGGCCGCCGCTTTCTAACGTCGCCCCTCCGGCGATCGTCAGGTCTGAGATCGACGCGGTGACCCCCGAATCCACCTGGAACGCGCCGCTCGCCTTGTTGCCGCTGATGGTCACCGGCCCTTGTCCCCAACCGTCGTCGATCGTGACCGATTCCGAGGTGTTGCTCAGCTCGAGCTGTCCCTGCGTCAGCGTGATGGTCGCCGGCGCGGTGCCCAGATCGAAGACGATCGTGCTTGGGCTCGTGTCGGCATTCGCCCCATCCACGGCCCATCGTAACGTGCCGGTGCTACCGTCGTCGGCCGTGCTGGTGACGGAGAACGTGGAGAGAAGCCGGCGATCCTCCAGCGGCAGCAGCACCGCTTGAAGCCGGCGCCGAATTCGGCCGCGCCGGTACGACGCGTCGTCCGACCTCAGTCCGACGGCCAACCAGGACGGCAAGATCCGCTCGAGGTGACTACTCATCGTAAACCCTCGCCCTTCTCTTGAGGCTGAATCCATCGCCGTTCACAGTCGCCCATACCATCTCGCGAGCTATCGCGTTCGGGCGCCGGTCGTTGAACCGATTGTGCCGCCGGCTCTGTCAGGGCCGGCTTCCGGCCAGCGATGGCGTCGCTCGGTTGTCTTGAGCCGCCAACACGGAGGCGGACGAATCCCGTTCGCACGGACGGAACGGCAATACGGGCGACGGGCGAGCCAACTCCGGTCCGGTTATCGATGACTGATGTTCCGTACTGAAATTCAGTACAGATAGCCCAGTACCGTCCGATCGCCCCGGAAAGAACGGAGCGGCCGGGAGGGCGTCGGTTCGGTTACGATGTACGGAAGGCCCGTGCAACTTTTGGGTGCCAACGGACTTGTTTACGCATCAAATTGTGAAGTCTTGGATCAACGCTGTCAAGAAGCGCATTCTGAGAAAGACTTCCGGTCGGGGCCGCCGCACTGCATTGTACGGCCCGAGGGGCGCGGAAAGGAGCGATGACAGAGGTCCTCTTGAGATCCGCCATCCGGATGCTGTCCCTTTTTCTCCCGTTATTGCTCATATCGCTTGGAGATAACGTCTCCCGTGTGGGCATCGATGATGTAATGTGGCCCACCACCTTTGAGCCTGGGATTCTTCAGTTCGTAATCGACGTGCCAGTCGTCGTCTTCCAGCACAAGTTGAATCCGGTACAGGGTCAAGTCGAGGTACACTCGTGCTGCATCGGCTTGGGCGATGGCCAGTACCTGGTCGCCACCAAGGCTCACCACACTGTTTCTCATGGTCTTGTCTCCAGCGAAGGAGGCTATTTGGTCAGGGCGGGTAACCAGGCCCACCGGTCAGCCCGCCCCGGCGCGAAGCAGGTCCCGTTGTATGGAGTGTTAAGCGTTCCACATCGGGATGGCCGCGCTTGCGGCATGCGTCGCCCAGCGGGCCCGAATCCATGACGATAACTCGTGCCAATTTCAATCCCTCCGCTTGATGGCAGCGACGGCCTTGTCCGTGGCGCCCGGAGGCTCGGTGTCGGGGACGTTCTGAACCGCAAGTGCGCCAGGCAAGTTCTCCATGAACCGCGACCAAGTGGATCTCGAATAAACACCGCCGAAATGCTTGCCCGTGGGCTGGAATTCGGTTGGATCAATATCTCTCCCATGTTTGAAGATTCTATAGTGCTTGGGGTCTGATACCGATGTACAGAAGATCTGCTCGGGAGGCTCCGCGCCATCCGGCCAAGAATCGTAGTTGAAGGGGAGGTCGAGCTCGGCCCCTTCCTGGACCTCCCATTCGTCGTGGTCGGGGCTTTCGGATACAAAGAAGATCGCATTGAGCGGCTCGATGGTGACGGCATACAGCATGATCGGGTCTCCTCGGGGACTGACTCACGACCGGCTTTCGCGCTGACGTCAATGTTAGCGGATGTCCATCGACTCGTCATCTTCTCTTGGGGTTGAGCATGTCCCACATCAACAATCCCACGCACGAGGGAGGGCCCTGCGGCATACCCCTCCCTCGCTCGCTCTCCGGCGGGTGACCTTTCATGCCACTGGGGGCGACGGTAGAATCGATCTCGTTCCTCAGTAAGAGCTTCCCGGCGTGTCGAGACCCTCTCTCGGGATGATGAACCGATCTCCAACGAGCGACCCGGGAATCCCTTGCGGGTTCCGGTTTCCACGAGGCCGCGTAAAGAGGTCTACCACGGGGGTGGACCGGCACGGATTGTTGACCATCAACGGATTGCAGGGCGGGAATCATGCGACCCACTTCCGATCAGATCCGGGCGCTCCGCTTATGAACGTTGGGAGCGCCGAGGATATACCCATGGCCGCGACCGCGAGGACTGGCAGGCCGCCGAGAAGGAGCTGACGTTCCAGCTCAATTACCGGACAATCGCCGAATACGCGCTGGACTCGAGGGATCGGCGGGTCCTGGGCGACACCTCGGTTCGGCGCTGCCGATTCTGCGAGCGCGCATCCAATCAAGTCGCGTTCGGCCCGCCGCGAGCCGTCTTGCCGGGTGTCCTCGGGAATACATCCTTGTTTACGAACGAGGTTTGCGACGATTGCCAGGAGGATTGGCGCGATCCCCTCGACACCGAGTTCCGGGCCTTCTGGGAATCCCTGGCGAACAACGGGCTCGGGCTGGATTCCCACGGCGAGTCGCACGACCGACCGGTCTTCTCGGTTGCTGTGTTCAAGTCCTTGATCGCCGGCGCGTTGCTCATCTTGCCCGAGGCCGAGATTCCCTCCGTCCTCGACACGATCGAATGGGTGAGCAACCCCGACCACGATAGCGACGACCAACTGTTCGCGGGGGCTATTTGCCAGGTCTACGCCGCGCCGTTCCTCAAGGACCGGTCGTGGGTCAGCCTGGCGAGACGGGTCAACCCGGACGCTCCGCTGCCAGACTTGATCTACTTCCTCGCTCGCAGCGGGATCATCATTCAGGTCCCCGTGCCATTGTGTTTGCGCGATCAGGACCTCGATGGCCGTGCCGTGCATCTGCCTGAGCGCTCACTCACCGGCGGCGACGGCCCCGATTTCCAGGAGTCGCGCAGTTCGGTCTTGCCGCTCGTTCTGTCCCGGAGACGCCCCCGTCTGGAGCGCCGTCATTCCTCGATTGCTTCTTGAGAATCATGTATGCCTGTCACGACGGCTCGCGAAGGGACAACCGGACCCGAACTCCCCCCTGTGCCGGATGCCGCGCGCCGAGCCAGGCGGTTCAGTGCCCTGGCCTTGACGGCATTCGTGGGCGTCGGCTTCTGGGTCGTTTTCACCGCGAACCGACCCGGGGTCGTGTCCGCGCCCACGAAAAGCGTGCGGTTGCTCACGCTGGAACGCCCGTTCCCCCCGAGGGTCGATACCCGTCGGACCCTTATATCGGCCCGCACGCCTGCGCGGAATGTCACCCGGGTGAGTGCGCGCTTTATGCCCGATCCGGGCATGCCCAGACCCTGAGCCCGGCCAGTCGGCGGACTGTCTCGCGGAGACTGGACGGGAAGACCGTTGCCGATCCCGAGCACCCCGAAGTCCTCTGGAGCTACGCCTACCGCGACGGTCAGTTGCATATCGCCCGCAAGGAACACAACCAGATCGAGGAATGCATCGCCGAATACGCGTTCGGCTCCGGCCATCACGCCATGACTTTCGTGAGTGTGATCGATCCCTGGATTCCAGAGATCCTGGAGCATCGGATCACCTACTACACCAAGCAACAAGCACTCGGCCTGACTCCGGGCCATGACTCCGAGCCGCGCCCGCCCGGCCTGACTCCGCAGGGGGGCGTGCTACCCCCTCGCGACGCTCGGAAGTGTTTCGGATGTCACACGACCCAGGCTTCCGCCCGCCCCCCCCGGCAGATCGACGAGGAGACGATGATCCCCAACATCTCCTGCGAGCGCTGTCACGGCCCGGGGCGGGCGCATGTGGAAGCCGCACGGCGGCGTGGACCGGATGACGACCTCAAACTCCCCTTCGGGCCGGACCGGTTCACTGCCGACAGTTTGCTGACGTTGTGCGGTACCTGCCATCGTCATCCGTCCACGTCTCGTCCCGGCCAGATCCGGCCCGACGATCCCCACCTGGCTCGTTTCCAGCCGGTCGGAATCCTCCAGTCCCGGTGTTTTCGCGAGAGTGGCGGTGCGCTGAGTTGCGTGACCTGCCACGATCCCCACGCGCGGGCCTCTACCGACCGCGCCTCGTATCTCGCGGTCTGCCTGTCCTGCCACTCCCGCGGCGGCCCTGGCTCCGCGTCACAGCCGACCGACTCAAACGCAAAGCCCCTCAACCCCCCGACGGCCGCCGGCGCCCCCTGCCCCGTCGAGCCCCGCGGCGATTGCGTCAACTGCCACATGCCTCGCGTCGACGCGGGCCAGCACGTCCTTTTCGCCGACCACTGGATCCGCGTCCGGCGCCCGGGCGAACCGTCGCTACCGCTTCGCGGGCCTCCGCCGAACTTCCAGCTCCTCGACACACCCGACCCCTGACCACCCCGATCGATCGACCAGAGCGTCCCCGAAACACCCGGAATACACCAGGAACGAGGGCCCGAAGGAGGATTACCGATGCGCCTGGCTCTGGGACTTGTCTTCGCCGGAATCGGCTGCGTCGCGATCGCGCTGGGCGTGTTCGTCTGGAACAGGGGCTCGACCACCGCGGAGAAGGACCTGGTCGATAGTCCCGCGCCGTTCCGGACGTCGCCATACCGACCATCAGGTCCGGCCTGGAGTCGTTCCCCGACCCCAACGCACCGGGGACCGCCGCCAGGGTCTTCATCGATAGCAACGCCTTCGACCAGTTCATTTTCAGCACGGCCCTCTCCTTCACCGGACCAATCCGAGACGCCGGCTCGCTGGACGAGGTGCGTGAGGCGGTCCGGGGGCGCGGTCGCCGCGGCCTGGCCGCGCTCCAGGCGCAATACGATCGGGTCCGCCTCGACTCCCCCGCGACGTCCGAGCAGGTACGCGAGGCCATCCGCCTCGAAAAGTCGATCGCGGCCCTTTATCTGCATGAGGGCAAGTTCGCCGAGGCCGCGTCCTGGTTGAGGCGGATCCTGGAACCGAGCCGGGGCTCGGAGGTCTCCGCCGATCTCCGGGCCGAAGTTCATGTCCTGCTGGGTATCGCCTCGTTGAGGAGGGGCGAGGTCGAGAACTGCCTGGAATGCGTCGGCCCGTCGAGCTGCATCTTCCCGATCGCTCGGGAGGCATTCCACACTCAGCAAGCCGGCTCGCGCGAGGCGATCGATCAGTTTACCGCCTACCTCGACCATGCGCCCGGCGACCTGCGGGTCCGCTGGTTGCTGAACATCGCCCACATGACGCTGGGTGAGTATCCCGAAAAAGTGCCCGCCGGCGTACTTGATCCCTCTCGACCGATTCCGATCAAAGCTCGACTCGGGCCGATTCGACAATGTCGCGTTGCGCGCCGGCCTGGGATCAAGGGGGCCGAACCTGGCCGGCGGGAGCATCTTCGATGATTTCAACGGCGACGACCGGCCCGACCTGCTCACGACCTCGATCGACGCCGACCTGGGTGCCTCCTTGTTCATCAATCGCGGCGATGGCACGTTCGAGGATCGATCCGCCGCGTCCGGTCTGGGCCAGCAGGTCTATGTCCTCAACGTCGCCCGCGGCGACTACGACAACGACGGCAACCTGGACGTCCTGTTCCTCCGAGGTGCCTGGGAGCAGTCGGCGCGGCTCTCGCTCCTACGCAACAAGGGGGGAGGCCAGTTCGAGGACGTGACCGTCGCCAGCGGCCTCGGCGAGCCGCTTTCGACCGAATCGGCCGTCTGGGGCGATTACGACGACGACGGCCGTCTCGACCTGTTCGTCTGCGGCGAGTACCACAGTGACACGCCCGATGCCACCAACGGCTGCCGGCTCTACCACAACCAGGGCGACGGCACGTTCAAGAACGTCGCCGCCGAGGCTGGCGTCGTCAATGAACGCGTGGCCAAGGGTTCGGCCTGGGGCGACTTCGACGGTGACGGCCGGCTCGACCTCTTCGTATCGAACCTGGACGCGCCCTGCCGGCTGTATCACAACGAGGGAAACGGCACCTTCCGCGACGTGGCCCGCGAGAAGGGCGTCGCCGGGCCGCGCCACAACCAGTCGTTCTCCTGCTGGTTCTGGGACTTCGACAATGACGGCCGGCTCGACCTCTTCGTCAACGACTACAAGGCCGAATTGGCCGACGTCCTGGCCTATTACCTCGGACTGATCGATGAAAGACCCCGGCCACCCTCACCTTTACCAGAATCTCGGCCGTCAGGGTTTCCGGGACGTGAGCCTGGATGTCGGCCTCAACTGGCCGATCGCGGCCATGGGAGCGAATTTCGGGGACATCGACAACGACGGTTATCTCGACGCCTATTTCGGGACCGGCTGGATGTCCTACTCGGGCTTGATCCCGAACGTGATGCTCAAGAACATCGATGGGCATCGCTTCGAAGACATCACCACCGCGACCGGGACCGGCCACCTCCAGAAAGGACACGGCGTGTCCTTCGCCGACTACGATGACGACGGTGACCTCGACCTCTTCGTCGTCCTCGGGGGCGCCTATCCGGGCGACCGGTCCTACAACGCCCTGTTCCAGAACCCTGGACACGGCCGCCACTGGCTGAAGGTCAAGCTCGTCGGCACCAGGACGAACCGGTCGGCGATCGGTGCCCGAATTCAGGCCGACGTGAAAGGACCCGACGGACGCGTGCGGTCGATCTATCGCACGATCGGCAACAACGGCAGCTTCGGCGGCAACAGCCTCACCGAGACGATCGGCCTGGGCGAGGCGACCTCGGTCACCCAGTTGACGGTGAACTGGCCGACGAGTCGCACCAGCCAAACCTTCCGGGACGTGCCCGCCGGACAAGAGATCGCGATCACCGAGGGGACCGACGAATACAAGGCGATCCAACACCCGCCTGTCGCGGCACCCACACGATAATGGAGCCGGTGACCTGTTGGGCGCGGGTCTCCAGACCACAGCGGTGAACATCTTCCGGGGGGCGTCGTCTCGCGATGGCTTGGGGGAAACGGAATGAATTCCGTTCTACGGCGAAGAGCCTGCCCGTAGAACGGAATTCATTCCGTTGGGCCGCAGGCCCGCTTCTCTACTCCCGAAGATGTTCACCCCTGTGGTCTCCAGACCCCGCCCACGGTCCGACCGTAGGTCTCCTCTTCTTCATAGACAAAGGACAACGGACCACTGAATGCAAGAAACGCTTTCAAGTCAGCCACCACGGCGCGAGCGGGCACCGATCAGCCTGGGCCTACTGTTCGGGGCGTTACTCCTAGCCGCCGGTTACTTCCTCTATCGCGCACAGCCCGCGTCCCATCACTTCGGTGAGGGGAAGCCGCTCCTGGCACTCGCCGCGCACACGATCGCTCCGCGGGTCCACATCCTCGGCGGCCTGAAGCCTTCCGCGGTTTACGTGGTCGAGACGTCGGAGGGACTGGTCCTCATCGATTCGGGCCTCGAGACCGGCGCGAGTCAGCTCAAGTCGGAGCTGACGGAGCTCGGGCTCGATTGGCACGGCATACGGGCCATTCTGCTCACCCACCCCCACGGCGACCATTGTGGAGGGGCTCAATACCTGCGAGAGATCACGGGGGCAAAGGTCTATGCCGGCGCGGGTGACGCGGCAGTCCTGAGGGCCGGCGAGCCGCGAGAGGCATTCTTCAGCACCTTCTACATGCCCAACGACGCGCCCCACCCGACGACCGTGGACGTCGAGCTGTATGGCGGTGAATCCCTCGCCTTCGGCGACGTCCGCTTTCGGGCTCTGGCCACGCCCGGGCACACGCCCGGGAGTACCTGTTACCTGATGGAGCGAGCGGACCTCCGCGCCCTATTCGCGGGCGATGTGATCACCAGGCTCTCCAGTAGCGAGGATCCTCGCAACGAGGCCAGCAAGCCGCTCGGTACGTATTCGGCCTACCTGCGCCGCGCTACCGGGGCAACGCCAGGGACTACCGGGATTCCCTCCGCCTACTGCGGGCGATGCCGGTCCCCGACCTCGTATTGCCCGGCCACCCCGCGGCCGACCCGACACCCCAGGGCCCCTCGCTCTCGCAACAACGCTGGCAGGCGCTCCTCGATGACGGCATCCGCGAGATGGAGACGCTAGTGACCCGCTATAAGGCCGACGGGGCCGACTTCCTGGATGGTGTCCCCAAGCAACTCTTGCCGGACCTCTATTACCTGGGTGATTTCGGTGGTCAAGCCGTCTACGTCTTCTTCGCCGCGTCGCGTTGCTTCCTCGTCGACGCCGCGGGAGGGACCGGTCTGTTCGAGTTCGTGAAGACGCGTCTCCGTCAACTCGGGCGGGAGCCTGCGCGTCCCACGGTGGTCTTGCTCACCTCGGGCGGAGCGGAAGTCCGGGCAGGGATCGAGGAACTCGTCGAGAAGGGCCAGGCTCAGATCGTCGCCGCGCCGGCCACGCTCGAAACCCTGAAGAAACTCCTGCCCCGACGGAACGATCCTCCTCTCGGCGGCGGAGTTACCGGCCCGGGGCTGGTTCAAGGTCAGGCCCATCCCGCTTCGGGGCGCGGACTCGCGACGATCGCCTATCAGATCGAGTGGGCCGGAAAGAAGGTCCTGTTCCCCGGCCGGATTCCCATCAAGATCACGCCACACTCCGTGGCCGGATTTGCCTCCGAGATCGCCAGGTCGAAGGCCGACTCACAGGACTACCTGGACTCCCTCGAGGAACTCCGTGGCATCAGGCCGGACCTCTGGCTGCCCGCGACCCCGATGGATGGCCAGAATGCCAATCTCTACGACAACGATTGGGAACGCGTCATTGATGAGAATCGGGACATCGCCCGCTTCATCCTCTCCAGGGCCAAGCCGGATTGATCGTTTCGCAGGTGATGGTGCTATATAAATCCTCGTAACAGAGATAGTGAGTGACTCCCGGGTGACATGATGAGAAGCGCACCGAGGCTGGGCGGATTTCGCCCCAAAGGGGCAGTCACAAATCAGCCCGGGGCATCGCCCCGGGAAGGGATGCACCCCAGCCGTGGCCAGCCCTGAAAGGGCGGTACAGGCGCAGGTCCTGGCCCGGTCAGTGTCGCCCTTTCAGGGCTCGGTTTGGGGCGGTCGTCGCGTCCCCGGGGCGTTGCCCCGGGCTGGTATGTTGCGGCCCCTTCGGGGCGAGAGAAAGCCGCATCCGACCCCACATCTCACTTTCACTTTCCCTGTCGCGTGGAGTTATTTAGCGTTGCGCACCAGCGTGAGTTGACTGGCTCGCCGTTTCGGGAGGGAGCTGGGAAGGGGGGAATCCGAGCTCGATCAATCCTTGGCGAGCCGGTTGACAGTCGGGGGCCAGCGTCAGTGCCACTCGATAGCACTGGACAGCCAGCGGTTTCATGCCGGCCTCCGTGGCCGCCCGGCCCAGCCGACACCGGAGCTCCGGGTCATCCGGATTCTCCCGGATCGCCTGCATGAGGCCCTCAATCAGCTTGTTCCGCTGCTCGACCTCATGTCGATGGGCGAGCGTTCGTGCCGCCTGGTCCTTCATGCCCAAGGCCGCCTGGATCGAGCTGAGCAGGCTGATCGCCGCCAGGTCGTTGGGTTCGAGCGTGCAGGCGCGCTCGGCCTCGGACAACGCTTCCCGAGCGTGGCCCCGGCGAAGCTGCACCCGAGCGTGGAGAACGAGCGTGTCGCGGCGGTTGGGATCGATGGAGAGGGACCGTTCGAGGAGACGATCGGGATCTTCATCCGGGCCCAGGTCGAGGGCGGTCTCGGCGGCCAGCGTCAAGGCGCGAGGATCGTCGGCCCGCTCTTTCAGCACGCCTTTCAGGATCGGTTCGGCCTCTTCGGAACGATGCAATTTGACCAGCGCATCGGCCAGCCCGATGCGGGATTCCACGTGGCCGGGTTGGCGATCGATGGCCTTCTGGAAAGCGTCGATCGCCAGTTCATAACGGCGCAACCGCAGGTAGACCAGCTCGCCCATCGCATACCAGGGACGGAAGTCATTGGGATTGAGACGGGACGCGTTCAACAGCATCTGGAGCCCGCGTTCGTTCTCGTACGCGCTCAAGTAGATCGCCGCCAGAACGCGGGCCGCCGCCGCGTTGGGCTGGAGTTGCCACGCGCGTTCGAGGTCCCGTCGTGCCGGGCCGACCTCCTCGAGATTGGCCTCGGCCAGCCCGCGAATCGTCAAGGCCTCGGCCTCGGACGAACTCCCCTGCCCGACCAGGGACACCGCCTGGATGGCCCGTCGGTTCTGGCCGCTCTCCAGGAAATGATGGCCTTTCGCAAGGGCCTCGGATTCCTGGCGATGCGAGCTTCCGCGGCGCCAAGGCGCGCGGTTCCCAAGGTATCGATCGGCAATTCCGAGAGCCAAAATCGCCACGACCATGCCGGCGATCAGGATGGTCCAGGCCCGGCGCGGCCGGGACAAAAGACGCGACATGAGCGCCTCTCAAAAGCACCGAAGATCCGATCGATGACCGTGCCCGGCGATCGGGTGTGGATGCCTCGAACGACTCCACCATCCCCTTCGCCCCGCCGGGGAGAAGGTGCCCGAAGGGCGGATGAGGGGGGATTCCGAATCCGCTTCGGGCGCGTGCACAAACCAAGCGTCAATCGCTCTAACGTCAATCGGCGAGAGGTCGGGTCGGGCAAGCCGAGCGCCGTCATCCCGCCGATCGCAACCCCGTCCCCGATACCCGTAATTGGCTCGGTTCAATACTGGTCGGACGAGACGATGTCGTTGCCGGCCTTCGAGCCCAGTGCCCAGATGACCTGCATCGCCGTGCTCGACTTGATGAACCGGACCGAGCCATCGGCGAAAGCCACGTTAGCGCCGCCCGGATGATAGCTGCTCAGGTTGAGCATGCTCGGGGCGTCGAAATCGCCACCCCACGACTCCATGTTGCAGTTGTAATACACGGAGTTCGGCGGCAGCAAGGTCGTGCCCAGGGTATGTCCGAACATGCCCTGATTCCAGTCCCGACCGAGGTTGCTCTTGTTCGTCTTCCAGTTACTGCCGCCGCTGATCGAGGCCGGGGCCGCTCCCTGGCAGGTATTGAGGAACGCCGTGAAGCTCGTCATCCCGGCAGCGGGCATCTGGCTCACGCCGCCGGGATTGTTCCAGCTCCCGAACGTGCCTACGGAGTTCTGCAAGATATCGATCGCATCCTGGAGCGAAAGCTGGCTGTTATTGAAATCGCCGATCCGCCACTCACCGAAGGCGATGGTGTTGCTGGTTCCATCCGTGACAGCGCGAACCTTGATGGCGACCGAGGCACTCGTCCCATTCGTGCCTGTCCCCATGATGTTGAAGATCCCTGGGGGGAGGCCGAATACCACGGGGTGACTGTCGCGCCGACCGAGCCCCAATAGCATTGCCCGGGAAACGGATCTGGTTGAAAGGCGCAACGCCCAGGCAGCAATACAAGTTGCCGGCCGGCAGCGAAGAGGACGGGCACAGCAAGGAGTTAACGCGCGTGCCGATGGCCGTCGCCTGCGTGGCGTTATCCTCATTGTCTGAGGAAGTGACGCTGAAGTTCAAGCTGTTGTAGACCGTGTTTTGCTCCATGTAAGGCATGATCAAGGCGTGGACACTCCAGTTCCCCCAACCCGAATCGATCGCGGTTGGATAGCTGTTCGCGGGGTCCCAGATGGCCACCTGCGGGTAGCACTCGGGATAAGACCCGACGCCCGACTCATAGTTGGCCACCGCGAGGCCCAGTTGCTTCATGTTGTTGGTGCACTGGGCGCGGCGGGCTGCCTCGCGGGCCGCCTGGACCGCCGGCAGCAAGAGTGCGATCAACACGGCGATAATCGCGATCACGACGAGGAGCTCGATCAGCGTGAAGCCGACCGGCCTACGGACGTGGAACCACTTCCTGAGTCTCATAACACGACTCCTATCCGCGGAACATGAGAAGGGATGAAAAACGCCCCAAACCGACTTCTGCTCTCTCCGAAAAGTAAAAGGCGAAAGCGCTTGTGCCGCTGGACACCTTCAACGGACGTCCGGGACCGTTCGAATTCAAGGAGTTGTCGCGAGAGCCACGATGCGATGGAAGTTATATAATGATCGGTAATTGCATCGGACTTTTCACCAAGCGGCCACCCGCGAAGTTCTGTGTCGGGTCGATCTGCGTCATGACGGCCTGTATCCGTTCAACTCCAGGTGACGACTCAGAATAACAGAAAACCGTCGAATGTCCGACAGGCTAGCGCGGTTTTCCTTTGGATTGGACAGAGCAGAGGAACATGGGGACTGGCTCCCGGCCGGTTCGCTCGCGGGTTTCCAGAGGTCATACCTTGAGGCCCGGTGCCTGTCCCCATGTTCCCTGTGGTCAAGTCAAGCGTGAGGCGTTCTCGATCGTACGATCACACTCTGCTGACGGCCATCGTCACGCCCAGGCGTTGAGAAGATGACAGGTCGGGCTGAAATGCAAGTGATCCGGTTGGCTTACGCGCCAATATCGGTAAAGGGGCGGAGGAGTGGTATCCGTCTCTTCGAGCGCGGGTGTCTCGGTTGCCGGGCCGCTCGGAAAGGCGGACCGCCTGCGACACGACCCGATGCACCGCCGTTCTTGGTCCATGAGCCATCAGGCTATCCCTCACGCCGGCTTGATGGGCCATTGTTGTCGGATCATTGGCTACTCGATCCGCGAGGCTCCATGGCCCTCTTGTATTTCGGCATGGCTCCATATTCGCGGGTCTTCCCGCCTTGCTTTGGCAACGCTAGCTCTTCCTTCGTCGGTGGCGGCGGCGGAGGTGCTTCCGCCATCTTCGGATTGTCGGGCGGGCTGCAGCCGGGAAGCGATCCGAACAGGGATGCAATTAAGGCTACCAGGACCAACCCGGCTCTTAACTTCGATTTCATCGGCAAGGTTGACCTCCTCAATAGTTGGGCGGCAAGGGATAGTCCGCCAAACGAACTATCTATTCAGGCGCCTGTCGGTCATCAAGAGCGACGTCGTAAGATCGAAGACCGACCTGGAAACCGTTGTCACGATCGCGGGCATGCGTCTGGGGAATAATGCGCGATGTCTCCCTATCTTACTAACCGTCCTCCGCTCGGGGCAAAAGATTTCTTTATCGAGTCTTTAATTTTCGGCCCTTACGACTTAATGTATTTTTCCACAGCATCGAGGACCGTCCCCTTCACGGCCGACGCGATGGGATCGCCAGGATGGTTGTGTTCGCCAGCGTTAGTTTTGGTTCAATCCGGGAAGGTTGTGACGTGGGAGAATTCGTGCGTTCCGGGGCAATTTCCCTCTGGCCGTTTCCATGACTCGATCTCGTGATGTCGAGGTGCGCGATGCATTCTGACGAGATGCAATCCAACTCCGTCCCGAGCCCCGTTCCGAGCCAGCCAGTCGAATCGGGCGTCCCGAGCCTCAGTGTTACCGAAGGGGCGAGGCCCGGGTTCCGGCTCCCCTTCTGGCTCCTGACCCTCGGCGTCGGCCTCGGTGCTGGCCTGATCTCCTGGGCGGGCGGTGAGGCGATGTTCAACATATTCCGGATTGAAGACGAGGTCATTTACCCGGCGAATTACAAGCAGATCAGCGGTTACCAGAAGCAAGCCGTGACTTCCCAGATCCGAGGTGAGGCGCGGATCGTCGTCGAGCGGAAGAAGGCGGCGGTCACGTTCGGCCTGTTGGGGCTCGTCCTGGGGGTGAGTCTGGGCCTGACGGGCGGACTGGCATCGGGTTCCGCGCGGACCGCCGTACTGGGCGCCGTCGTCGGGGGCCTGGCCGGTACGGCGGCCGGAGGTGGGCTTTCGCTGGCCTTCGTCCCCCTGTTCTTCCGCTATCAAAACCCGGAATCCGGACTGATTGTGCTGTTCTTGACTCACGCCGGCATTTTTGTGGGGATTGGCGCCGCATCGGGATTGGCGCTGGGACTCGGCCTGGGTGACCGGCCGGCGCTGGGCGAACCCTCTTTGGAGGGCTGCTGGGTGCCCTGGTCGGGACCATCGCCTTCGAGACAGTCGACGCCCTGGCCTTCCCCTTGATGCGCACCTTCGAGCCCATCCCGGACGAGCGGGTCCCGCGCCTTGTGACGTATCTCTGCGTGGCCGTCGGCACCGCCCTGATCGCCGGTCGAGCCGCCAGGAGGCCCGACAGGAGACGGGCCGCGAAGCCGAGCCCGTGAGCCGATCCCAGTCCGCGCTCCCCAGACCGAATCTGCTGAGATCACTGAAGGGCCCTCGATCCTGAATCACGATCAAACTCGCCAGGAGGCCGAGTTCGTCATGCCGGTCCGGCCAAAGCAGAACCGTCGTCGGTGGTGGGTCGCGGGCATCATCGCCGTCGTGTTCGGAAGTGCGCTGAGTCTCTGGTGGTGGGGGAACCGACGTGTCGGGGGGCCTCTCTCCGAAGGGCTCTCGGCCTACGCCCGGGGCGATTGGAACCAATCGGCCCTCCTGCGCGGAGACGATTGAAGCAGGCTCCGGACGACCCGTCGGCGTTGCGGCTGATGGCCCGAGCGTCGGCTCGCAAGGACCGGGATCAAGCGGCGATCGCGACTTATTCCCGCCTCGAAATACGACTGATGACGGCCGAGGATGACTTCCTGCTCGGCCGCGCCCTCAGCCGGACCGGGCAGGATGAGCTCGCCTTGAAGTTTCTCGAGAAGGCCCAGGCAGCCGATCCCGATCGCCTGGAGATGCTCGATGAGCTGGCGCAGGTCTATTTCCGGCGGGACCGCCCCGCGGCGGCCGAGGCGATCGCGGATCGGCTCGTCCACGAGCCGGGATGGGAAGCCCGCGGACAGTTGCTACTGGGGACCTGCCTGGCCGCGCGCAACGATCCGGCCGGGGCGGCGCGCGCCCTGCGGCGAGCCTTCGATCTCGATCCAGAAGGCCAGGCGGCCTCGCCCCATCCGGTGGGGCCGCTCCGGATGCTTCTGGTGCGTTCCTTGCTCCAGTCGGGTCAACCCACCGAGGCGCGGCGGATGATCCAGGCGAGGCCCGGCTTTGAGTCCGACCCCGAATCCTCCTGGCTCCTGAGCCGTTGCTTCCTCCAGGAGCGGGCGTGGGAACCGGCCGCCGCCGCGCTCGAACGTGCCGGGACTTACCGGGACCAGTGGCCCCTCGAGCCCGAGCCGGCCCCTTACGTCGGAGCGGCAAAGTGCGGCTCGTGCCACCGATCGAACTACCAGGCGGTGCTCGCGAGCCATCACGCCACGACGTTCTCCCGCCCTCGCGATCCCGGGTCCTTGTCCCTGCCGGACCATCGCGTCTCGGACCCGGCCGATCCCAAGGTCTCGCTGACCTTCGAGCCCGGTGAGGACGGCATCCGGGTCGAGACGAAGGTCGGCGACCAGGTCTACCGGGCCCTGGCCAGGTACGCCTTCGGATCTCCCGATCGTTACGTGACGCTCGTCGGTCCCGACGACCGGGGCCGACCGCGAATGCTCAGGATTTCGTCCTATCATTCGCCCAAGGGCTCGGGGTTGGACCTGACCAGCGGCGTGCCACCCCATCCCAAGGACCCGTTGGATTTCCTGGGCAACGCACTCATCCCCGGCGACGGCGAGCGGCGCTGCCTCAATTGCCACACGACCAACTTTCACGCCATCGAAGCCCGGTCCGGGCCCGAGTCGGCCGACCACGCCATCGGCTGCGAGGCATGCCATGGCCCCGGCGGCAACCACATCCTGGCGCGGGAGGCCAATTTCGATGACCCGGCGATCGTCGCCCCCAAGAACGCCAGCGCCAAAGTTATCAACGGCGTTTGCGCACGCTGCCACGGTCTGGCCCATGTCGAGAACATCACCGGCTCGGTGGATGATCCCGCCTGGCTTCGCTTCCAGTCAATCACGATGTATCGTAGCCGGTGCTACACCGAAAGCGGCGAGACACTCCACTGCGTGACCTGTCACAACCCGCACCGGAACGCTGAGACCGCGCTGGCCTACTACGAGGCCAAATGCTTGAGTTGCCACGGCTCCGGCAAGACGCCTTGTCCGGTCAACCCGTCCAAGGGCTGCATCGCCTGCCACATGCCGAAAACCTGGGTGCAGCCGACCCATGCCTTCAAGTCGGATCACAACATCCGGGTCCATACCGGGCGACCTGCCACGGACAAGTGAGCAAAAGTACCTCGCTCCCGTGCACTTGCGCGGGAGCGGCCAAGGCTGCCGCAGAGATTACAGGAGACGGTCCGGCGTGACGCGATCGACCTGAGCCTGATGTTAATCCAGATAGTTACCGTGCCCGGCAGCGGAATACCCCGAGCGATCACAGTGACTCCACAAGCGGCGTCACGACCGCGACGCTGACCCTCACGGCGAGCGCAATACCCTGAGCGGCCGCAATGATTCCGCAAGG
Source organism: uncultured Isosphaeraceae bacterium (assembly GCA_963842405.1). Lineage (GTDB taxonomy): Bacteria > Planctomycetota > Planctomycetia > Isosphaerales > Isosphaeraceae > CAVZRC01. The sequence goes on along the minus strand of CAWJGW010000011.1, from coordinate 304,308 downwards.
TCCCTTATTCCAGCGTCCGTAACTGCTGTCTCGCGAAGGTTCAGCGAATGGAGGCGATCCAACCCGCGGAGTCCGGTCAGCGCCTTCAAGTGAGCCAGACCTCGATCCGTAACTTTGGTATCTCGAAGAGACAGAAGCCGAAGGTTGGTCAAGCCCTTTAGATGGGCAAGGCCGGCGTCGCCGACCTGGTTGTGGGCCAGGGACAGCTCCTCGAGGCTGTTGGCACCTTCCAGATAGACCAGACCTTTATCGGTGACTTTGGTGTGTTCCAGGTCCAGCGACTGTAAGCTAGACATCCTCTTGAGGTGCGCGAGCCCCTTGTCAGTTACCAGGGTGTGCGAGAGATTCAGCCTTCCGAGTCGGGTCAGGCCCTTCAGGTGCTCGATTCCGTCGTCTCCGACCTGGGTGCCGTTCAGGACCAGAATGCCGAGCCCGGCAAGCCCCTTGAGGTAGACGAGGCCAGCATCCGCGACATTCGTATCACTCAGAATCAATTCATCGAGGCTCTTCAGCCCAGCCAGGTGGGCCAGGCCGGGGCTGCTAATCTTGGTCTTGGCGAGCGATACCTCCTTGAGTCTGGTCAGTCCCTTCAAATGATCCAGTCCTGCATCGCTGATGCGGGTTCTGTTGAGGTACAGCAGCTCGAGGGTGGAGAGCCTTTCCACATGTGCGAGACCCGCGTCGCTGATCGGGGTGCCGGAGAGATAGAGCCGCCCGAGGCTCGTCAGTCCCTTCAAATGGACCAATCCCCTGTCGGTCACCGCACAATCTTCGAGGTCGAGCTCGACAAGTTGATCTAGGCGCGCGAGGTGAACGAGTTCCGCGTCGGAACCTCGACCGGCCATTGTGACCTGGACGACATGCCCGAAATAGTCGACCCCGAAGAGACCCACGAGCCATCTGAACCCGGGAGGCCCTTCGTTGGGGACGCTCCTCCCATTTTTCCATTCGCAGTCGTACCGGACACTACCGCCGGCCTTTTTGATCGCCACGACGGCATCACGTTGTACGCGAGCGCCGCGGGCGATCCAACCCAGGCCCCCGCCAATCACGAGCACGAGGACGACCAGCCCCCGCACTCCGAGCCGTAGGTAGCTCCACCACGGCCGGCAGATCGCTCTATCGCTCACACTAGACTCCTCATGATTTTATAAGTTCATATAACTGTACGATAAAATAACAATCAACAATCCTACCGGGCAAACCAGGCCAGGGCCAACAAGACGACCGTTGCTGCCATGGAGATGACCGCGCCGGCACGGAACGAAACGGGATCGTACGTGTAGACGAGCGTATGCTGTCCCGCAGGCACGGCAGCCCCTCGCATGAGATGGTTGGCCCGGTAGATCGGCGAGCTTACCGTCGATCGTCAGGTGCCAGCCGGGATAATAGATGTCGGCAACGATGATGAGGCCCGGCCAATCGAGCGAAGGCCTCGAGCTCCACCCGTTGCGGCTCGTGCCTGACGACCGTCACGAATTCCGAAGGCGCGACCGTCCTGGGGTAGATGACTCCCTTGAGCGCCTCCTTATCTGTGGCCTCGATCAATGCCACCGAGCGGAGGTCGAGGACGGTTCGACGGGAATCGCTCCAGACAGAATCATTCATGAATGCCAGGGTCTTGATCAATTCGGCGCGGGCGGCCGTGTCCCGGGCGGGAGGGCGGAACCGGGCGTGGTGAACCAGCCAGGCGCGCGGGTAGGCGGCCCGGTTGCGGCGGAGCTGCCAGTCCTGGCGCACACTCCACGGCTCTCGTCCCTCCCGATCTTCTCCCCCGCTCAACAGCTCGGGACCGGGGTAAATCAAGTCGGTCTGTTCCAGGAACGAGGCGAAGCCGCGTTCTCGGCTGGCCCAATCAGGCAAGGCGGGGAGGATGAAGTAACGGACACCCCAGAGATCGAAACACCGCCTCGGGAAATAGAGCACCGGCTGGCCCGCCGGTATCTCCAGGATCCGTGCCGTATCGGCGAGCACGGGAATGGCTTGCGGGCGGAAGAACGCGTTGTAGTCATCGAGTTCCCAGGCCCCGACTTGCGTCCTGCAGTACTCGAGTTCCAGCGGCAGTCCGAACATGGGTTGCAGTGTGGCCTGCCCCCACGAGATCAATTCGCCCATTCGCTGGGCCGAGCGGTTCGTGGAAAATGAAATCGGATACCAGGCGGACATCCGGTGGATCCGGAATGGACCGGGAGACGGGTCGGAGGGGGTGTGACCGACGTTTGATGTTGAATTACATCGGATTCGACTCACGGATTACGCTGCCACAGGAAAGCCCCACCGGTCGATCTTTCCCCAGAACTGATCCCAGCGCCCCGCCGTGTAGCTCAAGCAACGCAGGCTCAGCACGGCCGCTGCTCCCGACTCCTTCCACTTCATCCCCGAACAACAGAGCCGCTGCTTGACGATGACCTTGCAAGCCGCTTCCGTGACCCCGCTGCCAATCGGCTCTTTCTTCGCCACCCGTGCCGGATAGTCCATCCGGCCCGCCTTCGACTGGTTCTCGAAATACGTGATCGCACGCTGCACATCCTCATGTTCCTTAGCCCACGGTCGCCCCTTTGCCAGCGACTTCAACTGCTTCAAGATGGCAACCGCCCCTCCGGGTTCGTGCTTCAGCGTGTGACAACTCGTGTTGACCCAATACTTGCGTGTCGCGGGATCACCCCGGTACAGCACCGCCGCCGCCTTGCCCAGATACTCCGCCGCATGCCAGAAGTCCACCACTTGCGTGTCGGTATGTGCTTCGAGGAATTCCCAATTTCCTTTGGCCCCATCGGCGATCCCCACGCAATGGATGCCGGGATACTTCGCTTTCACATCCGCTACCTCGGCTTCCAATCGGCCCAGGAATGTCGCCTTGCCATACTCGGGCGTCGCCGCCAGGTAGATCGTGTGCTGGCGCTGGCCCTCGCCGTCGTAGAAGCTGATCGTCCCGACCATCGTTTCACGCCAACCGTCCTCGCACATCAGCGCCACAGGTCCCGTCCAAGCTGAAGGCCGCAGTCGCCGGCGCCGTTTCCATCTTGGGAAGATGGTAGCTCCAGTCTTCCTCCTTGGCCAGCGCCACGGCGGCCACCGCATCGGCGATGTCCTGGACCAAGCAGCGGGAGAGAGTCCGGCCGTGGTTGTCCCGGAGGTCGTGCTGGACGCTGCGCCGACCCGAATTCGGCGTACTTGCTCGAGACCATCTTGGCAAACTTGGGGGTGGAGCTGACGATGATCCGGGCGCCACGGTCCAAAGGGCAGTAGGTCGCACCGCCCAGAGGGCTCTGATAGACATGGCGTTCGACCGTGGCCGGCCCGTAAGGTGTCTGGTAATCCTTGGGGATCTGTCCTTTGCTCGTGAGGTTGATCGAGCCGACGGTGATTGGAGAGCCGTCGGTGTCGAACTGCCGCAAACCTTCCTGCGTGGCCAAGACCCCAGCGGTGTTGAGTTGTTGCTGAAGCGTTTCCTCGAAGTCGAGCATCGATTTGTTGTAGGGGATGGTGACTTGGACAGTGAAACCGGACTCGGTGCGGTTGATGATCTCTGCGGACATCGTTGTGCTCCTCCGTGGGTGTAATAGAAGAGCCAGAATCTTACCACGGTGCGCCCTAATACGCTACATCAATCGTCGGTCACACCAGTCGGAGGTCGGAGCGTTCGGCGGCGTCGATCAACCGAGCGGCCTCCGAGGATGTCTCGAACTCGGACTGGGGCGCGGTCCAGACCAACCCGGCGTTGGCCACGGCGAGGTCGCTGGCCAAGAGGAGCACGGCCATCGCGCTCGCACGGCGAGGTCGGCGCGGCGCCAATTGCGCGAGGGCGAGCACCGCCGCGAACACGATCGCGCCATGAGCCAGGGCCCGTTGCGTCATGGCCCAAGCGCCGTCGATATCCGCGGGGCCGAAGCCGGCGTCGGGCAGGACTCGCCCGGCCAGATAGGCGACGACCCCATCCCGGGCCGCCAGCGCCAAGACAAGTCCGATGAAGCTGGTGCCGAGCCCCAACCTTCCGAGGCGCAAGAGTCGCCTCGTTTCCCCTCCCGTCGCACGATCCCACCCTGCCCCCGCCAGGACAGCCAACGCCGCCGCGGAGAACGACAGGACCTTGCTCGGATAACGGAATGCGCCGAATCCGGGCAGGAGCATCGCCAGGACGCCGTACGGGCTAGCAAATCCGTCGCTGACAAACGAATCGGCGCGCGGCTGACCGCGGACGGGGTCATGAGGGCCGAGAGTGAATTCGAACGCTCCCCACCTCACCCACCAGAGCGGCCCTGCATACTTACCGAAACTGATGAGCAATCCGACCACCACGAGGGCCGTTAGCCACACACGCCAGGTCGGGCCCCCTTTCCATCCAGCGGCAGCCAGGCCGAGGACCAGCGTCATGCCTCCCATGTAGAGCGAGTCCACCCACGCATCGTGCTCCCCCGCGGGTGGAACGGCCTGGAGCCAGGAACGATTCTCGGGACAGGGCCTCCCGAACACATTGGGCCAGAACAGCTCCACGACCCGGAACGGGTCCAGGCTGAAACGGAAGACATTGATCGCGCCATCCCCGGCCATCCGCCGGCTCTGGCCAACGAACTCCAGCGCCGGCACGACCTGCACGCCCGCCAGGGCCATGGCAAGGGTACACGCGCCCGCGAGCCTGAGCAGCATCGATGCCGGTCGGGCCTCGTCCCGACGTCGATGCCAGAGCCAAACCACGCCAATCGCCACCACGAACCAGGCTCCGAGTAAAAGCAGAGAGCTGGGTAGGAGCTGTGGTACAGCGATCCGGAAATAGGTTAGTCCCAGCGTGGCTACAACCCAGATGCCCATGACTCCCAGGGCACACGGCCAGGTGAAAAACCGAGTCACTCGAACGTTGTCGCGGCTTGCGAGGATAGCGGCGTAACCCGCCCCACAGACGGCTGTCAGGTACGCCGACTCGGGGTCACCGCCGAGCACTTGGAGGGCCAGGACCACCGCAAGTTCGACCACACCCCGACGGCGGCCTTGACACAACAGGCGGTCGATCGCACACAGGCCCCAGGGGATCCAGGCCGCGCCGACGAGGTAGATTACATTGTCATACTGGAAGAGGATCGGCGCCCCGAGCGCATAACTCAGGCCTCCCAGATACGATCCCACCCAGCTTACGCCGCAAGACCGCCCGAGGGCGAGCATGCCCACGAAAGCGATGACCGTATGTGCGATGACGTACAACCGGGCCGCCCAGGCGTAGGGGAGCAGGGCGTAAACCAGCTTGCCCGGATAGAATACAGCGGCCATCGGATTGCCCAGGAGCGGCATCCCGCCGTTCTGGCCGGGGTCCCAGAGCGGCCACCGCCCGGCGTCCCACTCCTGCTGCACCCGGAGGTAGAGTGGGTAATAGTTTCCCCCGGCATCCCGGTAGGCGAACTGACCACCCTCGAACAGGACCGGACGGTAGATAACCAGCAACAGGGCCAGGAAACAGCCCAGACCGGTGCTGTGCAATACGGCCCGATTCATGAGGCGATTCTCGAATTCGGAAGCCCGGTCCGTTCGGACCCGGCCCGGTGCACCCTGCAACGCCCTTGATTCTCGGAATCCGAAACGATCGGGGTCAAGGCTCGTCCTCGCGATTCCCTCCAGCTCGTCACCACGATTTGCTGATCGACCATTCTCCAGCCTCACCCAATAGGGTCGTCAACCAATCCGGGTGCCGCCACAGACCTGATCTTCACCTGCCGCGCGGCGCTGGCGAGTCTCTGAGCGGGTGTTCTTCGCGAGTGGCAAGACTCTCCATTGCGTGACCTGCGACACCGCGCGACTCGCGCACGATGACTCGCACAAGAACGCCGAGACCGCGCCGGCCTACTACGAGGCCAAATGCTTGAGTTGCCACCGCCCCATGCCTTCAAGTCGGACCACAACATCCGGGTGCATGCACATCGACCGGCCGGCCCGTGACCGGCCCCGCTCGTCCGATGCCCGGGGCCGCATTGCCATGGCCGAAGTTCCCCCGCTCTGCTAGGATCTGTGATTGTTCCACACCCACGCGGCGGAGGCACGCCGATGTCTACCGGATCCAAAACCCCGGCCTCGAAATCGCGCCGGCCCCCCGCCGAACCGGACCCGTATCGCTATGGCTGGCGACCGGTGCCCATCACCCGGCCGGACGGGACCGAAGACTTCGATCGACTGCCGCTGACCTTGGAGGACGTGCTCCACCCTCAAGAGGGGGATGTCATCTTGCAGAGCGACCCCCACGATAAAGAGCTGGCCTACCTCCGGTGCTTGTCCGAGACCCGGCTCAAAGACAATCCCAGGGCGGTGGTGCTCTCGGATTGCCTGGTCGACTGGAACCTGCCGGGGATCAAGCCCTTCGTTCCCGACCTCGTCGTGTTTCTCGATGTCCGGCGGCGGGCCCTGTGGTTGACGTTCGACGTGGCCGAAGAGGGGGCCCGGCCGGCCATGGTGATCGAAGTCACCTCGCCAAGTACCCGGACCAACGACATCGGGCCCAAGGTGAACTATTACAAACGGGCCAAGGTGCCCTTGTATGTCATCGCCGACGTGAGGGTGGAAAATGAAGACGAGCGGCGGATCGAATTCATCGTATATCGCCGCACGGCGGCCGGTTACCGGCGGTCCACTCTCGGCGAACAGGAACGGGTCTGGCTCGAGCCGGTCGGGCTCTGGCTCGGGGTGACGCGCGACCGTCTGGGCGGCTTCAATCGGCTGGCCTGTTTCGATCCGGAGACCGGTGAGGAAGTCGGCGACTACACGGCCATTAGCGAGGCGCTCGCCGAGTCGCAAGCCCTTGCCGCGGCGGAAGCTCAGGCTCGCACCGAGGCCGAACGCGACCGCGCCGAGGCTCAAGCCCTTGCCGCGGCGGAAGCTCAGGCTCGCACCGAGGCCGAACGCGACCGCGCCGAGGCTCAAGCCCTTGCCGCGGCGGAAGCTCAGGCTCGCACCGAGGCCGAACGCGACCGCGCCGAGGCTCAAGCCCTTGCCGCGGCGGAAGCTCAGGCTCGCACCGAGGCCGAACGCAACCGCGCCGAGGCTGAGCGCGGCCGCGCTGAGGCCGAGGAGCGAATCCGTCAACTCGAAGCCCAGTTGAAGCGATCACGCAGGCGAAATCCTTGACGGTCGACTTGAGCCCGGTCGCATCGTTCGTGTCCCGTCTCCGTCCACGATGGGCTGACTCGCGTCGCGGTCATTTCCGGGCCAGAACCGGCCCCGCTCGTCCGACGCCCCCCGATGCCCGGGGCCGCATTGCCATGGCCGAAGTTCCCCCTCTCTGCTAGGATCTGTGATTGTTCCACACCCATGCGGCGGAGGCACGCCGATGTCTACCGGATCCAAAACCCCGGCCTCGAAATCGCGCCGGCCCCCCGTCGAACCGGACCCGTATCGCTATGGCTGGCGACCTCTGCCCATCACCCGGCCGGACGGGACCGAAGACTTCGATCGAGTGCCGCTGACCTTGGAGGACGTGCTCCACCCTCAAGAGGGGGATGTCATCTTGCAGAGCGACCCCCACGATAAAGAGCTGGCCTACCTCCGGTGCTTGTCCGAGACCCGGCTCAAAGACAATCCCAGGGCGGTGGTGCTCTCGGATTGCCTGGTCGACTGGAACCTGCCGGGGATCAAGCCCTTCGTTCCCGACCTCGTCGTGTTTCTCGAGGTGCGGCGGCGAGCCCTGTGGTCGACGTTCGACGTGGCCGAAGAAGGGGCCCGGCCGGCGATGGTGATCGAAGTCACCTCGCCAAGTACCCGGACCAACGACATCGGGCCCAAGGTGAGATATTACAAACGGGCCCAGGTGCCCTTGTATGTCATCGCCGACGTGAGGGTGGAAAATGAGGACGAGCGGCGGATCGAATTCATCGTCTATCGCCGCACGGCGGCCGGTTACCGGCGGTCCAATCTCGGCGGACAGGAACGGGTCTGGCTCGAGCCGGTCGGGCTCTGGCTCGGTGTGACCCGCGACCGCCTGGGCGGCTTCAATCGGCTGGCCTGTTTCGAATCGGAGACCGGTGAGGAAGTCGGCGACTACACGGCCATTAGCGAGGCGCTCGCCGAGTCGCAAGCCCGTGCCGTAGCGGAAGTTCAGGCTCGGACCGAGGCCGAGCGCGGCCGCGCCGAGGCCGAACGCGCCCGCGCCGAGGCCGAACGCGCCCGCGCCGAGGCCGAGGAGCGCATCCGCCAACTCGAAGCCCAGTTAAAGCGGCCACGCAAGCGAAAAAACTGAAGGTCGTCTCGTGCTCCCCGACTTATTTCCGCGCCAGGCAGACCAGGGTGATATCGTCGAACTGGGAACGATCCAGGACGAACCCTTGCACGGCCTTGACGAGGAATCACCGGCCGCGGCGGCCCCGGTTGCGGCGCCGGAGAGGGCTTGCCGAAGACGGGTGTCGCCGAACCGATCGCCCGCCGCATTCATGGCGTCGGTGACGCCATCGGTGTAGAGGATCACCGTCTCGCCGGGCTCCAGCGTCGTCTCGGCGATCTCGTAGGGATAATCGGGCATGACGGCCAGCGGCAACCCGGAGGCGGCCTTGCCCAGTTCCTCGAGGCGTCCGTCGCAGCGGCGGATCATCGGGCAGGGATGGCCCGCGTTCACGACACTCAGGCGATGGTGCTCGACGTCGAGTACCACCAGGAGGAAGGTGATATACAGGTCCAGCACTCCACCGTCGTCAAATTGATGGTTGAGCTGGCTGACGACCCAGGCCGGATCGGGATCCCCCTGGAGGAAGAGCCGGACCTCCCCCGAGAGCTTCGCGGTCAGCAAGGCGGCGGGCATCCCCTTGCCGACCACGTCCCCCACGGCGATCGCCCAGCGGGTTGCGCACACGCCCGACTTCGCCGGGACGGCTTGCCCAAGGGGGAAGAAGCCATAATAATCGCCGCCAACGTGCCGCGCCGGCTCATAATAAGCCCAGAACTCGTAGCCTGGCACCGACGCGGGCCGTTCGGGCAGGAGGGCCTGCATCACCTGGCGAGCGAACAGAAGCTCCTGCTCCATCTCGCGCTGGCGGACCAAAATCTTGTGCAACTGCGCGTTCTGCACGGCCACGCTAATCTGACCGGCGACGGCAGCCAGCAGGTCCAGGTCATCCTGCTCGAACCGGCCCCGGCCGTCGCGGGTGTCGATCTGCATGATCCCGACGGGCTTGTGGTCCTGACCCATCAGGGGCACGCACATCAACGAGCGGATCTGGCTCTCCGACATGCTCTCGCTTTCGGGAAATTCCTTCGCCAGGTCTTTGGAAAGGATCGCCTGACCCTCATTCAGCACTCGGTTGAGGATCGTCTTGCTGATCTTCAGCTCGCCCGGCGGTCCGGTCCGCGAGCGGATCACCTCCGGCACGAGGGTGTCGCTCTCCGGGTCCTTGATCAGGACGAAGCCCCGCTCGGCCCTCGGGAAGATCTCGAACAGGGAATTGAAGATCCGATCGAGCATTTCATTGAGCGCCAGCGTACTCCCCAGCTCCTGGCTGATCAGCCGCAACGCCCGGAGCTTGGCCTCGGGCTTGACCAGCGGCAACAACTGATCGCTCGGGTTCATCAGGTCGATCGCCGCATAGATCGTCAACTGCTCCTCGTCCCCGTCCTGGATCTGCACGAAGCGGCTGCTGAAGCTCAGCAGCACCTCGCCGATCTGGATCGTCTGGCCATCCTGGATCAGGACTGGCTGCGTGAGTTTCTGGCCATCGACGTAGGTACCGCGGGTGCTGCCCATGTCCTTGAGCAGAAAGCCGCCGCGCTGGCGCACGATCGCCGCATGTCTCCGCGACACGGACTTCGGCTGCAAGACCACGTCGCATTCCGGGTTGCGGCCGATGATCGTGATTTCGCGCTCGAGCGTGTACAGCCGTCCGGTAAACGGCCCGCTGAGGATCTGTATCGTCGGGACTATCGTCTGCGGAGTAGCCATGGCGTTGTACGCTCTTTCGCCTCGCCTCCGTGGCCGAGACCACCTCACGACCCGTCCACCGGCCTCGATTCTAGCAGAAAATGAGTCCTGTGTTTGCAAGATCCGGTTCGTTCCACCCGCTAGATCGTGGTTCTCTGCTCGCAAGCACGCACCGCGACTCAAATCCGACCGCAGAAAATCGTCGCCGGAGATCCGTCTCCGGACGATCGCCTTGGTTTCCCTTCTCATCGTATATGAGAACGATCAAGAAACCAGCCGATCCTCCGAATGTCCTTCCGCTTTCGAAAGAAGGAATATCCAGTGGCTTGCCCACGATGGCACGAATCGTGAGTATAATCGCTGGCGACTGGAAACTTCGCCTTCGACTCGACTCAACTCGAGACGAATCGTCGCCCCGAGCGATCACCTTAGCTTGACGGGGGTTCGGAATGAGTACGATCGGTTCGCTGACCTTGTGCATCCAGAATCTGCGTTCGCCCGATGTCCGGGTGCGTGACGAAGCGGCCCGGATCATCTGGGATCGCTTCGCGGCGCGGCTCCAGGCCCTGCGCGCCGGCACCTCGACAACCGCATCCGCCGCCGGGAGGACGAAGCACGACATCCTCCAGAGCATGTACGCCAGCTTCTGCATCGGCCAGCGCGAAGGCAACGCGTCGCCAGCCAGCCGCGAGGAGCTCTGGCGGCTCCTGGTCCGGATTACCCTCTGCAAAGTTGTCAACACGGCCAACCGGAACTTCGCGATCCGACGGGACGTGAGGCGCGAGCATTCCCCGAGTCCGACGCTCTTCCCGCTCTGGATGCTCGACCACGTCGACCGCGCCCAGGTCGATCCCGACGAGAGGCTGATCGTGCTCGAGGAACTCGATCGCCTCCTCCAAGGACTCCCCGACAACCTCCGCCAGATCGTCGTCTGGAAAGTCGAGGGCTTCACCAACGCCGAGATCGCCCGCCACCTCAATTGCACGGTACGCTCGATCGAGCTCAAGATGCAACTCACCCGGAAGCGGCTGGGTCTGGTGGCGCGGCCGCCTCGACCGAAAGCCGAGGATGAGCAGCCCGCTTGAGATTGGCCGGCAGGCCAGGCGGGGCGCCGATCGAACCGGTATTGTCGCGGTGGGCGCCGGCTCACCTCGGATCGCGTCGGCTCCCGAGCAAGAATTCGCCCACCGAGGTCTCTGTCGTAGTAATCCGTGCCGGCGGCCCGAGCGAACGCGTCGGAATCGCCGCAGCCCAGCGCACACGGGGCAAGGCCCATGGCGGTCGCCGCCAGGTACATGGTTTGATAGACCACGCCGACGTGTTTCAGGATCAGGGCGTAGGCGATCGAGGCATACTTCCACGAGATCCGCGGGACCCGTGCCGCCAGGACCAGGAGCACCTGGACCGTGTCTTCGGGGATCCCCGCGGAGTCCGCGGCGTCCCGGATCAGGCCCTCGATTTCAGTCGATGAGCCGCCGATGCGGATGAGGCCGTGATCCCGGGGCTCGTAGTAATACAAGCCGGGGTCGAGGCCGTCGCAGGCGGCGATCGCGGCGTAGAATTCCAGCTCGTAGAGAGCACCTCCGGAGGGATAGGGGCGTGAGGCGATCGCCATCGGCATGGGGCCGTGCGGGGTCTGGATCACGACGTCCTGCTCGTCCTGGATCCGGGCGACCCGATACAAGAACTCGCCGAGCTGCCGCGCTGAGACCGGCCGAGCCCCGTACTCGCGGACGGATCGACGGTGCCCCATGACCCAGGACAGCGGCGGATCCTCCACCTGGAGCTTTTCGAGGTCGGGGCGGAACAATCGGTAGAGTTCGCCGGCCGGCGCCGGCTTGACGGCCGGAGGCAGTTCCATCCGGCCGGCCAGCCGGTACGTGGCACCGGACGGAGCATCGCAGCGCCCCCGGCGGCTCCGCGCATGGAACAGCAGATCGTGAAACTCCCAGGCATCCCGGGAGGAAAGTACCGCCCGGTCGTCCGGCGGTCGGCGTCATCAACCATGCCGCCCTCGGCCAGCAAGACCAGCAAGAGGGGGACCGCCTCGGCCGGAAGCTCACCCACCCGAGCGACCAGGTCCTGTGCCGTGGACGGGCTGGCCAGGGCCGAGACCAGAGCGGCCACCCGGGAATCGTGGAGCACGACCCGGGCCTGGGCCAGCGGTGATTCCAGGACCAGCACATCTGCCCTCGCGCCGCAGGTAAGCGAACCGGGAGAGGAGGTATCGCCTCCCGGGCGAGCCTGCCGCCTCGGCCATCGTGAACGAAGGCGAGGCGGACACCAGGCGTCGCGAGCCGTCGGCCACTCGCCCAGACCGACCGGCAAACCAGCCCGCGACTGGCCAGGACTTGCAAGGCATAATACCAGCCGGCGAGCGCCTTGGGGCCGGCGGCGAGGACGAGGTCGGCCAGCCGGTCCTCGTCCTCGCCTGGAGGGGCGAGTTGGAAGAGTGCATCCGCGACCGCCGGTACCGGCCGGAGTATCATCCGAGTGCCCGTGCCCTCGATGCGCACCCCGCCCTCCTCGGCGGGGCCGGCCGAGACACCGTCTCGCCACGACAGCAGCAGCGATGCGCTCAATGGCGGACATCTCCTCCGGACATCATAGGAACATCGGGATCGGATTCAGCTCTTCCTCGGGCGTCGGCGCCGACAGCCAGCCGAGCCGCACTGGCACGTCGTAGAGCCGGCCGGGTGCGTATCGCGCCCAGAAATGACGCAGGCCCGGCACGATCACCTTGACCACCGGGAGTCCGATTTCCGCGCGGGTCTGGTCCAGGACCATCATCTCCATCCCCTGCCCCTCGACCAGGGCCTGGCACAACCGGACATCCTCGGCGACGTCGTCGGACCACGACCGCGGATACGACGAGGCGCTCCGGCGCTCCGCGGCAGCGTCGGGGAGAAGATAAGGCTGGTTGGCCACCGTCGCCGATCGGAGCCAGTCGAGCGTCTCCTGGTCGTCGATGGGCTCGCCCGGCCCGGGACGACCCGTTTTTTCCGGCAGGTTCGACAGCATCTGGTTCATCTCGGTCACGGCCCGCACCAGCGCGACGTGGGGATCGAGGTGGGCGCCGAAGCCCGGCACGATCCGCTCCTCCCGGCCATCGGTTTCGCGCGACAGGGCCGCGAAGACCGGTATCTTCAGGTCCGAGGTGAGGTCGAGCACCCAGAGCTCACGCCCCCGTTCGCGCAGGTAGACGCGGACCCGGTCGAGATAGGGGTCGGCGAAGCTGTCGAGGTCGACCTCGGGCCGTTTGACTCGGTTGTACCACCACAGTGCGACGGCGTCTCGTTCCACCAGCTCGAGGAAGCCCTGAAGGACGGCTTCCTCCAGGGTATTTCCGGCCGCATTGCCATTGGAGTCGCCGATGCAGAAGGGCTCGCCGTCCGGCTGGGGAGCGTTGAAGTAGCAGAAGGCCGTGGGCAGGTAACGCGACTCCCGCCTCGTCAGCGACCAGACCGGCGTCCAGTCGACCTCCGCGCCGGGGTCGAGCGGCACCGGGACGAAGTGGTAGTGCGACTTCCGGGCGTTCCAGGCGTCGCGCTCGCGATATTGCCGGTCGCTGAACTGGAGGCAATCGTTGAGCGGGACGGCGGCGCCGCCGAGTCGCCGGGCGCTGGCCCGGCGCCGGACTTCGTCGCCCCGGAAGACCCCGGAATAGCGCTCCAGCCCCTCGCAGAGCCCGCTGGCCCGCGCCTGCACGTCGCTGGCCCCCTTGCCCGAGCTCATATTGCGCAGGTCGCTGCGCAAATGTGCGAGGCTACCGTGTCGCCGGGCGAGATTATGTCCGGCGACGTAGACGTGCATCGGCATCGTCCCATCGTTGGCCGAGCCCGATTCCGCGTCCACGGCCGGCCCGACCCGCTCGAGCATGGACACCGCGCCGGTGATCGGGCTGACGTGATGACCATACCGCTGGAGGGTGACCTCGGGCAGGACCACGCGGTACCCGTTGTCTCGGTTGACCGCCTTCAGGCGGCTCTCCAGCACGAGCGGCCGGATGGCTTCCCCATCCTCCTCGTCACCCGTGCGGCCACCGCAGGCCGGACAGTACGGCAGGCGGACCAGTGTGTGCGCCTCCGCCTTCCACGAAGCGAGGTCGAGGGTCTGGACCTTCCCTTCCAGTGCCGGCAGCTCGCCCCGGACGATCCAGGTCGCAACGGCATTGGCCGTAAGCCCCAGCGCGGCCTGGAGCGTGGCCGGTGAGGCGGCGATGTCGATCGGCGGCCGCGGCGGGGCGGCCACTCCGGCCCGCGAGATAGGTCGCAAAGGGCGAGTTGGTCCGAAGCCGCTGGGCCAGGCACTCCCAGCACGCGGTGAACCCGGGGCGAAACAGAGGACCGATCCAGACCTGCCGGCCAACCGGGCGGGCCAGGAGCCAGGCACGGCCGTCGCGCAGGGCTTCCGCGTTGTACTCGGCCAGCTCCGTGCGCTGGTAGCCGTCGACCAGCACCACGCCGAGCCGTGCCTCTCCCGATCCATCCTCCAGACTTGAATCCCCATCGTCCCGAGCAGATCGCGGAAAGGCCCCGGCCTCGACCCCGTAGGCTCCGTACATTGACCGGACTCTCCGCCAGCCGACGGACCGCCTCCCGAGGATCAACCTCCTGCGCCCACCACCATGCGGCCTCGTGATCCGGGACGATCTGCTCCTGCTCGCACAGGTAGCCCTTCTTCTCGAGCTGCGCGATCACGTAATAGACTTCGGCCGGAGAAACCTGACCCTCGAGCTCGTCACAGACATCGTCCGCCGACCGGCCGCCCCCGATATACGGCGCGACCCGTTCATACAGCCGCCCGCGTAACAGCGTCTGGCTCCCGCCGGAGAGGACGAACGCCCCCTCGCCGGGGACGACCTCCACGCGCAAGTGCGGCTTGAATCGCGGGCGCTCCAGCATCAGGTCGCCGACTCCTGGCGGGTTCCGACCGACTTGGCGTGTGTGCAGGGTGGTCGAGGTTTGCTACCAGACCTCAGCCACCCTCGGAATCCAGGCCGAGAACCGTCTCGCCCCTCAAACAGCTCCGCAAAGCCCGCAGCCACCGCAACCGACCGCAGCCGCAACCGCAACGACCGCAGCGGTGACAGCCCCCCGAGTAGCAATAAGCCACTCCCACCGGGAGCAACTCTTCTTCCGAAAGGTCGTCGGGCTTGGGAGGCAGGGCAAGATGGAGAATCTCGTCGGTGCTCTCCATCTCACCAGTTTCGGCCACACTCACGCAGACGTCGCGCGTCGTCGCAAAGCCTTGCTCGAGCAAGACGGCTTTGGGGTCGGACAGCAGGCGGTCCTCTGAACGTGTCGTCGGCCCAAGCCCTGGCAATGATCCGGCTCCACTGTTTGTCTTGAATCCGTTGCTGTTCAGTCACGATGCTCCCCTTTCGTCGACGGGCATGAGGAGGACCGACTGGCCATGCCCGATGCGGTGCCGTCGAATCCTCCGGCGAGCTCCAACAGCAAGCACAATGCAGACCAATCCCGGCGACAAGCCAGAGTTTTGACCGTGCCACAGGGATGCTGCCGTCTGGTGGAGGGACCTGGATCACGAGAGCATGCTACCGTCGTTCTGGATTCGCGGGTCTTGCCGGTCCATGCAGATTAGGCGACCGGTGGTTGGAACCCCCCCCGAGACCACCGAGAGCGCGGAGACTGCCAGCCCATACCAGCCCGACGCGCCAGCGAGGGTCTTTCGCATGGTGTGACAAGGACTTACGGTGACCCTCGCTGGCGCAGTTCGGGCTGGTATGGCCACGATCGCCTCTCGGGTAAGTTAATTCCCGCCGGTCGCCTTTATGCCTCGATCCGCAATCGGGCTCCCATCGGACGGATCTCGCAAGATATCACAACCAAGGACCGCTGGGCACTGTCTGCCGAGAAAAAGTTGCCGCAGTCCGGCGAGCGTCGGGAAGGTTCGCAATCGGCGGTATCGGAGTTGCAACTTCCGCCGGAGGGCTCGAAGTTCCATAATGACCAACGGTGTGAGTCGTGTGGCCCTCAGTCTCCCCGTTGATTGAGAGGAGGATGGTGATGCGCAGTTGCCGGATGTGGACGTTGGCTCTGGCCGCCGTGATCGCGTGGTGTGCGTCGCCCAATGCTGCCGCGGACGAGAAGCCGAAACCGGTCCCGGAGGAAGGCTCGCTTCAAGTTGTGCTCCTGAGACACAAGGCCGTCCGGGACGATTTGAAGCTCACCCATCGAGAAGCCAGGAAGATTCACGAGTTCACCGAGGAGCAATGGAAGAAGGCCGAGCGGGTTGAGGAACTGCCGGACGCCAAGGAGCGCGACCGGAAGTATGAGGAGATGACCAAGGAGAACGAAAAGTTCCTCGACGAGGTCCTCACCGGGACCCAGCACAAGCGGCTCCACCAGATCACACTCCAGGTGGCCGGCCTGCTCTGGATCAACCGGCCCGAGGTCGCCGCGGAGCTCAAGCTGACCGACGAACAGAAGAAGAAGGCGGTCGAATACCAGGAGGAAGCCCGCAAGGAGATGGAAGAGCTCCTCCATTCGACCACCCGCCGCGATCGTCATGCCGAGTTGCGAAAGCTGCACGAGGCCAGCAAGAAGCGGCTCCTCGAGCTGCTCGACCGACGAGCAAGAGACGAAGTACCACGAGATGATGGGCGCATCCGTTCCACGGCGAGCTCCGCTTCGACGAGCCCCCGCTTGTCGAGGACAAGTGATCATTCAACAGTGGCGAGTGGCGAGTCAAGAAAAAATGCATTTGGTATTCACTCGTCACTAGTTCTACATTGGAAGGAGAATTCGTGTTCACGGGAAGCCATGGGCGGCCTGAAGGGCCGCCGGAGCCCAGCCCGGGGTGAAACCCCGGGGACCGGGATTGCCGGCCCCTCTCCGGTGCACCCTGAAGGGGTGCCGGAGCCGGTGCCACCTGCGGCCCTAGGCCGCGGCAGGATGGGGGCGGCCGTTGGTTCCCGGGGTTTCACCCCGGGCTTTGCTCCCGCGGCCCTTCAGGCCGCCAAATCTCTGGTCAACACGAGAGCTCCTTCCGCTCTAAATAGGTCCACGTAATCGGGAAATCGATCGTTGAGAGAACGGGATCAGGGGACGCTTCTGTCGCCCCGAAGGGGCCGCAACAATCCAGCCCGGGGCAACGCCCGGGGACCGAACCCCCCTCCGAATAAGCCCTGAAGGGGCGTCACAAATCGATTTCCGGACGCGGTTTGTGTCGCCCCTTCAGGGCTCGGCTTGAGGTGGTCAACGCGGTCCCGGGGCGTTGCCCCGGGCTGGTCTGTTTGGCCCCTCGGGGCAAGGATCCGCCGCAACACGGCACCCGAACCACACGTTCACTTTCCCCATTGCGAGGATTCATTTAGAACTAGCCACTAGCCCCTACGAAGTGACACATCAAGATCCCGGCCGCCACGGCGACATTCAGCGAGCTGGCGCCGGGCGCATCGGGATCGTGACGGACCGCCGGCACAGGCCCAGCCACTCCGGATCGATCCCTTCGTGCTCGTCGCCGAGGACCAGTCCGAGCCGTCGCGGCCGGTTGACGCTCCCGAACGGTTCCGCTTCCGGATCGGCGACGGCGGCGATAATGTCCACGGCGGCCGTCCGGGCCAGTCGGCTCACGACATCGGTCAACCGATCTTCGACGATGATGGGGAGCCGCAGCGCGGCCCCCATCGAGACGCGGAGCACCCGGCGAGACAGCGGGTCGGGGCACTCGGGCCCCGCGAGGATCGCGTCGATCCCGAACACGTCGCCGATCCGGGCGATGGCCCCGAGGTTCTCCGGATTGCTGAGCTTGGGACAGATCGCCAGGAACAACCGGGCGCTCCCGGTCCGCGACGATCTCCTCGAGGCTCGGCCAGGGCCGACGCTCCGCACACGCCAGCACACCCCGGTGAAACGGAAACCCGACGATCGCGTCAACCCGCTCGTCGGATACGACATACACGGGCACGCCGCTCCGGCACGTCCACGGCGAGCTTTGGCTCGTGGCGATCGGCGACCAGCAGCGAGACGACCGGGAAACGGCTCGCCAGGAGTCGCTCGACCAGCCTCTCCCCTTCGACCACGAACTGGCTCAAGCCGCGCGTCAGGTTCGTGGCCTTGAGCGAGCGATAGATCGCGATCCGGGGGTCGTCGAGGTCATCGATCGGTATGCGGGGCATCGCAGCGGGCCCTCTGGCCGGAACGAGAAACCGTTCTCAATCCTACGCGAATTCTCGGCCATTTTCGCGGAGGTCCGCTACAATCTCGGCAGCCCAGCCAATCGCCGGGGCCGACGACCGCGGATCTTTCTCGCAAAGTGAAGGGCCTTGATCGTGTGCGCGACTCCACGTCAACGGGCGGTTCATCGGGAACCTCGTGCTGGGAGTCCTGGTCATGGGAATTCTCGCTCCTGACAGCCGGGCCGCGGATCCGCCTCGTCCCCGGGCGCGTGACCTCGGCATCGAGCCGGGCGTCTTCCCGCCCGGCCCGCTCAACGCGATCACGGACGTCGACGGGGTCAAGGTCGGTCATGTGACATTGATCCAGGGGCCGAACATCCGGACCGGTGTAACGGCGATCTTACCGCACGGAGGCAACCTCTTTCAGGAAAAGGTCGCCGGGGCGGTATTCGTCGGCAACGCCTTCGGCAAGCTCGCCGGCTCGACCCAGGTGGAAGAACTGGGGACCATCGAGACCCCCATCGTCCTCACGAACACGCTGTCCGTCGGCACCGCGGTGGAGGCGGTCGTCGCTCATACGCTCAAGGTGAAGGGCAACGAGTCGGTGCGTTCGGTCAACGCGCTGGTCGGAGAGACCAACGACGGCGGACTCAACGACATCCGGGGCCAGCACGTCCGTCGCGAGCACATCTGGGAGGCGATCGATCAGGCCAAGGGAGGCCCGGTTACCGAGGGATGCGTCGGCGCCGGGACCGGCACGGCCTGCTTTGGCTGGAAGGGCGGGATCGGCACGTCGTCGCGAGTCCTGCCCGAGCGATTCGGGAGCTACCGGCTCGGCATCCTGGTCCAGACGAACTTCGGCGGCGTGCTCACGATCGCCGGGCGCCGGTGGGCAAAGAGCTGGGCCGTTACGAATTCAATCCCGATTCGCCGCGGAGGCGACGTGCGGCGACGGAGCAGAAATCGGCATACGACGAGCTCAGCGGCGGCTCCTGCATGATCGTGGTGGCCACCGACGCCCCGCTCGACGCCCGCGACCTCAAGCGACTGGCCGCCCGAGCGCTCTTCGGCCTGGCCCGGACCGGATCGTCTTACAGCAATGGCAGTGGCGACTACGCCATCGCCTTCACCACTTCCGCCGAGCTGAGGACCCGATCCGGCGCAACCCAGCCCGCCTCGCGCCGCATCCTCCCGACCGATGCGGTTTCCCCGCTCTTCCAGGCGGCGCTCGAGGCGACCGAGGAGGCCGTCTACAACGCCCTGTTCCAGGCGACCACGACGACCGGATCCGGCCGGACCCTCGAGGCGATCCCCATCGACTCGGTCCGCGAGATCCTCAAGCGACATGCCTTGGGACGCTGAACTCGCACGGCCCTCCGGGATCACTCGACCTACGCATCGACGGCCGCAGCGGAGTAGTTCGTTCGAGGTTGACCGGAACGACGAATCCATTCGACAAGGCCAGCGGGAGCGTCGGCAAGATCGACCCCACCTTGATCGCACGTCGCCAGATCGCGAGGAATCTGCCACCAGTCGCCGCAGGGTCGCCGACCCGATAGCTCACGGCCAATGGCGTTGGCAGCGGCTCTTGATCGATCGACAGGTCCTGCGCGATCTGATCCGCGAAGGAGAATCCGATCGGCCGACGATGCACGTCCACCAAGCAGGAGATGGACGGATTCGTGAAGGTATGCCGAGATAACGTGCCAGGTAGGTCGCGCGAGAGGCAGGCCGGTCCTTATTCCGAGGAGATATCAGTTCGATGGCCGCAATCAGTCGTCCCTGCTTCTCTACCCACAGCGCGGTGTTCGGGTCGAGCGTCGCCACCGCCATTTCGATGTCAGGAGAGCAGTTAGTCTCCCGATCGAGGATACGACGCTTCTGACGAGGGAACCGTTCTGGATGCTCGGCCTATCCGGCCAGTCCCGACCCCGATATCCGGACGGCCCTCGGGTGCCCCGACAGCCACGACGGGAGCCGAACCGATGAACGCCCGATAACCCGCCGGCAATCTCGGCTTCACCCACCGCAGCAATTCGGTAATCCAGAGATGCCGCATCCCCTCCCATCCCGGCCGGTCAGTCCACTCGTGAAGCGGCATGAGTGTTGACCCTTTTCCAATTCGAGAAAGGCACCTCCCGGGAGAATCATCGCTTGACTTCAGTATACTGTCAGGACAATCCAGATCGGGACCCACCGAGACCATCGCATTGATGCAGGGGAGCGTCAAGTCCATGACACGCGGACATGCCGGAAAACTCCGGACTTCCGTCAATGCCCAGTTCCAGTCTCCGATGCACCCGGCCGACCAGCCTCGAACGACTCGCCGGAAGACCCGGGCCGACCGAAACGAGAGGACACCCGCATGTGGACGATGATGATCGCCGCGCGCTCCTGGCTCAACCCGCGGATTCCCTGACCGTTACGGGCGTCGTGGTGGACCCTGCGGGAAAACCGGTGTCCGATGTCGAGATCGTACTCGCGGGACCCGAGGCGACGGATCGATCGGTCCCCACGCTGGCACGGTCGATGACCGACGATCGCGGGGCATTTCGTCTCGTGGTCAACCCGAAACGGTTGATGGGAATCGCGTCCCGCTCGGGCGATCTGGGCCTACACTCCCGGCCGGACGGTCGGCATCCAACGAATCGAGCTCGCGGGCAACGGCGTATTGCCGCCGGTCCGACTGACCCTGGCTGCCCCTTTCAAACGGACGGTGACGACTCTCGATCCCGACGGCCGTCCGATTGCGGGCGTACGTGTTGTCCCCGTCGTCTCCGGAAGCAACGGCCGAGGCATGTTCGTCACGCCCGACGATTGGCTGGAGCGATTGACGGTCGCGACCGGTGCCGATGGGGTGGCCACACTTTCCTACTTTTCGGCGACGATCGATCCCATGGGCGTGCGCGTGACCGCTCCCGGCATCGTCCCGCACGTTTTCCCACTTCCTGATCGTCCCGGCAGCGATCGGTTCACTTTGAAAGTCGGGCGACCGGCGCGATTGGCCGGTTCGGTCACCAACGCCTCGGGCCAGCCGGTGGCGAACGTCCCTGTCGAGGTCTGGGTGGAGAACATGGTCTACCAGAGTCGAATCCGGACGGGATCCGAAGCCGAGCGGGCACGGCCCAGTCTCATTCACTTCGATTCGGGACCGATCCGCACGGGGGCCGATGGCTCGTTCCTGACGCCTCCTCAGCTCATGACCGGCTGGTCCTACAAGATTATCATCCGTCCCGAGGGTGACCCTCTCGTCAGCTCCGACTCTCTGACGGCAAAGACCGAGCTGACGACCGTTCCGCCGGTTCGACTCCCGTTCAACAGCGCCGCAAACTGGTCGGGACTGGTCCACGATCGCCGAGGTCAACCGGTTGCCGGTGCGCGGGTCTTTCTCCCGTCGGGCGAACCCACGACCACGACGGATGCCCAGGGCCGGTTCCTGCTGGAAGGCATCCTTCCTGGCCGGACCTACTTCCTGGTCCAGGCCGAGGGCTTCCGGCTTCAGGGCTGGCCGGTCGTCCCGGCCCGAGCAGCCCCAGGAGCGGACGATCACCCTCGCTCGGATCGAGCGAACCGCCCGACCGCACGATGGCATCCCTGCCGCCCCCGATCCCCATGGAAGAGTCGCGCGCCCTGGCCCGCCGCGTGCTCGAGCCGTACCTGCAAGCCGCACTGGAAAAGGGTGACGACAATGCCCGGGAATGGTCCTCAGCCTCTTGAGCCAGATCGACCCCGCGCGGGCGCTCGATTTGCTCGGGAAGCACCACTTTCAGAATCCCTTCTGCGACGCCGACCTCCGATCGGGATCGCCACGGAGCTGCTCGCCACCGACCCCGTCGAAGCCGAATCGATCATTGCCGCGATTGCGAACCCGGGGATTCGCGTGCTGGGTTACGTGGCGTTGGCCGAGGCCCTGCCGGCGGCGGATCGAGATCGGAAGCGCAAGCTCCTAGAGCACGCCACGGTTCAAGTCCACGCGCCCGCGGATGCCGGGCGCGGGACCGACCCTCGAGACCGGCTCCGCCAACTGGCCCGAGTCGCCGGAGGTTGGCTGGACCTCGGCGAGGTCGAGAAGGCCCGCCCGCTGATCCGTGAAGGCTGGGAGATCGCCGCTCGCTGCCAAACGAGCAGCGTTACGAGCGGCCTTCCTGGCGACGGCGGCTGGGCTCGAGACCGATCGGGTCTTGGCCCTCATCCGAGACATCAGCACGCCCCGGCTCCGTCGGGACTACTATATGGCGGTCGCGGAATCGCTGGCGAACGACCATCCGGCCGAAGCGGAACGCGTCTTCCAGCTCGTTGATGATTCGTCGGACGCCTCGCTACAAACGCAAGGATCTCATCGCCCTGCGGCTCTGCACGCCCATGGCGAAGAGCGATCCGGAGCGAGCACGACGGCTGATCGCCGGACTGAAGAACCCCCGAGAGCAAGCCTGCGGCTGGGCCATGCTGGCGTTCGTCCTGGCCGACCGGGACATGCCGGCCGCGCGCTCGGCCCTGACCGAGTCGATCCGGTTGATCGATCGTCTGGGGGGTCCTCCGGCCTCGCGGACCTGCGCGACCCCGATGGTCTCCGTCGCAATCAATCCCGCCGCGTCGATTCTCCCGATCGTCGAAAAAGTGGCGCCGGAACGCCTGGAAGAGGTCTTCTGGAAGGCGGTCGCCCTCATGCCGAACTACGACGCCTGGTAGACGCCCAGTCGGGGATCTTCCTGGCACGTTACGATCGCCAGGTGGCCGACGTGTTCGTCACGCAGGCTGTGACAGCCCACCCTCGCAGCCTTGGCCCCTCCTTGATGGGGTGCGGGCCAAGGCGAGTGTCGATCCTCGAGGCGCCGTGGCGATGATCGAAGCGCTGCCTCCCGCCAACTTCGATCGGCGGCCCGTGACGGATGTTTCTATGAATCAAGCTCGCGAGGAGTTGGTCACCTGGCTGGTCGAGCCCATCGACGAACACTGGAAGGCCCTCTGGCGTTACTCGAGTGTCCCTGTCGACGGACGAAGATTCCCCTGACCCTCGGACTCCAACCCTTGAGGAAGTCGCCCGGATGTCCATTCAGAACGCATGCCCTTGCAAGCGAGGAGGCACCCCATGAGAACGTTGATGATCGCCGTGCTGGGCGCGGGTCTCCCGACCCCGCCCCCACGCACCGAAGGTCTCCCGGCCTCCTCAACCACTCGAAAGCCCACAGAGCCAAGAAAGTCTGATTGGCGGCCATCCCTCGTGACACTACTGAAAGAGCAACGACACTCCAGGCTGATTCTCGCGAGGAACACGAGCCGTGATCGCAGGACAATCCAGGCGGTGCCGAGATACCTGTCCGCCTTGTTTCAGACCGGGACGCCAGCCGCCCTGAGCGACGTCGAGCTCCTGGAGCGGTTCGCCGCACGCCTCGGCGACCACGACGAGACGGCCGAGTTCGCCTTCACCGCCCTGCTGGCCCGACACGGGCCGATGGTGCTCCGCGTCTGCCGCGCCGTGCTCGGCGATCGCCACGAGGTCGAGGACGCCTTCCAGGCCACGTTCCTGGTCCTGGCCGTCCGACCGCGGTCGATCCGTCGTCGTGGTTCGGTGGCGTCCTGGTTGCACGGGGTGGCGTTGCGGGTCGCGGCCTCGGAGCATTCCCGCGCCCGCGGAGACGCCGGCATGAGCGGGTCAAGGCCGCGATGACTTCATCGACGACCGAAGTTGCGGGGAGCGATCCGGTGCTGGACCACGAGCAGACCCTCACCATCCAGGAGGAGATCGGCCGTCTGCCGGAGAAATACCGGGCGGCGGTCGTGTTGTGCTACCTCGAAGGGATGACCCACGAGATGGCCGCCGAACATCTGGGCTGGCCCGTCGGCTCGGTGCACAGCCGGCTGGCCTGGGCGCGCGACCGCCTCCGAGAACGATTGACGCGACGGGGCATCGCGCCGGCCGCCCTCCCGTTCGTCCGATCCGGATCGGCGACCGATCCGGAGTCCGCCCTGTCGCCGTGCATCGTCCCGACCACCCTGGCGGATGCCACGATCGCGGTGCTTTGAGCACCGGGCTAGGTAAGGGAGCGATGGCCGGGATCGTCTCGGCCGAGGCCATTGCATTGATGGAAGAGATCGTCAGGTCGATGGCGACGGCCAAGCTGATCCTCGTGACAGCCGCAGTCCTGTTCGCCGGACTGATCACCGCCGGCGCAGGCGTCCTCGCCTATTCCCCACCCCACGTGGAGAATCCCGCCTGCGGTCGCCCCACCACAAGAAACTCGCCAACCGGCCGCGGCCCCTTCGATCGGACAAGACCCGCCCCGTCCGGCGGTCACGAAACCGGCCACGGATCAAGGGCCCCTCATCATCCAGGCCGAAGTCGTGGATCCGGAGGGACATCACCTGTCGGAGTCGATGTCCTCGCGGCGGTCTGGTATTCGCGCAGCTCGGGGACTCCGGAGATGCTCCTCGAGCGGACCAGGTCCAGCGCCGAGGGCCAGGCCCGGATCGAGATCGCTCGCGAACGCCCGGATGCGAGAGTCAGTTTTGCGTACGTCTGGGCCTATCAACCCGGACGTGCGATTGCGACGAAGAACATCCCGTTCATGGGAAAAGCGTCCCCTCCTTTGATTCACCTGACCCTGGCTCAACCGGCGAACTGGACCATCACCGTCCTCGGCGCGGATGACCGGCCCATCGCGGGACTTCGCCTCGCTCCGCACATGCTCCGGAGCACAGTCGGCCGCGGTTCTTCAATTCGACCGTTCCTGATGGGTTGCTCGAGCCGCTGACGGTGACCACGGACGCCAAGGGCGTGGCAACGCTGACCTACCTCGCTCAAACCATGGTGCCCTTGACGATCCATGTCGCGGGTCCCGGAGTTGCCCCGCACACGTTGCCGCTCGATGCGCCGCTGGGAAAGGCCGTCCTCAAGCTGGGCCGCGCTGGGCGTGTGGTCGGCATTGTCCGCACGGCCTCCGGCCAGCCGATTGCCGACGTCCCCGTGGAAGTCTGGGTCCAGGGGTCGAGCACATTCATGGCGTCTACACGTACTAATCGCTCGATCACGCCCGACGCGATCCTCCGGCTCGATCCCCAGCCGCTGAAAACCGGCCCGCAAGGTGCGTTCCAGACTCCGCCCACCCTGCTGAGTGGCTCGACCTATCGCGTGTCCATCCGCCACGACGGCTTCGTGCCGTTTGTCTCCGACTGGGTGAAGCTGGACGGCGAACGCGTCACGATTCCGCCCATCGACTCCAGCCGCTCCGGAAGTTGGCGGGGCAGATCAAGGACCGGCAACGCAACGCGGTCGCCCGCGCCCGGGTCTTCGTGCCGGCCGGTGGTCCCGCGACCACGACCGACGCCGAAGGGCGTTTCGCGCTGGCTGGCGTTAACCCCGGGAAGACCGTCATCCTGGCCGAGCAGGCGGGTTTCCGGCTCCAGGGCTGGTTGGTCGATCCATCGGCCCAGGCCGAGGTGGGTTCATTGACCTTGGTGGCACCAGCGAAGCCCCCGGACCGGTCATGAAGCCACTGGCCGACCCGATGCCGCCCGAGGAGTCCCGAGCCCTGGCGGACCGCCTGCTGGAGCCGTACTTGAACGACGCGCCGGAGAAAAGCAATGAACGCGCCCGACTGGCGGCCATCGAGTCCCTGAGCCAGTTTGACCTGGACCGCGCGCTCGACCTGTTCCAGAACGGTCACTTCCTCGCCGAGGATCCCTCTATCAAATTATCCGGGGATCCTTGGCGGCCAAGCTGGCGGAGAAGGACCCCGCGCGTGCCGCGGCCATGGTCGCGGCCATCCCCGATTCACGGGGGAAAGTTGACCACCTGGTCAGCGTGGCCAAGGCCCTACCCGCTTCGGAGCGTGACCGCAAGAACGCCCTGCTGGAACGAGCCGCGAATCTCCTCAAGGATCTTCCGACCGTACGCAGCAGCTTCGCTCGCCGATCCCGGCTATCGCCGAGCAATGGGTGAACATGGGCCAACGCGATCGTGCCCGACTCGTGCTGGAAAAGGGGAAGCCCCTCTATGATGCTTTCCCTCCGAGAACGCAGTCACCTTGGTCGATTTCCTGACGCAACTGGCGCGGCTCGAGCCCGATCAGGCCATGGAGCGATTGCGGAAGCTGCAGAATCTCCACGACCACGGATGGCCGCTCCTCTACGATCCCCCGGCCGCGGTCGCCGTCGGGCTCGCGACCGACCATCCGGCCGAAGCCGAGCGGGCCTTCCACTTGTGGCAGCGAACCGGGTCCAGTGGCGGACGAATTCCTACGTCAACTGCGACTCTGTCGTCGTCTGGCCCGCGTCGATCCGCCGCGCGCCGTAGGGTCGCCACGGCGCAGCAGGGGCCAGCGGAACGCGCCTGCGCCTGGGCCTACGTGGCCCTCGGCCTGACCGAGACGGACAAGGCCGGTGCCCGCGAGGCGGTCGACCATGCGATCCAGGAGATCGATCGGCTGCGCGAGTCGGGGCCGGGCCCCGAAGTGGTCCACACCGTCGGCGGCGTCCGCCTGATGTACCCGACGAATCCCGCCGCCGTGATCCTCCCGGTCGTCGAGCGGGCCGCACCCGACCGGCTGGCCGAGGTCTTCTGGCGGGCCGTCGCGCTTCATCCCCGCCTCGAAACCGACCGCGAGGACCAGCTCCAGACCTCCTACATCGGCTTCGAGTGCATGCTGCTCTCGCGCTATGACCGCGCCGTGGCCGCCGCACTCTTCGAGCCGATGGATTCCTACCTCAAGGCGGTTGCGACGCGAAAGGCCCGCGTCACCGAATTCGCTTCCAGCCACATCGTGGCCAAGGCCTGTATCGACCCCCCGGCAGCCGTCGCGTTCCTGGAATCCCTGACACCGCCTCGGGAGTTCAGCCGAGCTACACCCCGCGATCGAGGCGCGGCTCACGCTGGCTGAGGCCTTGGGCCTGCCGCCCGAAAAGCGTTGGATGCGTCTCTGGCACTCAATGGGTACCTGGATCCCGCTCGACGATTGATTCGGAATCCGCCACGGTACGCACTGCCTCCGCTTCCCGCGAGGGTGTAGACTCCATCAGGTTTCGTACGTCCCCCGACCATCCCGGAAGGCCGGATGACACGGATGGACGAGAGGAGGCACCAGCAATGTGGACGATGATGATCCCCGTGGTCGCCGCGGCGCTCCTGGCTCAACCCGCGGATCCCGTGACCGTCGCGGGCGTCGTGGTTGACCCTGCCGGAAAGCCGGTTTCCGATGTGGAGGTTGTGCTCTCGGCACGGAGACTCACGGATGGATCGATCCCCACGCTGGCACGGTCGATGACCGACGATCGAGGGGCATTTCGCCTCGAGGTCGCCCGGGAACCGTTGACGGGAATCGGACCAAGGCGGTGGATCTGGGCCTACCGTCCAGGCCGTTCTCTCGCCGTCCAGGAGGCCATCCTCACGGGGAAGGGACCATTGCCGCCGGTCCGAATGACACTGGCTGAGCCGTTGAGACGAACGCTGACGATCCTCGGTCCCGATGACCGTCCGCTGGCGGCTGTCCGGCTTGTGCCCGTTCTCTTCGCGATCAACGACAGGGCCATGTTCCTCACTCCCGACGATTGGCTCGACCGATTGACGGTCGCGACCGGTACCGATGGGGTTGCCACGATTCCCTATCTCCCGGCGACGATCGATCCGCTCTTGCTGCGGGTGACCGCCCCGGGCTTCGTCCCGCACAAGCTCCCGCTCCGCCCTCGTCCCGGCAGCGATCGGTTCACCCTGAAGCTCGGCCGACCGGCGCGCTTGACAGGTTCCGTCTACGACGACTCGGGCCAGCCGGCGGCGAACGTCTCGGTCGAGGTCTGGGCGGAGAATGCGTACATTACCCCGCGGGATCCGGACGGGACTCGAAAGCCGAGGCTCCATCCAAGTCTCATTCACTTCGATTCGGGGCCGGTCCGCACTCGGGCCGATGGCTCGTTCCTGACGCCTCCTCAGCTCATGACCGGCTCGTCCTACCAGATCATCATCCGTCCCGAGGGTGACCCTCTCGTCAGCTTCCGACTGGCTGCCGGCGACCACCGAGCTGACGACCGTTCCGCCGCTTCGACTTCAGCAGCGCCGCAAACTGGTCGGGCTGGTCCACGATCGCCGAGGTGAACCGGTCGCCGGTGCTCGGGTCTTCCTCCCCTCGGGCGAACCGTCGACCACCACGGATGCCCAGGGCCGCTTTGTACTGGAAGGAATCCTCCCCGACCGGACTTACCTGCTGGTCCAGGCCGAGGGCTTCCGACTTCAGGGCTGGCCGGGCGTCCCGGCCAGGCAGCCCCAGGAGCGGAAGCTCACCCTCATCCGGACGAGCGAACCGTCCGACCGTACGATGGCGCCCCTGCCGGCCCCGATCCCGATGGAGGAGTCGCGAGCCCTGGCCCGGCGCGTGCTCGAGCCGTACTGGCAAGCCGCGCTGGAAAAGGGCAACGACAGTTCCCGGTGGAATTGTCTCCGCACTCATGAGCCAGATCGACCCCGCCCGGGTGCTCGAATTGCTCGAGAAACACCCCTTCCAGGATCCCCGGTTCGCCGCCAGCCTCCGATACAGGGTCGCCACGGAGCTGCTTGCCACCGATCCCGTGGAGGCCGAATCGATCATCGCCGCGATCCGCGAGCCCGGGGGATGCGCGCACTGGGTTACGTGTGGTTGGCCGAGGCCTTGCCGGCCGCGGAGCGCGATCGGAAGCGCGGGCTGCTGGAGCACGCCACGGTTCAAGTCCACGCGCCCGCGGGTGGCGGGCGCGGGGCCGAGCCTCAAAACCGGCTCTTCCAGCTGGCACGAGTCGCCGGTGGTTGGCTGGACCTCGGCGAGGTCGAGAAGGCCCGCCCGCTGATCCGCGAAGGCTTGGAACTGCTCGCGGCGCTGCCACCGGCCCGGCGTATACCGACGAGTATTCCTGCCGACCGCGGCGCGGCTCGAGCTCGATCGGGTCTTGCCCCTCATCCGGGACGTCAGCAACGCCACGCGCCGCCAGCCCTGCTACGTCGCGGTTGCCGAAGCGCTGGCGAGCGAGCATCCGGCCGAAGCGGAGCGTGTCTTCCAGCTCATCGATGATTCGTCGGACGTCCGCCCTGCCAACGCAAGGACTCAAATCGCCCTGCGGCTCTGCCGGCGCCTGGCGAAGACCGATCCGGACCGGGCGCGACGGATCATCGCCGGACTGAAGAAGCCCCGAGAGCAAGCCTGCGCCTGGGCACTCCTGGCGTTCGTCCTGGCCGACCGCGACAAGCCGGCCGCGCGCTCGGCCCTGAACGAATCGATCCAGTTGATCGATCGTCTGCATCGATCCCAGCGGCGCCGCGGAACGCGCGACCGCGGACCAGGCTGCCCTGATGTGTCGCCGCCAATCCCGCCGCGTCGATCCTCCCGATCGTCGAAATCGTGGCGCCGGAACGCCTGGAAGAAGTCTTCTGGAAGGCGGTCGCCCTCATGCCGAAAGACGACACGGCCGCGCGAGCGAGGCATCGCCGATCCGCCGCCTCGCCGAGGCGGCGATCTTCCTGGCGCGTTACGACCGCCAGGTGGCCGACGTGCTCGTCAACCAGGCCCTGGCATCCCGGTCTCGCAGCCAGACCGGCTACTTCCCGACGGTCGTTCGGGCCAAGGCGGGTGTTGACCCGCGCGGCGCCGTGGCGATGATCGAAGCGATGCCGCCCGGCGGTCCGGATTTGCGTCATCCGACGAATGAGGCTCGCGAAGAGCTGGTCACCTGCCTGGCCGAACCCATCGAGGAACACTGGAAGGTCGTCTGGAGAGCTTCGGGCATCGATCTCGACGAGCCAAGATTCCGCTGAGGCTCGACTTGGTGCTCCGCGTCTGCCGCGCCGTATTCGGCGATCGCCACGAGGTCGAAGCCCGCATGAAGCCGGAACCCCAACCCTTCGAGTGTCCAGCTTCCGCAACGCGGTGCTAGGATCTGTCCGTCGCCTTCGTCAGTAGCGACCCTGAATTAATTAAGGAGTCGTCACCACTTGATAGATCGCATCCGCGATTTGGACCAATACATCGATGGCATCTCGGACCAAGATCTCGTCAATAGGCCACCGAGCCCCCGGCGAACTTGGGTCCATGTCAGCCTCATGGGCGATCTGGTTTCTTCGATCGACGATCAGGTTGAGGCGGTTCTTCGCTGAGCGAGCGTCAATTCCCAGGATCGTCCCGACTTCCTCCCAGAGTTTCTTCGAGGAGACCAATCGGACCGCATCCGCAACCTTATCCGCCTGTTGAAAGCTGATCCAGGAGTGCTGTCTCCTGATCTCGTCTTCAAGCCATTGCAAGCTTCCTGGCGTTGCAGCCCCCGTAAGCACGTTTTCCATCGTTACGGAAAACCGCCCGAATGCCTCCGTCCTCGGACGCTTGTTCGTCGTAGATCTCGAGCATCCCGATACGAGCGATCTCATGAACGAGATGGTCGAAGGCGCTCACCGCAACGACGATTGCCGTGCGCAGGATGTCCGTGAGATCGAGAGCACCAGTCGTCGTCGCCGAAAGCGTGGTGTAGAGGGCGAGGAGGTCCCGCGCCCGGCCGACGTTGGTCCCGAACTGATTATGAGCCTGCTGCATCGCTGGTCAGCTCGACGATCATGTCCGCGAGTTCGGAGAAGTCCCGCTCAAAACTGCTTCGGGAATGCTCGGGATTCGTCGAGGCTATTCCCTCGAGGCCGATCTGCTCTCGGTCAATGAGAAGACAGGTACCTGATAGTTCTGAGATTTCGCGATGAGATTGTTAAAATCCAAGATGCGCTTCAGACAGTAGTTGTCCGCGATTCCCAAGCTGCGGTATCTCTCTTCGTCGAGCAACATCCCGTTCTGCCTCAGCATCGGGACAAATTGACGCTTGACTGAGAGATTGACTTCCTCAATCCACTTCTGGAAACGCCCCCGTAGGCACGCTTCTTGAAGGCGATCTCCGCTGGTCTGGTCTTTCCATCTTCCGTGCGATCACACATTCGTCCATCATGCTGGCCTTGTTTTCGTCCTTCTCGCTCTCCCAATCTTGTACTTTTGGATGATCGTACCAAGGAACTTCGGCAGCGTCTCCGGAAAAGGATAGAGGCGTCGCGAAAGACTTGCATCGAGCTCGCTGCCCTGGACCATGCTCTCCATCTCGGGAGAACTCTCGTCAGGGAATTGATGGCCATGACGGAAAAATAATCCGGGCTGGCCGGGACCAAGAAGAAGTCACTTGTCATGACGAGATTCTGATTGATCGAGCTCAGGCTGGGATTCATGTCGATCAATACGTACTCCGCGTCGTACCGCTTTCCCGTTTTCTCCATCAAGTATGAGAGCGAGCCCGGAAGGTTCTGCAAAGTCGGGATCGGTGCCGATAACTGCTGGGCCATTCCCAGGCCGACCTCGTACTCGCTAAGACCGATGTGCCCCGGCAGAAGGAAGAGGTTGGGGTTCCCCTCGACCGGAACGCACTCGATCGCCTCGATCACCTTTGGCTGTGATTCGAAGGCGGGTGTCAGTCCCGCACGAATGTTCCTCTCGGGTTGCTTCTCGTAAAAGGTCTCGAATTCCTTGGGTCCCTTGTATCCGAGTACCAAACCCGACAGATTGCACTGCGGATCCGCGTTGACCAAGACGACGCGATGGCCTTTGGTCGCCAGCATCCAACCCAGATTGAAGGTCGTGGTCGTCTTGCTGACCCCTCCCTTATTGTTGAAGAAAGCGATCTTCTTGTTTCGACCGGAACTGGACTTTCTTGGTACCTTCTTTGGTCGCCTTGCGGTCGCCGTCATTTGTCCACCTGCCCTCGGTCAGGTCGCCTGAACCTCGATCTCGAACGCTTCCGCTCAACCCAATTATAGCAAATGGCACCAAGACTTCACGATCTCGAAGCGCCTTCCATCGGCCACACGGTAGCAATCTGCTCAGGAGCGATCGTGTCCTTCGATTGCCTCAACAGCCCGGCGAACGGTCTCCGGGACCGGATGGGGCCGATTATCGGCGGCGTAGTTGATGACGACGGTCGTCGAGATTCCCTCGGCCGCGAGCACCCCCTGGGCTTCGCTGACGATCCGATGCTCGAAGCCGATGCTGGTGCGGCCGATCCGGGTGACCCGTATCCCGACGTGGATCGTGTCGGGGAACGTGATCGACTTGCGGTACTCGCACGAGGCCGAAGCGAGGATCGGCCCGATCCGCTCGCCCGGCAGCAACGCCAGCAGCCCCATCCGCTGAAAGTACGCGATCCGGGCCGACTCGAACCAGCGGAAGTAGACCACGTTATTCACGTGGCCGAACGCGTCCTGATCGCCCCACTGCACCGGTAGGGCGATCGTCACGGGATATCCTTCGAGCAGTGCCTCGACCGATTTATCGACATCCATGAATCCTGGTCCGATCGATGAGAGATTGACTGGCTGTTTGCCTCGATCATAAGACCTCGCGACGATCGCCGCCAGGACCGGAGGATCCTTGTTGGATCGCCCGCCTCTTGACAGCCATCCCGTCGGCGTGTGAGCCTGAAACCTCATGCATTCCTGCTGGCTACCGCTTCCGCACCGAACGAAGGTTTTCCGAATGACAACGCCCACCCAGCCCGAAGTCGAACCATCCGGCGACGACGCCGCGCAGATCGCCGCACTGGCCCACGCCTACCGACGGCTCCGCGACGAGATCGGCAAGGTCATCATCGGTCAGGAGAACGTGGTCGAAGACCTGCTCACGGGCCTGTTCGCCCGCGGGCACGTCTTGCTCATCGGCGTGCCGGGGCTGGCCAAGACCCTGCTCGTCAGCACCCTGGCGCGGATCTTGCAGCTCTCGTTCCGCCGCATCCAGTTCACGCCCGACATGATGCCCTCGGACATCACCGGGCACCGACATCCTCCAGGACGACCCCGAGACCGGCCGGAGGCGGTTCACGTTCATCGCCGGGCCGATCTTCACCAATATGATCCTGGCCGATGAAATCAACCGCACGCCGCCCAAGACCCAGGCCGCCTTGCTCGAAGCGATGCAGGAGCGGCACGTCACCGCCGGCGGTTCAACCTATCCCCTGCCCGACCCGTTCTTCGTCCTGGCGACTCAGAACCCGATCGAGCAAGAAGGGACGTATCCGCTCCCCGAGGCCCAGCTCGATCGGTTCATGCTCAACGTCCTGGTGCCGTACCCCAGCGCCGACGAGGAGCTGGAGATCCTCCGCCGCACGACCGGCGACGAGTCGCCGTCGCCGGCGATCGCGCTCTCGGGCGAGCAGATCCTCGCCTTGCAACACCTGGTCCGCCGCGTACCGGTGGCCGAGCACGTCTTCCAGTACGCGCGCGACCTCGTCCGCGCCAGCCGGCCCAACGAGCCGGAGGCCACCGAGCTGGTCCGGAAATGCGTCTCCTGGGGTGCCGGCCCGCGGCCGGCCAATCGCTGATCCTGGCCGCCAAGGCCCGCGCGGCGCTGAACGGCCGGCTCCATGCCGGCGTCGCCGACGTCCGGCACGTCGCCAGGCCCGTGCTCCGGCACCGCATCGTCACGACCTTCCACGCCGAGGCCGAGGGAATCAGTCCCGACAAGATCATCGACCACTTGCTCGAAGAGATCCCCGCGGCCACCGAGAAGGCCACGGCCCGGCTGTTCTGGGCCAGTTGAATTCACGATTTGACCATGATCGACCCCCAATCTCCCAGCCTTGATCCCACCGCACTGGCCCGCTTCGGCCGGCTGGAGCTGATCGCGCGGCCTGGTGGTCGAAGGGGTGATGTCGGGACTGCACAAGAGCCCGTTCAAGGGCTTCTCGGTCGAGTTCGCCGAACACCGCCAGTACGGCCCGGGCGACGAGATCCGGCACATCGACTGGCGGGCCTTCGGCAAGACCGATCGCTACTACGTCAAGGAATACGAGGAAGAGACGAACCTGCAAGCGCACCTCGTCGTCGACTCCTCGGGGAGCATGGGCTACGCCGGGCGGACCGTCGTCGAAGTTCGAGCACGCGCGACGGCTCGCGGCGTCGCTGGCCTACCTGATGATCAGCCAGCGCGACGCGGTCGGCCTGGTGACGTTCGACACGGCCCTCCGATCGATGATCCCGCCTCGGTCGGCGCCGGGCCACTTCTCGGTCGTCTGCAACGTGCTGGAGAAGACCCAGACCGGCGGCGAGACCCCGCTGAGCGGCATCCTCCACACCCTGGCCGAACGCATCCACCGGCGCGGACTGGTCGTCATCCTCTCCGACGGATTCGACGACCTGGACGACCTGACCTCGGCGCTGCGGCACCTGCGGCACCGGCGCCACGAGGTCCTGTTCTTCCACACGCTCGCCCCCGAAGAGGAGGAGTTCCCGTTCCGCCGCCCGGCGCGGTTCCGCAACCTGGAGCGGCCCGGCCACGACCTGCGCGTCGACCCCGTGGTCCTCCGCGCGACGTACCTGGAGCGATTCCAGCGCTTCTGCCGGACGCTCGAAGGAGCGCGTTCACGCCATGAACGCCGACTATCAGCGAGCCTCGACCGCCGAGGCGATCGAGAAGACCCTGCTCGACTACCTGTCGTCTCGCTCGCGGCGGGGAGGCTAACGGCATGACCTGGGGGATCCTCAATACCGCGATGCTGCTGGGTCTCAGCGGTGTCGCCCTGCCGGTGATCATCCACCTGCTCAACCGCCGTCGCGACACGGTGATCGACTGGGGCGCGATGCAGTTCCTCGACCTCGGCAACCGGGCGCGGCGGAGGATCCGCCTGACCGAGCTGCTCCTGATGCTGGCGCGGATGGGCCTGCTCGCGCTGGTGGCGCTGGCGCTGGCCCGGCCGTTCTGGGCCTCGGCAGCCGCGGGCCTGCAGGCCGGATCAGGATCAGGATCAGGTCTCGGCCGCGATGCCCCGCCGCGCGACGTCGTGCTCGTGATCGACGGCTCGGCGAGCATGGACCGCCGGCTCGACGCCACGACCCCGCGCACCCGGGCCATCGACTGGGCCCGACGGTTCGTCCGCCAGTCGCGCCCGGGCGACTCGATCGCCGTCCTGGTCGCCGGTCAACGCGTCCGTCCTCTGGTCGACCCGCCGAGCTTCGACCTGACCAGGGTGGACGAGGCCCTGGCCGGCATCAAGACCGCGCGCGGATCGAGCGACCTCCCGGCCGCGCTGGTGGAGGCGTTCCGCATCCTCGGACGGACCAGGAACCCGGGTCGGACCGTCATCGTCCTGACCGACGGCCAACGCCATGCCTGGCGGGCCGGCGAGTCGGGTCGTTGGGCGCTCGTCCGCGACCTGCACCGACGGCTCCCGTTCCCGCCCGCGATCTGGTCGATCGCCCTCGGCGCCGGCGAGTCGTCCGACATGCCCAACGGCTCGGTCGGTCCGCTCGCCGTCAGCCGCACGATGGTCACGCCGGGCCTGCCGCTCGCGGTCACGACGACCGTCGAGAACGCCGGTCCCGGCCCGCTCTCCCGCACGGCCGAGCTGCTGGTCGACGGCCGCCCGGTCGCCGGCTCGGCCCAGGTCGTCGGGCCGATCCCCGCCGGCGGTCGCGCGCCCCTGTCGTTCCAGACCTCGCTCACGGCCCCCGGGTCCCACCTGCTGACCGTCCGGCTCGTCGGCGTCGACGCACTCCCCGGCGACGACGAGTCCGACGTCCCGATCGAGGTCGCGCCGGCGATTCCCGTGCTCCTGGTCGACGGCGAGCCGGGCTCGGAGCCCTTCAGCGGCGAGACCGATTTCCTCCGCGCGGCGCTGGCTCCGACCGGCGACGAGACCCCGCAGGTCCGTGCC
Organism: uncultured Isosphaeraceae bacterium; assembly: GCA_963842405.1. Taxonomy (GTDB): domain Bacteria; phylum Planctomycetota; class Planctomycetia; order Isosphaerales; family Isosphaeraceae; genus CAVZRC01. The sequence goes on along the minus strand of CAWJGW010000011.1, from coordinate 268,606 downwards.
CGGGTCATCGCGCCCGGGAAGCTCGGTGCCGACTCCCTCAGAGGTCAAAAGGTCATCGTGCTCGCCAACGTCGATCGGCTGACACCCGAGCAGACGGCCGCGATCGGCGCGTTCGTCGACGCCGGAGGCGGCCTTCTGGTCGCCCCCGGCGACCGGACCGACGCCCCATCGCTCAGCGCGATCGGCTGGATGCCGGCCCGGCTCGGCGACCGGAAAGGCGACGCGACCGCTCGCCAGACGATCGCCCACCCGGCGCCTCGGACGTTCTCCGGTCCGCTCATGTCGCCCTTCGGCCAGGGCGACGCTCCCCCGCTCGGCGAGGCCGACTTCTTCGCCTACCGGGTGCTGGCTCCGTCGCCGGGCGCCTCGGTATCGGCCCGGCTCGACACCGGCGATCCCTGGGTCGTCGAGCGGCCGTGGGGCGCGGCCGAGTCCTCGTGCTCGCCACGCCGATCGACGCCGAGGCGGGGACCTTGCCGGTCAACCCCGACTTCGTCCCCTTGACCCACGAGTGGGTCTTCCACCTGGCTGGCGGCAACGGGCGGTCGCCGATCGTCCGGGCGGGTGAGCCGCTGATCTTCTCGCTCGATCCGCCCCCCGGACCGGGTATCACCACATTGCCGCTGGAGACACCCGACGGCAGTCCCGCGCAAGCCGCAGTGATACGCGGCGGGAACTCAGTCCACGCTGCGTTTCGACGACACGAGCGACACCGGTGTCTATCGCCTCGAGCTCCCCGACCCACCCGGCGGGATCGTGTATGGCGCGGTGGCCGGCGACGGCCGAGAGTCGGACATGAGCCCGCTCGACCCGGCCGAGGCCGCGAAGCTGTCGGAAGGCTGGCCCCTCGTCTTCGAGGCCAACCCCGATCGGCTGGCCGCGCGCCTCTCCGCCAGCCGAACCCGGCGGCAGGCACGAATTCTGGCGGCTGCTCGTCCTCGCCGCGCTCGGGTTCCTCTGCGTCGAAGTCTACCTGACCCGGAAGATCGTCCGCAGCCAGGGACGCGAGTAGAGTCTTCCTCCGTAGGTTCCCTGCGCAGTGCGCGCATCTTTGGAGATTGCGGATTCGCGATTGCGGATTGCGGATGACAAATTCGGATGGTTCGGACATCCGGAATCCGCAATCCGGTATCTGCAATCCCTCTTTGGTTGCGGTCGCAGACCGCGTTAGGAGTCCACGAAACATGACCTTCGACCTCTTCGGCGGCCGGCGGCTGGTGCTCGCGGGCTATCGCCTGGGCGGGTTCTGGATCGTCGCGGGGCTCGTCGCGCTCATCCTGCTCTGGATGCTCAACCGCGCGGAGCGGCGCCTGGTCTCGCGGCGGGCCGGGCTTTGCTTGCTCGCGCTGCGCCTGGCGGCGGCGGTGGCGCTGGTGCTGGCCCTGTTCGAGCCGATCGCGGCCCGGGTCTATAATGAGGCCCTGCGGGGTCGCGTGATCGTCGCCGTCGACGTCTCGCAGAGCATGGAGACGGCCGACCCCGGCCGCCCGGCCGAGGCGCGTCGGGAACTCGCGGAGGCCCTCAAGCTCAGCCCCGGCGAATCGGTGGAAAGCCTCACGCGCCGCGAGGTCGCGCGCCGGCTGATCGACGCCAAGGACGCGCCGATCGCGCGACTGACCGCGGACCATGCGGTCGATGCCTTCGCGTTCGCCCGGACGACCGCACCGGCGACCCTCGCCGCCCTGGCCGAATCGCTGAAAAAACCCCCGAAGGCCGACGACCCTTCGAGCCGCATGACCGACTGGCAGCCCGCGCTGGCCGAGGCGCTCCGCTCGAGCGAGGCCGACGCGCCGGTGCTCGGGGTCGTCCTCGTGACCGACGGCCGACAGAACGCGCCGGGCGACCCGATGCCGGTCATCGATCGGCTGGCGGCCCGAGGCGTGCCGGTGTTCCCGATCCTCGTCGGCTCGACGGTCCCCCCGCGCGACGTGGCGATCGCGGCGGTCAAGGCGCCCGAGACGGTCTACCGCGGCGATGTCGCGCGGATCGAAGCCACCCTCAAGATCGACGGCTACCCTGGCCAGGAAATCGCCGTGACGCTCGACCGCCCGGGAGCCTCGCCCATGCGGCAGACCGTCCGCGCACCGGCCGACGGCCGCACCGGCCGGTCCGTTGTCACCTTCCAGGTCCCTCTCGAACAGGTCGGCACGGTCCCTGTGTCGCTCGCCATCGGTCCGCTCGACGGCGACACCCGGCCCGACAACGACCGGCGCACCGTGATGATCCAGGTGGCCGACGACAAGGCCAACGTCCTGCTCGTCGACGGCGAAGCCCGATGGGAGTTCCGCTACCTCCGGAACGCCCTGACGCGCGACCCGCACGTGAAAGCCACGGCGGTCGTCTTCCATCAGCCCGGTTCCGGCGGCTCGGTGAAGCCGGTCTACGAGACCGCGTTCCCCGCCCGACGCTGATCCCTCGGAGAAGCAGCCCGACCCGCTCGGCACCTTCGACGCCGTGATCGTCGGCGACGTCGATCCGGCCGACCTCACGCAAGACACCTGGGCCCGGCTGGAATCCTACGTCGCCGAGCGCGGCGGGACGCTGGTCCTGACCCCCGGCCCGAAGTCCTGGGCCGCGCTGCTCAGCCAGGAGACGGCGCGCAAGCTCTTGCCGGTCCTCGACCCGCGGCCCGTCCCCGTCGCCCCGTCCGCGACCGACCCCGCGCACCCGGCCTTGCCTCCCGGCATCGCCTTGCTGCCGACAACCGCGAGCCTTGAAACGTACCGCGTGGCCGATGCTCCAGCTCGCCTCCGACCCCGCCCAGAACCGATCGATCTGGGCCGGCCTCCCCCGCCTCCCCTGGGTCCTCTCCGGCCGCGCGAAACCCGGAGCGACCATGCTGGCCGCGGCGGGCGGAGACGACGCGACCGCCGTCATCGCGGCGCAGCCGTACGGACTCGGCAAGGTCCTGTGGATCGGCACCGATGGCACCTGGCGATGGCGGCACCGCGTCGGCGACGCCTACCATCATCGCTTCTGGGGACAGGTGGTGCGCTGGGCCACATCGAACAAGCTGGCCGCGGGCAATGCCTTCGTTCAGTTCGGGCCGATCCAGCCGCGAATCGAGGAGGGCGGCGACGTCCGGATCCAGGCTCGGATCGGCGACGGCGTCCCGGGCGTCGGCCCGGACCTCTTGATCGCCGCACGACTGCTCAAGGTCGATCCCGCATCGCGTTCCACAACGTCCGATGAGGTCGCGATCGTCCCGCTCTCGCCGGTCGCCGGCCAGCCGCGCACATTTGAAGGAACGGCACCCTCACTCCCGGTCGGCGCCTACGCGATCCGGCTCGACGTGCCGCAGCTTGCCGAGGCACTCCACCTCGACGCGGCCCGCGGCACGGTCCCCGAGGCCCGACTCGACGTCATCGCGCGGCAGACCTCCGAGAACGTCGAGCTGGCCGCCGCGCGCGACCCGCTCGATCGCCTCGCCGGCGCGACCGGCGGCCGTGTCCTCGCCGACTACGAAGCCGGCCAGCTCGCCCCCCTGCTCCGCGCCCGCACCAGGACCGTCAGCCGCACCGAGGAAACCCCGCTGTGGGATCAACCCATCGCCCTGATCGTGTTCTTCGGGATCCTGACCGTCGAATGGATCGCGCGGAAGCGACTGGGATTGCCATAGGTCTGCCGATACCTGACCTGGCCCCGATTCTAGCCTCGGCAGGAAACGACATCGAGGGCATCGTCCTCGATCGTATGCTTGAAGGAACGGGTGGGTGCGGACGCAACGGGGGCTCGGGCTCCCAGGACCGCGCCGCAAATCATGGCCGTGACTCCGATGGCTCCGGTTGACGCGGCGATCGCATAAGCGACCCCGGGGCTGACGTTCGATCCCCCCAGACCCGCGGCGCCCGCGAATCCCCAGAAGGCCACCCAGAACGCTGTCGAGAAGCACTTGGCGGGCAGCGACTCTTCCCCGACATTCTTGTCGTTGGCCGGCGCCTTACCAAAGGCGGCCTGGATGCGGGCGGTTGCCGCATCGTCGGGCAGCTCACGGCCCAGTTCCAGGGCCTTCATCCGCTCGACATGCACCAAGGTGCGCTCCCGGCGGGCGTGGAGAAGTCCTCCAACAATTGGCACAATGCTGAGCACAAATACGAAGCCGAGAACGATCCCCAGGATCGCATAACCATGTCCGTCCACGTCAGAGTTTCCTCCAAGTCTCGTGATCCGGTCCGAACCTGATCGGCCAAGGGGTCAACGCCCTGTGATACACCTGGCGACGCGACCGGATGACCCCAGGGAGATTCGCCGGTCGTCCGCTTTTATTATCTCGGCTGATCAATGGTCAGGCCGATTCCGCCAGGACCCAAGGTGGATCGACACCCGCCTCGGCGCGATCGACGGCCGCCACTCTTGACGTCGGCAGCGAGACAAGGTCCCGTGTGACCGGCCCGGCCGTCCTCGCCTCCCGCTTACGAGGCCCTTGGTGCAACGACCTCGTCCGACGGCTCGTTCCGCTTCGACGACAAAGGCCCCGGCAAGGTCGGGGGCGTGGCCCACGGCCTCGTCGGGGCTGTGTTGGTGATCTTGCGATTCACCAAGAGTACGCCGGCCTCCTCAAGAGCTCATCCAGAACTTTCGGTTGTAACTCCGGGTCCTTGTGAACGTGGGGCCGGTGGAGATCACCACCATCTGTCCCGCCGGGCCGTTGATATCGCGAGCGGTTGTGTTGTCATCGTCGCCGGAGTCGCTGGAGTCCCCCGGGTCGGTGCCGATCGCCGTTCCCTGGACCGGTCGGGTGTAGCCGGTGGTCGTCTCCGGGTACACCACGCTGCCGCTGGCGTGGTGCCCGTTGATCTTGATCGTCCCCGACGTCGCGTAGCCGTCGCCGAGAGTGGCCGACTCGGTGAGCGCGTTGACCGGTTCGGTGACGTCATTCACGTTGATCGCCCCGGTGCCGATGAACTGCTAGATGAAGTTCTGCGAGATGAACGCTGCGTGTCGCCGTGAACAGGCCATAGATCTGATTGGAGTCGCCGGGGGCCCACCCCGAGGAGTCGGTGCCCCACGGGTTGAACACCTCAACGGTTTGCTGCTCGACGCGTTGTAGCCGACGACGGCGTAGCGTGTGTCGCCGACGATGTAGGAACTGGTCGGCGTTGTGCTGGTGCACGAGCACGATGAGGTCGCCCGCGTTCCAGGCGGTGGCGATGTTGGTGGGATTGATGTTGTAGTCGCTCGCGGACTTCCCGGTGATGGCTTGCAGCGCCCATGACGGCCTGGCCGTTGTTCAGGGCGGTGTAGGAGTCCTGGTATTCATGACCGGTGGTCACGTAGCCGAGGGCGTTGGCCTCGGCGTAAGCCTTCTCGGCCAGGGCGACCCAGAGGGCCTGGGTGCCCAGGTCGTTGTCGACATGGTCATAGTACTCGCCGCCGGAGGGGAGGTCCGTGTCCACCTCGACGTCGAATGCGGACCCGTTGCTGCTGAAGAATCGGACCGAGTAGAGCCCGACCGTGACCCCGTTATCCACGGTGGTTCCGTCGTAGGTGAACATGTTCTTGATGTCCTGTGGATCCCGAGCCGCCACCTCCGCCAGGCTCGCCATCAGCCAACAGTCCCCCACCTGTCCTTGCTCCACGTCGAGATAGGAAGGTCCGCCGTTGTTAAAGAGCGGGGTGCCGGCGGGGGCGGGCGAGTAGGCCGCACTCGCCGCCGGGTCGGCGAGCGGGACGGAGCCAACGGAGTCGAAGGGCATCCCGAAGTTACTGACCCAGACGGAGTCAACGTCCCCGCCCCGGGCGAAGAGCGTGCTGTTCGCCGTCGCGCTGATCTCGCGTGACGTAGCCGCCGATGTCGCCAAATCCCGATCCGTTGTCGCTGACGTACGCGGCGATGTTGCCGCCGATGGCGTAGACCTCCGGGTTGCCGGTCGCGTCGAGGCCGGCGCTGATCTCCTTCGCGTAGCCGCCCAGGTCGGTCCAGCTCGTCCCGCCGCGGTTGATGTACACGGCGTTGTTGCCGCCGATGGCGAAGACCGTGTTGTCCACGGACGCGCTGATCGCCTTGGTGTAGCCGGCCCAGTAGACCCAGGCTGCCCCGTTGTCGCTGGAGTACACGGCGTTGCTGGTGGCGTCGATGGCGTAGACCTCCGGGTTGCCCTGCCGCGTCAAGGCCGGCGCTGATCGCCGAGAAGTCGCCGCCCAGTCCGACCCAGCCGGTCCCGCCGCGGTTGATGTACACGGCGTTGTTGCCGCCGATGGCGAAGACCGTGTTGTCGCCCGCCGCGCTGATCGCCGTGACGTAGCCGCCCCGACTGACCCAGCCGGCTCCCGTTGTCGTTGACCCACACGGCGTTGTTGCCGCCGATGCCGAAGACCTCCGGATTGCCCTGCGCGTCGAGGCCGGCGCTGATCGCCGTGAGGTAGCCGCTCTCCGAGACGAAGCCGCCGCAGTCTTTGCTCATGGAAACGCTGTTGTTGTAACCGATGGCAAACACCTCGGAATGCTGCACGCCGCCACTCTTCCAACTGATCGCGCTCAGAGTCGACATGAGCGTGCGATCCTCGACGGCTTCGAGCGATGCGTTGAACGAACGCCGACGACGAGTCCGAGCGTGGCTTGCCTGTGAATGACGGCCGAAATTCTGTGTGAAGCGAAACATGGCGATGTCCTCTCGTGTTGGATTGTCACGTTCTTGTCACGGTGCGTAGCGTGTACGGGACTCCTTCCAAGTAGAGGGAGTCTCACGAGTCCGCCTCGCCTCCGGCATGGAGCAGTTTTATTGATGTGATCGCCGGACGGAGCTGGCTCCGACGGCGGATGGTAGCGGGTGGCGCAGGGCGGGGCGGGTGGAAGACAGCCCTCCGTTCCGCGCTACAGCCACCAAGAGAACGCACGGGGCTCGATCCATCGATCGCTCGCCACCATGTGAATGCCGCTCGAAGAGTAAAAGTCCGGGACGAGGCGCAACCTGTTGCGAAAACGAGAAACATGTCCAAAATATTTCCGATTTCTTCCCCTAAGGCGGCCCGAACGCAATCCCACAGTCGATCCACCGATCGCACGCCACCCCTGCGAATGCCGCTCTCACTGAGTGACCTCGATAGCGCCCGCCAACCCCATCACGGGGCCCGGTCGCGACCGTCCTGTACTCGGGGCATCACACCCCACGTGACAGCGACATCGATTGATTCGCGGGATGCGGCTTCTGAGTCGAGAACCTCACGAGGGACGTCGCAGCCGCACTACTACCCAGATCGCGCACGATCGGCCCGCGGGGACAGGGAAAAGGGATTTTCCCGAGAAAGCGACCTCGCCGCCCGGTTCGACATTCGCAGCTCTCTCCCGCGGCGGGAGGGTCTCGGGGTTTGACGTCGGGGGATGCGAGATGTATTCTCGACGAAAATATGTCCCGTCCTGTCCCGGATGTCGCCCCGCGCGCGATCTTGTACTTATGGCCGATTCATCGATAGACAACCCGTCCGTGGCGGAACAGGTGCGGCGGGCCGCCGAAGGCGACCGGCAGGCTTGGGCGGACCTGCTCGACGCCCACCGCCCCCGGCTCCGCCGGATGGTCGCACTGCGGCTCGACCGCCGCCTCCAGGGGCGGCTCGACCCCTCCGACGTGATCCAGGAGGCGTACCTCGACGCCACCGCGGGACTCGCCGAATACTCCGCACGGGCCGAGATGCCCTTCTTTCTCTGGCTCCGCTGGCTCACGGGCATGCGGCTCACCACGCTCCAACGCAAGCACCTCGGCTGCCAGGTCCGGGACGCCGCCCGCGAAGTGTCGCTCGAACGCGGCGCGATGCCGGGGGCGAGCTCCGCGGCCCTGGCCGCGCAGCTCATCGGCCGCCAGACCAGCGCCAGCGAGGTGGCCATGCGGCTGGAGCGCAAGGCCCGGATTCAGGAGGCGATCGACGCGATGGACCCGCTCGACCGCGAGGTCCTGATCCTTCGCCATTTCGAGGAACTGACCAACGCCGAAGCCGGCGCAGACGCTGGGCCTCCAGGATTCGGCCGCCAGCAAGCGCTATATCCGGGCGCTGCGACGCCTCAAGGAAGCGCTCGCGCGCGATGACCGGCGGCAGCGAGGAGTACCACCCGTGAACGCCCCGGAGTCCGCCCACTCGCGCGATCCCCTCGACCGCCTGGCCGAGTCGTTCCTCGATCGGTTCCGCCGCGGGGAGCGGCCGAGCCTGGGCGAGTACACGGCGGCGCACCCGGAACTGGCCGACGACATCCGCGAGCTTTTCCCGGCTTTGGTCGAGATTGAGCAGCTCAAGTCGCCGGAGCACCAACCTTCCGTCGTCGATCGGAAGGGCCGGCCCGAGTTCTCGAGGCTTGGCGACTACCAGATCCTCGGGCTCATCGGCGAAGGCGGGATGGGTGTGGTCTACGAGGCCGTGCGGGAGTCGCTCCGCAGTCACGTGGCGCTCAAGGTGATGCACCCGCAGTTCCGCACGCGTTCGGACTACCTGCGGCGGTTCCACAACGAGGCGCGCTCGGCCGCCCAGTTGCACCACACCAACATCGTCTCGGTGTTCGACTACGGCGAGCACGACGGCGTCTGCTACTACGCCATGCAATACATCGCCGGTCACGGCATGGACAGGGTCCTGGCCGATGTTCGACGGCTCCGCTCGAACCAGGGTCAGGTGAAGGTCGGGCCGGCCGAGACGGGACCCATCGGGAACGAGGAGGGGGACAGGACATCGCCGCAGGCCGTCCGCGACCCGGCCGAGGCCCGGGCCGCAACCGATCCCTTGATGTGGGCCGTCACCCACGGCCTGATGACCGGGCATTTTGCCCTCGGCGCGGCGGGCCCTCGATGCCGAGGTGACGCCGCCTCCGACCTGCGAGCCGATCGCATCCGGAAGGAACGCGGCGGCGACGGACGGGGGAGGTCGGCGAACCCGGTGCCCGAGGCCCGCGCCTGGTCGCCCCAGGGGCGGGGTCGGGAGACCCGCCGCACGCGATCGTCCCATGCTCTGACGCCAGGCGAAGCCGACCGAAACGACATTGATTGGGTCGTCAGCACCTCGCCCTCCTCGTTGGCCGGTCGGGGTGAGGACCGCTATAACCGCGAGGTCGCCCGGCTCGGCGCCCAGGTGGCCGACGCCTTGGCGTACGCCCACAAGCGCGGCGTGCTGCACCGCGACATCAAGCCGTCAAACCTGCTGCTGGATGCGGTCGGGAATGTCTGGGTCACCGACTTCGGCCTGGCCAAGTTCGAGGAGGGGGAGGCCTATCTCATTCCCGGGACGTGGTCGGGACCTTGCGTTACATGGCCCCCGAACGGTTCCGAGGCGTCTCGGACCGCCGGTGCGACATCTATGCCGTGGGCGCGACCCTGTACGAGCTGCTGACGTTGCGCCCGGTCTTTGAAAGTGACAACCGGTTCTGGTTGATCGACCAGGTCGTGCACGAGCCCCCCGCGCCGCCGCGGCAGCTCGACCGCCGCATCCCCCTCGACCTGGAGACGATCGTGCTCAAGGCGCTGGCCAAGGACCCGAACGATCGGTTCGGCACGGCCGACGAGCTGGCGGCCGACCTGCGGCGGTTCCTGGCCGGCGAGCCGATCGCGGCCCGCCCGGTGACGCGGCTGGAGCGCGCCTGGCCAAGTGGGCGAGGCGGAAACCGACGCTGGCCGCCGCGTACACGCTGGGACTGCTGGCGGTGCTGCTGGGCGGGCTGGGGGGTATGGCCGTGTGGCAGTGGCGGGCCGCGGAGAAGGCGCGGAGCGCGAGACGCTGGCAAGGTCGAGCGCCGAGATGGCCCAGGCCGAGGCCGTCCAGGCACGGGATGCGGCCAAGTCCGCCCAGGCCGAAGCCGAACGACAACGGGACCGGGCGGACGACGCCCGCAGCGTGGCCAACAAGGCGCGCGTCGCGGAGCAGAACGCCCGAGCCGAGGCTGAGAGACAGCGGGAGAAATTCGAGCGGTTCGACTATGGGCGGACCATTCAGGTGGCCCACCAAGACTGGCGGGACAACAACGTCCCCGCCGCGGTGGCCTTGCTCGAGAGCACCCGGGCCGAACTCCGCGGCTGGGAGTGGCGATACGTCCATCGCCTCTGCCATTCCAACTTGCTCACACTCAAGGGGCACACCTTCTTGGTCGCTTCGGCGTCGTTCAGCCCGGACGGCTCGCGGATCGTCACCGGGAGCTGTGACAACACAGCGAAGGTCTTGGACGCCAAGAGTGGTGCCGAGGTCCTCACACTCAAGGGGCACACCTCGCCGGTCACTTCGGCGTCGTTCAGCCCCGACGGCTCGCGGGTCGTCACCGGCAGTTACGACAACACGGCGAAGGTCTGGGACGCCAGGAGTGGTGCCGAGGTCCTCACACTCAAGGGGCACACCGCCAGGGTCACTTCGGCGTCGTTCAGCCCCGACGGCTCGCGGATCGTCACCGGGAGTTATGACCACACGGCGAAGGTCTGGGACGCCAGGAGTGGTGCCGAGGTCCTCACACTCAAGGGGCACACCGGCGGGTCACTTCGGCGTCGTTCAGCCCCGACGGCTCGCGGATCGTCACCGGGAGTTATGACCACACGGCGAAGGTCTGGGATGCCAGGAGTGGTGCCGAGGTCCTCACACTCAAGGGGCACACCTTCTGGGTCAATTCGGCGTCATTCAGCCCCGACGGCTCGCGAATCGTGACCGGGAGCTTGGACCAGACAGCGAAGGTCTGGGACGCCAGGAGGGGTGCCGAGATCCTCACACTCAAGGGGCACACCAATGCCGTCCTTTCGGCGTCATTCAGCCCGGACGGATCGCGGATCGTCACCGGGAGCATGGACAACACGGCGAAGGTCTGGGACGCCAAGAGTGGTGCCGAGGTCCTCACACTCAAGGGGACCACCGGCTGGGTCAATTCGGCGTCATTCAGCCCCGACGGCTCGCGGATCGTCACCGGGAGTCATGGACCAGACGGCGAAGGTCTGGGACGCCAAGAGGGGTGCCGAGGTCCTCACGCTCAAAGGGCACACCTTTGGCGGTCAATTCGGCGTCATTCAGCCCCGACGGATCCCGGATCGTGACCGTGAGTCCGGACCGGACGGCGAAGGTCTGGGACGCCAAGAGGGGTGCCGAGGTCCTCACACTCAAGGGGGTCAGTTCGGCGTCATTCAGCCCCGACGGATTGCGGATCGTGACCGGAAGCGGGGACCAGACAGAGAAGGTGTGGGACGCCAAGAGTGGTGCCGAGTTGTTCCTCACACTCATGGGGCACACCAGGCCGGTCAGTTCGGCGTCATTCAGCCCCGACGGCTCGCGGGTCGTCACCGGCAGTTACGACAACACGGCGAAGGTGTGGGACGCCAAGACAGGGGCCGTGGTCCTCACCCTCAAGGGGACCACCGGCTGGGTCACTTCGGCGTCATTCAGCCCCGACCGCTCGCGAATCGTGACCGCGAGTTTCGACGGTACGGCGAAGGTCTGGGACGCCAAGAGTGGTGCCGAGATCCTCACACTCAAAGGGCACACCAATGCCGTCCTTTCGGCGTCATTCAGCCCGGACGGCTCGCGGATCGTCACCGGGAGCCTGGACACCACGGCGAAGGTCTGGGACGCCAAGAGTGGTGCCGAGGTCCTCACACTCAAGGGGACCACCGGCTGGGTCACTTCGGCGTCATTCAGCCCCGACGGATTGCGGATCGTGACCGGGAGCGTGGACCAGACAGCGAAGGTCTGGGACGCCAAGAGTGGTGCCGAGGTCCTCACGCTCAGGGGGCACACCGTCATGGTCAGTTCGGCGTCATTCAGCCCCGACGGCTCGCGAATCGTGACCGCGAGTTTCGACGGTACGGCGAAGGTCTGGGACGCCAAGAGTGGTGCCGAGGTCCTCACACTCAAGGGGCATACCGGTCCCGTCACTTCGGCATCGTTCAGCCCGGACGGCTCGCGGATCGTCACCGGGGGTCATGACGGCACGGCAAAGGTCTGGGACGCCCGGCCAGTGGAGTACACGCTGCCGGTGAGGCAAGGCGAGACGAAGATCGACCGGCAGAGCCAGAGTGCCGTTGGTACCGGGCTCTTGAGAAATCCGGGCTTTGAGGACGGGCTCAAGGGCTGGGAAACCGCCGTCTCCGGTGCTCGCCCGACGATCGGCTTCGACTCGAGCGTTCTCAGGGAGGGCCGGCAATCGGTTCGCGTATCGGCTACCCAGCCCTCAGACACCGCGTTCGGTCAGGAAGTCATGCTCGAGCCGGGGCAGTCCTACCGTCTCGCCGGCTGGGTCCGGACGCGGGGACTCCAGTCCCACGGATCGCCCGTCTACGGGACGTTTCCAGTCCAGTTGTCGAAGGGACAGGGGACTATAGCCAGCGAGACCAATCACGGGGGAGACACCGAGTGGACCGAAGTTGCGATCACGTTCCAGGCGCCTGCCAGCGGACGGACGCGCATCGTCGCGTTCTTCGCCGGTTTTGGCAAAGGCACCGGCGCTGCCTGGTTCGATGATCTGAAACGGGTCGAGTTGAACGATTCCCCTCGTTGAGGGAGCTGCTTCAGACGGAGATGAGATAAAAGGAGGCCGCCACTCATTCACGTCGGACCACTCGCCTGGCGATCGCCGCTTCGAGCCATGACGGGCTCCCGTTTCCGTCTCGGCCCGAGTGGGCGGGGTCCATTGAAGAATGTCCCCAGGCGCCTTCTGCCAGCGAAGGCGAACCCCCCTCGTCGTCTCCGCGAAGGATTCTTGAAAACGATGGCCGATTTGGTCTGGAATCGTTGCCCTACCCTCGGTTGAAATGGGGAAGGGCGTTAACAAATACCCCCCGGTCGAGTGGTCCAGTATTTGGGGTCCACTTCACCCGCCCCTCAATTTGGGACGGCAGATTGTTCGGCAGATGCAGGAGCCCGCTGGGTGCCACTGGTCGTACCCGACCAGTGTCTCGAGGGTCGCTCCTGGCCGTTGAGCGTAACCCGGGAATCGCCCTCGGGCAGGGACCGGAGGCCCTCGGGTGCCTCGCCCAGCGCACTGGTCGGGTACGACCAGTGGCACCCAGAAATGATCACCAGTGCGAAGCGAAGGAGAACGGGAACCTGATCCAAGTTCTTTTCTGAATTCGAGTTATCACTAATTCAACGATATTGGCTTTAGGCCCCCGAATGGAGGCCGCATCGTATCGATCGAGGCGTCAGGCCGATTCCGCCAGGGCCCGGTATTGCTCGACACCCGGCTCGGACCGATGGACGGCCGCCACACGTGATATCGGCAGCGGGACAAGGTCCCTCGTCACCGGCCTGGTCAACGTCGTCTCCCGATCGCCCAGGCGTTCGGAACCGGCCCGCGCGATCTTGCGGAGTGGGAGCAGCCCGTTGGCCAGCGCGGCCAGGGCGGAGACATTGTTGGTGACCACCGACGTCATGATCCCGAAGCCCATCGTGAACACGCCGACCACGTTCGTGAGGTTCGGCGCCACGATCATCGACCAGCTCCGGTTCACGTTCCGGTCGAGGTCGCGGGCGATGTCCCTCAGGTCGCAGAGCCTGGACAGCCCCCCTTCGAGAAAGACGATATGGGCCGTGTCGGTCGCGATCGACGATGCGCCTCGGAGCGAGATCGAGACATCGGCTTTCTTCAGCGCGATCGAGTCGTTGATCCCATCGCCGACGAAGCAGACCTTGCGCCCTTCCGCCTGGAGTTTCGCCACGTAATCGGCCTTGTCGGCTGGGAGGACCTGGGCGAAGTAGCGGTCCATCCCCAGCGACTCGGCGAGCTTTCGCGTCGGGGCGTCGTGGTCGCCCGAGATGATCGCGATGTGCTTGATCCCGCGCTCGCGGAGGCCGCTGAATGATCTCGCGGACCTCGGGCCGGACCGCGGCCTGAAGCTCGATCGCGCCGCCGAGCTGGTCGTCCACGGCCACCATGACCATCGTGTGCCCCTCGAGATGGGCCTGGCCGAGGGCCTCGCGGATCCACGGAGGAAGCTCGATCCCCTCCTGCTCCATGAAACCGCTTGCTGCCGACGCGGACGGTGTACCCCTCGATGCTGGACCGTGATGCCGTAACCGACCTTGTACTGCGTGTCGTCGGTCGTCGGCAGGGTGAGCCCCAGTTCCTCGGCCTTGTGGAGGATGGCCAGGGCGATCGGGTGGTGGAACTTCCGCTCGGCGGCCGCCGCGAACCCGAGGATCCGGTCCGGGCCCCAGTCATCGCGCCGCGATCACGCGGCCGACCTCGGGCCGCTCGCGGGTCAGGGTGCCGGTCTTGTCGAAGAGGACGGTGTCGACCTGGTTCATCATCTCCAGGGCGCGCCCGTCCTTGACCAGGATGCCCTTGCTGGCGCAGAGGGTCAGCGAGCTGAGCATCGCCAGCGGCGCGGCCATGCGGATGCCGGTCCCCAGGTCGCTGTTGAGCACCGCGACCGCGCCGATGGGCCCCATCGTGGCCATCCCAAGCGCGCCGACGCCCAGGGTCGGCAGCACGGCCTTGTCGGCCAGCCGCTCCCCCTTGTGCTGCGAGGTCATCTTGTACCCCGCCGTATCGCTCAGGATCTGGCCGATCTTGGCCGAGGCCGTCTCGCTCCCCGACATCTCGACCGTGACGCTGGACCTCGCCCGCCACCAGCAACGTCGAGGCGAAGACCCGGTCGCCGGCCCCCTTCTCGGCCGGCGTCGACTCGCCAGTCAGGGCATGCTGGTCGATCATCGCCATGCCGCTCGACCACGTGCCCGTCGACCGGCACGACCTCGCCGGTGTGGACGGCGATGACGTCACCCTTCTCGAGCTTGTCGGCCGGTACCTGGACCTCGGTCCCGTCCGCGGCAGAGCCAGACGTACCTCGGCTGCTTGCCGAACGCGTTCAGCAGGAGCTTCTGCGATCGGTCGCGGGACTGTCTTGACCAGGAACCGGCCGAAGCTGAGACACCAGCAGCACACCGCGCCGGGGAAGATCGACATGGTCCCCAGGCAGCCGACCATCACGACCGCGTCGAGCGCATCGACGCCGATCCGCTTCTCCTCGACGAACACCCGCCGCGCCTCCTTGAACGTCGGGATCGACGTGTACGCGTACAGCACCGCGGCCGCCGGCAGCAGCGGCGGGACCACGAACTGAGAGGATGTGAAGAAATCGATTCCGGATGACAAATTCCGAATTGCGAATGGATATAAAGCCTGATTTCAAAGGCATTTCTGAATTCGCAATTCGCAATCTGGAATCTTCCATCGGATTCTTTCACAAGCTCTGAGAATACGCCGCCAGGGGGATCGAGGCCGTGCAAACGGGCAAATGGACATCCAGCTTATCTCGCACCGACGATTGTTCGGCGCCGATCAGTGCGGCGTCGAGGACCTCGATCACCTGTGTCCGGGTCAACTGATTGGTGTCGTAATTGACGAGGACCGTGCACGTGATCGCATTGGTCGAGAATCGGTCGACACCCAGCACGCCCATCAGTTCGCGCTCGATCGCCTGACAGAGCACGCTCTTGCGGTAGAGGACCGGGTTCTTCAGCCGGAGCCGCCCGGGCAGGTCCGATTTGATCTGCCAGCCGGTCACGAGCGAGTCATAGCAGTAGTAACGGATCGTCCCACGGTCATCGCGCGCCACCATCGCCGGCGCGACCTGCACGACCCGCTCTTTCGGACCGTCATCGCTCAACGGGCCCTGACCCAGCGCAACCACCACTCGCTCGGCAACATCGTGGAGCGAGACGTTCCGGGAACGGAAACCAAGATCCGCCTGGGCGGAATCCCCCTCGATGATCGTGACGCCCGAGATTTCCTCGACCCGAAAGACCCGCTCCAGGAACCGACGGCATGCCGGGCTCTCGGCATCGACGAACAACGAGCGGCTCCGTAGGCGGATCACACCCGCGGACGGGAACGATACCGAGATGTCGAGCGCATTCATCAGTGCAGGTCTCGCCGGTCCGCGCCAGTCGTCCTCATCTTGCTGTATTTCCTATTCTACCACGTTTTGTCTTGCGGAAGTGAAGGTGAAAGCGACGGACCGCCCATCCGCTTTTTGAAGTTGCGCATCTGAGATTTTGCCCCGAAGGGGCCGAAACAGACCAGCCCAGGGCAACGCCCTGGGGCCCCGACAACGATTCGAATTGACCAAGCCCTGAAAGGGCGCAACACGTTAAGCCCCCATGCTTTCTGTCTCAATCGCTTGCGAAGAACCAACGCAAGGGCCCCCTGGGATTGAGCCCCGTTTCGCCTTTCAGGGCAAGGGTTATTCACATGTTCTAGTTCCCAGGGCGTTGCCCTGGGCTGATTTGTGGCTGCCCCGTCGGGGCGGCGGAAGAAAGCGCAACTTCAAAACATCCGCCCCATCCATCGATCGAAGTTCCGGGCCGTCCACCATCGGAGCCCGATCGCGATTGCCGCCGCGACAACCAGCCAGCAAGCGGCGTAGGGCACGACGTACCGAGCCGTCCCAAACCATGGGCTGTACATCGGCATCAAAGTCACGGTCGCAGCCGCCATGGGGCTGACCGCGGCCAAGCCCTCGGAAAGGTTCCGGTCGATCGACCGCATCAGGAAGAGTTCCTCGAACATCGGCCAGACCAAGGCAACCATCCCGTAAACGACGACGGACAGCACCACGGCGCGACCCGGCCGTGTGGACCGGGTCGCCAGCCAGAGGCCCAGGCTCACCACCACGGCACCGTAAAGGAGCGGCTGCACGATCACCACCGAGGCCACGGCCAGCCGGTCAACCAGCCGCAGCGGCAGCGGAGTGACCGGGGGAGCGGCAGCGGTCGATTCCATGGGCAACGTCGGGGCGCCGGCGGCCAGGATGATCGCGGCGAGCGAGGGGACGATCGCCACGCCCAGCACCGGCCGGTAGCACGCCCACCACTTGCCCCGCACGATCTCCGCCGCCGAGAGCGGCGTGGACAGCAAGACGTCGAGCCCTCCCTGACCGGCCGTCCGCTCCTCCGACCACGCCGCCGCCGAACGGACCGCCACCGCCAGCAGGCCGAACCCCGTCCAGAACGCGGCACAAGGGATCAGAAAGGGACGAGTGTACTGCCCGGCTCACGAATTCAACGAGGGCGATCGCGGTCTCGACCGTCAGGCCCAGGACATAGATCCCCCAGTACGCCCCCAACCATCGCGAACGCCGGGCATGCCACCACTCGCGCCAGAGCACCGGGTTGCCGTCGAGCGAAGGGCCGGGCAGCCAGCCGAAACATTGCCGAACGGCGACCCACAAACGCACGACCATGCCCAGCCTGGCGCCGGCAGCCGGTTCGCGACGGGGACGTGGTTCGCGTAAAGCCACCGCGCGGAGGCTGAGCGCCGTCAGAACCAGGATCAAAGCCGCCAGCAGGACTGTGATGCCCAGGTACGCCGCGCCCTCGATGGGGGAGAGTGACCGTCTCGCAATCCCGGCCTGGAAGATCCTCCAAGAATCGGCCACCGCGTAAGGATTGATCTTCGTCAACCAGGCCGGGAACGGGCCGGACCTCAGCAACACGAAAGGCAACAACAAGCATGCGCCCCAGAGCAGATAGACGCCCAGCAATGCCTCGTACGACCGCCGCGCCGAGAGCGACAACGCAGCAGAGACAGCGACGCCCAGCACCGCGAGCCCGAGCGATACCATTGTGAGCGTCAGCACAGACTCAGGGTCGATCCCGAACACCACGACCCCGAGCATCGCCACGGGCACAGCGGCCATCAGCAGCATGACCACCGGAACGAGCCGCGCGGCGGCCGTCCCGATCACGATCTCGAGGGCCGACAGGTCGGTCACGAGCAGGTGGCTCAGTGGTCCGCGCGGCCGGTCGCGGCCGAAGGCGTCGGACGCCGCGGCCGGCGCGGCGAGCAAGACCGCCGTCACCTGGATTATCGCCAGGATCGAATAGGCCGCCCGGCCGAAGAGCCACATGGCGTGGTTTTGGTTAGTAAGGGCCGCCACGGTGGGCACAACGGCCATTCCCAGTACGGGAATCAGGAGCAAGATCGCGACGAACGCCACCCGCGCCACGTATCCGCGACGTCGCCGGCCACCGGCCCGGACCTCCACCCAGAACACCGGCCCAGGCCCGAACCGCCACTGCATGAGTGTTACCCGATTGAGAGACCCTTGACCCCGACGCGGTCTCTCATTCTAACAAGTCCTGGAGCGATCAACTCGCTCCCGCCCCCTTCTCCTTGCCAGGCGAGATCTTGGCCCGGATGAGCCAGTCCCCCTGCTTGAACGGCTGAGCCTCCTGCTTGGGCAGGCCAACGAACGATCGACCACTCCCCTCTTTATCGTGGCTGACATACACGCCCTTGGTCTGAGTCGGGTCGAAGTCGACCCCCAGGATGAATGTCCTGGGCAATTTGGTCGGCTTGACCTCCAGGGTGACCCACTTGGATTCACCCCGCTCGAACTTTGAGTAGGGGAACTCAAACTCCGTGATCGGCTGGAACTTCTCATCGCAGAGGAAGACGACGAAGTTCTCCCTGGGAGGCCGAGGGTAGCCGTATCGCGATCCGTGGACCCGCACGGCCGTGAGCGTCCAGCCCTCACCGGGCGCCTCGAACTGGACCGCGTGCCCTCCACCCGCGATGCTCTTCTTCCCCTTCATCGTGCCGTCATCCAGCGCCAGCTCGCGAGCTTTACTGTCCGACCGGTCGGACTTGGACTGGAAAGCAAGCGGGTCGGGACTCGGCAGGCTCGTTTCAGGTGTATCAGACTCCGTCGTAATCTCTGCCACCGGGGCAATCGGCGGGGCGACCTCCGGAGCGATCCGCTCCGATTCCTGCCGAGCCCAGACACCCCCACCGGCGGCGAGTCCGCCCAGGATCAGAAGACTCATCGCGACCAGTCCGAGCTTCTTGATGAACATGATGTTAAGCACTCCTTCTGCCAGGACAGCGGCCTGCGTCGAGACCATCCCGACGGTAGCCACAGGACTTCCCGTGAAAGCAATTGCCGCCCGAACCGCTGCCTCGATCCAGGCGGCCGGCATCGCGGCCGTGGCCGATCGTGTCGCACTCACGAGGACCGCCGACGGGACCACGCCGCGGCGGATCAATCGCTCGCGAAGCCGGGCGCGCCCGCGCATCAGACGGGTCTCGACGGTCCGAACGGGACACCGAAGTTGTTGCGCGGCCTGCTCGTGGGTCAGGCCCTCGAGGTAGCAGAGCACCAGCGGTGCCCGGTAGCGTTCGGCGAGCCGGTCCAGCTCCTCGTAAAGCTCGGTCTGGGGGACGGATGGTCCGCTGTCGTCGGTAAAATGGGCGGCCATCAGGGCCCCTCGCCACTCCGTCTCGCGGCGGCGGGCGGCCACGGCCCGCGCACGGACCGCGACCCGCCGGGCCACTCGGTAAAGCCAGCTCGCCACCGAGTCATGCCTCCGGATCGAGCCGGCCCGACGGGCCAGCACGAGGAACGCCGCCTGGGCGGCGTCCTGGGCCTCATGCTCGTCGCCGATGACCTGTGCAACAGAGTCGCACGACCATCGGCCCGTGTCGCTCGACCAGGGCGGCGAAGGCATCCTCATCGCGTTGAGCGGCGAACTGCTCGAGGAGCTGCCCGTCGCTCAACCCACCGATCGAACCGCGTGCGAACAGCGATTGCAAGTGCTTCAGGACGGCGCCCGTTGGTCTTCCCGCCATGAGGTCCCCCGCCGTGTGTGTCGGCTTGCCTACCTGTATAGAGGCAGGTCGAGGTAAGAGCTACTTCAAAAAATGAAGGACGCCTCGAGGTCCCGGGCGATACCATAGACCTTCTGGGCCGCTCTGGAGAGATCCTTTCGAGGTTTTCCGAAAAAAGTTCGAACCGCCAGCCCCCTCTGTGGGATTACCAGTATGAAGGCACCGGGCGGAACAGGAAGACAGGAGGTTGAGCCGTGGCAATCCGAACCAACGGGGCTGTCCTGCGGCAGCTCCAAACCCTTTTCGACCTGGGTTCCATCGGGGACCTGACGGACGGCCAGTTGCTGGAACGGTTCACGACCAGCGGCGGCGAATCCGCCGAGCTGGCATTCGCGGCCCTGGTGGAACGGCACGGCCCGATGGTTTTGCGCGTCTGCCGGAGCTCCCTGCAAGACCCCAACGACGCCCAGGACGCGTTTCAGGCCACGTTCCTGGTCCTGGTCCGCAAGGCCCGCTCGCTCTGGGTGCAAGACTCGTTAGGCCCCTGGCTCCATCGGGTGGCCCGACGCGTCGCGGCCCGAGCCCGCGCGATCCGCGGCCCGCCGGCGGGACTTCGAGCGGCGCGCGGCCGAGTCCAGGCCGGCGCTGATGTTCCCCGCGGATGATTGGAAAGACGTCTGTTCCCTCCTCCACGAAGAGATCGACCGGCTCCCGGAACGCTGCCGCGTGCCGATCGTGCTCTGCGACCTCGAGGGCCTGACGCACGAACAGGCCGCCCGGCATCTGTCCTGGCCGGTCGGCACGGTCAAGAGCCGGCTGACCCGTGGCCGTGAGTGGCTACGGGGCCGGCTCATCCGGCGCGGCGTGGCGCCGGCCGTCGGAATCCTGGGAGTGGCATCGACCGCTCAATCGGCCCCGGCCGCGGTGCCGGCCAGGCTGGTCGAAGCGACGGTTCGCGCCGCGAGACACCTCGCGGCGGGAGCAACCACGGCCGGGGTGGTCCCGGCCTCGGTCGACTTACTACTGGAAGGAGGCGCTGAACGCCATGTTCATGACCAAGATCAGACTCGCTGTGCTGGCTTGCGGACTGCTCGCAACGGGGGCCGTGGTGATCGCCCAGCAGTCAGGACGGGCACCCGAGGCCGAGGGCCAGCCCGCCCAGGTCGAACTGACCCAGGTCCCCGCGACACCCTTGGACGAGGCGGACGCGATCGACGCCATCGTGGAGCGGGACATGGGCCGCCTCGACGTCGAACTTCTGACAGAGCAGGTGGAACTGCTCAAGACAGAACTTCAGAACGTGTACCGGCGGAAATCTCACGCGGAGCGGCCCGAGTCCGCCAACTTCCGCGGGGGTCAGGTTAGTCCGCGCATCTCATTGAAAGAGGCCCAGAGCGACTATGAATCCGCCCGGGCAGCCTATATCGCCAAACTCCGCGAGTTGACCAGTGCACGCCGAAGTCTGGAGATACCCAAACCGCAGAGAAAGTCCGGCCATGAAGGATCGGGAGCCTCGACACCCCCAAGCAAGAAGCCGGACGGCGATCAGCAAACCGCCAGGTCCGCCCCGAACCCTCCCGCGGCCATCATCGGCTCGATCGACATCGACGCGGTCATGAAGCGATGGGTGAAGGTTCAAGAATCCAACAAGAGCCTCCAGGCCCGTAACCGTCTCGGGCGTGCGGAACTGGAGAAGATGGAGACCGAGGCCAAAGCGTATCAAGAAATCTATGGAAAATTCTCTCCGGGCAGTGCGGATGCCGTCAAGCTGGCAGAGAAGATCGTCGAGCTGAACCGCCGGATGGACACCGAGCGTGATGAGGCCCACCGCAATATCGCTCAACGCCAGGCCCAGCTCACGGCGGCACTCTATCGAGAGATTCAGGATGCCATTGCCTCCAAAGCCAAGAGCAAGGGGCTGAACTATGTCGTCAAGGTCTCGCCCGGTCCCCGGACCGACT
Source organism: uncultured Isosphaeraceae bacterium (assembly GCA_963842405.1). Classification (GTDB taxonomy): domain Bacteria; phylum Planctomycetota; class Planctomycetia; order Isosphaerales; family Isosphaeraceae; genus CAVZRC01. The sequence continues at coordinate 247,150 of CAWJGW010000011.1, read as the reverse complement.
CGGACCCCAACGACGTGATGACCGCCTTGGGCCGATCGGTCCTCTATGCCGATCCCCGGAACGACCTCACCGAAGAGGTCATCCGCGACCTGAACCAGCGATACAAGGCTTCCGGAGCCAACACGTCGAAATAGATCGCTTACATGCCTAACCGATGGGTTGCGCAACACTCTGTCAGCCGATGTTCTGCGGCCTGAAGGGCTGCGGGAACCCAGCCCAGGGTGAAACCCTGGGACTCAGGCACCCGCGCCTTGCTCGTGCACCCTGAAGGGGTGCCGGGAGTCTCCTGCGGCCCTTCAGGCCGCCTTAGATGGGGGCTGCCGTGCCGCGGACCCCGGGTTTCACCCGGGGCTGGGCTCCTGCGGCCCTTCAGGCCGCCGCCGGACGTCGTCCCTCCCGGGCTGCGGCGGGTTCGATCGCTCGCGACGGGCGCGCTGCGCCAGTCAATCGTTAAGCTGCTCTGGACAGAATACGAGCCCGACGGCGTGAGCGAGTGCATTCCCGCGGGAATCATCCATGCACTCGCTAGCGCGTCGGGCTCGGCTGCCAACCCAACCGGGAAGCCCTCTGGAGAGCACCGGCTCGCGGCAACCGCCTCGAGATCGGCGACCTCCATGCCGCCCCCGTGATAGCTTGGCGACTTCGACTCCGCTATAGTGATCGAATCCAGCCAGATCGCGAGGAAGGAGGTCGATCATGGGGGTGAAGGCCGCGGGTGGAGTCCTGTTGACACTCTCGAGCATACTGGTCACCTGGGCCATGGCCCAGGAGCCGAAGCCGGCGACGGCCGAGGCGCCGGTACCAAAGGGCAGCGAGGACAAGCCCGCCAAGGAGGCCCGCCGGCTCGCCGATCAGCTCAAACAGCATCCGGCGCAGCTCTCGAAGCTGAGAATGCGGCGCGGGTTGTACCTGATGGACCTGGTCCAGCACGATGTGACGCTGATCGCCGACGAACCCGATCCCGGCGCGGATAGCTGCGGATCGCCCAGGTGGTCGCACGACGGCCGGCGAATCCTCTTCGACGCCATGCCCAACATGGCATTCAACCTGTTACGCATCAAGTCCATCGAGATTGGCGACCAGCGCCCGATGATCGCGGATCTCGGCCTGGTGGCCCGGCCGACGTTCTCTCCGGATGACAAAAAGCATCGCGTTCCTCCTCCATCATAACGCGATCCCGAATGCCCGCCCCGGCATCTGGGTCATGTCGGCCGATGGTTCGAATTGACGGCTGGCGGGCGAGCAGTTCGGCATGCCGCTCTGGTCGCCCGACGGCCGCCAGTTCCTGATCGTCGGCTTCGAGGATCCTCGTGCGATGACGATGATGAACCTCGAGAAACCGCAAATGGTCGCCCTGGGCGGCCCGATCCCCCAGGTTTACGGATGGCCAAGCTGGGCTGACGCGGGAGACGGTTGCGGCGATCGTCGCCTTCAAGGGGGCCGGCGACACCGTGGCCCTGCTCGATGTGAGCAACCCGCAACAAACGAAGATCAAGGAGGTCTTGTGGACGCCGGGAAAAGAACCTCGACGTCAAGCCGCTCTGGCCAGTCTACTCGCCCAGCACCCGTCGTTGCGTCTTCGTTGGCGTGGATTTCGAAGGCATGGCCCTCTATTCCATCGAACCCGGCCAGGCCGGTCGAGCGAAACGGCTGGAGGCCGGACCACTCGACAGACAGATCGGCGGACTCGCGTTCTCGCCGGACGGCCGATACCTCCTCTTTTGCAGCAACCGTCCCGATCGACCCCGACCGTGAGATGCCCTTTCTCCCTCGAAGCCGTTCCGCGTCGCTCTCGTGATGAACCCGGCTTCGCAGAACGATTGCGAGACCCTGGCGGTCCTGCGTACGCTAGGTGCGTCGGTTCCTGACGTTTTCGGTTCGTTGGCGCACCGGCCGTCCTGGTCGGGGGAGATGATCGCGATGAACGAAGCCACGATCCCGGTCGGTTCCGCGAACGCGAACGCAACGCTGCCCCGCCCGATCCGCCGGGTGCTCGGTCGGCTCGGCTTGCGACTCCGCACTGGCCTCCTGCCTGCGGGGCCTGGGGACCACGATCCTGGTGATGGCTCTGTTGCCGCTCTGGGCATGGCGGCCGATCTGGCCTGGGCCTTGCCGCAGCTCGCGCGCTGGGCGATCTGGGGAGTCTGGCTGGCCTTCGGAGGGCTGATCCTCATCCGCACGACCCTCCGGCCGCTGGTCCGGCGATTTGGCGCATTCGACCTGGCGGCGGTCGCCGAGCGCGGACATCCCGAGCTCGCCGAGCGGCTAACGGGAGCGGTCGCGCTGCTGGGAAGCGGTCGTGCTCCTCATGGTTCGCCGGCCTTGATCGCGGCCCTGGCCAGGGAAGCGGTCGCGGAATCCAGGACGGTGAAACCCGCGCAGGCCGTCGCCTGGTCTCGAGCCGCACGGCGGCTCACCGGCGGACTGCTCGCCTTCGGTCTGCTCGCGGCCCCCGCTTTCCTCTGGCCCGACTCGTACGGCACCCTTGCCCGACGGTTCCTGATGCCCTGGGCCGACATCGACCGCATCAGCCGATTCGTCGTGACCGTCGCACCGGGTGACAAGGTCCTCGCGGTCGGTTCCGATCTGACGGTCTCGGCAAGCGTCCGCCCGCGGTTCGGCGTCGGCCCGACGCCCGATGCGGCCTGGCTGGAATGGACGGCTGAAGGCGATGCCAGCCCGCAACGCGTCGCCATGCCGTTCGCGACTGGCCCCGAGCCATCGAATCCGTCGGATTCGCTCCTGTGCGAGCGATTCGCGTTCACTCTGCCGAGGCTTGGCCGATCGATCGCGTATCGGGTCGTCAGCGGAGAGGCCACGAGCCGCCGTCACCGGATCACGACCCTCGAGCCACCGGCCGTCACGGCGATCGCGGCCCGGGTCGAGCCGCCGCCCTATACAAAGCTCCCCGCCACGATCGCCCGGGACCCGGCCCGGATCGACGTCTTCGAGGGCAGCCGCATCACGCTCGACATCACGCCCAGCCGGCCCGTCCGCTCGATCGAAGTCGGATGGCCGAAGCCGCCGGGAACGAAATCCGATCCCATCGCCGCGACCCTGGCCAACGGTGGCCGAAGCGGCTCGGCGACCCTCGTCGCCGAGGCGTCCGGTCCGTACACGCTGGCCCTTCGCGACGAGCACGAAATCGTCAACCTCCCCGAACCGGCGCGCGGGTGATCGTCCGGCCCGATGCTCCGCCGACGGTCACAAGGCGGGGCCTCGAAGGGCTGAAGGAAGCGAGCCCCGACGACGTCCTGGCCGTCGGCAGTTGCGGCGCGCGACGACATCGCGGTCGCTTCGATCGAGCTGCACTATGCCATCCGTCGCGGCCGGATCGACCGGTGCCGAGCTCGGAGACCGGCCACGTCGCGGTCAAGGCGGAGGGCCTCGGCTCGCGATCGGCCCGCGGCCTGGCGTCGCTGGAGTTTCATCCGCTGGGTCTCAAGCCGGGCGACGGTCTGAGCTATCGGCTCCGGGTCGCCGACAATCGGCCCGCCCCGCGCGGTCCCAACGTCGTATGGACATCCCCGGAGGAGATCACGATCGTCGCCGGCGCCGAGCCGCTGCTGGCCCAGTTGAGCCGGCTCCGGCGCTCGGCCGTGCAAGCCAAGCTCGACGCGTTGAAGAAGACCGCGGCGGCCAATCGGCAGGAGTCCGAACGGCTGCGCGACTCCGCCGAAGCCGCCCGGGACAGCAAAGGCCGATGGGACAGGACCCGTCAAGAGGCGGTCGAGCACCGCGAGGCGGACGCACGCGCGATGATCGACCGCTTGCAGCTCTTCGCCCGCGATCTCGACCAGGACCCGAGGCTCCGGCCGCTCGCCCGGCCCGCCCGTCAGATCGCCGAGCTCGAGGCCGAGAGCGGCCGCGCGATGCTCGACCGCGCCCGGCAAGACGACGACCCGGAGCGTCGCCTCGCCGATCTCAAGCAAGCGGCGAACCGGCTCGGCGCCGTCGGCGACCGCCTGGAGGAGCTCCAGCACAAGCTGAATGAACTGAGCAAGGATGACTCCCAAAGCGGACGGCTCCAGGCGCTGGCCGCACGCGAGCAGCAGATCGCCGACGAGGCCGAAACCCCCGGCGACCGCGCCCAGCTCGACCGGCTCCAGGCCCGGCAGAACGCCGTACGCAACGAGATCGATACCCTGGTCCGCGAGGCCCCCGACCTCCGCAGCGCCCTCCTCCAGGCCGAGACCAAGGAGGCCGAGCGGCTCGCCCGCGAAGCCCGCGCCCTGTCCGATCGACAGCACGAGGAATCCCGTCGGGCGGCCGACCCGTCCCGCAATGCGACGGAACTCAAGGCCCTGGCCGACGCCCAGCGCGCCCTCGAGGACGACGCCCGGCGCCTGGCCCTGGAGGTCGACCAACCGCTCGCCGAGAATGGCCGGTCGCGGCTCAACAGCGAGGCGATCCGCCAGGCCGCCGACCCGATCGAGCGCGGCGACATCGACCAGGCGCGTCAGAGACCTCGAAGGTGCCGAGAACGAGCTGAGGCGCCTGGCCCGCGACATCGAGGACGTCCCGGCCGATCCCAAGGCACTCGCCGGCCGCCTGGTCCGCCGGCAGTACGCCCTCAATGGCGAGATCGACGAGGCCCTCCACGATGTCCGGAACAAGGACAAGCTCGGCGCCGAGGAGAAAGCGGCCCTCAACGCCCGGATGAAGTCCCTCGCCCGGCGCGAGGAGGCGATCGCTCGGCTGGCCAAGACGATCAAGCCCCCGGAGGGCAAGGAGGGTCGCAACAAGTTCCCCCAGGAGGCCGCCCGCGAGGCCGTGAACAAGACAACGCGCGCCGTCGAGACGCTCGGCACCCTGACACCCCAGGTGATCGAGGAGGGCAAGAACGGTGCGCGGCAGGCACTCGAACGGCTGGCAAACGAGCTGCCGGACATCTGGCGCCGGCAGGAGCCGACCCGCCAGAAGTTCGACGAGGCGCGGCGGACGATGAATGAGCTGTCCGGCCAGATCGCCCAGCACCTCCGCGAGACCGAGCCGCGACCCGACAAGCCGGCCACCGCAGCCCAGGCCGCCGAGGAGCTGGCCAGGCGACTGAATGACGCCGCCGACCGGCAGGCCAAGGCCGTGGCCGCCCTCGAGGAGATGGAGCCCGAGCCGCGCGTCGAGCCCCAGCGCGCCCGAGCCGTCCGCCGCGCGTCGGCGTTGGCCGAGATCTTGAAGGATCTCCGCGACCCGTCGAAGCGAGAAGCCGCGCGGGCCGCCCTGCCCCTCGTCGAGATCCAGGCGCGCGCCGCCATGGACCGCCTGGAGCAAAAGCTCAACGGCCGCGTACCCGCCGACGACCTCGCGGCCGAGCTAGCCGACGATCAGCACCAGATCCACGAGGGTCTCACCCACGCGAAGGGGGAGAGCGCGTCGAGCGGGCGCGGCAGCCGAGAATCAGCGCCGGCTCGCCAACGCGCTGCGGAACCTGAATGTCCCCGACGCGACGCTCGCCCAGACCGAGGCCGTCCGGCTGGCCGAGCGGGCCGCGCAAGCCCTGACGAAAGCGAACGAAAAGGTCGACCCCGCCGGCGCGGTCCGCGCGGCCGACGACGCCGCGGCGAACCTGGCCGACCGCCTCGCGGATCGCCAGACGCCGCAAGCACAGGCCGCGGCCCTCGCCCGCGCCGAGCGCGCCCTGAACGAGCCGGACGCGCGAGTCCGACCCGGCGCAATCCGCGATGCGTCAGAAAGCCATCGCCGCCGAGCTGGCACGCCTGCCCCTGGGCAACAAGGGCGAGGCCGCCGGACGGATCGAGCGTCGCGTCGGAGCTGGCCGACCGGGCCGCCCAGATCGACGACGATCGCAACGGAGCGGGGCGGCCGACCGCCGCCGCCCTGGCCGACGCCCGCATCCGGGCGGCCGAAGCCCTCGACACGCTCGCCGCCCAGCCTGCGAAGCCGGCCCCGGCACCGAAACCCGCCAAGGCCGAGCCGCCTGCGACTGCGGATACCGAGCTGGCCCTGAACCCGGGGCACGTCGCGACCGCGAAGGAGCTCGTCCGCCGCCAGCGACAGCTTCGCGAGCGATTGCAGGCGGTGCTCGGCCGTCACGTCGAGCCGCAGCAGGCGATCCGCCGCGAGGCCGTCGCGCTCGGCGGTGCTCTGAGCGAGCTCCGCGATCGCATCCGACCGCTGAGCGATCGCGGCCCGTATCCGGCCTTCGAAGCCGCCCATCACCTCCGCGGCCTATGCCGCGCAGTCCATGGACCAGGCAACCGAACACCTGGCACAAGGCCAGGCGCCCTACGCCCGCGACGCCCAGCGCCGCGCCTCCGAGATGGTGGACCGTGGTGCGCAGCTCGCCGAGGACCTGGCCGCGGCACTCCGCGCCGAGCGCCAGGCGGCCGACGCCCAAGCCGTTGACCCGGCCAGGGCCTCGGAGATGCGCCCACGCCGAGCATCCTCCGATCGGCGAGGCCCGCGCAGCGATGCTCCGCGCCGCCCGACAGCTCGACCAGGCCCGCGACCCCGATCAGGCCGGCCGAGCCGTCCCGGCCGCCCGCGAGGCGATGCGCGAGGCGGCCCGAGACCTGCTGGCCGCCGCCCAGGCCGCCGCGTCCCAGCTCGCGGGACCATCACTCGCGGCCGATGAGATGGCCGACGGCGCGAGTCTCCGTTTCCATCTCCCTCCGAGCTCGCATCGACGACGCCCGCCGGCTCCCCGCGCGATCCTCAGAGTCGCCCCGGCAGCAAGGCCGAGACCGACCTGACCGAGCTGAAGGAAACGATCCGGCGCAAGACCGGGCGCGCCTGGGGCGAGCTCCCCGGCCATCTCCGGACCGAGATCCTCCAGTCGTCGCAGGGGCGTTATCGCGAAGACTACGCTCGGCTCATCCAGCTCTATTTCCGCGAAATCGCCGGCGCCGCCGCCGACCAGAAGCCCGAGCCAGGAGCTGCGAAATGAAAGGTTCTCGTTGCCCTGCCGATAGCGAAGTCGCAGTCCGCTTTACCTCGCCCCACCGGGGAGAGGTCGGCCGGAGGCCGGGTGAGGGGGTCTTTCGGTTCCGTTCCCCTGACGAGCGCGACGGCCTGGTCTTCTTCACCTCGCCCCACCGGGGAGAGGTCGGCCGGAGGCCGGGTGAGGGGGTCTTTCGGTTAGCTTCTCTTGGAACGATCTCGATTCTGATCCTGGCCGCGACCCTGACCCTCTGTTCCTCGCCCGCGCAGCCGAGCCCGCCGATGATCCCGCACAGCCAACCGCATCCCCTTCCGATGCCGCGATCCACCGGGCGCTCGAATACCTCCGATCGGCCCAGCGGCCCGACGGGGCCTGGGACTCGGGCGGGTTCGGTCCCGCGACCTCGGTCACGTCGCTGGCCGTGATGGCGTTCCTCGCCGCCGGACACGTCCCCGGCGAGCCCGGCCCGTATCGCGAGTCGATCGAGCGAGGCATCCGCTACGTCCTGGACCACCAGCATGCCAACGGCGTGATCGCATCCAACTCGAGCAACGGCCCGATGTATTGCCACGGCATCAGCACGCTGATGCTCGCCGAGGTGATCGGCATGACCGACGACGCCGAGACCGCCGCTCAGGCCCGCGCCGCACTGACGCGCGCGGTCAAGCTGATCCTGTCTGCACAGAATCGCCCGAAGGGCCAGAATCACGCCGGCGGCTGGCGATACCAGCCGACCAGCGACGACAGCGACATCAGCGTCACCGGCTGGCAGCTCATGGCGCTCCGCGCCGCCAAGTCCGCCGGGTGCGAGGTCCCCTCCGAGAACATCGACCGCGCCATCGACTACCTCAAACGCTGCGCCGTCCGCCGGGAAGGCGGCTTCGCCTACCAGCCGGGCGGCTCGCCCAACAACCCCCGCACCGGCACCGGCATCCTCGCCCTGGAGATCTGCGGCGAGCACCTGACCACAGGAGGCCGTCGCCGGCGCCGAGTACCTGCTCAAGCACCCGCCCAAATGGTCCAGCACATCCTTTTTCTACGAGGTCTACTACGGCTCGCTCGCCATGTTCCAGATGGGCGACAAGTACTTCCTCTCCTACTATCCCAAGCTGGTCTCGATCCTGCTCGGCCATCAGGGCAAGGACGGAAGCTGGCTCTCCGGCGACGCCCACGACCGCACCGGCGGCCGAAACTACTGCACGGCGATGGCCGTCCTCGCCTTGACGGTGGAATATCGCTATTTGCCAATTTACCAGAGATAATGCGTTCGTCGATTCCTCGGCGTTCCGTCCTCGTCAATTCCGGAGGGAAACGACCATGTCCGGACCTCTCCCAACGATCTCCATGGACTCTGGATGCACTGGCAGCCCGAATCATCGCCCTGGTTCCGCGCCGACGATCCCGCGTGCCCATCGTCATCCTGGTCGCCGCGATGATCCCGGCGACCGCTTATCTGATCACCGCGAAGCAATCCATCCGGTGCGCAAGATGCAGCACAGAAGGACGGAAAGGCCCCTGCGACGAGCTCGGTAGAGATTCGCCCTTTCATCCGAGAGATCGAGCAAGTCCTCAAGAAGCAGAACGATCGGATGGCCACGATCGCCGCGCCAACGCTCGCCGCGGTCGATGCCATTGACGGACTCAACGACCGGCTCATGGACCAGGAGATGGCGACCCACACGGCCGAGGGGAATTACCAGGAGGCCAAGCTGAGCCGCGAGATCGCCGAGATCGAGATCATCGAGTACAAGTTGGGAATCGCCGTCCAGGAACTGGCGGTTGCCGAAGGCGAGCTCAAGCTGGCCCAGAGTGAATTGGAACGGGCAAAGGCCAACACCGCGGAATCAAAGGTGCGACTGGGCAGGATCTCCCGGTATTGCGATGAGTCTCCCAGCGGTCTCAACCTGGTCTATCTCTACACCGACCATCTCAAGGCGGACGAGCTTCGGGAGCTCAAGGCCAAGTATGTCATCGAGCAAGCCGAGAGCAAGAAGAAAGTCCTCGTCGAATACACCCACCCCAAGCGCTTGAAGGAGCTGCAAGCCGACATCGAAAAGAAGCGCTCTGTCGAGCTCGAGTACGCAGGCGGATTGGGACCTCCAGAAGTCGCGTCTTCAGAAGCTGCAGCGAGCCGTCAAGGACGACAAGCCAACCGAAGACGAGAAGCAGGTCCTCACCATGCTCGATCAGGGCATCCTTCTGGAGAATACGGTCTGGGCCGACCTGGATCGATTGGCGAAAGGAGGGAAAACCGACCCTCCTCTCCAGAAGGAAATCCGCGATCTGACAACTCAACTCCAGAATGTGGTTGATCAAGCGGAAGCTGTGCAGTCTGCAACCCAGTTTGCCAAGCTGAGGTCAAAGATTCACCGGGCCGCGACACGATAGAAGGCTCGACGGCTACGCTGACCGATCGCCTGGGCAGAGGGACGGCATCGCCCAAAGCCGACAGCTCGAAGAGCAGATCCGCGGCAAGATCGATCAATTCGCCAGGGACGAAAAAAACCGCGATTCCATCCTGAAGGAAATCCAGGCTCTGACGAATGAACTGAGGGCCATCGTTGACGAGGGGGAAGCGGTGTGGTCGGCAGGCGAGTTGGCCGGGTTGAAACCGCGAATCCAGGAGGCCGCCCGCCGGTATGCGGAGGCAGCCAAGTGACCGGGGGCAACAGGCGATGAGGGACACAGGATGATCCGAATCAAGGACTTGCGTGTTGACTACGACGACACCTGCGCCGTGCGCGATCTATCGCTGGAGGTCGGGCCCGGCGAGGTCTGCGGGCTGATCGGCCCCAACGGTGCGGGCAAGACGACGACGATGCGCGCCATGCTCGGCCTCCTGGAGCCGACCTACGGCGAGATCGAGATCAAGGGGGTTGACGTCCGAGAGCATCCCAAGGATGTCTGCCGGATCGTCGGCTTCATGCCCGACTTCCCCCCGGTCTATGAAGACCTGATGACCTGGGAGTTCCTCGACCTCTTCGCCGCCAGCTATGGGCTGAACCGCTCCCAGCGCCGACATGCGGTCGCCGATCACCTCGACATGGTCGGGCTGACCGAGAAGCGCGAGGACCTGGTCGTCGAGCTCTCCCGCGGCATGCGCCAGCGGCTGATGCTCGCCAAGACCTTGATCCCCAATCCGCAGGTGCTCCTGCTCGACGAGCCGGCTAGCGGAGTCGATCCGCAGGGCCGCATCGATCTGAGGAACATCCTCCGCCGGATGGCCGACGAGAAGAAGACGGTCCTGATCTCCTCGCACATCCTCACCGAGATGAACGAGTTCTGCACGTCGGTCACGATCATGGAGCGGGGCCAGATCGTGGTCAGCGGCCGGATCGACGAGGTCAACCAGCGGATCCTGGGCGACACGCTCCTCTCCGTCGAGGTGCTGTCCGAGCCCGAGCTGTTCCACTGGATCATCGGCGCCGACGAACGGGCCGGACCAATCGAGCAGCGGAGCAAGAACAGCTACGAGTTCCGGTTCCGGGGCGATGCCGAGGCCGCCAGCGAACTGCTCGCGACCCTGGTGACCCAGGGCGTCCGCGTCTCCGGTTTCGCTCGTCGTCGGGATAACCTGGAAGACCTGTTCCTCAAGGTAGGATCCAAGGAGCTGTCGTGATGTACTGGGACAGTTTGCCGGCCTGGCTCGACAATCCGATCCTGGTCAAGCATGTGCGATCGCGGCTCCGGCCCCAGGCGTTCTTCTCGTCGCTGGCCATCGTGGTGATGCTCTGTCTCTGCATCCTCTGGGCGGGATACCAGCTCGAGATGTTCGCCAGCGGCGGCGCGGCCGGGTGGCTGCTGGCCCTCCAGATCGTCCTCATGGTCATCATGGGAGCCGGCCAGGTCAGCGGGTCGGTCAACGGTGCGCGGGCCTCCGGCATCCTCGACTTCCACCGCGTCTCGCCGATGACGCCCACCGAGCTGACGCTCGGCTTCTTCTTCGTGGCGCCGATCCGGGAATACCTGCTGTTCGCCGCCACCCTACCCTTCCTGGCCGTCTGCATGGCGTTCGGCGTTCCCGAGCCCCGCGCGGCCATCCAGCTCATGGTCATGCTCGTGACCACCACATGGACCTTCCACAGCCTTTCGCTGCTGAACGGCCTGATGTCCAAGTCCAAGAACATCCACGGGGAATGTGATCGGCATGATCGTGCTCGTCATGTTCTTCGGCATGAGCATGGTCGACCGGCGGCCGGTATTCCATCAACATGGCCGAAGACGAGAGCCGGCTCAGCTTCTACGGCATCTCCCTTCCCTGGCTGCCGGTCGTCCTGATCTACCAGCTCCCGGTCCTGTTCTTCCTCCTGCTGGCGTCCACCCGGAAGATGCAATCGGCTCGGCTCCATCCCCTCTCCAAGCCGGAGGCGATCGCCGCCATGCTGACGTTCTCCGCCTTGGTGCTCGGGGGAATCTGGAAGCAGGAGTCTTACGAGATACTCGAAGTCGTGGCCCTCTATCTCCTGGTCGTCCCGGCGCTGCTGCTCACGCTCATGGTCACCCCCACCCAGGCCGAGTATTACAAGGGCCTGTGGCGAGCCCAGAAACAAGGGCGAGCCCGGCTTCCCTGGTGGGACGACCTCTCGGTGAACTGGGTCTGCCTTGCGATCATCGCGGGGCTCCTGCTGGCGGCCGGCACGATCGCCTGGTCATTCCCTGGAACGCCCTCGGAATCCTTTGCCGGCCGCCGCCCGTCGGGATCGTTCCCCCTGGCGCTGGCGACCGCCGTCCTCGTCGTGGCCTATTTCGGCCTGGCGTTCCAGTACTTCTAGCTCCGATTCGCCGGCAGGGGCAAGACCTACTTCGGCCTCTTCCTCTTCGTGACCTGGTTGCTCCCGCTGGTGACGGCCTGGATCCAGGTCGCTGTCCTGGGGGCCGATGTCTTCGGGGGAAGAAGGATATCCGTTCTTCGCACTCAGCCCGGTCGCCGGGATCGGAATGGTCGCGTTTGTCGGCGACCAGTCGCTCGCCGACGCTCATCCAGTCCTCCGCCATCACGCCGGCCCTCTTGTTCACGTTCGTCTTCAACTACCTCCTGATCGGCGCGCGGAAGCGTGTCATCAAGGCGGTCTACGTGGCGACCGCGAACCGGAAGCAGGCGCAAGGCGAACCCGTACCGGACGCACCGATCCTGGACGGCCGGATCAGCAATGAACCCTCGAGCCAGGAGCCAGTCTCTTGAGACGCCAGCTCAGCTCGTCGAGACGCAAACGTCGCCTTCGCGGACGTGAGCGATGGAACCGATCCTATGCGAAGAGTTTGGTCACCCGTCGCCTTCCAAGGAAGATCAGGCCGATTGTACTCACTGCCAGCAGCATCACACTCGACGGCTCGGGAGACGGAGGAAATGGTGATCGACCCATTCGGAGCCGTAAAGGGGACGTTATTGCCGTCGGCGTCCGCCAGCGAGGTATCCGGGCCGAACGTGAGGCTGCCTGAAGCGCCGGGCGTCGCATTGGCGGCGACCGAATACTGGACGTTCACCAGGCCGAAAACATCGCCGGCATTGATCGTCTGAGCACCGAACTGATAGAGAAAGTCCACCGTTTCGAATTGCGTGCCCGGAAACGTACTGAAGTAAATGTGAACCCTTGGGTCGTTGCCGAGTTCCCGCCGTAGATATAAGGCGTCGCCGTCGCGATCGAAACACCCGTGAAGGAAACGCCGCTCAGGCCGTTGAGGGAAAGCTCGACGTCGTCGGACGCCACGGCGAATGTGCCCGCCCGTGCTCGTGATCAGGACGTCGAACGATCCGCTGGAGCCCGGGGCGACGGTCAGGTTCGGAGCTTCGATCACCAGACCGGCCCGGCATGGAGCGTCAATCCCGAGGGCGACCGCGACCACGAATGGCAAGGCGAACAGAGCTCGAAGGTGCCCTCGACGAATGAGAATCAAATCCGCTCGAAGGCAAGATGAGAAGCCCATGGTCTCTTCGGTCTTTCATGGATGTCGCCTCATCATACGAAGCCCGCAGTCGCTCGGCTGGGACTTTCCTACCCCGAGGCTGCAACGGATGGTGGATCGGTGTTCGGAACTCCGACGGTCAACCGGTGGCTACGTTGGAAGTTTCTTGCCGATGAAGCGAGCCCACGAGGTTGGTATCGTTGATATCCACGACACCATCGCCATTGATGTCGTCGAAGATGTTGTACACGGCGCCCAAGACTGGCGAAGTCGTTGCGGACGAGCCACGAGGTCCTGGGCATTGACCACGCCGTCGTCGTTGACGTCGCCCGGCAGGACGTCGAGCCGCCGGGTATACGTCGCGATCCCCGCATTGCCGATGGTCACCGTCACGCGATCGGCCGTCGTGATCGCCTGGGCGAACGTGATCGTGTAGTTCGTCCCGGAGCCGGAGATCGTCACCGGCCCGTAATTGGCGACCGTGATCCCCGTGACGCTGACGTCGCTCGGCGAGAGCGACTCGGCTTGACTGAGCGTGATCTGGAGCTTGTTGATCCCGTACCAGGGGAGGTCCGTGTTGCGCCCCGCGGGGAGCAGCCGGAGCCCGTCCGCGGCGGTTTGCAGCGCGATGGTGCCCTTGGTGCCCCAGTCGGCGGAAACGGCGCGTCACGGTGGCGGCGACCTGATTCACCGTCACGGTGAACTGCACGCTCGTCTTGTCAACGCCACCGTTCGCCGTGCCGCCGCTGTCCATCACGGTCACGGTGATGGTGGCCGTCCCGAAGCTGTTCGCCGCCGGAGTGAAGGTCAACGTGCCCGTCGAATTCGGACTGGTGTAGGTGACGGTCGGGTTGATGAGGGCGGTGTTGTTCGAGGAGGCCGTGACCGTCAGCGTCTGGGTCTCGTCGTCGCCGGCCGTGATGCCCGTGAGGTTGACGGTCTGCTGGCCCGCGTTCTCATTGATCGTCACGTTCGCGGGCGTGTTGATCGTCGGCGCGGCGTTGACGAAGTTCACCGTCACGAGGAATTGCACGCTCGTCGTGTTCGCACCGCCGTCGTCCGACACGGTCACGGTGATGGTGGCCATCCCGAAGCTGTTCGCCGCGGGCGTGAAGGTCAAAGTGCCCGTCGAATTCGGGCTGGTGTAGTTGACGCTCGGGTTGACGAGCGCGGAGTTGTTCGAGGAGGCCGTGACCGTCAGCGTCACGTTCCCGCCGCCGCCGGAGGTGATGCCCGTGAGGTTGACCGTCTGCTCGCCCGCGTTCTCATCGATCGTCAGGTTCGAGGGCGTGTCGATCGTCGGCGGGACGTTGACTTGATTCACCGTCACGGTGAACTGCACGCTCGTCTTGTCAACGCCCCCGTTCAGCGTGCCGCCGTTGTCCATCACGGTCACGGTGATGGTGGCCGTCCCGAAGCTGTTCGCCGCGGGAGTGAAGGTCAAAGTGCCCGTCGAGTTCGGGCTGGTGTAGGTGATGGTCGGGTTGATGAGGGCGGTGTTGTTCGAGGAGGCCGTGACCGTCAGCGTCTGGGTCTCGCCGCCGCCGGCCGTGATGCCCGTGAGGTTGACCGTCTGCTGGCCCGCGTTCTCATTGATCGTCACGTTCGAGGGCGTGTTGATCGTCGGCGCATCGTTGACGTAGTTGTACAGCCGGCCGTAGACGTTCTGACTGTCGCTTGTCGAACTGGGCTTGCTCTGCCAGACGATGATGGCGTTGCCGCCGGCGATTGGAGGCGATCTTCGGGGCCGTCTGGCTGTCGCCGGTCTGGGTCGATGGCAGGAACTGGGTCGGCCCGATCAGCGTGCCACCCGAATTGACGCGCTGGGCGAGGATCGTGGCCAGCGACGAAGCCGTCCATCCCTGGCCGTAGCTCTCCCACGCCACGACGAAATCGCCTTCGCTGTCGATCGCGACCGCAGGGGCATGTCTGGAAGTAACTCTCGGAGGTGCTGAGTGGGACCACGCTCGTCAGCGCATTCCCGTTGGCATCGAACCGCTGGGCCTCGATGCCCGGAACGTCGTCTGCGAACCCGTCTGCGTGAATTGCCAGGCGATGACGTACTGGCCGGTCGGCTCCATGGCGACCGAGGGGTCGCTCGCGCCGGCGACCGTGCTGATCGCGGTATTGCTCCCTTGCGCCACGCCGGACGAATTGTACCGCTGGGCGTAGACGCCCGCGGTCTGTGTCGTGCCGCCGTCCTCCCAGGCGATCACGAAGTCGCCCGCGGAATCCATCGCGATCGACGGGGCGCCCTGATTATCCTCCTGGGGAGTGTTGACCCGGAAGATCGAACCTTGCGCCACGCCGGACGAGTTGTACTGCTGGGCAAAGACGCCGTGGCTGTTGGAATCGTACCCCTGGTAGGCGATCACGAAGTCGCCGGCGGAGTCCATCGCCACTTTGGGCAACTCGCCCGAGGCGCTATGGCTACTTCCGTTGTTGAGAGTCAGAGTACTCCCCTGGGGACTCCGGCGAGGTTGTACCGCTGGGCGGAGATCCCGTACAGGTAGGTGGTGGTATTCAAGACCTGCCAGGCGACGACGAAGTCGCCATTGGCGTCCATGGCCACCGAGGGAGCGCGTGTCTCCAGTCGTCTGGGCGACGACGATCTCGCCCGTCTGGGCTTGCCCGGCCGAGTTGTAGACGCGGGCGTCGACGTCGTAGAGATAATTGGGGCCCAGGTGCTACTTGATTGTTCCAGGCCACGACGTAATCGCCGTTGGCGTCCATCGCGACCGAGGGCACAGTCTGGTCGAGCGGCGAGGTCATGTTGATCTTCGCGTCGCTGGCCGAGACGGCGACGAGGCTCAGTACGAGCCGCTCCTCCAGCCCTTCCAGCATGGGCCGCGCATCCCGGCTTCGACGTCGGGATCGATCCGGCTTCCGGGAGGAACTCGAGAGAGGCGATTTCATCAGAAGTCCCTTCTGTTCTCAAACCGGAGTCGCGACCAGACGATGCCCGATCGCGAGGATGGTCGGAGCTCGGTGTTGCTTCGTCCTGGAATCGCACGCCCGGTCCATATCAAGGTAAGACCGGGAACGACGAAATTCAATCAATTCGTAGCCGAGATTCTCGATTTCCATGATGCAAAACGCACCATTGCTCCGATTTCCATGATGCAAAACACACCATTGCTTCACTCGGGTTCCGTCACCACGGCGCTGGGCCGGAGCCAGTACGCGAACTCCGGCGCGGTGACGGCCTGACCGCGTCGCCGTCTTTTCCGCGTTCAGGATCATGGGGCGCCGGACATCGGGCAGGAACCGCACGTCGAAGAGCTCGGTGCAGCCTTCGGTGAATTCGAACAGCCCGAGCTGGCGGCCGGTGCGCACCTCGACGACGGCCACGCCGCAGCGAAGACTGGGATATCGCTGCTGCACGGGCAAGCCGCCGAAGATGTGCTTCTCGCGGATCGTGCTGAGCCCGACCAGGGCGACCGACCCGACGAAGCCGAGCCCCCGCAGGTAGCCCGGCAGGCTGCAAACGACCTCGTGCCGGAACGAGTCGAGATCGACCCGCCACAGCTCCCCCGCGCCCGGAGTTGAGCACCCAGAGTGACCCGTCGTGAAGGCGGGGCGAATGCGGCATGCTCAGCCCGCGCAGGACGACCTCGCCCGAGGGCACGTCGATGACCACGCCGCCATCGGCCTTTCGCTCCCGCCAGCCGCCGACCACGTCCGTCTCGCCCAGGGCGGTGACGAACCGCGGCCGGCCGCCTTCCATGGCCAGCCCGTTCAGGTGACACCGGTCCTCCGGAACGACTTCCGAGATGAACGGAGGCCGCCATCGCGGAATGAAGCTGTATTCGCGACTCGGGCTGCACAGGCAGGAGAACCGCGTGTTCACCAGCCAGAGATGATCGACGCCGAAGGCCACGTCATGAACGTTCAGATCGCCCGTGTCGTACGTGACCCGCGGCAGGTAGAGCGCGTCGTACCGGCCCGGTTGCCCTTCGAGGAACTCGTAAGCCAGCAGCGGGGCATTGGCCAGCTCGATGACCTGATGGCGGGTCGCCAGGAGCATCCGCGGGCCGTCGAGGTCCAGGCCCATGGGCTTGGGGAAGTCGCGGAACAACAGGGTCACCTGCCGGCCGTCCCAGCCGATCATCCCGACCTTGCCCGCCTGGTAGGTCGTCAGCACGATCGAGCCCCCAGCCTGGCTCAGCCAGGCCGGGAAGGACTCCGAGACGTCGCACCGGATCGTGCTCGGACACCCCCTCCCGGGGAGGAGGCACCGTGGGGCTGCCCATGAATTCTCCCGCACGGTCAACTTAATTTCTGGAGGGGAAGATACCCGTCAAGGCGATGATGTAGTTCAGGACGAGGTACGGCTGCCGGTTCTCATGGGGCTGACCGCCGCCGACGGCCGAGGTCGCCGCCGCGGACATCGAGCCCGGCGGCGACGCCGTGCCGTAGGGTGTGTCGGTCACCGGCTTGGCCCAGTCCGCTCCTGCCGGCGACTTGTTGTCGCCCGCTCGGCCGAAGGCGAGCGCCGCCATGGGAATGCGCAGCCAACTGGCCCAGAGTCAGCGTGACCGAATCGGAGCCGCCGGTTTGGCCCATGTCGTAAGGGCTCAGGCCCGTCCCCTGGCCCATGTCGATCGCCACGCATCCCTGGAGATTCGGAAGGCCGAACGTCGACTTCCCGTCCCCTCCGAACTGGGTGCCGAGCAGCGAGAACAGCGCCGTATTCTGGGAGATCGACAGGATCTGACCGTTGCAGAACGCCCACCCCGTGGGGGCGAAGTTATAGGGGACCGGAATCACCTGGCCGAGGAACGGAGTCGAGAGGCATCGGATCGTCTCCTGGTTACTTCTTCTGAGGTCGCCTTCATGCCGGGAGGATTCCCCTGACTCGCTGTCTTCCGATGGCCTCGGCGGCCATTCCTTCTGGAGAAGGCCCCAATCGGGGTGCGAGTGCAGCGCGGATCAGTTCTGCGATGGGAAGATCCCCGACCAGAGCGATGATGTAGTTGAGTGCCTGGTAAGCCATCAGGTTGGGGTGCGGCTGATTCCCTCCGGCCGGGCCGATCGCACCCGGGGCCATGTTGGCCGCTCCGGTCTCGCTTCCTTTGTAAGGCTGGTCGTTGGAGGCCTGAGCCCAGATGCCGTTGACCGGCGATTTGCTGTTACTCCCTCCGGTGAAGCATTGGGCCTGGTGGGTATGGCTGGGGATCTGGCCGCTGGTGAGCGTTATGTTCTCGGCCCCACCGATTTGTCCGATCGTGTAATTGCTCGTGCCGGGACCCTGCTCCTTGGTGAACTGGGATGCGACTCCGCAGGTCTGGCAGGGCGAAGGTCGTTTGACCATCGCCTCCATAGGTCGTGCCGATCAAGTTAAACAGCGCTGCATTCTGGGCGATCGACAGGAGCGAGCCGTTGCAAAACGCCCAGCCCACCGGCGCGAAGTTGAATGCAACCAACGTAATCTGGCCGATATACGGTTGCACGATCTTGCTCCTTCAAATCATTCCGGGATCAGTGAAGATCGTTAGTTGCGAGAGGGAAAAATGCCCTGGAGCGCGATGATGAAATTGATGACCAGAAAGGGCTGGAGGTTGGTATGAGGCTGCGAGCCTCCACTCGGTGTGATCAAGCCGGGGGCCATCGATCCGTTGGAACTGGACCCGGTTTGATAGAGCGTCTCATTGGAGGACGATCCGGCCCAGACCAGACCGGCGGGCACTCCCGCGCTTCCGGTCTGCGTGGAACAGACCGGCGCGTGCGAATGGGCCGGAATCTGGTTGACATTCAGGGTCACACCTTCGACGCCGCCCGTGCTGCCCAATGGGTAGCTGGCACCGCTATGAACGATGACGCGGCCTCTCAGATCGGGCAGTGCGAAGGTCGTTGTTCCATTGCCGCCATAGGTTGTCCCCAGCAGCGAAAAGAGTGCCTGTGTTCTGGTTGATCGGGAGAATCTGCCCGTTGCACATCGCCCACCCTTTTGGGGCGAAGTTGAACGCGACCGGGGAGATTTCACCGAGGAAGGGCTCTGCCATCGTGATCACCTCGCGATACCGGCTGAACTTGGGAACAGGGCGCCGTCATTCGACCTCGAATGCCAGCCGCGCCGCCTTGAACGACAATCAGTTGAAGATGGCCTGATAGTGCAATCCCTTGGAGTGCCCCTCAGGCCCAAGGGGCACCAGAAAGATCTCCAGCGTGCCCAGAGTGGGGTGCTCGATCGGATAAATCCGTTGGGGGAGCAGCCGGTCGCGCGGGCCCCTGAAGATCAAGGAAAACGCTTGCTGCCTGATCCCGGGCGAATCCGGTCGACGGCCCTCACCGATCGTCCTGGCTTCGATCAGTTCCAGCTCGAGAACTTCTCCCGAATCCAGGGGAATCCGGAACGCGGCATTCACGTGGCCGATGAAGTCGGAAACCGTCAACTGATCCAGCATGAGTTACCCTGCGGTCCCAAGTAATCCTGAAGGTGCCGGCAGAAATCCTGGTTCGCCTTGAGACAAGAGTGTTCGACTTGCTCCTCATGCAGTCCGAACGGGCTTGTTCCCCGCCGTTCTGATCACCATAGTTAATAGCACCGAATCCGGCTGTCAAGGACCCACGCATCAACCGAAGGATTTGGACCAGAATCCGAAACGAGTAGTCCTCAAGGCGAATGACAACTCGGAAAACCCCTTGAAGTAGCGAATCCGCAATCGGATGGGTGCCGCAATGCTGACCCCGGCTTTGATGGATCGCGTGCAAGGACCACTGGCCGGCTCGATTGGCCTCCGGCCCGCTGTGCCGGCCGACGAGCCTTTCCTGTACCAGGTTTACGCGAGCACCCGCGAGCAGGAGCTCCGGCTCTTCGCCTGGGATGACGACCAGAAGGCGGCTTTCCTGAAGATGCAGTTTCGCGCCAGAGTTCCTCCTACCGCCAGAACTATCCCGACTCGGGATACGACGTGGTCCTCCTCGGCGGTCAGCCCGCTGGACGTCTTCTCGTCCACCGTGGGGCCGTCGAGATCCGCGTGGTGGATATCGGCCTGTTGCCGGAGTACCGTAACCAGGGGATCGGCAGAACGCTGTTGAAGGCGGTGCTGGATGAGGCGGTCGAAACCGGAAGCCGGTCCGGCTCCACGTTGCAGTCGATCAATCGGGCCGTGAGTCTCTACAATCGCCTCGGTTTCACCCTGATAGGCATCGATGCCATTCACGTCGAGATGGAATGGTCCCCGCACATCGCTCCTCGACTGAACCTCGGGTACTCCGAACCGATCCTGACGTCGATCTCGATCGAGTCTATCCCGGCCGAGAGCCACGTTTCTTACTCTGAGGAGGTCAGTCACCATGAATGCCTACCTTCAGCTCATGCGATTCATGATCCTTGTGATTCTTTATCTAGCTGCTTCGATCGGCCTGGTCCATTCGCGGGCGATGGGCGGAGACGATCGCGCGGCTGGAGAAGTCCAGCGACGGCTTTATGTGGCCGAGCCGGGCATCCGCAACTATCTCGAATATGGCGGCCATGGGCTACTGGTCTTCGACATCGACCACGACCACCGCTTCATCAAGCGAATCCCCACGGCGGGACTCGACGACAAGGGGGTCCCGATCAACGTCAAGGGCATCTGCGCCAGTGCCCGGACCAGGCGGCTCTACATCAGCACGATCAAGCAGTTGATGTGCCTCGACATGGTCTCGGAAAAGCTCCTCTGGGAGAAGACTTACGATCAGGGCTGCGACCGGATGGCGATCACGCCGGACGGCTCGCTCATCTTTCTCCCGTCATTCGAAGGTCCGCTCTGGTACGTCGTCCGCGCCGAGGACGGGGAGGTCATCGCGCGGATCACGCCCAGGTCGGGGTCGCACAACACGATCGTCGGCCCGAACGGCAAGGAAGCCTATCTCGCGGGTTGAATTCGCCTTCCTTGACGGTTGCCGATACGAAAACGCACCAGGCGATCCGCTCGGTCGGTCCCTTCAGTGCCAGCATCCGGCCGTTCACGATCAACGGGCCCCAGACACTCTGCTTCGTGAACGTCAACGAACTGCTCGGCTTCGAGGTGGGCGACTTGAGGACCGGCGAGAAGCTGTATCGGGTCGAAGCGAAGGGAGTTCAAAAAGGACCGACCAAGCGGCACGGCTGTCCCAGCCATGGTATCGGCCTGACGCCCGACGACAAGGAACTCTGGCTGACCGACGGAGCCAACAGCCGGATCCACGTCTTCGACGCGACGGTCATGCCCCCGAAGCAGGTCGCCAGCATCGTGCTCCGCGACCAGCCGGGCTGGATCACCTTCAGCATCGACGGCCGGTTCGCCTATCCGTTGACCGGCGACGTGATCGACACGCGCACTCGAAAGATCGTCGCGCGTGCTCAAAGACGAGACGGGCCGCGACGTCCAGAGCGAGAAGATGGTGGAGATCGACTTCCGAGGGGACAAGCCGATCCTGGCCGGCGACCAGTTCGGGTTCGGGCGCGTGAGCAGCCCGGGCGTCGGAGCGTCAGGACCGTGACCATTGGACTGTTCAACGGTCGTCAGAGTAACGGCCGTTCGCGGATCGCGTCAACTCGGCTTACGTCGAACCTCACACCGGGCGGAAAAATGCGGGTACATGGAAGATTTGTGTTGACGATCGCCGCGGGCCTGATCAGGATATCCGTACGTTGAAGCATGATCGGAGTATTTTAAGTATGAATGTGGACGAGCGAACTTTCCAATGAAACGGGCGCGGCGTGAGCTGGCCCTTGACCCTCCACGAGGGAGAATGCCGATGCGATTCCCGAGACTCGTCCCTCGACGAACGTTCCTCTCCAGCCTGGCGGCGTGGGTTGGTGCCGGCGCAATCCTGGCAAGACGGCGCTCGGGAGGGAAAGAATCCGCGCCCGAAGCCGGGCCGCCCGCGGCCCCGGAAGACGGCATCCAGACCGCTCTCAGCACCCCCGGGAGACCCCTGGACCGGACGAGCGCCGCGATCTTCGAGCGACACCTGGGCTCCGCCTTCCAGATCGTCGCCGGATCCGGAGCGGCGTCTCAGGTCGTGCACTTGACCAAGGTCACCCGCTCGCAGACGATCGCCGGGCCGGGCCGAAATGCGCCGGAGCCCACACCGGCCTTCTCACTGATCTTCCATGGCGACTCGGGGCCGGTCCTGTCCCAGGACACTTACCGGATCGAGCACTCCCAGCTCGGCGTGTTTCCACTGTTCCTCGTGCCGATCGGCCCGAACCAGGGCGATGCGCTACCAGGCCGTCTTCGCTTGATCCCGACGTCGGCCGGCCCGAACCATGGAGATCGGCGAGTACGCCTTCTCTTACCTGATGGAGTGGACCCCCGATGCGAACGGCGCGTGAGGCAAGGTCGCCCCGCCCGCACCGGACCTGGCGGCATTCCAGCTTGCTCCTGATGGCCCTCCTCGCCGGCCCGGCGGCCGCGGACGACCCCGCGCCCCCAAAGCGGCCCCACTTCCGCCCCTCCCTCTGGAGCAGCGTCGGGCGGTCGCTGCGATCGAGCGCCGGTCCGGCCGGGTCGAGCGCGACAAGGAACGACCGGGCGCCCCCGTGGTCCGCGTCATGCTGGGGGACCCTCGGACCTCCGACCCGGACCTCGTTCCCTTGATGCAGTTCGAGACCGTCCAGACCCTGGTCATCGCCCCTTGCGCCGTCACGGACACCGGCCTGGAGAACGTCGAGGGGATGGCCGATCTGCGAGCGCTCTACCTGTCCGGCAACCGCGTGACCGACGATGGGTTACGCCACTTGAAGGGGCTGGAGCGTCTCGAAATCCTCGACCTCGCGGGCACTCGCATCAGCAATGCCGGCCTGGCACGCCTGGCGGGGCTCGGCGCTCTCCAGGAACTCCGCCTGGGCAGGACCCGGATCTCCGACGGCGGACTGGCCCGCCTCAAGCCCTTGAAGCAGCTCCGAGTGCTCGACCTCTCCGGGACATCCGTGACCGACGCCGGACTGGCCCACCTGGCGAAACTGGACTCGCTCCAGCGGCTCGGCCTGGCGAACACGAAAATCGGCAACGCCGGACTGGCCCACCTCGCCAACCGGACAGCTCTCGAAGAGATCGACCTCTCCGGAACTCGCGTGGACAACGCCGGCCTGGCCCACCTCGGCAAGGCCAGTCGGCTGCGGGCCATGGGACTCGCGAGGACAAGGGTCGGCGATGCCGCCGTGGCCGCCCTGCTGGCCGCGCACCCCGATCTGGAGAGGCTGGACCTCTCCAGCACCCGCGTGACCGACGCTGGCCTGGTCCGCCTGGCCAAGCTCGATCAGCTCACGGACCTCGACATCAGAAAGACTCGGACGACCCCGGCGCGGATCGCGGCCCTCCGCAAAGCGCTGCCCCTCGCCACGATCCGACAAACCACCGAGGACCCGTGAGGCAGAGAACGCTCAGCGCGACCAAGCCGCAACCCGAGAGGCGAAGGCCAGAAATATCTAACCGACGGATCACGCGGATAACACGGCTCACATCGACTCACCTTACGCTGGTGCGTACCGCTGGCCGTCTTGAGCAGCCGGGCCAGGGTCTCGTCGAGGGCCTTGCCGCGGAGATCGATCCGGATGATCGTGCCCTCCGGATCGATCAAGTAGGTCGCGGGGATCGCCCTGACGCCGAATGCCTCGACGAGGTCAGTCGCCGCGCCGCCGTTGTGGATCTGCGGCCAGGGGAGCTTCCGCGTCTTGACGAAGTCGACGACGGCGGCCTTGGACTCATCCAGGCTGACGCCGATGATCTCGAAGCCGGCATCGTGGTAAGCCTGATAGGCCGCCTGCATCCGGGGCAGCTCGGCAGACGCAAGGGCCGCACCAGGTCGCCCAGAAATCCAGCAGGACGTACTTTCCGCGATACGCACCCAGACGGACGGCCTGTCCCTGGATGTCCTCGACCGCGAAGGCCGTCGCGGGCCTGCCGACCTGATCCAGCCGCTTCAGGTCGGTCTGCACCTTCTGCCGCAGGTTCGGGCTCTCGTTGAACCGCGAGAGGAGGGTCGAGTAGACCTGCCGGGCGACGGCGAACTCACCCGCGGCGATCGCCGATCCCGCGAACGAATCCGAGAAGCTGGCCGCGAACTCCTCTTGCTCGTTCGGGTCGAGTCCCTGCGATCAGCTCTCGGTACCTGCGCCAGCGCGTGGTCGTAGTGCCCGGCCTGGGCGCGGGCCATCGTCAGGATGATCTGGGCCAACGCCTTGACCGGCCCGTCGGGGTCCGTCTTGAGGTACTGCCGGCCGAGCGCTTCGGTCTCGGCGAACCAGTCGTGCTCGATGGCCTTGTTGAAGAGCGCCGCGTACGCCTGCTCGCGGTCGTTGGCCTTGGGGATATTTGGCGAGATACTCCGTCAGGTCGCGGATGAAGGCGCGGTCGTGCTTGGCCTGAATCTCGGCGACGCGTCGTAGCCGGTTCCGCGCCGGAAGCCGGAGACACGGCCGCCAGTACGGCCAGGATCGGAACGCTCAAGACGGTTCTGAGTCTCACCGGATTGGACCTCGTCGAACAAGGGTCGAAGGGATCAGGAAACGCACAATCACGAGGCATCCATCAACGTCTCCGCCGAGGCCAGCGGCGCCACGGATCGACCGGCCGAAGCGGGTCGCTCGGGTCGGCGCGAGAGCCAGGCGAACCCGGGCCCCGGATCGCTCCACCACCAGCTCGCCGAGCAGGTTGCGCCAGAGGTTGCAGCAGAGGTTCCGCTCATAGGCCGCGAGGAAGGCCGAGCGGCCCCGCTCGCCCATCCGCCGCGCCAGGCTGGGATCGTCGGCCAGGTGCGTGATCGCCGCGATCAGGCCCTCGGCGTCCCCGGGCGCGAGGGTCACGCCGCAACCGGCGAGCCGGATCGTATCGGCCGTCTCGCAGTGCTCCGGCCCGACGAAGACGGCCGCCCGGCCCGCCGCCATGACGCCGTAGAGCTTCCCCGGCGCGACGATCCCGGTCATCTCGGGCCGCATCGAGATCAGGTGGACGTCGGCCATCGAGAGCGAGACGTGCAGGTGCGACCGGGGCACGTAATCCAGGAAGCGGACGTTCGTCAGGTCCTCGCGCTCCTGCACAGCCTTGACTTCGGCCAGTCGCGGCCCGCCCCCGACGAACAGGAAGACGATGTCGCGGCGATCGCGGAGCCCGCGGGCCGCCGACAGGAATTCCTCGAACGAGTGGGCCAGCCCGAGGTTGCCCGAGTACATCGCGACGAACGCATCGTCCAGGCCGAGCGACTTGCGCAGCGAGTTGGCCGCCCGGGGGATCGGGTAGATCTCCTCGCGACGGCTCCAGACCGGTATCGTCTCGATCCGATCCGCGTCGACCCCCTTCAGCGCGATCCGGTCGGCCATGTACGGCCCGAGCACGACCACGCGATCCGCCTGCCGGTACACGAAGCCGCTCAGCCAGTAAAACATCCGGACGACCGGATGAGTCGGCGACATACGCCCCAGCGCGAGGCTCGCATCCGGATGCAGGTCCATGCTCCAGTACGCGTGCGGCGTCCCCTTGATCCATTTCAAGAGGGTCCCGATCAGGCCGATGATTGGAGGCGTCGTGAGGGTCACGACCGCGTCGAACCGAGGGAGCAGCAGGGCCTTGATCACGGCCCCGGCGTAGAAGCTCAGGTAATCCGTCATCCTGGCCCAGGTGCCGCGACGCCCCAGCGAGGTCGCGGGTACCCGGTGAATCCGGACGCCCTCGTGGACCTCGAAGGCGGGCGGCTTCGGCTCGCCGGGCTGGTATCGGCTCTGAGAGCACAGCACGTGGCACTCGTATCCCCGCTCCGCCATCGATTCGGCCAGGTCGGTCAGGTGCTGGGCCGTCGAGGCATGATCGGGCCAGTAATACTGGTTGATGAAGAGGATCCGTTTGCCGGCCCCCTCGGCGGAGGCCGGGCCTCCCGAGTGCGGGGCCGGCGGGACTCGCCCCGATCCGGGGTCGATCCCGATCCGCCTGCGCAGCCCTTCGGTCCGGCTTCGCGATCCTGCGGGCTGACCGGGTGTCCCGGCCGTTGCGGACGATCCTCGGCGAAACCAGAGGCGACGGCTCACCATCCCTCGTCCCTCCATGGACTCGGATCACGGAAAATCATCGGCGATGTCAGATCCAGGTCCGCTCGCACCACGCCGCGCGGCGGGACCAGCTGCGGCGAGTCGATCCCTCCCGCCCAGGACTCAGGGATCGTGACCGGCACACGGTGGAGCATCAGACGTTGGCGAATGGGTTCTGGAACTCGATCAGCCTGGCCGCGCGGACGAGCTCGGAGACGCCTCGGTCCAGATCGATCGTGGTCTCGAAGCCCTTCTTGCGGATCTTCTCGTAGGAGACTTCATAGTTGCGCTGATCGGCGTCGCTGCCGACTTCGGCGAAATGGAGGTAGTAATCCACATGCTCGAGGATCTTGCGAGCCACGTCCTCTTTGGTGAAGTTCATGGTCTCGTGGCCGACGTTGTAGACGTCGTCCTTGACTTCGCTCCAGCGCTCCAGGGCGAAGATGAACGAGCGCGCCATGTCGCGGACATGGACGAAGGTCCGCTTGAAACCCCCTTCGTAGACGATCAGGTTGCGGTTCTTGACGGCCTGGTAGGTGAAGTCGTTCGGCATGAGGTCGAGCCGCATCCGGTTGCTGACGCCGAAGGCGGTGGCGAAGCGGTAGGCCACGCTGTTGCCGGCGTCGAGGACCATCTGCTCGGCCGCGGCCTTGGTCTCGCCGTAGAGGGTGATCGGCGCGCGAGGGGTCTCCTCATTGCAGATATAATCGGGTATGGAACCGTAGATGCTCCCCGTCGAGGCGAAGAGGAACTTCTGGTCGGGCTTGCGATGCCTCAGCAGGTTGGCGGTCCCGTCGACGTTGATGGCCTGCGCGACCTGCGGCTCCTTCTTGCACGCCGGGTAACCGACGATCGCGGCCAGGTGGATCACCGCCTCGACCCCGTCCAGGGCGGACTTGACCGTCGCGGGATCGCAGACGTCTCCCTTGACCAGCTCGAAGAAGCGGTTCGAGCAGCACGGGAGCAGGCCGTGGCCCCCGAACTTCAGGCTGTCGAGGACTCGGACACGGTGGCCCTGCTCCAGCAGGATCGGGACCAGTGTCGAGCCGACGTAACCGGCTCCGCCGGTGACGAGTATTCGCATCGCAGGTTCCATCCATGGTGGCTCGAGACGCGCCTGGAACGTCGAGGGTGTGTGGGTCTGAATCGACCTGCAAGGCGAGACGGGCAATTCAACACGCCAGGCCCTCATCCTTGCGGGCGTACTCCGTTGGGTGGCTCAGGGGAAACAGTTGACTTCCGTTGCACCAGGTTCGGCCTCATGCCTCGCACCTGGGGTTGTCCTGTCCGGGCGACACTATCGCCAAGCTCAGGACCGACTGTCAACGGCACTTTATTCTTGCTTGAGGATTTCGAAGAACTCTCTGAAATCCTGGTTGAGTTCCATATTTCCAAAGGTGATATTCCTTCCGGATGGTTTCCAGCGTGGCCAGGCGTTCTTGAGGCGTGCGGGACTGCCAGAAGGCGAAATCGGTTTCCTGCTCGTCCGTCTTAACCCTCCGGACCTGGGTTCGGTCGATCCTCTCCATGATTCACCCTGTTCGGTGTACTACGATCTCGATGGCCCTTCGCGTATTGATAGCAAGAAACGAGTAGTCGGTCCTCCGTCGACTTCGGGTATAATCCCGATTATCGAATCTGGTGAGTACGTGAAAGGACGTTGTTCATGTGCGGAATCGTGGGTTACACCGGGAGCCATGAGGCCGCGCCGATCCTGGTCGCGGGGCTTCGCCGGCTCGAATATCGCGGCTACGACAGTGCCGGCCTGGCGTCCATCGACCGGGGCCAGCTCATCGTGCGGAAACGAGCCGGCCGGGTGCGCGCCCTGGAGGAATTGCTCGAGAGCGAGCCGGCGCCGGGCGGATGCGGGATCAGCCACACGCGATGGGCGACACACGGGCCGGCCACCGAGCGGAATGCCCACCCGCATCTGGGAGGGCGTGCCGGGACGGTCAGCGTGGCGGTCGTCCACAACGGGGTGATCGAGAACCACGCGTCCCTCCGCCGCGACCTCGAAGCGCAGGGATTCGTCTTCGCCAGCCAGACCGACACCGAGGTCATCGCCCACCTGATCGTGCGCGAGCTGGAGTCGACCGACGATCTGTTCGCGGCCGTGCAGCGTGCCTTGCCGCGGTTGGAGGGCACCTACGGGATCGGCGTGGTCAGCCCCAAGCGGCCCGGCGAGGTGGTCGGCGCACGGTTCGGCAGCCCGCTCGTCGTCGGCCTGGGCGAGGAGGAACACCTGCTGGCGAGCGACCCGGTCGCCATCGCGCCGCACACCGCCCGGGTCGCCTTCTTGCAGGACGGCGAGGTCGTCCGCTTGACGCCCCACGACTTCGAGATGCACCACCTCGAGCACGGGCCGATCACGCCGCGGATCGATCGCACTCGACTGGAAGCCGGATGCGGTCGAGCTGGGCGGCCATGCCCATTACATGCTCAAGGAGATTCGCGAGCAGCCCGATACCGTCGTGGACGCCTGCCGGGGCCGGCTCCGCAGCGCCGAGGCCACGGCGGTCTTCGGCGGGTTGAATCTCTCGGCACGCCAGCTCCGCCGGGTCCGCCGGATCGTCTTCGCCGCCTGCGGCACGAGCTGGCACGCGGCACTCGTGGGCGAATACCTGATCGAGCGGCTCGCCCACCTGCCGGTCGAGGTCGAGTATGCCAGCGAGTTCCGCTATCGCAACGCGCCGCTCGACGACCGGACGCTCGTCTTCGTCCTCAGCCAGTCGGGCGAGACCGCCGACACGCTCGGCGCCCTGCGCGAGGCCAAACGCCGGGGCCACCCGACCCTGGCGATCGTCAACACCGTCGGCAGCACCATCGCCCGCGAGGCCGACGGCGGGATCTACCTCCATGCCGGGCCCGAGGTGGGCGTCGCCAGCACGAAGGCGTTCTCGGCCCAGGTCACCGTCCTGACCTTACTGGCGATCTACCTCGGCCGGCTGAGGCAACTCTCGTTCTCGGACGGCCTGGCGGTTGTGAAGGCCATCGAGTCGGTACCCGCGCTGATCGGCGAGACCCTCAAGACCGAACCGCTCATCGATGAGGCCGCCGCACGGATGGTGTCCGCTCGCAGTGCCCTCTACCTGGGTCGTGACATCCACTACCCTGTGGCACTCGAGGGCGCGCTCAAACTCAAGGAGATCAGCTATATCCACGCCGAGGGCTATCCCACGGCCGAGATGAAACACGGGCCGATCGCCCTGATCGATCGCGGGACCCCATGCATCTTCGTGGCCCCGCGGGGGTCGCTCCACTCCAAGACCCTGAGCAATATCGAAGAGGTCCGGGCGCGCGAGGCGATGATCGTCAGCGTTGGCACCGAGGGCGATGACTCGGTCGACTCGTTGTCGGATGTCTTCCTACCGATCCCCGATGCACCCGAGGTGGTCCAGCCGCTGCTGGCGGTCGTCCCCCTCCAGTTGCTCGCCTACCACGTCGCCCGGCGACGCGGCTGCGACATCGACAAGCCGCGCAATCTCGCCAAGAGCGTGACCGTCGAATGACCCGTCCATCAACGAAACGAGGTCCCGAATCCAGGGATTCGGGACCTCATCGGACTTGATCGCGTATGGACGACAAGGCGAGCCAATCCGAGGACTTGGCCGTTCAGTTCTGCTCGTATTTCACTTCGAACGGGGCGCCGAGCAGTTCCTTCAAGGTTTTCTGCTGTTCGTCGTTGAGCTTCGCCACGATCTGGTCGACCGTCTTCTTGTTCAATTCCTGAATCTTCTTCATGGCCGCCTCGCGGTCGTCCTGGTTCTCCTGGAAGATGGTCGCATCTCCGCCCTGGCCTCCTGGACGATCGTCTGGAACTCGGTCTTCTGGGCGTCTTTCAGGTTCAGCTTCTTCGCGACCTCGGGGTCGATGAACGCTTGCGCATGACGCTGCTGCAAGGAGATCTGCTTGAGACGAGTGATCTGCTCGGGCTTGAGGAACTGCGCCGGCCGCTTTGAGGGTGGACGTCGTTCAGCTCCCGATTGATCTCCATGAATTTCGCCCGCCGCTCCTCCTGGCTGAGGTCTTGCAGACCCTCCCGCTTCTCTTGCATCTCCGCGGCCGCCTTCTCGGAGAGCTCCTTGGCCTTTTCCAACTGCTTGTCGTCGAGCTTCAGCTCTTTCTGGACGCTCTCGTTGCCGAGCAAGAAGCCCACATTACCGCCGAACCGGCCGAAGCCTCGGCCTCCTTGCGCGGCGGCGGGACCGGACAGGCAGTGCCACGAGGCTCAGACCGAGAAAGGCTGTCAACATCGTTCTCATGGGATCAATCTCCAGGGTTCAGGATGGGAAGTCGCGAAGATACGGTCATTGGGAAATGGGCAGGGCGGGCGACGATTGTCGCCCGTGCGTTTTCATGCGAAGACGAAAGCGAGCGAGATCCCCGGCCCGATGGTCGGAGATCCCGCCAAGGTCTGTGGCCCGGCTCGCTCGCGGGCTTATCTGGCCATCGATCGAGCGGGAACGAGGACCGATCCGTCTCAGTTGGCTAGGACGGGGCGGGTAGACGATCGTGAACGGAGCGCCGAGCAGTTCCTTCCAGGTCTTCTGCTGCTCGTCGTTCAGTTTGGCCTCAGCCTTGGTGAGGCCGGCTTTGCGCGCCTCGGTCATCTTCTTCATCCCTTCCGCCCGCTCTTCCGGGGTCGAGTCCTGGCTGAACAGCCCCCGCATGGACTCCATGATCTCGGTGATTGATCGCCTGGATGTCGGTCTTCTGGGTGTCGGTCAGGTTCAGTTTCTTGGCGACCTCGGGATCGCTGAAGGCTTGCAGCCCGCGGTGCCTGGTAGGAGATTTGCTTGAGCCGGGTGATCTGCTCGGGCTTGAGGAACGCACCGACCGCCTTGAGGGTCAACTCGTTCATCTCCTTGTTGATCTCCGGCCTGCTTGGTCCGCGTTCCTCCTGGCCTCGAGGTCCCTGCGAGCTTCTCCCGGTTCTCTTGCATCTTCTCGCGCATCGAGGCGGCGAGCTTCCTTGGACTTCTCGACCTGCGTGATCGTCGAGCTTCAGCTCTTTCTGGACGCTGGCATTGGCCAGCAGCCCGCTCAGGCTGCCGCCGCCCATGCCGCGGCCACCAAATCCCCTCGCCCCTGGGCCAGGGCCGGGCTTGCCAGCAGTGCGGCCAGACCCAGGCCGAGCATCGTTCGGAACAGTGTTCTCATGGCGTCAAACTCCTCGGATGTGAAACAGTTGAAGACACCCGACAAGGCCCCGCGACCTGACGGCTCCCATCAGAAGGGAGTCGTCCACAACGGATCGTGAAGGCGCACGTATGGGCCGGACTGTCTAACTGAGCGTCAAAGGATCGTGACTTGACCGGACTTTGTCTGAAATCCGATCGGATTCGACGGGCCGACATCTCGAGAACTGCTCGATGGGCCGAGCGAAGTCGCAGAGTGTGATTTCGCATCGGCCCCGGTTCACCGCACGGCCGATCACCGAGGCCACGATCGTTGAAGCGAACGTGGCGGTCTGCCATCCGTTGGGATGGCCCGGCCGTAGCCATGACCAACACGCCGTCCGGTCTGCGCGGACCGGCGGCCGGGGCCAACCCCGGCGAAGCGACGTCGATCAGCTCGGCTTCTTCACATCCTCTTCAATCAGCTTGAGGAAGTCGTCGTCGCTGGGTGGTTTCTTCGCGGGTTTCGGCGGCGCCTTGAAATGGTCGGGAACCGCGTCGTCGAACTCCGCCTCGTCGGCCGACAGCCGCTCGATCACCGCCGGAGCGCGCTTCGGGCGCTTCGGTTTCGCCTTGGTATTGTCCGTATCCAGGCCGGCGAGATCCATGAGCGAGTGCCGCGTCCGCTCCTTGCACCACCTCCTCATCCATTTCCATGCGCGAGCTCAGGAACGCCTCCGGGACCCGCCGGATCATATTCAATCGTATAACATGTGTCCGGCGATGCCGAGCTCATCGTCGGGCATGATGCTCTGCTCGGTCGCGATCCGCGATCCGTTCACGGTGGTACCGTTGGTGCTGCCCAGATCGCGGACATTCCAGACGCCGTTGACCAGCCGCAGCACGCAATGCTTGCCCGAGGCGTTCTCATAATCCAGGCAGATGTCGCAGGAAGCCCGGCGGCCGACGATGATCTCGGCCTTCATCAATGGGATCGGGTCGCCACCGCCGACCGGCTGCAAGACGCCCAGGACTTCGGATTGGGGTCGCATGGTACCTCCCTCGAGTCCTCAAGTAACCCATCGCGCGAGATTGCCAAGAGCGATTCAATAACGAAATCGTTGTAGATCTTACCAGAGGCACAAACCGGCTCTCAAGGGCCATCCCCCTCGCCCATCCGACTTTCCTGGTCCGGTGAGCGGGTACTGGAACCCGTCGGCTCGTTGAGATAGCCTCGCAGAAAGGCCGCACGATCGCCGACCGGCGATCGGACGACCAGCAGCACCTGGCATCAATTCGCATGAAGGCGCGAAACGCCCGTCATGCTCGAATCAACCAAGACCATCATTGACACGCATCAACTCAATCGTCCTGACGGCTGCCGCGGGGACGATGCTTGGAGGAGCCTCATCGATGTCATCAGAGGAAAACGATCGGGTCTGGACTCGCCGCCGGGTCCTGGCAACTGGGTGTACGGCCGTGGGGGCGCTGGCCCTTGGCGGCCGTTCCCATGCCCAGGGCGCCGGATCGGGAGAATCGGAGAACCTCTATCATCCGTTCAAGATGGGGCTCCAGAGCTACTCCCTCCGGGGATACACCCATGATGGACACCCCGACGTGTCGAAGGCCCTGGCGGTGACCAAGGAGCTCGGCCTGCACTACTGGGAGTCTTACACCGCGCACGTGCCGATGACCACGGACTGCCAAGAAGTTGTCGGAGCGCAAGCGACAGACTCGAGGCGGCCGGAGTGACGGTGATCGGCTACGGGGTCGTCCCGCTCACCAAGAACGTCGACGCCAACCGGCGGACCTTCGACTTCGCCAAGGCCATGGGGTTGAAGTACCTCTCGGCCAGCCCTGAGCCCGGTTCCTTCGACATCCTCGATCAGGCTGGTCGAGGAATATGACGTGGCCGTCGGGATTCATAACCATGGACCGGGCGACCGTTATCGCGAAGATCGAGACGATCGCCCAGGCGATCAAGGACCATCACCCCAAGATCGGCTGCTGCATCGATACCGGCCATTTCTTGCGGTCGCGGGAAGACCCTGTGCATGCGGTCGAGGTCTTCGGCAAGCGGGTCTACGGCGTCCATCTCAAGGACGTCAAGGATGCCCGGACCTTCACGATCCTCGGCCAAGGCGACCTCCGCACGGTGGACCTCCTCAAAGCCTTGGCCCACAACAAGTACGAGTATTGCCTGGCCATCGAGTACGAGGAGAAGCCCGAGGATCCCTCCGAGGACATCAAGGCGTGCCTGACCGAGGTCCGCAAGGCGCTCGCTCGAGGTCCGGAAGGCGTGACGGACGTCCGGGGTGAGCCACCTCTCTCCGGCTGCCGGCGGTGCGATATTGGGCTCGGCGCCGCGGGAGCGGTTCGATAAACTGGATCGTGTGCACGGAGTGCAGGTGGTTCGAGGAGCGAGCCGATATGATCCCGAGGCAAGGGATGGCGACGTTGACGAGTACGGTTCGAGAGATCCAGGTCCGGGCCGCCGACGGACTCATGCTCCGGGGCCGCTGGTGGCACCGGGCGGAGCCTCGCGGGGCCATGCTCATCGCGCATGGCTTCGGCGAGCATGGGGGCACGTATCGCCATGTGGCCGAAGCGCTCGGCGCGAGCCTCGACATCGACGTCATCGCGGTCGATCTGCGGGGCCATGGCGCCAGCCCCGGCCGGCGGGGCATGGTCCGCCGTTACGACGAATTGACGGACGATCTGGCCAGCGCCATGGAATGGGTCGCGCAACGAGAGCCGAATCTGCCGCGATTCCTCCTTCGGCCACTCCAATGGCGGCCAGGTCGCGCTCCGGTTCGCCCTCGAGGATCGGGGCCCGATCCAAGGGCTCATCATCTCTAACCCGGCGCTGCGGATTGCCCTGCCGATCCCGCCGCACAAGATCCGGCTGGGCAAGCTGCTCCGGAAGTACGCCGCCGTGGATCACCCTGAAGAGTGAGTTCCAGGCTGACTTGCTGACTCGCGACCCGGTCATGCAGCAAGAGCACCGCAACGATGCCTTGCGGCACAATCGGATCAGCGCCCCGCTCTTCTTCGGCATGCTCGAAGGCGGCGCGATGTTGCTCGCACGCGCCGGCGAGCTACGCACACCCATCCTGATGATCGTGGGCGGGCAGGATTCCGTGGTGGACCCCGCGGCGGCACGCGAGTTCTTCGACCGGATCGGCAGCGAGGATAAAACGCTGCTGCTCTATCCCAAGATGCTCCACGAACCGTTGAACGAGCTGGGACGGGAGCAGGTGCTCGATGACCTCGTCCGCTGGATCGAGCCGCGCCTGGGCGTCTGAGCCGACGGACCGCTCACCGGAGCGGAGGGTCGGGGTCCCATCACGCCCGGACGAAGGAAGGACCGGGGAGCGGGATAATCATGATCCTTCAGCCGCGACAATAATGACTCGCGCGTGTTCCGGCAGCTTGATTGCGGTATCGAGAGGACGTACCAATCCGTTCTCCACGATCCCCGCCACGGCCATGGGGCGCCGGCGAGACCGGCCAAGGTGGGCCTCCATCGGCGAGGGGGTCGCGTCGGGCGGTAACTCCAGCGGTGCTAACGGAGCCTCCGCGGCGATCTGCTTCGTCGCGAAGGCGACGTTCGGGACTCCGCCGATCAACTTCAGGGGTGGTCATCGGAGGGCTCTCTCAGTACGCAGTGATCACGAAAATGGGTAATTAGGGGCTGTCAAAGAATAACTTGAACCCACTATTCGCCGATTCGCCTGGAAACAGGTGGACTACAGTATGCCATACGTGCAAGTTATTCTTTGACAGCTCCTTTGCGTCCTTCGTTTCCTTCTGTTCAAGGCTATTTGCATGGGGTAGGACAGGATTGGAACAGAAGCTAACGAAGGAAACAAAGCGTGAGAAGAGATCTTGGCTCATTGGACACAGTGCTCGGGAGTCCCCTCCTGAATGCTTTGCGTCCTTCGTTTCCTTCTGTTCAAGGCTTTTGGCATGGGTAGGACAGGATTGGAACAGAAGCTAACGAAGGAAACGAAGCGTGAGAATTGAGCCGAGGCCGGGCTTGGCTCCTTGGCGACAGTGGTCGGGGTTCCCTCCTGACTGCTTTGGGGCTGTCAAAGAATAACTTGAACCCACTATCCTCCGATTCGCCTGGAAACAGGTGGACTACAGTATGCCATACGTGCAAGTTATTCTTTGACAGCTCCTTAAAGTATCCCAGGCCCAGAGTGATGCGAGAATCATCCAACAGATCTTGTCCTCCATGACGAGTTGATGTTCCCTCGGCTTCCTACCACAGTTCACGCCCGGACGAAGGCAGGGCCGGGGAGCCGGCGGACGAGCCGCTTCATCTCCAGGACGCTGAGGGTGGCCATGACCTGCGCCCGCGGTGAGCCCCGTGCGGAGGATCAGCTCGTCCACCGCGGTGGGATGGTCGTCGAGCTGCTCCGAGGAGCGACCGCTCCGGATCGGTGAGGGCCAGCTCGGCCGGATGCCGCACCGGCGGCTCGGCCGGGTCCGTGCGCACCTCCTGGACCAGGGGGCCAAGCTCTTCCAGGATGTCATCGACGGTCTCGACGAGCCTGGCCCCGTCCCGGATGAGAAAATGGCAGCCGCGGCTGTTGAGACTGTCGACCGGGCCGGGTACGGCGAAGACCTCTCGGTTCTGTTCGACCGCGTGACGGGCGGTTGAGAGCGAACCGCTGCGCGGCGTGGCTTCCACCACGACGACGCCCAGACTCAGGCCCGAGATGATCCGGTTGCGCTGGGTGAACAGGCCGGCCAGGGGGACCTGCCGCATCGACATCTCGCTCAGGAGCCCCCCGCATTCGACCAGGGCGCGGGCCAGGTCCTCGTGCTCGGGCGGATAGACCGAGGCCAGCCCGTTGGCCATCACGGCGATGCTGCGTCCACCGGCCTTGATCGCCCCGCGGTGGGCCGCCGCATCGATCCCGCGGGCCAGCCCGGAAACGATCGTGAAACCGATCCGCGACAACCCGGAGGCCAGCCGCTCCGCGATCCGGGCCCCGTAGGGCGTACATCGCCGCGACCCGACGATCGCGATGGCGAGCTGATCGCGTTGCTCGAGCCGTCCCTTCGCGTAGAGGAGGCCCGGAGGATCCGGGATGTTCTGGAGGGGCGGGGGATACTTCGGATCGTCGCGCGGGATGACCTGCACATCCAGGCGACGGCAGAGTGCCAGCTCCGCCTCGGCGTCGCACTCCTGGCGCGCCATCGCGATCTTCTCGGCCAGCTTGGGGCCGATGTTGGCCACCTCACGAAGCTCCGCGCGGGTCGCGGAGAGCACCCGGCCCGCCGACTGGAAATGCTCCAGCAGGGCGCGCGTCGTCTGCGGCCCAACGCCCGGGACCATCGTCAGACGAATCAAATCGAGCAGTTGGTCATCGGAGTTCGATTCGGTCAAGCTCGGCTCCCTCGCAAGAGACATTCCTTTCCTCGATCAGAGCGTCGCCAGGATCGCACGGACATCGGCCTCATCGGCGATGTCGGTCAGCTCAACATGACCGATCGCGCGCGGCAAGACGAACCGGATCCGGCCGCCGCGGTTCTTCTTGTCCCGGCCCATGGCCTCGAAGAGCAAGTCGGCGTCGAACCCGGGTCTGGATCGTCGGCAGACCGAAGCGTTCCAGCAAGCCCACGAGGCGATCCACAACGTCGGGGCCGATCCAGCCCAGCCGATGGGCCAGCCGGCTCTCGGCGACCATGCCGACGGCCACGGCCTCGCCGTGCTGGAAAGCCCCGCCATAACCGGCAACCGACTCGATCGCGTGGCCGATCGTGTGGCCGAAGTTCAGCACGGCGCGGAGACCGGTCTCCTCGCGCTCGTCGCGGGAGACGACGCTCGGCCTTGAGCCGGCAGCTCCGGGCCACGATCCGGCGCAAGGCTCTCGTCGTCGTCGCTTCAAGGATCTCGTCGGCCTGGCCCTCCAGCTCCGCGAAGAAGTCGCCATCCAGGATGACGCCGTACTTGACGACCTCGGCCAATCCGCATCGAAGCTCCCGATCCGGCAGGCTCTTCGAGCGTCTCGGTATCGATCCAGACGCCGAACGGCTGGTGGAATGCACCGATGATATTCTTGGCGCGCGGATGATTGATCCCGACCTTTCCTCCGACGGAGCTGTCCACCTGCGCGAGGAGGGTGGTCGGGACCATGAGCAACGGCAGACCGCGAGCATAAGTCGCCGCGACGAAGCCGGCGAGGTCCCCGACGACCCCGCCGCCCACGGCGATAATCGCCGCGTGGCGATCGGCCTTCGCCTGGGCGAGCTGATCGTAGAGCCACTCGGCACACGCCAGGCATTTGCTGCCCTCTCCGGCGGGTACAGCCAATGTCGGTGCGTTCGATGCCCGCCTTTGCCAGGGCATCGCGGTATCCCCAGGCAGGCGACAGCTCGACCAGGTTGTTATCGGTCACGATCAAGGCTGACGTGCAGGACTGGCCGGCCCATGTGGCTTGAAGTGCGGACCGGGCGAACGGGCCGAATTCGCTCGACCGGCCCGTCACGACCCTGACCTCGTACGAGCGCGGTCCGAGCTCGACGGGAACACGGATGTCGGTCTCGTCCGAGGATGGCTTCATGGCAGGCACCCAGTTCGAAGTCTGTGCGAAGGGGATCGGCGACTTCCAGGACATAGTCTAACACGGAGCACCGATCGCCTGAAGGATCGGGGCCGCGAACCAGCACGACCCTTCATCAATCACCGGCATGGGGTTTGCAGATCACGTTGCGACTGGCACCGAAGGCTGCTAGAGTAAGTCGTAGGAGACGAGCGTCCTCGGTTGGGTGCTCGCAACCCATACCGGGTGGCCGGCCATGAACGATCCCTTGACTTGGTCCCCCATCAGTCTGGGCCGATGGTTCGGCACGACCGTTCGTGTCCACATTCTGTTGATTCTCTTCGTGGCGACCCGGCTCTTGTGGTCCGCGGTCGCCCTGGCCGCGGAAGGCAGGCTCCCCGAACTCAGCCAGACGGCATGCTGGCTGGGGCTGCTGCTGATCGCCCTGGCGGTCCACGAGCTGGCCCATGCGGCCACGGCCTACTGGCTCGACTGCGACCAGGAAGACGTGCATCTGTGGCCGCTGGGGAACCTGGTGGGGCCGTCGTACGTACCCCGCTCCAGCGAGCATTTCCTGGTCGCGATGGCCGGGCCGTTCACC
Source organism: uncultured Isosphaeraceae bacterium (assembly GCA_963842405.1). Classification (GTDB taxonomy): domain Bacteria; phylum Planctomycetota; class Planctomycetia; order Isosphaerales; family Isosphaeraceae; genus CAVZRC01. The sequence continues at coordinate 209,076 of CAWJGW010000011.1, read as the reverse complement.
AGCGGTGCCATTTTTCTTGATCGCGGCGATCGGACTGAACGTGCTGGCAGGGGCCCAGGTCGTCTGGAATCCGTTCGGAAACACGATCGCGCACGCCGGTGCATCCGGGGGGACCATCGGTGCACCCTGGGTCCGCCAAGGGATGGATCAGTGCTGGCCAGTCCGCTCAGCCGGGTCTGGATCATCGGCTGGTTCGGCTACCTGAACTGGGTCTTGATGCTCGCCAACCTGATCCCGGCGCTGCCATTCGACGGCGGCCGGATGCTCCGTGCCTTCCTGGGCAGTATCGTCGGTCGTCTCGTCCCGGGATAATCCCGATGCGCCCTACGCGGCGCGGGCCTTCGCGCTGATCCTGGCGTTCGTCGGCTTGATCCGGCTCATCGTCAACTGGCGGGGCGACGGTCTGACGCTCATCCTCTTCGCCATCATCATCGAGTACCTGGTGCGGGTCGAGGCCCGTCTGCTGGAAGAGGGTGGCTATTTCGACGACGGCGTCTTCGGCTACGATTTCTCGGAGGGATATACCAGCCTCGAGAGCGGTGCCGCGAAGGTGCGCCCTCATCGGGAAAGCGCCTTGAAGCGGTGGCGCCGTCGCCGATCCGAACTGCGCCGGGAACGGCGGATGGCGCGCGAGATGGCCGAGGAACGGCGGATGGACGAGATCCTCGAGAAGATCCACCGCGAGGGACGCGCGGCCTTGAGTGACGAGGAGAATCGGTTCCTCGTCCGCGTCAGTGCACGCTATCGCAACCGGACCAAGAACACGTAGGCCGCAGACCGTAGGCAGTGGGCGTGAACCACAACCATTCGCGATCCCGAGTCGACCATGACGCCGTGTAGTGGGCCGATCGCGGAGATCGCTCGCATTCCGGGACGGTTCCTCGCTGCGCTGAATCGTGGTCCGCTGGTCCTCGACGCAGCCCTGGGCACGCGGCTGATCGCCCGCGGACTGGACCTCCGGTCCGATGACCCGTCGCTCTGGAACCGGACGCATCCCGCGGACGTCCTCGACCTGCACGAACGCGACGTGTCGGCCGGCTCCCAGGCCCTCTTCAGCAACACCTTCGGCGCCAACCGGTTGTGGCTGGCGAACTTTGGTCGAGCGGACTCCGTCGAAGACATCAATCGCCGGGCCGTCGCGCTGGCGCGAAGGGCCATCGGACCGGACTGGTTTCGTCGTGGGCGACATCGGCCCCACGGCCGCGGACGCAGCTCGGCGCGGCGGCCGAGCAGGCGGCGGTCTTGCTCGATGCGGGCGTCAACGCCCTCGTCTTCGAGACCTATCGTGCCGAACCGCTGTTCGGCGTGCTCCGCGAGGTCCTGGCGACCCTCGGCGCGCCGGTGCCGATCCTCGCCAGTCTCTGGCAGTGGCCGGACCCGCCGGCGGCCACCGCTCGACGGCTCCTGGACCTGGGCGTCGCGGCCGTCGGGATCAATTGTCAGCCGGGCATCGACGCGGCGATCGCGCTGGCCCGTCGTCTGGACGGTGAGGTCGCCTCGTGCCCCATCCTCATCAAGCCCGAGCGCATCGGGCGAGGAGTCTCCGAACTCGCGTTCGACCCCGTCCGCGTTCGCCGCGGCCGTCCCTCAGCTCCTCGAGTGGAACGTCCGACTGCTCGGCGGCTGCTGCGGCACAACAGAGGCCCATGTTTCCGCCCTTGCCAGCGCGTGCTCCTCGTATCAGCACCTGAACCGTAACGAGTCCATCGGAGTCGGGCCGTGAAAGCCAGCAAACCGTCCAGAAAGACGAAGCCCCGCCGCGATCAGCTCAAGCCCGGCGAATGCCTGTGCGACCACTGCACGGGAAAGTGCTGCCGCTATTTCTCCTTGCCGATCGACAACCCCGCGACCTGGGACGACTACGACGCCATCCGCTGGTATCTGGCCCACGGCCAGACGATGATCTATGTGGAGAAAGGCCAGTGGTATCTCCTCGTGATGACGCGATGCCAGTATCTGACGGCCAACGACCATTGCCGGATCTATCTCAACCGGCCGAAGATCTGTCGAGACTACACGACGGCGAACTGCGAGTACGATGACGAATGGTCGTTCGACAAGCTCTTCGAGACGCCCGAGCAGATCTGGGAGTACGCCGAGGCCGTCCTACCCCCCAGGCGTCGACGCACGCCGCACGGCCCCGTGCTGCCGATCGTGACCCTGAACGGCTCAAAATCGACACCGGAGCATTGACGATCGGGCCGAAAATCGGAAGATTGAGTGGACAAGCGGGAGCCGGTATGCGGACCCGGCCCACGGCCCGGACGAAGAGGGTGATCACCGATCACGACGGCAATGGCCAACCGATCCAACCATTACGAGGCGGCATTCGAAGCGTTCATCCGATCGCTCCGCGTCCCTTGCGTGGCCGTTGACGAGGCCAAACGCGCCATCTTCGGAGAAGAGGGCCTGAAGAACCCCGATTTCTTGCTGTATCCTCGATTTGGCACCAACCTCGTGGTCGAGGTCAAAGGGAAGCGGAGCAAGAACGCTCGCGGTCGGCGGGACTGGGAGAACTGGGTCACGACGGACGACCTGGACGCACTGGTCCGCTGGCAAGCGATGTTCGGGCCCGGATTCCGGGCCGTCCTGGCTTTCGCCTACGCCGAGCCGATTCAGCCCTTTCCCTTGCCTCGCGATAATGGGGCTTACGAGTTTCGCGGACGCGAGTACCGATTCTGGGCGGTCGGACTCGATGACTACATCGCCCATCTCCGCTCGCGAGGGCCGGCGTGGAAGGCCGTCGCGATGGCCCGGCGGGCTTTCCGACGCCGCGTGCGGCCCCTGCGAGAATGGCTCCCGATGAGCTACGATTCTTCCCGACGACCTACTCCTGTCAAGGAACGCGAACGATGACACGCATTTTCCATCGATTCACCCGTCGGATTGCCCCGTTGCTCCTCGCCTTCGGCCTGGCGCTCAGCCCGACGATGACGACGACAGTCCGTGCCCAGGAAGAGGCGACCCCGGCTCCGGGCGAGGGCTCGGGGCGGCCACTCGACGGTTATCTTGGCACGATCTGCCTGGTGCTGTTCGCCCTCTTCGTCGTCGGCAAGTCGGCGCGTCGGTGAGTGGAGCCGGGTAAGAAGCACCTGGGGACCCGACGCCTCGGGGCTGCCTTCGCACGCTCGGAGTTTGAGCGGGAATGCCCGATTATTAGCGGATTCTACGGCCTCAAAGAGGTCTGGAGCCGTTGTTGCAGGAGATCAATCAGCAACGGCTCCTGTCCCTTGCCCGCGGCCGGCTTCAACGGTTCCCTTGACGAGCGTAGCTCCAGCCATACTCCCCGCGGACGGTCCCGCCCTTCTGGTGGACGTAGCTCAGGAAGGCACAGCTCATCAGGGCCTGGGCGATCACCAGAGCCAAGAGGACGCGGCGCCACGGAAGCATGCACACCGCGAACCAAGACGAACAGGAACGGGCACAATACAAAATAGTAATGGTAAAAGTAAACGTTGGTTGTCAGAACAAAGATGACGCCCGGAATCGCGATGGTGGACCAGAGGTAAAACCCCGTGGACGTGCATTCCCTGCCGGCATGGGCCGGCTCCCTGGATGCGGATGCATCCCCGTTCCGGCGCCTGCCGGCACCGTGCGCGATCATCCGCAAAGCCCATCGAAGGCCAGGTGCGACGATTGCGTCGATCAGCCGCGCCACGATCCTCACGACGATCGCCAGGACGATGAACCGGCTCAGCAGTTCGGGAACATGCGTCGGTATGCCATCGATGATCGGACCGATCTGAAAGTCCGGTGTATCACGACCCAGCCCCAGGGCAGAGAAAGGAAGCACGCTCGTCGCGCTCGCCACCAACTCCATAGAGATATCCGAAAGTATGCGTCTACGATCATATCTATCGACAGTGTCCCGCGGGCAGGGAGAGGGGCGACCCTGGCAGGGCGCGTGCCCAGGGGAGGGCACCGATCAAGCCCAGGACACTGCCGAGGAGCCACAAGTGCCAGTAGCGCGATCTGGGCAGGCTGCCCCGCCATTCGGCGACCACGGTGCCGAGGACCAGGCCCGCCGCCACGAACCAACCGCTCAGGTGCACCTGGCCGATCAAGGCACCAACCAGTCCCCACGTGAAGGCTCCCCAGCGGGCCTGACGGTGCCGATGGCTGATCCAGAGCAGCAGCAGCAAGGGCGTCAAGATCGACGGCGGCCAGATCTTCCTCGACAAGCGGATGGCGTAGGGACTGACCGCTTGCAGCGCCAGCCCCCAGAGCCAGGGCTCTCGCTCCCTCGAAGGGAGGTAGACGCGGACCGCCCCGGCAAACCCGATCAGGCCGATCATGTTCAGCAACACAACCACGCGCGCCATCGACGTCGGTGTGTTCGCCAATCGGCCGATCGGCACGAAGATCCACACGCTCAGCCCGGGATTCGGGAATCCCAGGCTCGTCGGCATCCCCACCCATGGCCAAGGCCGCGTCCGCCCCACTTCCTGGCTCATCCGGTAGGACCATTGCTCGTCTTTCTTCCATTCCATGTCCTCGATCCAGACCGACCGCAGGACTCCGCCGTAGATCAGGGCGAGGGCCAGAGTCCACCACGCCAGGCGGTACCGTCCGTCCTGGCTGTCGGAGGTTGTACCCGGCATGCTTACCCCGGCCACCAAGGTCCGCAGAGACCCAAACAATCGCTTCGGTTCAGTAACCGCCGATCGCGGCTCCCGGGCAATCGGAGGACTCGCTCGGTGAGCCTCTGCCCGTCGTATGTCACCGGCTGGATCTTGGAATACCCCAGCGCCCTGAGCTTCGGCTCGACGACCTTGCGGTCGCCGACGATCAAGGTCACCCGCTCGCTCGTCGCGACGACCTCGGCCATCGTCTTGCCGATCTCTTCGGGCCGGGTCGCCTGGAGGCGGGCGAGAAACGTGTCGAGGTAATCGGGCGGCAGATGGAACTCGGCCATCTCGCGGAGGGTGGCGGCGATCGATCGAGGGGATTCGAACTGGTCGGGGTACGACTTGACCTCGGCCCCGAGCGCCATGGCGATCTCCTGGTCCTTGAACGGTCTGGCGCCCGCCAGACCGTCGAGCTCGCTCAGGACTTCTTTGAGCGCGGGCGCGGTCGCGTCGGTTCGGACCGCGGTGCTCACGGTCCAGAGGCTGCCCGAGCGTCGGAAGCGGAAGCCCGAACGCGCGCCGTAGGTGAAGCCGTTCTTCTCGCGAAGGTTCTGGTTCAGCCGGCTCAGGAAGTCGCCTCCCAGGATCCGATTGCCCAGCAGGGTCGCATAGAAGCTCGGGTCGGACCGGTCAACCCACTGGCGGCCGACGTTCAAGACCGACTGCACGGCGCCCGGCTTGTCCACGAGATAGATCACGCCCGGATCGGCCTTCAAGCGAGCGGCGGGCCTGGGCGCAGGGCCCTGAATTCTTCGCCGTCCACCGTCCCAAGGTCGATTCCAGCATCGCGAACAAGACGTCGGGCTCGACGTCGCCGACGACGATCAGCGTCGCACCCTTGGGACCGAGGTGTTCGGCGTGGAACGATTTGACGTCGTCGAGTGTCAGCGCCTTGACCGTCTCGGCATAACCATCCGCCGGGTTGGCGTACGGGTGTCCCTTGCCGTAGAGGAGCACGGGCAGGGCTCGGCCGGCGAGCCAGGTCACGCTGTCAGGCCCTTGCACCAGACGCGCCAGTGCGAGCGCCTGCTCGCGCTCGAAGTCCTTCGGGTCGAACCGGGGCGACGCGAGGACCTCGGCCACGATCTTGAGCGACGGTTCGAGGTTCCGGGCGATCGTGTTCCAGGCCACGGCGGTGTCGTCGGTCGACGACCGCGCGGCGAGGGTCACGCCGAGCGTTTCGAGCGCTTCGCCCAGCTCGGTCGCCGTCAGGCTGGTCGTCCCCTTGTCGAGCAGGGAGGCCATGAGGGTCGCCAGGCCGGACTTGCCCATCGGGTCGTCGGCCGTACCCGAGGGCACCATCAGCTCGACCGAGACCAGGGGCAGCGTCTTCCACGCGGCGAACCAGACGTCGATCCCGTTCGAGAGCGTCCTCCGCACGAATCGGGGCGCACCGGAACGGCCGGGCCGGCGACGGTCCCGGCATCTTCGACCAGTCGAGACCCGGTCCGGGCGCGCGGTCGGAGGCGATCGCGGGCGTCACGCCCGTTGCCGACGGGTTCGGCCCGGCTTTCGTCGCCTCGCTCCGCGGCTGTCCCGGACGGACCGCTTCGGTCCAGACGACGACCTTCTCGGGCGTCAGGTAGGTGTTCGGCGACACGGGTCAGGTCGGCCGGGGTGACCTGGTAGTACCGCGCGAATTCCTTCTGATAGTGGCGCGGGTCGTTCTTCTGGGCGAAGCCGGTGGCCAGCGTGACCGCGCGGGAGAGCGGACTGGTCAGGCGCGACGTACGACTGCTTCTCGAAGAGCGCCAGGGCGCGGGCGAGCTCGTCCGCCTTGGGCGGGTTGGCTTTGATCGCTCGCACGGCGGCGGCGAACGCCGACTCGATCGCCGCGAGCACCTCCTCGGGCTTGCTCCCCTTCGCCGCGGTGCTCTGGAGCGCGAATCGGCCGGCCGACTCCCAGGCGGAGCTGTCGCCCGATGACGTCCTTGCTCAAGCGTTTTTCCAGCACCAGCTCCCGATGCAGCCGCGACGTCTCACCGCCTGCCAGCACGCGGGCCAGCAGGTCGAGCGCCGGGGCATCGGGATGGTCGGCGGCGACGGCCGGCCAGGTCCAGTAGACGCGGGGCAATTGCACGCGGTCGAACCGCACGAGCTTCTCGGCTTTCGCCGGAGCGGGCGGCACGGCCACGGCCTTCGGCTTCGGGCCGGCGGCCAGAGCCCCGAAGTACTTCTGGATCAGCGCCTTGGCCTCGGCCGGGTCGAAGTCGCCGGCCAGGCAGAGCGTCGCGTTGGCCGGGTGGTAAAACTCGGCGAAAAACGCCTTCAGGTCGTCGAGCGTCGCCTTGTTCAAGTCGTCCATCGACCCGATCACCGACCACGAGTACGGATGGCCCTTCGGGAACAGGGTGGTGAGTATGGCCTCTTGGTCGAGCCCGTAGGGCCGGTTTTCATAACTCTGCCGGCGCTCGTTCTTGACGACCTCGCGCTCGGTGTCGAACTTGTGCTGATCGAGTGCCGAGGGCAGGAACGCCAGCCGCTCCGCCTCGAGATACAGCGCCCGCTCGAGGAAGCTGCTGGGCACGGTCTCGAAATAGACCGTCATGTCCTGGCTTGTGAACGCGTTCGATGAGGCCCCCGCCTCCTGGAGGGGGATGTCGTAGTTCGGCACGGTCTTGGTGCCGCGGAACATCATGTGCTCGAAGAAGTGCGCGAATCCCGGTCCGCCCCGCCTTCTCGTTCTTTGACCCGACGTGGTAAGCCACCGTGACCGTCACGCGGGGTACGACCGGGTCGCGATGCAGCGCGACCTTCAGGCCGTTCGGGCAGCGTGTACGCCTCCAGGGCGAGTTCCGGGGGCTTCGGCACCTTGGGATCGGCAGCGGTGGCCGCTGGCGGACAGCAGAAACGAACAGGGCAATCGGCGGCGAGAGCACGCATGGAGTTCGTCCTTGGGGCCGGGTTCGAACGGGTTCGAGTCGGCATGTCAACCCATCACCAGAAAACGTGCGTATTTTGACCGCAACCGGGGCGTTGGGCAACGGGGCACGGAAAAGATCAGGAGACCTTGCACGTCGGTTCGACACGAACAAAAGATCAAACCGAGGCTGTCGCAACGGAACCGGGTTCGAGTGAGAGCGGGTGGCGGAGCACACGCGAAATCCTCGCTCCCACGCTCCGGCGTTCGTCATTAGTCAAAACGTCGCAAGTACAATGCGGCTAAGAGTTTGCGTCTTGTATTCATCTGGCCATCACGAGCCGCAAAGGCCGGTGTCATAAAGACTTAAGACTGCATGCTTGTACGTTTTGACTAATGACGAACGCTCCGGCGTGGGAGTGTCGGCTTTCGACGCTCCACGTCGTCTGGGCCCTCAGGCCGCGGAGCGGCCGGGAAAGCCGTTCCCACGCGGGTGCGTGGGAACCAGATCACCCGGTCTCTTTGCGAAAGACTCCGGATTCTACCATTTCACGTGGCCCAGTTTTCGGGGGGCAGGTCAGGAGCTGGCCAGCCGAACTCCCCACACGATCTCCGCGCTCGACACTCACGCGAGATTCCCTTAAACTTGACATGCTAAATGAGTTCGGTTCAGGGATAGTCCGGCACCGGGGATCCGGAGATTCTGCCCATGGATAACTCTCAGGGCATCGACTGGGATTTCGTCAGAGATACCCAGTTCCCCGTGGGACGGAACTGGGCCTACTTCGACCACGCCGCGGTCGCTCCCCTGCCCCGGCGTTCCGGAGAGGTCCTCCGGGAATGGACCCTCAATCAGGAGCAGAACGGCGTCGTCGGCTGGCTGGAACAGGAGCGGAGACTGGAGGCGACTCGCGACCGGGTCGCCAGCCTGATCAATGCCGATCGCGACGAGATCGCCTTCATCAACAGTACGACTCAGGGCATCGGTCTGATCGCCGAAGGATATCCCTGGCGTCCTGGCGATAACGTCGTGGCGCCCGCCGACGAATACCCCTCGAATCTCTTGCCGTGGATGAACCTGGCGAGTCGAGGGGTCGACGTCCGGCAGGTGCCCAGCCGGGAGGGCCGAATCGGACTCGATGACCTGGCCGCGGCGTTCGATCGCTCGACACGGGTCCTCGCCATCAGCCACGTCGAGTTCGCCACCGGGTTCCGCAACGACCTGGATGCACTGGCCGAACTCTGCCATGCCCGCGGAGTTGCGCTGTTCGTCGAACGCGATCCAGGGGCTCGGACCTTATCGAATCGACGTGCGACGGACGCCGATCGACTTCCTGGCCACCGACGGCCACAAGTGGCTCCTCGGGCCGGAGGGCGCGGGATTTCTTTTCGTGAAGCGGGAATGGATCGACCGGCTCCGGCCGATCGGCGTCGGCGCGCACAGCGTGATCGGCTCCTACAACGCCCCTCGGGTCGAGCTCCAGCTCAAGCCGAACGCCCAGCGATGGGAGGGCGGGTCGTTCAGCATGCCCGGCCTGCTGACGTTCGGGGCCAGCGTGGAATTGTTCCACGAGTGGGGACTCGATGCCGTCTCGCGCCGGATCGTCGACCGCGCCGAGGCCGTCCGCGAGCTGGCCGCCTCGGCCGGATGGACGGTGTACGGATCTCCGCGCGAAGCGGACCGATCGGCCATCGTCGTTCTGGAGCGCGACGGCGTCGACCCGGCCGCCGCGGCGACCGAATTGAGACGAACCCGGGGCCTCGTCGTCGCCTGCCGGCGGGGCCGGCTGCGCATCAGTCCGCACGTGTACAACAATTATGAGGACCTCGAACGGCTCCGAGCCGGACTCGAGGCAATTCACTGAGAGGCGGTGCGATGCGCCGGACACAACTCGGATCCCTATCGTACGGCGGTGTTTACGGGCACGTTCGACCCGATCACGCTCGGTCATCTGGATGTGATCCGCCGCGGACGCCTCCTCTTCGACCATCTCGTCGTCGGCATTGGCGTCAATCCCAACAAGACGTCGCTCTTCAACGTCGAGGAGCGGGTCGAACTGGCGCGGCTGGTCGTCAGCCGATTCCCCAATGTCTCGGTCGAGTCGTTCGAAGGGCTGACGGTCCAGTACGTGCGCCGGATCGGTGCCCGAGTGATCCTGCGCGGGCTCCGTACGCTCTCGGACATGGAGTACGAGTTCGGGATGACGTTAACCAATCACCGGCTCGATCCGTCGATCGATACCGTATTCCTCATGGCGGACGCCGAGTATTCGCACGTCTCCAGCTCGCTGATCAAGCAAGTCGTGCAGTACGGGGGGACCGAAGCGCTCAAGCAATTCGTGCCCGAGGAACTGATCGCGCCCATCGTGTCGAAGCTCGATGGGAGCGATCTTCCGAGGCCGTTGTGATCCGGACTTCCGGCCGCCGGCTCTCGGGACTGGGCGTCCCAGTGCCTTGTCAATCTTGATTTCAAGAAGTTGGAGTCCCGGCTTCAGCCGGTCCTCTCCGCCTAAAGGCGGTACTCCAACTCATCAACTGACAGCCCACTACGCTTCCTTTCGGTCGAACTGCCAGGCCCGGGGAAGAAACAGATCGCGAGACCATTGCCGGAGGCCCAAGCCGCGGGTTTTCAGCGCGTGGTGGAGCGTCTGAAGTGCCTTCGAGGACCGGTCGAAGCTCGAGTAGCTCAGCCAGCCGGAGAACCGATCCTCCTCGATGCGCGACCGCGAGTTGACCACCCGCGTGGTGATGATCATGTTGTCGAAAACCTCTCCCAGGGCGGCGATGATCGCGGGGCGGTCCGGGATCGGGCCGGCGCGATCCGGGCCGCATCGCATCGGGCCAACTGAGATTCAGACTACAGCTCAGGAATCGCTGCTCATCGGGTACGGCTTGGCCAAGCCAGAGGTAGCTGGCGTGGTCCCAGAGATACCGGACGCAGAGGTGCTCGACAGCAACGATGTGGGAGGGGTCGACGTCTTTATCGTGGAGACCCGCATGGACGGTCTCGGTGTTGGGCTCGCGGGGGTGGGGGCTCGGGGCTGGCCGGACGGACGGCCCAGGGGACTCGAAATGGGCGGCGCGGGCGACCCGGGCCGAGCAGAGCAACTCGTAGGCCTGACTGAGGATGCGGAACGCCCAATCCTCGCCGCCAGCGTCCGGGTGAAATCGCTTCGCCTTCTGCCGGTAAGCGTCGCGGATCTGCTCCAGCGACGCATTGGCCGAGACCCCGAGGACTTTGAGCGGGTCGATCTCGAAGCTGATCAGGGACACGTCGCCTCCCGATGCCGCGGAACATGCACGGCTCAATGACGCGGTGCTTGCCGTCCGTTTGACAACCGGCTTCGCAAATAGGTTGCCCGGGCCACGTTACGCTCCTCGACGCCCAGCTCCGAGCCGCGAAGTTTCTGGAGGAAGGCCGGTTGGGTCTGGATGAACAGCTCGTTGACCGTGGCGATCGACAGGTCGTCGATCAATCCTAGGTTAATTCCCATCCGGACGCTGGAGAGCAGCAGCATCGTCTCCTCGCTGGAGATCGTCTGGGCCGTCTTGAGAACGCCATAGGCCCGGCTGACCTGGTCGTGGAGGTGCTGCCTGCCGCTCGGTGAGCAAGGTGTTGCGGGCTGCACGCTCGTACACGAGGACCTGCGGAACGACGTCCGTGAGGATCTTGATCAGCTCCGTCTCGCTCTTGCCCAGGGTCTGCTGATTGGAGATCTGGTAGAAGTCGCCGGAAGCCTGGCTCCCCTCACCGTAGAGGCCGCGAACGGCCAGGTTGATCTTCTGGAGGGCTCGGAAGACCTTATCGATCTGCTTGGTCTGGACCAACCCGGGCAGGTGGAGCATCACGCCGACGCGGATTCCCGTTCCGACGTTGGTCGGACAGGCCGTCAGGTAGCCGAGCTGGGGACTGAAGGCATAGGCAAGCTGTTCCTCCAGCCGGTCGTCGAGCTGATTGACCGCCTCCCAGACCTCGGGTAGCCGGAAACCCGAGAACATGAACTGGACGCGAAGATGGTCCTCCTCGTTGACCATGATCGCGACATTTTCCAGGGTGCTGATCGCCACGCCGCGCGGTCCGTCGCCGTTGGCGAGCTCGCGGGAGATAATCTGACGTTCGACCAGGAACTGGCGGTCGAGCATGCCCAGCCCGTTGACGTCGAGATAGCTCAGGTCGAGCTTGGTGTGGGTCAGCGCGGCGCGGAAATGCGCCTCGATCTCGGTCTTCTCGCCGCGGCTGGCGCGATTGGTGAACGGGAAGTCGGCCAGGTTCCGCGCCAGGCGGATCCGGGAGCACATGACGATGTCGCTCTCGGGGCCCGTGCCACGCAGCCACTCGCCGGACGATTTCGTGAGGTCATCGAGAGTCATGCCTGGGATCCTTGAGGCGAAGCTGGTCTCGCAACCGGGCGGCTTGTTCATAGTCTTCGCGGGCGATCGCCTCGCGCAACTGGGTGCGGAGCCGCAGGCGATGGCCGGCACTCTGATGAGGGCGGGCCACCTTGCCCACGTGCCGGCTCGCGCCGTGGTACCGCTGAACCAGGGGCAAGAGCCCGGCCGAAAACACCCGGTAGTCTTGGGGGCAGCCCAGCCGGCCGCCGGCCCGGAATTCCATGAACTTGATGCCGCAATCGGGGCACGTCAACTCCGCCAACTCGCCGACGAGCTCGCCCACGTTGGCCACGATCAGGCTCTGGACCACCGCGTCCAGGGCCAGGTTCGGTGGAGACTCCGGCAAGGACAGACCCGCCTTTCGGGCACACGATTGGCAAAGATGGAGCTCGCGGCGTTGACCGTTGATCGGCTCGGTCAGATAGACCGAGGCTTCCTTCTGGCACCTTTGACACCTCATGAGGCCGACCACCTGAGAGGGAGTGACCGACCGGTCGGCCGGGGGGAATGCGCCAACGCCCGGGTTACGGCCGTCATCGCCCTTGCTCTTGCTCGATGACCTTGATCTGATCCCGCAACCGCGCCGCCGCCTCGTAGTCCTCCGCCGCAACGGCCCGCTTCAACTCGTTCCGGAGCTGGATCAAGGTCGTCTGCTGCTGGGTGTTCCGCGGTGCCCGCCGCGGAACCTTGCCGGAATGCCGCGTCTCCCCATGGATGTTCTCGAGCAAGGGCATCAGCTCGTCGCGGAATACCTCATAATCGTAGGGGCAGCCCAGGCGCCCCGAGTTCCGGAACTCCAGGAACGTGATCTGGCAGACCGGGCAAACCTGTTTGTCCGCGGGCGACGGCTCACGGAGCGAACCCGGCGCGACGATCAGCTTCTTGGCGATTTCACTCATCGTCGGCGTCTCCAGTGCCTCCTCAGGAGGGGCCAGATGCTGCCGGGCGTGCTCGTCGCAGAAGTGGAACTCACGGTGCTTCCCCTTCTCGACGATGTCCGTGATGTGAAATGTGGCGGGTTTCGCACATTTCTCGCATTTCATGGGCAACTCCGCCGGTCCGATCCCGATCCGCGCTGACGGCGACGTAATCGTCTTCCGGCTCACCTCACCTCGGGGAGACGAACGACCGGGCTCGCCGTCAGGAGTGTTGCCACGGTCTCGCGATGGAGCGTAATCTTATTCGTATTCTAATTCTCCCTCCGGGGGTGTCAAGCAACCGTGCTGGCTCAGCCATCCGGCAAGGCCCCGGAGGTGCCGCCCTTAACGCAAACCATCCGTGAGATTTCCGGTGTGCCCGCAAGGTCCGGGCCCCTTCGGTACGTCCCACGCACCCGGACTTGTCGCGGTTCGGCCCGGGTGTTAACGTACATGCATTGTGGTTCCCACGCGAATCTTGCGGGAAATGTGCCCTCGATGAGTCGTTATCGCCCTTCTTACGAAGAATTCGCCCCGTGCCTGGACTCGGCAACGTCTTGTGTACCCGTCTACCGGCAGTTGACCGGAGATGGGCTGACTCCCGTCTCGGCATTCTGCCGGATCGAGCGCGCGGCTCCATCGTTCCTCTTCGAGAGCGTGATCGGCGGTGAGAAGGTCGGCCGCTTCAGCTTTCTGGGGACCGAGCCGTTCCTCACGTTCGAGGCCAGGGGACAGGCGGTGTGCATCACGGAGACCGCCGAGCGGAGGACCTGTTCGCCGGTTCACATCGAACGATCCGCTGCGCGATCTTCAGCAGCTCGTCGAAAAATACCGGGCCTTCGCCCTCCCGGGGCTCCCTCGGTTCGCCGGCGGGGCGGTCGGCTATGCGTCTTACGATGCCGTTCGCTACACCGAAAACCTGCCCAACATCCCCCACGACGATCGCGGACTACCCGATCTTTCCTTCGCCTTTTACGATCGCATGGTCTTGTTCGACCACATCCGCAAGACGATCCTGGTGGTTGCGCAGGCCCACGTCGGTTCGTCCGCGGACCCAAAGGCTGCCTACCAGTCGGCTTGCGACCGAGTTGACGAGCTGGTCGACCGCCTTGCCGCGAGCGGTCCCGAGCTGGGCGTGCGCGACATCGCCACGGACTCGCCGGTGTCGCTGGAAGTCCGATCGAATTTCACCCGCGGCCAGTACGAGGCCGTTGTCCGGCATTGCCAGGAGTACATCAAGGCGGGCGACATCTTCCAGGTCGTCCCGAGCCAGCGATTCGAAGTGGAGACCCGCGCCCGGCCATTCGACATCTATCGCGTCCTCCGGGTCGTCAATCCCAGTCCGTTCCTGTTCTATCTCCCGTTCGGCGATTTCGCCCTGATCGGCAGTTCGCCCGAGATCCTGGTACGGGTCGAGGACGGGCTTGTGACGATCCGCCCGCTGGCCGGGACCCGGCGTCGGGGACGCACCGAGGCCGAGGACCGCGCGCTGGCCGACGAGCTGCTCGCCGATCCCAAGGAGCGGGCCGAGCACATCATGCTCGTGGACCTGGGGCGCAACGATGTCGGCCGGGTCGCCGATTACGGCTCGGTCCAGCTCACGGACGTGATGAAGGTCGAGCGGTATTCGCACGTCATGCACATCACCTCGAACGTGACCGGCCGTCTCCGGGCCGATCAGACGGCCTTCGACGCGCTCCGCGCCGGGCTCCCGGCCGGCACGGTCTCGGGCGCGCCGAAGGTTCGGGCCATGCAAATCATCGACGAGGTCGAGCCCACCAAGCGAGGCCCGTACGGCGGCGCCGTCGGCTACATCGACTTCACGGGCAACATGGACACGTGCATCGCCCTGCGGACCCTCGTCATCAAGGGGAACACCGCTTACATCCAGGCCGGCGGCGGCGTCGTCCACGACAGTGTCCCGGGCGACGAGTACGAGGAAACGGTCAACAAGGCCAGGGGACTCCTCAAGGCCATCGAGATCGCGGAAAACCAGCTCCGTGGTTAGCCGGGGAGCTCGCTCGCGATCGATGACACCAGAACCACGCCCCGCCCCACACCCTGAATCCCGGCCGGCCCCCCTCCCAAGCCCAGACCTTGACTTGACGGGCCGCGAAGCCCGACGAGAATCATCCACGAGGCGCGGCGCAGGCTCGGTCGAGTGACCGCGCCGGCACGATGACAGGCCACCGGCACGAGCCGGTTCGAGGAGATCGGCCCGATGGCTCTTCGTTCCCAGCCCGATGAACCCGATCAGTCCCCGGCCCACGACCCGACGCGAGGGTCGACTCGCCCCGGACCGGGGTCGCAGTTCACGGTGGGGGCCCTCCTGGATCGTACCTGGTCCATCTACAAGGCGCAATGGCCGGCCTGCATGACGGTGTACTGGGGGGCGGGCGCGGCCAGCCTGGTGTTACTCCTGACCGTGGACCTGCTCCTCTCCGGCCTGAATGAACTGGCCAGAGACCCGACGTTTTACGAATTCCTGCGGTTCCTCCACTTCCTGGCCATCTGGGTGATACCCGCCTGGCTCGGGATTGGACAGACTCTCGCCATGTTGAAGATCGCCCGAGGCGAACCGGTCACCCTGGAGGACCTCTTCCGCGGCCGCCCTTACCTGCTGACCTCGATACTCGCAACGGTCGTCCTGCTGGTCGTGGCGGCCGTGCCCTTTCTGCTGGTACAGGGATTGACCTCGCTGGCCATGATGCGCTATGAGGAAAACCCGATCGCCGCGCTGGTGATCCATCTGAGCGAATCCTGCCTCAACGGGGTCACCGTCTTCCCGGCCCTGGTCCAGGTCGGGCAAAACTGGCTCACCTGGCTGGCGATCGGTCTGGGCGGAACAGGCCTCAGTGTGATCGCGGTTTTCCCCATCCTGGTCCGATTGGGGCAGTTTCCCTACGCGATCATCGACCAGGGCGTTGGGGTTTTCCAGTCGCACCTGGCCTCCTGGCGGATGACGCGGGGCCATGTCGCGACCGTCTTCCTTGTCTATCTCGCCTATTTGACGATCAACCTGGCGGGGCTCCTCGCGTTCTGCGCGGGACTGTTCTTCACCTGCCCGTGGACCAATTTGCTCCTGGCCGTGACCTATCACGCGCTGAGCGAAGCCTCGGGCGAGTGGGACAGGACGTACCCGGAGGGCGAGGAAGCGATCGCCGATTGAATTGAAGGGCCGCGGCAACCCAGTCCGCTGGCCCTCCCCCGAAATCCGTGACGCTCAGCAGATTCCAAATCGGGTGCCTCCGCCATCCGCAATCCGCCATCCGCCATCCCTTTTTGGTTTCGGCCGAAGGTCGCGTCAGGGGGAACGGCTGGATCAGCGATCCGATGGGAGCGGAGCGATCTTCGCGATCTTTTCGAGGAATTCCACGACCCGAGGTGTATCCCACTGATCCGAACCCACTTGCGCCGCGGCGATCCGGCCGTCCGGGGCGATGATGAAGGTCGCCGGGATCCCATCGGTTGAAAAGACCGGCGGAATGTTCTCCGCCCGCAGAAACGTCATGCTCCAGGACCGGCCCTCGAGGAAGCGCCGCACGGCAACGGACGAATCGTCGGTCGAAACGCAAACGAATTCGATCCCCTTGCCCCGCAATTGCGGATCCTCGGCCAGTCGGGCAATGGACGGCATCTCCTTGAACGCAGGGCCCGCACCAGGTGGCCCAGATGTTCAAGAAGACGGTCTTCCCTTTGAACCGGGAAAACTGCACCGGCCGATCCTTTAAGTCGAGCACCGTCCAGTTGAACTCGGCCGGCGGCGTGCATCCCCGAGCTTTCCAGCGAGTCGACCGAGCCTCGCGGGCCCAGCAAGGCCAGGTAGAGGATCCAGAAGACGATGAACACCAGCGCGATCAGCAGCCAGACCCGTTCGGGCTTTCCGCTCGGTTTCGTCATGGGTTTTTGATGATTGGTCATGGTCATTGGTCAATCGTCGTCGTCGCCGCGGGTCTCGGCGACGGGGGCAAGCAAGTTCTCGACCGGGGCGTAGTCATCGGTCAGGACGATGTTCCGCGACCGATCATTGATGACGGTCTTCTCATCCTCGGCGCTATAGGTCTTCGGTTTGGTTTGACGTCCACTGGGTGTGAAAAACCGCGGATCGTCCTTGCGGAGCCCGAGGTCTTCGAGGTCGAGCTCCTTCATCGACGCGACGACCACGAAGGTCTCACGGCGTCCATGGCCCGGTTCGTCGGTGCCGAAGATATAGACGTGGTCGAAGGTTTGCTTGGCGGTCTTGGTCCAGGCGCCGAGGAAGCCGCCGTAGCGATGGGCCCGGGCCAGATGCTTGAGCCGGATTCGCTCCTTCACGGTGTCGTTCAGGTCATTTTCCTCGATTTTCGAGATCTCGAACTCGGCCTTTTTCAGGGCTTCCGCGTCCGACTCGTAGACGTCGATGATATTGATCATATAGACGCCGTTCGGAGTTAGCATTTTCTTGATCTTCTCGTTGAACTCACGGGTCGTGAGGTGCCAGGGGACGGAGAAGTCGTTGAACGCATCGCCGAAGACGAGGTCGTACTGCTTCGTGTCCTGGTTCAGCTCGACGAACTGGCGGGCATCGCCCCAGTAGGTCTTGATCTTGGTGTCGCGTGGGAGGCCGGTGGCCATGTAGTTCGCACGGGTCACGGCCGGGTCGATCTCGGCGACGTCGACCCCGGTGCCGGGATAGGCGAACTGCATGTGGCGCTGGAAGCAATAAGCACCGCCCCCGAGAAACAAGGAGGTCATGGTCGACGACTTCAACAGGCGGGATATACGGTTGGTCCTTCTCATCCTGGAAGACCATGCCCTTGAGCTTCGCGAGCTCATCCTGGACCTCCTTGTCCTTGGCAACCTTCTTCTCCAGGACGTCGGTCACCCCCCTTTTTCTGGCCTTCGTCCATGTCCGCTTTCTCCGGCTGGGGGACCGTGGTCTTGGCCGGTCCGGCCGGGGCCGGCACTTTCTTCTCCGGCTGGGGGACCGTGGTCTTGGCCGGTTCGGCCGGGGCCTTTCCATCGGGCTTGCCGGCGGCGTCCGTCTTGGCCTGTCCAGACGAGCCCTTGTCGTCTTGAATCGTCGCCGCCACGCTCAATAAGCCGGGGGGTGCCTTGGGCGAGGCGCTCGTGCCGGTCTCTTTCGTCGCAGACGATTTCGGGGTCTCGGCGCCGGACGCCTTGGTTCGGCGATGGCTGGCGTCGCGGGGTGATTGTCCTCGGGCTTCGCAGCCGTCGGAGCGTCGGGAGTCTCCGGTTCCTTGACTTCCGCCGCGGGCTTGAAGACCACTTTGCCGCCGGCCTTGGCGGCCCGGTATGCGACCAGGGCGTAGATGTGCTCGTAGTCGTAATCCAGCCGTTCGGGGTGGTCGAGGATGAAGTAGCCGTGGATCAAGTTATCCAGCACGAGGGTACGGCGCATGGATCTCGCCATCGTCCTCGGGCTCGTTCTCGACCTTGATGTAGTAGTAGCTGCTCTCATCGACCCAGGCATAGCCTCGTTCTTTCTCATTGGGATCGCCAGGCTCCTCACGGATGCCCCATTTCAGGCCGATCTCCTCAAAAGCCTTCCCATTCGGCGCCGATGGGGATGAGTCGATTCACCCCGTCCAGCCATCCGGGCGGTGTGAAGGCCAGGACGCAGAGGCCCAGGGGGATGCCGGCCCAGACTGCATGCCAGAGCGATCCCAGCATGGTCGCCCCGAACGCCAGGGTAGTCCCCAGCACCAGAAGGACCCCCTTGGTCCCGAGAATGTCGATCAGGAAGAAACCCGTCAGGAACGTGCCGAGGATGCTGCCGACCATCCCCCAGGCGTACACCTGACCGATCGCGGTCCCGGTCCGTTTGAAGCGCTTCAGGCGGTCGACGGCCAGCTTGGCGACGACCGGGCTGACGGTCCCCATCGACAGCGCGGGGAGAAAGAAGACCATCGTGACGACGATCAGGATGCGATAGGGCCAGGTGACGGGAAGGGTCGCACCACGGGGCAGCGGCAAGTGGGTGAGCGAGACCGCCACGCTGAGCACGGACCTGGGCTTGCCCCCGTCCATGAGCCGGTCCACGAACCACTGGGGCGGCGTCTCCAGCACAATAATCGTGAGGGTCAGGATCGAGGCAAACAGGAACAGCCAGCTCGCGTGCTTCTCGCTCTTGATGAAGTCGGCGAGCTTGCCGCCCAGGAAGTTCCCGAAGCTCAGGCCGGCGAGCAGAACGGCGATCACGCTGGTCCAGCCGTAGATGCTCGAACCCAGATGCTTAGTGACCAGCCGGCCGGCGACCATCTCCAGGGCCATGAAGGCCAGGCTGGCGACAAAGGCCAGCGCCGCCAGGTCTTTCAGACTGGGGCGCGGCTGGTCCTCTCCAAGCTCCTCGGCCAGTGGTGCCCGGTCACGGGACCGGGACCGTCGCGTCGCGGATTCCGGCTGAGCCTTTCCAGGTCCTTTGACGAGCGGTGCGGCGGGCTGCTCGGTGGTCTCCTCCGCCTCCGGCAGGCGGGAGCCCATCAGGCCGGCGAGGCCCATGACGCCCAGAACGCAAGCCAGGACATTCCCCGCCACTGCGAGGTAGTTCAGCGTGTATGAGCCGAGGTCCACGCCGCCGAGGCCCAGCAGGTCCACCAGGGGGCTGATCGAGCCCAGGACCAGCAGGAGCACCGTCAGGAAACCGACGATCAGCGCGGCGGGGCGGGCGATCAGCGCGGCCCCCAACAGGGCCAGCGCCGCGGCGACCAGCAGGACAATGGTCGACGTCGGCGCCAGGTACATGAAGACGAAACCGCTGATGAAGGTCCCCGCGATCGAGCCGATGGCTCCGCAGAAATACACGTCGCCGATCGCGCTTCCCGCTTTCACCGCCTGTTCGACGGCCATCTTGGCGACGACCGGTCCGACCATCCCCAGGACCGTCGCCGGGATCAGGAAATCGAGCGTGACCACCAGGACGGTTCGCAGCTCCCAGTTCATCTGATCGGGGCGCGGCAGGATGTTGCCGACGAACCCGTTCATCCACAGCGAACCGAGGGTCAGTAACGCCCCGAGGACGAACAGCGGCCCGATGGCCCGGCGCGGCTCGACCCGGTCGGCCAGCCGACCGCCCAGCACGTTACCCAGGCAGATGCCGCCGAGAATGATCCCGATCACGCTGGTCCAGACCGTCAAGGACGAGCCGACGTGCTGCGCGACCAGCCGGCTCGACACCAACTCCAGGATCATGATGCACAGGCTGCTGGTGAATGCCAGGGCATATGGTAGCAATCGGGCAAGACCTCGCATAAACAGGACACTCCCCTTCGGCGGCCCCGGTCGGCAATCGTCCGAACCGCTTCGTCATAATTGACCGAACAAAAACCGGGTACACCATATCCGACGAGAGGGCATCCCCACAACGGGGCTGTCTGGCGATCCCATCTCCTAGGCGAGAGGATCGGTGGTACAATGACGTCGATCCGGGAACCTCAACGTCATCGCTCGGGAGAGCCCGACCATGAGCACAGCCGTCGCGACCGAGACCGAATACACGCCCGAAGACCTGCTGGCCATGCCCGATGGCAAGAGCTATGAGCTGGTCGGCGGTCAACTGGTGGAGCGCAACATAGGAGCCAAATCCAGTTGGGTGGCAGCTCGTTTGATCTCGCGCCTCGAACCCTTTTGTGACGAGCACGGTCTGGGGTGGACTTTCTCCGCCGAGAACGGCTACCAATGTTTCCCCCACGCTCCCAGCCTTGTCCGCAAGCCCAATGTCTCATTTGTCCGATATGGCCGCCTCCCCGGCGGGGTGCTGCCCAGGGGTTGGATCAAGGTCAGTCCTGACCTCGCCGTCGAGGTCGTCTCGCCCAACGACACCGTCGAAAAGTTGAACGAGAAGCTGGAGGACTATGAGATTGCGGAAATTCCGCTGGTGTGGGTAATCGACCCGGGGTCGCGCTCGGTCATGATCTACCGTGGCGACGGCTCGATCCACCGCGCGCATGAAGCGGACGAACTCTCGGGCGAGGACATCATCCCCGGCTTTCGTTGCCCGGTCCGGGAGATCCTGCCGCGGCCCGAGCCGTCCCCAACAGTCCCCACCAACCCGAATGGCGCCAGCGAAACCGGTCAGCCCAACGTCTGAAGCGGCCTTCCCAGGGTTCGCGTGATCGATCGATCAGAGTGGACTTACAATCGTCATGATCTTGTGCATCACTTTGAACCCGTGTCTCGATAAGACCTTGACGGTCCCGCCCTGGCATCCGGGAGACCTGGTGCGCGGAGTCGCCATCCGGGAGGTTGTCGGCGGAAAAGGGAACAACGTGTCCCGGGCGCTGCGGCGGCTGGGGCGCGGTCCCGTTCCGGTCACCTTCCTGGGTGGAACGACCGGCGCCTCCTGCGAGTTCTTGCTCCGCAACGACGATGGCCTGGATCCGATCGCTGTTCCCACCGCCGCCCCGACCCGGGTGATCCTGACGGTCCGCACCGATGTGACTGACGATCAAACGGCGTTCTTCGACCCGGACCCCGCGATCGCGCCGGCCGAGGCCGACGCGATGCTCCAGCGAATCGAGGAGGCCCTGCGCGGCGAGGTCGCCGCGATGACGCTTTCCGGCTCCAGTCCCTCCCCGGCGACGCACGGCCTTTTCAGCGACTTCATCGCGCTGGCCCGCGCGCGGAGCATTCCGGTGTTCCTGGATACCTACGGGCCGGCACTCGACGCCATCTGGGGGTTCTGGCCGACGGCCATCCAGCTCAATCGCCGCGAGGCCGCCGCCCATCTCCGCAAGCCGGCTCTCTCCGACGCCGACGCGACCGACTTGCTCCAAAAATGGGCACGGCATGGAGTCGCCTGCGGGATCATCACCGATGGCCCCAATCCGGTCGCGATCCAGTTCCGGGGCAAGCGGTATCGCGCGATACCCCCCGCGATTCAGGCCGTCAATCCGATCGGATCGGGCGACTCATTCCTGGCCGGCCTGGTCGACGGCTGGCTGAAGCGGCTCGACGCAGAGCCGTTACTTCGCCATGCCCTGGCCTGCGCCGTCGCCAACGCCCTGGTCTGGGACGCCGGGGCCATCGACCCGGCCGAGGTCGAACGCTGGTCCGAACAGATCCAGGTCGAGAGCCTGCCGAAGTAGGTCAGTCTTTCCGGCCTGGCTCGATGTCTCCCTCTGGCAAGCTCGTCGGCAACGTCCTCCCCGTCTCCTGGTAGATTTCGACGACCGCCGCGAGGGCGTCACGAACGTTCTCCATGGCGTCCTCCACAGAGTCGCCTTCTGTGATCAACTCGGGCAGTAAGGGAGAAGTCACCGTGAATCCCCCCTCCGGCTGCGGTTCGAAAATCGAGGGGCAATTTCAGGTGCATCTGGAAGAATACTCCCTGTCGGACATCGCTCAAGTGGAAGACGTTCCGTCGAAGGCGGGACGGCGCCCGACACCCCACCCACCGCCGACTCTCGATAGTCGGCTCATCCCGCCTGTTCGGGTTTTCCTTTCCGGCGGGGCTTCTGACCCGCCGGCTCCATATTGAACTGGCTTACGCTCTCATGATCGAACAGCCATGGCTGACCATCCGCCGCGATGAAGACGGCGACCCCAGCTCGCACGACGAGGGCTTCGGGGTGGTCCACCTGGAAACGGTCGCCATTGATCAAGGCCACCGTGAACGGCCGGAAGGGACTCTGTCGCTGGACCGTGCGCAGAGATCGATCGAAATTCGAGGCTTCCATCAGCATGCCTTTCGGTCTGAAGCGGCATCGGGCATCGGATACATTCTACTCCGACACCGCCGGACCGAACAATCGGCCGCGCCGGCTCGTCCGATCTTCGGGCGGATCGGCCGGCGCGAGACCAAACGGCCTACTTCGTCTCCGCCGCCTTCTTGGCTTGCCGCTCGGCCTTCAACTGCTCGACCAGCTCGCGCATCTCCTTGAGCAGGAGCTCCATCTGATCGGGCTTGGGCTTCGTCTCACCCTTGGCTTCCTTCCCAGATCTATCCTCATAACTCTCTTCCGACACGTGCAAGCCTTGCCTCAACAAGCTCTCGCGGGTCTTCAGGTACTTGAGGAGGTCCTCCATCTCGGTCATGGTGAGCTCGCCGCGCTCGGCCTTTTCCATCTTCTCCGTGAGCGGGGTCGCACCACGCATCGACGGCGGCAAGGCCTTGCCCGCCGAGTCTTCCGATGTGATGACGAGCATCCCATCTTCGACGAAGTAAGCCAGGCCGAGCTGAGTCAGCATGAGCTGCAAAGTCCGGCGAAGTGGGATACCTTCCACGTCGATAGTCACCGTCGAGTTGAGGGACCTTTCCGCTTCTTGCAGGCCATGGGGATCGACGTAGATCGGGATGCCTGCGAACGTGGGGGTTGTGGTCGCCTGCTTGATGTACTTGAGGACGTCATCGAGTGGCGTCTCGTTGGCAAATGACATCGAGATCGGCTCCTCGAGCTTCTTGAGGATCTGGAGCGACTTCGGATCCTTGCCCCGACCGTTTTCTTCGCCCCCGATCGCTCCCCCTTCGATCGGGATTTCTCTGCTGATCGAAGTCGATCGCGAAACGGATCGCCTGGTCTTGGTCGGCGTTTTCCCTTCGGCGGATGCGGGGGGGACTTGTGGCCGAGGCTCTCCCGGTTCCGCTGGCTCTACCGCCACGGGCTTGGAACTGGTCGGATCGGAGGCTTTCGGCTTGGAATCCTGTCGGGCCATCACTCCGGCCGACGTGAATGCGACACCGGTCACGAGGGCTGCCAGAACAACCCACTTGAGTTTGCTGAAGATCATGGCGGCTAAGACTCCTTCTACGAGTGAGGTGATTGAAGCAGAAACGACTTGGTTGACCGATTGACCCGCGGCGAGTTTCAAGGACGAGTTGACGGTTCGCTCGATCAGCGGGTGTTCGAGCGTCACTGTCGTGGGAGGAGCCAGGAACGACGCCAGGGCGCCGGCTGTCGGGGCTCAGGCCGCGCCGGGTGAGCCGGGACCGCAGCAGTTCCCGCGCCCGAGACAGCCGCCCCTTGACCGTTCCGACCGGCCAGTTGAGGTCCCGGGCCGCTTCCTCGTGCGTCCGGCCTTGCAAGTAGCAAAGAACCAGCGGAGAACGATACTTCGAAGGGAGCCGGCTCAGTTCCTGATCCAGGACCTCGACCAGTTCAGGATCCACCCGCGAGTCGAGACTCGCGACCACCGGAAACTCGAGGGCGATCGGCTCGTATCGGCGATGGCGGGCCGCCTGGGAACGGCGCGCAGGGCCACCCGGGCGGCCACGCCATACAGCCACGGACCGATCGCATCGCGCGGTCCGAGCTGACGCGCCCGACGCACCAGCACCAGGAACGTCGCCTGGAACGCGTCATCGACGTCCGCCGAGTCGCCCAGCATCCGACGGCAAACCCCGAGGACCATCGGCCCGTGACGGCTCACCAGCGCCTCGAAGGCCACCTCGTCACGCTGTTCCAGGTACCGCTCGAGTAATTGCCACTCCGACAATCCGGATACCGTCTCCCCGCGGAAGATGCGGCCGAGGTCCGGACTGGCGAGTTGATGCAACCTCATTTAAGACCCCCTCCGCAAGAATTAGTATCTCCTTATGATGCAGCTTCCCGCGCGTTTCGATACAACTTTTTTCTAATAATCTTGTCTCATCGGCCGAAATTGCTGACGGCACTCGTCCGCGGATCCGTAGGGTGGGTGAAACCCACCAAAGAAACGGCTGGCTTACCAGTGGGTCTCACCCACCCTACGTGAAAGGCCGCGCTGCCCCGACTGGGATCGCATTGCTCCAATCGCCGTAATCTGTTAGGGTCACCCTGTTTGAGAACCCTGGCCCAATGCAAGGATGCGTGCTCTCGGTTGGGTGGAGAGCAGGGAGGCTTGGCAACCGATGGACGCATCCCAAAGCCCCATCTGGTTTATCGGTGATCTGAGCGATCCCTGGATCGTCGCGATCGCGGAGTCGATCGCGCGGGTGCGGAGCCTCCGCCGCCTGGACTGTCCCGGTTCTCTTCCCACGGACCTCTTCGACCGCACGCGGCCACCGCGATTGATTGTCATCCACCGATACCATCTCGGCCTTGACGACATTGAGCGACTGATGGACTGGCGTGGTCCGCAAGGCGCGAACCCGGCACCGGCCGTGTTCCTATGTGTCAGCCCCTACGTTCGTTACGTCGAGCTCGAGCGCGTATCCCGTCTGGTCGATCTCGTCGTTTCGGAGGCGACGGCGGCGGAGGTCTTACCCCGGCACGTCGTCCGCCTGATCGAGGGAACCGAACGCCGGAGTCCCCGGCCCGCGACTCCGGCCTTCCGGATCGAGGTCGCCACTGGTAACGATCCGCTGGGCCGGACTGTGCTCGAAGCGCGCGGCGCGGCCGGCTATCGGGCTGAAGCGGTCGACGATCAGGAGATCGGTGGGATCGTCCGGGTCCGGAATCGCTCGGCACCCGCCACGGAGCGGGTGCTGACCATCTGGGAAATCCCGCTGCTCGAGCCGGGTTGGGCCGAGCGCCTGAACTGGCCGTGCGCTTCGGACCGGACCGGTCGTCGCACTCGCGGGATTTGCCGATCGCGAGATCGTCGCCCGCGCCAGAGCCGGCGGAGCCGTGGCTTGCCTCGAACTCCCTTGCGATCTGGACGACCTGATCGACGCGGTCGACCGCGTGGTCCGGTCGACCGACCTGGAATCGTGGCCCGTCCCGCCTCGGGCCGAGCCACCCCACACATTGCCGCCCCGTTCCCATCGTCACGCCCGTCGCCGTGGCCATTCGGCGGCCTCCGCGCCATGGTCAGATCGCGGACCGCTGCCTAGAATTCCCTGATGGCCATCGGCGACTGGCTCGAGCACCAGCAACGAGTAAAGGATGCCTCAAAGGTACGACGCAGTCCGCTTCCGGTTCGCAGGTCCGGGGTCTGAAGGATCTCACGCGGCTGATCCAGCGCGCCAGGGATTCCCGGAAGTCCTCGCCGCGTTGAAGAACGGCCGCAGCGCGACGATCGACGGCGCCTGGGGCTCGGCGGCAGCGCTGTCATCGGCCGCCCTCGGACTGCATGCACCCACAACATTGGTGATCGTCCTGGCGCACGTCGGCGACGTGGACGACTTCCGGGACGACGTGGCGACCTTCGCCGGGATCACCCCGGAGGTCTTCCCCGCCTGGGAGAAGCTCCCGCGCGAGCTGAACGCCTCCGACGAGGTCTTCGGCCGACGGCTGCGGGTGCTCAAGCACCTGAGGAGACCGGAGCCGCCGCGTTTGATCGTCACGCCGTTCCAGGCGATGTTCCAGCCCGTACCGAAGTCCGAAGCGATGGCCCGGATGTCCCGGGTCGTGGCCGTCGGCGACACGGTGCCGGTGGAGGAATTGACCGCCTGGCTGATGGGCGCGGGATGACGCGGGCCGAGGTTGTCGAGGTTGCCGGCGAGTTCAGCGTCCGCGGCGGCATCCTCGACGTTTTCCCCACCGACTCGACCGACCCGGTCCGGATCGAGTTCTTCGGCGACGAGGTCGAGTCGATCCGGCCGTTCGACGCGGAATCCCAGCGCTCGCTCGACCGGTGGAACTCGGTCACCTTGACCGCTGTCGCTCGGGCTCGAGGACGCGGACCCGGCCAGTTTCGGCCATCCGGCCGATTTCTTTCCCAGCGGGACGTGGGTCGCCTTGCTGGAGCCGAACGACCTCCGCGCCGAGGGACGCCACTATTTCAGCCGGATCGAGGACCCCCGCGGGCTCTTCGGCGTCGAGGCGAGCTTCGAGCGGCTGATCCGGTTCCCGACGATCGCCCTCTCGACGCTGGCCGCGGATTCGCTCGAAACGACCTGTAACCTGCGGATCGAGAGCGTCGAGCGGTTCTCCGGCGACCTGGCGAAGGTCAAGGCCGAGCTGGATAGCGCCGCGGCCGGCGACCGCGTCCTGATCGCCTGTCACAATGCGGCCGAGGTCGAGCGGCTGGGCGAAGTCTTCTCCGACACCGAGCTGGCCCGATCCGAGCGACTGCTCTTGACCGTCGGACGAATCCGGTCGGGGTTCCACCTGATCGACGCCCAGACGCTGGTCATCGGCGATCACGAGCTCTTCGCCCGCGCCGAGGTGCGCCGGACCGTCACCCGGCGACGATACGAGAGCCGGGCGATCGACAGCTTCCTGGACCTGAACGAAGGCGACCTGGTCGTCCACGTCAACCACGGGATCGCCCGTTATCGCGGGCTCCACTTCCTCACGAAGTCGGACGAGCACGACGAGGAGACGCTGCTCCTCGAGTTCGCCGAGGGGACCAAGCTCTACGTCCCGATCGCCAAGATCGACCTGGTCCAGAAGTACGTCGGCGGCGGCAAGGCGGAGCCGACCCTCTCCAAGATCGGCTCCTCGTCCTGGGAGAAGCGGAAGAATCGCGTGGCCGAGGCCGTGGTCGACCTGGCCCAGGAGCTGATCGACATCCAGGCCCACCGCGCCAGCCAGCCGGGATTCGCCTACCCGGCCGAGGACAGCCACTGGATGGCCGAATTCGAGGCCGCCTTCCCCTACGAGGAGACGCCCGACCAGCTCGCGGCGCATCGAGGCCGTCAAGCGCGACATGGCCCAGGGCAAGCCGATGGACCGCCTGATCTGCGGCGACGTCGGCTACGGCAAGACCGAGATCGCCATCCGCGCGGCCTTCAAGGCCGTCGACGCGGGCAAGCAGGTCGCCGTGCTGGTGCCGACCACCATCCTGGCCGAGCAGCACCACCGCAGCTTCGCCGCCCGGATGGCCGAGTTCCCCTTCACCATCGAGGCCGTCAACCGGTTCCGGCCCAAGTCGGAGATCCGGGACGTCCTCAAGCGGTCCGCGGCCGGCGCCGTCGACATCCTGATCGGCACCCACCGGATCCTCCAGAAAGACGTGGCGTTCAAGGACCTGGGGCTCGTCATCATCGACGAGGAGCAGCGGTTCGGCGTCGAGGACAAGGAATGGCTCAAGACCTTGCGCTCGACCGTGGACGTGCTGACCCTCTCGGCCACGCCGATCCCGCGCACCTTGCACATGAGCCTGCTGGGCATCCGCGACATCTCCAACCTGGAGACGCCCCCGCCCGACCGCAAGGCCATCGAGACCCGCGTCACGCGCTTCGACGCCGAGACGATCAAGCGGGCGATCCACCGCGAGCTGAACCGCGACGGCCAGGTCTTCTTCGTCCACAACCGGATCTACGACATCGAGAGCATCGCCGACAAGATCCAGTCGATCGTCCCGGAGGCCAAGATCGCGATCGGTCACGGCCAGATGACCGGCGAACAGCTCGAACGGACGATGATCGCCTTCATCAAGAAGAAGTACGACATCCTGGTCGCCACCACGATCATCGAGAGCGGCCTGGACATCCCCAACGTCAACACGATCTTCATCAACGAGGCGGACAAGTACGGCCTGGCCGACCTGCACCAGCTTCGCGGCCGGGTCGGCCGATACAAGCACCGGGCTTATGCCTATTTACTGCTGGAATCCAACAAGTCGGTCTCGCCCAACGCGGTCAAGCGGCTCAAGGCGATCGAGGAGTTCACGACGCTGGGCGCCGGGTTCAAGATCGCCCTGAGAGACCTGGAGATCCGGGGAGCGGGCAACATCCTGGGCGCCGAGCAGTCCGGGCATATCGAGAGCGTCGGCTACGAGCTGTATTGCTCGCTGCTGGAATCGGCCGCGCGGTCAGCTCACGAACCAGCCGGAGAAGCCGCTCTTCGATTGCTCGGTCGAGCTGGGCTGGCGGGCCTATTTCCCCCGCGACTACGTCCCCGCCGCGCGGCTGAAGCTGGAGCTCTACCGGCGCCTGGGACGGCTCCGCTCGCTCAACCACCTGGCCGATTTCCGCAAGGAGCTGGTCGACCGCTTCGGCCCCCTGCCCCGCCAGGCCGAGAACCTGCTCATCGAGGCCGAGATCCGCATCCTGGGCGGCGCCTGGAAGCTCGACCGGATCCATGTCGAGTCCGGCCAGTACGTCGTCCTGACCTATCGGGACTCCGCGCGGATCGAAGCCCTCGCCCGCCGACATCCCAAGCAAGTCCGGATCGTCGACGCCAAGAAGGCGTATGTCCCGCTCGGCGACGATCCCGTCAAGACCCCCGCCATCGCCGAGCTGATCCGCACTCTGCTACGGACGTCCGCCTGAACGACCGCGGCAATCATAAGGCGGTCTCGTTCTCGTGTGTCTCCAAGGCGTTTCACACAGAGACGCATGAGGAGGAACCCCAGAGTCCGCAGTGAAGAAAGGACCTTGGTGGTCCGTGCCGACGCCCCGAAAGCCAAAAGTTCTCGCAGGGTTAACTACCCCGTGAATGAGGATGTCTTCTCAGCTCCCGCAGCCCTCCCAAACCACTCAGCCTGCGTCAGTATTTAGGGATGTCCGCTTTCTCCTTCGTGATACACTGTTCCCGTGGATTAAGGCATTGAGAGTAAAGCCCATTCCTGCAGGTGAGCAATGGCCATCGATCCGCGCGAGCAGAATCCCTGTTCCTGGCCGCGTCGGACCTCTCCGATCCGGCGGAGCGTGCCGCCTACCTTGGGCGTGAGTGCGGCGATCACACCGAACTCCGGGCACGGGTCGAGGCGTTGCTGCGGGCCAACGATGCCTCCACGTCACCACCAGGTGGGCCAGGAAATACGACCGTGGGTTGCGACGCGGGGAGACCCGAGACGAACGCCACGGGCGTGCATACGCCGAAACCCGATCTCGATCCGTCACCAGTCTCGATCACGGCCGATTATGACACCACGCCCCTACCGAACGTGCTCATCGCCGGTCGATACACGCTTCAACATAAAATCGGCGAAGGGGGCATGGGCGAGGTCTGGGTCGCGAAGCAATCCGAGCCGGTCAAGCGCAAAGTCGCCTTGAAGCTGATCAAGACTGGCATGGATTCGCGAGCGGTGCTGCAACGTTTCGAGCAGGAACGCCAGGCCCTGGCGATGATGGACCACCCCAACATCGCCAAGGTGCTCGACGCCGGACTGACGCCCACCGGTCAGCCGTTCTTCGTGATGGAGCTGGTCAACGGCCTGCCGCTCTCCAAGTTCTGCGACCAGACCAAGCTCACGCTGAAAGAACGCCTCGAACTCTTCGTGCCGATTTGCCAGGCCGTGCAGCACGCGCACCAGAAGGGCATCGTCCACCGTGATCTCAAGCCCGCCAACATTCTGATCACCATGATCGATGCCAGGCCGGTGCCGAAAGTGATCGACTTCGGCGTCGCCAAGGCGACGGCGGGCAAGCTCACCGATGAGTCGATGTCGACCCAATTCGGTTCGGTGATCGGCACGCTGGAATACATGTCGCCGGAGCAGGCGGGTTTCTCGGGCGAGGACATCGACACCCGGGCCGACATCTATTCGCTGGGCGTGATTCTCTACGAGTTGCTGACCGGCCTGCGCCCGATCGACGCCAAGCGTCTGGAGAAGGCGGCACTCAAGGAGATGATCCGGATCATCCGGGAGGAGGAGCCGTCGAAGCCCTCGACACGACTCTCGACCGATCAATCGCTCCCCGCGGTGGCGGCGCTGCGGCAGACCGAGCCGCGCAAGTTGATGAACAATGCTCCGCGGCGAGCTGGACTGGGTGGTGATGAAGTGCCTGGAGAAGCACCGCGAGCGGCGGTACGAGACGGCCAACGGCCTGGCCCGCGACATCCAGCGCTATCTGGCCGATGAGCCCGTGGAAGCGCGTCCACCCAGCGTGGGTTATCGCTTGCAAAAATTCGTGAGTCGCAACAAGGGGCAAGTCATCGCGGCAAGTCTCGTCCTCCTCGCCCTGCTCGCGGGAATGGCTGGCACGACCTGGGGCCTGTTCCTCGCACGCGGTGAAACGCTGGAGAAAGAAAAGGCTCTCAAGGCCGAGGCCGCGCGGGCCGACGGGGAACGTCGCGCGAAGCTGGAAGCCCAGCGGAAACGTCGGGAGGCGGAGACGAATCTTGGTTACGCCACCAAGGGGAACGAAATTCTGGGTTCGGTCTTCAAGAATCTCGATCCCAAGCAGAATTACGCGACGGTCGCCGAACTATCGCGACGTGCTCAAATCCAATTTGAGCAAGGCCGTCCAGGACTCTCGAAGGCACCGCCATCGGCGATCCGCTGACCGTGGCCGAAATGCAAGACACGCTCGGTCTGTCGCTGCTCGGTTTGGGAGCGGCGGAGCAGGCCATCCCCATCTTGATCAAAGCTCGCGAAACACGGAAAGCCAAGCTCGGCCCCGATCATCCCGACACACTGACTAGCATGAACATCCTGGCCGCGGCCTACCACCTGACCGGCAAGCTCGACTTCGCCCTGCCATTGCTCGAGGAGACGGTCAAGCTCGCGAAAGCCAAGCTCGGCCCCGAACATCTCGACACGCTCGCGTTTATGAACAACCTGGCCGCGGCCTACATGGCTGCTGGCAAGCTCGACTTGGCCCTGCCGCTCCTCGAGGAGGCGCTCAGGCTCAAGAAAGCGAAGCTCGGCCCCGAACATCCCGACACGCTCACGGGCATGAACAACCTGGCCTCGGCCTACAAGGCTGCCGGCAAGCCGGACCTGGCCCTGCCGCTCACGGAGGAGACGCTCAAACTGCGCAAAGCCAACCTCGGCCCCGAACATCCCGACACGCTCCTGAGCATGAGCACCTCGCCGATGTGTATCGGGCGGCCGGGAAGCTGGACCTGGCCCTGCCGCTCCTCGAGGAGACGCTCAAGCTTCAGAGAGCCAAGCTCGGCCCCGAACATCCCGACACGCTCGGGAGCATGAGCAACCTCGCGGTGGCCTATGAGGCGACCGGCAAGCTCGACCTGGCCCTGCCGCTGTTCGAGGAGTCGCTCAGGCTCAAGAAAGCCAAGCTTGGCCCCGACCATCCCGACACGCTCACCAGCATGAACAACCTCGCCGCGGCGTACTGGCGGATGAAGCAACTCGACAAGTCCATTCCCCTGTTCGAGGAGACCTTGAAGCATCGTGGAGGCGAAGCTCGGCCGGGACCACCCGGACACGCAATCTGACCGTGGCCAACCTGGGCGTGAACTACAAGGATGCGGGCCGGCTCAAGGAAGCGATTCCGCTGCTCGAAGAAGCCTATCGGGCGGCGAAGAAATACCCGCGCTGCGCTGGGTCGGCGAGCAATTGCTCGACGCCTACGCGAAGGCGGGTGAGAACGCCAAGCTCGCCAACTTGCTCCAGGAGCAGTTGACCGAAGCTCGAAAAACGCTGCCCAAGGACAGCCCGCAACTGGCCGGCTCTCTCGCCCAGATCGGCCTGGGCCTGCTCCAGCACAAGAACTGACGCCGAGGCCGAACCGCTCCTCCGCGAGTGCCTGGCCATCCGCGAGAAGACGCAGCCCGAGATCTGGACGACCTTTAACACCCAGTCGTCTCTCGGCCAGGCGCTCCTGGGCCAGAAGAAGCACGCCGAGGCCGAGCCGCTGCTGCTGGCCGGCTACGAAGGGATGAAGCAACGCGAGAAGACGATCCCGCCACAGAGCCAGGTCCGCCTGAGCGAAGCGATCAAGCGACTGGTGCAACTCTACGACGCGACGGACAAGAAGGACGAAGCGGCCAAGTGGCGGAGAGAACTGGACGCGATCAAGGCGGCCCAGATGAAGCCGGAGAAGAAGCCATGAACGACGAATTCCTTTCGCACAAGGCGATGGCCAAGTGAGGACCCGCACAAACGACTTGGGGACGATGGGGACCGGATTTGAACTCGGCAAGTCCAGAGAGGGAAAAAGTTGTAGCGATCGGTAACAATACGCGCATCGATCGTCTTCTCTGCGGCGCGGCCGAACGCCGCGCCGCAGGACGGGCATGAGCCGGTGGACGCTCCGCAAGAACGGCAGTGGACTGGATGAGCTCGCCAATGACGCTCGGACGTGAACACGCGGAACCCAGCCTGCTTATCCAGGAAGTTGTGAAGCCAGTTCTTACTGAGCGTTGCATAGAAAACCTAAGCCCGGACGTTGAACCAGAGTACGACGGAGCGAGCCCCGTTCCACCCAATCCGCCTGTCACGAGACGGTGGTGTTCCCGATGGAATCGAAACGCTCCGGATCGTCACAGAGTTTGGGGAGGTGGGTCTTGCACTCCGGCCTGAAGGGCCGCAAGAACCCAGCCCAGGGAGAATCCCTGGGGCCTCGAAGACCGCCAGCACCCGCGGCCTGAAGGGCCGCAGGAACCCAGCCCAGGGAGCATGGGGGCGTCCCACGCCCCAATCACCCGCGGCCTGAAAGGCCGCAGGAGAGAATCCCTGGGGGCATCGAAGGTCTCAAGCACCCGCGCCGTGAAGGGCCGCAAGAACCCCCTGGCCCCGATCGCGACGCTGGTGACGGTTGGGAACTTCGCATAGGGCTGGGACCGATCTCCTCAGGCCCTCCAGGCCGGCGGGTTGTGGCCGGTGGCAGGACCCCAGGGATTGGAACGCTGACGAAATAACTTCCCGATTTCCCCGTCACTCGCTCTACGTTTCAAGGCTTGAAAAGCGTTTGGCATGGGAGTTATTTCGTCAGCGTTCCTCTCCCTGGGCTGGGTTCCTGCGGCCCTTCAGGCCGCGGGAGGAAGCCGCGGCTACGCCAAATTGGGTGACGATCAGGGACTTAAGTTTTCTATGCAACGCTCAGTAAGCTCAGCCTCACGTCCGGCCGAAGGGATCGTCCCTGCCGGAATCCACTCGCTGGCGCTCAGGGCTCGTATCAGATCCCTGCGGTCCGTGCGCGGGCCAACTCATGAGTTAAGCGATCTGAGGTTCGAATTTGGAAGCTTGTCCACGTATCTCAAGCCCCTCGCGCGACTTCCCGATGAACCGGCTTTGAACTCCGGGTGCCGGAGAATCCGATGGATTGAAAGGAGTCTCGGATCCCGGCAGCCCTCGCATCGACCGGCCAGGGTGCTTCTCCAGATTCCCGAGATCCATGAATCGGTCGAGCACGATATAATCCGGCCGCCGGCCCGAGCCCATGGAAGGACCCGACGGTCACGTCAAGGTGGCTGCGGCTGGACGCGATCTCAGAAACTCTCATAACGGCCCGAGAGACGCGACGATGCATGGTGACAACAAGCCCTTGGAGCAAACCCCCCACCTCGCACCCGCGCTGACTGCGGTGATTCTGGCTGTCGTCATGCTGGGGGCGCTCCGGTCTTATGCCCGGTCGTTGGAAAGTCGCGCGGTCGCGGCGCTCGCGGCGGATGAGGCCATCATCGATCCCAATGGCGAATGGTACCGGCTGAAGAACCAGGGCACGGCCCTGCAACAGGCGGCCTTCGAAACCGGCGGCTTGCTGCCGCTTTACGGTAGCTCCGAGCTGAACTTACTCAGAACTTACAATCGGCCGTTTCATGTGACCAACTTGTTCCGCGATCGCCCCACCGGGTTCATGGTCTTCCCGGTGGGCAAGGAGGCGACGACCTGCTTGATCATCCAGCAAAAGCTGGCCGCGGTCGGTCCCGCGCTGCGAGGGCGGAAAGTGGCGATCTCCCTGTCGCCTTTCTGGTTCTTCGAGGGGCTCACGGCCTGGGCGGGCGGCTACGCCGGCAATTTCTCCGCCTTGCACGCCGGGGAATTGGCCTTCAATGCCCGGCTGAGTCTCCGGCTCAAGCAGGATGCGGCTCGGCGGATGCTCCAGTACCCGGCGACCCTGGCGGATCGACCGCTCCTCAAATTCGCCCTGGAGAACCTGGCCGACGGCTCCCCCCTCGGTCTCGCCTGCTATGACGCGGTGCTCCCACTGGGGATGCTGCACAATGCGATCCTCCGCTACCAGGATCACTGGAGAGTGGTGTCTCAACACTGGAGACACCCGATACGGACATCGTCCCCGATTTCGCCGCCCGCCGGCCAGCCGATGGACTGGTCGACGATGCACCAGCGGGCGGACGCATTATACCGTACTCATTCCAACAACAACGAGTTCGGTCTGGATAACAAAAGGTGGGAAAGCAAGTTTCGCCAGGAAACGCTCCGGCAGAAAAACACGCGGTCGGATGACGCTTTTCTCCGTACCCTTCAGGGGAACCAGGAATGGGTCGATTTGGAGCTTCTCCTGCGCACGTTGACCGAATTCGGAGCCCAGCCGCTCCTGCTGAGTATGCCGATCCACGGCGGCTGGTACGATCAGTGTGGGGTTACGTACGCCGCCCGACGCGCCTACTACCAGAAATTACGCGAGCTCGGTGCCCGCTATCGCACGACGGTCATCGACTTCGCCGATCACGACGCCGATCGGTCCTTCTGCTTCGATTACAAGGGGCACCTGAGTCCCAGTGGTTGGGTGTATTACGGCCAGGTCCTCGACGGTTTTTTCCACGGCACGATCCCACCCCAGTCCGAGCTCCCCGCGGCTGCGCCTGTAACGAGGAGACGGACCGAAACCGGTCTCCCGTCCCGGCCGGCTCCCGTCTCGCAACCCCTCGAATAGCGTTGGGAAGGTCGCGGGCCCGTCGGCGGATACCCGGCTCGTCGCGCCCGTAGCCGCTCCGCGGACGTCCCTGCATCGCCTCTCGGCTGCGACGGATCCGCCCGGCGATCGATTCCTCGTCGCCCATCGTCGCATCCCCGCCCTGTCGCCTCCGGGGTAACGATTCCGAAGAGTTAGATATGCCCTTCGCATCGGACGGGCCACGATCGGTCCTCGGCCTCGACAACCTCAAGAGGAAAAGCCTGATGCGTCTCTTTGCGCAAGGGCGGGATTCACGCCCTTCGCCCGAACTCCGGCTCGGATCGCCCCCGCCCCGTGATCGGCCCGGACGGCGGGCCGCGCCGGCCCCAGGCCGAGGTGCTCGATTCGCGCCTGCTCATGGCCTCTGGCCACCTTGCCAAGGCCCACGCGACCGCATCAACCGACCTCTCCGACCGTGTGGCGAAGGCCCTGAAACCCTACTTCGATCAGCACCAGTTCCCCGGCATCTCGGTGGCGATCGTCACCGACGGGCGGGTCGCCCTGACGCGAGGATACGGAGTCAGCGACGTGGCGGCCGGCTTGCCCGCCAGGGCCGATACCCGGTTCGATATCGGTTCGGTGACCAAGACGTTCACTGCCCTCGGCGTGCTGCTCCTCTACCAGGAGAGCCAGGGCACCGCCCATCCGCTCGACCTCAACGCCCCGATCAGTGACTACTTGCACAACACGAAATCGTTCAAGCTGCCCCCCAAGTGGTCCCGTCTGACCACGATGGAACTGCTCGATATGACCAGCGGCATCACGGATTCGGAGGGCAACCGGCCCTGGCAGGCCCAGGTCGCGGCCAGCGCGAAATACCCCCTCCTCTACGCCGCTGGGACAAAGAGCTCATACAGCGACACGAATTATGACCTGCTCGGCGAGCTCATCGAGCAGCGGACCGGAGAGACGTACAGCACCTTCATCCAGGATCAAATCCTGGGACCGCTCGGGATGTCCCAGTCCCAGGAGCTGGGCCGGTCCGCCACGGTCACGAACCAGGCGGTGGGCTACGACGCGTTGCGGCACGGGAGTTGGCCGAAGGCCAGGATGCAGAACGGACCAACCCTGTACGCCGCCGCCGGAATGGTCTCGACGGCCCGGAACATGGCCACCTATATGACGGCACTCCTCAGTGACCAGATCCTCGATCCCGCGACCTATGCCTTGATGTGGACCGCGACACCGACGCCGCATTACGGTGCGAGGCCCCCCTCCGACGACGTGCGCGGCCTGGGATGGGACACGGTGATCGACACGAACGCCGGGCCTATCGAGGTCACCAAGAGCGGGTCGATCGCCGGATACACCTCTCAGCTCATCCTCTACCCCTCCTCGGACAGCGGAGTCTTCATCTCCTTCAACTCCAACCATCGCGGCGGTCCGGATCCGAGCAGCGCCATCGCCCTGGAGGTGGCCCAGTCGGTTTACGAGGCGACCCAGACCGGGTCCGGTCCGAGTGGGTGACT
This sequence comes from uncultured Isosphaeraceae bacterium, assembly GCA_963842405.1. Classification (GTDB taxonomy): domain Bacteria; phylum Planctomycetota; class Planctomycetia; order Isosphaerales; family Isosphaeraceae; genus CAVZRC01. The sequence continues at coordinate 172,453 of CAWJGW010000011.1, read as the reverse complement.
TCGGACGCCGGCGGCTACTTTGATAGTCGGATCGGTTGGCGCCGGATCGTGTCCAGTTCCTGCTCCAAACGCTCCTGGCGACCACGGTATTCGGGCCGTCCGGCCAGGTTCCGTTGATTCTCCGGGTCGGCGAGCAGGTCGTACAATTCGGGTGCATTCCGGACGGATTCGATGAGCAGGTGACCGTCGGCGATCACGGAATCCATCTTCAGGCTCAGATCCATCTGGACCTCTTCACCCACGAAGTGCTGTTCCTCCATCTGGGCGAGGATCGGGTCGGGAGACCCGGGGCCGCCGGGCCCCCAGTGGCGGGCGAGGCTGCGACCGGGGAAGGGGTTCTCGATCCCGGGCAGGAGCAGGCCGGCTCAAGGTCGCGGGCAGGTCGCGCTGCGAGACAGGGACGCGAATGCGCCGGCCCCGGAGCTCCGCGTACCGATCGTCGCGTCGATCCGCGTGCCGCCGGCGGCGGGATCAGGATCAGCGGGACGTGGGTCACCTGGTTGTACAGGCTGGCCCCGTGCCCGAAGATGGCATGCTCGCCGAACTCCTCCCCATGATCGGAAGTGATGACGACCCAGGTCTCCTCGAGGATGCCCGAGGTCCGCAGCTCGCCGAGGAAGCGGCCGAGTTCCGCGTCCAGGCCGAGCAGGCAATCGTCGTAGAGGTCGATCAGGCGACGGGTGACCGCGTCCAGCTCTCGCTGCCGTTCGGGCCGCCGATCCGGCGGGCTGATGTTCCGCGCGTGCAGCGCACGCCAACCGGCCTCCGGGACGGCCTCCTTTCGCGGAGGGATCGGGTCGGTCCCGAATTGTCGGGTCGCGGCCGGCCAAGGGAATATACGGGCTGTGAACATCCATGAAATTCATGAAGAGGAAGATACGGCCGATGCGAGTCGGGCCCCCCGGCCTCGTTGCGGCGACGGAAGCGGCCCAGCAACTCCTTGGCGTGGCCGATCAGCTCCGGCGCGAGGCGGCGGTTCCCCTCGGGCAACTCCGTGGGGACCGGAAGCCCGATGCGATGGGCCAGCCACATGACGAATGGCCCAGCGACGAGTTGAACATCATCGCTCGCAGGCTCACCTCGTGGTTGCAGAGCATCTCGACATAATAATCGAATCCGCGGCCCGACGCCGTAGGTGGCGTTGCACATCCCGGTGTTGCCCGCCAGGCCGAGGGTGGTGTAGCCGTTGGCGGCGAGGTGCTCGGCCAGCGTGGGAGAGGGCCCGAAGTAGGGGCGATCGATCCGGGCGCCGTGCTCGAACGGCCAGAGACCCGTGAACATGGTCAGGTGCGAGGGCAAGGTGAACGGGGCGGCCGATCGCGCCATCTCGAACGTGATCCCCTCCCTGGCCCAGCTCTCGAGTTCAGGCGTCGTCCGCCGCGCATAGCCGTACATGCTCATGTGGTCGGCGCGGACGGTGTCCATGACGATCCAGAGCAGGTTCGGGGTCCGGGACGCGGGCCGGGACCAGGCTCGTTCCTCGGCGCGGGCGACCCGGTCCCATTGCCATGAAGAGTAGGCGATCAGGCCGCAGAGCGCCATGGCCCCGGCCCAGTGCGAGGCGCGCCGCCACGCCGCGGCGTGGGCCGCACGAGGATGGCGACCGATCCGGGACCCGGCACCGAACGCCAGTGCCAGCGCCGCCCCGCCATGCAGGCGACGGACCGCCAGAAGCGGGCCGAGGAGCAGCAGCGTCCCCAGGACCGTGCCGGCCCACCACCAGGACCAGGAGTGCCGGCCGCGACGACCTCCGACGCCGGCCGCGCAGGGCCGACCACGCCAGCGCCGGCGTCACCAGACCCAGCGTCAGGCCGAGCGACACCAGCGTCTCCGCCACCGGGACCATCCACGCGACATGCCGGCTGATCCGCAGCGTGCTCAGGCCGACCCGATGCAGCCCCTGGACCTGGATCATCGCCACCGCCAGCTCGAGGAACCCGGCCGCGACCCCGACGGCCAGCGCGGCCCCGATGAGATTGGTCAGCCCCGGCGTCGATCTCGACTCGACCGATCGGTCTTGGATGCCCCTGGCCGACTCGGGCGACGACCGCCGCAAGGCACGGCGGAACGCCGACGAGGGGAGGTAGGTACCCTTTACGTCCGAGAGGGGGCTCGGCGGCGTGTGCGGAGTGCTCAATGGTCAGCACGCGGTCATCGGACTCGCTGGCACGGTGGTCTCGGACGATGCGTCATGGCTCGATAACCCCCCTGGGTGGCCTGCCTCGGGCGGATTCCCTCGCGGGCCGGCCGAGAATGGCCATCGGCGCCGCGGCGGTCATCGAGGTCCCGGAGGGCGCAAGAACATAAACGCTGATATATGCAAGTGTCGTGCTCAGGATCGAGGCGGAAATGAGTTCCCTTTTTTGCTCGGAGCACTCGCGTGCAAGGAGGCCGGCCGAAATTCCCTAGAACGGAATTCATTCCGTTCGACTGGAAACTTGGAAACGGAATGAATTCCGTTCTACGAAACGAAGTTATTCCCAGTCTGTTCCTAAGCGACGGGGCCCGGAGATTCGGCGGGCGGATGTGCCGGCCAAGGTAACGGCCTTGACTCCGCGGCATCGACCTGTCGATCAAGGCACCGTGGCGGGAGGGACTTAGCAGGTCATCCGACAAAGCGAGGATATCGGGTCGGTGACCGGCGCGGCCGGTCGGTGCGGGGGTGCGCGGAGGCAGGACTCGGGCCGGGCGTCTGCCCAGGCCGGGCGACCGGAAGGGAGGACCGGCCACCGGCTCAGGACCGTGTGGGTGTGGAAGTCGCCCGCGATCACGACCTCGTCCGGCGCCTCGTCGGGATCCGTGGCGTTCAAAGGTGCCGGGCGATCATTCTCGGGCATGCGGCCGTAGCGGGCATCGGGATGACCGGTCGGCGCGGAAGGATCAAGCCACCGCAGGACCCAGGGCGACACGAGGCTGTAGGTACACGGTGTCACCCCCTGGATCGTGATCGCGACCAGCAGGGCCTGAAGGCCGATCAGTCGAAGACCGCTTTTCGGCAACATGGAGACTCCCACGGATGACGACGATCGCCGACAGGGAATGCCGCCCACGACATAGCTCTTTTCGACCCGGACCGGCGCCATCATTCAGGGAATTCCGGGGGATTTTGTAACGAGATGTCAACGACCCGGCATTGCGTGATACCGATCGTGGATTCGGGGTTCTCCCGCACTCGTGATGAGGATGGTGCCACTCCGGGCCGAAACGACCGAGAATCCCGTCAAGATGGGGACTTCTGTGTGAGTTGGCGGTCGTGGATCATCAAAAGTGCGGAAGAACCCCATTTCCCCGCACATTTCCGGCCCCTGGGCGGACCGGGACGGGCCGGCCGCTTTGACCGTACTGCCGCCGTGAGCACCACCGGCGCCGGCCAAACCCGTGTTCCAGCACCTTGCTTTGGTCCCGCGACCCAAACATCAGCTACGTTCGCTCGGCAGGCGAAGACGACGGCGACGACAGGTACCGCATCAGTGAATAGATGCCGCAAACGACGGCCAGCACCAGCGAGGCGACCAGGAATCCTCCGTAGATAGTCGCGAAGACGAGGTTATCGGCCTCGTAGTTGACGGCCCGGAATTCCAGCGCTTCGGCCTGTCGCGCCGACCGCGCCCGCGCCGGCCGTAGCCACGTGGGCGGCGAGCCGTGAGTTCCGGTCGCCGCGCTCGGCCGCCTGGATGAAACCCCGGTCGGCGACGTAGGAGTACTGGAGCTGGTGCGCGGCCAGGAGCACCGTCACGAGAACGCCGACACTCAACGTTCCGCCCGCGAACTGCGCGACCTGGAGCAACGGCCGGATTCGTGCCTCGCGGAGAGGATCAGGGCTGGTGCGTGTCGTCATCGCCAGCAGCACCATCCCGCTGCCGAAGCCCATCAAGAACCGCGGCAGGGCGAGCTCCCGGTGCTGGGGGGCGGCGAACCAGTTGAACTCGACGGTGTTGAGCAGGTTCCAGAATGGCCAGTTCATGGTGTTGTGGTGTGAGAGGCTCATGCCGCCGGCCAGGACAAGCAATCCGAGTGCCGCGCCGGCGAAGCCGGGCGACCGTTTCTGCCAGACGATCCGGCCGAGTGCGAGCGCCGCGGTAGACCCGAGTGTGAGTGACCAGATCAGCCACGAACGCATCCAGGGACTGAAGTTCACCAGCAAGCCGCCGTACACGCCCATGTCCAGGGAATTGAAATACTGTACGAATCCGCCGTAGGTGATAAGCCCCAGTCGAGGCAACCCCTGGCGCAGCGTGCCCGGATCGAGGCCCGGCCAGACCATCCAGAGAAGCACGCTGAGCGCGACCGACCCGACAATCATCGCGGCCGTGATGTCCGGTCCCTCGAGCCAGCCGTGGAGCTGGCCCCAGTGCATCACGTACCAGACCGAAAGTGCGGCCACAACAGCCGCGGGCAGGTAGCCCAGCGGTTCGACCGGCCCCGGAGGGCAATCCCGATCGAGGTCGGGGGGGTCGGCGATCGAGAGCACGAGCGCGAGAGACAAAAGGGCCAGCACGACCTCGAACAGAAAGGCTCCCTGCCAGGACCACCAGGGGGACGACTCCACGGCGAGGGCGATGACGACCGGCCCGGCCGCTGGCAGCACGATGCCCGCCCAGGCGATGCGGCCTTCCTGGCCGGCAGGCAAGATGCGCGGGGCCGAGCGGATCACCAGCCCCACGCCGATCCCGGCGAGCACGCGGCCGAGCCCGAGTAGTTCCGTCGGTGCGTGCGGCAGCGCGCCGTTCACGAGCGAACCGGCCCCCAGCATCGTCAGCCCGGCGACGACCAGCGGATAGCTGCCGTGAGAGCGCGCGAGTCGCGGCGCGACGAGCAGGGTCAGGGTGATCGTCAGTAGAAAGATCGAGTGCAGGCTGTAGCTTTCGGCCGTCACCCAGCCGCGGGCGGCGGTCATCTCGCGGAAGCTCGCGGTGTGCCCCGCGGTCGTCAGCCAGACCGCAGCCAGGGCAAACGCCGGACGCAGCACCAGCAAATCGGCCATGGCGCCCTTGACGATGCCGCGGGCGGTGCGAGGTTCACTCGTCTTCTCCATGCAGGAGCTTCCTCCCCGGCTCCAGGTCGTTGATCCAGCACAGCTCCAACCCCTGCGGCGTCTGGATCGTGACCGTTGCCCGCACGGCGGACGCGCTGGCGCTCGATTCCAGGAGCCGGGAAAGCTCCTGGAACGCACGGGCGGCCAGCGCCTCGCGATCGTCGCCAGCCAGAGCGCGCCAGCCCGGTCCGGTGATCAGGATCGCCGGCAACCGCAGTTCCTTCTGGTATGTGCCGATGCCGTAGGGCAAGAGCGTCGGTGCCGGGGGGAGGACCTCGACCCTGCCAAACACGGCCCCGGCCTGCACCTTCTGCTCGCCGGCCCAGGCTGTGAACGCTCGGGCGACCTCGGCCAGCTTCGGGTCGAGGATCTTGTCCCGGGTGTATGCGGGGGGCAGATCGCCCGCCGGGGCTTCCGCCCGCCGGTCGCATCCGGTACTCGCCAGCACGGCCGCGACGGGCAGGGCGATGACCGGCCAGATGCGCCTCATCGGCCGTGCTCCTTAGTGCGCTTTGCCGGGTCCGGCGCGGGGTGAAGCGAGAGCGGCGGCGACGTCCCGAGGGGCCGATACGACAGCGTGCCGACGGTGATCCGGAAAGTGTCGCCGGGTTCCAGGCTGGCCACGCGCCCGGGCATCAGGCTGGCGTATCCAATGCCCGTGAGCAAGCCCACCCCCGCTCCAAGCCCCAAGTACGCGGGGCTCGATGGTCCGGCCTGCGCGCCCAGGCTCGCTCCGATCCCCGCGCCCTCGGCGGCGAACAGTGCCAGCATCAACCGCCGCCGCATCTGGACGTTGAACCGCCGGTCCTCGAGGTCGAAAACCCACGGGACCAGCTCGGAGCGGCCGGGGGCGGCCTGCACGAGCTGCCCGAGCTGGAGAGTGATCCGACCGGGCTTCGCGAACCGCTTGGGCGCCGCGATGTGGACAATCGTCCCGCCGATGAGAGCGGGGGGGTGCACGCCGGGCCGGACGACCTCGGCGATCACGCGATCGCCCGGCATGATCGCGGGCCGCCCGCTCAAGAGCCGCTCGCCGGGAGTCAGCCCGTCGCACGGTATGACCTGGCGAACCCGTAGCGTGACGGTCTCGCCCGTCCGCAGCCGGGCTGTCTCCGACGCCGCCGGGGGTGGCTCGGGGGCCGAGGGCGCGATCGGGGCCTCCGATTGGGCCAATGCCGGACGCGCCCACGCGATGCCCAGAAGCATCAGTGCGATGAACGTCGAGCCTGGTCGAAGGGGCATCCTCACTGGACCTCCTTTTCATCACGGGAATCGAGCCCGCCCAGGTGAACCATCCGGTGGAGGAACCCGTGTCCATGACGCGGTCTGGGAGGAACATCGACCACCGCCGGCACGGCCGCGATCCCTGCCTTTTCAATATAGTCGAGCAGCAGCTCGGTGGCGCGGAGGATGTCGAGCCGGGCGAGCTGGAGGTTGGACCACGCGGTCTAGCGGTTGGCGTCGCCCTGGAGCAAGTTGACCTCGGAGGCCAGCACGTCGAGCCGGATCGCCTGCTGCTCGCGGTAGAGCCGCACCCGACGATCGCGGTATTCGATCCGCAGGCGGTACTCCGCTTCCCGCTGCTCCCACTCGCGGACCGCCTGCTGCCAGCGATCCCAAGAGCTACCGGCATCCTCGGCGACCTCGAGCAGCGACTTCTCCAGGTCGAGCTGCGAGCGGATGACGTCCAGCCGAGCCTGCCGGATGTTGGCCCAGAGGGAGAGATTGACGACCGGCAGGTCATAGAGCGAGCCGAAGATGAGCCCCAGCGCGATCCCGCCGTTGGCGTTGGTCGTGTTCTTGAAGCTCAGGCCCAGGGGGAGCTGTCCCAGGCCAAGCAGCCGTGTCTTGTCCCGAATCTGCTGGAGACGGGCGATCCGCAGGCCGACGATCATCAGCCGAACCTCGAGCCGTTGCCGCTTGGCCAGTTGCACGGCGTCCTCGCGGCAGCGGGGGAAGTCGGGCACCAGGCTGAGGTCGATCAGGTCCGGCTCGGCGAGGTCGAAGGCAAAGCTGGACTCCGGCTCGATCGGAACCGGTCCGAGCTCCTGGGGCACCAGAAGCCGGCACTGATGCACCGCCACGCCGAGCCGCCGCTCCGCGTTCCGCTCGGCCTTGCCCAGATCGGCCACGAGGACCCGGGCTCTCCCCACGTCGACCCGGGCCTGGCTGAGCTCGACATCGTGCGCCTGTTTTTCGCGGAGCTTTCGCTCCACTAGCCCGAGCGTCTCCCCCACCACGTAGGCGCCGGCGTCCGCGACGCGTTGGCCGTAGCCGATCTGCTTGGCCTCGAAGTAGCGCTGCGCCGCGAGCACGGCCTGGGCGCGGCGGACGAGCTGCTCCATCAGCTCCTTGGCGCGGATTCCTTCCTCGGCGATCGGCATGGCGGTGATGTGTCCGGACGGGTCGAGTGGCAGGTAGATGTTGAACCGGTTGAGCTCGGCGTTGACGAGCCCTGGCTGGCTTAGGAGCGGCACGCCAAGGGTTTCGTCGGGGAAGATGACGGACTGACTGCCGGTCGCAGGGCCGGTCACGCGGCTGAAGCCAACCTGGAGCTGCGGCAGGTCCATGAGTGGGATGAACGCCTTCAGCGCCTCGAACCGCGCCACCGTGGCGGTCCGGACCGAAAGGTTCGCCTGGACCGTCTCGACATTCCGCAAGCTCAAGGCCAGGGACTCCGCGAGTCGGATGGGCCGGCCCGGGGCGGGGGGTGCCGGAGGAGGGAGGGATAGCCGGCCGTCTTGCTCGCGCACGGGCTGCTCTGGTAAGGCAGGTGGGAGGGTGTCGGTCCGGGGCGGCTCGATCGCCCGGCGGGCCGCGGGCAAGTCTCCGGCGCGGAGCCCTCGGCCCACGACCGCCGGCAGCAGGAGGGCGAACGCCGCCACCGCGATCTGTGTCTTGGTCCCCACGCCGTCCTCCTTTCCGGATTCACCACACGCGATCGCTGCGCCGCACGACGGTCCTGTCGTCGATGTGGACCGTCGCCGACATCCCCGGGCGGATTCGATTCTGGTAGTTCTCCGCTTCGGCGAACCGGATCCGCACCGGCAGGCGCTGCACGACCCGGACGAAGTTTCCCGTGGCGTTGTCGGGCGGGAATAGCGAGAACACCGATCCGGTGCCACCCGAGGTGCTCTCGACCCAGCCTTGAAACGTTTTCTCGGCAATTCCGTCGAGCGTGATCAGAGCGCGGCTGCCGGCCTGGACGCGGTCCATCTGGTCCTCGCGGAGATTGGCTACCACCCAAACGTTGTCGAAGTCGAGGGGGACGATGCTCAGGAACGGCTGCTTCGACGCCAGCGTCTCGCCGAGCTGGATGGTCCGCCGACTGACGATCCCCCCTGCGGTGCCCGGATCAGGCAGTGGCTCAGGTTGAGCTGCGCGGTGCGGATCGCCGCCTCGCCCTGATTGACCCGACTCTTCAGCGCCTCGAGCTGTGCCGTGGCGATGTCCGGCTGCAACTGGGCCGCCTGGGCCTGGACCACCGCGGCGTCGGTGCTGTTCAGGGCCTGGCGGCTCTGCTCGAGCCGGACGCGGGCCTCCTCGAGCTGAAGCTCGCTCGCGAGCACCTGGCGCTCGCTGGCGGCGATGTCGCTCCGCAAGGACTCGAGCTTGGCCGTCGCCTCGCGATACGTCGCCGCACGGTTGTCGCGATCCTGCACCGGGACGTCGCCTGAGGCCGCCAGCCGTGAGAACCGCTCGTAGTACAGCCGCGGCATTTTCCTGGAGCGCGGCCAGTCCAGGGACCTGCGCTCGTTGCGAGCCGAGCAATTCCTGCTCCTTCCGGTGGATCTGCTCGCGCGACTGGACCTCCACTTCCGCCGCCCGCGCCGCCCGCTCGGACTCGCCCCGCCGTGCGCTCGCACCGTCCAGGAGGGCCCGCCGATCCTGGCGAACCAGCCGCAGGTTCACGGCCGCCGCGCGCACCCAGCCTGTGCGTTCCGCAGGTCCGCCAGCACCCGATCGACCTCGAGCTGGAACGGGACCGGATCGAGCTGCGCCAGCGGGGCTCCCGCAGCGACGATCATGTTGTCGTCCGCATACAACGCAACAACCTGGCCGCCGACATCCGAGGAAACGGGGGTGATGTTCCCCACGACATAAGCGTTGGTCGTCCGCACCTGGGACACGTTCCAGACCCACCAGCCCAACACGACGCCCGCCGTGCTCAGCAGGAGCCCCAGGGAAGCGGCCAGCCGAAGTGCGCGGCGCCGCCGAGGCGCAGACGGCCGCCGTCCCGCCTGACTCCCAAGCGGAGCCTGCCCGGGCTGGGCCGGTTGCAACGGTTCGCTCGCTCCTCCCGCCATCAGAACGGCCTTTCGTCACGGACCCCGGAACCGGAATCCTCCATTCGGCTCGCCCGGCCCGTCCTGGAGACCTTCCTAAAAGGATGAACACGATTTGCGGGGCACGGTCGAGACGAGCTTGAAACCCGCCGCGAACCCTGCATTGGAACCGATTGCCCCTCAAACAACCCATGGTCGGGCGGGTTTCCAACACGCACCGACAGCCGGATTTCCCCATTGTTACCCTTTCAACCAGACTCTGGGAGTGCGTACCCTCTCTATGTCGGCAAGATGGACAGCTTGCAATGAAAAGAAGAGTCTTGACGATCGTTTTTTCTTGAGGGATTATCCGGCTGGTGTGGAAAGCCGAAAAACCGAAAAACGCTCGAAACCGGCGGGGATGTTAAATGCGTCGTCGCGCCAGGGGAAGCGCTACCACCCCCGCCGCTGGTCCCCATCTCGGATGCTCTCGCGAAGCCGAATCCAGGCGATGCTCCGAAGACCTGCATCCGAAGCGATTCTCGATGAGTCGTCTTAATACTCGTCGCGGGGCCGTTGCGCTCCGCGTTCAGAACCCGACGGTGACAGTTGTTTAGGAACGAACCGAGTCGACTGCCGGAACTCGATCTTTTCCCCGGCTGCCGCGTTAGGTTTTCCGCTCCCGTACGTATCATAGGTCGGGAATGCCTCGAAACTCGCCCGAGAGGGATATGTGCATTTCGCATAAGCTCGGACGTCGGATCGGAATACTCGTGAGATTCTCGAAATTCGTCGTTTTCGACCCCCTTTTCAGGTTGATCTGATTTACGATAGTAGTCTTGTGGCCTGGGCCGGCCCATTCCGAAGGTGAACGGATTGGAGCCGAAACCCTCATGTCGGAAACCGCGAGTACCAACAGGGACGAGTCGGAATTCCACACCCATGTTTCGCTCATCGCGCGTGTCCGGGATCGCACGGATGCCGTGGGCTGGAGTCAGTTCTACCGGTTCTACCACCCTTTGCTCGCGCGTTACCTGCGCAACCAGGGGCTCTCGGAGCACAGCGCGAATGACGTCATCCAAGAGGTGTTCGTTCGGCTCTTGCGATCGCTGCCGACGTTCGAGCTCGAGTCCAGGCGCGGTCGGTTCCGCAGCTACCTCTGGAAGCTGGCCTATTCCGCCCTGGTCGATGAAGCCCGGCGCGTCAAGGTGCGGCGGCGGGCCGAGGAGGAGTGGGTGAATCGGTTCCAGCTTCTCAGCGAGGCGGAGAGCAGCAAAGTCGAGCGGGAATTGAACGAGATCAGTCGCCAGCAGATCCTGGAACGGGCGTTGCCGCGGGTCCGGTCGGTCACGTCACCGACCGTCTGGACCTGCTTCGAGCAGCGCTTGCTCCGCAATCGGCCCGGCGCGGCCATCGCCGCCGAGCTGGGAATCTCCACCCAGGTCGTTTTCGTCTACGCCTCGCGTGTCCTGAAAGCCGTCCGAGCGGAGCGCGCCCGCACTCGGAGAGGAGCTGGGGAATGCGCTCATCGATGAGCTGCCTCGAGGAAGATAAGCTTCTGCAAGTCCTGACCGGAGAGCCGGATTCCGAACGGTTCCGCGCGCATCTCGACAATTGTCCCGATTGCCGCGGACGGCTCGACCAGTTGCGGGCCGACGTTTCGGCGATTATGAAGCTCGGGCCGGGCTCGAGCCCGGCGAGTGCCGTCGCCACCGACGGCGATCCGGATTCGGCCAAGTCTGAGCGTTCGCCGACCAACAGGGATGACCAATCCACGGTCAGCCACATCCGGACTCCGTCGCCAGCGACCGAGCCCCAGCCGGATGGGGAACCACGAACAGCCGATCTCGAATCGAACGCACCGATCGCCCTGGACGAAACGCCCGATCCGTCGAGGATCGGCAAGTACCTCGTCGTCGGGCGGTTCCCTCGATCAGGCCAGGCGCAGGTCTTTCGGGTCGTTCATCCGGGCCTGCACCGCGACCTGGTCTTGAAGCTCGCCAACCAGGTGATCGACGCGGACGGCCGCTCCGCGGTCGGGGACGAAGGCCGGCGCTTGGCCGAGCTGGAGCACCCGAACATCGTTCGGGTCCATGACCTCGATTTCCACGAGGGCCGTCCGTACCTGGTCATGGAGTATATCCAGGGCCGGACCCTGGCCCAGCACGCCCGGGAGCAGCCGGTCACGCCCCGACAGGCCGCGGCCCTGGTCGCCGAAATTGCCGGCGCGGTCGCCTTCGCCCACGGACGCGGGATCGTCCATCAGGACATCAAGCCGGCAAACGTCCTGATCGACGAGGACGGCCGGCCGCGTCTGATCGACTTCGGCCTGGCCTGGCAGCAGGATGCCTGGTCCGAGGCCGCCACGGGATCGGAGGGCGGCACCTACGCCTACATGGCACCCGAGCAGGCCCGAATGGATCTCGAAAGGATCCGGCCGCTGTCCGACGTCTTCGCTCTCGGAGGCTTGCTCTATTTCCTCCTGACCGGCAAGGGTCCTTTCGAGGCGGCGACGGGTCAGGAGTCGTGTGACCGGGCCCGCCGTTGCGACCTCGACCGCTCGGCCCTGAACAAGGCCGAGATTCCACGCGGGCTCAGGGCGATCTGCCTGAAGGCTATGGCGGCCGAACCCCGATCGCGGTTCGGATCGGCCGACGCCCTGCTCCGCGCGCTGGAGCGATCCCGTCTGATCCGGCGAGTCGTGATGGTGCTCGGCCTGACGACCGTTTCGCTGGTCCTGCTCGTATCGGCCTGGCTCTTCTGGCCACGACCGGTGCAAACCCCACAGGAGTTTGCGATCAGACCGCGAGGGATCGCGAATCCGCCGTCCGAACCGGGCCCGGCACCTCGCATCGATCTGCGGGTGACGCGGTTCGAGATCCCCCATTTCCCCAAGCTCGACGCGACTCACTTCGACCGGACGCGCCTCGGCATCCTGGGCCGGCGCTCGTTCACAGCCCGCGAGGACGATGAGGTGACCGTGCGGGCGGAGCTGTCCGAACCCGACTACGCCTTCCTGATCGCTTTCCGCCCCGACGGCACTGACGAGCTCTGCGACCCCGACGACGAGGACACACCTCCGCACCGCAAGCAACAGCCGCTGTACCCGCCCCCCACGAAGAGCGACGAGCGATACCGCTTGAGCGAGGGATCCGGCTTGTGCGCCTTCGCCCTGGTCGTGTCGCGCCCCCCGTTACCACCCTATCGCGAGTGGAAGCGGCGCATCGGACCGTTGCCGTGGGCCGCCAAACTCCCGTGTGAGCCCGGCGTCGTCTGGCACGACGACGACCAGGGTCTTCAGCCCCTGCTGGCCGATGATGTTAATGGCACTCGAGGCAAGGGCGTCAAGGCACGCGGCTCGGGCGAGCCGGCCGCCAAGCTGGCGATCTGGCTCCGGGAACAGCCGGGTATCGATGTCGTCACGCTCGAAGCGTTCCCGGTCGAGCCGGCCGTCCCCCGACGGTAAGACGCATGGCTTCGCTCCCGGTTCCTCGCCCCTTTGGGGAGAGGGTGGCCGAAGGCCGGGTGAGGGTCGGGTTGGTGGCGTTCGGCGGGGGGGACGAAAATGGAGACTTCTCGCTCAACCGCACCGACCTCGGCCCTTGCGTGGCGGATTCCTGCCCCGAAGGGGCAAGTCGCGGTGGTATTCAGCGAGAGGTCTCCGAATCGACTTTGGTTCGAGCATCGGACAACGAGTCCTTAGATACAAAGTGAGCCCATCATGAAAAGCTTCACATCTTCTTCCGATTCGGTCTGCTGATCGCGATCGCCGTTGAGCTCCCGCACCGACCCGCGATCGCGCAGACGACGTCACCGAAGGACACCCAGGCCGCGGCGCCGCCATTGCCAAGCTCACCGGCGATGACGCCAAGAAGGCGGCGGAGCTGGAGAAGGCCATCGAAACGGCCGTCAAGGCCGACCGTTGGGACGAGGCGATCATCAAATGTGCGGAACTGCTCGCCTTGTGGCAACGTCTTCAGGGCCCGAAGCACTTCGAGACGGTGAATGCGGAGTGGCTCCTCAAGGGTCTACGTCAGGTTGCTCCGATGTCGAAGGAGGATCGGGTCGCTTACCAAATGGCCGCGACGATGAATCAGCAAGGGGAAGCCCTAGTCACCCAGGGGAGATACGCGGAGGCTCAGCCGCTCTTCGAGAAGGCGTTGGAGATCCGCCGCAGGCTCCTCACCGACGACCATCCCACCACCGCCGAAAGCTACAACAACCTGGCGTTCAATCTCAATAAGCAGGGGAGATCCGCGGCGGCCCAGCCGCTCTACGAGAAGGCGCTGGAGATCTGGCGCCGACTCCTCACCGACGACCACCCCGAGACCGCCACGAGCTACAATAACGTGGCGGCCAATCTCAAGGCGCAGGGGAAGTACGCGTCGGCACAGCCGCTCTACGAGAAGGCGCTGGAGATCCGCCGCCGACTCCTCACCGACGACCACCTCGACACCGCCCACAGCCACAACAACGTAGCGGCCAATCTCAACGCGCAGGGGAAGTACCTCGAGGCGCGCGACCGATGGCTCGGTGCGGCGAAGAGCCTGGACAAGGCCAGGCTCCGTGCTGCCTTCACCGGCCTGGAACGCACCGGCGTCGGCGAGTCGCAAGCGCGCCCGCCCTGGCCGCCGTCCTCGCCCGGCTCGGTCAGCTGGCCGAGGCGTGGCAACACTTAGAAGACGATCTGGGCCGCGGCTTGCTCGACGAGCTGTGAGCCCGCCAGGATAGCCGGCTGGCACCCGGCGAGCGAACACGGCTCCGCGAACTGACGACTGAGCTGGAGCGGCTCGACAAGCTGGTCGAATCCACGCCCCCGAATCTTGACCAGGCCGGCCGCGCCGACCGATTCGAAGAGTTGAAGCGCCAGCGCGCGCTGGCCAGCATCGCCCTGGGCGAATTCCAGACCAGGCTCGACCAGGAATATGGCAGCCTGGCTGGCCGGATCGCCACGCTCCCTGAGATTCAGGCCGCGCTGCCCGCCGATGCCGCCTTGGTCGCCTGGGTGGATCGCCGACCTCGTGGCCCGAGCGAGGCCGACCCCAATGGCGAGCACTGGGGCGTGGTGGTCCGGTCCCGCGGCATCCCGGCCTGGGTGCCGATCGCCGGCACCGGACCGGATGGCTTCTGGACCAACGACGATACCGGGCTCGCCGGCCGGGTCCGCATGGAGTTGCGCAGCCGGCCCGGAACCAGCACGACGGATCTCCCGTCACTCGCCAAGCGGTTGCGCTCCCAGCGCTTCGAGCCGCTGTCCAGGGCCCTGGGAGCCTCGGCCGACGGCCTGCCGCCAGCCCGTCAACTGATCATCCTGCCGTCCCGCGACCTGGTGGGCATTCCCATCGAGGTTCTCCTGGCTGACGACGACACGCGGACGGTCAGCTACGCCCCCTCGGCAACCGTTTTCAAATACCTGCGCGAACAGCCGCGGCCGGACCGCCATGCCGGCCTGCTGGCCCTGGGCGACCCGGTCTTCGAGCGGCCCGATCCAGCGAGCCAGCCCCGGCCGCTGCCCGACCATGGCTTGCTGGTCAAGGTGGTCACACCCGGCTCCAACGCGGCCGCGCACGGCTTCAAACCCGGCGATGTGCTCCTGAGCTACAATGGGGCGGCATTGAAGAAGCGGGAAGACTTGAAGGCCCTCCCCGAGCCGGGTCAACCCGTTCCGGTGGAGGTCTGGCGCGAGGGCCGGGTGGATCGGCGCGAATTGGCACCGGGCAAGCTCGGCGTCGTGATCGACTCTCGACCGGCGCCCGAGGCGATCGCCGAGCGGCGCAAAATGGACCAGGTGCTGGTGGCGGCGCGATCCGGCGGCGAGGAGTTCCCCTCGTTGCCGGGCACGCGGTACGAGGTGGCCGCGCTGGCTCAGCTCTTCAAGTCGGACGACCGGCCCGTCCGGACCCTGCTCGGGACCGACGCGAGCGAGCCCGAACTGAACCGCGTCGCCACCACGGGCGAGCTGGGCCGCTACGGCTTCATCCACCTGGCGACGCACGGCGTGATCGACGAGGACATCCCAGCCCGTTCGGCGGTGATCCTGACCCAGACCGGCCTGCCCGACCCGCTTGAGCAGGCCCTGAATCACAAGCCGGTCTTCGACGGCCGGCTGCTGGTGCGCGAGATCCAGCACGACTGGGAGCTGAAGGCGGAGCTGGTGACGCTCTCGGCCTGCGAGACGGCCCTGGGTCGCAATCAGGGCGGGGAGGGTTTCGTGGGGTTCACGCAGGCGCTGCTGATGTCCGGTGCGCGGAGCGTGTGCCTGTCGCTGTGGAAGGTGGACGACACGGCGACGGCGTTGTTGATGCAGCGGTTCTACGCCAACCTGCTGGGCCGGCGACCGGGGCTGAGCGGTCCGGTGCCGAAGGCCGAGGCGCTGCGGGAAGCGAAGGCGTGGCTGCGCGGCGTGCGCCGGTCGGAGGTCGCTGGCGGTGGCGGCGGAACTCTCGGGCGGCGAGGAGCGCGGCAAGGGGACCAAGGCCGCGCCAAGCGTCCGGCCCAGGCATCGCGGTTCCGCCCGGAGGCGACGACGACCGTCCGTACGCGGCGCCGCACTTCTGGGCGGCGTTCGTGCTGGCCGGTGACCCGGATTGAGCGTCGGCATCTCCGGCGCGAACCACCGCATCGCGCCGGAGACACCTCGAGCTGGGCCGAGCGCACGACGACAGATCGTCGCGGCGGTGGATCACCTCGAACAGCGACCGCAGACCGCCGACCTACCGCTCGCCATAGGCCCGATCCCTGGCATCCGGCAGCGTCGTCAGGATCTTCACATCGCGAATCAGATGGGCCATGCAGAACTGGAGGGCCACGCCGAACTCGCGATGGTACCGGCGGTACGCCGAGAAATTGCGAATTCTCAGATTAAGTCGGAGGGAGGACGGATCGCGACCCGGACGTCGTGGGATCGCCGTCTTCCCGACCGACCCCCCCTGATGTCTGAATGGAGACCGCATCGCCGCTTTCGGGCTCGAAGGAAGCCGCGACCTTTCGGATTGTCTCTCACCTGAGTAGACTCAGTCGTTCGTTTGGATGTTTCGTCTCGATTCTCGAGTTGGGCGCAATCGATCATGCTTCCACCTCGGCGTTACAAGTAGGGCGAGGACGATGTTCAAATTACCCTTTGTGGCCCGCTCGCAACCGTCGCGACCCCAGACTCAGCCATTCAGCCCCCGGACGGCGGAGAAGGCCTCGCGGCTGCGCGGCGCGACCGTCACGGACGGCCTCTGTCCCTACTGCGCCGTCGGCTGCAGCCAGCTCATCTACACCAAGGCCGGCCAGCTCATCGACATCGAGGGCGACCCGCGCAGCCCGATCAACGAGGGCACGCTCTGCCCCAAGGGTTCGAACGCGTTGCTCCTGGCCGTCAACCCGCACCGCGTGAAGACCGTGCTCTATCGGCGCTCCCTACTCCGACGAATGGGAGACCCGGACCCTCGACTGGGCGCTCGACCAGATCGCCCTCCGCGTCAAGGCGGCGCGGGACGCCGACTTCACGGTGCGCGATCAGGAAGGTCGCACGCTGAATTCGGTGCAGGAACATGGGGACGCTCGGCGGTGCGACCTTGAACATCGAGGACAACTACCTGATCAAGAAGCTGTTCTCCGGCGGACTGGGAGTCGTCTCCGTCGAGAATCAGGCCCGAACTTGACACTCCGCCTCGGTGCCCGGTCTGGGCGCCTCGCTCGGCCGCGGTGCGGCCACCAACTACCAGCAGGACTTGCCGAATAGCGACTGCATCCTGTTCATGGGCTCGAACATGGCCGAGGCCCACCCCGTCGGCTTCCGGTGGCCCATGAAGGCCAAGGAGACGCGGCGCCACGTTGATCCACGTCGACCCGCACTTCTCGCGGACCTCGGCGCTCTGCGACCTCTACGTTCCGATCCGGGCCGGCACCGACATCGCGTTTCTCGGCGGCGTCATCAACTATATCCTGACCCATGACCGTTGGTTCAAGGATTACGTCCTGCATTACACCAATGCGGCGACCCTGATCCAGGAGGGCTTCCAGGACACCGAGGACCTGGACGGACTGTTCAGCGGCTTGACCCGGAGACCGGCGTCTATGACGTCGTGAGCGGACACTGGGGCTACGAGGGCTCGTCCGAGCGGCCGCGCGCGAGGAGCGTCCGGCCGATCCGACCGCCGTGCCGGGGCTCTCGACGGAGCACCGCAAGGGAGTCCACGGCTACGCCATCGATGGCGGGGCCCGGCCGCACACGGCGTCGCGATCGGAGATGACGTCCGACCACGACGACCAGCCGGCACGCGACCCGACCTTGCAGCACCCCCGTTGCGTCTTCCAGATCCTGAAACGCCACTTCTCCCGATATACCCCGGAGATGGTTGCTCAGGTGTGCGGCTGCTCGCCGGAGGAGATCACGCGGGTCGCCGAGCTGCTCTGCGCCAACTCCGGTCGCGAGCGGACGAGCGTCCTCGTCTACGCCCTGGGCTGGACCCAGCATGCCACGGGCGCGCAGATGATCCGTGCCGGGGGCATCTTGCAGCTCCTGCTCGGCAACATCGGCCGTCCGGGCGGCGGCATCCTGGCGATGCGCGGCCATTCCAGCATCCAGGGCTCGACGGACGTCGCGACCCTGTACGACGTCCTGCCCGGCTATCTGCCCCAGCCCGCGGCCGACGCGGCCCATGACACGCTCGATTCCTACGTCGCGCACGACGGCCTGGCCGCCGGCTACTGGTCCCACTTCCGCGAGTACATCGTCAGCCTGCTCAAGGCGTGGTACGGGGACGCCGCCCGACCGGAGAACGACTACCGGTTCGGCTGGCTGCCGCGCATCGAATGCGACCATTCGCAACTGCCGACCTTCAACCGCATGTCCCGGGGCGAGCTGAAGGGCTACTTCCTCTTCGGCCAGAACCCGGGCGGCGGCGGCCTGAACGCGGGGCTGCACCGCGCCGGGCTGCGCAACCTGGAATGGCTCGTCGTGCTCGACTGGTTCGAGACCGAGAGCGCCACCTTCTGGAAGAACGACCCGGGCGGCACCGCCGCCTGCCGACATCAAGACCGAGGTCTTCCTCATCCCGGCCGCGGCCAATCCGGAGACCGACGGAACCCTGACCAATACGCAGCGGCTGCTCCAGTGGCACACCAAGGCGATCGACCCGCCCGGCGATTGCCGATCCGATTCCTGGTTCGTCTACAACCTCGGCAAGCGGCTCCGGCAGCTCTATGCCGGCTCGACCGATCCCAAGGATCAGCCGCTGCTCAACCTCACCTGGGACTACGACTACGACGAACCGCCGCGGCTCCCCGACGGCTCGATCAGCCGCATCGCAGACGACGTCGACGCCGAGAAAGTCCTGATGGAGATGAACGGGTACAAGCTCGACGAGATCGACCCGCGCACCGGCCGGCCGCGGCTCCTGACCGGCTTTTCGGAACTGAAGGACGACGGCACGACGGCCTGCGGCATCTGGATCTACAGCGGCGTCTTCCCCGAGCCCGGCCGCAACCGGGCGCGCGAGCGCAAGCGATCCGACAATCCGCTCGAGCCGGACTGGGGGTTCGCCTGGCCGGATAACCGCCGCGTGCTCTTCAACCGCGCCTCGGCCGATCCCGAGGGCCGGCCCTGGTCGGAGCGGAAGAAGCTCGTCTGGTGGGATGCCGAGAAGCGCCTCTGGGTGGGCCTCGACCGGCCGGACTTCGAGGCGAATAAGCCGCCCGACTATCGCCCGGCGCCCGGCGCGACCGGGATGGCGGCCATCGCCGGCGACAACCCGTTCATCATGAAGCCCGACGGCGTCGCCTGGCTCTTCGCCCCCAGCGGCGTCAAGGACGGCCCCCTGCCGACGCACTACGAGCCCCTCGAGTCGCCGGTCGGCAACCTGCTGTATCCCAAGCACATGTGTACGCCGGGTGTGCGCATCTTCCCGGGACCTCGCAACCGTCTGGTCCACACGCCCGAGACCGAGTTCCCCGTGGTGGCCACCACCTACCGCCTCACCGAGCACTACCTGAGCGGGCCGATGAGCCGGTTCAACTCCTGGCTCAACGAATTGCAGCCGGAGATGTTCGTCGAGCTGAGCCCGGAGCTGGCCGCCGAGCGCGGGATCGTCCACGGCGGCTGGGTGACGGTCAGCTCGGCGCGCGGCCGCATCGAGGTCCGCGCGATGGTGACCCGGAGGATGCGCCCGCTCGTCGTCGACGGGCGAGTGGTCCACCAGGTCGGCCTCCCGTTCCACTGGGGATTCGCCGGCCAGGTCGTCGGGGGCAACGCCAACGACCTGACCTCCCTGGTCTGCCGAGCAGAACACGAGCATGCACGAGGGAAAGTCCTTCGGCTGCCAGGTCGAGGCCGGCCGACGCAGCGGGCGCACCTTGCGGCCGACCGTGTCATTCGTGACCTGGCCGACCCGCACGCCCATTCCCGACACGCCGGACTCGGCCCAGCCGGAAGGGATATTCACCCATGGGCATTAGAGAGCTCGAGCTGGCGGACCTGCCGCAGTCCAGCGACCCGCCCGTCGGCCCGCTATCGGCCATCGTCAATCGCCTCACCTGGCCGTTCCGGCGCGGTCATGTCTCAGCCCCATCCGTCCACCGGCTTCTACACCGATACCACGGTCTGCATCGGCTGCAAGTCGTGCGAAGTCGCCTGCAAACAGTGGAATCAGCTCGCGGCGGACGGGCTCGAATGGACCGGCAACAGCTACGACAACACGGCCGAGCTCTCCGCCACGTCCTGGCGACATGTGAAGTTCATCGAGCAGTTCGCCGCGACGAGGACGGCCCGCGGGCCACGACTGACCTCGACCGCCCCCGCGGCAACGAGCCACGAGCTGACGCTCGACCAGTTGCTGAACGGCGGCGGGGCCGGTCGCTGGTTGATGATGAGCGACGTCTGCAAGCACTGCGTCGCCGCCCCTTGCCAGCACGCCTGCCCCACGGGCGCCATCATTTATAACGAGTTCGCGAACGTCTACATCCAGCGCGATATCTGCAACGGCTGCTCGTACTGCATCGCGGCCTGCCCGTTCGGGGTCATCACCCGCAGCGACTTCGACGGGCATTCGCACAAGTGCACGCTCTGCTACGACCGCCAGAAGGACGGCCTCGTCCCGGCCTGTGCCAAGGCCTGCCCGACCGCGTCGATCCAGTTCGGGCCGATCGATGAGCTGCGCGAGCGGGCACGGAACCGGGTCAAGGAGCTTCACGCACGGGGCGTCACGGGAGCGTACCTCTACGGCGACGAGCCCACCGAGACCTATTCCGAGCTCCATTCGTTCTACCTGCTCGTCGACCGCCCGGCCATCTACGGACTTCCGGAAGCTCCCTTCAACCCGTGGCTGCACATGCTCGGGGATTACGGCCGGACCATCGCGAGCGCGCTGGCCACGATCGCCGCGATCCTCGCGGTGTTATTCCTCCAGGGAGGGTGACATGCAGGGCGACGACCCGATCGCGAGCGATCGAGCCCGGCTATACTGACCCAGGACGTGACCAAGGTCCCGGGCTGGCATGGGCTCGTCGCCTGGGACCTGCTCTTCAACAACCTGACGACGGGGCTCTTCCTGTTCGCCGCGGTCGGCGAGCTGGCGTCGCCGGAGTTACTCGGTCCCGTGGCCAGGGCGGCGTATCCCGTCGCGCTGGTCCTCTTGCTCACCGACCTGATGATGCTGGTGCTCGACCTGGGCGATCCGCTCCGGTTCCACCACATGCTCCGGGTGTTCAAGCCCAGTTCGCCCATGTCCCTGGGCACGTGGAGCCTCACCGTCTATTCGCTGCCGCTGACCCTGATCGTGGCGATCGAAGCGGCGCAAGTGCTCGACCTGCTGCCATCCGGGTCGATCGCGCTGGAATGGGTCCGCAAGTCGGCTGTGGTCTTCGGTCTCCTGCCGGCCTTCGGGTCCCTCGCCTACAAGGGAGTGCTCTTCAGCACGAGCTCGCAGCCGGGCTGGAAGGACGCCCGATGGCTGGGCGGTTGGATGGCCAATTCCGCACTCATGCTGGGCTGCGCGGAGCTGCTCGCCGTGTCGGTTCTGACCGGACATGCGCGGGCCGCCGCCGCCCTCCGCACCGTCGCCGCGGTGCTCGCTCTTACTCAACCTCATCCCGGCGGGTCTGCTATTCCTCGGAACTTCGCGAGACCCTCTCGCGGATCTACCGCGACCAGCAGGTTCACCTGGCCCTGGCGTTCGACCGTCGTCGGAGGAACGCTCATCCCGCTGATCCTGCTGCTCGTCGGGGATGGTGCTCCCTGGATCCTCGGCGCCGTGTTGTTCATCCTGGCAGGGAATCTGGCGATCCGATCTCTGTTCCTCAAGATCCCGCACGCCTCTCATGAAAGTCGATCGGGTGGGAAAGCCTGATCCGGAATCTCGAATCGGGGATCGGCATTCCCGTTGCGGCCGCGACACCGTCGAGAGTTCGATGATGCGAATCGGCCGGATCGATGCGGAGGGCACGTGATGACAGACGCATTGCTGTGGCATCGCATTCAGTTCGTTTTCACGATCACTTATCACTATCTGTTCCCGCAGTTGACGATGGGGCTGGCGCTGCTCATCGTGGTGTTCAAGTCGCTGGCCCTGCGGCTCGGCGACGAGTCGTACAACGAAGTCGCACGCTTCTGGAGCCGGATCTTCGCCCTCAATTTCGCCATGGGGGTGGTGACCGGCATCCCGATGGAGTTCCAGTTCGGGACCAACTGGTCGAGGTTCTCCCTGCTTCTCCGGCGAGGTCGTGGGGCAGGCGCTGGCGATGGAGGGTATCTTCGCCTTCTTCCTCGAGTTCGACCTTCCTGGGCCTGTTCCTGTTCGGCGAGAAGCGGCTCGGCCCGAGGGGGCATCTCGCGGCGGCCGTCGCCCTGGCCCTGGGCTCGTGGCTCTCGGGGTACTTCATCATCGTCGCCAACGCCTTCATGCAGCACCCGACTGGCTACCGGCTGGGCGCAGGACGGGGTGTTACACCTCGAGAGTTTCCGGGCGTACATCTTCAACCCCTGGGCGTTGTGGCAATACGCCCACAACATGCTGGCCTCGCTCGTCACGGCGTCGTTCGTCGTGGCTGCCGTCGGGGCTTACTGGTCATTGATGGGCCAGCACGGCCGGCACGCCGCGATCTGCCTGCGCGGGGGGTCATCTCGGGGTTGGTCTCCAGCCTGCTGGTCGCGTTCCCGGCCGGTGACGGCGCCGGCAAGATGGTGGCGAGGCATCAGCCGGTAACCCTCGCCGCGATGGAGGGGCTGTTCGAAGGGGGACCGTACGCCGAGCTCGCCATCATCGGACAGCCCGACGTCGCCGCCCGCAAGCTGGAGAACCCGATCGTCGTGCCCTGGATCCTCAGCTTCCTGTGCTATGGGTCGTTCGGAAGCACCGTCCACGGGCTGAATGACTTCCCGAAGGACCAGTGGCCGCAGAACGTGGAGCTCCTCTACTACAGCTACCACATCATGGCCGGGCTCGGGACGCTCTTCATCCTGACGATGGGGATCGCGTCGTTGCTCCTGCTGCGTGGACGGCTGGCGACAACACGCCCCATGCTCTGGGTGCTGATGTTGGCGTTCCCGTTCCCCTACATCGCGACGACCGCCGGCTGGTGGACCGCCGAGCTGGGACGCCAGCCGTGGGTCGTCCATGGCCTGATGCGCACGGCAGACGCCCACTCGAAGCTTGTCAACCCGGGCGATGTGGTCTTCACCTTGCTGGGCTTCGCCGGCCTTTACTTGCTACTCGGCATGCTCTTCGTCATCCAGGTCCTCAAGGAAATCAACCGCGGCCCGGCCGCGTCGCATGAGAGTCTTCCCCGGTAGAATCTCTGCGCCGTGCGCATCTATTGGGAATTGCGGATTCCCAATTGCGGATTGCGGATGACAAATTCGGAAGGTTCGGACATCCGCGATCCGCAATCCGCAATCCGCAATCCGCAATCCGCAATCCCTCTTTGGTTGCGGTCGCAGACCGCGTTAGGACAATCCTATGGAAGCGATCTGGTTCGCAATCGTCTCGGCCATGCTCGCGGTCTACGCCGTGCTCGACGGCTTCGACTTCGGGGTTGGGATCCTCCACCGCCTCGTCGCCCGGACCGACGAGGAGCGACGGACCGTGCTGGCGGCGATCGGCCCCATCTGGGACGGCAACGAGGTCTGGCTGATCGCCGCTGGCGGAGTCCTGTTCGTGGCGTTCCCGAGGGTCTACGCCACCGCGTTCAGCGGCTTCTACCTGGCCCTGATCATCGTCCTCTGGCTGCTGATCCTGCGCGGCGTGTCGATCGAGTTCCGATCGCACCAGGAGAACCCCTTGTGGCGCGAGTTCTGGGACACGATCTTCATGGTCGCATCGGCGCTGCTGGCGGTGGTCTTCGGCGCGACGCTCGGCAACCTCATCCGCGGCGTACCCGTCGGGGAGGACGGCCTGCGGGGCATGCCGCTGTTCACGAACTTCCGCACCGGCCGCGAGCCGGGCATCCTCGACTGGTACACGGGACTCGTCGGCCTATTCACGCTCGTCGCCCTGGCGATCCACGGCGCCCTGTACCTCGCGTGGAAGACGACCGGGCCGGTGCGGGAGGCGCAGCCTGGCCTTCGCCCAACGGGCGTGGAAGGGCGCGCTGGCCCTCTGGGTCGTGTTCGACCGCCGCCACCGCCTGGGTGCGGCCCGAGGTCTTCGGCGGACTCGCCGCCCGCCCCTGGGCCTTTGCCCTCGTCGCGATCGCGATCGCCGGCGCCTGGGGGGCGTACCAGTACGCGAGCCGCGGCCGCGACCTCGCCGCGTTCCTCTGCTCCTCCGCGTTCCTGTTCGGGATGGCGGCGTCCACCATGGCGGGCAATTATCCGTTCTGGCTGCGATCGACGCTCGATCCCTCGTACAGCCTCACCGCTGCCAACGCCGCTGCCGACCGCTACGGGATGGGCGTGGCGCTGACCTGGTGGATCGTTGGAATCGCGCTGATCGCCGGCTATTTCACCTACCTGTTCCACTCGATGCGTGGGAAGGTCGGGGCGGAACCGGCCCCGTCCTACGGAAGACCACCCCTGGTCTCTTCCCAGGAGGACTCCCGTGTTCGAGACGAAGAATGATCTGAGCCCGACGGTCCGCGAAAAGGCCGTCGGGCGGCTCGAGGCCCGGCTGGCGGATGCCGTCGACCTCCATTACCGAGGTGACATGATGTCCTCCGCTCGGCTCAACCGTCAGGTGTAGCCCGACCCGGGCGGCGCCCGCAATCCCTTCGGCGGCCTGGGCGAGGCGGATGGCGACCGCCAGGCCGATGACGAGCATCATCAGGCTCAGGAACCGCAGGCCGCTACGGAAGCCGTGGGCGACGCTCTCGAGCGTCACGAAGCTACCGAGCACACGGCTCGTCTCCTGCTGGAGGGCGGACCCGCTCAATCCCCGCTGGTGGAAGTAGTCGGCGACCTGGGCCGAGGCCTGCTCGACCGCCGGCCGGTTCTCGCGGAGGTTGTGGCGATAGACATCGAGCGCCCGGTCGGACCACTCCTTCACGACGGTCCCGGTCGCGGTCGGCACGGTGATGATCGGCACGACCAGGCCGACGATGCCGAGGGCGCCGGCGTAGAGCATGTCTTTCGGGTCGATGCCCTCGATCTCGTCGGTCAGGAACACCGGCGGGATCAGGCCGAGGAAGGCCCCCCAGCAGGCCAGCATGACCACCAGGCGTTCCTTGGCCGTGAAGTTGTCGATCGATGACATCCACCACACGCAGGCCGCCGAGCCCACGAGCCCGACGACCAGCCAGACGTGCCGCAGCGACCGGCGGTGGAACCAGGTCGTGAGGAAGGTGGTCGCCGCCATCGTCACCGAGGTCGGCACCATCAGCCAGCCCGCCGTGATCCGCGGGTAGCCGCGCAGCTCGGTGCAATACAGGCCGACGATCGTCAGCACGGCCACCATGTGCAGGAGCATCAACCCGCGCGTCGTCAGCGAGAGGACATAGACCCGCGTGCGGAGGAGCCGGCTCAGGTGCTCGTCGGGGCTCAGGCCCGACCCCAGCCAGGCGACCAGCGCCACCGGCAGGACGACGCAGAGGGCGACCGTGGCGGCGAAGGCGTTGGAGGACCAGCCGCCCCACTTGCGGTACCAGGAGAAGGCGAACACGACCGCCACGATCCAGGCCACGAACGTCGTGATCGCCAGCCAGTCGATCGGCACGTGCATCGGCCGTCGGCGGCCGGTCGGGGCGGATGAACCGCCAGACCAGGACCGCCGCGGCGATGCCGACCGGCACGTAGGCCCAGTACATCCACCGCCACGAGAGATACACGTCGAGGTAGGCGTTGACGAGCGGCGTGATATGCCGCGTCGAGTAGGCGAAGATGCCGTAGAAACCGATGGCCACCAGCAGCGCGTGATCGAACTGCTTGTAGAGCGTGACGCGACCGACCGCCATCGCCAGCATCTTGCCGAACCCCTCGACGAACCTTGCCAAGGCCAGGGCGACGAGACCGGTCGCCGCGCCGCAGAGGACGTTCCCCGCGGAGAACACGAGCATCGCCAGGACCAGCGTATAGCGCTTGCCGATCCGGGCCGAGAGCGACATCCCTCCGAAGAGGCCGTAGATCACGCCGACGCCGTAAGCGACGGTGACCCAGGTCATGTCATACTCGTCCGCCTCGACGCCCAGGCGGACGGCGTCGTCGGTGATGACGGTCTGGACCAGGGTCTGGTAGGGGGTGAAGAGGACGAACAGGATCGCCAGGGCGGCCAGCCAGTGCTGTCGTCCGAGCCTCATCGGCGGTTCGGGGGCCGGGGCCGCGGTCGCGGCCGGGGGCGGGACGATGAGCGTCGTCATGGCGTCACCGCCCTGTCCGTACCGGCGGGGTCCCCATCGCGCGCGGGCCCTCCGGCGGTGGCGGATGCGTTGTATCGAGTTTCGAGTTCTTCCATCGCTCGGGCCGCGTCCGCGGCCCAGGCGGGATCGCCAGGACCATGCGCGATGGCCACCGTCGCCGACAGCCCGGCGCGGAGCCGTGGCCATCGGTCGTCGCGCTCGATCTGGATCCGCACCGGCACCCGCTGCACCACGCGCGTGAACTCGCCCGAGACGACGTTGCGCGGCATCAACGCGAACTGGGCCCCCGTCGCCTTGTTGACCCAGACGACGCGGCCCCGGAAGGGTCCGGCGAAGGCGTCGAGCTCGAGACGGACCGGGTTGCCCGGCTCGACGCCGGGCAGGCGGTCCTCTTCCAGGTTGGCCTCGACGTAGAGCAGGTCCGGGTCGTACAGGCTCAGCAGGGGGGAGCCCGCCGAGGCGAAGT
Source organism: uncultured Isosphaeraceae bacterium (assembly GCA_963842405.1). Lineage (GTDB taxonomy): Bacteria > Planctomycetota > Planctomycetia > Isosphaerales > Isosphaeraceae > CAVZRC01. The sequence goes on along the minus strand of CAWJGW010000011.1, from coordinate 145,917 downwards.
CGCCCAGGTGGCGGTACCGCTTGACCACGACCCCGGGGATCGGGGCCCGGACCTTGGTGTACGCCAGGTCGCTCTCGGCGGCCTCCAGCGCCCGCCGGGCCTGCTGGGCCGTCTGTTCCTTGACCTTGACCAGGAGCTCGATCTCGCGGATCTGGTCGTAGCCGACTTCCGCGAGGTTGATGCCCTTGGCCGCCTTCTGCTCCGACTTCTGAGCGGCCTCCAGCGCGCTGCGGGAGACGTCGATCTGGGTCCGGGAGGCCAGGGCCTTGGCGAGCCGAGCTTCGGCCAGGTCCACCTGCGCGGAGGCCGAATCGCGGGACTGCGTGACCTGATCGCGCTGCCGCGGCGGGCTGGCCCCCTGCTGCTCGAGCCGGGTGAAGCGTGCGTACTCCAGCTCGGCCAGCGTGAGGGAGGCCCGGGCCGCCTTCAGGCCGGCGCGGGCCTCGTCGATCCCCTTCTCGACTTCGTCCTCAGTGTACTCGAGCGACTTCTCGGCCCTGACCCGGTCGGCCAGGGCGGCGGCGGCGGTCCGCCGCGCGATCTCGATCTGGATCGGGACCTCCTTCCGGACGAGGTCGAGGTCGGCACGCTGGCGGTTCAATTCGGCGAGCGCGGAGTCGAGCTGGGCCCGCGCCACGTTGACCTTGTCCCGGTACGGGATCGGGTCGATCTCCGCCACGACCTGACCCTGGGCGACGCGGTCGTTCTCGTCGGCAAGGAACCGGATGATCCGGCCGGAGACCAGTTGCGGGGCGACGTTGACGATGTGGGCCTCGACGAAGGCGTCGTCGGTGATCGAGTGGGTCCGGCGATAGTCGACCCAGCTCATCGCGACCGGCAGGCTGATGCCGGCCAGTGCGATCAGCAACGCCAGCGCGAGGAGACGGCCTGGACGGAATCGATTCCGGCGACCCGCGGGCGGAGCCGACGGGTTCGTGGCTGCCGTCTGAGCCTGGCTGCTCGGAGAGGTCGGTGCCGGTTGGATGGTGCTCATGGGGTACTCCGCATGCTTCGGCTTCATCACGTCTAGGGATGCCCGGATGCCTGGAGCATCGCGATCGGGGTGGCCCCCATGGCATACGACAGTCGGTCCATCGCGATCAGGTAGCCATATCGCGCGTTCAGGTAATTCTGCTGGGCACGGGTCAGCGAGGCCTGCGCATCGGCGATCTCGGAGGGTATGGCCGCACCCTCGCGAAGCCTCAGTCGCACGAGCCGGTAATTCTCGGTGGCCTGATCGACCGCCGGGCGAGCATCGTCGATGCTGACCCAGGCCGTGACGGCGTTCCGGTACGCCTCGTTGACCTGGAACGCAATGTTATCCGCAATCGACTCGGCCTGTGCCATGGCCTGACGCACCTGCGAGTCCGCCACGCGGGTCGCCGCGATCCTCCGGCCGCCCTCGAACAGCGCCCACTCGAGCCGGATGAACCCCAACCGCAAATCGGCGTGGCCGTTCAGCTCTTGCTGCTGGAAGTTCAACAAGGTCCCGTCCGCGACGACCTTGGGCGCGAACTCGGCCCGGGCGACGCGGCCCCCTTGCACGGCGACCTCGACCGTGCGCTGAACGACGTAGAACTCGCGGCGCTGCCGGATGGCCGTCTGCAAGCAATCGGCGAGCGAGGGGGCCAAGGGCGGGACCTCGGTCGGCTCGACAACCCGAAGCGGCTCATTGCACTTGAGCCCGATCGCCAGGTTCAGCCCCGCCAGGGCCACGAACTCGGCCTCGGTGGCGGCGTGGAGCTCCTGACGGTACTCGGCGGTTTGCACCTCGGAACGCAGGACGACCTCGCGCTCGATGACGCCCTCGCGCTGGCGCTTGCGGGCATCCGCCAGCTCCTCCTCGGCGCGACGGAGGGCGTCCTGGGCCGTTCGCCGGAGGGCCTGGCTCCGGAGGACGTTGTAGTAGGCCACCGCGACCTCGTTGGCCACCGTCTGGTGGGCGCGCTCCGTCTGGAGCCAGGCGATGTCCGACGACAGCTTGGCCTGCTCGTAGAGGCCCAGGCGGCGGCCGAAGTCGAGGAGCAGCCATTGAACCTTCAGCTCGGCCAGCTCGAAGGTCGTCCCGAGGTTCAGGCCGATGGGAATGGCTCCGAGTCCCGGCAGGAAGTTGAATCCCGGCGAGACCCTTCTCCAACTCGGATCGGGTATGCCTCCCGCTCCCAAGCTGAATCCCCCCACATCATAACGGGCCGCGGCAATCGGCAGGAACGCCGAGAACGCGATCTGTTGCGCTCCCCTGGCCTGGGCGATGCTCTCGAGCTGGGCGCGCAACCGGGGTTGCAAGCGAAACGCCAGGTTGATTCGCCTCGGGAAGCGTCAGTGGCTTGCCGGTCGCGGCGATCGCGTCGAGGGTCGCCTCATCGGAATCGCTCGGAAGGGACGTCGGCAGGCGAGGACGGCCGTTCGGAATCCGAGCGACGTGGTGGGCCTGCGATTGCCGGTGGTAGCGGCGTGGTTCGATCGTTCTCCGTACGGGCCTCGGTGCTTTGACCGGGTTGCGTGGCGCCGGCCAACTGCACTCTCCCATCGGCCGTCGGCCGGACGCTAGTCTTGCCTTCAACTTGGTTTGCCGAAGGGACCGGCTCGGTTGCCATCGGCCCGACCCGTCGAGCCAGTCGATCTTGGAGATCGGTCTGCGAATGAGCACAGCCCGTCGCCAGGACGAGCCCGATCACCAACCTTCCCTCCATCGTCAGGACGAGCCCGATCAGCCACGATTGGCGGAAGCCGGCGCGGAAGGGGTGACAACGATCGGATCGAGGCATCGGACTGTCGCTCCAGCATGCATGATCGTCTCTCCCACACGGGCCGAGACTTACTGAAGATATCGGATCGGATGACTGGGAGAATGAGTCCAATCGAACAGGTCGATGCCCGGCCCGATCGAGGAGCCGGGCCATCGTGGCGTCGTAGGCGGTCAACATGACGATTCGTTCGCCGCGCTCCTTCATGACCGCAAGATCAGGCACGCGGACTTTCTTGGAAGTCCGGATCATTGGACTGTCTCCCGTTCGCTCATGTTTGACCTTGGCCTCTCAGTTTCCACGTTGGTTCGCTGACCGTTATGCTGGGTCGCCTGGATGGCGTCCTGCATAGGCTCCGGTTCGATGATGAGCCGCGCGAGCCGCTGGCGGGTCAGGAGTTTCCACGACCACCGGAACAGCGTCCCGATTCGGCTGCTCGTCAGAACCAGGAACTGAATGTGAACGAAGGCCCACACCATCTTGGCGAACAGGCCGGCGGTGCGGATGCCGAACGCCTCCATGACGGCGAAATTGCGGCCGACCGTGGCCAGGTTCCCCTTGTTGAAGTACTTGAATGCGGGCGGGGCGGGTTTCCCCTTCAGCCGGCCCGCAATCAGGCGACCGACGTAGCGGCCTTGCTGGATCGCGACCTGGGCGACGCCCGGGAGAGGCTTCCCGCCCTCCTCCAGGCAAGCCGTGTCTCCCACGACGAAGATCTCCGGATGGGCCGGGACCGAGCAGTCGGCGAGTACCTTGACGCGACCTGCTCGGTCCGCCTCGGCACCCAACCATTGCGCTGCCGGAGAACCCCTCACCCCTGCCGCCCAGAACACGTTGCTGGTCCGGATCCGTTCTCCCCGCACGATGACCCCTTCCGCGTCTACCTTCTCGACCGCGGCACCCGTGCGGACTTCCACCCCCAGCTTCGCGAGCTTGGCGGTCGCGGCGGCGGCAAGCGATTCGGCGAACGAAGGCAGGATGCGGGGGCCCGCCTCCACGAGGATCAGTTTGAGCGAAGCGGGGTCGAACCGTCGGAACTCCTTGGCCAGGGTTTGACGCGCCAGCTCCGCGATCGCCCCGGCCAGTTCCACGCCCGTGGGACCGCCGCCGACGATGACGAACGTCAACAGCTCGGGATGGTCCTGGGGGGCGAGGGTCCGCTCGCAGGCCTCGAACGCTCCCAGGATCTTGTTGCGGAGCTGAACGGCGTCGGTGAGGGTTTTCAGGCCCGGGGCATACGCCGCGTATTCGTCATGTCCGAAGTAGCTGTGCTGAACACCGGTCGCGAGAACGAGGTAATCGTAGGGCAAGCGGAAGCGGCACCCCGTCCACGAAGCACACCTTTTTCCCAACATCCACTCCCGTGACGGTGCCCTGGAGCACGGTGGTGTTGGCCTGCCTGCGCAACACGTGGCGGATCGGTGCCCCGATGTGCTCGGGTGAGAGGACCGAGGTGGCCACCTGGTAGAGGAGCGGCTGGAAGACGTGGTGGTTGGTCTTGTCGATGAGGAGCACGCGGGCCGAAGCCTTCCTCAGGGCGCGGGCCGCCGCGAGACCGCCGAAGCCCCCGCCCACGATGATGATTCGCGGGTCGCCTGCCGTGGTCGCAGAAATGGATTCCATTGTCAGTTCCTCCGATGTTGTCTGGTCCTGTTGGTGATGTCGTGAATCGCGAGTGTGGCCGAAGTAGGGCGGAATGGGGGTATGCTGCTCGCGTTTAGTAGAAGCCCTGGTTGTCCTGTTGACGCTGACTTTGCCGGCGTATCGTCGCGAGACGAAAACGAAATACGCGGCCGCCAGGGCGAAAGCGATCGGCCACCAGATCGCGGCGTAGGCCAGCGAATTGGGACCGGCGGCGACGTCGTAAGCGGTGAGTGAGTTTTCGGGCGCCAGCGTCGAATGCAACACGACCGGAAAAATCGCCGCCGCCAGGGTGGCCAGCAGGCCGGCAAGCAGCAGGTTCGAGCCGATGAATGCAAGCATTTCATGCCGCGTCGCCAGCCCGGCAACCAGCGCGATCGCTGCGGCACAGACCAGGAGTAATCCGAGCCACCAATAGGGGTTCTGAATCGCGTGCCCGAGCAGGTCGGGGCGCACCACGGCGGATTCGACGGTGATGACCAACAGCAGCGGCGCAGCCGCCGCCCAGAGTACCCTCGCGTAGCGCTCGCTGCGGTCATGCACGCCGCCTTCCGTCTTGAGCGTGAGATAGGTCGCACCGTGCGCCGCGAGCGCGACGGCCGCGAAGAGCGCAACCGATACCGTATACCAGTCGAGCAGTCCCACGTCGCCGCGCGGCGTGAAATCGGTGAAGAACGCCATGGAGAACGTGCCGTCGGAAGCCAGCGGAACACCGCGAGCCAGGTTGCCCGCCGCCGCGCCGAACAGGATGGCCAGAAGCGTATTGGCGACCACGAAGACGAAATCCCAGAACCCCTGCCACATGCGGTCGTTGATGTGGCCGCCCACTTCCAGCGAGATGCCGCGCAAGATCAAGCACCACAAGATGAGGAAGAGCGCGAGGTAATACCCGGCAAAGGCGGATGCCAGGAGCTTGGGGAATACGGCGAGCACGGTGCCGCCGAAACCGACTAGCCAGACTTCGTGCCACGACCAGAGCGGGCCGATCGCGGCGATGACCTGACGGCGCTCTTCAGGCGTTCGCGCCACAAGCCAGTGGAGCATTCCAGCGCCGAAGTTGCGGCCGTCCAGCGCCACGTAGACGATGAGCATGAAGCTAGCAATTCCAAACCATGCAGCGATCATACAGGCGGCTCCTCTCCATGTTCGGCCGGTCGGGCGTCACCGGGTCCGCGACTGATCTCGCGACCCACCAGAAATAGAAACAGCACACCGAGCACGAGGTAGAGGCCGACGAAGCCGATGAGGGTGAACACCGTGTCGCCGCCGCTGACGACCTTGCTATGGCCCTCAGACGTGCGAAAGAGACCGTAGACGAGCCAGGGTTGGCGTCCCAACTCCGCCGTCATCCACCCCAGCGTGTTGGCGATGTAGGGAAATGGAAACGCGAGCATCAGCACCCAGAGCAGCCCGCGGCTGGATTCCAGCCGGCCGCGCAGGTTCTGGATATCCGGCATAGGCCAAGAGGACGATGAAAAGCGTCCCGAGCGTGATCATGAGGTGAAAGGAGTAATAGAGCAGCTCGATGTTGTCGGGCCACGACTCCTGGGGAAGTCGTCCAACCCGTGGACATTGCTTCCGAAGTGGCCGTAAGCGAGGAAGCTGAGGGCGCCCGGGATCTCGATCGGGTTCTCGAGCCGCCGGGCCGCGACATTGGGTTGCCCGATCACCGCGACGCTGGCCATGGAACCGCCGGCGAATCGGCCCTCCATGGCCGCCAACGTCACCGGCTGGTGCCGGCCCACCATCTTGGCCTGCTGGTCACCGGTCGGGAACGCAACAAGGACGGAGGCCAAGCAGCCCGATGACCGTACCCGCGCGGAGATAAATGCGTGCCTGTTCGGGGTGGATTCCGCGCAGGCAGTAGAGTGCGCCAAGAGCGGCGACCACGAACGAGCCCGTGACGAGGGCCGCCATCTGGTTGTGGGCGAACTGGACCCAAGCCCACGGATTGAGCAGGTAGGCGCTGAGGCTGGCAATTCCCAGCGAGCCGTCCGCTTCGATGCGGTAGCCCACGGGATGCTGCATGAAGGCGTTCGTCACCAGGATGAAGTACGCGGAGAGCCAGCTTCCCACCGCGACCGCCAGCGCGGCCAGGAAGTGAAGGCGCGGCCCCAGTCTCTTTTCGCCCCAGACGAGCGCGCCGATAAAGGCGCTTTCCAGAAAGAACGCGAACATCCCCTCCATCGCCAACGTCTGTCCGATGACGCCGCCGCCGTATTTGGAGAAGCCCGCCCAGTTGGTCCCGAACTGAAACTCCATCGGAATGCCGGTCACCACCCCCACGGCGAAATTGAGCCCGAAGATCTTGGCCCAGAATCGCGCGGCCCGGTTGTATTGCTCATCACCCGTCCGCAGGGCGCGCCACTTCCAATACACCAGGAACCACGCCAATCCCATGGTCAACTGGGGGAACAGGTAGTGATACGTGATGGTGAACGCGAACTGGAGACGGTGCCAGAACAGTGCGTCATCCATGGTGTCCTCCTATCAAAGCCGGGCGTGAAAATGCCATCCGAGCCGGGGCGGCGGTGGAGCACGAGGCCTTCCGTCTTCATCGGCGGAAGGCCTCGTTTGGCGGGCCTCACTGTGCAGGATAACGTCCCCGGGTTACACGGCGTGGAGTGTGCCAGTTGCCTTGCCATTCGAGTCGCCGTTGTCAGCGGACGAGCGGAGCCGGAGCAGGCCGATGATCACCTCGTTTTCCTCCTGCGCGAGCTGATCGACGGAGCGACCGGCGGCTTCGTGCAGGACGCCGTCGATGATGGTCTGCTTCAGCTCGGGCGTGATGTTTGGCGTGCCGAGGGCTTTCATCATGCCGGCCAGCGGATCCATCGAGGTGATCCATGAAGTGCTTGATTCCGCCTGCGCCGCCGCCGAGATGCCACTGCAGGCTCTGACCCATGACGCCCCAGCGAAGTCCCGGTCCGTAGCAAACGGCAGCATCCGTGTCGTCGACGCTCAGCACGCCCTGCTCGATGAGGTAGAGCATCTCTCGATAGAGCGCCGCTTGCAGGCGGTTCGCCACATGGCCCGGAAGCTCCTTCTGCAAGTGAATCGGCTTCTTGCCGATCGACGCGTAGAACGCCATTGCCTGTCTGGATCGCTTCGGGCGCTGTCTTGGTTCCGCCGACGACTTCCACGAGCGGAATGATGTGCGGCGGGTTGAACGGATGCCCGACGAGGACACGCTCGGGGTGCTTGCACTTCGACTGCATGACGCTCGGCGTGATCCCTGAGGAACTCGACGCGATGATCGAGTCGGCGGGCGTGGCGGCGTCCATGTCGGCGAACAGCTTCATCTTGAACTCGGGCCGCTCGGGGGCGTTTTCCTGGACGAGGTCGGCCTGCGCCAGCGCCTCCTTCATGTCCGAGGTGAAGGTCAGGCGGTCGCGCGACGCTCCCGGCGAAAGGCCGATGGCTTCGAGCTGCCCCCACGCCTCGTCAACGTACTTGCGCAGGTTGGCTTCCGCGTTGGGGGCGGGGTCGGTCGCGACCACGTCGAAGCCGCGCGCCAGGTACTGGGCGGCCCAGCTCGCGCCGATGACTCCGGTGCCGACGATGGCGATCCGGTGAATGGGTTTGTTGAAGGACATGATCATTTCTCCGTATGAGGAAGTTCAGCGTAGCGCATGCCAGTGAGGTTTCCCTGAGCGGAGAGCAGCGTCCGCTTTCTGCCGACCCGTCGAGACTGGCCGAATAGACCGAGCCGGCCAGATCGGTGAGGAACATCCGGCCGCCTTTGAAGTCGAGCGCGATGCCGATGCCTTCCATCAGGTGGGTGACAGAATCTCCGGGGCCGGGCGCGCGTCCTTGGAATCCACATCCATCGGGGCGCGGTTGACCGTGTTGCCGCGCGGCGGGTCGCCGCGGTCGGTCCAGTACAGGAGGCGATTCTTGAGATCGAGCTCCAGATCGATCGGCTCGGGCAGGCCGTCGAACAGCACTTCGATGTCCGTGCGATTCGACGCGCTCTGCCCGGCCGGGATCTCGATGTTCGGCGCGGAGGATGCGGCCCAATCCCGCGTCGTCCGGGCCTTTTTGCGTCCAGTAAATCTGTCCGCGCCCGGCATCGACGGCGATGCCGACGCACCACCTCGTCTGGTCGCGGCGGTCGGCGTCGCCTCGGCCCGTCTCCACGAGAGTCTCAATCGCCGACCCGTCGAGGTTCGCGCGCATAACGCGCATCCCTTCGCGGTCGCACCAGTACAGCTTGCCGTTCCGCTTGTCGAGCTGGAGCTGTTTGGGCGTGAACGTGCCCCCTTGGGGAACGATCGTCTTGCGATTCCGCCCGTCGAGGTCGGCGCGCTCGATGGAGCCGTCGTTCAGGTTGGGAACGCCCATGTTGGTCCAGTAGATGTGCCCGCGCTTCGACATCGACCGCGATGCCATCAGGCATCCGGCACTCGTTGACGATGACCTTGCGGTCGGAGCCGTCCGGGTTCACCGAGAACACGCGGTTGCCGCTGAGTTCGAGAACGAACAAGCGGCCCGATCGTGGCTCGGTCGCCGGAGGCACGTGCCGATTTTGAAGACTTGAGCTCTGTCATGTTTTGCCCTTTCATTGTTCGCCGCGCTGCAAGCGCGGGATGTCTTAGCTGTGCATTCGGAAAAGCCTATTTTGCCTGTCGCAGGTCCCTTTGACTTCGTGAAGTCCGGCGTCCGCTTCTCGAGGAACGCCGTCAGTGCTTCCTTGGCGTCCGGCGAGCGCAGCAGGACGGCATAGGCCTCGTTCTCGACGCGCATCGCCTGTTCCATTTGCTCGCGCGAGACCGCTTCAGGAGTTTCTTGCAGGCCTGCAGCGCGCGCCGCTGGTTTCGCCGCCAACTGCTGGGCCGTTTCCGTCGCCGTGGCCAGGAGCTTCGGGTCAGGCACGACTCGGGTCACGAGACCAAGCTCCGCAGCCCGCGTGGCGCCGAAAGGCAGCCCCAGGAGAAGCAACTCGCTGGCACGGAGGTGTCCGAGCCAGGCGGGAAGCGAGCAGGACGACCCGAACTCCGGCACCAGGCCGAGGTTGATGAAGGGCATCTGGAACTTCGCGCTTTCGCCCGCGTAGACGAAATCGCAGTGCGTCAGCATGGTGGTTCCACCCCCGATCGCCGAGCCGTGGACGGCGGCGACGAGCGGCTTGTCGAAGTTGACGAACGCCTTCATCAAGCGCGCCTGGGGCGTCTCACCGGACCCTGGCGGGCTCTTCAGGAAATCCACCACATCGTTGCCCGCACAGAACGAGTCTCCCGCGCCGTGCCAGAGCACGACGCGAATCTGATCGTCATTCGCCGCCCCATCGAGGAGCTCCGCCAGGGTGACGTACATGTTTGACGTCATCGCGTTCTTCTTCTCGGGACGATTCAACTGGAGACGCAAGATGCTTCCGGATCGTTCGGTCAGAATTTCACTCATCGCCCACCTCCCGCGGTCGCCTCTTGCAACGTGCTGAACGTGCGGGATGGCGCCGCTGGCCCGCAGGCCATCGATCTGGTCGGGGCCGAACCCGAGCTGCTGCAAGAACCTCTTCCGTGTGTTCGCCGAGCTCCGGCGCGATGCGCAGGCGCGACCTTCGGCGCTTCCTTGATCGTCACGGGGCTGTTCATGGTGTACCGGGGCGTCGTGCCGCCATCGTCGATCGGAACGATGATGTCGTTGGCCAGGAGTTGCGGGTCGTTCACGATCTTCCTCGGGGACCTGCACCACGCCGTAGGGCAGCCGGGCCGCGTCGAGCGTCTTTTTCCAGTACGCCAGCGGCTGAGCGCCGAACACGCGGTCCAGCTCGGCCAGCAAGCTCCGCGGAGTTGGCGGCGCCGACTCTTCGGGTCGGCGAACCGCGGATCCGCCAGTCAGGTCCGTCGCGGCCGATCGCCTTCGCGAACACGGGCCAGTTCTTGTCCCCTTGACGAACGCGAGCAGCAGCCAGCGGCCGTCTGAGGTTTGGTAGCTTCCTCCGGCGAGCGGATTCTCGGGCTTCGTCCGGTCGTCCAGTCCCGAAAACTTGGCGCCGCACAGCGCGGCCTGCAGCCACGCCGCCGGCCGACCCAGACGCCCCTCGGCGATCAACGAAGTGCGTGACGTTGCATCCCTTTCCCGTGCGCTCGCGACGGTAAAGGCCCGTCACGATCCCGGCATAGAGCGAGATCGCCGTCGAGTGATCGCCGATGCCCGGGACAGGCAGGCCGGCGGGCTGCCCGCGTTTCGCGTGTATTGCATGAGGCCGCGACCGCGCCCAGTACGCCGTGATGTCGAATCCCGGCTTGTCGGCTTCCGGCCCCACTTTCCCGTACCCGTGAGGTCGGCGTAGATCAGCCGCGGGTTCAAGGGCGACGAGGTCCTCGTAGTTCACCTTCAGCCCCTTCCTCACGCGCGGGGGGAAGTTGGTGACGAAGCACGTCGGCCCATTTGACGAGCCGGGCGAGGACCTCCGCGGACTGCGGCTTTTTCAGATCGAGCGCGAGGCTGCGCTTGTTGCGGTTGGTCAGCTGCCAGGTATAGTTCTCGCTAGGGCGGGGTTCGGCGGAATCTCGATAGAAGTACCGGTAGGGGTCGCCGGTGCCCGGCGGCTCGACCTTGATCACGTCGGCGCCGAAATCGGAAAGCACGGTCGTCGCCGACGGGCCCGGCGATGAAGCTCGCCAGGTCCACGACCTTCAGCCCGGAGAATATGTTGTCAATGCTCATGGGTTACCTCGTTCAGGTTGAGTGGGCAATCGGGATCGCGTTCGGCTCGGTCACCGGCCCTGGAACTTCGGCTTGCGTTTCTCGCGAAACGCGGCGACGCCCTCTTTCATGTCCTCGGTGGCGAAACATTGGGTGAAGAGCGACGCCTCGATGTTCAGGCCCTTCGGCGAGGCTCACGTCGAGACCCCGGTTCGCGGCTTCGATCGCCAGCTTCACCGCCATCGGGGCATTCGCATTGATCTTGTTCAGGATGGCTTCCGCCCTCGGAATGAGGTCGGCCTCGGCAACGATCTCGTTGACCAGGCCGATCCGGTAGGCCTCCTGTGCATCGATCATGTCGCCGGTCAGAATCAATTGCAGTGCCCGTCCCTTGCCGACCAGCCGGGGCAGGCGTTGCGTTCCGCCGTAGCCCGGGATGATGCCGATCGTCACCTCCGGCTGGCCGAACTTGGCCGTCTCGACGGCCAGTCGGATCGTGCAAGCCATCGCCAGCTCGCAGCCGCCGCCCAAGGCGAAGCCGTTGACGGCCGCGATGACCGGCTTGCCGAGGTTTTCGATGAGCCGTGGTGAGGCGTTGCCCGTGTCGCGTCTTGGCCTCGGCCTCGGCCGGGCGTGTCGTTGGCCATTTCGCTGATGTCCGCGCCGGCGGCGAACGCCTTGTCGCCGGCACCGGTCAAGATCACGCCGCGCACGGCGGCATCGTCTCGGGCGTCCTTGAAGACTTCGACTCAGCTCGGCGATCGTGGCCTTGTTGAGGGCGTTGAGCACCTTCGGCCGGTTGAGCGTCACGTACGCGATCGCTCCCTTTTTCTCGTACAACACGTTCTCGCGGGTTGGTGCTGCTGTTGCGGAACTCATGGGTATGCCCCTTTTGCGAAATTCGAGAAGTTGCAATCTCAACCGATCCGGGTCACGATGCGCGGCCCCACATCCGGCGGGCGAAGCGCCACTGCCGGTGCCGCGCGTACCATCTCTTGCGGGCCGGGTCCCGGCCGTCGAGCCCGCGACGGCGGCGGGTCACATCACCTACTTGCATAGCCTCCCTCCTCTCCCCTCGCGACAAGGCAAGACGGAGCCCGGACGGCCCGTCGCGCTACACGAAGGCGCTCGAGCCCAGTGATGGCCTTGCCGACGATCAGGTTTTGCATCTGGTACGTGCCTTCGTAGGAGTAGAGCGCCTCGGCATCCGCGAAGAAACGGGCCACGTGATAGTCGGTGCTAATGCCGTTGCCGCCCAAGATCTCGCGGGCCCAGGCGACCGTCTCGCGCATTTGGGCGGTGCAGAACGCCTTGGAGAGGGCCGCATGATGGTCGCCCAGCTTGCCTTCCGCGTGGAGCTGCCGCCGTGCGCACCACCAGGCACTGACAAGCCGTGACGTTGGCGATCATCCTGGCGAGCAGGTCCTGGACGAGCTGGAACGAAGCGATCGGCCTGCCGAACTGCAAACGCTCCTGGGCGTACTCGAAGCGCGTGCTCGTAGGCTCCCATCTGGCATCCCGTCGCCTCCCACGCGACCAGGTACCGCGTCATCCGCAGCACCCGCGCGGTGTCGCGGAACGACTTGCCTGCCTGAAGGTGGTTTTCCTCGGGCACCCGAACGTCCTTCAGCGTGATCAAGCCGTTCTGCACGACCTTGAGCGCGATCTTGTTCTGAATCTTCTCGACGCTGAAGCCCGGCGTGGTCTTGTTCTCGACGATGAAGCCCTTGACCTGGTTGTCGGCGACGTCGCGCGCCCAGATGATCGAGACGTCGCACCAGGGCGAGTTGCCGATCCACTTCTTCTGGCCGTTCAAGACCCAGGTGTCGCCCTCGCGTTTCGCCGTCGTCGTCAGGCCGCCGGACGCCCCGGAACCCACCAGCGGCTCGGTCAGGCCGAAGCAGCCGATCTTCTCGAAGCGAGCCATCGGCGGCAGCCACTTCTGCTTTCTGCTCCTCCGATCCCGCGGCGTAGATCGAGCCCATGGCCAGGCCGTTGTGCACGCCGAAGAAGGTCGCGATCGACGAGTCGACGCGCGACATCTCCATCGCGGCCAGGCCAAACAAGAGCGCGCTTCCTCCTCGGCACCCGTATCCCTGCATCCCCAGTCCGCCGAGATTCAGCTCTTTGATCGCCGGCAGCAGCTCGAATGGGAATGCATCCTCGATCCAGTACTTGTTGATGATCGGTGCGACCTTGGTCTCCATGAACGCACGCACCTGTTTCAGAAGCGCGCGTTCCTCGGCGTTCAAGGTGTCAGCGAGCTCGTAGAAGTCGCTGTTTGGTGCCGGCAGTGGCTTCGGTGCCGTGCCCTTTCCGTCGCGTGCGTCGGTCTTCATGGGTGCTTCCACGGTCATGGTCGTCTCCTCGTTCCTGGTTGTGGTGAGTTCGGTTTGAACAGGCGATCAATCGGTCACGGTCTCTTCAGTCGTTGCTAGAGAAATCTAACTCGGGGCCTTCAGCCAGGGATCGCCGGTACGGGAAGCCGGCTCCTACAAATCCGGCCTGTAGGAGGAGCTCCGTCGCCCCGAGCCCGATCGGCCGAGTTTACTTCTCTATGCAACGCTCAGTAGAGTCAGGGTCAGGGGTCGGAACCTGTCGGGTTCCTGACGCTGACGTCGCGTCGGCACCCGATTACGAAGCGACCAGTTCACGCAACGCCTTCTGACTGCTGTACGGCGGGTAGCGGAGGTGGGGGTCGATCCGCGTGCCGTGGTACAGGACGCCGCGGGCGTTCGTGTAGCTGCGGAAGCCCCACTCGCCGTGGTACTTGCCCATCCCGGAGTTGCCGACGCCGCCGAAGGGCAGGTCGGGAATGAGCGGCTGGATCGTGCAGTCGTTGACGGCCGCGTCCCCGGAGGTGGTCGAGTCCAGGATCTGCTCCGCCACGCGCTGGTCTTCAGCGAAGACATAGAGGCCAAGAGGGCTTGGCCGCGCGTTGACGAAGTCGATCACCTGCTGGACGTTGTCCACCTCCAACACCGGCAGAATCGGGCCGAAGATCTCCTCCTGCATCACCGGCGAATCCGGCGACACGTTCACCAGAACGGTGGGCGCGATGAACTTATCCGCCCGGTCGTGCCGGCCACCGTGGTAGATGGTCCCGCTCGCGAGCAGTGCCGTCAGCCGGTCGAAGTGGCGCGTGCTGACAATCCGGCCGTAGTCCGGACTCTCCTGCGGTTCGTCGCCGTAGAAGTGAAGGATCGATTCCTTCAGGTGTTCGAGGAACGGCTTCGCAACGTCCTTGAACACCAGGACGTAGTCCGGTGCGGTGCAGGTCTGGCCGGCGTTGTTCCAGCGGCCCTGTGCGATGCGCCGCGCCGCGACCCGCAGGTCGGCCGACGAGTGGACGATGGTCGGGCTTTTGCCGCCGAGTTCGAGCACCACGGGGGTCAGGTTCTTCGCCGCGGCCGTCATGACCACCTTGGCGACCGCCGTTCCGCCGGTGAAGAAGATGTGGTCCCACTGCTGTTCCAAGAGCGCGGTCGTCTCGGGCTTCGCGCCGAGGACGACGGAGAAAGCCTCGCGGTCCAGGTACTCCGGCACGAGCCGTGCGATCACGTCGGCGGTGGCCGGGGCCACCTCCGAAGGCTTGACGACGGCGGCATTCCCGCCGGCAATCGCGGCGATCAAGGGGGACAGGGTGAGCATCACCGGGTAGTTCCATGTCCCGATGATGAGGCCCACGCCGAGCGGGTCGAACTGCACCTCGACACGGGCGGGCTCCAGCACGGGAGGTGTGCTGACCGAGACCGGTTTCATCCACTGCCGCAGGTGAGTCAGAGCGTGGTCGGCCTCGGTGGCGAGGAACTTCACGTCGGTCAGATCGGCGTCGGTGCGGTTGCGGCGGAGGTCCGACCACAGCGCCGCGTAGAAGTCCTCGGCGCGGTCGGTCAGCATCGCCCTCAAGGCGGTCAACTGGCCTGATCGCCAGTCCGAGGACCGGGTCGCACCGGACCGGAAGTAGTTGCGGTGCCGGGCAACCACGCGGAGAAATCGGGAGTGCTCATGAATCAATCCTCCAAGATGTTGATAACTGATGTCGCCGAAGTTCGTTCAGTGACGAGTGCTGTCAACTCAGGCTCGCCTGTCGGACGGTGCAAGTTGCGTCTACGCGTGGCCGACTGCGGGCATGATCTGTCCGATCTCCATCGCATTGCTCGACGGGATCTCCTGGAGAGATATCGCGAGTTGATCCGTCGCGATGCCGGTGTGACCCTGGAACATTGACCAGAGCTGTTTCAGCAACTCCGTCTTTTCTTCGGCTGTATGGCCACTTCGTAGAACGCAATTCAGTGCTGCAGTGGGTGCTTCCTGACCTGCCGCGTATCCGGAGCACTTCGGATAGGAAAGGAAGACAACGCGGACAAAGCTCCCTGGAACCTTCATGAGAGTGCCGTGTATACGCGTGATTTCCTCTGCGATCTTCGCTTTGGTCTCATCTGACACGCTTCCCTCTTGGGTGATTGCTGTGTACAACGGCATGCGAGTAACCTCCCAGCCAGCGGTTTCGGGAGCCCCGCATCACCGCTTCCATTCCGGCCTGCATGATCCGCGCACTGTGACTACCGGATCTTCCCAGTGCCCATTGGTCTCAGAAAACTTCAGCCGTGTGCGTCGTCAAGGTTTAGTCGCGCATCATAATCGCGGGCGGCGTCGCGCCTCGACCGCCTCCGGCAGCTTGCGGGTGACAAGTAGATGGGCTTCGCCATGAGATATCTCCTTCAGACGTAAGGGCGACGTTCTCAGGATTGCTTCAGGCCATCGGGGGAGTTCGCGCAAGATCGCTCGCGCTCTAATCATTTGCGTACAGGGCCTCGAGACGCTGATGGGCCGCGACGAGTCCCGCCGGATAGTCCGTCCTGCCGCCGACGACCTCGATGTAGCACGCCGATTCTGCCGTGGAAGCCCTGGCCAGTGCGGCGTCGAGCTCACCGAGCGTGCTGACTTTGGCCGTGAACCAGCCCTGGCAGCCCAGGGCGGCGGGCAGGGCGTGATAGTTCCAGGGGGCGAGGTCGTTGTAGACCCAATCCGGATCCGCCTCGAGCGCCCGCTCGACCATGTACCCGTCGTTGTTGAGGACAAAGATGATCGGCTTGAGCCCGTAGCGTCCCATGGTCCCGACGGCGGTAGCGGTCATCTGGTGCGAACCCTCCCCGGTGAAGAGGACGGTTCGTCGCGATGAATCGGCGAGGGCGATTCCCAGCGTCGCCCCGGTGGCCCAGCCGATCGAACCCCACAGTGGCTGCGCTCTGCGTCTCCGCGCCGTCGGGAAGTGGGAAGCGGGTAGATACCTGAACTCGAGCTGCCGCTCTCGAGGACGATCCGATCCATTGGCTTGAAAAAGTCTCGATATCGGGGGTACAGCGCCGCCGCGGTGATCGGGTCGCTCGGCTTGCCGCCCGGTTTCGTGGGAGCCTGCCTGCGCGGTGCCGAGTACCCGAAGTTCTTGCGCACCGACCTGGTCAGCATTTCAAAGACATCGCCCATCCGGACAGGGTTGAAGATTCGGTTGCCAATCCGGACGTAGTCGATCTCGATGGTAACCAGCCTCTCGGGCGAGAGCCGGCTCGAGTAAGCGGCCGTGTTGATCTCGTTTAAGTTGACCCCGCCGGCGTCGATGACCAGGTCAGCACCCTCGATGGCTTCGAGCAGGTTGGGGGACGACCCGGCTCCGGAATAGGTCCCAACGAATTGAGGGTGAGTCTCCGAAAGGACTCCTTTGTCCATCGACATCGCGGCAAATGGACAGCCAAGTGCCTCGATCAACGCCTGGAGCCTGCTCTGAAGCTTGAACCGCGAGACGGTGTAGGCGGGAAGTACGGCCACTGATCGTGCGGCCATGATCCGCTCCGTGATTGCTGCGACGGCCTTGGCGAGGTCGGGACCGCTGGTGGGCTTCGGGTACGGGACCGGGTCGGAGGCCGCGACCGGGGTGACGGCGTAGTCGGAGGCGACGAGGATGTAGGCGGGCCGGCTCTCCGCCCGCGCCGTGGCGATCAGCCGCTCCATCTCGTGGACGCAGTTGTCGGGAGTGATCACCGCCGAGACGCACGCCGCCTGCGCCGAGATGTTCGCGAAGTTCTGGAACTCCCCGTCGCCGAGCGTGTGGTGGACGATCTGGCCGACCCGCTGCTTGCGCATCGTCGGCATGCCGACCAAGTGGAAGACGCACGACCGCTCGGCCTTGGCCCCCATCACGCCGTTGAGCGCGGACAGCTCGCCGACGGCGTACGTGGTCAAGAGCATCGAACAACCCCGCACGCGGGCGTAGCCGTCGGCCGCGTACGCCGCGTCCAGCTCGTTGGAACAGCCGATCCAGCGGATCGCCTCGCTCCGCACGACCGCATCGCAGAGCTTGAATGCGAAGTCCCCCGCGACGCCGAAGCAGTCGGTGATCCCCTCGCGTGCGAGCCGTCGGACGATGTAATCCGCGACAGTCGGTTGCTCACTCATCGGATGTTCTCCGGAAAATGAGGTGTTTCTTCTTATCGCTGTCGGTTGCTGGATGGCCGTTGTTGTCATTTTCGCTCCTCCCTCTCCTGGTTCTTGCTTGAACCAGTGTTGGTTTCTCTTCCTCCGCATTGCTAAGCGTGGCGAGGGTACATCCTGTTCGACCTTCGGAATGGATGTCTCGCTCGGCGGTGCACCGGATGGCCGGGCCAGTCAGGAATCCGCCGTCCATTGTCAGACTCGCACCGGCCACGAAGTCGGCCTTGGGCTCAGCGAGACAAGCGAGGGGTAAAGCAACGACTGTGCCGGAAGTTGGATGTGGTCTTCCCAGGCGATGGACGGATCGCAAGCCCGCTGGGGAGATTCTCCGTCATTTCATGAGAGCGGGGCAGGGACTCGACGGGGTTCACAGAAAGCGGCGGGTCACTGGACAATCGCTATGAGGTGGCAAATTTTTGGTCCGGTTGATGGGAACATCTACCCATGACGAAGATGCCGTTGGAACGTGCGGTTGCCGCCCGGCACGTGAGCCGGGAGATCCTACCCAGGTTCGAGAGGCGGCATGGGTCGAGCGGTGGACGCCGGCATTCCCGTTCTGCCTGGCGATCGCCGCATAGGCGTCTCGGGGTCTCGTCAACCTGAGCCGCTCGCACCGGGGAGGTCTGTCCCCGAATCCCTCCCAAACGGCGGCAGCGGCCGACCCCCGCGATCGGAAACCGAGGATCGATGGCGGCGCGGACGTCCACCACTTTGCCGCACTCTCCCGGTCGTCCTACGGATCGTAGCGGGCACGCACGCTGCGGTAGTAGAATTGGCCGCGGATACAACGGCACTTCAACCGAAGGGTTGCGCGATGACCGGAGAGCACACCACCGCCGTGGTCCAGCGCTACCTCGACGAGTTGGGCGGGGATTCCCCCGCCGAGCCGATCGTCCGGGCGATGCTCGACCGGGCCGTCCGACGACTGCACCTGTTGTGCGCCACCATGCTGCACCGAAGTTATCCGCGCCTGACGCAGCCGCCGTTGAACGTGCAGGCCGACGAATTGCTCGGCGCCTTGGCGGAACGGTTGCTCAAGGCGTTGCGCGAAGCCCGCCCCCCGACGGTGCGCCAGCTCTTCGCGCTGGCCAACCAGCACATGCGCTGGGAGCTCAATGACCTGGCCCGACGCTTAGATGAGCAGCCGGCCGCCGTGGAGCTGCGCGAGGGACTGGTGCCGGCGCCGACCAGCAGCGTCTCCGGCCTCACTCCGGACGGCCTCCGCATGCTCCGCGCGATCGACGAGCTGCCTGAGGATGTGCGGGAAGCCTTCGACCTGGTGCGCGTCCAGGGGATGACGCAGGTGGAGGCCGCCCAGTTGCTCGGCGTCTCGACGGTGACGGTGAAGCGGCGGTTGAGCCGCGGCCTGCGGCTCCTGGCGGAGCAACTGGCCGACCTCCGCCCGGGGGGGGCTCCCGCCCGAACTTTTTTGAGAGCCGCGTAACAGTCGAATGGAGCACGCACCGTGGCCGATGTGAAGAACCCCCCCCCGACGCCTGTCGGCGTCGCCCCCCCTTCGTAAGGCTGAGCATTACCCACAACTATTCCCGTAGCCTTTTGGCGGCTCGGAAGCCGGCGACGAGCAAGGTCAGGTCATGCAGCCCACGCCACAACGTCCTCACTCCGGGCATCCCGTCCCCTTTGCGGTTGAGGTGACCGCCCAGACGGCCGATCCAAAGGACCGCCTGGCCGATCGTCAGCTCCGCGGCCGCGATCGGCTTCCCTTTGCCGAAGTGCCTGACCAACACCTCGACCTCGTCGGCCTCCAGCACGCCCAAGGCCGGGGCCTCGGGCGTCTCCCGCGCCAGATCGCGCAACGACACGATCCGCGCCGCCACCGCCGCCTTGACCGTCACCGCCTTCTCCAGCCCGTCCCAGGTCTCCAAGCGAAGATCCTCCACTTTGCAGCCGCTCTTGAGCGTCAAGTGCATCTCCTCGATCGGCCACCGGCAGGTGTATTTCCGCACCACCTCCAACGCCTCGTCGTCGGTCGCCGCCGGCTCGAGCGTCCAGAGCAGCCAGTGCACCGGCTCGACCCCGCGCGGCGGCGCGAATTCCCAGACCTCCACCAGGTTCCAGGTCATCGGCCAGGCGTGCGGGTACTTCGAGAGGTCCGGCACCAAGGTCACCGCCATCGATCGCACTTCCACCCACGCCGTCCGCTGGGGGACACCCGCCTTGCGGTCCACCGCGATGGGCGTCCGGCAGAGCACCGGCTGGCTTCGCACCGCCTCGTGCGCCGTGGCCAGGGGGGCATCGACCCGGCGATTCTGGGCACAACGGATGATGGCGCTGATCCCCGGCGTCCTCGACGGCCATCATCACCTCATAGGCATCCCCCTCGCGGTCCATCACGTGGATCCGCCGCGGCAGCGGCCGGTCGCCTGCGGCCTCAAACAAGGCGGCCCGAGCCGCGTCGATGCCGTGGATCCACTTGCCGCTCTCCTTCTCCTCGGGTCCCGGCTGGCCCGGCTGGGGGCGCGCCCAGTATTGCTGGTCCAAGATGCCGATGACCTGCCCCGAGGCGGACACGGCCAAGGCGGTGTGCAAGTGCACGCCGCGGGCCAGGCCGCCGGAGTCGATCGGGCCCAGTTCGGGGATGAGTGTGCTGCAACGCGGTGAAGTTGAGCGTGGTCGTGTCCTGGACGATCAACAGGACATCCTGGTCGAGGCACCGCCGGGCCGCCTCCAAAGCGACGCCGTGATGCAACGCCTCAGTGGCCGCGCGCTCATTGGCATAGAAGCGGTAGGTGGCCTTGGCCTGGCCGTCATCGCCGGTGGCCTGGGGGATCGAGGCCGAGGGCCGCTCGATCGTGTCCACGAGGATGGCGGTGAAGCGACTCTGAAGGCGTTGATCGGGCAGGTCGGCCCCCTCGGCCACCTGCTCGGCCCAAACGATATGGGAGAATGTCATGGACTCCGGTCCTGAACGAATCCTGGTGAGGGCTCATGAGATCACGGTATCAACCCAGACTAACCTCCGGCGAAGTCTCGAAAAAGTTGTGTCCAATGCTCAGCCCGGCACGCAGCCGCCTCGAGGAGCCCAGACTTGGTTGCCGAATCGCTGGTCCAGCAACTGTTGGACGAGATCTCCGACTCCGGGTGCACTCCGGAAGAGGTCTGCGTGCGCTTGCCCCGAGCTTCTGCCGGAGGTCCGCCGGCGCTGGAGGCAGATGCTGCGCCGTCGAGGCGGAGCTCGATGCGCTCTTCCCGATGTCGGGACATGACTCCGACGCCGATACGCCCCCTTCTCTGGCATGCGGGCGCCGACTTGCCGCGGATCCCGGGCTATGACGTGGAAGCGTTACTCGGCCGCGGGGGCATGGGCGTCGTCTACAAGGCCCGGCACCTGCGGCCTCAACCGCCTCGGTCGCCCTCAAGATGCTCCTCGCCGGCGGCTACGCCGGGCCGCCCGAGCGGGCGCGGTTCCAGCGCGAAGCGGAGGCGGTGGCGAGCCTGCACCACGCGAACATCGTCGAGGTCTATGATGTGGGCGACCACGAGGGATGCCCGTATTTCACGATGGAGCTCCTCGAAGGGGGCAGCCTGGCGCAGGCCCTGGCGGGCACGCCGCAGCCGGCCCGCCAGGCGGCCGCGCTCCTGATCACGCTGGCCGAGGCCGTGCAGGCGGCGCATCAGGCCGGGATCGTGCACCGCGACCTGAAGCCGGCCAACATCCTGCTCACGGCCGAGGGGACGCCCAAGATCGCCGATTTCGGGCTGGCGCGGCACTTCGAGGGAGAGCCGGCGCTGACATTGAGCGGCGCCCGGATCGGGACTCCCAGCTACATGGCCCCCGAGCAGGTGATCGGGAAGGCGGGTACGATCGGGCCGGCCGCGGACATCTACGCCCTCGGTGCCGTGCTCTATGAGATGCTCACCGGCCGGCCGCCGTTTCGAGGAGAGACGGCCGCCGAAACGGAGCGGCAGGTGATCCATGACGAGCCGGTCTCCCCGTCGCGATTGAACACGAAAGTGCCGCGTGACCTCGAGACGATCTGCCTGAAGTGCCTGTCCAAGGAGCCGCAACGTCGCTATGCCAGCGCCGCGGCGCTGGCCGATGACCTGAGACGGTTCGTGGAGGGCCGGCCGATCCAGGCCCGGCCCGTGGGCTGGGTAGAGCGTTCCTGGCGCTGGTGCCGGCGCAACCCGACGGTGGCGGCGCTGGTGGTCACGGGCTGGCCCTGGTCGGGCTGGCGAGCGGCGGCGGGGTGTGGCTCGTGCAGCAGCGGGCCGAGCTGCGCAACGAGGTCGTCACGACCGTGGCCCAGGCCGTGAGTCTCCGCCAGGGGTTCCACTTCCACGAAGCGCGGCAACTGCTGGAACAGGTCCGGCAGCGGGTGGAACGGGCGGGGCCGGACGACCTGCGCCGGCAGGTGGACCAGGCCAGGGCCGACGTGATTCTGGCACAGCGCCTGGACGACGCGCGGACCCAGGCGGCCAAGCTCGTGGACACGGACGGGATATTCGACCCGGCCGCGGCCGAGCCGCTGTATATGTCGGCGTTCGCGGATGCGGGGTTGGG
Organism: uncultured Isosphaeraceae bacterium; assembly: GCA_963842405.1. GTDB lineage: Bacteria > Planctomycetota > Planctomycetia > Isosphaerales > Isosphaeraceae > CAVZRC01. The sequence continues at coordinate 123,861 of CAWJGW010000011.1, read as the reverse complement.
TCGAGACGGAGACGACAGCGAGGCTGTTGCGGCGGCCGTGCGGGCCTCGGCGGTGCGCGCGGAAATCGTCGCGGCCCTGGATGACTGGGCGAGCTTGACTCCGGACCTCCGGCGGCGGGAATGGCTCCTGGCAGTGGCCCGCGGTGCCGACCCGGACGAGGTCCGGGACCGCCTGCGCCAACCGGAGCTGTGGCTGGACGCGGCCCGGCTGACGCGTGTCGCCAGGGAGCTGAGGGTGGCCGAGTTGTCCCCACAGTTGGCGACCGCCCTGGGCCGGGTTTCGCGCAAGAGCGGCGGGGAGGCGATCGCGCTGCTCACCGCCACGCAGAATCGTTTCCCGCAGGACTTCTGGGTGACCTTCGAATTGGCGTGGGCGCTCAACCAGGAGCGGCGGTGGGACGAGGGCCTCGGCTATTTCCGTGCGGCCCTGGCGCTGCGGCCCGATTCCAGTGCGGCCTACAACGGCCTGGGCGAGATCCTGCGCTCCATGGGCCGAGCGGACGAGGCGATCGACCCCCTGGAGCAAGCTCTCCGGCTCGACCCCAGGAATATGTTGGCACACTACCATCTCGCCTTTGCTCTCTACTCCAAGGGCCAGCTCGATGGGGCGATCGACCACTTCCAACAGGCCCTCAGCATCGACCCGAAATCCGCCGCGCTTCACAATAACCTCGGCATGGCCCTGCAAGATCGTGGCCGGCTGGATGAGGCCATCGAACACCTGCGGCAAAGCGTCAGCATCGACCCCAAGTCTGCGTTCGGCCAGCTCAATCTCGGTGTGGCGTTGTACGGCAAGGGGCGAGTGGACGAGGCCTTCGGCCACCTGCAGCAAGCCGTCAACCTCGACCCCAATTACGCCCTCGCCCACGCTATTTGGCGGTCCTTCTACGCGCCAGGGGCCGATTGGCGGAGGCCATCGACCACCTTCAGCAAGCCGTCCGGCTGGAGGGCGAGAAGCCAACCGAGATTCGGAGCCGGCTCGTCCTTTACCGGTATGAAGCCGCCTGCGCCAACGTTCAGGCCGCGGCCGGCCAGGGCTCCGAGGATGCGCGGCGAGGCGAGCCGGAGCGAGCCGGCAAGCGCCGCCAGGCGCTGGACTGGCTGCGAGCCAATCTGGAGCTGACCGCCAAGCTACGCAACGACGGCAAGGTGTTGGGATGGTCGCTCGCCACCTGGCTATCCGACCCTGCCCTGGCCAGCGTCCGTGACCCGGCGGAGCTGGCGAAGTTGCCCGACGCCGAGCGCGAGTCGTGGCGGCGCTCTCTGGACGGACGTGGCGGCGAGTATCGCCGCCGACCCGATCGAGCAGGGCGGGAGCACGCGCCCGACGGCAATGGGATCGGGCGGTCGACGGCTATGAGCGGAGCCTGATACGCGGCCCGACGGAGAGCGGCCACTTCTGGTTCGAGTACGCCGCCTGTCGCTGCTCTCGGGCGACCGCCCGGCCTACACCAGGACCTGCGCCCGCTTGATCGAGCGGTGTGGCAAGGCGGGGGGCCCGCGGGCCTACCACGTGGCCCGCACCTGCACCCTGGCCCCCGACGCCGTCGCCGACGCGTCGCTGCCCGGCCGCCTGGCCGAGAAGGAACTCAAGGACTCCGCCCGAGAGTTCTGGTCACTGACCGAGCAAGGGGCCCTGGCGTACCGCGCCGGCCGGTTCCAGCAGGCGGTCCCCTTCTTCGAGCAGAGCCTCCAGGCCGACCCCAGGCCGGGCAGTGCGGTGCTCAACTGGCTGTGGCTGGCCCTGGCCAAGCAGCGCCTCGGGAAGGCCGAGGAGGCGCGCCGCTGGCTGAACAAGGCCCAGGCATGGCTCGATCAGTACCCTGACGGACTGCCGGCCCGTGCCGAAGAGGAGTTCGGGCTGCACCTGCACAACTGGCTGGAAGCGCACGTCCTGCGCCGCGAGGCGGAAGCACTGATTCCGTCCGAAGCTCCCCGAAATGGCACGGGAAACCGGGAACGCGGCGTGCCACAGAAATGACCTGCGGCTGTCCCTCGCACCTCGTCTCTCAATTGCTCACTCATCAATATTTGCTAGATAATGAGATAACGCTGTCGGCTCCCCGGGAGAATGATGGGGGGCCAGGACGGGAACATCGTCTTGGGCTTCTCCGTTCCCCGGAGCTTCCACATGATGAAGCTCGTCAACAGCTCGACGGTGACCAGGTCATCGATCCGGTTCAACCGACGGTCGAGCTCCAGATCCCTGAAATTGGCGTAGGGCATGCGAGCGGAGCGCGGTCAGGCCCTCGTCGGTCACCTGGCCGTCCCGGACGATCTCCGGGGAGATCGAGGTCCGGAACAACTCGCCGCGCGATCTTGATCCGGAATTCACGCTCCAGCGGAACATGATATCCAGGAAGTCGATGGACTCTGCCCCCAGGTCCCCTTGCAAGGTGGCGGAGGGGATGACGTCGTCTTCCTCGACGCCCAGCGATTGCACCAGCACTTTCGTTACCTTCGCATGGACTTCGTTTGCGATGGCATGGTCTGGTCCCTTCGCAAAAGGTGAGGCGAAAAAAAGGTGGTGTCGCGGTTGTCGTGGACCTGCTTCCGCGAACTGTGTCTCACTGTCCTCCAAGGTACGCATGGATCCCCTTCAGTTCCGCGAACTCTGCTCTGCAAGGCGGATTCCTTTTCGACGTGCTCCATCAGGATGCGCCGACCTCTTCAATCACGGCGGGATGATTCAAGCAAATGTGGAGGCCGTGCACGAGCAACTCCGAGGCGACGCCGTCCAGATGCGAGCTCGAATAGGGAACGATCCCGTCGGTGCCGTCGGGCCTCGGCGGGTCACGAAGGTCCGCAATGACCGAATGGGAGCGAACCGACGAGTCAATGCCCAGGTCGCAGAGTCTCAAGAGGAGCGGGTGCCCCGGGGCAAGCTCGCCGGCGCTCGTCGGGAGTTGATCGCGAAATCCGTGAGCGAACATGTCGGGCTCGTTGTTCGACAAGACCACTTCATGGGCTCGGACAGAAGCGGTTTGGTCGCCAGCAGAGCTGTGTACCAAGCTCTCGAAGACGGCCGCTGGCCAGTGGGCTGCCGCGATGGGGGGTCGCGATGAAGATGACCCGGCGCACCTCCGGCACAGGCTTGTAGAAGAACGCCTGATGCAGGAGCTGGCATTCCTCGGGCGGGCCGATGACCTGGTCGATTGGACGTGCGCAGACCGTCTGCCAGAGCCGCGGTCCGCCGCTCTGGACCATCATCTTCGCCAGGATGCCGCCGAGGCTGTGGCCCACGACGACCATTCGGTCGAAGGCCGCGTCCGTGCCATCGGGATCGAAGACTCGACGCGCCCGCCGCAGGGACTGCCGCAGCAAGTGGGCCGAGTAGGGGATCGAGTCGCCGCTCGCATAGCGAACGGTCCAGAATTGAAACCTGGTTCGGAGTGCAGGGTCGGCCTCGAGGTCCTCGATCATCCGGTCCCAATTCCGCGGGCTGCCCCAGAGACCATGGATCAAGACGACAGGGACCTTGCCCCGCTCATAAGGCCGGCGCGTCTCGAGCCGGACTGGGTCATGCCCCGGCAGCTCGTCGCGCGGCAGCAGGGCGGTGGTCCGATCAGAGTTGATCGCGACTCCGGGCGAATCACCGGCCGCACTGAGTGAGGTCAGGATCAGCACCGCTAAGGCCGCCCAGGAGCAACGAGTCACGGTGATCATCAAGAGCTCCTTCGGGGTGTTATTGTGCCTCTCTTCGAGGCTCTCATCGCTTTCACTCTTCCTAAGCGTGACAACCAGTCATCGGGCATGGTCCGGTCGGCCGGCTCGGCCATCGAGGCGATGAGGCACGGGGCCTACGGCTCGCTGCTCGAGCCGATCGATCTCCCGAAGCTGGACCGCGTGATCAGCTTCCTCCGGTTTGGTGCAGCAGGTCGCGGTCGGCGGGGTACCCGATGGCCGGGCCGGCCAGGAATCCGACCGTCAATCGTCAGACTCGCACCGGCCACGAAGTCGGCCTTGGGCTCAGCGAGACAGGCGAGGGGTAAAGCAACAACTGTGCCGGAGGTGGGATGGGGTCTTCCCTGGCCATTGACGGATCGTAAGACCGCTGGGGATATCCTCTTCCGTGTCATGAGAGCGGGATAGGCACTCGGCGGGGTTCACAGCAAGCGGCGCGTCACTGGAAAATCGATGTGAGGTGGCAACTTTTTTGCCCGGTTGATGGGAACATCTACCCATGTCGCGGATCCCGTCGGAACGAGTGGTTGCCGCCTGGGAGGTCAGCAGGGAGATCCTAGCCAGGGTCTCCTTCTGCTTCGGCGGGTCGCGGGGCGGACGGCCCCAGGTCGCGGAGTTTCAGGCGGAGGGTCTGCCGGGCGATCCCCAGGAGCCGGGCGGCCTGGTGCTGACTCCCGCCGGTGTGCTCCAGGACGCGGGGCAGCAGGAGCCGGTCCAGGTGGCGGTGCGCCTCCGCGTAGAGGTCGCGGACCTCGGGGCCCAGCCGCAGGCGGACGAGGAACTCCTCGACCCCCGGCTCCTTGCCCGACGGGGCCGCGGGGGACGGGGCCAGCACCCCGAGGGATTGCGGGAGGAAGGCGGGCAGGAGGACGTTGCCGCTGGCCCGCAGCAGGGCCTGCTTGAGGACGCTCTGCAGTTCCCGGATGTTGCCCGGCCACGGGTAGGCGCGCAGCCGCTCGAGCGCCTCCGGGGCGGCCTCCCGCACGTCCCGCCCCAGCTCGCGACCGAACCGGCGCAGGAAGTGCCGGATGAGCAGCGGCAGGTCATCGCCCCGCTCCCGCAAGGGAGGCAGGTGGATGGTGAAGACGCCCAGCCGGTAATACAGGTCCGGCCGGAACTTCCCCTCCTCGGACCACGCCTTCAGGTCGCGGTGAGTCGCCGCGATCAGTCGCACATCGGTGCGGATCGTCTCGTTGCCCCCGACGCGCTCGAACGCCTGCTCCTGGAGCACGCGCAGCATCTTGGCCTGGGTGGCCGGCGGCATGTCGCCGATCTCGTCGAGGAAGAGCGTGCCCCCCGAGCACTGCTCGAACTTGCCGATGCGGCGGCGGTCGGCCCCGGTGAAGGCGCCCTTCTCGTGGCCGAACAGCTCGCTCTCCAGCAGGTTCTCCGGGATGGCGGCGCAGTTGAGGGCCAGGAACGGCGCCTCGCGCGGGGGCCGTGCTGGTAGATCGCCCGGGCCACCAGCTCCTTGCCGGTGCCACTCTCCCCGGTGATCAGCACGGGAAAGGTCTGGTCGGCGACACGGCCGATGGCCTTGTACGCTTCCTGCATCCCGGGGCAGGAGCCGATGATGGCTTCGCCCGGGACCTCTTCGTCAGGCGGCGTCTCCGCGACAACGGCCGGCTCGCGCATCAACCGGGCGACCTTGAGCGCCTCGCTGATCACGCGGTCCAGCTTTTGCAAGTCGATCGGCTTGAGCAGGTAGTCGTAGGCCCCGTGCCTCATCGCCTCGATGGCCGAGTCAGCCGACCGGACCACGGTGACAAAGACGACCGGGATGCGGGCGTCGATTCGGCGGAGCTGCGTCAAGACGTCCAGGCCGGACTGGTCGGGCAGGCGCAGGTCGAGGAGAATAACGTCCGGGCAAGCGGCGGCGACCCGTTCCAGGCCCTCGGCGCCCGTGTGGGCGATCTCAACCCGGTGTTCGGGCGCGGGGAACACGTGGCCCACCTGGTCGGGGAGCAGGTCCGGGTCGTCATCGATCAGGAGCAAGTGGGCCACGGGTTGCTTACCCCATGCGCGGCGAGGAGTTCTGGAACGCGTTGTTTATTGTACGAGGCCATCACGAAGCGGGCGATTCCATGCTTCACTCCGACGATCTGCCGAATCGGGCCACTTCCGACTATTTGGACCTGGCCCTCCGACTCGCGAACATGTTCCCCGCCGTGGTGGACCTTCGAGACGGGCGAGATCGTCGGCCCCAACCTGTGGGATGAAGTCGTCGGCAACCCGCCGGGGACCACCCCGCCCCGGTTGGCGGCCTGGGAGGCCGCGATCAATCCCGACGACCGGCCCGCCCGCGATGCGTCCTGGGCCGACTGCCTGGCCGGGCGGGCGCCGCTCTACCAGGCCGAGTACCGGTGCGCCGGCACGACGGGCACTGGGTCTGGATCATGGCCGTCGGGAAGGTCGTCGAACGAGACGCAGGTGGTCGGCCGCTGCGGCTGGCTGGCGGCGATCCGAAACATCGACGACCTCCGGCAGGCCGAGCAGGCGCTGCGGGAGCGCGAGCGGCAGCTCGACTCGCTCATGGGGCACCTTCCGGGACTGGCCTACCGGGCCCTGGCCGACGATCACTGGACCGCCCTGTTCGCCAGCAAGGGCATCGAAGAGCTGACCGGCTACCCGGCCGACGAGTTCACTTCCCACCGGCTCAACTACGGCGACATCATGTTGCCCGAGGACCGGCCGGCGACCCGCGAGGCCGTCCTCACCGCCCTGCGGGAGCGGAGGATGTACGAGGACGAGCACCGCATCCGACACAAGGACGGCTCGGTCCGGTGGATCTGGGCGCGCGGCCATGGGGTGTTCGCCCCGGACGGCTCCCTCCGCTTCATCGAGGGCTTGAACCTGGACATGACCCGCCAGAAGCGGGCCGAGGAGGAGTTGCGCCTCGCCAAGGAGGCCGCGGAATCGGCGAACCGAGCCAAGGACGAGTTCCTGGCCAACGTCAGCCATGAGATCCGTACCCCCATGAACGCCATCCTCGGCATGACCGAGCTGGCCCTGGACACCCCCCTCACCGAGGACCAGCGGCAGTACCTGACGACGGTCAAGTCGGCGGCGGACCACCTGCTGAGCCTCATCAACGACATCCTGGACTTCGCCAAGATCGAGGCCGGCCGCCTGGAGCTGGACCCCGCCGATTTTTCGCTCGGTTCCGTGCTGGGCTCAACCTTGCGAGCCCTGGCCGTGCGCGCGCACAAGAAGGGGCTGGAGCTGCTCTGCCAGCAGCGGCCCGGCGTGCCCGATGCCCTGGTCGGCGACGCCGGCCGGCTCCGCCAGGTGCTCATCAATCTCGTGGGCAACGCCATCAAGTTCACGGAACGCGGCGAGGTTGTGGTGCTCGTGGAAAACGCCGGGGAGCCCGTACCGGAGGGAGAGGTCAGCCTGCGCTTCGCGGTGACGGACACCGGCATTGGCATCCCGCCCGACAAGCAAGCGAAGATCTTCCGGGCGTTCGAGCAGGAAGACACCTCGACCACGCGCAAGTACGGCGGCACCGGCCTGGGCCTGACCATCGCGGCCCGGCTGGTGACCTTGATGGGCGGGGCGATCACGGTGGACAGCGTGCCGGGCCAGGGCAGCACCTTCGCCTTCACGGCCCGCTTCGGGCTCCAGCCGCACCCGCCGGAGACGGCCGCCGCCTCGCCCCCGGTCGTGCTGGGCGGCTTGCCCGTGCTGATCGTCGATGACAACGCCACCAACCGGCACATCCTGGAGGAGTGGCTGCGCGGCTATTCGCTGGTGCCGACGGCCGCTGGTGACGGCGCGACGGCCATGGCGGCCCTCTGGCACGGCGTGGCCCAGGGCCGCCCGTACCCGCTCGTACTCCTCGACGGCCGCATGCCGGACATCGACGGCCTGGCCCTGGCCGCCAAGATCCGCGAGCAGGCCGAGCTGTCCGCGACGCGCATCATCCTGCTGACCTCGGGGGACCGCCCCGGCGACCTGGCCCGGGCGCGTCAACTCGGGATCAGCGCCAACCTGCTCAAGCCCCTCCAACAAAGCGAACTGATGGAGACCATCCTGCGGGTGATGGGCCACCAAGGGGATCCGGAAGGCTTACCCGTCAGCCCGGCCGTGATGCGGCCACCCACCCCGCAAAGGCGAGTGGGCGTGCCGCTGCGCATCCTGGTCGCCGAGGACAACGAGTTCAACCGGGAGCTTCTCGAGCACATGCTGGCCGGCCAGGGGCTCTCGGCGACGATGGTGGTTGACGGTCGGGAGGCGCTGGCCCTGCTGGAGCGCGAACTCTTCGACCTGTTGCTCCTGGACATCCACATGCCGGAACTGGACGGCTTCCAGGTCGTCGGAGCGATCCGGGAGCGCGAGCGAACGGCGGGAGGCCACCTGCCCGTCATCGCCTTGACCGCGCGCTCGCGGAAAGAGGACCGCGAGAGGTGCCTGCGGGCAGGCATGGACGAGTACCTCGCCAAGCCGTTCAATGCCGCTGACCTGTGGGCGGCCATCGACCGGGTCTTGAGACGTCGTCCGCCCCGCAAACCTCCCCGCCTGGACCCGCTTGACCCGCAAGTTCTGTTAGCTGCCTGCGGGGGCGACCCGACCATGCTCCAGAAAATGTGCCGGTCGCTCCAGGCACGCGTCCCGGAGCACCTGGCGGCGGTCCGAGCGGCTTTGCAAGACCACGACGCCTCGCGGTTGCGGGAAGCGGCTCACAAATTCTATGGCATGCTTTCGGCGTTCTCCACCGTCGCCGGCAATCAAGCGGCCGATCTGGAAGACGTTGCGGCCAGCGCACAGCTTGACAAAGCTCCGCCAATCCTTGCGCAGCTCGAAACGATCGCGGGGGAACTCCTCCAACAGATGGACGGCATGTCCGTCGAGAACCTGCGCCACCACGCAGAGGCTGCTGACGAATTCGACCCGAAGTCGGTCCCTGAGGCAACTGGCGGATGCGGCTGATCGGCCTGCTCTGTAACAGAAGGTCATCGGCATTTGCCATCGGCCAATTTGGCAATCGGCCGCTCCGCCGCACTCTTTCGGTTATCCTACTGAGCGCTAGCGGGCGGACATTCGATCGCGATAGGATCGGTCCACGATGCAACCGCCTCTCGGTCGTAAGGTTGCGCCATGAACGACGAACGAACAACCGCCGTGGTCCAGCGCTACCTCGACGAGCTGGCCGGGGATTCACCCGCCGAGCCGATCGTCCGGGCCATGATGGACCGGGCCGTCCGCCGGCTGCACCTGCTCTGCGCCAGGCTGCTGTTCCGAAGTTATCCGCGCCTGACGGCCCCCCCCTTGAACTTGCAGGTCGACGAATTGCTCGGCGCCGTCGCGGAGCGGTTGCTCAAGGCGCTGCGCGAAGTCCGCCCGGGGACCGTGCGACAGTTGTTCGCCCTGGCCGACCAGCACATGCGCTGGGAGCTCAATGACCTGGCCCGCCGCTTAGATGATCAGCCGGCCGCCGTGGAGCTGTGTGAGGGGCTCGTGCCGTCACCGGCCAGTAGCGGTTCCGGGCTCACCCCGGAAGGCCGCCGCATGCTGGAGGCGATCGGCGACCTGCCGGAGGACGAGCGCGAAGCGTTCAGCCTGGTGCGGATCCAGGGGCTGACGCAGGTCGAGGCCGCGGAGGTGCTGGGCGTATCGATCAAGACGGTGCAGCGGCGCGTCAATCGGGCCTTGCTGACTCTGGAGGAGGAGTTGGACGACCTCCGGCCGGCCGGCGAGCCACCGCGTCAACGGTAGCGATCGGTGCGGGCTCCTGCCGACACGTCGTCTCAGGGGGAAAGACGGAAGGGTTCTTGGAGACTCCCGCGATGCCGGGCGACCCACGAGTGAAACGCCTGCTCGAGGAGATCCTCGAATCGGATCGCACACCGGAGGAGGTGTGTCAGGCCTGCCCGGAGTTGTTGACCGAGGTCCGCCATCGCTTGAGGCGCGTTCGCGCGCTGGAGGCCGAGGTCGAGGCGTTGTTCCCGACGCCGGGACTGCGCCGCGACGCCTGGCGACCCGCCGGACGGAAGAGCCCCGCAGCTCCCCGGTTACGACGTGCAGTCGATCCTCGGGCGCGGGCGGCATGGGCGTCGTCTACAAGGCCCGGCACGTGCGCCTCAACCGCCTCGTCGCCCTCAAGATGCTGCATCGCCGGCGCCTACGCCGGGCCGCCCGAGCGGGCGCGGTTCCAGCGCGAAGCGGAGGCGGTGGCGAGCCTGCACCACGCCGAACATCGTTCAGGTCCACGATGTGGGCGACCACGAGGGGTGCCCGTATTTCACGATGGAGCTCCTCGAAGGGGGCAGCCTGGCGCAGGCCCTGGCGGGCACGCCGCAGCCGGCCCGCCAGGCGGCCGCGCTCCTGGTCATGCTGGCCGAGGCCGTGCAGGCGGCGCACCGGGCGGGATCGTGCACCGCGATCTGAAGCCGGCCAACATCCTGCTCACGGCCGAGGGCACGCCCAAGATCGCCGATTTCGGGCTGGCGCGGCACTTCGACGGAGGGCCGGCGCTGACCCTGAGCGGCACTCGGATGGGGACTCCCAGCTACATGGCCCCTGAGCAGGTGATCGGGAAGGCGGGAACGATCGGGCCGGCCGCGGACATCTACGCCCTCGGCGTCCTGCTCTACGAGATGCTCACCGGAAGGCCGCCGTTCCGAGGCGAGACTGCTTCGGAGACGGAGCGGCAGGCGATCCATGACGAGCCCGTCTCCCCCTCGCGATTAAACCCGAAAGTACCCCGCGACCTCGAGACGATCTGCCTGAAGTGCCTGCACAAAGATCCGCAGCGGCGGTATGCCAGCGCTTCCGCTCTCCTGGAAGATCTCCAGCGGTTCCAGCGAAATGAGCCCATTGCGGCGCGGCCGCCCGGCCTTGCGGAGCGCGCTGCCAAGTGGGTGCGCCGACACCCGACTCATGCGGCAATTCTGGCGGCAAGCCTGGTAGTGGCCATCTTGCTCGTTGGCGGGGGCTTCTGGCTGGCGTTGCAGCAGGCACACCGGCGGAATGGGGTAGAAACGGACCTCACGGAACTGGCGCGGCTGCAGGGGAGTGCCCGTTGGGCAGAAGCGCGGGCCGCGCTTTGGCGGGCTGAAACCTGGTATCAGGGTGGCGGACCTGACGACTTGCGCCTGCGCATTGCGCAGGCTCGTCGCGATCTCAACCTCGTCATCAAGCTTGACACGATCCGCCTCGAGCGTGCAACCCGGGGCGAACTGGCATTCTACAAGGCCAGGGCCAATAGCGAGTATCTCACGACGTTTGAAAATGCCGGATTGGGAACGAGTCGCGGCCCGCCTTCGCGAGTGGCTTCCCTCATCAACGCGTCGGCTGTGCGCGGAGCGTTGGTGGACGCACTCTGTGACTGGGCGTCTGTGCCGGCGACGAGGAACAGCGGAACTGGCTGCTGGAAGTGGCGCGGCAAACGGACAACGGTTCACAGGGGTGGCGCGATCGAGCCCTTGATCCGGCCGCATGGCATGACGTCAGGGCGCTGGCGGAACTGGCCCGAACCGCCCCGGTGGCCGACGAATCGGTCTCAGTGCTGCTGTCACTGGGGCAGCGGCTGTGGGGCATGGGAGGGGATGCCGCCATGTTTCTACGGCACGTCCAGGCGGCGAATCCCGCCGACTTCTGGGCCAACTTGATCGCGGGCAATGCCCTCGTTTATACGTCGCCCCACGAAGCCGCCGCCTATTACCGGGCGGCGACTCGCCAGCCGACCGCAGGCCGCAGTGGGCTACTGTGCGGTCGGCGCAGCCGTGAGGTTCGAGCACTATTCCGACCTGGCAACCGATTACTATCGCAAAGCGATTGAACTCGACCCGGGTTACGTGCCGGCATACAACAACCTCGGCGACGTTCTGCGCGACCAGGGGAAGCTGGACGAGGCCATCGACTACTACCGCCGGGCCGTGCAACTCGATCCTGAGTATTTGTGGGCACACCTCAATCTGGCCCATGCTCTGCGAAGCAAGGGCCAGTTTGACGAGGCGCATGACCAGTTTCTCGACGCGTTGCGAGTCGACCCGGAGAACTGGCCGGCCCAGGAGGCCATCCGAACCCACTTGCTGCGAAACGGCCGGGGACGCGAAGCCCGGCTGGTCTGGCAGAAGGCGCTCAAATCCAACCCGGTCGAGCACTCGGCCTGGTTTGGTTATGCCGAGCTGTGCCTGTTCCTCGAAGAAGAGGATGAGTACCACCGCGCCTGCCGAGATCTCCTCGAACGCTTCGCAGCGGTGAATGACCTCATCGTCGCGGAGCGCGTTGGCCGCACTTGTCTGCTCCGGCCGGCTTCAGATGACGAGTTGCGGAGGGGAGTCGCCCTGGTCGATCTTGCCGTCGCTGCCAGAGAATCGGCGCCCGAGTGGGTTCATCCGTACTTTCTCTTCGCCAAAGGCCTTGCGGAATACCGCCAGAATCGGCTGGAAAGCGCGATGACGGTGCTGAGCGGACCGGCGTCAACCGTCATGGGGCCGTCTCCCCGTCTGTTGATCGCCATGGCTCAGCACCGTCTGGGTCAAACGCAGACAGCGCGCCGAACCCTGGCGGCAGCAGTCGGGACTTTCGACTGGAGCGTGCAACTGGCGGATCAGCGCGATTTCATGATCTGGCATATCTTCCGCCGCGAAGCCGAATCTTTGATCCTGCCCGACCTTCCGGCCTTCCTGCAGGGAAGCTATCAGCCACAGGACAATGACGAGCGGCTGGCTTTGATGGGGATCTGTCAGTTCAAGGACCTGCGCGTCGCCATGGCCAGGTTGTATGCCGCGGCCTTTGCCGACGATCCAGGTCTGGCAGACGACCTGCAGGCTGGTCGCCGGTACAGCGCTGCGTGTTCCGCGGCACTGGCTGGTTGCGGAGCCGGCGCGGATGGTCAGGGGATGAGTGCGGAAGAACGACGCCACTGGCGCGACCAGGCACGAGAGTGGCTGCGCGCCGATCTGGCCGCGTGGGACAGGAGGATTGGGGACAGCGCTGCAACGGACGGAGCGCTGGTGGCGAAGCTGATGACTTGGCGGGTGGACCCCGCGCTGGCCGGACTGCGCGAGCGGAGATCCCTCGAATTATTGCCAGCCGACGAGCGGGAGGCATGCCTCACGCTCTGGAATGAGGTCGATGCGCTCCTGAATCGCACTCGGACCCCTCATTAGAAACGGAGAATTAGGGCACCAGACCAGTAGGTCAGGCTCCGCCCGGGCCGCCGATGGTTACGCACGGGCCTTGAAGCACGGCCCGACGGACGACGGCCACTTCGGGTTCGAGTACGCCGCCCTGCTGCTGCTGTCCGGCGATCGCCCGGGCTACGTGAAGGAGTGTGCCCACCTGGTGGACCTGTGTCGCACGGACAAGGGGCCGCGGTCGTACCACGTGGCCCGCGCTTGTACCTTGTCCCCCAATGCCGTCGCGGACATGGCGCTGCCGGGCCGCCGGCGGCGAAGGAACTTCAGGTCTCCCGAGAATTATGGTCACTGACCGAGCAAGGTGCCTTGGCGTACCGGGCCGGCCGGTTCCAGGAGGCGGTGCCCCTTCTTGAGCGAAGTCTGCGGGCCAACCCCAAGCCGGGCGCGGCGGTCTTGAACTGGCTGTGGCTGGCCCTGGCCGACCAGCGCCTCGGGAAGGTCGAGGAGGCGCGGCGCTGGCTGGGAAAGGCCCGGGCGTGGCTCGACCAGTACCGTGACGGGATGCCGGCCCGGGCCGAAGAGGAGTTAGGGTTGCACTACCACAACTGGCTGGAAGCGCACGTCCTGCGCCGCGAGGCTGAAGCACTGATTCCGTCCACAGGTCCCCGAAGGGGTCCGAAAAACCGGGAACCTGGCGTGCTCCAGAAATGAGCTCCGGCTCGATCCTGGAGGCTCGAACACTGACTCTGGATAGAGACAGATCAGCGCCACCGGGCGGCCGACGCAATCGCCCGGGCCAATAGCCATCCGCACGGAGCGCTTCGGTCTGATCGACGAATGGTACGTAGATTTCCATAAGCCATTATGGCCAGGAGCTTTGAGCTACCAGGCCATCCGGCTGGCTCATCGCGTGCGTGAGCTACCGCACAACGTCGGAAGCCATTTCCGCAGGGATTGTGCCGTCTATTTTGATTGAGCATATGATCTCTTGTTTAATAGAGAGTCGGAAGAATCTTCATAAATTATTTGCAGAAAACATATTCCGAAAATCTAAGTGCCATTCGTCTGATCGACCGAAGCGTCGAACGATCGCGTCGCGCGTCGGTCTGATCAGCGCAAGCCGGATGCCGAAATTTGAATTCAGACCGCGACTTTCCGTCTGGTGGGCGTTGCCCGCGAACTTCGTGCAACATGGCTTTCAAGAAATACGTCCTGTGCCGATACCCGATCGACTGGGACACCGAACACCACCGTCAACTACTCCCCAATACGCGAGAAATCTCCCTGGCCGCGCGCAATTCTCACGATCGCGTTCCTGACTTCCGGTGCCAGGCCATGCCTGGCAGCGACAAGCTCTGATAGTGCCTCATCAGTGCAGACATAGTGCAACCACTGGCATCCCTATTCGACGCAAGTATCATGCGGCGAAACGACTTGTGGAATCTGGGACGCGGGTGCAATTCCCGCCGCCTCCATTTCTCGTATTATAACACTTTTCGTAACATGGCCTTATGTCTCCGAGGGAAGGGGGTTGGTTTCCCGCGGCCTTATTTCTGCGATGACGCGGGTCTCCGCCTTTTTGGTGACGGAAATCTTCGAGCGCTGGGAACCTAAGCGGCCGTCTTAATGGCTATCGGATTGTCTCCTCAGGGCGCATCGCCCTTGGAGTGCAGACGAGTCGCATACAACATCCGGGCGCCGCGAGCGGCCCAACGACTTCGGAAGTTGCGCTCTTGGTGCTCACAAAGTTCAGCCATCAGAAGCACGGGGATTCGGCCGACCGGGACGAGGGCGACGGGTGCGTCCTGTCAGACGGTGAGAATTGAGTATGGTGTCCACGGAACCCGTCGAAGAGATCCAAGAACGAGTAGTAGGAGTGGCACCACACCAACCGGGAGCATCAATTCACCGCCCTGTGCTCGCCAATAGGTCTTTCCCAGTCCAATTGGGGGGTGCACGCATGCTACTGGGTAAACTCCCAGGGCGGTCGTCGTCGACCGTGCCGAATGTTCCATGCGGAGCGCCAAGTTAGTGGGCAGATCGCGTAAATCCCTCCCACAACCGCTCATGAGGTTCTTTTGGATTGTAGATTATTCGTATGCCCTGCATGCGCGGGCGGGTGACGATCCGCTGCCAGATGGTCGAAAACCGCACATTGTTCGTCCTCGTCCGGGGTGCCAACGTGGGCGGACAACGTGGGCAGGATGTCGCCGCCATTTCCTTTCCGGCGCCGCCCAGGTGGCCGGAGCCAACGGTCGTCGTTCCCCTTCTGTCTTAGCGGGCTCATCAACCTCGTGACGGATCAGACCGCGTAAACACGAGAAATCCGCTATGAGCCCAATACCGGAATTGATCACGTACGGATCGCTGCTGGCCTGTGCCGTGATTTCGGTTTGGATGGCCGGCGCGATTTACTACGACGTGTGTGGCGGAGCCAGGTGGGGCCGGTGGGTCGCGCTGGGCTGGGTCGTTGGCGTCATCGCGATGTTCGCGGCCTGGCAGCCGCTGTGGCAGCCGACTCGTCGCCCTGCTCGGGGCCGAGTCGCTATTCCTCGGCCTGGTGGCTCCGGCAGAAGCCGAGCCACAACCGCGACTGGGATCCCTGCGTGGCGCGTGCTGCCGCGGGCCAGTCCGCGCCGGGGATGCGGTCACGATCGAGAACGTCCGCAATTTCGAATACCGCTCGCTCGACGATTTCACGCCACGCTACGAGACGCGCACGGTTCACCTCTCGAATCTCGAATCGGCAGACGTCATCTTCTTCAACTGGGGTTTGCGCGTGGATGAGCCACCCGGTGTTGGTCTTCGACTTCGGGTCCGATGGCCGGCTTTGTATGTCGATCGAAGTGCGGTTACCGCAAGGGCCAGGTGTACTCGTTCGCTCCGCAGCCTCTACCGGCAGCAGGAACTGATCTTCCTCGTCGCCGACGAGCGCGATGTCATCCTGCGCCGCACGAAGCACAGCCAGGACCAGCGAGGCGTACCTGTACCGCCTCAACGCCCCTCCCGACGAGCTTCGGACCGTGTTCCTCGATTACGTCTCGACGATCAACAGCCTGTACGAAACGCCGCGCTGGTACCACGGCCTGTGCGCGAACTGCACCACCTCGTTCTACCGGCTGCCCAGCCGGCGGGCCCGCTGCGACTGGCGCGTGATTGCCAACGGCCGACTGGATCAGGCCCTCTACGAGGACGGTCGATTGGACCGGACTTTGCCCTTCCCGGAACTCCGACGAAGCTGCCTATCTCAACGAAATTGCGAACAGTGCCCCCGAGGAGCGGGTTCGGGGACTACATCCGCCAGCGAACTGGAAAGGCGCCGCCATGAGCAATGAACATCATCCCGCTGCTGAAGGTCCACGAATACTTCCAGGGCGTGTCCGATGAGACGCTCCAGGAGGTCGTGCGGCACGCACGCGTCACGCACCATGCCGCCGGCAGCGTCGTCCACGAGGCGGACACCGTGCTCACGACGGTCGGCTTCGTCCTGCGCGGGCGGCTCAAGGCTGTTCGGGTCGGCACCGGCGGCACCGAGTCGCTGTTCCGCATGATCGAGCGCGGCGAACAATTCGGGATGATGGTCGGGGCCCTCGCCGAACCGGTGCCGATCCGCGTCGTCGCGCTGGAGCCCACGACCGTCCTCAGGCTGGACTACGAGCAGGCGATGGAGCTGACGTTCGCCCGGCCGGACCTGCGCCGCCTGTGGCTGACGACCTTCGCGGGAAGCCTGCGGAAGCTGTTCTTCGGCGCCGCCCCCAAGCGGGCGCCGATGATGCTTGCGCTGATTCACGACTCGCCCGCCACGCGCCGGGCGGCCGAACGGCTCATCCAGCGGCTGCGCGACATCGGCGAGCAACTCGCCGTGTTCAGCGATTCGGACCAGTGGCGAGGGTCGCCGGACGTGCGGTTCCGGCCGCTCCGGGCTGACGGCCGAGAGCTGGACGGCGACGGAAATCCGCCAGCAGGCAGCCGAGTGGCAGGACGCCAACCGCATCATCTTCGACGTCCACGCGGACCTGACGCCGGAGCGGGCAGTCCGGCTGATGGAACTCGTCGATCGCGCGGTCTACTTCGTCCGCGGCAGGCGCGGCAGACGCCGCGATCCGCCGCCTGCAGGCGCTCGACGTGCCGGCCCGCGGCTGGCGCGACAAGATCAGCATCGCCTGGCTGCTGGAGGGCGGCAGCCCCGTGGTCCCCGTCGTGCCGAACCTCGCGCGACTTCGCCTGCCGCGATTTCAAAATCGCCGAAACGCCGCCCCAGTTGCCCTGGGGCCAGGTCGCTGGCCAACGGGCTGGAACGGCTGGTCCACGACCTCCGCGGCGTGCGCATCGGCGTGGCCCTCGGCGGCGGGGCCGCCCGCGGCATGTCCCACCTCGGCGTGCTCAAGGCCCTCGAGCAGAACGGCATCGTCGTGGACATGATCGCCGGCACCAGCGCCGGCGCCATGACCGGCATTATGTACTCCGCCGGCCTGGACCCCGACTACAACGCCAATCAGTTCGCGACGGACCTTCGCCCCTCGTGGATCTTTCGCCACCTGCCGCGGGGCAACCACTGGTACCTCCTGTACAAGTACCGCCGCGGGCAGTTCGACCCGATGCTTCGCAAATACCTTCACGACTGGAGGCTCGAACAACTCGCCTTCCCCTGCCTTTCCGTCACCGTCGATCTGGTGGGCGGCAACTCCGTAGTTCGCGAACGCGGCGACGCCGTCCACGCGATTCTCGAGAGCATTAACTTGCCCGTGCTCTCCGTGCCGATCGTCCGCGACGGCCAGGCGCTGATCGACGGCGGGCTGGTCAACAACATCCCCGCGGACGTGCTGGTGTCGATGGGCTGCAATTTCGTGATCGCCGTCAGCGTGACGGCCAAGATGGAGACGGAGTTCTGCGACATCACGCCCGAGAAACCGACGCTGTCCAGGACCAAGCCGGGCATCGTTGCGACGCTCCTGCGCAGCCTGCTGGTCCAGAACCACAACCTGAACGCCATTCGGCGTGCAGCCGGCGGACGTGGTCATCGAGCCGGACGTGACGGGCTTCGACCTCGACGGAGTTCATGCGGGCGAAGGAACTCGCCGCGATCGGCGAGGCGGCCGCTCTCGAACAAATCCCGAAGATCCGGCGCCTGCTGGCCCGGCTCGATCCGCAACTCTTCGGTCCAATCGCCGCCGCGGATGAGTCCGCGCAGTCGTAACCGGCAATGCCCGGCCGAATATGAGGGCCAGTACCTTCTCGACCATCATTTCATCAAAGCCAGATTTCGCCAAAGGTTCGCCAGGCTGTCCGTGCCGCCGAAGAGTGTGGTGAAGTGGGTGGAGTCGATGAGCAGGATGTCGCCGGCTCGTTGGTCGGTCGGCGGCATCCAGAGCAGGCAGTTGAACTCCTTGTTCCCAGCGGCTGTGAAGGGATGCGGGCGATCGGGATCGATGAGTTGCCGCCCAAGACATGCACCGACTTCGCGTCCTGGGTGGTTACTTCGTAATGCGGCAAGTGCAGGTGGAAGTTGAATGTGGTGACGTTGTTCAATAACCCCAACTTGTCGAGGTCGCGGAACGCGGTCAGCGGTGCGATCTCCTTCGTCCCGTTCACGACTGCGGGACGAAGCCCCCATTGATTGATGACCGGGACGTTGAGCGCCTTCATCAGCGAGCGCGTGTATTGGCTGAATCGCTGCTGGCGAGGCACGAGTTCGTCGCCGTGGTGGCGATACTCCATCTGCCGCTGCTTCGCGTCGCCGGTGAAGCCGACGTCGTGGTGCGGGGCGAGCAGCAGACAGGTCCCTTCGCGTTTGAGCCACTCGCGGATCGCGTCGATTTCGCCCGGCTCCGCTTCCTGTTCGGCGACGAGGTGGTCCAGGCCGAAAACCATCAGCGTGTCCGTGTCGGCCAGCACTCGTTCGTCAATCGGCAGCTTGTAGCCGGCCTGATCGATGCGCTGGAACACGGCGACGGGATGCCCTGTCGCCTCGCCGACGACCTTCTGAAATGAAAGCGTGGACCGATGGAACAGCTCCAAGGTTCCACCGATCCCTTGCAGGAAATTCATCTTGTCCCACTCGGAGGCTTCGAAAGCCGGCCACGCGACCCGGCGAACTTCGGTCATCGAGGAAAACCGATTGTCCAATTCGGTGAGGTCGCGGTTCGTCTCCCACGGATAGCTCCAGGTCCAGTAGATGCTCACGCGGCGTTTGCCGGGCGTGTGTTTTCGGGCGACGTGGTCTTGGTTGTAGGTGCGGGCGGGTTGAGGTGTGGTCATTCGCTTCCTTCCGATGTTGGGATGTTGGAGTTCGTTCTCAGCTCGTTTGCCAATGGTCTCTCAGGTTGAGCTGGCTTGTCACTCCCGTTCATCCACATTCCGAACCTAAGGTCGTGAGCCGTCCGTCTGGAGATGGTCCCGGCCGACTGGAACCTCACGACTTGCTAGTCCTGCGAGGTAACGAAGTCGCCTTGAGGCCCGGCAGAAAAAAGTACGCACCGCCACGAACCGTCGTGAACGCCGGCAGACCCTTGATCGTCTTGCGAATCGGCCGCTTCGGAATCTTGAACTCCTGCGTGCCGTCCTGGTTGCCGATGATTGGGTCTCGTTCGTTGCCGAGTTCGTGAAAGTTGCGGTCGTTCGCCCACACGTTTTGCGCGAACTCGAACTGGCGGATCAGGCTTCCGCAGATCACGAACGCCGCGATCCCCCGCTCCTGGCCATCCTCCGGCGCGTCTTCAGGCAGATGCGGCCCATAGGTGGCGCCGCGTCGAATCATCCGCCGCCGGTTGATGTTTGCGGCCGTGTCGCGCGGGTTCATGCGGCGTATGTGCGACCCCAGCGGCACGGCGTACCCGTGAGGGTCCGATTCCTTGAAGTTGAAGTCGTTGTTCCGCTGCGGATCAGCCCCCAGGGCAGGATCGTCCTTCTCCGGCGCCAGCACGAGCGGGCGCCGCTTCGCCAGCGGCCCATGAGCTTGGCGGCGACGAGTTCCTGTTCCTCCGCGGTCCGGCCGTTGCTCGCGCAGGAAGTCTCGAAACGCTCCCACGTGCTCCTCGAGGCGGCGGTAGGCCGCGTAGCTGCCATTGCGGCGGAGGATTTCCGGCTCGGGTTGGCTGGCGACGTTGCCGTCTTCGTCGGGGTAGCCGAGGATGAATTCGCCCGCCTTCAAGAGCCCGCCCGAGCCGGGCGTCGGCTCGTCGCCCGAGCCCTCGATGATCGGCTGCGAGAGCCGGTCACGGTAACCGAAGTGGTCGTGCGCGAAGTCGAACGGCGGGGTGGCGTCGAGGTCGAGCGACGAGAGCACCTCCACTCCCTCGCATCGAGCGACGAGTTGTCGATGCTCAGACTGGCAACGCTCGCGCTCCGCACGATCGCGGCTAAAGAGTATGACGATGGCGTGGAGGTCCGGGCTGGCCAGGCCTCCCACCCAATGGTCGGGGTGATTCGCACCCGTATCGCCGAGGATCTCCGCCCGGGCGACCATGCCCTGCTTGAACTCTTCGGGGAACGTGCCCAGCGACGCCGCATCCACCTCCAGGGCCCGCAAACCGTTCCAGGTGAAGCCCACGGTCACCCAGCGCGTGCCCTCGTCCACCGAGGCGCGAGCCTCGGCGGCCGACTGCACCGTCGGCAGGATACCCGTGAGCCACCTCCGCCCGGCAGAGGGATCGCGAAAGGACAGAAACTCATAGCGCGCCGCCAGCGCCGGCGCACGGGTAAGCAGGATGTGCTGAATGTCGTCGAACTCCAGCATGTTGCATCGTCCTGGTGGATTACTGCATCTGGTCGAGCATCGTGGAGAACGCCGCCTTGAGCGTGAGCGCCTTCTTGATCTCGTCGGCGCTCACGTAGGGATACTCCCCGTATTCGAGGAAGCTCGGGCATTGGTGCTCCCGGACGAATTTGACGAAGGCCGCGGGGTTCGACTTCCAATCTGCTGGGAACCCTTCCAGGTTCTCGAAGACCGTGTTGATGCCGTATTTCGAGAAGAGGGCCACGGCGTCCTCGGTGTACTTATCGAAATCGGTGTCGAAGATGCCCTGATACATGAAGTAGGTCTCCGTACCGATGTTGAAGAGCACCCAGCGCAGGTAGTGCAGCTTGAGCACCTCGAGGGCGTCGGGCAGGCCGGCGATGGTTTCCTCGATCTTCTTCCCATACCCCCGGATGGTCTGCTCCGTGCCGGGCTTGATCTTCGCGATGATCGTGAAGCCATAACACGCGGGAGTCTTGGGAAAGATCGGGCCGTATCGTCCCTGTTTCTCCTCGAAGAATCCCTCCTTCGGGATCGCCTTGGCGGCGGGCTTCGTCCAGTCGTGCTGCATGTCAGTCTTCCTGCCTTTCTGGTAATAGGTCTTCACCCAGTGTTGCTTGATTTCCGGGTAGTCCATCGGCACGGCTCACGGCCGATTGTCGTCTTGCGAGCCGGGTGACAGGGCCACGAACGATCACATACGGGACAACGGCCAGCATCGTTGCCGTGACCAGCAGCTCCAAGGCGTAAATGCCGGAATGCATGTTGACCTGGTAGATCGCGTCCAGGACGAGCGCGAGGATGAACACGTTCCTCACATCGTGGCGCGCCTGTCGCAACAACTCGGGCCGGCGGCCTGGATTCGAGAAAATGGCCCACAAGAAGGGGGGCTGGCCTTTCCGTGCATCGCGCAATCCAGCCCGAATCGCCAAGAAGATGGCCATGGCCGGCTGGACGATCAGCCGGAACGTCATCGGACCGTCCGAGCGACCGATGAGATTCTCCCATCCGCGTCGGAGTGCCTCTTCCACAATTCACCTTCCCGGCTGGGCACCGTTGAAGTGGAGGCTACCCTGAAGGCCGCCTCCAACTCGTCGATCCCGCGGCGAGGACGAGCCAGCCATCAGTCGGCCCGCCTGGCGCGTGAAGCCTCGGTGATCCCCAAGATTGTACGTATTACAACGATTCATCACGGCGAAGTCCACGTGGTATCGCCTGGAAGCCTGTTCGCCCAAGAAACTACCAGGACCAAAGCTCAAGGAGCAAATCTACGTCGGCAAATCTGACGCTCAATTGCGGCTGCCCACGATTTCTCTTCCCATTGCCCCGATACGAACCCAGCGGGGCGGCTCGGCGTGCATTGGAAGCGCGGGCCGCGAGGAGTCCCCGGATTCGTGGGTGCAGGGCGACCTCGCACATCCATCGGACGGGTAGATCCGAGTAAGAGCGGCGCATCTCACCCGCGGCGAAGGCGATCAGCTCGAGATCTCCCCGCACGTTGATGCCGCCCGACTGTCCGGCGGCCACTATCTCGTCCCCCTTCGGTTTCGGCCCGCAGACCGTCTCCAGTAGCGGTGAGGCCCACATTCCGTGGCGGTCGTTTCCGGGCACGTAGACGGGCTGATCAAGCGTGATCGGGCGCCCCACCACCATCCGCGTGGCGCGCGCCATCAAGAGTGCCGTGAGAGGAAAGCTGGTCAGATGCTCCCAGTCGCCGATCCGGACTGCCTCCGAGAGTAGCAACCCCTTGGATCGGAACGCTTTTTCCGTCAGCTCGACGCAGTAAAGAGCGGAATCATCCGGGCGGAACTCGAAGTCAAACGCGACCTCTTGCTCGAAGACCTCGCGGCAGTAGGCGATCACGCCGGGGATGTGATGGCGGTGCTCGGGCTTCAGTCGCTTGACGCCCATGGACCCGACGCACTCGAGCATCCAGACCTCGAACGGCAAGCGACGGACCCCCTCCTCCGAGCAGTCGTAGACCAGGGGCAATCCGTCTTCGACGGCGACGATCCCGGTATGCGAGAAGGGGCTCCCTGTCGCCCTGGCGATGAACCAGCTCAGCGCGAACATTCCGTGCAAGGCTCTGGCATCGCCGAGCCGGAAGACGATGTCACCGTCCCGGAGCGTCTCCCGGCCCCAGCGGTTCCATCGGATCATCTCCGGGTTCATGGGCAGCGGCGGGAGCTCTCCGGCCGACCGAGCACGGCTCGCAGTCGGGCCCCAAAAGTTGCCCGTCCAGGCGGGTGGTTTCATCCAGTTGGCCGTCTCCTCCGCTCCCCGCTCACAGTTCCACACCGCGATCATCCAGCAACAGAACCAAAACACGTTCAGTCTCCGTGTGCGTCGTCAAGAGCCCGTGCCAACGCGTCCTACACCACCCCTGACCTCTTCAGGTTCAGGGGAGGCATCCATGCAGCGAGCCGGCTTCGGCGAGGGCGCCGAAGGGGTTTTCGGGAGGTCGATACTCTCACCCGGACGATCCCACCATGAGCAGCCATCGATGTGGATGAAGAATCGCGCGTCCGATCGCGCTCGCTCTAAGTCAGAGTGACTCCCATGGGAGCGAGTCGGGCCATCTGCTCGCGCGGTAGCGAGCGGAGCGCCAGCCCGAGGGCCATCCAGTTGAATCCGCGGAACAGCAGGTTGATCCCCACGAACAGACCGATCACCCACAAGGCCGACGCCGGCCACTCCTGCCAGAACATCAGGCCGAGGATGACGTCGATGACCCCGCCGGCGAGCGACCAGCCCCACGCGGCGAACCGATAGCTCACGGCGGCCACGATCTTGAAGAACCCGCCGACCATCTTCAAGATCGATGCTCATCGGTGAGTTCCTCACTCAAGAGATTGACTCGAACTCACGTGAACACGAGTGATGTCCGTACTTTCAGGGTGCGCCCTCCCTGCAACGGTTGGACCGGAATGCCGGGCCATGCTCCACGGCTCCAATAGAGGAACCGGCCGCCGCCCCGGGAGTGACGAGAGAACCCCGTGAGCCGCGCAAGCCGCACGGCTGAACCACCATGGCCAGATTGTCGAATTGCCAGTCATGAGCATCCAGGAGCGATAGGCATACGTAACATACCGAAACCGGAAAACACTCGTCAAGTTAACCTTTGTTTTTTTTGATAGATATAGATGGTTCCGAAGAGATCCGGCAGACCAGGCCATAGCGCCCGGTTCTCGTGCCGCTTCCGCGGTGATCATCGCCTTGCCAGTCGCCGCCGGGCTGGAAGATCAACACCATGTCGGCCACCCTCATCAAGGCCGTGATCGGCGGGGCGAAATGATCTCTCGCCATCGTCGCGCATGGTCGCCCACAGCTCGCCAGCGGCGAGTTCGCCGTGCTCGCGGTCGACGCGCCGCACTTGAACTCGCGGGGAAGTATGGTGCCGACTGAAGTCGTCGCACCCGATTATCCGATAAATGTGGAAAGGGCGTTAGAATGCGCAGCTCCCCTCCAGACCATCGTCCGGTCCCCTCGTCCACTCTGTAGTCCGCGACAGCGGCCTGCCCCTAAAGGAGGTGCAAGATCGGTCGCATTTCACCCGCACTCGTGATGCGAGTCGTCGGAGCGTTCGCTTGGCTCCTCGTCGGGGCGATGGCGCGCGCCCCGGAGCCGCCCAGGAACCGAGTCCCGCCGCCACGGCGCCCTCATTAGCGGACATCGTCGTACCCGAGGAAATCGCCGAGCCTCCAGTCCAGCCGATGGACCTGGCAACCTGGAGCGGTCGTACCGAGGTCTCCCCGTTCAGTCAGGTGATCCTGGAATCGATCTGCGGCCAGCCCGATCCGGACACCTGGCGGCCGTTGCCATGCTCGACGCTCTTCAGCGAAGGTTGGCTCGAGCCCTGGGTGCCATCGCCCAACGGTTCGGGCGGCGCACCGCGACAGGGCTGGATCAATGCCGCGGACGGCAACATGTACCGGCTGTGGTTCTTCACGTTCGCCCAGGCGTTCAACCAGGGCCCGAAGGGCAACGCCTACCTCGGTGGCTACACCCTCTACACGCCGCTCAGCCGTCGCCTGCTCCTGATCACAAACATCCCCTTCGTGCTGCGCAACAGCGCTGGCAGCGGGTTACCCTTCATCTCCCCGTCCGGGCTGACGATCCCGACGTCGAAGAACCACACGACATTCGGTGATATCTCGTTCACGCCCCGCGTCTTGCTGCACGAGACGCAAGACTTTTCGCTCACGTCCGAGATGGCGATACTGGTCCCGACCGGCAACCAGCCCCTTGCGGGGAAGACCGCCCTGATCCCGAACGTCAGCTTCTGGAACAATTTCGCGGGCCGGTGGGTGATCCGGGGCGGGATCGGCGACTACATCCCGCTCGGCGGCGGTGGGTCTGACAATCTGATCAGCCAGCTCGCCATCGGTCAGACCTTGACCGATCATGACGTGCCCCTGTTCGGCGACTTCACGTGGTACGTCTCGGCGGTGGTGAACACCCCCCTTCGCGACGGTCAACATACCAGCGCGACGCTTACCCCCGGCGTGCGTACGCACCTGGGCCGCGACTGGTATTTCCTGGCCGGTCTACCAACACCGTTGACCACTCAGCGAGTCGGCGACATCGGCATGATCTTCTGGTTCATGAAGGCGTGGTGAGCTGAGGCGAAACCTGCCGCGAGCCGCCCAGCCGAGCCCCGGGGACTGTTCCTGTCCTCCGGGGCTCGATGTTTTGGCACCGAGCCCTCGGAATCGTGACAACCAGATGCATGCTTGATGCTATAGGCGTTCGACGCTTGTTTGGTGCATCTGGCTAGCTTTTGAGGGCTGCGGCATATTAGGTCGGCTCCTGCTGGACCTACGCGACCTCGCGTTACACAGGGAGAGTGTGGTTTCTGCGCGAGCGAAGCGGTCCCGTGGGAGAACACATCATGATGCGCGACTTGAGGGGAAGTCTGTTGATCGCCTCGATGCTGGTCGTACCGTGGACGACCTCGTCGGAGGCGTGCCTGTGGCGCCGCCGGGCTTGCCAGCCCACCCAGAGCTACTGCCAATTGGGGTACACCACGGGTTACTACTCTACTGCCCAGGGAGGCTACGTCACGCCAGGCGGCGGTTACTATAGCGGCGGCACGGCCGGCTATCCCGGCGGGTACGGGAACGGCCAGCCCGGCTCCGGGTACGACTTCGGCCGGCCGGGCTACAACCCGGGCGGCCTCGGTGGGCCGGCGTCTGGGATAGGGTGCGGCCTGGCTTCGGCGCCGGCGGCTTGGGCCCGGGGCGCGTGACCGTCCACAGGCGATACCGATCAGAGAAAGTGCGCCAATTTCGATCGCGAAGACAGCGCCACACCGCGCGGTCGTACGCCGCTCAAGCGGCCGGGTGCGCACGGCGACATTGCTCGGCACGCGGATTCGCTCCGCGGAGTAACTCAGGCACGCGAATGTGGCGTGACGACGCTTCTCCGGTCAGTGCGGCTGCGCAGGCGAGGAGGGCGAAGCGTGCCCATGAAGGACTGGGCCACCGCCGATTCGCTTGCCACAGTCTGCGGTGCTGGCCGCAACAGGATGACCAGCTTGCACAGCCGAAGCTCGCACGTGAGCCGATGGCGACACTGGATCAGCGCTTGGGGCAGTGGTGAGCCTGCTACAAGCGAGCCGGCCGCTCGAGAACGCAATCTGGTGTTCGACACGAATGGTCCGACTTCGTAACGGCTGGCGACCTGATAAGACGACCTCCGGGCCTCCCTCGTTCAATGGCCGATGGCCCAACTCCACGGACGGACGACACGACTTCGAGGACACGTGATCTAGCATCACAACGGCACCCGGGAGCTCAAGCGGGATGCAAGGGAAAGCCCGCCCTCACAGCCCAAATGCTCCACCCTGTGCGATGAACAGGCGCTGCCGATCACATGGTGAGCTTCGACCGACTCGCGCGGCGCGCTCCGGGAACAAAACGAAGATCGAAACAAATCCGCTGTGCTTCTGCGGGAAGTAGACAAGATATGACGTACGCTGGGTGGCTCACTCCGGATGATCGATAATGGCTCTCTTTTCGTGATCGGGCTCAACACGACGCAACCGCAGGGAGTCCGAAGTGCCGCAAGGACTAGCGGTAGCCCTCGCTCACGCGTCGGGTCAGTATGCCGCCGCCGCTAGCACTATGGCCCTGGTCAAGGAATCCCGTGCCATCAAATATTTACCAATATAAAATTTTGGAAACTGGCCCATCCTGAATCGGAAGCGGAACTTACCCTAATTATTCCGCCCGTGTTCGCAAGTTAAGCCGCAAATCTATCCGAATTTTGTTCAACTTCTCTCCCTTCTGCGACAGATCATTATAAGAAGAGTGGGCAAACAGGATAAATTTAGCTGCCTGCGAAGTTTGACGGGCCTGAATCCAGCCCGATCGGTTCGGGTCGCGTTGTTTCGACGACTTCGGGAATTGCAACAAAGGGGGGAGCGCACGGCCATGGCGGCGACCAAACAGCCGAAAGCCGGGACCAAACCGCGGCCCAAGCGGAAGAGCAAGGCCGAGCGGACGGAGATCAACCGGCAAAATGCCCGCAAGAGCACGGGGCCGCGCACGGCCGCGGGGAAGAACAAGTCGAAGTACAACGCCTGCACCCACGGGATGACCGCCCGGACCGTGCTCCTTCCCGGTGAGGATGCCGATGCCCTGGCGGCGCGGCAGCAGCACCTGGTTGAGTCGTTTCAGCCACGCAATCCCCACGAGCTCGCCGTGATCGAAGCCATGGCCGGCGACATCTGGAAGTCGCAAAGGGCCGAGCTCGCCGCGGGGCGGCGGATCGCGTTGCGGCTCCGGCACGAGCCGATCGAGCAGGCGGAGCACGAGCTTGAAGAGTCGATCGAGCTCGGCGGGCGGCTATTCTGGCAACTGTCGTTTCCGCTTCCCATCTTCAAGCAGTTCCCCCTGGGAACGCTCACCGAGCCGTTGTGCCGCCGAAAACGCCAGCCATCCCCATCACCCGGCGCGGCTGGCGTCAGGCTCGAGCAGACCGTCGCCGGCTGTGACTGGCTGCTCGAGCAGTGGCGCGACCTGATGGAGCGGCTCTATAGTAATCAACTATGGCTGTCGGCCGATGCGTTCAAGATGGTTCGACTGATGGGCAAGCATGCCATCGACATGACCGACGATCTCACGGTGGTCAGCGTATTCCTCTCCAGCCTGATGCTTCGCTCGGTCGCGCCGAAGGCCGGGCCCGAGCTCGCGTCGTTCGACTGGAAGAACGCGCTGATCAAGACGCTCTTGACGTTCGATGTCGAGAACAAGAACGGGACCGCGACCGCGGTGGCGAAACAGTGCGAGCCGTTCGCGCGGCGATTGGCCGAGCTGCCGTTGGCGAGGCTGGCGCCCACGGACGAACAGCGGGCGCGGGCGACAATAGGCGAGATCATCGAGAAGGAGGTGGAGCGGATCCATGAGATGAGGCGTCGACTGCGTGAAATCGCCGACGCCGACGCCGACGAGGCGCCGGCCCGGCTGGCGTTCGAGATCGGGCCCGAGGGAGACAGACACCGGCGATACGAGCTATCGCACGAGCGGATGGTCGCCCGGCGAGTTGACCAATTCATCAATATCCGCATCAAAGGCGCGAGCGGTGCATTCGACCCGGCCGATGTCAATTTGCAAGACCTGTTCGGCGCGGCCCCGCTCGGAACGGCCCAACCCCGCGCGGAAGCTCGTCACGTCGTCGAGGCGGCCGGCGACGCCGGCCGCGACAGCCAGCATCACGACGCGCCGGTTTTCTTCGCCGAGGTCAACGACTCCGGCCATCGTGAAAATGACGGCCGAGAATCCCCCAACGATGCGCCTTCGGCGCCATCGAGCACACATCGCCTTATGCAACACCTGAATTTGAAAAAGGTTACGACGAGCCGACGATTTTGCGAAACGAAGCCAATGTGTCCGTTGTCCGTTGTCAGTCGTCCGTTGTCGGCTCCGAAGTTGAAGCGATTAACGAAGCCATTGTGTCCGTTGTCCGTTGTCAGTCGTCCGATGTCCCATCCGAAGTTGAAGCGATCGAGGAGCGAGATAGCACGAACGAACCCGACGCTCGGGAATACACGCCGATCGAAGCCCATTGCGGCAGATTGCAAAACGAAGCCATCGCCGAGACCGAGGGCCTGCGACTGGAAGCCGGCTTCGAAGGCAGCTTCGATTCTGATCGCGTAGCGGAGGAAGCGGTCGACGCCTCCGTGTCCGGGTACACCCAACGTGATGACGCCGGCCGGGAATGTTCGGCCGACCAGGTGCCGCCCGTGGCTGCCGCCGAGGCAACGGACGACGGACACGGCGGCCAGCGCGTCGAAGCCTTGCAACCCGGGTCGGCCACCGCCCCACCGGACACCGCCCTGTTCGGTGAGAAGTGTCCCCGCGACGAGAGCACGCGCGGTCTTTCCTGGCAGCCGCCTTAGCCTCCTGTCGCGTTTGTGGGCGGCTCCATGGCGGCGTGGAACTGAAAAGGCAGACCTCCCGATCTGGGAACAGAGCAGCCTTCGGGACTCTGGCCTCATCCGCCGCCGGGTCGCCGAATCGGCGGCGGTGGGTGGTCGGATTCTTTTCGTGCTCGCCAGCCAATCCGCTCAGCGCCAGTAGCGAGGATACGGGCGGTATCCGCCGCCGTAGACGCGTGGTCCATAAAAAGGGCGCGGTCCGAACAGGGGCCGGCCGACAATCACGGGTCTTGGCACCAAGACGGTGCATAAAGGCGCGACCATGACAGGGCGAGGCGGCACTATCGGATAACCATAACCGCCGTAGACGCCGGCCCCGTAGCCGAAACCACCGGTGTTCGCTCCGACCGAGACGCCAGGGCCGGCATAGCCGAACGAAAACCCCTGGGCGTGCGCCCGACCGCGCCACAAGAGAAAGCCATGACCGCCAATCCCAGCGTCATCGCCAATGACTTCATGTTCGATTTCATGGTGAATCGTCCTCCAACCAGTTTCCTGTTATCCCGTCTGCCAGGGCGGGATGGAACCAACTGCGACACGATCTAATCGTCCGGAATACGGAAATGGTTCGAACCGCGGTCCGATTGACACCGTTGCCGCAAGATCCATGGGACGTGTACAGTGTGATCACGTTCGTAGTGGCCGAGTGGGAATGTGCCGATCTCGCCCGTCCGCCAGATCGCCGGCCACGCGCAGATGCAATCAACCAAATCGCAAGGAGTCGAGAGCGATGGCACACGACGAAACGGACCGGACCGATCGCCGCAAGTTTCTCCAGGCCGGCGCGCTCGCGACGGCCTCGGCCGTGAGTTTGACGCCCGGCCTGACAGCGCAGGAGCTGGTGGCCAAGACACGCCGTGCTCCCCAAGCGGAAGCTGGGCAAGACCGGCATCGAGGTTTCGATGCTCGAGGCCGGAGCCGTCAGGAGCGACGAACGCGTCCTCCGGATCGCCTATGCCAACGGCATCCGGATCTTCGACACCGCCAAGCTCTATGGCACCGAGACGCAATTTCAAGAAGTGGTTCGAACAGGACCCGAAGGTCCGCAAAGAGATCGTCATCGTCACCAAGGACATGCCGCGTGCGCCCAAAGAACTTGCTCACGAATGGTCGATCAGCGGCTGGCGGCCCTGGGGACCGACTACATCGACCTCTTCTTCATCCACGGCCTGGGAGACCAGCGCACCGTCGACGACTCGATCAACATGGTCACCAGCCAGGAGTTCAAGGAAACCGCCGATGCGATCCGCAAGTCGGGCAAGGCCAAGTTCATCGGCTTCTCGACTCACAACAAGAACCGCGCCCCGATCATCGAGGCCGCGGCCAAAGCGGGATACATCGACGCGATCATGCTCCAGTACCGGCCCTGGCTCGACAAGGATTCGCCCCTCAACAAGGCACTCGATGTCTGCTGGAAGAACGGGATCGGCCTGATCTCGATGAAGCAGATCGCCGGCAATCGCTTCGGCGACAAGCCCAAGGGCAGACATCCTCAAGGAAGTCGCCGAGAAGGTGCCGGCCCTGGCCGAACGCAAACTGACTCCCGTTCCAGGGCCTGCTGCATGCGATCTGGACCGACGAGCGAATCAGCGCGGCCTGCGTGTCGATGAAAAACACCGACCACGTGCGCGAGAACGCCGACGCCGCCCGCCGATACGAACCGCTCAAACAGGCGGACATCCACCAGCTGCGCGACCTCTTCCTCGCCAACGGGCCGACGATGTGTGCCGACTGCGACGGCCGGTGCTCGGTCGCCGCCGGCACGACCGCCGAGCTGGGCAACCTGACCCGGTTCCTGACCTACCACCAGCAGCACGGCGACCGTGCGCTGGCGCGCGAGCGAATACGCCGCCCTGTCCCCGGAAGCCCGCGACTGGGCCGGCGCCGACCTCGAAGCCGCCCAGGCCGCGTGCCCCGGCAATCTCAACTTCGCCAAGCTCTTGCCCGAGGTCGAGCGGCATCTGGCTTGAGCGGTTAGTCGTCAATTGACCATTAGCCATTCATGATTCGAATTAATCCACGCGTCTCGATTGACGAAAATGAGATCGAGCTCGAGTTCATTCGCGCCTCGGGGCCGGGCGGCCAGAACGTCAACAAGGTGTCGACGGCCGTCCGGCTCCGGTTCAACGTGCGCGGATCGGCCTCACTGCCGCCCGACGTCCGCGACCGGCTGATCCGACTGGCCGGGAAACGCGTCGGGGACGACGGGTTCTTGATGCTCCATGCCCGCCGGTGCCGGACGCAGGAGTCGAACCGCCGCGACGCGATCGAGCGGCTGGTCGAGCTGATCGACAAGGCCTGCGAGCGGCCCACGCCCCGGCGAGCGACCAAGCCGACCGCCGGCTCACAGAAACGGCGGCTCGACGCCAAGAAACGATCGTGGTGCGATCAAGGAAGGAAGGCGGACGCGAGAATCGAGTGATGATTAACGCTTCGCGCTCTTCTCAAGCACCGGCATGTTCGCCGTCAGTTCTCAATCGCGGTTGTGCCTGCGCAAAGCGCCCGCCCGGTATGGCTATGGTCATTCCGGGCGATCGCGATCGGCGGCCCCATCGCCACGACCTGGCCGCCGGCTTCGCCCCCCTCCGGTCCCAGGTCGATCACCCAGTCGGCCGAGGCGATGACGTCGAGCTGGTGCTCGATCACCACGACGGTATGCCCCAGGTCGGCCAGTCTGTGCAGAATCTTGAGCAAGCGCTCGATGTCGGCGAAATGCAGGCCGGTGGTCGGCTCGTCCAGGAGATAGAGTGCCCGGCCGGTCGCGGCCCGGCCGAGCTCGGCCGCCAGCTTGATTCGCTGGGCTTCGCCCCCCGAAAGCGTGCTGCTCGATTGCCCGAGGGTCAGATATCCCAGCCCCACGTCGTGGAGCGCATCCAGCCCTCGCAAGACTCGCGGCACCGCCTCGAAGAGCTGGCGGCTCTCGTCGACTCGCATCTCCAGGACGTCGCCGATCGACTTTCCCTTGAATTTCACTTCGAGCGTTTGACGGTTGAACCGCTTGCCGCCGCATACCTCGCATGTCACGTGCAGATCGGGAAGGAAGTGCATCGGCAGCTTGCGCTGGCCGAGGCCCCGGCAGGCTTCGCAGCGGCCCCCCTTGGCGTTGAAGCTGAACCGGCCGCAGCCGTAGCCGCGGATCTTGGCCTCGCGGGTCAGTGCAAACACCCGGCGCACCTCGTCGAACAAGCCGGTCGCCGTGGCCGGCGTCGACCGCGGGCCGCGGCCGATCGGGCTCTGATCGACCTCCACGAGCTGATCGATCGCCTCGAGCCCCAAAATGCCCTCCGGACCGTCGCCACGGGCGCCGGTGCGATGGAGAAAACGGCGGACGGCGCGAGCGAGCACGTCGTTGATCAGCGTGCTCTTCCCCGAGCCGCTGACCCCCGTGACGCACGTCAAGGCCGCCAGCGGAATCTGAGCATCGACATGCTTCAAGTTATGGAGCGCTGCCCCGCGGATCTCGATCCAGCCCGGACTGGCCGCCAGCCGCTGGCTCGGTTCGGCGGCGAGCTGAAAGCCTTGCGCCAGGTATCGGGCCGTGATCGACGTCTTCGACGCTTGCAACTGGTCGGGCGTGCCGGCCGCCACCACGGTCCCCCCGTCGGGGCCGGCACCGGGGCCGAGATCCACGACCCAGTCGGCCGCGCGGATCATCGACGCGTCGTGCTCGACGACCAGCACGCTGTTCCCCTGCCCCAGCAGCCGGCGAATGCTCGCGATCAGACGGTCGGTGTCGCGGGGATGAAGCCCGGCCGTCGGCTCGTCGAGGATCGTGCAAACCCCCATCAGGCCCGAGCCAAGCTGCGCCGCCAGTCGAGCCCGCTGGAGCTCGCCGCCGGAAAGCGTGTCGGAACCGCGGCCCAGCGACAGGTAATCGAGGCCGACCTCCACCAGGTACTGGAGCCTCCCCACGATCTCGGCCACCAGCGGCGATCCGACCGCCTCGAGCGCCGGTTCGATCGGCAACGATTGGAAGAAGCTCAGCAGGTCGCCGATGGCCAGTGAAGTCAGGTCGGCGATCGATCGGTCCCTCGATCCGGACCGCGCGCGATTCCGGCCGGAGGCGCGACCCTCCGCACGCCGTACAGGGAACCTCTTCGCGGTAGACTTCGAGGGCCTTTCGAACCGGCTCACTGCGAGACTGCTTGATAAGCCTGCTCGAGCAAGAGCCGCGAGCCCCGGGAAAGCCCCGGCCGGCTCGCCCGACCAGAACGCGCTCCAGACCTTGGCGGGCCACGATTCCAGCGGCGACGATGCCGGCGATGCGATGTCGCGTCAGAAACTCGTTGACCTGCGCATCGTACGGCGTCGCGTCTTTGACCGCGGTCGGCAGCAGTGCCCAGGGGGCGACCGCCCCCTGGTCCCACGATCGAGACCGATCGGGAACGGCCAGCTCGGGTTGAAACGCCCACCGCGAGCCCAGCCCCTGGCAGGCGGGGCAGGCGCCGTGGGGGCTGTTGAAGCTGAAGCTGCGCGGCTCGATCGCCGGCAGGCCGGTGCCGCAATTGGGGACAGTTGAGATGGATGCTGAGGAACTGTTCGACCCAGCCCTCGGGCGACTCGGTCAACGTCACGACGCCCCCGTCCGGAGAGCTTGAGCGCCAGGTCGAGGCTCTCCGCCAGCCGGGGCCGGATCCCTTCCCGGATCGAGATCCGGTCGACGACGGCCTCGATCGTGTGCGACTTCGCCTTCGCCAGCTTGGGCGGCTGATCGGTGACCTCGATCAGCTGCCGTCCACCCGCGCCCGGATCAAGCCGGCCCGGCGGATGGCCTGAAAGACATCGAGATGCTGTCCCTTGCGGTCGCGCACCAGCGGGGCCAGGATCTGCACCTTCTGACCATCCTTGAGCCGCATCAACTGGGCGACCATCTGCTCGGGCGTCTGGCGAAGGATCGGCACGCCGCACGCGGGGCAATGAGGCTTGCCGGCCCTGGCGAACAGCAGGCGCAGGTAGTCGTAGATCTCGGTGACGGTCCCCAGCGTGCTCCGCGGATTGGCCGTCCCGGCCCGCTGGTCGATCGCCACGGTCGGCGGCAAGCCCTCGATCGAGTCGACGTCGGGCCGCTCGAGCTGGTCGAGGAACTGCCGGGCATAGCTCGAAAGGCATTCGAGATACCGGCGCTGGCCTTCGGCATAGATCGTGTCAAACGCCAGCGAGCTCTTCCCCGACCCGCTGACGCCCGTCAAGACGACCAGGCAATCCCGCGGCAGGTCGACGTCGATATTCTTCAGGTTGTGCACGCGGGCGCCGCGGACCTGGATCGCCGGCTGCGGAAGAGCCGGGCTCTGACGCGGACGCTGGCTCACGTTTCTTTCGGCGCGGTTTTGCCACTTTGATCGGGTTGCTCTCAACGTGTGGCGATACTGCTCTCACGAGATCGGGCCCGCCACGTGTCGGCCCTTTGGATTCTGCGGGATCGATCGCCCCAATGCAACCTCAGCCCGACACGTATCACATCGGAGCTTCCGGCGACTTGTCGATATCGAATTTGGCGGTATGCTATCTGGGCCATGGACTTTGGCGATGGGTGCGGCCTACAATACAAACAGAGGCAATCGGCATTGGCCACGGTCTCGGCCAGGAATCGGTGGGCCATTCCCAGTCCACCAAACCGGTGGGTATTACCCACAATTCCAAACGGATGGGCGACGCTGCCTTCTCTGGTATTCGTGGTTTAGCGGCTTTGTACTCTGACAAGATGATCGTAACTCACGGGGTTCAGTCCGTCGGGGCATATACGCACGTTCAGTCAGTCGCCCGGCGATAACCCGACCGAATTAACGCCTTGTTGACTCAGGAGCGAGTCGGAGGTTTCGTCATGAACATCGACGATTCCACCCCGTGCATTAGCCCCGAATTGCGTCGATGTGGTCATGAGAGAATTGCCCGAGATGTTTTGTTCACTGGGCTTTGCCGGCGATGAAGAGTTCGTTTACGGCGTGACTTATTTCTCCGTGCAAGAGGAACAGCGGCGAGGGGCGACCGCGGATGAGATCCGCGAGCAGGGAGCCAGATTCTTCGCAATATCGATGCGACCGATCGGCCGCCGCACGACAGTGAGTTTTTCGCTGCGTTTTTCGCCCGTGCCGTCGAAGACTGCGCTCGAGGGCCGTGAGCCCTGCGTCCTTCATTGATCGCTCCAACTTCGA
The DNA here is from genome assembly GCA_963842405.1 of uncultured Isosphaeraceae bacterium. GTDB lineage: Bacteria > Planctomycetota > Planctomycetia > Isosphaerales > Isosphaeraceae > CAVZRC01. The sequence continues at coordinate 88,764 of CAWJGW010000011.1, read as the reverse complement.
TCGGCGCGAGATTTGCACTGAGAGGTGGCGTCGGGACGTGTCTTCGATCGAGCGCGATGGTCGACCCGGCCATTGTCGGCTCGGTCGTCGACTCGAACCGACGACATTCACCAGTGGCCAACTTGTTCGCTCAACTGAGGTGGAGGATCACGCAATGTTGATCAGTGAAATCATGACACGCGAGATCGAGTCGATCGGGCCTGACGACACGCTGCAAGAAGCGGCCACCAGGATGAAGCAGTTTGGGATCGGTCCGCTGCCAGTGTGCGAAAACCAGAGTGTGGTCGGGATGGTGACCGACCGCGATATCACACTGCGGGCCGTCGCCCTGGGCCTCGATCCCGTGACGACCACCGTTCGCGATGTCATGAGCGATGAGATCGTCTGCTGCTTTGAAGACCAGGACGTGGATGTGGCGGCGCACCTGATGCAGTCGAAACAGATCCGGCGCGTGCTGGTCTTGGACCGCGACAAGAAGCTGGTTGGCATCATCACGCTCGCCGACCTGGCGTCAGAGGCCGTCGATACACAGCGCGCCGGCGAAATCCTGCACGAGGTTAGCGGGGCGCCCTCTCAGTCTTGAGCCGAGCCGTCCACTCACCTTGATCGTCGAAACAACCGGCCCAGTGCCCGCCATTCTCCCCACGCTCGGTCTCAATGACTGACGGTCGCATGACTGGGCAATGCGCCTGAAGTCAGGGCACATTGCCGGGTCATGAGTGCATGCCGAAAGAATTCGTTTGTTCCGATGCGACAATGTTGTCGCGCTTTTCTTCTATTTCTTGTTGACCCAACGTGTCGTTTTCGCTTGAATGTGTGATGTATTCAACAGCGAGAGGCGAAGAAGTGCATAGCTCCCCGAATTGCACGCTCGCCTAGACCAACCGGCGCGTGAAGTTGCCGCCGGGCGAAGCTCATTTGACTCTGATCCGGCTCACCACGATTCATCCCAATGGACACCATCTACCTCTACTATTACCTTATCAAGATCACTTTCTTCTTCAGCTTGGTTCGGTCGCAGGTCAAGTACGACCTGGTCAAGGACCATTACCTTTTCCTGGGCATCTTCTACACGGCCGGAGTGGCGTTTCTCAGTCTCGCCTTTCTCGTGAGCTGGCAGGGACAGGACTTTCCGCAGCGGACGCTGGAATACCGTGTTAGCCAAGCGCTGGGGGTCACGTTGTGGGTGGCCTGGCTGCTGGAAACGCTGATATTCTCAACGATCTACTTCAAACTCATGGCGAGGTTCGACGAGGGTGTCATGTTCTGGACGCTGCTGCTCCTGGGGATTTTCGTGGCGATCTTTTGACGTACGATCGAACTGAAGACGCTGGCGTTTGAACGAGCGCGAGCCTGGCCCGCGACCGAGGAATCGGCCCGATGAGCATCGTGTTCTTCTGTCAGAGCTGCGGAGCCAGGTTCGACGTCGACCGGCGGATGGCCGGCAAGCAGGGGCGCTGCAAGAAGTGCGGAGAGCAGATGACCGTTCCGAAGGAAGCCGTCGTCGACCCGACGGCGGCCAGCCCGGCGGCGCGTCGCCGTCGGTGCGGCGGGTCGGACCGGCACCCGCATCAAGCTGGCTCGGCGAGGTCGAGGCCAGCAAGGTCTCGCTGGCGCCGCTGACGATCGACCGCATGCCGGGCCTGAAAAAGCCATCGATGTTCGCGGAAGACGACCTGGCTGATTCGAAGCCCTACCTTCTGGCCCAGCCGGAACGGCGATCAGGCGGCCGAGTCGTCTCTCAGGTCAGCGGCGTCAAGATTCTGTGGCGGCGGCAGCTTGGTGTGATCGAGAGGATTTTCCGATGGATCAACCAGACGGCGTATCTCGTCTCCGTGCCGTTCCTCATGATCCTTTTGCTGGGGATCATGGTCCGGAGCCATTCGACGGCGAACTTCGGCGCCATCGTGGTGGTCTTGCTCAACATCGCACGGCTGGTCACGGGTTTATTCAACATCGTGGTCATCCCGTTTCGCGACGGGATCAACTTCAAGAGGTTGAAGAAGCCGATTCGGCGAGTGATCGAGCCGGCGATCACCATCGGGCTGGTGGCACTGGCGTTCGCCGTTTTTCCGTGGCTCGCCAAGGACGAAACGAGCGACGGAACCCTCTCCGGCGCACCTGCGCTGGTTTTGAGAAGATAGAGCGGAAGTTCGACGACGTGAAGGAGAAGGCTGCCGGCAAAGCGAAAGCCCTCGGTATTGCGCCCGATGACAAGAATCCTGGGCCCTGAATTCCCGTACCGCGACAGAGCGACCCGACCGTCCACGAGGTATCATCGAGAAAGCACCATGTCCACATCGCCAGACGCTTCGTCTCTCACCAGAGGATTGCTCGACGACGAGCTCATCGATCTGGAGCCGTCGATCGAGCTCGAGGTGGCCGGCTCTCGTCCGCGCCGCGCCGGGGTCGGAGTCGGGCTGGTTCAGGGAAGCTTCGGCAGCCTCTCGGCGAAATTCAGTCGCTCCGCCGACGGCGGTTGGGCTCGGCCGCCTTATTTCTCACGGCCGTCTTCGCGGTGTTATTCCTCTGGAGCCTTTCCGCCCATTCGGACCGATCATTGGCTCGTGAGCGCTGATGATGTTTCTGAGGTTCGCCATCGCGGCGGCCTGTGCGGGCCTGGTTATGAGCCGCATCAATCTGACCGCCGGACCAGGTTCGGTGGACCGAATACGTTCTGTTCGGCAGCTTCACGATCATCCTGATCGCGACCCAGTACATCGTAAACCTCGATCTGTTGCGTCAAAACGACATCACCCGAATTCGTCGCCAATATGAAAAACGGCGTCATGGGGATGTTCGGTCTCATGGTCATTTATGGGATGTTCATTCCCAACGACCCGCGGAGCACGGCGCGCGTGGTGCTGACGATGGCCCTGGCCACAATCGCCGGCATGGTCGCGTTGCTCGAACGCGAGGACCTCGCCCCGGCGGTCGAGCAGCTTCACACGTCGGATCACGCGGGCACGAACGTCGATCTTCCTGATGATCGGGGCGGCCCTGGCGATTTATGGAACCTACGTCGTGAATGGCCTGCGCTCCGAGCTGCACGAGGCGAAAAAGTTCGGCCAGTATCAAATCCGCGACAAGATTGGGGTTGGCGGAATGGGAGAAGTTTACCTGGCCGAGCACAAGTTGCTCAAACGCCCGTGCGCCCTCAAGCTGATCCGGCCGGAGGCGGGAGCCGACCCGGTCGCGCTGGCACGATTTGAGCGCGAAGTTCAGGCGGCGGCTCGTCTCTCCCACCCCAACACGATCGAGATTTACGACTACGGCCATACCGACGACGGCACATTTTATTACGTGATGGAATACTTGCCGGGTATCAGTTTGCAAGACCTGGTCAAGCAGTACGGTCCACTGCCGATTGGCCGGGTGATCTACCTGTTTCGCCAGGTTTGCGCTGGCTTGGTCGAGGCCCATTCGCTGGGCCTGGTCCACCGCGACTTGAAGCCGGCCAACGTGTTCGTCGCCGTTCGGGGGGGAGAGGCCGACGTTGCCAAGGTGCTCGACTTCGGATTGGTGAAACTGACGCGCTGACAAAGAGAGCGTCGAGCTTACGAGCGACCAAAGGGTCAGCGGCACGCCGCTTTACATGTCTCCCGAGCAGGCCGTCGGCGACCGCTCGCTCGACTTCCGGGCCGATATCTACGCCCTGGGCTGTATGATGTATTTCGCGCTGACCGGTCAGCCCCCGTTCCAGTCGGCGACCGCTTTCGAGGTGATGATGTCCCACGCCCGCGATCCCGTCGTGCCGCCGAGCCAGCTTCGCGCCGAGGTCCCCGCCGACCTCGACCAGGTCGTCCTTCGCTGCCTCGCCAAGCGGCCCGACGGTCGCTTTGCCGACGTGAAAGCGCTGGCCAAGGCCCTCGCCGCGTGTGCGACGGCAGCCGACTGGGACGCCGAGAAGGCCCAGCAATGGTGGGCCGAGGTCAGTCCGGGAGTGCCGGCATCCGCCTGACCTCTTCTGAGAGCCCGATCAGATCGGTCGATGCCCCCCAGGCCGTTCTCCTCAAGAATTCATGACGGATTGGGCGGACTTGACTCAGCCGCCGGCGCCGACAATTGCCGATTCTTCAATTGATCGACCGCGTCGATCGCCGCCTTTGCTCCTTCAGTGAGGCCGTCAACAACGGGATTGTCGGGCGGGATCGATCTGGCGACCCATACCGTCGGAAAGACGACGCCATACGAAAGAGAATAGCACGTCGTGTAAACGAGCCGGGACAGGAAACGGCTGGCGGCGGGCAACGATTTCTCCAAGTTCGCTTTCGCGTCCGCGGCACTGTCCGTCGCGGTCTGGACCGCCTTTTCGAGTGCGTCCGCCACGGTTTTCATGGGATCACTCGCGGGGCCTTCACCCGTGACGTTGTCCGACATTGAGAGCGACTCTCCCTAACGCGGCTGAGCCGCAAACGAGTAGGCAGTAGGCAGTAGGCAGTAAGCAGTAGGGAAGCGAGACCTTCCCTAAGATTCGCGCACGGCGCAGAGAAGTTACCGAGGTAGAATCGTAAAGCGGCTGTGACGATAATCTGTAATGAATGGTAATATTGGAGGACTGGAGCGTCAACGACCTCGGGCACCAGGGCATTCACTTTGACGGGAGATGGATGCAGACTAAAAAACGCGCCGGAAAGACTGGCCTCACCGTTGCCCGTTTCCGGGCTGAGGAGGCGCCGACCTTTCGAAGGTCATCGTAGCTCATTTGCGAGAAAAACTCGCCCACGGCTGCTGGGTCGGCCTTGGAAGGAGGTGTTCCGGCCAAGGCCGGCGCGACCTCATCGCGCAGGTCCACCAGCATCGGATAAAGCGTGTCATACGCGACCTGCTGGGCGGGGGTCTTGGCCTGGCCGAAGCGGAGGTGGTACGCGCTCATGAACGCCAGCAGCTCACCAAGGGTCGCTTCAGGGTGGTTTTCAACCCCCGACAACAGGACATTGAGGGCCGGGGTCTGGAGTAGGGTGAGCAGGCCGTGCAGCGACTTCAAGTACTTATCCGCGTCATTACGGTCACGGGTGTTTCTGGGAAGAACTCGGTCGGCCTTGGCCTCCGCCGCGTTGACGACCGCGAGGGCCTTCGTGACGGTCTCGGACCTGGGTGCGTCACCGTTTTTGAGGCTGCTTTTGATCTCCATGCCGAGTTCCTTGAAAGCAGCTCGATCATCGTCGAAGTCCGCCGTCATGAGCGGCGCGGGGGGTGGCCCCTGGATGATCTGACTGATTGTCGTCGTGATGCAGGCGGGCGCGTACCGGAAGGGAATATCGCGGACCATCTTGCCGCCAATCCTGACCTTGGCCTTGTTCAGATTCTTGGAGTAAACCCGGGGGTCTTCGATCTCCTCCACGGCCACGTTCAGGGCATTGCCCATGTAGATGTCATGCTGGCTGGGGTGATCGCGAAGCTTCGCCTGAATCTCGTTTTGAGCCTTGATGTTATCGGCTTGCTGCCCGGCGACGAGCGGCATGGTGCCGGCGGGCCCCTTCCTTCGCCGACTCGTACATGTACTGGTTATACCGCATGGCGGTATTGGCGTTGATCGACCGCGCCTGGGCGGTCTGCAAGTTGTAGGACCCGGCACCGGCCGCGTAGACGCCCATGCCTCGGGCTAGGCTACTTCCAGGGGTCTGAGCACCGCCGCCCCAGCCGCCCCAGCCATACTGCGCCCGGGCCGATGCCCCGTGTGTCGCCCCAAAGGCCATCGTGAAGACGGCAGCCCATCGCATTCTCCGTCCCATCGCACAGTCCTTTCCGGCAGGGCCATGACGTCGTGGCATGCATCGACAGCGCCATTGACAAGAGACCAATGGGTTGGTCCAACGATTCATCAACAACAAAAACTGTCCACATTCGAATCGATTTGACCCTCGTCCAGTAGAATAACCAGTAGGCGGCCTGTCGGCAATGGGCCGCCAGCGTTTTGTGAGGACGTAACAACCATCAATGACGGCGAAGCTCGAGAAGCTGGCAGCGGGTTTGCATGTCGACTATGATAGATCATCGCGCGACGAGGACCGGGGCCGCCGACAGATTCGGTCGCCGCCCTCATCCACTGGGAAGCCGGCCGCAAGAGCGATTGGGGACACGTCGTCTCCGAGTCTGAGAACGCCCAGCGACCCGCTCGTCCATGGCCCCGCGCGGATGTCGCGGCCGGCGCTTACTTTTCACGGGAGTTTCGTCATGCTTCGCCTCTCAACGGTTGCGATCGGTCTCTTCCTCGGTCTGAATGTGCTGGCTTCTCAAGCCGTGGCGCAATGGGGTTACCCGCGCGGCTACGGTGGATACGGCATGAGCAAGTGGGGAGCCGATCCCGGTGCGGGATACATGGCCGGTTTGGGATCATTTGCTCGGGGCCAGGGGGCCTATCAGCTCGACAAGGCCAGGGCCGACGCGATCAACGTTGAGACAATGGTTAAGTGGAATAAAGCCCTGCGGGCGCGACAGGCCGCCCTGCGCGAGGATAAGCGGAAACAGGACGCCAAAGATTACGCCAAGCTCGCCGCGCGGGTCGATCGACTGGAGCTGAAGGATGGGACGACGCTCAACAACTTGCTTTCGGAAATCATGGACATCGACCCCGCCGGCGTGAAGTCCGGGCGGGCCAATTCGCCGATCAGCCCCGACGCGATCCGGGAAATCCCCTTCGAGTGGGACTCGGAGGCCGTCACGGTCTGCCTGAACGAGATGACCGGAAAAGACGCGTTGCCGACCCCGCTCATGGCCCCACAATACGCCGAAGAGCGCGCGGCCTTGCATCGGGCGATCGAGCCCGCCCTCGCAGAGGACGCCCAGGGATCCGTCTCGATGGCGACCGTCAAACACATCAACGATGCGATCGCCAGGTTCCGCACCAGGTTCATGAAAAACTCGGCCGAATTCGAGGTCGGCTACGATGATGCCCTCACTTATCTCACGACCATGGCCAGCTTGAGCCGGCTCTTGAACGACCCCAGCATGAAGGCAATCCTGGCCAAACTCGAGGACAACGACGAGCGAAACGTCGGCGACTTGATCAAATTCATGAACTCTCTCAACCTCCGCTTTGGACCGGCCAAAACGGATCGACAGATCGGAATCTATACCCGGCTCGTTCCGATCCTCACGGCGATCCGCGATCAGGTCAAGACCCAGGAGTACACGCCTTCGGCGCCCGACCGCAGCGGCGCCGGGATGAAGGCGGCCGCCAAGGAGGTCTTCAAGCCGATGCTCTGGGACCAGCTCGAAGCGCACGGCCGCGATCAGTGACACGTCGGACAGAGTGGGGAGTGGGGACACCGCGTCGGCGTGTGGATCGCCATTAACCATCAAACCGTGAAGAGTGGAGAGTGGAGAGATCGCGTTGGCGTCCGGAACGCCTTGACCATCCAACCTGCCTCGTGGCCGGGGGCGATCAAGAGCGCTGGCTCCGCCGCCGGCCTTCATCCGCGGCACCGGTTCCAGACCGGCTACCTGTCGGCGGCTGCCGCGGGTCATGTTTCAAACCATGAATTCGCCCAGCTTCGACACGATCTCCACCAGGGGAATCGCCGTCCCCAACAGTGGGATCATCGGGATCAGGGCGGCCACGACCAGAACGGCCAGCGCCTTCTTGTCGAACGGTATGATCAGCATTCGTTCCACGTGCTCGTAGACAGCCCCAATATCGGCCAGCGACGACACGTCGGCGCTGCCCATCGGGTTGTCGTGCTTGGTGTCGAGGGCCTTCACCCATTTGTCGTCGAAGGCGCGATCGTGGCGCCGATCAAGGTCCCAAAATCAAGGAGCCCCTCGAACCGGCACCGCGCCTGCCGGCCGGCGAACGCGAGCAGCGGGGCATGAACGACGACGATCGCCAGCGCCACGAAGACCATCACATGATACTTCAAGCTGTCGAGCGAGGACCCGCGGTGAAGGATCTCGCGGGCGAAGCTGCCCGAGAGCACCGCCGACACGGCCATCACAATGAGCGAAAAGCTCGCCAGGCCCCAACCGAGGAAACCCAGCCCGCCGGCGCGGTCGGGGTGAGTGGGAGTCAGCTCGAGGTCGAGGCGCGAAACGCGGAAGAGAAACCACGCCCAGAGCAAGAAGATCCAGATCCAGCGCAGCAGAAAGAAACCCAGGATTGGCAGGCTGACCAGGATGTACCACCAGCCCGCGGGGGTCAATGTTTTGCCCAGCCGTTCCCACGTTGAGCTCTCTGGACCAGGGCTCATGATCACCCGGGTGCCGACACAAAACGCCAGGGCCACAAGCGCGATGACAACCTCGACGACAATTGAGCCGCGGAGACGAATCACGGCCTCGCCCGTCATCCGAAACTCGGGCTGCTGCTCCTCTGGCACGAGGCCCGATTTGAGGAATTGGCGCATCTGAACACCCAGGCTGGTCTCCACAACAACCTGAGCAAGTTCGAGCAGGGGCACGACAAACAAGAACCTGCTGTATATGACCGGGTCAAGCAGCAGAGGCTCCTTGACCGAGTGACCCCAGGCGTGACCGCTCAGAAATGACAGGAACACGAGCGGAGCCCAGGTCACGAAGATGAGGAGCAAGACCTTCGACAACCGCCGGGGCGCCGTGGCCGGCTCGAAACCCATGCGACGGGCAACGTGCAACGAGTACCCACCCCGGACGAGAGAGTGCTGGGTCGATGACGGACGGTGCGAGTCGGTTGCCATGGTGATGTGTTCGGGGTTTGACATCAGTTCTTGCCCCGCGATGAGCTCTCGAGTTTCTTCATGGTTTCATCGAGCGCCCTTTTCATGCTGAGCGTGTCTGCACCCTGACTCGGCGGAAACTTTTCAAGGCTCTGCAAATGCTCGGCGATGAACGGCCCCGCCGTGGCGATCGCCCACATCTTGCTGGCGAAGAACCTGCGTCCGGCGGCTCCCCACTCGGGAGACTCGGGATCCATCTTTTCCAGCGGGTCCATCAATAAATTGAAGAGATAAGGAATGCTCGGATAATACTTGGCGTTCCACCAGATGCCCTCCTTTTTCACGCCGATGTGCATTTTCCAGCCGTCGACGCGCAGTGCCATCAAGTCAGTCTCATCGTAATAGAACATGGCCCTACGAGCCGACTTCGCTGACTTGCCGGTCCAGTAGTCGAGATTGTTGTAGCCGTCGAGATGGACCTTGTAGGTCATTTCGCCCATCCGTTTACCGGTGAGCAGCTCATTCTTGAGATCGGGCAGACCGGCCGCGGCGGCCAGAGTCACGAACAGGTCTTCATGGCTCTGGATAAGATTGAAGTCGGTCCCCGGTTCGATGTGACCGGGCCACTTCACGAGCAATGGCACGCGTAAGCCCCCTTCCCAGGTGCCACCTTTTTCGCCGCGAAAAGGTGCGTAGCCGCCGTCGGGCCAGAGCATCAGCTCGTTGCCGTTGTCGGTGCTGTAAATCACGATGGTGTTGTCGTCTGCGCCCATGTCCTTGAGCTTGGCCAGAATCGCACCCACGATCTCGTCGTGCTCGATCATGCGGGCGCGGACCACGTCTTCTTCAGCACGGCCCTCATTCACGGCCATCTGAACGTATTTCGGATTCGGGTGCGAAAAGATGTGAATCGCAGTCGAGTTGAACCAGAGGAAGAAAGGTTTGTCGGCTTTGCCTGCCTTGTCCAGCCAGGTCATTGTGTGGCCCAGGACCTCGGCGTCGATCGTCTCCATGCGCTTGCGAGTGAGCGGGCCGGTGTCCTCGATCTTCTGCTTGCCCACACGGCCGAACTTCGGGTCGGTGGTCGGGTCGTCCACATCCGTGGCATATGTATGCAGCACACCGCGCGGACCATATTTCGCGGTGTACGCGGCCGAGGCCGCCGCCGTACGTACGGCCGGGTTCTTCTGCCCGGGGTAATCAAGCTCTTCCGGCTCTTCCTCGGCATTCAAGTGGTAGAGGTTGCCGAACCATTCATCAAAACCGTGCACGGTCGGCAAGAACTCATTACGGTCGCCCAGATGGTTCTTGCCGAACTGGCCGGTCGCGTAACCCTGCGTTTTGAGGACCTCGGCCAGCGTCGGATCTGTCTTTTGAATCCCGCGCGGGGAGCCCGGAATGCCGATGGTCGTCATGCCGGTGCGAATCGGCATCTGGCCCATGATGAACGCGGCACGCCCGGCCGTGCAACTTGGCTGGCCGTAGTGGTCGGTGAAGATCGCCCCTTCTTTGGCAATGTTGTCGATGTGGGGCGTGCGCCCCATCATGCCGTGCGTGTAGGCGCCAATATTCCAGATGCCGATGTCATCGCCCCAGATGACGACGATGTTCGGTTTCTTGGTCACGGATGGCTGCTCGCGATCGGCCACGACCGGCGTGGGCTCTGCGAGTGCCAACAGCCGATTCCTGGCGAGTCCGTCGACACAGCACGAGGGCTGGGAGCCGGCGGAACTCGCCGGCGTGGTGATCGCCACGGGCTCATCAAATTCGTCGGCTCTCGTGGAAGAGTTGATTTGATTTGCAGCGGCCATCACGCCGATGCACCGCGCCCAACCCAAGGCACGCCAAGGACCGCATGCCTCCGATCTTAGTGACCATGTTGTTCCTCACGTCGTTTGGGGGATCTCATTTAGTGTGCCACCTTGACGCACCGAAAGCCCAGGTGATTGCTGCCGGTGGAGATTTCGCCCTTGCCTCGCGTGCCGATCATGTAGCGCGTGCAGTATTCTTCGGTGCACAGGAACGACCCGCCCCGATGCACTCGCTTGGCCTGGCCGGGCTCGGCGGGGTCGAGGCTGCTCGGCGGCCCCTGAGGGTTGCGGGCCACGCCGCCGGCCGACGCTTCCAGGTAGGCGTCGGGGCGATACCAGTCGGAGCACCATTCCCAGACGTTGCCGGCCATGTCGATGAAGGCCATAGCCGTTGGGCGGGAACTGGCCGACGGGCGCGATGCCGGCGAATCCGTCATCGGCGGTGTCGTTCACCGGAAACCGCCCTTGCCAGATGTTGGCCATCCACTTACCGCCGGGACGAAACTCGTCGCCCCAGGAGTAAGACTTGCCGGCCGCGCCGCCGCGGGCCGCGAATTCCCACTCGGCCTCGGTCGGCAGCCGCTTGCCAGCCCAGCGGGCGTAAGCCTCGGCATCCTCGTAGGCGACGTGCACCACGGGATAGCTTGCCGCGGCCATCGATGCGTGCTGCCGGGGCCCAGCGGATGACGCCAACTGGCCCCCTTCACATAGCTCCACCACCGGTAATGATTGTCGAGCGGAACCGGTCCGCGCCGGCGGCGTGAACACGACCGACCCGGCGACGAGGTTTTCCGCCGGCGCGCCGGGAAACTCAGCCGCGGTGGGCGTGCGCTCGGCGACCGTGACGTAGCCCGTGGCCCGAACGAAGCTCGCGAACTGGTCGTTGGTCACCTCGAACTTGATCCATCCAGAACCCGTCGACATAAACGCGATGAATCGGCCGGGCGTCGGCCATGGCGTCAGGGCCGCCGTGCGGTAGCTCTCGCGGGTCGCGCAGCCCATCGAGAACTCACCGCCCGGAATCCAGACCATGCCCGAGCGGTGCGGGACCCGGGACGATTCAAATCGCCGGGCCGCGTCGCGACCGAACGCTCGGGCCGGTTTTTCTGGCCGCGGTGTTCCGCGGCTGGAGCGCTGACGACGCCATGCGACGGCGGCCTCGACGCGCGCACCACCGCGAAAACGACGAGCGCGCTCGCGACGACAAGGCCCGTTGCCAGAGCCAGGTTCGTCGTTGCGTTTCTCAGCCGCTCCGCATCTGAGCGATGCGGGTGTTCTGGGCATCGATCAAGGGCTATTCACTTTGAGGTATCAGCATGGCGAGCATTCGAAATGCAGACGATACAACGTAACAACCCCGGCAGTCGGCTGCAAGCATTTCGCCGGAGAAGATCGCATGAAGCGCGCTCAGGCGACGAAGGCGAGCCAGTAGAAAAGCCAACCGGTCAATGTCGTCATGACCATGTCGAGCGCGGCCACAGTGCCCCATCGCCTGTGGAAGCGGCTGTGCTCGTTGGGGCCCGGCGGCCTGGGAAAATGCCAGAGTGCCCGCAGAATCACCATCAGCCAGAGCCCGAATGTCGTCGTGGCGAAGACGAGATGGACCGCCAGCGCGTAGACCACGAGCCCGCTCTTCGAGTCGCCGCGTCGAAGTAAGGCGAGGCATCGGCCCGTCCATCCATTGGTCAATGAAATGAACGTCGATTTCAAAGAGCACCAGCACCAAGAGCAATGTCGAGGCCAGCGTGATCTGAATCACCTTATGGCGCTGGTACTTTCGACGGCACTTGACCGAATAAATGCTGAAACGCAAGTGCGATCAGCACGAAGAACATCGCGACGACGACCACGTCGAGCATGAGCGACGCCCTACCCGGCAGGAACCCGCTCACTCCGCTATAACGATCGTCCATCAAGGTACTCGCAACCGCTGGACAGAGAGGCCGAAAAAGATCGAGGCGAGCCAGCCCATCGCCAATTCCAGATTCCAGGATACCAGATTCCAGAACCAGCGAAGGCTCCGCTCTGGTCTCGGGAATCTCGATTTCTCGGAGCCCGCTCGACCTGATCAGGGGAACCGTCAATTGACGAAGGTCCGCGACGCCCGGCTCCTTTGCCGGCAGGAGCTTCTCCAGCTGCTTCTCGAGCTCGGCGATCCGCAAGTTGCGGTTCACGCACTTTCCCTTGCGGCGTCGACCAGGAACATGGTCGGCAGCGAGATGATGCCGATAGTCGATCGCCAGGCGGCTGTCCATGCCCCCGGCCTCGAAGATCTGCGGCCAGGTCAGCTTGTGTTCCTTGAGAAAGCGCATCGAGGTCGTTGCGATCGTTGTCGACGTTGATGCCCGACGATTTCGAAGTCCTCGGCCGTGATACTTGTCGTAGACGCTTGATCAGGTCGGGCAAGTCGGCCTTGACCGGCGAGGCCCAGCTCGCCCAGAAGACGATGAGCACTGGCTTGCCGAGATACTGCGACGTGTCGACCTTCTCGTTTTGCAATCCGGTGCCCTTGATCGCGAGCGACTGTCCGGCCAGGTCGAGCCGCCGCAGTGCACCCTGCGGCCTTCTTGCCGGCGTCGGTACGCGGCGTAGTCTTGGACCAGCTTGCCGTATTGCTCCCGCGCCGTCTTCTCCTCGGCGTTGAACTCGTTGGCGTTGGCCAGGTGGAGAAGGACCGCCGGCACCTCGTCGGAGTTGGGGAACTTCTTCAGGAAGTCGTCGAGGTCGGCCATCCACTTCTTCTGATTGGCGAGGACATTGGCGTCGGGCGCCTCGTTGTTCATCGCGAACTCGGCGTCGATCATGCAGTAAGCCGCATATGAGCCCAGTTTGCCGCCGTCGGCGATGATCTGGCTTCGAGCGGCTTCTTTCCTTGCGGATAGCGGCCGGTGCGGAGGGCGGCGACCAGGCTGTCGACGACTTGCTTGTTGATAGGCCAGTTGCTCGTCGGGTTCTTCGACGCCTTCACCACGGCACGCAAGAGCGGCACGCGGCCGACGTGGTACTGCGCGATCTTTTCGGGCTGGCCAGCCTGAAGCAACGGCAGCGTTCTTGATGTCGTAATCGGCGAGAGCTTTCAAGGCGGCGTCGACGGCCTCGTCACGCGGCTGGGCATCGTTGTCCTTGTCGAAAAGCAGGGAACGGATGCCGCTGACGATCGCGACGATCGGCTTCTCGGGATCGATGGCGCTGGGCAGCTCGATGAACTTCCAGGCCGCGCCGAGCTGGATCATGTCGGGAACCTGCAGGAACGCGAGCTTGGCCGGATTCTGCTCGGGCGGCCGTGGTTCCCGGGATGACCATGGCGTTTTCGTAGAGCGTCAGGTCTTTCGCCAGTCCGCTGGCTGGACTCGGCGGGAATCACGTGCGGGAATGTGCCGTCGAAACGGTTCCAGATCGTCTGCTTGTTCCAGCCGACCAGTTTCTGTCTGAAGCTCGCCGACGATGCTCGGCACGCTTGACGGCCGCCGCGGCAACCTTGGCGACGATTTCCTTGGGCACGCCGGCCGCCGTCAGGTCCTCGGGTGTCGCCATGACTGTTTCGAGCAGCCCAAGATCGCCGCCGGCGAGTGCCTGAACCAACACCTTGGACGCCTCTTCGGCCGTGATCTGCTTCCAACCCTTGATCCGGCCCTTGCCGATCTGTCGCGATCCGCGTGCCGCCGGCGTTGAGCCAGCGGCATTCGTCGAGGCGTCCGGTCGCCGTCGAGGTCTTCCTCGCGGTAGACCTCGAATCCGTCCTGGTAATAGCTCCACTGGTCGATCCGCGTGCCGTGGGCCACCACGAATCGGCGCAACAATTTCCCTTGTCCATCGCGCAAGATATAGCCCACGCTACGGTTCTGGTCGTTAAGCACGTTCTCGACCTTGCAGGCGTTCACTGCCGCCTGGTCGGGCGGTGTATCGTATTCGAAACTCTGGAGGAATTTCGGCTGTAACTTCGAGCAGCGCACTCGGCGCCGGCAGACCTTTCGCGTTCTGCTGGGCCATCGCGGTCAGTCTGCGTCACGCCCACAAGAGCACCAGAACGGTCGCGGAAAACCGAAGACTCCGCATGGGTGTTTCCTTTCGCACGGAGCGAAACGCCCGGGTTCTATCCTGCTTCAGGAATAATCGCCTTGATCGTTGTCATCGGCATTCTGGCCATCCGGCTCAAATCGTTCAACGTCGAAGTCGAACGCAGTCGCTGGCGGCTCATGGCGAGTTGTCAGCAAGATTCAAGCCATTTGCTGTTAGCTACTTGCCATAGCGATATTCGATCCATGAAAGACAAACATTCTCGCCTGGTCGTCGTGGGCCCTGTCATCACTCGCTTTAGGGGCAACAGTCGTTTTGGCCCAGAACGACCCAGAGCCTCGTTCGAGACGCGCCCCCGCCTACGCGGACCATACGAAGCTGATGGTGGTGCGCGACGGCCGGGGAGAAGAATCGCCGATCAGCGGTCCGGCGGACTGGGACGTCCGCCGTGACCACATCCTGGCCCATTTTCAGGAGGTCGCCGGACCACTCCCCGGCGGCGAGCGTAGGGTTCCGCTGGCGATGCAAGTCGTGGCAGAGGCCAGGGAAAAGGGCTTCGTCCGCAAGAAGATCACGTTCGCCACCGAGCCCGGCGATCGTGTTCCCGCATGGCTTTTGATTCCCGATCTCTCCCCAACTGCGAGCTCCAGGCGACCTGCCGTGCTCTGCCTCCATCAAACGATCGCGATCGGCAAGGACGAACCCGTGGGACTGGGAAAAAACCTCGAGCTGGCCTACGCGCGCGAGCTGGCCGAGCGGGGATATGTCACGCTGGCGCCCGACTATCCTAACTTCGGCGAGTACAAGCTCGACGTCTACGCCCTGGGATACGCAAGCGCGACCATGAAAGCCATCTGGAACAACCTGCGGGCCGTCGATCTGCTCTGCTCGCTGAAGGAAGTCGACCCGGACCGGATCGGCGTGATTGGCCACTCGCTGGGAGGTCATAATGCCATCTTCACGGCACTTTTTGATCGGCGGATCAAGGCCGTGGTTTCGTCGTGTGGCTTCAATGCCTTTCCATACTATTACAAGGGTAACATCGCGGGCTGGTCGCACCGAGGATACATGCCGCGGCTCCGGGAAACGTATCAGCTCGATCTGACGAGAGTCCCGTTCGATTTTCCCGAGCTGATCGCGGCCCTGGCGCCTCGCGCGTTCTTCACCAATTCGCCCCTGCACGACGCCAATTTTGAGGTCGACGGCGTACGGACTGCATCGCGGCCGCGCGGCCGGTCTACCAGTTGCTCGGCGCGGCCGATCGGCTGGTCGCCGTTCATCCCGACGCGGAACACTCGTTTCCGAGGGCCGAGAGGATGCGGGCCTATGAATTCCTTGATCGATTCTTGGGGTGGGTGCCTTAACATGTGTCCGCTGTGGCGAACAACGGGTGCATGCTATCAGTCGTGTCCTGAAACAGAAGTTGGCTATCAGAAGAAATGGTAGGGATGCCTTGACCAGATTGTTACCGTGCCCGCCGTTTCCCGTCGTCGGCCATATTGAGCTATCCGCGCGGCATTTTCGTCGTGGCAGTTCGTGGCTTCTGTGCCACTCGGTCACAGGACTTGTCTCAGCGATCGCACGATGGTTTCACAATAACACTTGCGTCAGTTCAGCGAGCCCCGTAGAAGCGGCGAAAAGTGGCACAAAATGGCAGGTTTCGGAAGGGCTTCTGTGCCATTTCTCTCCGGGTATTCAGCCAGGCCCAGGGGACCGCTCGGCGCGCCCTCGACGACGGCGAACGCGCGGGAACCAGCGATCGTGCCGACCCGTGCCATGACCGGCGTACCGAGCATCCATACTGCGCATACTGCGCACGCGTGATCCGCGTTCAAATTCATGCGCAGTATGTGCCCGGTATGGCGGCGTCATGGGGGCGGGCCGGTAGGGCGATCGCGGAGTGAAAGCTCACCCCAAAAAGGTCCGGCGGATGCGGGCGGGCCACACTAACCCGACGCGTGAGCGAGGGCGGCCGCAAGTCCTTGCGGCATTTGGCACTCCCCTCGCTGACGCGTCGGGTTGGTATGGTTTTCCGCGCTGAGCCACAGCGGTGAATAGGCGAGGAGCGTCGTCTTCAGCTTGTCGTTGGTGTCTGTCAATTCCTTTGCAAACTGTTCGATCGCTTCCACCAATTCGGCTTTCTGTTTTGCCCATGTTGGCACTAAAGACGTTACAATTGCATAGAGCGCCTTATTTGCAACCAGGAGGTTGGCGGTTCGATCCCGGTCGTCTCCATTTAACATAAAGCATCTGAACTGACACCACTAAGGAGCCGGGGTTCCCTATCGGACCACGCAGCACTGCTGACTGCTTCCATTTGCGCCTGTTGCAATGGCTCGCCTCGTTGATCTCGATTTTGGCATTCTTTGCTCCGCGTTCGGTAAGCCACTGGTCGGACCGCATCGGGTGCTTCGCCTGCCGGCTCGCCGGGCTGCACCTGGCATACAATATCCTTGCGCACCCCCTTAAGATATAACATGTCGCCGGCCACATTAGATTTGGGGGGTTCGGCTGACAGATCGGAACGGACGAACTCGGAAAGGTGTTCGGTCGTGCCAGAGTCGAACGCGAGCCGGGGAACCCCGGCTCGCGTTAATGGGCCGGGTCGCCCCAGGGATCGCTCCCTGGGGCTCCCACAGATCCGTCTCAGTGGGGGACCTGGGTGGGCGACCACCCAGGTCTACCCGGCCCTTTGCCTCTCTCGGACCCGATCGAGGGGGCCAAGAGGGTCGCTGAGGCGGTCATGCGCCGCGTGGTGGTTGGACGTCACGACAAGAGCGTGCCATCCACGTCGTTGTCGTTGGTGGTGGCGGTGTTCCCGGTGATGGTGGTGTTGTCGATCGTGGCGGTCCCGACGTTGACGATCCCGCCGCCGACGCCGACGCCCGCCGAGGAAGCCGTACCGGCGGTGCCGTTGGTCGCCGTGGCCCCGGCCGCCACGTGGGCGAGACCGCCGGCGCCGGGGCTCCCGGCCCCGCCGGCATTGGCCTTGTTGCCGGTGATGGTGTCGGTGGCATTGTTCTGCTTGGACTTTTTCTTGACTCCGAGCCTGGGGTTGATCACGAGGGTTCCCGTGGTCGCGTTGAAGATGCCGCCTCCCTCGCCGATCCCGCCAACACCGGCCTTGCCGCCATTGCCGCCGGTGGCATTACCGTTGCTGCCGTCTGGTAGCCCGTTACCGCCGATCTCGCCGAATGCCTCACCGCCATTGCCCCCGCGACCACCGACGCCACCAGTGGCCTGGTTGGTGGTGAAGTTGACGGTGACGCCGGTGAAGGCCGCGGATCCGGCGTTGAAGAGGCCGCCTCCCTCTCCCGCGTTGGCGGCACCGCCGGCTCCGCCGGCTCCCGCCTTGACCGATCCGGCGGAGCCGCCGTTGACGGCGGTGATGTCTCCGCTGTTGCCCCCGGACCCGCCGGTGCCGGCGCCGCCGATTCCGCCGCCGCCACCGCCGCCGCCGTTGGCCTGATTATTCGTGAAAGTGCTCGCCGGCGCCGTCTTCGACCCCTTCTTGCTCTGGGACCGGAACTGGACGGTCCCCGTGGCGGCGTTGAAGAGGCCGCCTCCTTGGCCCTCGCCGCCAAGGCCGCCGTTCCCCCCGACCGCGCCGGTCGAGGTGCCGCCGTCCCCGCCGGGCCCTGCGTTATTCGCGGTGCTCGCCCCGCCTGCACCGCCGTGGCCGGCGACCCCCCCGCCGCCCGTGCCGCCGGCCCCGCCAGCGTTGCCGGCGGCCGTGTTAGTTGAGATCGTCAGCGCGACAGTGTTCGTGAAGGACGCGCCGGCGCCGTTGAAGATCCCACCGCCGGCGCCGTCGCCTCCGTTCCCGCCCCGGCCGGCGGTCCCGCCGTTGCCGTTGCCGCCATTCCCACCGATGCCGCCAATCGAGCCGCTGCCGCCGTCGCCACCGGTTCCACCGATGCCGCTGCCGCCATTGCCCCCCGCCCCGCCGACACCGCCAGTGGCGTTGTCGGAGGCGAAGGTGCTCGCCTTGCCGGAGAATGTCGCCTGGCCAAGGTTGACGAGCCCGCCCCCCTGGCCCGATCCGCCCGCTCCGCCGTTCGCGCCGGCCCCGCCGACGCCAGTTGCCGCCAGTGCCGCTCGCGCCGATCGTGACACCGCTCCCCCCCGCTCCGCCGGTTGCCGTGCCGCCCGCCCCGCCATTGCCCCCTGCGCCGCCTAGCGCCGAGTTGTTCAATAACGTCGATGCAGACACGGTCAGGCTCGCGCCGGTCGCGTTGAAGATCCCGCCGCCGGAGCCGGATCCGCCGGAGCCACCGTCGGCACCATTGGCCGCTTTGGCCGCTTGTCCGTCCCCACCTGCGGTCCCCGCGAGCCCGATTACCTCACTCCCCGCCCCACCCGTGCCGCCGGCACCACCTTTCGCTTGATCGCCCGTGATCGTGCACTTATTCAGGATGAGGGTACCCGCGTTGAAGATCCCCCCTCCGAGGGCGTCTCCTCCGACGCCTCCCGCGGTGCCCGGGTTTCCCCCCGTGCCGTCCACGCCGTCCGTGCCCTGCGTGCCGGCGGCGACGTTGTTCGCGACCTGCACCGAGGTCAGCGTCAGCCTCGCACCGGCGTGGTTGAGGATCCCGCCTCCCGAGCCCGCCGCCAGGCCGCCCTGGATGGTCAACTTCGAGATCGAGACTTTCCCCGCCAGCACGTCGAAGACCCGATCCAAATTGTTCCCGTCGACGATCGTGCTCGCGCCCTTACCCTTGATGGTCAGATTCCCGGTGATGTCGAGGTCGCCGGTGGCGTCGTGGTCCTCACCGGCGCCGGCGAGCGTCAGTGTGAACATGCCCGCGGGAACGATAATCGTGTCTGCGTTCGGCTTGGCGTCGGCTGCCATGATGGCCGAGCGCAGCGAGATGTGACCGCTGGCGTCCTTGCCCGTCTTGAGACTCACGGCAACCGTGTCGAGCGTGGTGTTGACCTTGAACGTGGAAAGCACCACGCGATGCTCGAGAACTTCGAGCCACGGGCGAGACCGTCTCGCGCGCCGCCTGTCGTCGCCTTGACGCTGTTTGTCGAAGTTGAACATCGAAAACTCCCTGGGTATTGAAGGGCCGCGGCGAAGAAAGTCTCTTCAGCCAGGGCCGGGTGGTGCTCGTGGGATCGGTAAGCGACTCTGCTTACAGTGCGAAATCCCGGCACCGGACACCCAAGGGATGCTCGAATTATTTTTCCTTCCCTTCTGCTTCGCCGCCAGCGCCGCGAGCAGCTCTTCAAAATCCGCGCGGTCACGTAACGTGTCGAGGTCCTTGCCCGTTTTCATCTCGGCGACATCGCTATAGCCGGCGGCGACGGCCTTCTTGAGCCAGGTCATGGCTCGGTCAGCCTCGTCTTTGGCGAGCCCGGCGGCGCGAGTGCCAGGCGCATTCACTTGCTTCAACACCGCGGCCGTGACGGCCCGGCAGATAGCGGCCTGGTACAGGCTTTCCGCGTCGGTGCGCTCTTGCTTCTCCCACAGTTCGGCGGTCGTGCGACATCCCTCTGCGTCCTTCGCTTTTTCAAAGTGCCGAAGCCGGTAATCCGCGACTTCCGGAAAGTTCTGATGAACACGCTTACCCACGGCACGTTGCAGGCATTCGTCCAGAATTGGCATGGCCTCGGCGCCGCGGTCAAGTTTGATGAGGTCTTGCGCCACGCTCCATATGACTTGTGAGCGTGTCGGGGTGGTCAGACACCGAGCGTGTCCTTCCGTCGGGATCGCGTCTCCTCGATCGATGGCGAAGTGCCTCCGCATACTGGCCGAGGGCACGCAGATTGGCCCCCACGTTATGCATGACCATCAGCGTGTCGTAGTCGTTCGGCGCCATATCTGGCTTTGTAGAGTTCGAGCGTTTCCTCGCGGAGCTTGAGGGCGTCTTCATAGCGGTGGAGGGAGTGATAACCGTTGGCCAGGTTCGTCATGCGTGATGAGCGTGCTGCGGTCGTCGGGACCAAACTTGACTTTCTTGATTGCGAGAACTTCTCGGTGAATCTGAATGGCCTCTTCGTGCTTATCCAGCATCCATAATCCCATGGCGAGATTGTTCAAGCATTGAAGTGTTTCTCTGGAGTCAGGGCCGAACTTGGCTTTGCAAGTCGGTAGAATCTCTTCGTAGAGATTGACGCTGTCCTCGGGTGCGTCCTTGCATACCATAGCTGATCCCGAGCTGGATGAGGCACTGGAGCGTGTCGCGATGGTGCGGGCCGAGCAGCCTCGTGAAGATAACCCGCGCTGGCTCGATATTGCGCTTCCGCGGCCTTCCCATCGCCCAGATACCAGAAGGAATCCCCCAGAGTCATGGCGCAGTCGGGCCTCGGTAAGCGGCTGATCTTTGAAGATTCTTTTCCACGAAAGGAACGGCGGCGTCGATCGCCTCACGAAGCGTAACGCCGGGACCGAGTCCGCCGTTTCGTCCCTTGGGCCGAGCCGCGGCGAGAATTTGGTTTTGAACGAATCCGAGCACGGCTTGCGTTTCCGCCTCCTTTGCCACTGCGACCTGCCTCGCCTGGGTCTCTGCCTTCGCCGCAGCCAGAGCTTCGTGTTTGGCCTGTGTCGCCACGATTGCCTGCACAGATGGCGATCGTAGCCCCGATGAGTAGCGCCGCTGTCATCGTCGCCGCGGTCAACACGGCCCCGCGATGCCGCTCTGTGAATTTCGCCAGCCGATAGACCGGTGATGGCGGCCGCGCCAGGATCGCCTCCCGTCGTAAGTACCGCTCGACGTCCTCGGCAAAGCTCGCCGGGCGATGCGATAGCGACGATTGCGGTCTTTCTCGAGCGCTTTCATGACGATCCAGTCGAGGTCGCCAGCGAGCACTCGGAAAAGGTGCTTGGAATCGGTGGCGCGATTACCGGCCACAACGGTCGCCGAATCACCCAGTGACGACAACCGAGTGCTCGGCCGCGGCGGCTCCACATCGCGGATCAGCCGTTGTATTTCAGCAACGCCGGCGTCCCGCAACCGGGCTGCTTCAATGGGTGTCGTGCCCGTCAAGAGCTCATACAGCAGCACGCCGAGCGAATAGATGTCGGACCGCGTATCGACGTCGAACAAGCTCATTGACGCCTGTTCCGGACTCATGTACGCCGGCGTGCCGATCATCTGGCCGTACGAGGTAAACAGTGTTTTCTCGGTAAGTCTTTGCTCGGTCGCCTTGGCGACGCCGAAGTCGATGATCTTGACCACCGGCGCGCCGTCGTTGAGCGTGATCATCACGTTCGACGGTTTGATGTCGCGATGGATCACGCCCTTGTGGTGGGCGTGCTGGATCGCGTGGCACACCGAAACAAACAGTTTGAGGCGCTCTTCCGTCGTCGAGTGATTCTTGTCACAGAACTCGGTGATCGGAACGCCTCGCACCAACTCCATGACGAAGTAGGGCCGGCCCGACGCGGTCTCTCCGCCGTCAATGATCTGCGCGATGTTTGGGTGGCTCATCAGGGCGAGGGCCTGGCGTTCGGATTCAAAGCGGGCGATCACCTGGCGGGTATCCATCCCCGGCTTGATGATCTTGAGAGCGACCCTCCGGCGAACCGGCTGGTGCTGCTCGGCCATGAAGACCGTGCCGAACCCTCCCTCACCGATCTCTTCCAGCAGCTTGTAAGGGCCGATCTGGCGGCCCGGGATTTCGCTAACCGGATCTTCTGGTCGCGACGAGGAACGCCCACGGCGGGCTGCTCGAGAAAGGTTGGGTCTTCCTTGTAGATGCGGAGTAGAGCCTCCAGCCTCGTTCGCAGATCTTGATCGTCGCCGCAGACCTGCTCGATGTAAAGGCGCTGAACGTCCGGGCCGTCAATCTGGCGTGCGACGTTGAAAATCGCGGCTTCATCGAGCTTTGGTGAGGTCATGAGGGTGCTCGTGTGCGAGGGCGCGCAATCTCACTCTGGTATCCAGTGCGAAAAACAAACGCCGAGTACCCAACGCGATCGATGCGAATTTCCGAAGATCGTCAGGTTTGGCCTTGCTCATGGGCCCCTCCCACTTCCAGGCGCAACCAGCAACGGGCATAAGCCCAGTCGTTGTCTGCGGTTGAAGTGGAGATGCCCAGTGCCCGGGCCGCTTCTTCAATGGTCAGGCCGACAAAGAAACGGAGTTTGACAACTTCCGCCTTACGCTTGTCTGCCGCTTCAAGTTTATCGAGCGCGTCGTGCAGCGCCAGAAGATCGACGCCCGGCTCAGCAATCGCCGGCTCAATATCGGCCAAGTCCCGCCGGTGGAGGCTGCCGCCGGCCTTCAAAGCTCGTTTGTGTCGCGCCCGCTCCACCAGTATCCGCCGCATGGCCTCGGCGGCCGCGGCGAAAAAGTGCCCCCGGCTATTCCACGACGGAGACGACGCATCGGACGGGTCGCCGACAAGGCGCAGATAGGCCTCATGGACCAAGAGCCGTCGCTTGCAACGTTTGTCCCGGCGTCTCGCGGGCCAGCCTCCGCGCCGCGAGCTGTCGCAGCTCGTCATAGACCAACGGCAGTAGTTGCTCCGCGGCTTTTGGATCGCCTTGCTCGATCGCAGAAAGGATACGGGTCAGTTCGCTCATCGGTGCCGCTCTCGGAGATGTCGCAACCCAAGCCGGCTCGCGCGGCGTCCACTACCTCTCTTCATACCCGATATCCCAAGCGATTGCCAAACAAGCTTCTTTAAGAATCTGGGCGATCGAAACACGTCTTCATCGGTATGCACGAGAGCCGACGGTGACAAGAAAACTCAAATGAAGGTGGAACTGGCGAGCCTCTGGCCCCAGAGCATCGAACTCGTGTTCCAGCGCGGTGCTCCGAGACCGCTTACGTAGCGTCAGCGCTGCTAAGCGGTGGTCGGGCAATATGATCAACCGCCTGTCCTCGGCTTTTTCAAGGGCAGTTTTTCGAGTTTTCGCAGGGATGCGGGCGGTCACTTTCGGCAGCGCGAACGGTGACCGTCTGGATACTATCCAACCGGCATGGTTTCCCGCTGTCCAACGTCGGCTGGCCGGTAGTCCCATGGCATTGACTTGGCCAAAGCCGCCAGCTCGGCAACCACCGCCGCGTCCTTGCCGTCGTGTTGCGAGGGCACCCCGTCGAACGCCTCGGCATAGTCATGTGAAGCCTTGTTGCCCGCCCGCTCCACCTTGATCTCAGAGTCGGCCAACGCCTGGCGCAACGAGTCGCCATACGTCCCCGACGACTCCATCGCCACCACCAGCTTCCTGCCCATGCTCATCCGCTTGATGAGCGAGAACAAGCTGGGAATCTCCATTCCTCTATAGCCAACTTCGCTCGCGGGCAGCCCCGCATTGCTGGCGGCGGCGCTGAACGATAAGGACCAGGTGGTGGGGAACGGATTCCTTTATAGCAATGGAACCACGCAAGCCCTAACCAGCCTTCTGCCTGGGAGCAGCGGTTGGACCAACCTCAATGCAACCGCCATCAACGACTCCGGCCAGATCGCAGGACAAGGCACCTACGACGGCCAGCAGGTCGCTTTCTTGATGACGCCGAGTGCCGAGACGCCTGAGCCAGGCGCTGGCCATCTGGGGGCTCGCTTCAGTGTGCGCGGGAGCGAAGCTGATCGCCGGCCGTGCATGCCGCGCTCCTGCTTTCCTGTGATCGCCATCCTCCCGTCCTTCCCTTCACCCACCAAAGGGGCAGGAATCGAAAACCGGCATCGGTTCCTGGCCCTTCTCCCGCCTGACGAAAACGGTCGCGTCGATCCAGCCGCCCGTACGACGCCGATGTCATTATTCCGGCCAATGACGAGATCAATGCGGCGCGGCAGGCCGCGATACCGACGGTGGTGTTCGCGACGACGGACACGACGACGGAGGGAAACTGGATCGGGGCCATTACCTCGAGCTCTACTTCGTCGACTGGGACAACTCCGGCCGGAGCGAGCAGGTGCAGTTGACCGCAAACGCCTTGCGCCGTATGGTATGCACCCACGCGGAGGTGTAAACGCCCGTCTCGCGGCCGGCGACGGTGTCCCTTCCTTGATCAATCGAAGTGCAGGACGCACACCGCAGCGCGAGGGATGGAACCCTTGACGATCGATCGCACCCATATTCTCGTGCTCAATTACAACGGCCGCGGCTTGCTCGCCGAGTGCTTGCCGAGCATCGTCCTTGCCGCCGGTCGATCGCCCGTCCCTTGCCGCGTCACCGTCGTCGACAACGGTTCGACGGACGGCTCCGACGAGCTGGTCGCAAGTCATTGGCCCGCTGTCGGCTACGTGCGCGAGCCCAATCATGGGCTCGCCTCGTTCAACCGGGTGCTCGAGCGGCTCGACGAGCCGGTCGTTCTGTTGTTGAACAATGATATCAAGCTCGAGCCGGATGCGGTCGGGCCGCTGCTCGAGGTCTTCGAGACCCACGACGACGCCCTCTTCTCAGCGCCTCTTTGCTGGACGTTCGACGGCCAGACCTACGAAGGGATGAGGACGAGGGTACGGACGCGGTTTGGGCTGGTGCAGGGGATGTGCCGTGTTCCGGGCTTTGAAAAGGTCATGGACGAGAGTGACCTCACGGCCGCGGCCGGGCCGGTGCTGGCCGTCGATCGCCGCAAGTTCCTCGAACTCGGGGGATATGACCCGATTTTCTTTCCCGGGACGGATTGAAGACCTCGACCTGGGGTTCCGGGGCTGGATGGCCGGGTATCGAGGATATTACGTGCCGGAGTCGGTTGCTTTTCACCAGGGCTTCGGCACGTTCGAGCCCCAGTTGGGAAAGGGCCGGTGCGACGAGCTGGCCAGCCGCAATACCCTGATCTTCATGTGGAAAAACACGAGCGGGCCTCGGCTGTTGGCCCACTTTCTCTGGCTGCCGGTCCGGTTCGCCGTACGCACTTCTGCGCGGACGATTCAGCTTTGCCGTCGGGCTCGTCGGGGCCCTGGGCCGAGGACGTCGCGTGCTGGCGGCCAGGCGCGCTGCTCGCCGTGGGGCAGGGGGGTTGGGTCGAGAGGCAAGAGGCCTTTTTTCGACGGTTTCAGTGGTAAGTCGCGGGCGGTCGATGCCGTGACTCGCGAGGCCGGTCAGTCAACGACAAGCCAGAGTTCGGGACACGCACGGAGGCGTTTGATGTCAGCTCGGGCAGTCCATCTCGTGATCGACGCCCGACCACGTGGGCCGCATGGGCCGCTGGCCGCCGAGGTGGTTCTGGGCAAGAGCGTGCTCCACCATCTGCTCGACCTGGCCGTCGAGCACGTGCCCGCCGGTAAGGCGGTCGTCGTGCACGCGCGCGGGGATGAGCACGACCGGCTCCGCGAGCTGGCCGCTGGGCTCGAGCGGCGGTGGCGTTGTGTTCGTCAACGGGCCGCCGCGAGCGGATGCCGCGATCTTGCGGACCGATCGCCTCTACGACCCCGCCCGTCTGCGGCGCGGCTTGCGCCGAGGACGATCGCCGGAATCCGCCGTGATCTGGCGGCTCGACCAGCCGGAATCGCTGTTGACCGCCGATCAAGAGCTGACGCGGCGGTTGATCGTATCAGCCGCTGGGCAAGTACTGGGCGTTTCCCCTGGCGCGGCGGCTGGCGGAGCGGCTTTGCCCGACCTCGATCACGCCCAACGCCTTGACCCTGACCTCCGGAATCTTGATGCTCTCGGCGGCGTCGCTCGTCGCCGTCGGTCCCGACCGGCTGGATCGGCCGGTCGGCCGTGGCGCTTGTCCCTCGCACTGGCCCTGGTGCTGGACACCGCCGACGGCCGCCTCGCCCGCTTGCAGGGAACCAGCTCGGCATTCGGCCGGTGGCTCGACCAGGTCCTGGACGAGCTGGCCGACATGGCCCTCCACGCCGCGATCGCCTGGGCCGCATTCAGCCGCGACGGTCGACCGATCTGGCTCGTGCTCGGAATCATCTATGCGTCGGGGAAATATCTCTTCTTGATTCAGTCGCTTCTGGGCGACGAGCTGGAACGGCTCGACGAAACGCTGCCGCCACGCCGCTCGCCACGTCCGGTCATCAGCCGGCATCCAGCCGACGGTCGGCAAGGGCCTCGACCGGCTGACCGGGCTCGTTCGTCTGATCGGCCACGCCGACATTCGGTGGCATCTCTGGATCGTTCTCGCACTCGCGGGCCGGCTCGACGTCGCGCTGGCGGCTTATGCCGTCTACTTCCCGGCGCGGGCGTTTGCCGGTGCGGTCAGGAAGGGGGTTCGTCATGCCTGAGCCCCGCGTGTCGGTCTTGATCGTGGCGAAAAACGAGGCGCACAACCTCGCCGACTGCCTGGCGGCGGCGAGCTGGGCTTTCGAGCGCATCGTCGTCGTCGATCCGGTCAGTCGCGATGCGACGCTGGAAATCGCCCGGCAGAAGGCCGAAGTCGTCGCGGTCCGCGACTTCGACGACTTCGCCAGCCAGCGGAATTTCGCGCTCGCGCTGGCCTCGCGGAGATTGGGTGCTCTCGGTCGACGCCGACGAGCGAGTGACGCCGGCCCTGGCGGCCGAGATCAGGCGCGTGATCGCCGATCCGGCGAACCACGTATCGCGGGTTCCGCGTGCCGATCCGGAGCGTGATCCTGGGCCGCGCCGTTCGGCTTTTCCGGGACGCAGCACGACCACCCCCTGCGTCTGTTCCGCCGCGATTCCGGCCACTGGATCGGCCTGGTTCACGAGACCGTCGAGCTCGACGGTCCCGATCGGATCGCTTGCAAAACGCACTTCGGCATCACTCGCTGCCCAATGTGCAGGTCTTTCTGCACAAGCTCGACCATTACACGACGCTGGAAGCGCGGGGGCTGGCCGGATCGGAGCGCCGGCTTCCGGATGAGCGATCTGGCGCTCCGGCCGATCTGGACGTTTTTCAAGCTCTACGTGTTCAAACAAGGGTTTCGCGACGGCGTCGAGGGCTTCATGTTCTGTGCTCTTTCCGGCGTTTCGGTGGCGGTGCGAGCCTGGAAGCACCGCGAGCTGACCCTGGCGGGGAGGACATCATGATCGCGGAGCATGAAGCGGTCGTCGCGTCCCGGTTTGATGCGCTCCACGGGCGATTCAAGCGAGTGCTCGACGACGACGATCCGCGGCTGCGCGGGGTCGTCGACAGTCTGTGGCCGCTCGCCGGCCGCCGCATCCTTGATCTGGGCTGCGGCAAGGGCCGGTTTGCGCAGGGCGCTCTGCGAGCAGGGGGCATCGGTCGTCGGGCTCGACCTGTCGGCGGCGATGCTCGACGAAGCGACAGGCATCGATCGGGTCCGCGCCTCGGCCCGGCGGCTGCCGTTCGGCCCGGCGAGTTTTGACGGGGTCGTGGCCGTGGAGGTCTTTGAACACCTGGCGCCACGATCGCTCGACGACGGTTTGCGGTGAAGTTCGCCGGGTGCTCAGGCCGGGGGGCACGCTGGTCATCGTCGACAAGAACGTCTGCTCGTGGAATGCCCGGCGGCCGTGGCTGCCGAGCGTGGCCGTGAAATGGATCGACGAGCGCCGCGGTCTCTGGATGTATTCCCATCGCGAAAAAGTGCGCGAACACTGGTTCAGGGCAGGGGAGTTGCAGCGGCGGCTCGGCCGGTGGTTTCCGCCGGTCCGTGTCGAATACCTGCTGTCGCCAGCCGAGCGGGGCCGGTTTCCGTTTCAGCAGCTTGCCCGGCACGCGGCTGTTCGTGCTATGGGCCGCCCAGGCGCCGGGAGGCGATGCGTGATGGAACTGTATTCGCCGATGCTCGCGTCGCTGCCACTTCTCTTGTGGAAGACGCCGCCGGGCCTGGAGTTGATCCTCGCCCAGGAAGGCGTGGCGTTCGAGACGGTCAAGGACGCCGCACCGGTTCGCGTTCCGGGGCGGGCGGTTCGTCCTGTACGACGGCCGCGTGGTCTCGCCGGGCTCGCTGCGCGGCCTCGTGGGCCCGGATCATGTCGCGATCGACATCGACGGCCTGAGGCGCGGGGAGCCGATCGACCCGTTCGAGGCCCTTGTCGACAACAAGCCGGCGCTCGGCTCGTGGGCGGTCGGCCCGTGGACGCTGTCCGAGCGGGTGGCGCGATCGCCCAAGGCGTGGATTCGCCGGCGGCTGATCGCCAGACTGCGCGAGGCCGTCACCGGGGCGGGGGGCGTCTGGATCAGGCTGGCCCCCTTTCCGTACCCGTATCGCTCGGCCTTCAGCTTTCGCGCCGACCTCGATGAGCCGGTGCCCGACGATTACCACCGCTTCGCCGCGGCACGTGCGCCCCTCGATGGGTGTTGCACGCACTTTCTCAGCACCAATGCCTATACCCATCATCCGTCGGTCCTCGCCGACCTGCGGCAGCACGACACGCAGTCGCACGGGCATTTCCATCACGTCTATCGCGATCCGGAGGCCAATCGGGTCAACCTGGAACGCGCCCACCGGATCCTCTGGAGCTCGGGCTTCGAGCCGGTGGCCTTCGCGGCCCCGCACGGCCGCTGGCGCCGCAGCCTGGACGACCAGCTCGAAGACCTCGGCTATCTCTATTCGTCCGAGTTCCAGCTCGGCCACGACGACTTTCCGTTCTATCCCTGGAAAGGCAATCGATTCTCGCGGATCCTTCAAATCCCGGTCCACCCGGTCTGCGAGGGCTTGTTCCTCGAGGCCGGGCGTCGTCGATCCCGGGTATCGTCGCCGACTATTTCCAGCAGGTCGTCGGCGCGAAGCTCGATGCCGGTGAGCTCGCCGTCGATCTATGGCCATCCCGAGCGCAGGCTGGGGCGGATGCCCGAGGTCATGACCGCGCTGGCGCGGGCGATCGACGGCCAGCCCCTGGTATGGCGCGCCACGTTCTCCGATCTGGCGCGGTGGTGGCGCTGGCGGGGTGAGCGCCGGTGGATGGTCCTGCCCCGCGACGATCAACCGCCTGGAGATCCAGTTCGACGACTGGGACACCAGGTACGAGCTTCGCCCTCGAGATCCACCGCGGCCGCTTCCATTGCTCGATACCCGTGACGGGCCCGCGCATGTCGCTGGGGCTCGCCGGCCTGGTGTACGAGCGGAGCGAGCCGGCGGCAGGCTGGCTCGATCCGCCGACGATCGACCGCGAGACCTTGAGCTTGAAACAGGCCATGCGGACCGCGCTCGACTGGGAGACCGTGACGCCGCTGGATGACATCCCGCGGTCGTCGATCTCCAACCGGCTCAAACGCGGTCTGAGATGGTGGAAACACAAGCGTACGGGGGCCTCGGCATGAAGATGCCACGTGGCCGACGCTCGCAACGCAGGCCCGTCCCCCCTTGGAGGGGGGTCAGGGGGGTGGCGGTCCGATGGGATCAACGGACGTCGTCTGGCCTCGTGCGAGCTGGCCGACAGCCGCCTTCACGGAGTCATGGCTCGCGCGCACGAGCCAGGGCCAAGTCAGCCGGGCGCGTCTTCCTGCACGCGCCGTCATTCGCCTTCCAGGCCCCGGGAGGCGGCGAAAATCAGTTGATCCAGACCGGCATCCACCTGGAAGAGCTCGGCGTTCCGGTCCGGCTCTTTTCACCGTGGACCGACCGCCTCGAAACGGCCCGGCTGCTCCATCTTTTCGGGATGTCGCGCGAGGGGCTCGAGCTGGCGCGGGTCGCGCGGCAGCGCAGGGTTCCCGTCGTGCTCTCGCCGATCTGCTGGTATGAACCGCGCGCCCTGGCCGCGCTCGAACGCGGTCCGCTCCGCAAGCTCGCGAGCCTGGCGGCCTGGGGCCTGCGGTCGCATGGCCCCGGCGGTGCCGAGCTGGCGGCGCGAGCTGCTGCGGCTGGCCGATCGTCGTCTTGCCCAATTCGCGCTCGGAGGCGAATCAGCTCGTTCGTCTCTTCGGGGTTCCCCGCGAGCGAATCCGCGTCGTTCCCAACGGAGTCTTGCCGTCGATTGCGTCCGCTTCGCCGGAGCTGTTTCATTCCCGGTGGGGAGCGGAGCCGTTCGTCCTTTTTGTCGGGCGGATCGAACCGCGCAAGAACACGCTGGGGCTGATCAAGGCTCTCCGCGGGCTGGGGCTGCCGCTGGTGGTGATCGGCGAGGCCCCGCCGGGCTGCGAGGATTATGAGCGGGTATGCCGCCGCGCGGGCAGCGGCCGCGTCTCGTGGCTGGGGCGGCTCGACCATCACGATCCGCTCCTGGCCTCGGCCTATGCGGCGGCGCGGGTCTTCGCCCTGCCAAGCTGGTTCGAGACGCCGGGACTGGCCGCGCTCGAGGCCGGCCTCGCGGGTTGCTCGATCGCGATCACGCCCTACGGATCCACCCGCGACTACTTCGGCGACATGGTGGAATATGCTCGGCCCGACCGCGCGGCGGAGATTCGGCGAGCCGTCGTGAAATGCTGGGAGGACGGTCCCGACCCTCGGTTGTCGCGGTCGATCGCGACTCATTATCTCTGGCCGAACGTGGCCCAGATCACCGCGGAGGTCTATGACCAAGTCGCCCGCTAAGCCCAAGCCTGTTCGCGTCGGGCGGTATCGCTACAGCAAGCTGCGCTGGCGACTGCTGGTGCACGCGCTCGATTTCTGCGGCACGATCTTGATGGCGATCGTCCGGATGGTCCGGCCCGCGCGGACGGTTGCCTGTCCGCGCAAGATCCTGGTCGTGCAGCTCGACCATCTGGGCGACGCGGTGCTCGAGCACGCCCTTGATCGCCGAGCTGCGAGCGGCCTATCCCGAGGCGGCGATCGACGTGCTGGCCTCGCCGAGCAATCACGAGGTGTTCGAGGCCGATCCGCACGTCAACTCGGTCAAGGTCGCCGAACGGACCTGGTTCGAGCGCCGGCCCGACCGGTGGGGCCTGTTGACGGCGGTCTGGAACCTGGGCTGGTCGCTGCGGACGGTGCGTTATGACCTGGGCATCGACGTGCGCGGGGACGTGCTGACCGTGCTCGTCCTCGCCCTGGCCGGAATCCCGCGGCGGGTCGGTTGGGCCATGGGGGGAGGGGCCTTCTTGCTGACCGATGTCGCCCCCTGGATTCCCGGGCGGCATGAGGTCAAGTCGAGGCTGGCACTGCTCAATCGCCTGGGAATCACGCCCGACGAGTCAACCCGGGTCGACGTCCACGTCAGCGACGCCGATCGGATCGCGGTCGCCCGCCGGCTCGCGGAAGAATGGCCGCGCCGAGCATGCGCGCGCCGTCGCGCTCGACGGTCTATGCGGACCGCGACGGCGCGGCGGACGCTGCCGGGACGAGCACGTGCCAGCGCAAGGCCACGGCCCGTCGGCCACGACGATCGAAGTCGATCAGCGACGTGCCGGACTGGCTGCACGCCGATCGATTTTCCTCGCTGCCTCCGCTCCTCGCCGTCCACCTCGGGGCCGGCAACGCGGCGAAGCGCTGGCCGACCGACTCGTGGAAGATCTTGATCGAGCGATTTCTCGAGAGCGACTGGCGGGTCGTGGTGGTCGGCGGAATCGAAGACGCGCCGCTGTCCAGCGTCCTCGAGCCTCACGACCGGCTGCGCGACTGGACGGGCAGCCTGACGGTCACCCAAACGACCGCCCTGCTCGAGCGGGCCGACCTCTTCATCGGCTCGGATTCCGGCCCGGCGCACCTGGCGGCCTCGGCGGGAACGCTTTCGGTCATCTTGTTCAGCGGGACCAACCAGCCCAGGCAGTGGCGGCCCTGGTCGCGACATTCGCTGGTGCTCCGCCATCGTGTTCCGTGCCAGCCCTGCCATCAAAAGGTCTGCCCGCTCGCCGACCATCCCTGCATGTCGGGCCTGAGCCCCGATCGCGTCTACCGCGGCGCGATGCGGCTGTGGTCTCGCATTCACCGGGCGGAGTCGCCGCATTCGCCGATCTAAACTTTCATACCTAATCCCCCGAAGAATCACGCGAGGTGAGCTCGTGCGAGAGCCATCGAGGACCAGGTTTCGTTGACCGCTTCCGCGCCGATTGGCGCGGCTGGATCGTGCTCGTGTGGGCAATCGTCTGGGGCTGGGCCTATGGAGCCATGGCGTGTCCAGGCGAGGGCGCCCTTGGTGCTAGGGGCTAGCTGGCAAACCGATGGCCACATTGATTTGCTCCCCGGTCGATTGTCTGCGAGCTGGAGGCGTTTTGACCGGTTGATCACAGCCAGCGGATCACGCCCAGCGGGCTTTATCAAGAATGGAAAGTCGGCTCGATTGCGGAAGCCATGATCATGACTGACGACAAACGGCTGAGGAGTCTGGCGGCGGCACTCTTCATCTTCGGATTAGTCGCCGGAATCCTGGCGGTCGCCAGGCTCCCCAACTCGACCGGCCTGGCTACCATACTCATTTATCCACCTATCGCCTTGGCGCTCTGTCAGGCCTTTCTCCTCGCCCTCTGGGGGTTGAGCTGGACGGCATACTCTTGGCAGAGAATTACTGGGCTTGTCGCCGGGACGGCCTACCTGGAGACGTTGCTCGTCTTGTCGGTGGACAGGACACTTGGTGGTGTCGCCACCGTCACGGTCGTCGTCACCACCGCATGCCTGCTTGTGTTGCGGGTGAAAGGCGTCAGGCTCATTCGCCATCTTGCCATCGACCTGTCCGCACGAGCCAACGCCCCACGGCTGAGGTTCTCGATCCGGAGTCTGATGCTCTTGACCGCCGCCGTCGCCCTGCTCAGCGCCCTTGCGAGGGCTTTGCGGGCGATGCCAGTTCCGGACAACACTCTTCTCGTCAACTTTTTCTCTTTTCCCTGTGCCTCGTGACCGTGGGGTTGGTCGCTCTCTGGGCGGTGCTGGAGTCGCCCAACCGTTTTGGCGGGGCTCTATCGCTGTCGTCCTCTCGCCCATTCTCGGGGTGTTCTTTGCCATCGGCGCCAATGCGTCGGAGGATCATTGGGTCTACATCATCATGACCATGGTTCTCTACTCGGCAGCAATGGTAGGATCATTGCTCGGAGTGCGCTCGTGCGGCTACCGGTTCGTAGGGCAGGGCTCACAGTTGCCGGGAGTGTCACCCAGTCCGTGAGATGTTGGCGGGACTTTCCCGATCAATCATCGGCGGGGCAAGTCTCCCGAATGACTTTTCCCGTTGCTTCCGTGGACGAGTCGTCCGACGAGCCAGAGTCCATATTGGCCTCGCTCGTGCCGCCGGATCATCAAGGAAGGAAATCGATCACTTCGTGGCCCGCGAACCGGCGCGGGCGAGCCGGGTATGATCCCAATCCTTGAATCGACAACATCTTCCGGATAAAATTCGGGCTCGTCGGTTGTGTTCGCATCGCGTGAGCGTCGAGCAAGGAGACCAGTCCGATGAGTGAAGCCAGAATGAGTCGTCGCCTGTTTCTGGAAGGCAGCTGTCGCCAGTGGGGCCCTGGTCGGGTCTCGGCTCGCGCGTGCGGCCTTGGCCGCCGACGAATCCGGCAAGCCCGCGGCCGGTAAGATCGGCGACTTCAAGATCTCCCTGGCCGAGTGGTCGCTCCACAAGGCCCTGTTCGCCAAGAAGATCGACAACCTCGATTTCCCCAAGATCGCCCGCGACGACTACGGGATCGAAGGGGTCGAGTTCGTCAACCAGTTTTTCAAGGACAAGGCCCACGACTCGACCTACTTGAAGGAACTGAAGAAACGCGCCAACGACGTCGGCGTGACCTGCGTCCTGATCATGATCGACGGCGAGGGAGACATGAGCGCGGTCCAGAACGGAATCGCGAATGAAGGCGGTCGAAAACCACAAGAAGTGGGTCGACGCCGCGGCATCACTCGGCTGCCACGCCATTCGCATCAACACCGGAGAGCACTACAGCCCCACCAATGTCGCCGCCGTCGCCGAGTCGTGCGGCCATGCTCACCGACTACGGCGCGAAAAACGGCATCTCGATCATCTGCGAGAATCACGGCGGGCCATCCAGCAATCCCGACGCCTTGATCGCCCTCATGAAGGCCGTCGGCAAGCCGACGTTTCGGGACACTTCCCGACTTCGGCAACTTTCCCCAGCAGGACGGCCATTACTCGATCGACGTCTACGACTGCCATCGCCCGCATGATGCCCTATGCCAAGGGTGTCTCGGCCAAGAGCTATGATTTCGACGAATCACGGCAAGGAAACCAAGCTCGACTACGGCCGGATCATGAAGATCGTCACCGACGCCGGCTATCACGGATTCGTCGGAATCGAGTACGAAGGCGGACGGTTGGGCGAGCCCGAAGGCATTCGCGCCACCAAGAAGCTGCTCGAATCGCTCCGGGAGAGCGAGTATCAGCCGGTCGCATGAATCGCGCGACGGCGACGTGAAGATCGGCACGAGGGCCGACGATCACGCGAGCGCGGGGACTGCTGTGGCCCCTCGCCGGGGCCGGCACGAGACTCCGCGTGCCGTCCGGCTCGGGGCCTTTTTCGCCGGCTCGACAGGGCGGTCACGACGAGAACGTGCCGAGCACGTCGTTGTTGCTTGTCGTTGCGTGGTTGCCGGTGATGGTCGAGTGCTTGATGACGACGGTGCCTCCCGCAACGAGGTCGAGTCCGCCGCCGATTCCCGTGCCGGCTGATCCGGCGTGCGCAGGACTGCCGGGGAAGCTCGTGCCGGCAATGCCGCCCGGGCTGCCGCCGCCACCGGCCACGGCGATACCGGCTGCGCCTCCGGAGCCTCCCGGCCCCGCGTTGGCCAGATTGGCCGTGAAGACGTCGGTGGCTTTGGACTGCTTGGACCGTTTCTTCGCGCCCAACGTGGGATCGATGGTGAGGACTCCGCTTGGCAGGTTGTTAATGGCGCCGCCCAGACCATTGCCACCAATGGCGCCGTTTCCGCCCTTGCCGCCGAAGGCGTTGCCGCCGTTTCCGCCGACGGAACCGTTGCCGCCGTTACCGCCTTTGCCCTCGGCGCCGGCTCCCCCGCGGCCGCCGGTGCCGCCGTTGGCCTGATTGGCCGTGAAGTTCACCGTGATGCCGATGAACGAGGCGGTGCCGGAATTGACCAGGCCGCCGCCGTTGCCCGTGCCGGCCGCGCCACCGGAACCGCCAGAGCCGCCATCGCCGAATTCGCCCTGGCCGCCGGCACTGGCCGCGCCGCTACCGCTGCCACCGGCCCCGCCGAACCCGAATCCGCCCTGGCCGCCGTTGCCGCCGCCGCCGCCGCTCGCCAGGTTGGCGGTGAAGGCGCTGGGGGCCGGCGACTTCGATTTCTTGTTGGCTCTGATCGTGACAATGCTCACGTTGGCGAGGCCGCCGCCGCTACCAGCTCCTCCCAGGCCGGCGCCGCCGCCGGTGCTGCCGAAGGCGAAGCCGCCCTGGCCGCCGGCGTTGGGCGTCGAGCCCGAACCTCCGTTGCCGCCGAAGGCGGCTCCGGCCTGACCGCCATCGCCACCTCGGCCGCCATTGGCCTGGTTGGCCGTGAAGGCGCAGCGCGGCCGTGCTGGCGAAGGTTCCCGCGTTCATGACGCCGCCGCCAATGCCGACGAGTGCGTTTCCACCCTTGCCGCCGGCACCGCCGAAGCCGGCACCACCGAGGCCGCCGGCCCCTCCGAAGGAGTTATTGCCGCCACTGGCGGCGTCTCCGTTGCCACCCACTCCGCCGTTGCCACCGGAACCGCCGTTGGCCTGATTGGCTACGAAAGTCGTCGTCCCGCCACTGAGCGCGACCGAGCCAAAGTTGAAGAGGCCGCCGCCTTCACCCGAGCCGGACCCGCCGCCCAAGCCACCGGCTCCACCGTTTCCGTCGCCCCCGTTACCAGCAGCGCCTCCGCTGCTGTCGCCGCCTCGGCCTCCGAAGCCGAAGCCTCCGAAACCTCCCTGGCCTCCGTTGCCCCCTGTAGCCCGATTGGCCGAGAAGGTCGTGGTCACAATCGTGACGGTGGCGCCGGCCGCGTTGAATACACCGCCGCCTTGTGCCGCGCCGCCGGCACCACCGACCCCGCCAGTGCCGCCGGTCCCCGCCGTGCCGTCGGTGCCAGCGACGTTGCCGACGCCTTGACCGAATCCGCCGCCGCCGCCCTGACCGCCGTTGCCTCCGAGCGCCTGGTTCGCCGTGATCGTGCTCTTCGAGAGGATCAGGGTCCCGGCAAGATTGGCAATTCCTCCCCCGACCGCGTCGCCGCCGGTGCCGCCGGTGCCGCCGGTGCCACCGATCATGCCGCCGCTCACACCCGGGGCGCCAGTGAGCCCCGCGGTACCGGCAGCGACGTTGTTCACGACTGCAACGGATGAAAGCGTCACCTTCCCGCCCGAATTCAAGAGGCCGCCCCCCTCGGATAGCCCGCCGTGCTCGATCGTCAAGCCCGAGATCTTGACTTTTCCGCTCAGGACCTGGAAGGCACGATCGATGTTGTTGGCGTCGACGACCGTCACGCCCGCACCCTTCCCCTTGATTGTCACGTTCCCGTTGATGTCCAGGTCGCCCGTGGCCGCGTTGTCCTCATTGGCACCGGCGATCGTCAAAGTGAACGTACCACCGGGCACTATGATCGTGTCCGCGTTTGGCTTGGCATTGGCCGCCGAACTGCCGATCGTAACGAGATATGCCCCGTGGCGTCCTTGCCCGTTTTGAGGTTTACCGCCACGGTATCCAGCGTGGTGTTCACCTTGAAGGTCGAGAGCAACACTCGCTCTTCGAGCCCTTCGAGCCTGGGTTGCGCCACCCGTGACCGTTCGCTTTCCAGTAGGACGTCGATTAACAGAGCCAAACATCGGTCGCTCCTTGCTAAAGAAAGCAGGCGTTGGCGTGGGACAGGGAAACTACTCGCTGACCTGACGAAGTCGCCTTCGTGCCGGGACCCAACACCAGTCGGGAAGTCGTCTATTCACGGCTCACCCTGTCAATCGCGGACGGTCGACGAACCGAACAGGAAGAGGCAAAAAAGAAACGCGCCCAGCCGGCGGGGTGAGAAGAATTGTTCGGTTCAAGTTTACCACGCGTTCTTCTGTTGCCAGCATTTCGCCGAGATGGTAGACCGCAAATACTCGCACGCACTCATGGTGGATCGAACTTGGCCCAGACGGCTTGACAAACAGGTAAATGAGCGTAGTCTACGTGTTGGAAAAGGCCATGGACTGAGAGTATGAGACGTCAGGCCTTCGCGACTCGGCGGCGGTCGAGAGACGAAGGATCAACCAGGATTTGACCCACCCACCTCAACTCGGATGAGGGCGCCATGGATCGACGCATCCTCGTGGTGGATGACAGCGAGCTGATCTGCCAGCAGCTTTCGCAACTGCTTGTCCCATCCCGACCGGCAGATCACGATCGCGACCGACGGCACGGCCGCCATGGAATGGCTGGTGGAACACCCCTGCTCGCTGGTGTTGACCGACCTTCGCTTGCCGGGGATCAGCGGCCTGGACCTGATTCAGCAGATTCGGGATCGCGAGCTGCCCGTGACGGTCATCGTGATGACCGGATTCGCCACGGTCGAGTCGGCGGTCGAGGCGATGAAGCTGGGTGCCTACGACCTGATCCAGAAGCCGCTCGACACGATCCGTCTCGAGCTGCTGGTGAATCAGGCTCTCGAAGATCGCCGGCTGATCGATGAAGTGGCCGACCTGCGGTGCCGGCTCCAGAAAAAGTACGCCTATCACAACTTGCTGGGTCGCAGCCCGAGGATGGCGGAGGTCTTCGAGCGGGTCGCGCGGGTGGCGTCGTCGTCGTGCAACGTGCTGGTCACGGGCGAGACGGGGACCGGCAAGGAGCTGGTCGCCCAGGCGATCCATTTCAGCGACGTCACCCGGCGGGGAGCACTCGTGGCCGTCAACTGCGCGGCCTTGCCCGAGCCACTGCTGGAGAGCGAGCTGTTCGGCCACGAGCGGGGCGCGTTCACCGGTGCCGACCGCCAGAAGAAAGGGCGGTTCGAGCTCGCCAATGGCGGGACGCTGTTCCTCGACGAAATCGGCGAGATGCCCCTGGGAATGCAGGCCAAACTCCTGCGGGTGCTGCAGGATGGACGGTTCGAGCGCGTGGGCGGCACCGAGTCGATCCAGACCAACTGCCGGGTCATCGCCGCGACCAACCTCAACCTCGCCGAGGCCGTCGCCGCCGGCCGGTTCCGCGAAGACCTGTTTTATCGGCTCAACGTCTTCTCGATGGAAATGCCCCCGCTCCGCGAGCGGCTGGAAGATATCCCCCTCCTGGTCGACCATTTCCTCGCCAAGCTGGCCGAGCGCAACCTTCCCAGGAAGACGTTCTCGCGGCTCGCTCTTTCGCGCCTCTTGAGTTACGACTGGCCCGGCAACGTGCGCGAGCTGGAGCATGTGATCGAGCAGGCGACCGTCACCACGCCGGGCACGGTCATCGAACCGGAGAACCTGCCCAATCAGATCGTTGCCCGCCATGACGAGCCGTTCAGCCTCGACTTCGACCTCGGCCGCCCGCTCCCGGAGATCACCAACGAGTTGACCTGCCAGATCGAGTGCGCGTACTTGAAGAGTGTTCTCGAGAAATATCGGGGCCGCATCGAGTTATGCGCACGACATTGCGGTCTGTCGCGGCGCAGCATCAGTGAAAAGCTGCGCCGCTACCAGATCGACAAACGCGACTTCAAGCCTCATTCCTCCCGCCGCCGGCAGTTTGCCCTGGCCGCCGAATACGAATGAGCTGGCGCTCGTGTTGCTCAAAAACGACATGCACCGGCCAAGGGCTTGAAATCTTCGCGGCGTCATGGAACGATATATAGAGCGTGCAGTCGTGCCAGTGTCGGCTCGCGCGTGAAGTCCGGCGTCATTTGCGACTCGGTGATCTGCGGCGCATTGGCAGTCGACCGTCGTGCCGCAGTGTTGCTCGCATTCAGACGCCAATCAAGGGGTTGCACACCTTCCATGAAATTCACTACCGCTGCTTGTTGCGTTCGCGCTTCACCGGCACCTTTGCCGTCACGTCGCGAGCGCACAAACGAAATCGGCCACGCCTCCGCCGCCGCCGCTCACGATCGTCGAAGGCTCACAGCGAAAGGCGACAGAGCGATCCCGCCGCCGCCGCCGATCTCGTCGATCAAGATCCGCAGGAAAAGCGAAGCCTCGCGCGAGCGCGCATCGAACGCGCTGCGACACGCCCGGTCGCGACATCGACCGGGCGGATTGATCTCGAGGGCAAGCCCGTCGCGTTCTACCCGGTCACCAGAGGGGTCGATGCAGGTCAACCGCAAAACCCAGACAGTCCGCGGTCAAACCGACTCGAGCGAACGGCAAAAGCGGTCGCCGCGCAACCGAGCACGGCGCGAGCCTGACACCCTGGCGCATCGCGACGAAGTGACTCAGCCGTACCGGGCTGAGGACCAACTCGCTGCGCTCGGTGTCAGCGTCGAAGTCTTCAAGCCGCTGCGCGGCCTTGGGCTTGACCGGGTTGAAAACAAACGCCGTTGCCGTTCCAGTCGATCTCCACGACGTCGCCTTCCTCGATCTTTCGTTCCAGGAGCGCGGTCGCGAGCGGATTGGCCAATCGCTGCTGAATCACCCGCTTGAGCGGTCGGGCTCCGTAGGCGGGGTCAAAGCCCTCCTCGGCCAGCCTGGTCTTGGCCTGGTCGGTCACGCGGAGGGTCAAGCCCGGTTTCGGCGAGCTGGCGTTCCAGCCGTTTCAACTGAATGTCGACGACCTTGGCCAGCTCGTTCATCCCGAGCGGGTGGAAGATGATCGTCTCGTCGATCCGGTTGAGGAACTCGGGAAGAAACGCGGTTTTCAACACGTCCTGGATCTCGCGGCGGATTCGCGACTCGTCGCCGCTGCCGGCCAGCTCGGCGATGACCTGGCTGCCGAGGTTGGACGTCATGATGATGACGGTATTGCGGAAGTCGACCGTGCGTCCCTGGCCGTCGGTCAGGCGGCCGTCATCGAGGACCTGGAGCAGGACGTTGAAGACGTCGCGGTGGGCCTTTTCGATCTCGTCGAGCAGGACGACCGAATAAGGCCGGCGGCGGATCGCCTCGGTGAGCCGGCCCCCTTCCTCGTAGCCGACGTAGCCCGGAGGCGCACCGATCAACCGGGCGACGTTGTGCCGCTCGCCGAATTCGCTCATGTCGAGGCGGACCATGGCCGTCTCGCTGTCGAAGAGGAACTCGGCCAGGGCCTTGGCCAGCTCGGTCTTGCCGACGCCGGTCGGTCCCAGGAAGAGGAACGACCCGATCGGCCGGTTGGGGTCTTGCAAGCCGGCGCGGCTGCGCCGGACGGCGTCGGCGACCGCGTGAACGGCCGCGTCCTGGTTGACCATTCGCAAGATGGATCTGGTCTTCCAGCTTCAGCAGCTTGTCGCGCTCGGTCGTGAGCATGCGGGAGACCGGGATTCCCGTCCACTGGCTGACGACCTCGGCGATCTCTTCGGAATCGACCTCTTTCTTGAGCAGCCGGCTGGCCTCCTTGGGCTGGCCGTCGCCCAGCGCCTCGGCCTCGGCGATCCGTTTTTCGAGAGCTTTTCGCTCGGCGTCGAGCGCGGCCAACGCCTGGAACTGCGCTTCGTCGGGCCGCTCGCCGCGCTGCTGCATGTGGCGGATCTCGTCCCAGGCGCGGCTGTACTCGACCTTGACCGCGTCGAGTCGCTCGCGGACTTTCTGGATGTCGCCCAGGCCCGACTTTTCCATCTCCCACTGCCGGCGCAGGTCCTGGAGCTGCTTTTCGACCTGGCGGATCTCGTCCTGGACCTCGGCCAGGCGGTCGAGGGCATGCTCTTCCTCTTCGTGACCGAGCATTCGCTCGGCAAGCTGGAGCTGAAGCAGCCGGCGCTGCAGGACGTCGATCTCGGTCGGCACCGACTGCAGCTCCATCGACAGCCGGCTGGCCGCCTCGTCGACCAGGTCGATCGCCTTGTCCGGCAGGAATCGGTCGGTGATGTACCGCGACGGACAATTTGGCCGCCGTCACCAGCGCCGAGTCTTTGATCTTGACCTTGTGGTGGATCTCGTATCGCTCTTTGAGCCCGCGCAGGATCGCGATCGTGTCGTCGATCGACGGCTCGCCGACGAACACGGGCTGAAACCGCCGCTCGAGCGCCGGATCTTTCTCGATGTGCTCGCGGAATTCGTCGAGGGTGGTCGCGCCGATGCAGCGCAGCTCGCCGCGCGCCAGGGCCGGCTTCAACAGGTTGGCGGCGTCCATCGCACCTTCGGCCTTGCCGGCGCCGACGACCAGGTGCAGCTCATCGATGAAGAGGATGATCCGGCCTTCCGACTGGGTGACGTCTTTGAGAACGGCCTTGAGCCGCTCTTCAAATTCGCCGCGGAACTTGGTGCCGGCGACCAGCGCGCCCATGTCGAGGGCGATCAACCGGCGATTTTGCAGGCTTTCGGGCACGTCGCCCGAGACGATGCGCTGGGCCAGCCCCTCGACGATGGCGGTCTTGCCCACGCCGGGGTCGCCGATCAAGACCGGGTTGTTCTTGGTGCGGCGGCTGAGGACCTGCATGACGCGGCGGATCTCGGAATCGCGGCCGATGACCGGGTCCATCTTGCCGTTTCGCGCCAGCTCGACCAGGTCGCGGCCATAGCGCTCGAGCGCCTGGTACTTGTCTTCGGGGCTCTGGTCGGTGACGCGCTGGCCGCCGCGCACTTTCTGCAGCGCCTGCAAGACGTCCTTCTCGCCGATCCCCAGCGCCTCGAGCAGGGTTTTCGCCCGGCTCTTGACCTTCAAGAGAGCCAGCAGCAGGTGCTCGACCGAGACATACTGGTCCTTCATCCGCTCAGCCTCGGTCTGAGCGGTTTCGAGAACCTGGCTGAGCTCGGGACTGATCGTCGTCTCCCCGCCGGACACCTTGGGAAGGACGTTGAGCCCTTCCTCGGCGGCCTTCAGGATCTGGGCGGGGTTGACGCCGAGCTGTGCCAGCAGCGAGCGAACGACCTGCTGGTCGGGGTGCGAGAAGCGCGGCCAGCAGGTGCATCGGCTCGAGCCGCTGGTGCCCGCGTTCGCGTGCCAGCGATCTGGGCTTGCTGCACCGCTTCCTGGCTCTTGAGCGTGAGTTGATCGAAACGAAATGCCATCGGTTGATCATCGAGGAGGCATGCGCTTACTTCTTCTCTTCGAACTCGACGTCGATGACGTCTTCGGGCTTGCCGCCGGGCGCCGCCGTTGGGAGACGCTCCCGTCGGTCCGCCGGGCACGGGCCCGGGTCCGAGCCGGGCGCCGGGCCCGGCCTTGGGCGCCGCCGTAGAGATGCTCGGCCATCGCCTGGCTGGCTCGCTGAAGCTCGTCGAGCGCGCGATTGATGGCCGCCACGTCGTCTTGCTTCTTCGCCTCGTTGACCTTGTCGATGGCCGCGCGGAGGGCCGCCTGATC
The DNA here is from genome assembly GCA_963842405.1 of uncultured Isosphaeraceae bacterium. Taxonomy (GTDB): domain Bacteria; phylum Planctomycetota; class Planctomycetia; order Isosphaerales; family Isosphaeraceae; genus CAVZRC01. The sequence continues at coordinate 46,292 of CAWJGW010000011.1, read as the reverse complement.
GGACTCGCTGAGCTTGTCTTTGCTTTCCTCGACCAGTTTTTCGAGCTGATAGACGCGCTGTTCGGCGCTGTTCCTGGCCTCGGCCAGCTCGCGGCGCTTCTTGTCGTCGGCGGCGTGCGCCTCGGCGTCGCGCTTCATCCGCTCGATCTCGTCTTTGTCGAGGCCGCCGGACGACTGGATGTGGATCGTGGTTTCCTTGCCGGTTCCCTGGTCGCGCGCCGTCACGTTCAAGATTCCGTTGGCGTCGATATTGAACGCGACTTCGATCTTGGGCACGCCCATGCGGGCCGGCGGGATCCCCTCGAGGTTGAATTCGCCCAGGAGCCGGTTGTCGGGAGCCATCGGCCGCTCGCCCTGGAAGACCTTGATCGTGACGGCGGTCTGGTTGTCGTCGGCCGTCGTGAAGACTTCCTTCTTCTCGGTCGGGATCGTGGTGTTCCTGGGGACGAGGACCGTCATGACGTTCCCCTTGGTCTCCAGGCCCAGCGACAAGCGGCGTGACGTCGAGGAGCAAGACCTCCTTGACCTCGCCGGTCAAGACGGCCCCCTGGATGGCGGCGCCGACGGCGACGACTTCGTCGGGGTTGACCCCCTTGTGGGGCTCTTTGCCGAAGATGTCCTTGACGATCTGCTGGACCCGCGGCATCCGGGTCGAGCCGCCGACCAAGACGACTTCGTCGATATTGGCGGGCTTGAGCTTGGCGTCGTCGAGCGCCTTCAAGACGGGCCCGCGGCACCGCTCGAAGAGGCTGTCGGTGAGCTTCTCGAACTGGGCCCGGGTGATCGTCATCGTCAGGTGCTTGGGGCCCGAGGCATCGGCCGTGATGAACGGCAGGTTGATGTCGGCCTGCGCCTGGAACGACAGGTCTTTCTTGGCCTTCTCGGCGGCCTCTTTCAAGCGCTGGAGGGCCATCTGGTCCTTGCGGAGGTCGATCCCCTGCTCTTTCTTGAACTGGTCGGCGATGTGGTTCATCAGGGCCTCGTCCCAGTCGTCGCCGCCCAGATGCGTGTCGCCGTTGGTCGAGAGGACCTCGAAGACGCCGTCCGCGACGTCGAGGATCGAGATATCGAACGTGCCGCCGCCCAGGTCGAAGACGGCGATTTTCTCGTTCTTCTTCTTGTCGAGGCCGTAGGCCAGCGCGGCCGCGGTCGGCTCGTTGATGATCCGCGCCACCTCCAGCCCGGCGATCTGGCCGGCATCCTTGGTCGCCTGCCGCTGACTATCGTTAAAATAGGCCGGCACCGTGATCACCGCCTTGCGGACCTTGTGGCCCAGGTAGCTTTCCGCCGCTTCCTTGAGCTTCCTCAGGATCAAGGCCGAGATCTCGGGAGGCGTGTAGTCTTTCTTGTTGGTGTGGACCTTGACGAACTCGTTCGGCCCCCCGACCACCTGGTAGGGGACCATCTTCTCTTCGGTCTTGACCTCGTCATGGCGGCGGCCCATGAACCGCTTGATCGAGTAGATCGTCTCGGTGGGGTTGGTGATCGCCTGGCGTTTCGCCGGGTCGCCGACCAGCACGTCTCCCTTGGGAGTGAAAGCCACCACCGACGGCGTGAGACGACTCCCCTCCTGATTGGGGATGACCGTCACGTCGCCCCCCTCCATGACCGCGACGACACTGTTGGTCGTTCCCAGGTCGATGCCAATGATCTTTTCGCCTTCAGCCACGACGCGTCTCCTTTCCGACGGTGAGCAGACCAAGCCCAGGCCCACGATCGAATGTACTCGATGTTACCTCAGCAAGCCCGCGGTCCACGATCTCCAAGAGCGATCCCGGCCCGCTCATGACTCGCTCAAACCGTCTCTATCGATGACCGCTCACTAGCAAATAAGCAAGGCCCATGCCAGACGCTCAAGATTCAGTTGTCAGTGCTGTAAATGTTTGTAATACAATGCTTTGGATCGAATACAACGTGCTGCCGGAGACTCGGCGGTCGGCGACGTCGGACTGCCAAATCGACAGTATCTGACCGAGCTGTACAATCCCGGCTGCAAAAATGGCACCTCGCAGCGGTTCGTCTCGCGGCGGCCGGGCGACGGAGACCGTCGTGTCTCGCACCAGGATACACGCGTCGGTCGGCGGCTTCGCGAATCGAATGGGTGAGAGAACGAGCAGAATGCGCTTGACATCGGCGAATCTTTTCTTTTAATTACTTATCTGAGAAAAGCTTGCGTCTGACCACCGTTAGACGGCTCTGCCGGGCTCAACGGCTCTCCCGGCGTTTGGCTTTCCGCTCGAGATGTGCGTCGCGGCTCTTCCGACCGTTTCTCACTGAGTCGACACATGAACCGTAAGCCTGCCTCACAACAGTCAGCCGGCCCGCGGCTCGAAAGATCGGGGTTCTTCGTCGAAACCCGCCGACTCGAAGAGGCAACCCACCCTGGGGGCCCTGAGAGGGGAGATCGACAAACTCGATCAAAACCTCGTCGGTCTGCTCAATCGCCGCGCCGAGATCGCCACGCTGATCGGTCAGATCAAGCACGACCAGGGTATCGAGGTCTGGTCGGCCGCCCGCGAAGACGAGGTGGTCTCGAAGGCCCTGGCCGCCAGCCCGGGCCCGCTGCCGCCGGAAACGTTGCGAATCATCTTCCGCGAGCTGATGAGCGGCTCGCGCTCGCTCCAGCGCACGCATCCACGTCGCTTACCTGGGCCCCAAGTACAGTTACAGTCATCTGGCCGCCGTGGCCAAGTTTGGTGAGGCCGCGGTCCACGTACCGGTCGGCTCGATCGCGGCCGTCTTCGAAGACGTCAACCGCCGCCACGTCGAGTTTGGCCTGGTGCCCCTGGAAAACTCGACCGACGGCCGCGTGGCCGACACCCTCGACATGTTCGTCAAGCTGCCCAACATCATGATTCGCGCCGAGGTGCGGCTGCGAATTCATCACTGTCTGCTGGGGCGATCCGACTGGAGCCAGATCCGGCGGGTCTATTCCAAGTCGCAGGCGCTGTCGCAGTGTCGCAACTGGCTGGGCAAGAACCTGCCGCAAGCGACCAAGGTCGAGGTCGTTTCCACGGCCGCCGCCGCCGAGCTCGCCCAGCGCGAAGACTTCGCCGCCGCCGTCGCCAGCCGGGCCGCCGCCTCGGCCTACCACTTGAACGTGCTGGCGGAAAACATCGAGGACCAACCCCATAACGTGACCCGGTTCGCCGTCATCGGCGACCGTGCCGAAGAGCGCACCGGCCGCGACAAGACCGCCCTCATGATCCGCCTTCCCAACCAGGCCGGCTCGCTGGCCCGGACGATCTCTCCGTTCGAGAAATTCGGCGTGAACATGACCTGGATCGAGTCGTTCCCCATCCCCGGACCGATCGTCAAGGGTGACGACACGAACCCGTCCTATCTGTTCTTCATCGACGTCGAAGGACACCAGAGCGACCCGCCGGTCCGCCAGGCCATCGAGACCATTCGCAAGCGATGCGAACGGATCGACATCATCGGCTCGTACCCGCAAGGCGCGTGTATCGAGACCTGATCGAGCCACGCTCAGGACGGCGCATGGCGAATGCCCGGTCGGATCTGGAGCCGGGTCGCGAGTCGCTACCGGGGCCGGCTTTGGCGGGAACCGACGAGCGACATCATGCAGAGGGGCGGCGCTCATTCGGGAAAGGATTCGGGCCCAGCCGGCGGTTCGACCGGCAAGCCAGCGATAACCCGCGCAACCGCACCGGTCGACGCCATGCGGGCCACATACTGAGCATACTGAGCATACTGCGCACGCCGGCGGTGCGTTCAAATGTGCGCAGTATGGACTGCGCGGTATGCAGCCGACGACGTGCACGCACATGGCAACCCGTGGTCAATCTCTGACGCGCAGCCGCTACACGCGCACCTTGAGCCGCTCCAGCTTCGCCAGCGCCTCACGATCACCCGGGCATTCGGTCAGCACGTCGGCCCACAACTGGCGGGCCTCGGCGTGATCGCCGCGCTCAACGGCCAGGGCCGCCAGGTTGCGCCGGGTCAGATGGCCGTATATTCCCTGGTCGAAGCTGCAAAACCGGTCGGGGCGCTTCAACTTCAAGATCCGCCGCCAGCACTGCTCGGCCTCGGCCGATTCTCCCCGGTGCCGATGCACGACCCCCTTGCGAAACCACAATTCGGCATCCTGAGAGTCGAGCTTCAGCCCGCCTTCGCAGGTGCGCAAGGCCTCCCGCGAATTCCCCGTCATCTGGTGCACGCGGGCGATCAGGGCATACAACTTGCGCACGATCGAGTCGGTCGGCGCCGACCGCGCCAGGCTGCCGCTCAGGAACCCGAGCGCCTCGGGCCACTCGCCGCGCTGGACGGCACTCGAGCCCAGGTTGAACAGCACGAACGGATCATCGGGCCGCTCTCGCAATTCGAGCTCAAGGATCTTGATGTTGCGCTCGAGCTTGCCGGCCTCAACCTCCGGGTCGGCATAACCGGTGTGCCGCACCACCAGGTGCGTCCAGCGCACCGGGACCTTCAGGCGGTTCAGAGACGGCAGGATCTGCTCGTGAACGCGGTAAGACCAGCCCACGCCTGGCCGTCGCGGAAAGAGCCGGACGTGATCGACAACCGTCTCGGTCCTGATCCCATCCGGGCCTGGGCTCGCAGGCGCACCGCACCACGTAGCCGGCCTCGTCACCAGCTCGCAGGCCCCGGAGGATCGCCTTAAGCTTCTCGCGTTCCACCGGCTCGACCACGTCATCGGCATCGAGCCAGAACACATAATCGCCGGTCGCGTGCCCAAGCGCCTCATTCCGCGCCGCCGCGAAGTCGTCGATCCAGGCGAAATCAAACACCTTGGCACCAAACTCGCGGGCGATCGGTTTGGTCTGGTCGAGCGCTGCCCGTATCCACGACCACGATCTCGTCGAAGAGCCCCCGCACGGATTCGAGACACGCCGGCAAGTTTTTTTCCTCGTCCCTGACGATCATGGTGAGGCTGACCGTTTGCCTCATCACGCCAATTTCGTCAGGAGAGGCGCCATCAACTTCCCGCGCAAACTCTCGCTGTGCATCCGAGAGAAACGCCGGCCGGCCGGGCCAGGGCTGGAGCACAGACCCGCCTGCCGTTGGTCGCCGCCCGCCCCCATTTCGCCGCGAATCGCCGGACGTTTTCGTCCAGCAGCTTCTCGGCGTTGATCCCATTGCCATGAAACGTCCGACTGCCAAAGTGGTGAACAAACAGGTCGTGCGCAACCACCAGCTTGAAACTGGCCCGCCGCGCCCGCTCGGCGAGGTCGTCGTCATCAAAGAACCCGATTCCAAACCGCTCGTCGAGCCCGCCGATCTGAGTATAAACGGCCCGCTTCATGAGCAAGCAAAACCCGGAAAGCTTCCGTACAGTGAACCACTTCCCGCGATGCTCGTCGCGCCATCGCCTGGCAAAGCGGTGCATGGCCCCAAGATCCTGGTAGGGCACGTCCTCGACCCGTTGCGGCGGCACCGCGTAATTCGACATCGGCCCGACCAGCCCGATGGTTTTGCTCGCGACTCCCTCGTGAACATCGAGAGCTGTCCGATCTTCTCCCCATGCTCCACTCTCCACGCCACACTTCTCGTCCCCGTTTTCTCCCCGTGGCTTGGCGTTCGCCAGTGCAATCAGTTGATCGAGCCAATGGTCCGTGACCACCACATCGTTATTGAGCAGCACCAGGTATTCCCCGCGTGCCGCCTTCAACCCCTGGTTGATCGCGGCCGGGAACCCCCGATTTGTGGTATTGGAGATCACCGTCACCGGCACGGCCGCGCCATCCCGCACGCCGGCCAAATAGAGATCCGTATGGTCGGTCGACCCGTTATCGACGACGACCAACTCCCACGGCGGCCGCGTGTACTTCTTGAGCGCGGCGATGCACTGCGAGGTAAATTCAAGCTGGTTCCAGCACGGAACGATGATCGACGTCAGGCCGCGAGCTTTGCTGGTGTTCATGGTGAAAGCCCACACGGAATCAACCAGGGAGAATCGGATCGGGGATACCACGCAAACGTGCCACGAGCCATCAGGCGCCTATCCACCAACTGACCGCTAACCTCTGAAGCGGCCGCGGCAGGTCAACCAGCGCCTTGCCTCGCTCTTCGTTACCTTCTGATCAAGTCTTCTGTGTGCCGGCAAATAGGCCAGTTGCCCGGCCATTTCTTTCTCATCGCCCCGCACCCACGTCAACGCGATCCCATTCCGGTCGATCCGCATTAACGCCGCCCCGCGTGCGGACACCGCCGAAAAACTCACCGTAAAGCGGCCGTAGCCGGTCAGGATGCCAGCGCTCGGCTTGTTCGCGGCCCCGGTTGCTCTGCCCTTGATACCACGCCTGGTCGTCCCATAGCCGGATGATGGCTTGAACCCATGGCTCGACCTCCTCGGCCGAAGGCAAGATGCGGCTTTCCGGCGTGAGCCGCTCGGGCAATGGCAACGCGACACCGCCGTCGCCAAGGGTCTCGGGAATGCCGCCGCGGTCGGAGCCGATGACGGGGATGCCGTTGATCATGGCCTCGATGGCGACCAGCGGCTGGTTCTCCCACCAGAGCGAGGGCATCAAGAGGACCTTGGTAAGCTGCCAGAACCGTCGCGGATCGGTGGTCACGGGCATGATCTGGATATCAGGATGATCCTCGGGCCTGAGCCCGCAGGCACCGAGCGTTTGCTTGGTCGCCCGGCTCTCGACGACCAACAGCGGAATATCCGGCCGCCGGCGCCCCAACTCCTGGGCGATCCCGACGAACGGATAAGCCCCCTTGTAGAGCGGGGGTTGACGAACGTGAGATAGCGCGGCTCGCGGTCATCGGCGCCGACCCGCACGCGATCCCAGTCGACCGGGTTGGGCAGCACCCGGCAGTCGAGGCCAAGCTTGTCACGATAATGCCGCCCCGCGAATTCGGAGGGCACAATGCAGTGGTCGACGCCTGAAAAGTACCGAAGGTCGGTGTAGCCGAAATTGTGGATCGCGAACACCACGGGGATACCGCGCCTCTTGGCGACGTCGATCATTCCCTGCGTGATTCCGTCGCCGCCATAGGTGAACAGGACGCCGGGCCGGTAAACGCCAAGGAACTTCTGGAAGAATCGCAGCGCCGTGCGTACCTCGTCCGGGCTCTGCTTGGTGTGCCGCGTCGATTCGTGCCGGATCAGTGTAATGGGCACCTGGTGCCGGCGAGTGTAGAGAATCCGTGCCCGATCGCCGCCGCATGCCGACGGACGCACCTGGTAAGGTTCGTGCAGATCGCCGATCATTTTCTCGATGCTGGCTTCCGTTTGCAGATCGAGCTTGGCAGTGCAGAATGCCTCGCACTCGAAGCCCAGCGTGGTCAGCCCCTGGAGCACGTCGAGCGTGGCCACGGAGGCGCCATTGGAAAAATCGAGAATCGAGTGGACCGACGCGAACAGGATTCTCTCTCTCGGCGGTTCTCTCGAGCCCAAGAAGCCCCGCCCCATCTTGAGCGGATCGGAAAGTGCGGTCATGGTTGTCCGCTCGGAAAGGCCGACGAGGCTAACGATTTTCTATGTTGACGTCTTCCGCAGCTTCCCTCGAACGCAAAAAACTTGGGACTTGGGGTGACCACCTCCTGGAGACCCCTGGACTATGGCTGACCCCCGGAGGGGATGATGTCCCCGGAGCCCACGCGGCGGCTTCGGAACGTGGCGGCCGCTTTCCGAACTGATCGGGTCGCTCACCTCGTTATGCTCCGTGTTCGTGAACGCCGACGGCGCAGTCGTTCGTGGGCAAGAAGCCGGTTACAGACCTGGCAAGTGTTTCTGGATCGGTGCCGAACTCGAAGACCATGGTGGGAGGGGGAAGAAGCGGCTCGTCTGGCGGTAGTGTCTGCTCGGCCGGAAAGAACCTCCAAGGTTGAGACGCGGCGCATTTGAATTCCTCCCTCGAACCCCTATAACTCGCGGCGAGGCTTTTGGCTCGGTCTGCTTCGGCTTTCCACCAATCCAGTTGCTCTCCACACTGCGGCGAATTCGGATGGTCGTCGAGCCTGCTCCTGCTGAAAGCAACTCCTTGATTGGCAACCCCGGCCCTAAATAAATAATCCGCCTCCAATTCCCGATAGGTTGTCGCAAGTTCCGCGTAATGCTGTGACCGCAGTCGCATAACGCCCGAAAGCGCAGGGGACGGCAAGGACCACGATTGCAGTCGCCAGTGTCCTAACTCGCCAGTTTCGTCTGTTCATGTAGGCGCACCTTCCCCGCCGAGACTGCACATTTCCGAAAGGTACAGCATTAGTGAGAACGCCGGTTTGATTTCCCTCCCGTTGTTCCGCATTGTTGTCCTTCAGGGGTTTCTATCGGCCAGGCCCTCTAGACGCCACTAACCGCCAGGCGCAGGCCGATTTTGGCAGGCTTGGCGGAGGATCCAGTTCGTCAGGGGGCTCCGGCGGTGTCGGCTGGAAGATTGTTCCGCGCGGATCATGCACGGGGCCACGCCACTTTGCTCTTGGGTCATAGGCATTATACCAGTAGTAGTATGACCCCCCATAGCACACCCAGAAATACGTGGTCCCGTTGTTACCTCGGTTGGGGGTTTCGCGCATCTCGCCTGGCGGAGTTCCTCCCCTGACCTTTGGCGGTCCTTTCGGGCGGTGGTTGGGGCCCCCCAGGTTCCTTCTTTGTCGGATCATGCGGATTTGGAACAGTTACCGGCGGTTCGCGTATCGGGTCAAGATGCCCCCCGCCCGTTCCCGGCCGCGGCGGCTGACCGGGGCCAGGCACCGTCGGTCCAGGACCCGGTTTCGGTTCTGGTTTGGGCTCCGGTTTCGGTTTCGGCTCTGGCTTGGGATTCGGATCCTGGCCTCCTTCGCACAAGCCGAGTGGATCATTCGCGTTCGTGGCATTGTTCCCCACGTAACGGTCGAAGTTGGCATCTCCGGCAAGGATTCCCAATGGATCCACGCTCGTCCACCTCCCCGTCCCTGGATTCTGAGCCCGGTTCACAGCCAAGTTCAGCCCCGTGACCGTATCCCGCTCCAACCCCGCGAACTCCATCATCCGGTCGCCATTGGCAGGAGTCGACTCGTCGAGCTGTGTGCCGAAGGCGCTGTAATCGACGTGGTCAATGATCGACCCCGAGTTATTGATCAGGTCGCGGATCGTCCCGAGCCGGTCGGGCAGGTACCAGGCGATCGTGCCGGCGGCGACTCTCGCGGGCCAGAACCGTGTCGATGACATCGCCCGCGGGGCCGTTCAAGTAACGCATTTCCAGGGAGCCGGAGCTGTTGAAGTCCATGATCGGCGTCGAGCCGTCATAGAGCGTCCAGGTCTGAGTACTGTTCTCGTCCATGCCGATCCGATTGTCCAAAGCATCGTACGTGTAGGTCACCTGGGCCAGGACCGTGCCGCCGCTGGTCTTCTCGACGGCGCCGGTCATGAGGTTGCGGAAGTTGTAGCTGTACGTCCAGACATCGCCGGTCGACGTGTTGGTCTCCGTGATCATGTCGCCATCGGCATCGTAGGTGTACGTGTAGCCAGGCGACGCGGTTTGCTCGTTGCCGGTGCTGGTCGTATAGCCCGCCCCGGTCTCGTTGCCGTTGGCGTCGTAGCTGAAGCTCTCGCTCGCGAACGCATCGTCCGTGTGCGTCACGCCCGTGAGCTGGTCGTTGTTGGTATACGTGTAATCGAGCGTGTCGGTGTCGGCCCCGGAGGCCCAGGTCCGCGTTTCCGCGCTCACCAGGCCGGCCGCGTCGTAGGTGTAGCCGTACGACACGAGCGTGGTCCCGCCGGAGTTCTTGTCCGTGATGCCCGTCATCTGGTCGGCATTGAGACGTCGAGCGGCGTGCGCGCCCGAGGGGTTCACCCAGGTTTGGGCGCGGACTTCGTCCCCGTCGGTTGCAGCCGCGTGCCGACCACCGAAAGTTTTCGACTGTGCCCGCTTATTCAACCGACGAAGACCGGCTGAGTGCACAGGCGTCCCCACGTGACGCTCCCCTCGCCCGCGTCCCGCCTCTCTTGCCGTCCAGCCGAATTATTCGCATCGGCGCCTCCGCCCCGGATGGGTGGATGGGTGTCTGAAATCCTAACCGCGTCCCGGTTTCCGGCCTGCGGCCCCGTCAATACTAAGCGCGACCGGGTTTCCGTCCTCACCGAACAGGATCGAAGACCAGAATCCCTTCACCGTCCGTCGCGTACAGGCGGGATCCATCTGGCGAGTAGGCAACCGCCGCTACCCCGTTGACTGTCGAATTTGTAACCGCGCCCGCCGCAGTTCTCTCCTCGAACCCACGTCCCAAAGGCGGACCGTGGCGTCGCGCCTCCCGAGGCGACCGTTTTGCCCTCGGGGCCGAACGCGACGGCCCTGACCCACATCTTGTGACCGAGCAGGCACGCGAACTGCCGCCCGGTCGTCACATCCCAAAGGCGGACGCTCCCGTCGCCCCCCCCGGCAGTGGCAAGGTACTTTCCGTCCGGGCTGAACGCCAAAGAGTAGACGGGTCCAGTGTGGCCCTCGAGACGATGCAGTTCCCTTCCAGTCTTCACGTCCCAAAGGCGGACCGTCTTATCCCAGGAGCACGAAGCGACGGCGTTTCCGTTCGGCGAGAATGAGACCTGGTAAACCGGGTCCTCGTGCCCTTGAAGCCGTTGCACCTCGCGACCCGTCGCGGTTTCCCAAAGTGTCAAGGTACTGTGAGCCCCGAAGCCGCCGGCGGCGAGCAGCTTACCGTTCGAAGAAAAGGCCAGGGAGGATATGAAGTCAGAGGGAATTGGATCCTCCGCTGGGGCCGGCAATCTGATCGACTTAAGGCTCTTGTAGGTCGTTATGTCGTAAATCCTGACCTCCGGTACATCACTCACCAAACCGGCCAGCATGCCGCCAACCGGCGAGTATGCTATCGCCGACAAATCGGACCCACCGAACGACACCTTTGAGGTCGCCCTGCCATCTCTCCTGTCCCAGATCCAGAGCACCAACCCCCCGCCGCCCCCGCCGCCTGTGGCTGCAATCTCTTCTCGACCGGGCGGAAACAGGATCCCGCCAAGGCCAGCCCCAAGTTCGTTTTCTCCCGATCCCGGAGCGGCAAGCCGCGCAATCTCCTTAAGCGACGGCGGTTCGACCCCTTCGACAGCCAGAGCGAGGCCTTCTCCCCCCGTTGGACTTTGCTGACCGGAATACGGCGAACACGCCTGTCCGATCCAGAGGCCCAGGAGAAGTACGGGCAGTCCGCGTCTAAACATCGTAATTACCTCCTTGCATCGGGACGATGGACAGGCAAAAGAGCCATCAGCCGGCCACATCCTTCAGTATTGGGTCGGTGCGGTTTCGGGGCGCAGTCCAGAACCACCTTTTCTTGCCGGGTTGACCCGGCGGAAAAACGCCCGGGAAGTAGTAGACACCCGTTCGGCAAGCCGAAGCCGGTATTCCGCGGACCGGGAAGGAAGTTGCTGGCGGCAGATAATAGAACCCGCGTGGAGCAACGATCGGACCATTGGGAAATTGATATTTCCCTGGAGGATACCAATAAAAGCCGCCTGGCAACCCCTTCTTGGGGCCCTGTTTCTTTGGTTTCCTACCCTGGACCGGTCGAGGACTGTTGTCACCGGTTTTTGGGTCGACGCGGTAATAAGGGTCCAGGGAGACGCATTGCTCTCCTCCCCCTCCTCCATCCGGAGCATCCCTATCCCCCTCGGGTCCTTGCGGGCCTGGATTGCGTGGGCTTGCACCCGCTCCGCCGCGTGGCTCCGGTCCTCTCCCCCCTCCATGACCCCCTCCGCCCTTCCGTTGGAGCCCCAAGGGGTCCATCTGATTCGGGGCTTGGTTAGCCACGTACCGGTACAAATCAGCATCCCCAGCCACAAACCCCTTCGGATCCTGGCTATCCCACCTCCCCGTCCCCGGATTCTGGACCCGATTCACCGCCAAGTTCAGCCCCGTGACAGTGTCCCGCTCCATCCCCGCGAAGCCCATCATCCGGTCGCCGTTCGTCGGGTACGACTCGTCGAGCTGCGTGCCGAAGGCGCTGTAGTCAACGTGGTCAATGATCGATCCCGAGTTGTTGATCAGGTCGCGGATCGTCCCCAGCCGGTCGGGCAGGTACCAGGCGATCGTGCCGCCGGCGCTCTCGCGGGCCAGAACCGTGTCGATGATATCGCCCGCCGGGCCGTTCAAGTAACGCATTTCCAACGAGCCGGAGCTGTTGAAGTCCATGATCGGCGTCGAGCCGTCATAGAGCGTCCACGTCTGCGTCCCATTTTCGTCCATGCCGATGCGGTTGTCCAGGGCATCATACGTGTAAGTGACCTGGGCCAGGACCGTCCCGCCGCTGGTCTTCTCGACGGCGCCGGTCATGAGGTTGCGGAAGTTGTAGCTGTAAGTCCAGACGTCGCCCGTCGACGTGTTCGTCTCGGTGATCATGTCGCCATCGGCATCGTAGGTGTACGTGTAACCCGGTGAGGCCGTCTGCTCGTTGCCGGTGCTGGTCGTATAGCCCGCGCCGGTCTCGTTGCCGTTGGCGTCGTAGGTGAAGCTCTCGTTGGCGAACGCATCGTCCGTGTGCGTCACGCCCGTGAGCTGATCGTTGTTGGTGTACGTGTAATCGAGAGTGTCGGTGTCGGCCCCCGAAGCCCACGTCCGCGTCTCCTGGCTCACCAGGCCGGCCGCGTCGTAGGTGTAGCCGTAGCTGACCAGGGTGGTGCCGCCGGAGTTCTTGTCCGTGATACCGGTCAGTTGATTGGCATTATCGTATGCATATGACGCGGCGGCGACCTCCGAGGTCTTGGCCGTGTTGGAATAGCGGGTCAATCCGGTCATGTTGCCGGCGTCATCGTAGACAAACGCGACCGCCTCGGCCGCGATCCCCGAGCCGGATCCCGAGAACGTCTCGTTGGTCAGCTCGTCCCGCGAGTTATAGCTGTAGCTGACCACGCCGCCCGAGCTATCGTCCATGCTGGTACGATCGCCGTCGGCGTCGTACCCGTAAGTCAGGGTCACCGTCGGCAAATGGGGCGAGCCCACGTCGCCCTGGCTCGTCTCTTCGCCGTCGGCGTTGTAGGCGTACTGGTATGAGCTGTTATCATCGCTGACCGCGGTCAGCTCGCCGTCGGCGTTGTAGGTGTACTCGAAGACGTCGATCGCCGTGCCGCCGGAGGGGTTGACCCAGGTCTCGCCCGTTTCCTCGTTATCGGCATCGAACGAATAGGTGCTTGTACGATCGTCCGGGTCGGTCGTGCTCACCACGTCGCCGTCGAGGTTATACGCATAGGTCGCCACGCCGCCCGTCGGGCTCGTCTCGTTCACGACTTCGTTGGCATCGTTATAGGAATAGCTCGTTTTATTGTCATCGGGGTCGGTCAGGCTGACCAGGCGGCCGGCCTTGTCGTAGGCGTACGAAACGGTGCCGCCCCCGGAGGGCTGCGTCTCGGTGAGAACTTCGCCAAGATCGTTATATGTATAAGACGTTGTGTGGTCGAGGCCGTCGGTCGCCGTCACGACCTCGCCGTCGCCGTTGTACCCGTATTGGGTGGTGTCGCCGTCGGCGTTTTCAACCGCGGTCTCTTCGTTCACAGCATTATAGGAATAACTGACGGTATGCGATCGTGGTCCGTCTCGGCGACCAGGTCGCCGTCATAATCGTAGCCGTAGGTGTAGGTCCCGGTGTGGTCGCCACCGCCGCCCGAGCCGCCGGAGGGAATCGAAATGCCGGGCAGGATCTCGGTCTCGAGCCGCCCGAGCGCGTCGTAACTGAACTGCGTGGTATTCCCGTTGCCGTCGGTCATCGACGTCTCCTGGCCGTCGAGGTTGTAGCCGTAGGTGACGGTGTGATCGAGTGCGTCGGTGATCGTAACCACTTGGTTGATCGCGTTAAAGGCATAGGTCGTGGTCTGGTCCAAGGGCGTCGTGACCGAGGTGCGATCACCTTCCGCATTGTAGCCATAGCTCGTGGTCCGGTCCATGGCGTCTGTCATGCTCACTTCTTGGTTCCGTGCGTTATACGAATACGACGTTGTGTTGCCGTCGGCGTCGGTAACGGTCAGCAGGTTGCCATCGTCGTCATACGTAAGGGCGACGTCCTTGTCCGCGGCCGCCTGCACCGGGTTTTGCTCGGTGAGAACCTGGCCCATTTCATTGTAAGTATAAGTGACCGTATCATCCACCTGATCGGTGACGCTGGTCACGTCGCCGGCCGCGTCATAGCCGTATTCGATTGTCGGCGAGCCCGAGCCGGGCTGCTCGATCCCGGTCAGACGGCCCAGGCCGCTATACGTGTAACTGGTCGTCGCCCCGTCGGCGTCGGTGTAGGTGAGCACCTGGCCGGCGTCGTTGTACGTCCACTCCTGGTCGATGCCGCCGGGCTGCTCTGCCTCGAGCACGTTGCCATGGTCGTCGAGCGTGAACGTGGTGGTGTTGCCGTTGAAATCGGTGATCGACGTCGGCACGCCGTAGTCGTCGGCGTAGGCGATCGTCTCGGTAAGGTTGGCGGGGTATTCACCGCCCGAGCCGCCGGACGTGTAGGTGATCGCCGGGTCGGCGACAAACGGCACGGTGATCGACGTGACGTCGCCCGACGAGTTATAGGTGTAGCTGACCGTTTCGTCGGCCGGGTCGGTCACCGTCGCGGGAAAACCTTGGCTGCTGTACGTCGTGGTCGCCGTGCCGCCGTTAGCCTCGACCTCGCCGGTCGGGTGGCTCATCCAGTTGAAGGTCAGGGTGGTCGTAAGATCAGCGGGATCGGTCACGCTCCCTTCGTAGGCGGTCGAGAGCGAGCCGCTGCCGCCAGGGGCGAGCAGGCCATTGGAAAGCGCGGGGTCGATCGAGGTCGTCGAGGTGCCGTCAAAGAGCGTCTCGCTGGTCAACTGGCCGAAGCTGTTGTAGTGCGCGGTCGCGGTTTTGTCGTCGGGATCGGTCTCGGTGGTGGCCTCGTGGCTCGAGGGGTCGGAATAGCCGTACTGGGTGGTCGCGCCGCCGGGGTCGTCGATCTCGGTCAGGTTGCCGTGTCGTCGACCGTCACGGTCGCGACCCGCTCGGCGGGGTCGGTGATGGTAGTAATATACCCCGAGACGGCATAGGAGAGCGTGGTGACGAGCCCCACGGGATCGGTGATGGTGGCCAGTGCGCCGGCGGCCGCGCCGCTGGCGACATATGCGTAGGTGAATTCATTGCCATTGCGATCGGTTTCGGAGGTTTCCTGTCCGGAGGAGTTGAACTGGATGACGGTGCCGTCGGGGTAGGTGCGGGTCCAGGAGCCATTTTCGTTGTGAACGAGAGTCGACGGGTCGCTGGTGGGACCGCGGTAGGTTATGGCCGCGGCGGTGCCCATGAATCAAGACGACAAATCGCACCGCGCCCCATGCCCGCTTGTAGAGCGCCTCGTCTTCCTCGAAGGCATGGTCGCCGCGGCCAACCTCGGCTCGACTCAGCGAGGAGAAAGCCAGATCGACCGCGGCCTCGCCATCCAGGTCGCTCTCATCGATCCGGAGCCTGTGAATGAGCTGCTCCGCTGCGCGGACGAGCCCATTCCTGTGACGGCGCCAGGCCCGGATGAGCTTGTCGGTCCCGTTGGGCGTGGGTCGATCATCGACCGGGGCGCCCTCGTTTTCACGCGTGTCCTGATCCAAGGGTTCCATCGGTGGCATCTCCGGCGTCGGACCGGCCGACGAAAGGAAACTCCGTGTCGCGAGGCAAGTGGTCTGTTCGAAAAGGAATGTCGAAACAAGCTACGCCGTGCCGCGATTGCCGATGCGTCGGGCGGACCGCCGGCCATGGTGGCTCCAGGGGCGCTTCGCGGCCTCATGGCGCAAAGCGAACCTCCCGCGCCTCGGTTCGTTATGCACGTATTATCTCAGCGTTGACGCGGTCTCCCGTGTGCGGAAGTTTCCGGCAGCGGCGGCCGAATCCATTCCACCGGGCGTCGGCGTGGCCCGCAGGCGGAGATCAGGATGATCGCGAAAACGACCCGTTCCGCGACCAACGCCGCTTACTTTGGTCAAGTACCGGTTCAAATTGCAAGTGAATTCTTTCGGAGCAATTTCGGAGGAGGGCCCCAATTGGCGGCGATATCCCCGCCCCACTGGCATGCGCAGAAGCTGACATGCACCCGACCGAGAGGAGCTCGGCCCGCTTCGGAATCCGTCGGCCGTCTTACGGCGTCGAGGCTTGTACCGAGTCGATCCGCACGCGGATCACGTGCGGATGTCCGGCGAGATCGGCCGGAATGACCTCGCCTTCGATGTGGCGCTGCATCAAGCAAGGCGGCGACCGCGGGATCGGCCGCCACGGGCTGGGTCAAAACCAGCTCGCCGCCGCGGGCATATTGCAAGGTACCCGCGGCCTGCCGGGCCGTCGTACCGAAATAATCGAGCTGATCGTTGAGCGTGGCGGCCAGGGTCGTGCCCCGGTGAATGCCGACCCGCAGGCCGGAGTGGATGTGGCCGCCTGGCCCGGTGTCAGGCCGAGGCGACCAGATCGAGTGCGGTCCGGACCGCCGCCTCCACGTCGTTGAACGACGCGAGCACCCCTTCGCCCATCGTCTTGACCACCGCCCCGCCCCCGGCGCGGATCGCCTCGCCCAGGCGCTGGAGGTGCTCGTGGACCACGCCGAAGGCGCGCGCGTCTCCCAGGTCGTGGTAGAGCGCGTCGGCTTGCCGGGGATCGAGCGCGGTGACCATGAGGGTCACCATCGAGACCGTCGCGAGCTGGCCCGGCGCGAGGACCTCGCCGGGAAACAGCTCGCGAAACAGCGACATCGACGTTGCACGCGCCGCGGTCAGCGCATCACTCACGTGTCGCGGTTCGCTCGATGCGGATCACCAGCTCGCGGGGATGCGGGTTGCTCAGGATCAGGACCTGGCCGCCGCCGCGCGACCACGTCGCGGCGGTCCGGCGCCGGTGCCGACCCAAGGTCGATGTCCCAGCGGCGGATCGTCGCGGAATTCTGCGACCTGGAAGTCGACCGACCAGGGCAACTGCGGGCCGCGCAGCCGGTACGAGCCCGCCGGCAGCTCGAGCTCCAGCTCGATCCGCTCGCTGGGTGCGACGCGGACCTGGGCCAGCACGTGGGGAGAGTGCGCCGGCCCGCCGATGCAATAGGTGCCCAGGTCTGCTGCGCGGATCTCCGGATGCACGCGGAAGATCAGCTCGATCGAGTTGGCGAAGTCGAGCTGGAAGTCGAGATGGCAGGCTTCGCAGTGAGCATGCTCGGCGATCGCGCGGAGTGTGTCTGTGACCTGGCATGAGATGCGGCAGACCGGGCAGAGCAGGTCCCAGTGCAGCTCGAGCAGCCCGTCGCGACTGCCGTGCAGGCAGGCGGTCGACGACCTGGTCGGGGTCGAGCCCCAGCGCTCGGCCAGGGCCAGTGGACGGATTCTGGCCACCTCCTGGGCCGGCCCGAGGGCCAGGTGCTCGCCAAGCTCGGTCGACGACCGTCGGGTCGATGCCCTGTTCGACCAGTCGGTCCAGCAGCCGTTCCAGCCGCTGGCGCCGCGGAGCCGGCATCTGGGCCGGCTCTTCGAAGGGATCGACGCCCGCGACAATCCCGCGCTGGCTCTGGGCTCTTCACGGTCGCATCGATCCGCCGATAGACGCGCTCGAGGCTCTTGCGCAGGCTGACGCCCACCCCCCAGCGCGATCCGACGCGAATCTTCCATGAGCTCGGCTCGAGCCGCAGGCGGTGGATCAAGGTCGTGCCGCCTCCCGGTCGGGGCATCAGCTCGACGACGCTGACCATCCACCGGAACGGTCCCTGGCTGTACTCGCGCAGCACGCCCATTCGCCGCGGCTCGATCCATTCGTACGGATGCTCTTCCCCGACTTCGACCATGCCGGCCTTGCGGCCCTCGGCGAAGGTTCGCACGCCGCGGCCCGGCTCGTAACGTGTCTTGTACGTTACCGGTGCAAACCCGATCGCGCGGTCGAGCCGGTCGGTATTGGTGACCAGCGGCCAGAGCTGCCGGGGTGATGATTCCAGCTCCCATCGGAACTCGAACTGGACGAGCCGGTGCGGGTCGCATTCAGGCAGCCGCGGGTGGATCGCCAGATCGCTCGGTTGGCCGTGCAGCAGGGCCTCGATGTCGCGGAGCATCGCCCCGGCATCGAAATAGCGGTCCTCGGGCTGCTTGCAGAGGGCTCGCTCGACCATCCGCTCGGCCGCCTCGCTGACGCCCAGGTCAAGCGACGTCAAGCCTCGGCGGAGGGTCGTTGCAGTGCTGACGGCAAAGCTCTTCCCGCGTCTCCGCGGTGAACGGAGGCCGGCCGGCCAGAAGATGAAACAATGTGGCGCCCATCGCGTAAACGTCGGTCCGGGGATCGACGGCACGACCGGTCCATTGCTCGGGTGCCATGTAGTGGGGCGTTCCCAGCAAGGCGCCGGCCGCGGTCAGGGCCAGCGATTCGGTATCGACGACGTGCCGGGCCAGTCCGAAGTCGGAGATTTTGACCCGTGGGCCGGCCGTTCCCGCATCGAGTGGTTCGGTCCAATGTTCGTCGAGATGCGTCGCGTCCCGCGAATTCGCCCTGGAAACGAGTCCCGGACTCGTGCGCTCGCATCGACGGCGAGACGAATCGTTTTCGGTGATCGCTCCGGCGGCTGGCCGGCGCGAATCGAGCAGGAGGATATTGCTGGGCTTGATGTCGCGGTGCACGATCCCGCGCTCGTGGGCCTCCATCAATCCGCGTGCCACGGCCGCCATGAACGAGAGAGCCTCGTTCTCGTCGAGCCGGACCCGTTCGCGCCAGCAATTGGCCCGAGGCTGTCGCCGGCCACGAATTCCAGGACCATGTAGGGGATGCCGTCGTCCTCGTTGAATTCCAGCAGGTTGACGACGTAAGGATTGTTGGCCTCGGCCATGAGCCGGGCCTCCTTGCGGAACCGCCTGAGGACGTCGGGATTGTCGAGCTCGGTCCGTCCGCAGGATCTTGATCGCGACGATGGAGCCGTCGGCCGGATCCTGGCGCGGTGGACGACGCCCTGGCGCTCCCTCGCCCAGCTTCTCGAGCAGGCGATACCGGCCCAGGCGGGGGACGGCCTGATCGAGGACGAGTGTTCCCGCTCCGAAGGCATCGACCGATCGATTCGGCTCTGGCCGATCGCGCGAGTAAGCTCGATTGCGCGAGGCTCTCGCCCGGCATCATCCAGTTTCCCGTGGCGTCCATCGGAGCGAGCAGCACGTCGAGCCGCTCTTGAACTTCGCGCGCGGTCGGCCGCTCGGCCGGATCGTCGGCGAGCAGGTCGCGGACCAGATCCTCCAGCGACGAGGCGTCGGCAAGACCAGCTCCAGGGGCCTTGTGGTCGAACCGATCGCTTTGGCCTGTCAACAGCCAGGCGAGGAGTGTCCCAGGCTGTAGAGGTCGGCCGCTCGGGCCGCGGCCAGATCGCGGCGTGTCGCTCATCGCTGTCTCGGGAGCGCCGTTGGCCGCGAAGATCGGCCGCCGGAAAACCAACCGCGGCGCCGGTGAAATCGAGCTTCGGCTGGTCGTGCCGGCCAAGAGCACCTGACCGGGACCAAGCCGGCCGTGGGGCAGTCCCAGTCGATGAGCTGCCCTCAAGGCACCGGCCACGGCATGGATCAGCTCGATGGCCTCATGACGGGTTTTGGGCCCGTTGGCTCGCACCGACGCGGCGAGCGTCGTCGCGCCGACCCATTCCATGACCGCGTAGGGAGGGTCGTGCTCCAGCCCGAGCTCGAGCACACGGATGGCCGAGGGGTGCTCGAGCTGGGCCGCCATGCGGAGCCGGGGAACCAGTCGTTCCCAGCGGCCGGCGGCACGACGGGCGGCGCTCAAATCCCGAACCTCGACCTCCGTTTCACCGTCTTCAGCCATGGCGCGGTACGCAACGCCGTCGGGACCGGCCCCGAGCTGGGCACGGAGCCGATATCGGTCGAGACTCATCGCTCACCTCGATCTCACCCGGCCCTGTCGTGCTCGCAACGGCACTCTTCCTTGACTCGGTTCAATATATACAAGCGACTTTGTCGAAAAGCATCTCTCACGGTGCAAGCGCGGAGTCTTTCATCGCCGCTGGCTCGACTCGAATTCGGTCTCGGGCCCGCCCGTCGTCGCTCTCAGCGGGCGAGCAATCCCGCGTCGATCACGAATTCCGAGCCGGTGATCGCCCGCGCTTTCGACGAGGCCAGAAACACGACTGCCGCGGCGACGTCCTCGGGCTCGATCCAGGGCATGGGCAGGCAGATTACCCGCGGAGCGTTCGGCGATCTCACGCGGTGTCGTCCCTTCGAGCATGGCCAGGCCGTCGTTCATCGGCGTGTTGACGCCGGTGGCGCAGAGGCTGATGACCCGGATGTTGTAGGGGGCCAGCTCGATGGCCCACGACCTGGTCAAGCCGATGAGTCCCCATTTCGACGCGGCGTAATGAGAGAGCCGGGCCATGCCGCGCAGGCCCGCCACCGACGCATTGTTGATGATCACGCCGCGGCGGCGCTCGATCATGATGGGGATGACTCGGCGAGCGACCATCCAGGGCCCCTTCAGGTTGATGTCGAGCATCGAATCCCAGGCCTCATCGGTCAGCTCGTGCGCCAGGCCGTAGCCGCAGATGCCCGCGTTGTTGAACAGGATGTCGATTGCGCCGAACTGATCGGCCGCGGCATTGACGGCGGCGCTGACGGCAACATCGTCGCGAACATCGGCGGCGAAAGTCGAGGCAGTCGACGCCGAGCGCGCGACACTCCAGTGCCAGGGTCTCGAGATCGTCGGCCGAGCCCATGGGGTAGCCGGGATAAGCCATCGGCCGCGCGACATCGAGGGCCGCGATCCGCACCCCTTCGCGAGCCAGGGCCAGCGCCGACGCTCGGCCCTGGCCGTGCGCGGCCCCGGTAATCAGAGCAGCCTGCCCGGCCAGGCCGGACGGCGTTGCGACTGCTGGCCGCCGCTTCCGGGGGCATCACAACTTCTCCTGGCGGTAGGAAAGCAAGTAATCATCCAGGTCAACCCGGAGAGCGTTGTTGAACAGGTTGGTCGCGACCATCAGCCCGCCGAACGCGGTCAAGGCCACGATCTGGTCGGGCTGTAGCCGAGCCGCGAGACGGCCGAAAAGCTGGTCGGAGACGCCATGCGGGTCAACCGCGAGCTGACGGCCGTAGGTGACGATGGTCTGTTCCCACTCGTCGAGCCGCAGGTGCCTCGGGGTCTTCGCCCGAATCAATCAGCAGCCGGCGAAAGAACGTCGAGCAGACCAGGCAATCGGTCCCCGCCGAGATGGAGTGAGCGAAGAGCGTGGTCAGCCGCTCGCCCAGGAAGGGAACAACCTGGTCGCGCAGGCTATACCAGGTCATGAGCGCGTGCAGGGCGACCGGTGAGCGTGCCAGCGTCCGCTTCATGTTGGTGACCGTGCCGTGCGCCGCGCGGATTTCATCCAGCGCGGTGCGAGACCTGGGACTCGCGTTGGCGTCCTGAAGAGGCGAAATTCGTGCCATGGATGTTCATCTCCCGACAACAGAACACGTTCACGCTGTTCCACGACCATTATCGTCGTGGGCTCTTGAACCGTCCAGCGAATGAAGCCAGTGCGGCGGACGCCGTAGCGGCTGGGGCCGCACGCCCCCGCTCGTGTCCGGCGCCGCATCACGGTTCCGGCCCCATGCACATGGATCATGATCGACTCCTGACGTAGCGCACCACCAGCACGGCCAGCGCGCAGACCGCTGACAAACCGAGCAGGTACTGCCAGACCGGAGCCGCCCTGGGCGCCGGCCTGGTCGGCACGCCGAAGGAGCGCAGCTCGAACTGCTCCCTGGGTACGATCTCGTGGCTGATGTCCATGACTTGGTACGTGTGCACGTGCATCTCCAAGTCGCCCCAGCGAGCCCAGGTGTCGAGCTTCTTGACCACCGGCACGCCGCCGTCGAGCCCGGCGTACTCAAGGTGACCCCAACTGGTCTCGTCGGGAAGGGGCTGTTTCGTCACGCGGTGCTTTTTGTCGATGTAGCGGATGACGAAGTCGCGCACGGCCCAGCATTGTTCAGGCATGAACGTGAAGCGCCCCTTCGCGCGGCGCATGGCGGGCTGGAAGGTCTCCCACTCGATTTCGACCGACCCGTCAGGCGCTTCGTGCGCGTCGAGGACCTTGAGCGCACCCGCCGAGAGCAGCTCGTCGATCGGGGACGTCAGCCTGGCCCCGTATGGCGCGTACGCCAGCTCCGCGTTCGAGAGGGTCACGCTTGCCCAGCCCTTGTACTCGGATGGGCTCGCCTTGCCCAGGTCCAACACGATGTACGGGCCGCTCTGCGTGTCGCGTTTTAGCCTGAAAATAAAGTCGCGATCGACCATCTTCGCGTAGTAAGGCTCGCCTTTGGACTTGCCGTCGATCTCGACCCAGCGGATAGCGTCGCCGTTTCGGAAGAGCTCATAGTCCACGCTCGTGCCGCGCGATACCTCGACCCGGGTGAAGTACAACTTGATGTGCCGGTAGTAGTCCTGGAGCTTCCTGCTCGCCGGCGGGTACTCCTTCAAAAAACGCTGCGCGCGCGGCATCGGACCCGCGCGCGGGACCGAGGCGGCCGCGATCCCGGGGCCGAGCAGCAGGAGAAGGCGCGCCATGGCGCACGCTGTTCATCGGACTGACCTCCGTCGGGCCCGGCCCGGAGGCGGCTGGGGCTGGCAGGCACGCAGGCGACCGGCGTAAGCCGGAGCCGGTATGCGCTCGCGCCCCGCGCCGTGGCCGACGCCGCGCCCTGCACGCAGTCGCGCCGCCCGCATTACTTGTAGCACCCACAGCCGGCGTCCGCAGCCTGGCAGGTGCGGTTCTGTCAGTTGCTGTCCACGGAGGCGAATCGACTGGTCAAGGCCCTTCCCTGCCTCACGCTGGGTCGGGGCAACGAGCGCCCGCACCTGCCTGCCGCCGGCTACGCGGCGGCAGATCGAGGGGCAGGCCGCTGAGGATGCTCGCACAGGTGCAGTCCGATCTGTATCCGACCATGGCGATCGGGCTGGCGATCAGATTGACAAGGTCAACGACGGCCCAGTGCCGTGAGCCGAGCTCAAGCCGCCCAAGCCGGACGACCTCGGGCTCAGCGATGACGACGCGGCCCAGCGCAAGCGCGGGCACGGCCCGCGGCGAGCCGAAGGCGAGCCAGCCGACCACGGCCATAAGAAGCCCGGCAGCGGCACACGATGCCGCGATCGAGCATCGCCATGTTGCCACGGGCTTGAGCCGGCTCATGGCAGACCCCATCCCCGATCGCGCGACGGATCGATCGTCCCGACGACGGTCACGTCAGCCGGACCAAACTCCGTGAAAGCCTGGGTCGTCAGGTGCACCGATCGCACTTGCAGGGGACCCTTGTACCGGTATTGGATCATCAGGATGCGGCTGCTCCTTGGTTCCACGAACAGAGGGAGCTGATCGAGGCATTCCACGCACCCATCGCGCTGCATGCACATGGAGACAAAGCCATTGATGCGGATCGCGCGTCCGGTGAAATTGAGCGCGCGCAATTCCAACGTCTGCGGACGACCGGGCGTCACAATCCCCACATCCAAGGGCTGCGGGTCAAATACAAAGGACTCGCCTCGAAGGAACGCCAGTGCGGCGCCGTCCGAGCCGTAGTGATACCGTGCCCAAGCCCCGGTCACGCCCAGGCCGGCGAAGAAGGGAATACCCGCGGCCAAGCCGACGACAAGCGCAATCCGTAACAGCGTCGGGCGGCCGGCGATGCCGCGCGGACCGAGGCCCCAGCCGCGAGCGCCCCGCTCGCGGACCGTACGGTCGTTGTCGCGTCCCCCATTGTCCGGCCCCCCGGTGCAAGCAACCCAGACGTTGAAGTTACCCAGCACGGCCGACGAAGTCAACGGCCTGGCGGTGGGACGGAAACACGGACGCGATTAGTTTTAGCCATGGGGACTGAATATCCATGGGAGTGTAGCCCCCAAAGTTCCCACTGCCCGATCCGCACGCGGCTAACGGTTGGTATCGTTCATGGCCTGGCTCTCCTACGTTAGCCAGTGGTCTGCACGTACCGAAATTCCCATCCGGCGATTCATCGCGTGGCTGGGAGTCGCGCCCAGCAAGTTTTACGACTGCGCGCACGCCACGGCTTGGCCAATGAGCACAACGCGCTGGTCCCTCGTGATTGGGGGGTTGCCAGACACGCACCGTTTGGGTTGCCAGAGGTTGCCAGACATCCGCCGTCAGGCGAGGGGAATTCTAATTGCCGCCAATCACTCGGAGTGTGGGCGTCTCGAACCCCTTAGCAATTCCTGCTACGAATCTAACACGCTGGTCCAGTGATTTTCTTGTCGCCTCGGCATCGAACAATCTCGTTTCGAGCATTTCGATCGCAAGTGGTTTTGGCAAACACCGCGAGAATTTCAGCCCATCAATAGCGTCTTCGTCGATCAACGGCCGCATTATAGCGACCTCATGGCCCAGAACTTCCGCGACGGCCTGCTGAACGTCGTCATCGGAAAGCCGCTCATCGAACGTCAGAGTAAAATCGTCGTGCTCAACTCGCTTGTGGGTTATGTCCGCGAGTGCCCTGGCTAGAGTCGCATTGGCTCGCATCCCTCCGAATGTCCACCACTCCGGTTCGCCCCGTCGGCCCCTCAGGACAACGGTCGAATCGGCCTCAAGCCAGGAGAATTCGATTCGGATTTCCTCAAACTGCTCGGCGGCACGCCGCGACCAACGTTCGTTTTTGCTTTGGGAAACCAGGATCTGCTTGATCGACTGACAGAGAGGATAGTCGAGGCCGCGGGACCACCCCTTCCAGCGCGACTGGCCCTTGGCGTCCGTCGCTTCGACGTACGCCAGTCGTCGTTGCCAGTCGATGTGCTTGACCATCCACGCTCGTCCGCCGAGGAGGAGGATTCGTGGGCCGTCCGTCTTGCCCAGGAAGGTGAGTTCGTCGACGAATCCCAGCTCTTGTCGACCATGCAGGATCGAAAACAGCGGCGGCGAGAGGAACACCGAGAATAACTCGAGGAAGTTCTTCCGGCCGTAGGCCTTCTCCCCTTGCACACCGAAGCTGACGATCCCCTGATCGCTCCACAGAATCTCGTGGTCGAACATCCACTGCAGCACTTCATCCCGGCGTTCTCCTGACATTTCAGAGAAGGCGGAAACTTTTCCAAGCCACTCCCAGAGATCGCTTCGACCGATCCCCTTCTCTTGGAGTGCCAGGGCCATGAACTGTTGGGCAAGGATGTGATACGGAAGCCGTGGCGGGACGATGTTCTCGATGTAGCCCGCGGCCCAGAGTTCGATGAGCCCGGCGGCTCGCACCAGGCTCTCGTCGCTAGTCGCAAGGAAAAGACAGTTCCGTTCCTTGCCTCTTCGCCCGGTACGGCCCATGCGCTGAAGGAAGCTCGACACAGTCGGAGGGGCGTCAATTTGAATGACGCGATCGAGGTCCCCGACGTCAATGCCCAGTTCGAGAACACTCGTAGCCACAATCACGCAGTTTTCGCGCGAGGCGAACGCCTCTTCCGCTTGCCGTCGTTGGTCTTGGCTGAGCGAGCTGTGCGTGACAAAGGTCGTGACATCTAGTTGGCGTAGCTGAGCCCCCAGCTTTTCCGCTTTCGACCGGCTGTCGACGAAGACGAGCCGCTTCTCGCCGCGATGAAGCCGCGCGATTACGACCGCGGCGTTCTCTAGCGAGCCCACGTAGTCGAGCGTAACGTCGGCGTCGCTCTTCGCATCTTTTGCCGGCCGAAACACTCGCCGTTTGCCTTGGCAAGAGCCGGCGAGCCAATCGAGTAATGTGTCCGGATTGCCGACTGTCGCCGACAGCCCAATGCGTTGGATCTCTCGGCCGGCAATCCGAGAGATTCGCTCCAGCACGGCGAGAAGGTGACAGCCGCGGTCATCTCCCGCGAACGCATGGATCTCATCGACGATGACGACGCGAAGGTTGGCGAAGAGAGTCTTCGCGTCGATGCTCGCCGAGTCTAACATCACTTCCAGCGACTCGGGAGTTGTCAGCAGACAATCCGGAGGTTCGCGAACGATTCGTCGACGTGCCGATTGCTTGACGTCACCGTGCCACAGAGTCGATCGGCGTCCGAGGAGCGAGCAATACCGCTCAAGCCTGACGTCGAGGTTGTTCAGAAGGGCTTTGATCGGGCAGATGTAGAGAACGCTGAGACCCGTCCACCCTTCAGTGAGCATCCGCGAGATAACTGGAAAGACGGCACACTCCGTCTTCCCGCCCGCCGTCGGGGCCAAGATGATGAGGTGTTCGCCTGAGAGCGCCGCGGGTATGACTTCATCTTGGAAAGGACGCAACTCCCGCCAACCCAGACTGTTGACGATGTGATGCTGGAGTGCAGGGTTCAGTTGATCGAAGTTGCTCACAATTCCAGTTCGACCTCATCGACGTCTGAGGCACCCATCGCCTGCCGTTCCACCGGGAGCAGCTCCGACTCACTGATCGTTAGTGAGTAGTGCTTGCGCGGAGCGAAGTCCTCGAACTGGTCGATTCGGTCCAGAATATCGGAAACGAGCTTCTTCAAAAAGATTCGGGGCGAGACACCGACCTTGCCACCGAGCTTGCCGGCCACGGAGCTCGCCAGTTCCGATACATAGGCATCGTCACAGAACTGGCTAATGCGACTCTGGGACTTCGCTTGCTGACAATAGATGTCTCGGATCTTGCAGCCGACGAGTCGCAGCCGTTCCAGGGTGAAGGCAGGCAAGCGGATTTG
This sequence comes from uncultured Isosphaeraceae bacterium, assembly GCA_963842405.1. Lineage (GTDB taxonomy): Bacteria > Planctomycetota > Planctomycetia > Isosphaerales > Isosphaeraceae > CAVZRC01. Next base: position 19,737 of record CAWJGW010000011.1, on the reverse strand, counting down.
CACCGCCCTCGGGTTATCGAATCGGAAGTCCGTGTGGAAATCGACTTGGAGCCGCTGCGCGAGCGGCTCCAGTCGCTGGACGCCCTGCGGGCCTTCAAAAAACGCCGTCGTCCCGGTGATGAGTAGGTACAGACCTGGGAATCGGCCGGAGTCGACTTCGTCGATGAGCTGACGAAGTGCGTTCAGGCTCTTGTCCCGCACGTCACTCCGAACGCGCTGAATGGTCTCGACCTCGTCGAGTACGACGAGCATCCCAACGTGCCCCGAGTCGCGAAGCACGGTGAGGATTCCTTGGAGGAAATTGAGCGCGCCGAAGTGGTCGATGTCTCCCTTCACTCCGGCAAAGCGCTTGGCTTCCGACGCCACGTTCGGCTGACCAGAGAGCCAGGCGAGGATCCCTTGAGCGATGTCCGGTCGCTCCTCTACCTGGGCCTGACGGTATCCTCGCAGGGCGGCGCTGAATGTCGGCGCTGTCCGCGAAACCTTGAGCAGTCTGCGCTCGAGCAGGTCGTTGCTCTTGGTGAGTAGCGCCGCGGCATCATTCGGATCGACCGAGCCGCCGGCGAGAACATCCTCCTCGAGCGTGAAGATCCACCTGTCGATGATGTTTCTCAGAGCACCCTGTGGCGTGTCTGACGTCGAGAGACGCTCATTGAGCCGGCGATAAACGGTCTCCAGTCGGTGGAGTGGCGTCTCCGTCTCCGAGATCTGGACCTCGGTTGACGCAAACCCCATCTTCCTCGCCCGGTCGGCGAGCCATCGGGCGAAGAACGTCTTCCCGCAACCATATTCCCCGCGAACGGCCTTGAACACGCTCCCGCCGGCGGAGACCTTCTTCAGTTCCTCGTCGAGAGCCCCTCGAAGCGATCGAGCCCGACGGCGAACGCATCGAGGCTACTCCGCGGGACGGTTCCCCGGCGCAGAGCGTCGATGATCTGGTCTCGTCTTTGGGGGCTGATGCTCGACACGAAAGCTTACCTCAAGTCGAATTGATGCTTCAGAAGTTCGCGATTCAGATCCACCGTGTCTGAGGCGTCGTCCCGCGTCAAGACGGCAAATCCCTCGATGTTCAGAACACGCTGCATCACGGCCAGGAGTCCGCGTAGCCGCATCGCGGGGTAGTTCACCGAGCGAGAGAGCGCCGCCGACGTCATTCTCCCTCCACGCTGATCCAGAGCGTTCAGCACGGCACGGAACAGGATTTCCGACGGAACGGATCGCTCGGCGAGCTTCATCTGTTGCTGGAATATCGCACAATCGAAGAGCGCTTCTATCCAGCCGGCTCTCGGTTGCGGGGGCCATTGGAGAGTCCTCGACTGGCCCGCTCTGACCCTCAACGTCAAACAACAGTTTGGTCTGTTGGGACCGTGGCGACTTGGTGGGCTTGGGAGCCTTGGGCCGCGGCGGCACGGCAACTGCAACCGCGGGCACACTCGTCGATTCTTCCCACCAAGCCGGGACATCGACGGGGACCTCTTCCCAGCCTTCTGGAAAGTTTTCGGACGGATTGAGAACCGCGATCGGTGTCACCATCTCTTGGGGAGTGACTCCGCCGTGGTAACCATTTTTCTTGATTCCATACCGGATATTCTCAGACCAAGGAGCAATCAACGTTTTCGAATCGGGGATGACCACGCGGGTCCCTTTGACGGCGATCTCTCCCTCGCCAGGTGCACCTACCGCCATGCGCCATCGTTCTCCGCCTTCGCTCGGTTTGCATGTCGTGTTTGAATCGAGGACATGCCCGTGGTCGCTCGTGAGTACAACCATTCGACGGGCGAGCTTGGCCTCGTGAAGGATCGCCGGCAAGACCGGGATCGCGTCACGCGACCAACGGGTGTCGAGCTGCTCTCCTTTTAGCAATTGGTCGTCGATGGCATTGATGACGATGCCAACAATGCGACGGTTTGGCGACGCGATCTCCTCCCGAACCTCACCCGCCAAGATTGAATCGTCTTCGCCGCGGAGGGCTGATTTGTGGAAGACCTTGGGCGGATACCCGTCCTTGCTATGAGCCCCGAGCGTTCCGTGTTCCGCGAAACCAGAGCGCTCGTCCGCAGACGCTCCTTGGGCCAGCCGACCACAGAGCAAGCTTGTCCGTGACACCTCAGTGACCGAAGGAATGGTCGCCAGCCCAGCGGTGAGTAGCGATCTACAACCTTCCCGGTTGATCGGGATCCAGTCATGTCCCAGCAAATCGGAAAGTAACTCGCGACACACGGCCACGCTCATCCCGTCAAGCACGATCAGGAGAACTGGCTCCTGAGAAGCGAGTGGTGCGAGGAAGTCCTCGAGAAAACGCTCGACCGGCACAACACCCTGTAACGCGGAGTCGCGCCTCGGTGGACGTGCATAGTTGCTCCGCAAACTTTCGAGATCGGTTCTCCCTCAACTCAGTCACCCGCCCGAACAACTTCGCATAGGCCTCGGAGAGCTCGCGAATCGGGTCGCCCGTGCGGAGCGTGCGAGTCGAGCCCAGTCGATGAATCCTCCCTCAGCGAGCTGATAGTTCGCCATTTCGACGAGAGAGCCTGATGCCTCGACCTGTCCCTTCCCGTTCTGTGCGAGCCAGCGGACAAGGCGAATCGCCATGTCCACGCGTTCCAATCGCCGCCGCTCTCTCGTGGCCAGCTCATGGTCGCCGATCTCCTGTCGTGCTGCCGTGAGCTCATCGAATGGAACGGCCGCAGGAGTGTCCAGAATCTGTGAGAGGCTCTTACCGAACCGGGCGAGTCGCTGGGCGAATCCTGTCGGAGAGGTCGAGCTGAGATAAGCGTGGCGCTCGGCTCCAACGGCTTTCAGAATCTCGTCGGCCCTCTGAAGGAGAATCCCTTTCAATCGCGGGTCGGTAATCTGAAGGCGGATGACTTCCGTCGCCGCGGCGTTCCATCGCTCAATGGTCGCCTCGTCTGGAGCCGATCGGCCGAGATAGCGCTCCTCCATCTTGCCGGCGGCCTTCTCGAGCTGTCCCCTCACCTTCGCGCTGTAAACAATCCCCGCGGCCAGTCCGATCGGCAGCGCATCGGCTCCCTCATTAGCCTCGATGCAACGGAACACTGCACTGGCGGCCGTTCCTGCCGTCTCGGAGAGCCAACTCACAGCAGCCTCGCGAAAGTCCTTCGACTCAGCTCGAAATCGCGCGACTGCATTCGGATCGATCGACCAACGGAGGATCGCGAGCAAGTCCGGCCGATCGCTGGTAAGGCCGACGGCTCTCCCCAGGAGAATCGGCCAGACGGTCTCCGCGTCGAGGAATCCGCCCGCGACCGTTGGGTACCCGCCGGCGGGGATGAACTCCATGAAGTAATCGGCGATCCAGCGATGCCGAGTCACTCGTGGATCGATGACGTTCGCCGAGAAGAGCGATTTGACGATCTGCCAGGCGTCGATTGGAAAAAGCTGCCGCTTGGTCAGCCGCACGAGGATGTCGTTGCTCAGGCCCTGTTCATCGATATTCGTGATGAGCACCTTGGTCGATTTCGGTCCGTCTTCTGATTTGAGCGCAATGCGCATGGCGAGCGGAGAATCACACTGCTCGATCAGGTATGTCTCATCTCCGTCCAGCATCATCCGTTCGCCGGTCCAACGCCCGGAAGCCCGGATGCCAATGACCCGCGCATCCGGAATCTTCCGGCGGATGGCGGCCACCTGGGCCTTGATCTGACTGAAGGTCGGTCCCGTTGCTGTCATCACGATTTGGTTTCTTCTTCGATTTGCCAAGTGATCGACATCCAGATGTCGCGACCGTTGGCTGAAAGTTTCTCTAGATGCTCAAGCTTCTTCTTCGCGTCGGCGACACTCTGGAACTCCTCCGCACCCTGCTCAATCACTTTTCGGCCTGGTTTGGGAGGCGCGACCGGCGTGGGCGTGGGTGTTTGAACCACAGGCCCCGGAGGGACAGGCGCCGTAGTCTTCTCCGTCGTGAGCAACCGCAACGCCTTTGATTGCGCCTCACGCAATGCACTTGCGATCGACTTCACGTGCTCGTCGCAACGCAACGCTTCCTCAACAGCAAGGCGGATAGCGCTCGCTGCGGTCTTCCTCTCGTCGTTGAGGCCCGCGATCGCCTCGAAGATCTCCCAGTTCGTTCCGTCGAGAGTTCCTGTAATTGTTCCCGCTTTCGTCAAGCATTCGCCCATGGCCGATTCGCTGGTCTGGACTTCGGCTGCGGCCAGAGCACCAACAAGCGAATCGTCGGAGGATTGCTGAATGCGCTCAAGCAGTCGCAGGGTCGCGGTTGCCGTGTTCAGACGATCGGAACTGGCAAGCGGCATCCCGAGTTTCTCGACTCGGTCTCGGAGTTTCTGGCAGTAGCCCTGACAAGCGGATCGCCCGTCACTCGACCTCTTCCTCACGCCCGTAACGAGCGCCGTGACGTTGCTCACGCTGAGCAGCGGAGAAACGGGAACGCCGAAGATGGAACCCGCGCGTTCCAGAGCGGTGGTCCATTGGTCCTGCGGCGGAAGCTTTTGCTCCCGGAGAACGCACAAGTCCGGGAGGTTGGTGATCGAGGCGTCGGGGTGCGGCCCGTTGTGAATGAAGAACGAGCGGTTCGTCTGGAGTGCGTAGATCAGGATGACGAGGTTCTCAGCCTCTTTTGGGAGTCCCATCGCCTTCGGTTCGTTGATCCATGTGCGGAGCTGGCGAACGTCCACCGTGCCCCCTGTCTCCGCCACCTTTCTCGTGAAATGGTTCTTCCAGTGCTGACCGAGCACGAAGTGGGTCTTGTCGAGGCCCATCTCGCCGAGCTTGAGCGGGTTGGCGATGGCACGGACGACGGGCCGTAGAGCCTTATCCACGGGAACTCTATCGTCCTCCGACTTCGCCGCTTCGCTCACCACGTCGAAGACTTTCTTCAGATTGCCGCTCTTGATCTCGGCCTCGAACGAAGGAGCCGCGGGAAAGTCATGGTCGAGAGCTTGGCTCACCAGATGGTCCGTCGCGCCGGCGAGATTGGCGGCGACCGGTGGCCGAGGCTCAAATCCCGGCCAGAGAGAAACGAACCGTTCCGATACTTCGAGATCGTGAACCGTGTCCAGAGAGCCAGGGATCAAGGCATCGAGGCCGTAAGCAGCGTCAAGGTGGCTCTGTACACGCTGGCGCAAGACGCTCCGCTGGTTCTCTAGCAGAGACTTCGCCGATTGTCGGTCCTGGGGAGAGAGGTGGTTGGAATACTGCCCATACCGTTCGCCGGTCAGGATGTGCTCCAGGATGACGAGCAGGCCGAGGTCTTTCTGAGCGTCCTGACTGAAGAACGCCGGGAGCCAGCAGAAGGTCTTGGCCCCGTTCGGGTGCGTGCTTTGAAATGACTGAAGCTTGCTCAGATCGTCTTTCGGGCCGTGGCCCGCTTCATCGAACGGGAAGTCGATAATCAACTTCCAGTCGCCGCCCGGATTCTCGAGCGACGAATCCGAGAGCTCGCGGATGTTCTTGAAAAGGACAACGCAGGTGCGCTCGGTGTTTTTCCACAGCAGCTCGTAGTACTGCTCGATCTCGCCTTCGCCTTGAATTCCAATTTGATCAAAGAGCATCTGCCGAACACGGCGGATGCGGTTACCTTGGTTATCCTCACGAGCCGCCTGCGAGATGATGCTCTCCGTATCCACTCCCGAGAGTTGGACGGTGATCGTGGGATTGGTCTCCTCGCCGATGCGAATCTCTCCGACGCTTGCCGCCCAGGTGCGGCATCGTCGCAATACCTCTTGCCCTTCCTTGCCCGGGATGGGAGTTCGGATCGTGCCGTGATTGAGCGCGGCGAGCCGCTCCGCCGTGAGCGCTCGCAACGATTCGACCTCCGGCACCAATGCCGAGAGCAACAGCGTCTTGACCAGGCGATCGTCGTTCCGAAATGCCGCTCGCTTCGGGTCGTCATACGAGAGCTTTTCTAGCTCTTCGCGTCGGCCGTGCTGCTTTTCGAGTACAGGGAGGAGCTTCTGGTGGTAGACCCGCTTGGCGTTGTCGAAGTGGATCGCCATGTCCTGACTAAACGCCTCGTCGCCGTGGGCGATCACATCGAATAAATCGCCAACCGGGACGAGGTCACCAACCTTGAGCGTGTTCCGATGATCGACAAGGAGCTGCATCATCACCTTGAGCGCAGTCCGCTCGCGCTGGAGGACACTTGAGACCGCAATCAAAGTCTGCACGAGCGCGGGGCTGAACGGGTAGACCTTGCGAAACATCGCCCGGTCACCTTCCCGCGTGAGCAGGATGTTCATCACCGAGTCGCGAATCGTCTGAGTTTGGTCGAAGGCGACGTCTAACTCCTGGCGGGCGGACTCGCCTTTGACCTTGAGCACGCGTTTCTCGGCGATAGCCGGCAGGTTCCGGTCCTCAAGGGTGATCTTGTGAAAGCGGCCTTCCCAGTGCTTGAGGGCGTCGCCGAAGTTTAGACGATCAGCGCCCGGAACCGCTTCGCCGATGAGCTCGCTCAGGTCCCGCTGCCGGGCCACGAAACTGATCACCGGAATCGGCCGATCGGGCGTTTCGCCTCGACCAACTTCGAGAGCTTCTGTCCCTCCTGGTGGACGAACTTGAGGTCCGCCGCGTGGCTTGCGAGCCACAGGACCAACTCGTCGAGAAACAAAATCAATCCGTCGTAGCCGAGGCCGGCGGCGTGCTTGCTCAGGACAGAGAGACCTTTGTCCAGCGAGAGGAACGCCTCGCCGTGGGCACCGGCCTGGGTATCGTACGAGCCGAAGAACTTGCCGATGAGCACGCTGATGAGCTGTGAGCGTTCTTCCGAGCCCGGCGGGGCGATGATCGCAGTCTCGAAGCGGTCAGCGTCCCATTCCCGGTCGACGTCACCGAACTCGCTGTCGGTCGAGGAACCTTCGGTGAGCGCGTCGAAGAATGAGCCATCGCCCATCTGCTTGCGCAGATTCTCGGCGTCGCGGAACAGACCTTCCGCGAGGTATACGCCCGGGATCGGTGCATTCGGATGAACTCGACGAATGAAATCGACGTACCCACCGAGGATGCCCGACTCCATGTCGTGGGAGCCGATCATGTGGTACGGCACGAGCAAGAACTTCTTGCCCGCGATCCACTCGTTGTGCTTGGAGATGACCGGAGCGAGTTCCGGAATGCCGCGTGCCGCCGTGTTGCCCTGAAGGATCAGGTGCAGCACCGCCATGAAGTGGCTTTTCCCGCTACCGAAGCTGCCGTGAATATAACTGGCCTTGCTCGTCTTCGATTGCAGTCCGCTCTTGATGAAGCTGAGCGCGTCTTCGTAGCACGCTCTCAGTTCGGGAGTGACCACGTACTCGCGGAGCGTCTCCTCGGGACGAGTGACGCCCTCGGCGAGCCGGAGAACGAAGCTCCCCTTCTCGACGTGGTCGGGAATCTCGATGAGGTCTTTGATCAGTGTCATGGGAGCCTTGTAAGAATCGTCGCTAATTTTTGGGTCGTCGTATCCTCTTGCAAACACGCGGGTTCTGGCGAGCTCACTTTCGGTCGGCCGGACAAGCCCGCTTCCGCTAAAACTCGCTAACTCTCCCGTTCATGTGAAGGAACGTGGGCAGTCATGCGAGCCCACCCGGTCGCGGGATCGGACGAGTTTGGCCATCAAAGCAGTCAGTGGCGGTGCCCGGGAACCACTTGATGAGACTCGCCCGCATATCTTCGTCGTCGTGGAACACCTGGAGCCACACCGACCAGAAACCTCGGGATACCGCGTTATGGAGAATGGACTCACGCATCTGCGGCGTATCGTTTTGTTCGAGGTTACGGCGAGCAATCAGAGCGACGCCCCAGACCTCTTTTCGCTTCAAGAACCGGCGGTCGCGGTTGCTGAAGCTCGGGTGGCCGGGCACTCGATCAAGGCCAGTGAGCGCGATCGTTTTCTCCGCGATACGACGGACTGATGGGCCCACGCTCGTCTTGATCCGGGGAGGCTGGTCAAGATCGTAGTCGAAAACCCGAGCCGTATTGTCACGATCAGGCCAGAAGTAATGAGCTAAATCCACGTCTTGATCCGACTTGATCGAATTGCAAGTGTCGCAGGCAAGGAGGAAGTTGGTCCACTCTCGCTCCAGCGCGGGTTGGGGTTTCTTCGGCCGGACGTGTTCCACAGCGATGGAGCCGTGGAGACAGACTTCGCAATACGAACAATAATCGCCAATTCGGCGGATCAGGTCATCCCTTGCGGTGCTGAAATGGGCAAAGGGAATATCCTTCCCGTTGGCGTCCTTCGGCCATTCTCCGCGGTTTACCGGCCGCATCAGTGAGCCTCCCCGTCGAGGCCTGCGGAAGTCCGCTGCATCTTCAAGAATGCCTGATAGGCGGGGTCGTCGCTGTAGGGCATGCTCAGCGCCTCGAGCTTCGCCTTCAAAGCATCTCGCTCCGCCGGGGACACTTTCTCGGCCTTTCCGAGGATCTCATAATACTCCTCAGCCGCGTGCATCATGTCCTTGAACCGCTTGCTCCGTTGCGGGAGTTCGATCCCCTGGATCTCCTCGGAGATATCCTCCACGCTTTTGTCGGCGAATTCCTCGGCATGTTCGTCGTCCAGGTTCAAGAGTTGAACACCATCGATAGGCGGAAGAGATTGGATGACGAACGGGGAATGCGTCGTGCCGAAGAACTGGATTTTCGGGAACGTTCGAAGTAGGTCGTCGATGACGCGCCGCTGCCAACGCGGGTGGAGATGGAGATCGATTTCGTCGATGAGGACCACGCCTGGGGTTTCTTCGGATGACTTCTCTCGCAGGTGAGGATTCAAGGTGGCGCAGCGAATGGCGATGTCGGCGGCCATCGCAACCATGTTGCGGTATCCATCGCTCAGGAACAGGAACGGGAGCGACCGTTCGGCGAACCGAATCGTCATCTGATCGCGAGACACGTCGAATCCCGCGTGAGTCGCGCCGGGAACACAGCTCAAGATCGCGCGACGGGCTGCCTCCAACGTGAGGTTAGTGGTGCTCCGCTGAAGTGCCGACATCTCTTGCGTCTTGAACCACTCCAAAAGTCGCTTAACATCAGAGGCAGGGTTCAAGCAATCGAGATAGCCCACGAATCGGCTGTCCGGCTTGATCGTATCGACCTTGTGCGCCTTGGTCTTGGTCTGTCGCAACTGGACCCAGAGACGCCCCGTCCCATAGTAGGAAATGACCGGGAGGATCACCGGCTGACCTTGCTTAACGGCCTCGCTCAGGCGTGACGCCTCGTCCCGAATCCAGTCCGCATCCTGGCGAGTCGTGCGTCCGTCCTTACCGGTCAGGGCCCGGCGCCATGTGCCCGGGCGGCTGTCAACTTCCCCGGAGCAGTCGATTTCGGTTGGATACTGAGGTTCAACGGTCCAGGAATCGCCGTGGTGATATGTTGCGAGCCTGACTTCGTCGCTCGTGAAGTTGCGCGGCGAGGCAGGCTCGGGGAATCCCAGAAACAACGACCCGAGACCCACCGAGAGAGCATCGAGGAGCGTCGTCTTACCGGTCGCGTTATCACCAATGATCAGATTAAAGCGCGAACCAAACGAGAACTCTCGGTCCTCGAAGCCGTGGAAGTTCGTCAATTTGATTCGATGGATCTTCATGGGAATTCCGCGAGTCTCCGGCCAAACTTCGATGATACCTAACGTGAACTACGTCCGCGACGTGTCGGCGCCTTCCGAGCCGGCTGCCAGGCCTTGATCTCTTCCAAGGGTCAGCCCCAGGTTGCGCGACTCCTCCTGCAGGAAGCCCTCGAAGTATTCACCCATCCGCACCCCGAACTCGGGATCAATCTCATTGTGCCACTGCTTGATCCACGGGAGAAGCTCGATCGAGGCAGGCGAGCAGCGGGACGAGCCGCGGGTCGTCTCTGCCGCCCAGGCGTTCCTGGACGTCGACGTAGTAGGCGCTGATCGCCCGAGCGAGTTGGAGGTGGTCGTAGCCGGCCCAGGCGACCATGAGCGTGCCGTCCTCGCCCTGGCAATGCGGGAAGCTCACCCAGCGCTCCTTGGGTACGTCGAGCTTGCCGCGGAGCCGCCAGAAGTCGCTCTTCAAAAAGTCGGCGCTCGTGTACTTGGGCGGGACGGGAATCGTGCCGACCTCCTTCTTCTTCAACTCCTTCGCGTCTACGTCCGAAAGGTGCCGGGGATCGTCCTTGGGGATCGCCGTGCGGGCGTCGATCGCATCCTCGCGGCGCTGGAGCGTCCAGGTGTTTTCCCACTCCTCGCGCTTGCGCAGGCCCGAGGGCTTGTAGCGCAAGATCGGCAGCAGCGGGACACTTTCCCCCTCGACCAGCTCGGCCACCAGCTTCGTCACGTCAAACGCGGCATCGTCGCGGTAGATCTCGCCGACCTGGAGGAAATCCGGGTCCTGACGGGCGATGTCTGCCAGCTTGCCGACGGTGGTTAACGCGATCGGGAGCCGGGCCGTCGGTTTCCCCTCGTCGTTCATCCGGCCGTCGAAGTCGAAGTACGATTCGAGACGGTCCACGAGCCAGCCGCGCAAGGCGCGTTCGAGCTGCGATTACCACGGTACGAGCAGACGTGAAGCATCACATCTCAGGAACTCACGTTTGCGGCGAATGTCCGATCTCGGCGGGGGGCTCGGGTTTCTGGGGAGACCGCCTAGCCAATCTATCCATCAGACTCTTTTTGGGCCCAAGATCTTTGCCATGATCGGCCAAGGCTTTCAGATAGCTCGTGGCGAGAGCCAAAGCTGTCGCCCCAGCGATGGAGACGCCGGCAGTAGGGTAGCCGACCGCAGCTACCACGCAACCCCCAATAATCCCCAGGCTAGCAAGCCACGCTCCTAGTTTCATTCCCAGCGAGCGCGCTGCGATATTCGCGGCAATGACCCTGTTTTCATTATTTTGTCTGTGGCCGGATTGCTTCAGGTAGCCTTCGATTATGAGCTTCGGCGCTGCCAGGAACGATCTGTTCGAGTTGTTCGAAGTACTCAGGCGGAGGCAGCACTCCCTCGTATTTATAGCTAGCGGACACGGTCACCCGTGTCCGCATCTTGCGAGGCTCGCCCGGGCCGATGATCTCCGGTTCTATCGGTGAACGTTCATCCCCGTCCAACGGAGGGTCGCCAGGCTTTGCAACATCGCCCTCTTGGGGCGTACGGGGCTTCATCGCCGACCCGTCATCTGGCTTTTGTTTAGCCATTGCGAATTTCAATTCCATAACGCTTTGCGAAGTCAAGGACCGCGCAGCGCAAATCCTCGCCAACCGCGCACCAGTCCGACTCTATCGCAACCGTGTCGGCCTCGTCGGGAGTCGATGAATAGTTGTACCCATCCAGTAGTCCCGCGGAGTCCACTAATCGCCCGACACCCTCCATGAATGACGGCTGGGCATATAGCAGGCCAGCGTACTTACTCATGAGCGTCCTCCGCGTCCCAGGGTAAGAACTCTGTAAACCGACGTCAATCGAGTGCAAAACTGACACCCAAACACGCCCTTGAGATTCTCTTTCTCGGCCTTAGTTGCCATCTAAAGTATGATAAAAGTAGCTCATTTTTTCAGTATTCTTGGGCGGCATTTCGGAGCGGAATCCCCAAGCACTTACTGGAAAAGCACTTATGGATACCCTGGAAATCGAGCAATTTGACACCGATCGGATTCGAGAGACAAGGATACCTGGGTGGGTTCGCCGCCTCAAGGCGTTAATCCAGTCGCAGCCTTCGCTGACCCTGATTGCCTTTGTTGCCCATTGCACCAAATTATCCCACTCTGTTACCGGCGACCGGCCCTCGGTCTTCAAGCACGACTGCTAAGAAATGCCCGACGACGTTTTTCGGGATTTAGCCAAACGGAACTCGCACGAATGTTGCCGCCAATCCGGGGGAGTTCACGCAAAAAGACAAAACACTCAATGCGATCTCACGCAAAGCCGCAAAGAATTCAATGACATTCTTCGAATCGCAGCGGTCGACTCGATCGTTTTTCCCCTTTGCTTATTCTCTTCTTTGCGGCTTTGCGGCTTTGCGGAGATTCTTCGATTCAATTCTTTCCCCAGTTGACGTTTTTATTCTTCTGCCTTCGCGTGAGACTCTCTCTATTTGCGTGAGCGGCCGCGAGTGCGCTGGGGCGGTTGCCATGCCTTGATCACGTCGAGTGTCAGCCCCAGGTTGCGTGACTCCTCCTGCAAGAACCCCTCGAAGTATTCACCCATGCGCACCCGAACTCGGGGTCAATCTCATTGTGCCACTGCTTGATCCACGGGAGAAGTTCGATCAGGCACGCAAGTAGCGGCACGAGCCGCGGGTCGTCGCGGCCGCCGAGGCGTTCCTGGACGTCGACGTAGTAGGCGCTGATCGCCCGGGCGAGTTGGAGGTGGTCATAGCCAGCCCAGGCGACCATGAGCGTGCTGTCTTCACCCTGACAGTGCGGGAAGCTCGCCCAGCGTTCCTTTGGCACGTCGAGCTTGCCGCGGAGGCGCCAGAAATCGCTCTTCAGGAAGTCGGTGCTCGTGTACTTGGGAGGAACGGGGATCGTGCCGACCTCTTTCTTCTTTAATTCCTTAGCGTCCAGCTCCGAAAGGTGCCGAGGATCGTCCTTGGGGAGCGTCGGTGCGGGCGTCAATCGCGTCCTCGAAGTGCTGGAGCGTCCAGGTTTTTTCCCACTCCTCGCGCTTGCAGGCCCGACGGCTTGTAGCGCAGGATCGGCAGCAGCGGTACACTTTCCCCCTCGACCAGCTCGGCCACCAGCCGCGTCACGTCGAACGCGGGATCATCCCGATAAAGCTCGCCGACCTGGAGGAAATCCGGGTCTTGACGGGCGATATCCGCCAGCTTGCCGACGGTGATCAACCCGATGGAGAGTCGGGCCGTGGGTTTCCCCGCCTCGTTCATGCGGCCGTCGAAGTCGAAGTAGGATTCGAGACGGTCGAGGAGCCAGACATGGAGTGCCCGTTTAAGCTGCGATTCCCAAGATTCGGTGTTCCCAACGTCGCTTATATTCCGGTTGTTCGATAAGTCTAATATTCGGATTGTTTTCGATCAGGGCTATGCGTCGTTCGACCAACTCGCGGTAGCCGTCGGGCCACTCGCCAGGGAGTTCAGTTGTGGGCGTTGACCCATGACGATCAAACCAAGTAGTCGGTGTCTCTCCAGCCGCCATCATCCGCGCCAGAACATTTCGAGCTGCGCGTCCCAAGTTTAAGAGGCGGTGGATCGTTTCTTGAAAGATCTTCACCAATGAGGCCGTAAAGTCGGTAGCTTTGCCAGTCTAATTCCTCTTGAAGGCTGATCATCTCGCTCTGGAGAATTGCACAACGTTCCCTGGACTCATCCAAGAATCTGCGAAGCGGCGTATGGGCCGAGCTACTACACTCTTGTGAATGCCACTTAATCAATGATGGTTTAGGGAGTCGAGCAGCGTGATGATAGGCCACCTTATCGATTTTTGAAGGAATGCTCTCAGGCCGCTTTTCGCAGAGCGGATACTCCAGTAAGGGAGTAGTGTTAAAGTTGTAATGAATATCCCAGAGAGTGCGGCGAACTCGAGCCCCTCAGGTCCTACCGAATCTCCGCCCTTTTGGAAAGATACTGGTTTCAGCCAGAAACAAGCCACGGATGAGTTAAGTATCCCTGTCAGGGCGAGAAAGTCCTCTGCCTTGGCATCCTGGTGGAGCTTAATCACTGGCGAGGTTCGGTGGTAAACAATGCGGTCGGATGTGTAAGCAAAATGATTGTGCGTAGAGACGAACGCGAAAGGAATCGCGTCTTTGGGTGCAAATCGATGCGAGAGGAACCGGTTCCATTCCCACCATGTCCTGCCCATCTCTCGGTGATCACCTCCCAACTCTTTTCGCCTCCAAAGAAGTTCCTTGTACGACCACAAGAATCTATGTACCTCAGAGGCTCGATGTAACTCACCGGCTTCAGTTCGTTGTTGTACGGAAATAGCACCCAGGAATCATGTTCGACGTCCCAATCTCTGACATGTTCACCCTGAGCACTATCGCAGTATATGATTCTTACAGATTCTATTACGAAGCATTGCCCATCGAGGAAGCAGGTAGGCCTCATCCTCGACGCGTGATACAGATGGAAGATATAGCCTCCACTACCTCCTTAAGCCGATTGTGTGCTTCTGCGTCCAACTTCTCCTTCAGGTCGGCAGCCCCATCTCCGCCGATGCTCCAAGGGTGCTTTTCGAATCGAATTCTTGGTGCGTCGACGACATGGACGTAACTGCCAAGAGTGCCAGGCGAGTCAATTTCCGAGATTATTTCCTGCCAGACCGCACCCTGACTCGGGTCCGTCGGTACGCCCTCCTCGCCCCCAATCCCCATCACGGCTCTCACAATATTCGTCGTAGGATTTCTGCTTCGTCCAAGCACGATGACAGTCGGAATACCATGCCCCGGGAGGCAAACCCATGCTGTATCAATTACGTGAGTTAATTCCACAGTTCTCAAGAATACGTTTATAAGTTTCTTGCCGAATTCTGCTCGCATGAAGGCATTTGTTGTAATCTGTCCCGTAAAGCCGCCGGCGGCCGCAAGCCTAAAAATCCGCTCATGAATGGGACTGCCAGTGAATATTGCCCGCTGCACGAAGTATACAGGCGGCGGTAAGCATCGTTGGCTGAGCGGTTAGTCGGCGCGATATACGGTGGGTTGGCAACGACGCAATGAAAGCTGCCAGCTGTTAGTATTCCTGGAGAAGCTCCGAGTTCTGGTCCTAAAATAGTGCGACTCGTCGGCCCAGTCTGAGATTTGTACCTGTTTCTCAACGCCATGATATAGCGAATCCCCGCAGGCCAAGTGGATCACGTAGCCTGGCGAATTGCTCAACTGTCTCGCTTCGCCTTCATTCAAGGCTGAGATCAAGAGCCGGAACCTTGCAATGGCGATCGCATAGGGGTTCACATCGACGCCGGGAACGCCGTCGAGTGCTGCTGGACGAGCACCGACCCCCTCGCGGCTGGTCCTCTTCCGCCAACGATCGACCAGCCGGGCAAAGCTGCCGAGCAGAAAGTGCCCGCTGCCGCAGGCAGGGTCGATCATCTTGAGCTGGTCGCCCTCATGCAGTCGGCCGTCGGGCAAGAGCCGCGCTTCATACCCCATCCTGGCCAGCCCGAACTCCTCGATCGCCGGATCGAGCGTGCGGTCTGAGAGTGGCCAAGATAATCGATGTGAAATCCGCGCGTCCTGGTCAACTTCGATGACGCTGCTCAAAAAATTCCCCTCGGAGAGCCTGATCACTTGATCAAGATTCCCGAGGGGTGTACTCCGTAGAGTATCCGACCCCGGAGTACTCGACCATGTATCACGATTTGCCCCGCACCGCCAGATTCTGGTGGTGCCTTTTCGCAATTGACCAAGATCTTGCGAACGCGATTCGCGAGAACGGATGTTCCTGTGGGGGACGCCTCCACTCCGCCGACTATCTCCGGAGCCCCCAGGGCTTCCCCGACCCGATTCCGGACTTCCTGCGCATCAGATTGAGCTTCTGCTGCGATCGCGATGGTTGCAGGAAGAGAACGACACCACCGTCGGTACGGTTCCTGGGCCGAAAGGTCTACCTGGGCGCCATCGTCATCCTCATCAGCGCCATGCGGCACGGGCCGTCGCCACGCCGCGTCCGTGAGCTTTCCCAACGCTTCAGCGTCGATCCGCGGACCATCGCTCGCTGGCAGGTCTTCTGGCGCGAACACTTTCCCCAAACACCATTCTGGAAGATCGAGGGCGCCCGCTTCAAGTTAACTGTTGGGATCGACAGCCTGCCGTACTCGCTCGTGGACGCCTTCCTCAGCCGCCATCGCCGCTGCAAGGGCTGGACACTCCTACTCCGCTTCCTCGCACCGATCACGATCACCGGAGGCCTTTAAATCACGATCTCGCACTGTCTTGCGATGATCGATTTTTTCCGCAGAAGATGCCCCTCGACTCGTTTCGGCCACGTTATGGAGGATGTCACAGTTCCCTCACCCACTCGTTTCGAGGAAATTGTGATGACTCCAACAAACCCCAGTTCGACCAGCGCCAGTGGGCGCGGTTTCGGTTCTCCGTGGTGGGCTCGCTCCTGAGCTCTCCCCCTGCGCGGTGCGCTCAAAACAGCCATCCGCGGCCTTGCCGCCAAAACCTGGTCGCATCCGGTGACCGGACGCGATGTCCATCTCACGGCCGTCACCATCGAGCGGTGGTACTACATGGCGCGGAGCCAGCGCGACGACCCAGTCAGCGCTCTGCGCCGTGCCGTGCGCAAGGACTGCGGCAAGGTGACCCTCGCCGCCGCCGTCGCGGAGCAGCTCATGCTCCAGTACCACGACCACCCACACTGGAGCTACCAACTGCACTACGACAACCTGGCCGCTTCAGTGAAAGCCAATCCGTCGCTGGGACCGCTCCGATCTTATTCCACGGTGAAGCGCTACATGCAGGCGCACGGCTTGGTGCGCAAGCCGCCGCTTCGGCCCAACGGACGCCCGGGCGAAGCTCGCGCGGCAGAAAGGCGCCAGACGCGTGAGGTCCGCAGCTACGAAGCCGAGTACGTCGGGTCGCTGTGGCACCTCGATTTCCATCACGGCTCTCTCAAGGTGCTCACTCAGAGCGGCCAGTGGCTACGACCAATCGCGCTGGGCATCCTCGACGACCATTCGCGACTGTGCTGCCACGTCCAATGGTATCTTTCGGAGACCGCCGAGGACCTCGTGCACGGCCTCTCTCAGGCGATCCAGAAACGCGGTCTGCCGCGTGCGCTCTTGACAGACAACGGTGCGGCGATGGTGGCCGAGGAAGTCGCCGAGGGGCTGCTTCACCTGGGAATCGTCCATGAGCGGACCCTTCCGTACAGCCCGTACCAAAACGGCAAACAAGAGATATTTTGGGCAACACTCGAAGGCCGGCTGATGAAGATGCTCGAGGGCCTCGCCGACTTGACGCTCGAGCGGCTCAACGATGTGACCCAGGCGTGGGTGGAAATCGAGTACAACCGCGCGGTGCATCGCGAGATCGCCAGCTCGCCAGTCGAGCGGTTTGCCAAGGCGCCCGACGTGATGCGCGATAGTCCTTCGAGCGAGTCGCTGCGCGACGCGTTTCGCTTGGAGACCAAGAGAAAACAGCGTCGAAGCGACGGCACGATCCCGCTCGATGGAGTGCGGTTCGAGATTCCAGCTCGGTATCGCCACTTCCGCGAAGTGACCGTGCGTTACGCCCGCTGGGACCTGGGCCGAGTCGACCTGGTTGACGAGCGCAACGGAACGATCCTGGCCCCCATTTATCCGCTCGACAAAGCCGCCAACGCCGACGGCCGGCGTGCCGCGATCGCGCCCGGCGGTACCGACATTTCGACCCAAGAACAGCCGCGTTCCGGCGGCGAGTTGCCTGCCCTCTTGAAACGCATCCTCCAAGAGTATTCGGCCACGGGAATGCCCCCGGCGTATCTGCCCAAGACATCACCTTCTAACGACGGAGAACAAGCGTCATGAACAGCAAGAAACTACACGCACTGTGGGGGCTGAAGTGGAACCCGTTTTCGCCCGAGCTTCCCGGCGAAGCACTGCTGGCGACCCCCAAGATCGAGCACTTCGCCTGGCGTGTCGAACAGTTGGTCCAGGAGGGGGGCTTCGCCCTCGTGACGGGTGAGTCGGGCACCGGCAAATCGGTGGCGCTGCGGATTGTGGCGAGCCGGCTTCAGTCGCTGCGGGACGTGTCGCTCGGTGTCATCGAGAGGCCCCAGTCAAAGAGTCCCGACTTCTATCGAGAGCTGGGCGATATCTTCGCGGTGAAGCTCGCACCGCACAATCGTTGGTGCGGATTCAAGGCACTCCGCGAGCGCTGGAAAACGCATGTGGCCTCCTCACGAATCCGCCCGGTGCTGTTGATCGACGAAGCGCAGGAGATGAGCCCCGACGTCCTCTCTGAGCTGCGGATCCTCTCCAGTGCCGACTTCGACGCCACGTCGCTGTTGACGGTGGTGCTCTCCGGGGACGGACGACTCCCGGAGCTGCTGCGGCACGAGGACCTGGTCCCTTTGGGGACCAGGATTCGCACGCGGCTGGTCACCGAGGCCGCCTCGCGCGAGGAGCTGCTCGAGCTCCTGAAGCACGCACTTGTCAAGGCCGGCAACGCGACCTTGATGACCGCCGAGCTCATGGACACGTTGGTCGATCACAGTGCCGGCAATTATCGCCTGCTCATGATCATGGGCGCGGAGCTTCTGGCTTACGGTATGGCCAATGAGCTGGCGCAGCTTGACGAGAAGTGTTACCTCGAAGTCGTTCAACCGAGGCACTCACGCCCCGTGGTCAAAAAGAAAGTGAGGGCGTGATGATACACACACCTGTTGAGCAACCGCTTCCGGTCGTGCGTGTGGGGGAGATCCAGAGCCAGGAGAACGCCCAGCGCTGGCTTGTGGAAGGGCTCTGGGGTGCGTCGTCCGTCGGCGTGATCGGTGGTGCCCCCAAGTGCGCAAGACCTGGCTGGGGCTGGACATGGCCTTGAGCGTGGCGACCGGCACGGCGTGCTTGGGCAAGTACGCCGTGCCGGAGCCGGGACCGGTCCTGGTCTATCTGGCCGAGGACGCGCTCTTGGTCGTGCGTGAACGCGTCGCGGGCATGGCTCGGCATCGCGGTCTCGATCTCGCCGGAGTCGCGATGCATGTGATTACCGTGCCTGTGCTCCGGCTCGATCGTGGTCCGGACCGCGCGCGGCTTTTAGAGACAACCAAGCGGCTGCGGCCCCGGCTGCTGGTTCTGGATCCCCTGGTGCGACTTCACGGCATTGACGAGAACAACGCCGGTGAAGTGGCCGAGTTGCTGGCGTACTTTCGCTCGTTGCAAAGGCAGCTTGACCTCTCGGTCCTCTTGGTGCATCACACCCGGAAGAACGCCGCGGGGGGAGTTGCCGCCGGCCAAGGACTGCGCGGCTCCGGTGACATCCACGCCTTCGGCGACTCGAACCTGTATCTCCGCCGAACCAAGGAACACCTGGTGCTCTCCAGCGAGCACCGGGCAGCGCCGGCATCGGCATCGGTCTATCTGGACCTCATCGCAACCAACGCGGAGACGACCCACCTGGAGGTGATCGCGCGAGCTCCAGGATGGCAAGCGACGCGGTCTCGAGGAGCAAGTGCTCGACCTTCTGGCCCCGGGCGTGGTGTTCACGCGAGCGAAGCTGCGCGATTCGCTGGGGGTCAAGAACGAGCGCCTGGGCGAGGCGCTGGAGTCGCTCGAGCGAGCCGGCTGGCTCTGCCGTACGCCCGCGGGTTGGAAGCGCCTTGACTGATCATCCCGAGAAGCACCGTTCCCGTTCCCTATAGAGAGTAAAGGAACGGAACGGTCAAAGGAGCACCGAGCCATCGTGTCATCGAGTGAGGAATAACCGTGCCCGGTATCGACTTCCAGAGAGTTCGAGCTGAGATCACGATGGAGCAAGTGCTGAACTTGCTTGGTTTCCAGCCCTCGAGTCGATCAGGGGTCCCAATGGTATGGAAATTGTCCGTTGCATGAATCCACATCGAGGCGTCGTCGCTCGTTCTCGGTGAACGTGGTGCTGGGTCGCTACTTTTGCCATCGCTGCCACAGCCACGGTAACCAGATCGAACTTTGGGCGGCCGCCACCAAGCTGCCGCTATATCCAGCCGCGATCGATCTTTGCCGTCGGCTTGGCCGTGACATTCCTTGGATTTGGCGCTGGTGACCTCCCCCTCTGTCGTCATACCGACACACAGCACAGGGTGCCATCACAGAGGCAGAAGGAACAGAAGAGACCACCGGTACTTGGAGCGGCCGTCAAATCGACAAGATCCCATCGATTATCTCGATCGAAGGTCTGTCAATTATCGTGATCACTC